>NZ_JACC01000019.1 GCF_000520955.1 Aquimarina pacifica | reverse complement strand
TCTGTCCAACTTCCGCCAGCATCTGGAGTGCCACCCAAGCTATCAAATAAGTTTACCGAAGTATCAGTAGAACAAAACGTAACACTAGCATCTAATCCAGAATTCGCACTTGTGCCTTCTATTACCTCGACTGTAGCACTTGCATTACAGGTAGCGGTACCAACGGTATAGGTATATACTCCAAAAGTATCTGTAGATGGATCAAAAACGCCTTGATCAGTACTACCAAATGGATTTCCGATGGGATCAGTCCAACTTCCACCACTAGCAGCCGTAGTTCCTAAACTATCAAATAAATTTACAGAAGCACTATCTGAACATAAATCGATGTCTGAATCGACACCAGCTATAGGACTAAGTATTACTGTTACAGTCACTTCAGCTTTAGCTACTGGACAAGACCCAAGAGCAGGAAGAGAATATATGTACAGCCCACTGGTATTTGTACTAGGATCAAAAGTTCCTAAATTCCCACCGGTAAGTGTGCTGGGACCGCTCCAGGTACCATTTGTTTCTATGGTGTCAACAAGTAAATCAAATAAATTGGTAGTATCTGAATCATTATCACAAAACTCAGTTTCAATCTCTTCAAAAGCTTCTTTATATTCTTCCCTAAAATCTACATCATTACCTGCGTTATGATTATCTGGAAAATCTGTCGCTAATTCACCACCATCTGTAGCGTTAGTATAAATAGTGGTCGTGCTTAGTATTGTTTTATCATAAGAATCATCGAGACCGTCATTATCTATATCAGAATTTGCTGGCATAGTATCCTCTATACCATTTTCATCCAAATCGTATCCTTCTATAATATCATTGAGACAATCATCATCTGCATTCGTATCTATATAATCTGCTGTTGTATCTCCATCTGTATCTACGGGATCAATTGCATTCACTCCCTGATATGCATCATCTACTCCATTCGCATCGGTATCATTGCCACTTGGCAGAGTATAGCCTACTGTTAATTGCCCCTCTATATTGTCCTGAATACCATCAGCATCTGCATCAATATCTAAAAAATCTGGTAAACCATCGCTATCCGTATTTATGACCGTCAAACCACCCGAAGCCGCAACAGGGACTCCATTACTATCTACATTCCCATCAATCATTCCATCATTATCAGAATCTAAACTGCCATGATTCACCTCAACCAAATCATAAATACCATCATTATCACTATCCAAATCAAATGCGTTACGAATTGTATCAAAATCAAAATCACAAGGAGCTACAGTTCCACAATTTTCTTCATCTGTGTCTAAAATACCATCATTATCATCATCTAAGTCAACATCATCAGGATACCCATCTTCATCGTTATCTTCAATATCCTCTATCTCATCACAAGCATCAGGAATACCATCATTATCACTATCTGGTCCACCTACCTGTTGATAATCATCGGTACCATTTGTATCAGAATCAACAGGTGCAGTATATGCTGCTGCTATTAACACACCATTATCATCTGTAATCGTAGAAGCGTCAACGACATCTACTCCATAAACTCCCGTATCTCCTCCATCAGCGTTAGGGTCATTATACGCTTCATTAGCATCGCTACAACCATCACTATCACTATCTAAGGTGATATAGTCATATTTTGAATCACTATTAGAGTCAATAGGAGTGTTTCCTGAACCTGCACTTGTCGGAATCCCGTTACTCCCTGTATTATCAAAGTTATTATCGTTATCATGTGCTCTCCCTTCTTGACCTAATGCGGTACTAGGTACACCTCCCGACTCAACTACATCATAAATTCCATCATTGTCACTATCTAGATCAAAACAATCTAAAATCCCGTCAAGGTCAGAATCTCTCTTGTAGAAACTAATAGCCGAATGTCCAATAGTACCACCTCCTGCGGTTTTATAATAAATAACAATTTTCCCAACAAATTCTGGAATTAAAACATACACCCTAATATCTGGATGATCTAATAAACCATCGTCGCTCCCTGATGAACTAAATTCTGATGCTGCGGCATCAAATGTAATATCTGCTCCCAAACTAAACCATGATGGATCACTTGCCATCAGGGCATCATCTTTATCATATACCTCAATTTTAATATTTTCGAATCCATCAATATCTCTAATAGCGAATGATAAATCCTGAATGGGGGTTTCAAAATCTAAACTTGAAAAAATTGAATAATCCCGTGCGGAAATAGACTGAAAACCAAACCCCTCGGGATCATTCGT
This sequence comes from Aquimarina pacifica, assembly GCF_000520955.1. Lineage (GTDB taxonomy): Bacteria > Bacteroidota > Bacteroidia > Flavobacteriales > Flavobacteriaceae > Aquimarina > Aquimarina pacifica. The sequence goes on along the minus strand of NZ_JACC01000019.1, from coordinate 20,162 downwards.
AGGTACATAAAAAGCATAGAATGTAGGATCAGAATAAATAGTAACCTTATTACTACCTACCTCAACTGTTTGGTTATAGCCTCCACTTGTATCTAGACCTCCACCCGAAATTACACCAGATTCTCCCTCTGGACACTCTACACTATCAAGTATACCATCATTATCATCATCTAAGTCAATCGAATCATAAACTCCATCTTCATCATGATCCTGTAAATTCTCACAAGCATCAGGAATACTGTTGTTATTAACATCTGGTCCACTGGCCTGAGCATAATCCATAGTACCATCTGTATCGCTATCAACTGGTTTCGTATATAATGCTGCTTTCACCAAACCTTTTTCGTCTACAATATCTGCAAAGTTAATTGGATCAATACCATAAACTCCCGTATCTCCTCCATCAGCATTCATATCAGAATATGCCTCATTGGCATCACTACAACCATCGGCATCACTATCTAAGTTCAAATAATCAGGCACACCTCCCGTAGTTTCTATTGGGGTAAGTCCTCCTGAGGCAGCAATAGGAACTCCATTGCCATCTACCCCGCCATCAACAATTCCATCTCCATTCGCATCAAGATTACCAAAACCTGCCTCAACGATATCATATATTCCATCATTATCACTATCCAGATCTGAGTCATTTGGAATTTCGTCTCTATCGAAATCACATTTTAAAGAAGCAAAACGAATATTATCAATCCCAATATCATTACCATCACCACCAGGTGACTGATTACGAATATTCAAAGTTAAAAAAGTGGTAGTCGTGGCTGTAAAATTGAGTAATAGTGTACGCCATACATCATCATTTGTTACTCCTAATCCCGTAGAAGTTTCAAAAATAAAAGGTGGTGACCCGGCTGGTGCATTTTGATCAATAACTTCAATTTCGAGCATCGGAATGTTACTACATGTAACACATAAACCGACTAAATCAATTCTAAAGTTATAATTTTCGCCAGTAATCATTGGGATATTTTCTACTTTATAAAGGATCTCATCTTCAAAACCATTTTTAACGTTAATACATAAGAATTTTCCGTCAATATCTCCACTTCCGTCTACATGTGGCGTAGGGTTCTGGTTTGTAGCATTAAAATAGACCTGATAACCCGCGTTTGGATTGTTATACAACTCGAGAGAAGTACCCACATTATAAAAACCATCTAACACTTCTGAAGTGGTATGCGTATGTCCTAAAACATTAGAGTCAGTTGTGTACCCCGAACCAGTGCCAAAATCTATATCAACAGCTGGTCTTGCTTCGGTTAAGTCCGCAGAACTACAACCTCCTATTTCTACACTATCCAAAATCCCATCATTGTCATCATCGAGATCCCTATCGTTTGGAACACCATCATCATCATAATCATCATCTAGGCATTCTTTTACTATCACCAAAGATTCGCTCCCCGCGCAGTTGGCCGTAGAACTAACAATATACCTATACTCCCCAGGACTATCAGTACCGATTGTGAATGTACCTCTATCACCATTTGACAGAGGGGGATCCCAAGTACCACCTAAATCTGGATTGTTTTGCAACCTATCGTGTAAATCTACAGTTCCTGTAAGATTACAAAGGGATAATTCTCCTTGAGTTCCTGGATTAGGAGGGTTTTCTATAATAATCTGTATGGTCCTGGTAATACTTATACCATTTCCAGTGACTCTTACCTCTATTGTACTGGTTTGATCAATGATAAACTCCTGATCAAAAATATGGTAGGCACCCGGATCCCCTCCTACATCTTTTATAAATTGCCCAGTTGTTGCATTTCGCCAATTGTATCTCGTGTATTGGTCAGTAGGGCTAGCAATTGCATTAATCTGAATTGTTTTTCCTCTACAAATGGTTGTACCGCCTCCGCCATCTACCTCTAATAAAAGGGTACCTTGGCACAGAGCGCTAGTGGATATCAAACATAGGAATAATGATACCCACAAACATAGTGTTGTGTTCACAGTAATTAGGTTTATTGGTTTTAAAAGTAAAATCTCAAAGATCTTTATACCTTCTTAATAAGCAGTGAATTAGAAAATAAAAAACCTTTAATCATTTACGTATAACGATCATTAATGAATGATATTTTTGAAGCACTACACTATTCGTTATCCTACCAAAAAAAAAGTTAAATTGTGCTTACTAAATGCTTAATAACATATATATCTAAAAGCAAAATCATTCATATTTTACACATTAAAAGTTAAAGTACGGGGTCTAATTTGATATTTATTAACACTTAACCTTAATTGTTTTGATTTCATTAGTCTTTTTTTAACACCCCAAAACAAAGGTTTCGACTACAACACAAAGAAGGTAAAATCCTACAAAAAATATTCAAGTAGGTACAGAAAAGAAAAAGAAAATATATTTAAACTAGTTTTTAATATATTTTCTTCTAAAAATGATTAATATAGTGGTAGGGAATATATTTAGCATATAAAATTAGGTTTCAAAATATAATTTTCTACCCCCATTATCCTCAGAAAAACTAATAAACGTAATCGTAATTACAAGTAATTATGGTTTTACCGTAAAAAAAAGAATAATTACCTTACTTAACATGAGGTTTAAAAGGAAGTTTTTGAGTATATTGTATACTGAATGAAATCGATCGCCATACCTGTATTGCTTTTTATCTCATTTGTCTCTCTGGGTCAGAACAGAAAAGAGACCCTATCTGATATGACTAATAAGTATCACTTAATACGTGAATTGATAGATACAAATACACTACGACAATACCATACAGACTACCCTTGCCAAGATCCTATAGAAAAAGGAGATCTCACCTTTTATTATAATAGTAGCGAATTAAAGCACATTGTGCACACATATATCCTTGATCATATAAAGTATCGAGATGAATTCTATGTATGGAATAATAAACTGTTTCTACTTCATGCATCCCACAAAATAAGGTTTCAGGATTACAAAAAAAACACACTGATAAATATTGGGGAGCTTATAAATGTAACCGTAACGTATGATGAGTACCTTTATCTTAAAGATGACACTGTTATTAACTATGTATTTGATTGTTTTGAAAATAGAAGTGATGCCCCCGAAAAAACTAATTCACGCTCTATAAAAAGCCAAAGAATAAAAAGTGGACAGCTAGATAGGATACTTAAAAAATTTAATGCACTATTGTACTTTCAAAAAACCAAAATAAAAGGTCCTACAAGCCTACCAAAAAGTATTACCAAAAAAGAACCTCAAGATATTATATACAGTACAATCAGTGGTTTTTAGAAATAAAATACACTAGGCATTATGCATGTTTAATCTAATAGTGGTTTCTTAGTGATCAGCAAAAGCACTTCTCAATAAACAAAATGAATCATACTTTTTAAATACATAAAACTCTATTAAAAAAATACCGTTTGGTATATTTTTAATATATTTACCATAAAACAATTCCTTAGTTGGAGTTTAACCATGCCTATTTTTTGTTTTATTATGCATACAAAAGCAGAACAGACTACAGAGTTTATTATCTCAGTTGTAGCACCCATTTTTAATAAAAATGGATTCGCTGCAACTAGTTTAAGTGATATTACTAAGGCTACCGGACTTACCAAAGGTGCCATTTATGGAAATTTCAGAAACAAGGAAGAGCTTGCCATTGCAACGTTTAATACCACTGTAAAAAATATGCTCCGAAGAATTACCAATCACCAGTCCAAGAGCGATTCTCCTATTAAAAAGCTACTTCTCATTACAGACTTTTATCGCAACTATTATGATTATAGTCAAGATCTAGGTGGGTGCCCTATTCTCAATATGGGAGTCGATGCTAAACATCAAAACCCAATCTTATTTGAGCATGTTAAATACACAATTAAGAAAATAAAAAGTAACTTATCCAAAATTATTGTAAACGGACAAAAACTAAATGAAATAGACCCAAAAATTGATCCTGTCATTTACGCAAAAAAACTATATGCAATGATTATGGGGGCTATTTTTATGACACACACTATGGAGGATACAAGTTATCTAATGACTACTATGGATCAGATTGAGACTATGATTAATAACGAACTAAAATATTAATTTTTTTAACCCAAAATATACCAATTGGTATATTGACATAAAATACTAGAAAATGAAACTATTAAAAGTAATAGAAAGTAAAACAAAAATAAGATTTCAAGATTGTGACCCTTTTAATCATCTTAATAATGCTGCTTATCTTAACTATATGATTAATGCTCGCGAAGATCAAATAGAAGAACACTATAATCTTAATATTTATGCAATGGCAAAACTGGAAGGTATCAGTTGGGTGGTAGGTTCAAATCAAATTGCCTATTTACGCCCTGCACTTCTGATGGAAAATGTAGTGATCGACTCTCAACTCATAAAGTTTACCGAAAATCAATTGCATGTAGAAATTAGAATGTGGAATGCCTCTAAAACTGAACTCAAGGCAGTAATGTGGAGCACTTTTGTACATTTTAATTTACGTAAACAAAGTAGATGTAATCATAACGCACAACTCATGCAACTTTTTGAAAATATCGTTCTACCGATACCTGTATCTGGGTTTGAGGAAAGAATTTTGCAATTAAAACCTCAAAAAGTGTAACATTTCGTTCGCAATAAAGTCATATAATAACACGTAACTTTATTAACCTGATTGTATGAGATCTTCTGGTGGTTTAGGCTCTTCAAACAAAAAGAGGAGCTCTTACATTTATTTAGGTTTTTTTATTATTGCCATACTTTGCATGATTATAGTTGTTTGGCAAATGGGAATGCTAGAATAATATACTTAACACTCTAACTCTGAGCTGTTTTTTAATGCTGTATACTGTATAATTTTACAAAAGGTTTTCCCTTATAAAATATGCACATAAAGATCCTTTAATTCTATTTTAGAGAGTAGCTTTAATTTTTTATTCTCAAATAATGTATCAAGCGAAGACAAAGGTGTTGTTAAAACATCAGCCTTATAGTTCCTATAATCAACAAACCGAATTCCGTTAACATATCTAACATTGTAGGCCTCTCTAAATCGAATTCCTCCACCATTTACAGAATACTTATAAGCTAAGTAATCTATCGTAAAATCTTCCTTGTGGATCCAATACAAAAATTCATCTTCAAAATCCGTACCTCCTCCTTCTTTAGTAAAAGTGACTCTTATTTTTAAATACTTTTCTCCTTTTAATATAGACTCTCCTACTAATTCTTTTCGAACTGCAGGGGCATCTAAGCCATATGGCAAATTTGCAAAATAATGTACTGAATTTACACCATCACTTATTTTTGTTATCAAGGTATCTGCAACAGGTATAATACAATTATCAATAGTACGCACCAATCCCGAATTACTAACCACGTCATGAATAACTCCTTCAGGACTGGTTTTAAATCGTTCTAATCTATATAAACCACTTTGTCTTTTACTTCGATATTGGGTGTTCCGGAAAGAAAAGTATACCACGGCAGTAGTATATAGTTCTCCTCCCGCATTACGAATAGTCTTTGTTACAATTTCATTAGCCGAAAATTGAGACGACACGATACACGTATTAAACAAGAGGCCTAAAAACAAATAAGAAAGTAGTTTCATAACAAGGTAGTAACAGACTAAATCAAACTTATATAAAAATACGATAAGTATTAATATAAATACGAGTTTATAAAACATGATCGCCATGTTTTTTTTAATCAAACGACACGTTTTTGGTAATATTTTTTTTGTTTTTTCCTCAAAATTCAAAAAAAGATAATTATTTTGCATACATAATAACCCCCAAATTACAAGAGTATGAGATACATAGCATTATTTGTATTTTTTATTATATCACAATCTTCATTTGCTCAGGATACCGCTGCATATCAAAATGCTATAAAATCATTTCAAGAAAATTTTAATGTTCAAAATGTAGATGCTGTTTTTGATTTATATACGACAGAAATGCAAGAAGCAATGACCAAAGAAGGAGTATCAAGATTTGTAAATGGTTGTTTTGAGCAATTTGGTATCTTAAAGACTATTAGTTTTGTTGAAACAGCCGAGGGAGTGAATACATACAATGCCGAGTTTGAAAAAACAACTCTGATAATTGAACTACAACTTAGTGAGAGTAACAAAATTTCTACTATACAATTGTTAGAATTATAAGTATTCGTTGCAATACAGAGTCTTTTCAAGCTTTCTTTCGAGAAAGCTTTGTATTTTTGTGATCTTTTACAAAAGTATTTCTAGTACATAAGGATGAATCAAAATAAAATCAACATACAAAATCGCAAAGCAAAGTTCGAATATGAATTCCTAGATAAATATACCGCTGGAATAAAATTAGTCGGAACCGAGATAAAGGCAATTAGAGAAGGGAAAGCTAATATAGCAGAAAGCTTTTGTGAGTTTAGCAACAATGAATTATTTGTCATCAACATGCATATAGAAGAATATTCTCATGCTACCTATTTTAATCATAGTCCCAAAAGTGAACGCAAGCTACTTCTTAACAAGAAAGAATTAAAAAAATTAGAAAAGGAAGTAAAAAACTCAGGTCTGACAATTATTCCAACCCGTTTATTTATAAATGAGAATGGCCTTGCAAAACTTAATATTGTACTAGCAAAAGGTAAAAAAATGTATGATAAACGTGAGACAATAAAAGATCGGGATAATAAACGAACTCTTGATCGAATTAAAAAAAATTACAAATAAAGCTTTCTTACTTTATAGCTTAATTCTTATTCTCGAGTAAAGGTACAAACCTGAACTCTCCGAATTCATGTTTTTCGAACTGTGTTTCGCTTTTGCGAATAAAAAGTGTCATAATTTGAACATCTTCTCCAACAGGAATTACCAACCTACCATTAATCTGCAATTGACTCAATAAGGGTTTAGGCACATATGGGGCACCTGCCGTAACAATAATAGAGTTATACGGAGCATGCTCTGTTAACCCCTTATAACCATCACCAAAGGATAAATGTTTTGGTCTATAGCCCAATTTAGATAAAAAAAGTTTTGTCCTTTTAAAAAGCTCTTTTTGTCTTTCGATACTATATACTTTGGCTCCCAACTCGCATAATACAGCTGTCTGATATCCTGATCCCGTACCAATCTCTAAAACTTTATCTCCCCTTTTGACATCCAGTAATTCACTTTGAAAAGCTACGGTATACGGTTGAGAAATTGTTTGATCGGCAGCAATAGGAAAAGCCTTATCTTGATAAGCATGATCCTCAAAACTAGAATCCATAAACAAATGCCTGGGTATCTTTTCTATAGCTAATAATACTCCTTTATTTTTAATTCCTTTCTCAATTAAAACATCAACTAGGTGTTTTCTCTTTCCGGCATGTCTAATGGTATCTTTCACTATTCTAAGGGTTATTTAGTGGGATAAAATTACATAAACATTTTTAAGATTAAACAACTATTTTGGTGGTAATATCAATTAAGCTATGAAATATTACATTTCATGCTCTATATAAAGGGTTGATCAAGTCAAATAGGAAAAAAATCCTTTTTTGATATAATTAAGATTCTTAATTTATAAATAATACTATTTTTGTCTAAAATCATAAATTATGCTCAAAGCTGGAGTACTTGGTGCAGGACACCTTGGTAAAATCCATTTGCGTCTTCTAGAACAATCAGAAAATTATAACCTTGTTGGTTTCTTTGACGCCAGTAAAAGTCAGGCTGAGTCCATATCAAAAGAGTTTGGATATACCTTATTTGACTCTGTAGAATCATTAATAGAGGCTGTTGATGTAGTAGATATTGTAACTCCTACTTTTGCTCATTTTGAAGTAGCTAAACAAGCTATAATAGCTGGTAAACATGTTTTCATAGAAAAACCAATTACCAACACAGTAGCAGAAGCACAAGAATTAATTGAATTAGCAAATCGATATAATGTAAAAGGACAAGTTGGTCATGTTGAGCGATTCAATCCTGCTTATAAAGCAGTTGCCGATAATATCGACAATCCTATGTTTATTGAGGCACATAGATTGGCCGAATTTAACCCTAGAGGCACCGATGTACCTGTTGTTCTAGATCTTATGATTCATGACATAGATGCCATATTAAGTGTAGTGCATTCTCCTGTAAAGCATATTAGTGCAAGTGGTGTTTCTGTTATTAGTGAAACACCAGATATTGCAAATGCAAGAATCGAATTCGAAAATGGTTGTGTAGCAAACCTAACTGCAAGTAGAATTTCATTAAAAAATATGCGCAAGTCCAGATTTTTTCAAAGAGATGCTTACATTTCTGTAGACTTTTTTGAAAAAAAATGTGAAGTAGTTAAAATGAAAGATGCCCCAGAAAAACCTGATGATTTTGCTATGATATTGCAAAATGCAGAGGGTAAGAAAAAACAAATCTACTTTGATAACCCCAATGTACCTTCTAATAACGCAATACTTGATGAATTAGATACATTTGCAAATGCCATTAAAAATAATAGTAAGCCTATTGTTTCACTAGAACAAGGAAAAAAAGCACTAGAAGTAGCTTTGCAAATTATTGACTGTTTTAACGAATAACCTTTTTCTTAAAGCAATAGTCTTTTATTCATTTATTTATCATTCAAAACATTAAATTCTTATGAAAAACATTGCAGTAATTGGAGCAGGAACTATGGGGAACGGTATTGCCCATACATTTGCACAAAATGGGTTTAAGGTTCAACTTATAGATATTTCTAAACAAGCCCTTACAAATGGTATAGCAACCATTACTAAGAACCTTGACAGAATGATCGTAAAAGAGAAGATTTCTGAGACGGATAAAATAAATACACTAAATAATATATCAACCTATACAAGTATTAAAGAAGGTGTAGAATATGCTGGGCTTGTTGTAGAGGCTGCAACCGAAAATATAGATCTAAAACTTTCTATATTTAAAACACTAAATGATGCCTGTCCTAATGATACTATTTTAGCTTCGAATACATCGTCTATCTCTATTACTCAAATAGGAGCGGTTACAGATCGCCCCGAAATGGTCATTGGGATGCATTTTATGAATCCAGTACCCATAATGAAATTAGTAGAAATTATTCGAGGATATAATACCTCTGATGAAGTAACAACTACAATTATGGAGTTATCTAAGAAATTAGGTAAAATTCCTGTAGAGGTAAATGACTACCCTGGATTTGTTGCCAATAGAATCTTGATGCCCATGATTAATGAATCTATAGAAACACTGTATAATGGTGTCGCAGGGGTATCCGAAATTGATACGGTAATGAAATTAGGCATGGCACATCCTATGGGGCCATTACAATTAGCAGATTTTATAGGATTAGATGTTTGCCTTTCTATTCTTAATGTGATGTACGATGGTTTTAAAAACCCTAAATATGCACCCTGCCCCTTATTGGTCAATATGGTAAGGGCTGGTAAACTAGGTGTAAAAAGTGGAGAAGGGTTTTATAATTATTCAGAAAACAAAAAAGCAGAAAAAGTAGCAAATCAATTTAGCCAAAAATGACCAATGATGCGCTTTGACCATCTATGAATAATTTCTTTTGTATCATCATACTTTTGTTTTCATTCTCATGCAAGAATGAACAAGCAACTCCATTAGCAAATATAACAGAAACTGCGAGTACAAAACAGACAGCTTCTGTTCAGGATCCGTATCAAGAATATGATCTACTTTTTAAAGAAAATCCTCAATATATTTCTTTTGACTTCGACTACCCAATAGGGAAACCTGATGGAAAAGGATATTATAATGCGCAAAAATTTTTAGAAAACAATCATTTAGGGGATGACTGGAATGGTGTAGGAGGAGGTAACACAGATTTAGGAGATCCCATTTACGCTATTGCTAATGGGTATGTTTCCTTTTCAGATACTATTGGAGGAGGATGGGGTAATGTCATTAGAATAATACATAGGTTTAAGGACAAATATTACGAATCTATTTATGCACATTGTGATTCACTACTAATAGAAAAGGGAGATTTTGTAAAAAAAGGAGTACAAATAGGAACTATAGGAAACGTAGGAGGTATCTACTGGGCGCATTTGCATTTCGAAGTTAGAGACAATATCTTTATGGAAATTGGAAACGGATATTCTATTGATAGTAAAGGATATATAGATCCTACTGAATTTATAAACAAAAATTGATCTATGACAAAAATTATTCCCTTCAGAGCTGTTAGACCTGTAAGAGATAAAGTGCATTTGGTAGCTTCAAGATCATATCAAAGCTATACCGATGATGAACGGAATTCGAGAATGGAATATAATCCTTTTTCTTTTTTACATATCGTAAACCCAGGGTATAAATACCAAAAAGAAATATCGGGAGAAGACCGCTATGCTATGGTGCGAAATAGATATCTTGAGTTTAAGGAAGATTTGGTTTTAAAACAAGATGAAAACCCTTGCTACTATATTTATAAAATCATAAATCGTGAACAAGAATCATTTTGCGGAATTATAGCAGCCGCAAGCACCGAAGATTATAAAAACAACACTATAAAAAAACACGAAGACACCCTTCGATATCGCGAAAACACTTTTAAAGAGTACCTTAAAACAGTAAAATTTAATGCTGAACCTGTTCTCTTAACATATCCCGACAATGAAGTGATCTCAGAGATTATTTCTAAAAACATAGAAAAAAGACCCGAATACGAATTTACAACCACAAACAGGGATACACATTATCTCTGGAAAATAGAAGAACAAAAATCAGTTTTACAGTTACAAGAAGCTTTCGAAACCATAAAAACAATATACATTGCCGATGGCCACCATCGCTCGGCTTCCTCTTCTTTGCTTACTCAAGACTTAAAAAACACACATTCAAAACATAAGGGAAACGAAGCTTATAACTTTTTTATGTCTTATCTAATACCTGAATCTAATTTAAAAATCTATGAATTTAATAGATTAGTGAAGGACTTGAATGGATTATCAAAAGAAGAATTCTTAATTCGTTTAGACCAATGGTTCAGAATAGAAAACAGAGGCACCGAAATATATAAACCATCAAAATCACATCATTTTAGTATGTATTTGGCCGGTGAATTTTATTCTCTATATCTAAGGAAAACAGCATATCAATTTACAGATGCATTAGAAGAGTTAGATGCCCAAATTCTTTATAAAACTGTTCTAAAACCTATTCTAAATATAGAAGATTTGCGAACAGATAGCCGAATAGAATATTCTCACGGTAAAAGTGATGCTCTTTCTATAAAAAACAGGGTAGATACTAAAGAATTCGAAGTTGGTTTTGGACTATTTCCTGCATCGGTAGATCAAATTAAAAAAATAGCAGATCAAGGATTGACGATGCCCCCAAAAAGCACATACATAGAACCAAAACTGAGAAGTGGCATTACCATTTACGAATTTTAAAAAACCATTAAACAACACCTATGATAAGCTAAAATGAGTCAATCATTATATCAAAATTTCTTTGTGCAACTGAGAAGTATAATAAACATAGAAATATTATTAATTTTAGCCTAACTTCGCTAGAGTAATGAAAAAAACATATAGGCTCTGCAATTGTTTTATACCATATTATGTTTTGTCTGATAATTTATTAAAAACAAAAAAGACCTATTTAATGATGCTTAATCCATATAATTTTTTAATTAAGAAAAAGTATTGAATATCTTTGTTCATATATGAATTCTATAAAAGAAAACCTTCTCAAAATAACCCAATCAGTTCCTCAGGAAGTCACCTTGGTAGCTGTATCAAAAACAAAACCCATTAGCGACTTGATGATTGCCTATAATGCAGGGCAACGCATTTTTGGTGAAAATAAGATCCAAGAAATGGCAGAAAAATGGGAAGCAATGCCAAAAGACATTTCTTGGCATATGATAGGACATGTACAAACGAATAAAGTAAAATACATGGCTTCCTTTGTTTCTCTTGTTCATGCCGTCGATAGCCTTAAATTATTGAAAGAAATAAACAAACAGGCAAAAAAACACAACAGAACCATCAACTGCCTATTGCAAATTAAAATTGCAAGTGAAGAAAGTAAATTTGGTTTGAATGAACAGGAAGCTAAGACAATATTAACTTCAGAAGAAGTTAAGGAATTAACGAATGTACACATTCAAGGATTGATGGGTATGGCTACATTCACTGATAACAAACAACAAATAAAAAATGAATTTGCAAAAATAGCTAAGCTCTTCGAAGAGCTTAAACCCAAACACCCCCAACTTACGACCTTGTCTATAGGAATGAGCGGGGATTATGAAATAGCGATTGATAGCGGTAGTACTATGGTTAGAATAGGAAGTTCTATCTTTGGAGTAAGAAATTATTCATAACTTACCATTAGAATTCTAATTTGAATATAAAAACAAAAAAATAAAACTAACCTCCCTAAAAATACTGAGCACGAATTAATATGTACGCAATTATAGATATAGAAACTACTGGAGGAAAATATAATGAAGAAGGAATTACAGAAATTGCGATATATAAGTTTGACGGACACACAGTTATTGATCAATTTATAAGTCTTGTTAATCCAGAAAAACCTATACAACCTTTTGTGGTTAATCTTACAGGAATCAATAGTAATATGCTGCGTAATGCTCCAAAATTTTATGAGGTCGCCAAAAGAATTGTTGAGATCACCACAGATTGTATTATTGTTGCTCATAATGCTAGTTTTGATTACAGAATATTACGAACAGAATTTTCAAGATTAGGGTTTGAATTCGAAAGACAATCTCTTTGTACTGTCGAGCTTTCAAAAAAATTAATTCCTGACCAACAATCATATAGCCTAGGCAAATTAGTACGTGGACTGGGCATACCCCTCTCTGACAGGCATCGCGCCAATGGTGACGCAATGGCAACGGTAAAACTTTTTCAATTACTCCTAACAAAAGACATTGACAAAAATATAATAACAGAAACGGTTAGAAATACACCAAAACGTCAAATTGACAATAAATTACTTAATCTAATTGAGGTAGCGCCATCAGCAACAGGAATTTATTACATGCACAGAGAAGATGGTACAATTATTTATATAGGTAAAAGTAAAAACATCAAAAAACGATTGAATCAACATTTTACCAATGACAATAGAAAATCAAAAAAAATTCAAGAAGAAATAGTTAGTGTTACCTATGAAATTACTGGAAGTGAGCTTTTGGCCCTCCTCAAAGAAAGTGAAGAAATAAAACGTAATAAACCTAAATATAATAGAGCATTACGTAAAACGAGGTTTAACCAAGCTTTATACCAGTTTACGGATGAAAACGGATATATTAATTTAAAAGTTGACAAAGCCGATAATCGCAAAAAAACCATAACCACATTTGCCAATAGACAACAAGCAAAAGCTTTTATGCATCGATGGACCGAAGAATATCAACTATGCCAAAAGTTGATGGGACTCGATAGCAGTAAAAGTAATTGTTTTAATTACTCAATCAAACAATGCCTGGGAGCCTGTATACAAAATGAAACTGTGTATGAATATAATTCCCGTGTCCAACAACTAATCACCAAAAACAATTTTCAAAATCAAAACATGATTCTTGTTGATAAAGGAAGAAGTATTGATGAGAAAAGTGTTATTCTAATAGAAGACGGACAATTTAAGGGAATGGGGTATTTTAATTTAAATCACCAAATACAAAACATAGATATCTTACGAACAATAATTACACCTATGAGTGATAATAGAGACGCTAGACATATTATTCAAAGCTATACACGTACTCATAAAAATATAAAGATGATCAAATTACAAAATAATGAATAAAAGATTACTTCTATTAATTTTATTAGTTGTTACTCCCCTACTCACAACCGCACAAAAAACTTTATATAATACTACTAATACCGTAGTTAGTATCTCTGACCTAGAGAACACTTTATATGAAAAAGATAGTATTGCAAATGCTTTCTTCATATACGAAAAAGGCTATAGCAGAGTAGAAAACGGTAAAAAATATAATATTTTAACAGATTACGAAGCCAAAATAAAAATATGTAACCAAAAAGGATTTAATAAAGCGACAGTAGAAATTTTACTATATAAAAATAAAAACAAAAAAGAAGAATTTAGTAATCTGATTGCTTATACACACAATCTCGAAAATGGCAGTATCGTAAGTACCAAAATTAATAAAGAGAATATCTATAAAGAAGAGTATAGTGAAAACTATACTCTTATAAAATTTACATTTCCTAATCTAAAATCAGGTTCAGTTATAACATACAAATATCAAATAGAATCCCCTTTCATATTCAAATTCAATGGGTGGGATTTTCAGGATGATATCCCAAAAATGTATAGTGAATATATAGCTGATATACCAGGAAACTACATCTATCATTCGAAATTAAACGGACCACTAAAATTAGATCTTAATACTTCAGAAATTATTAAAGATTGCCTAACTATTGCCGGTGGAGTTGGCGGAAAATCAGAATGCTCACACAATATATACGCTATGAAAAATATTCCTGCTTTTAAGGAAGAGAAGCATATGACCGCAAAACAGAATTACTTTTCTAGAATTGAATATGAATTAGCAGAAATTAGATATTTTGATGGCTCTATCACAAAACACACTAAATCCTGGCATTTCGTAGATAAAGATCTAAAACAAGATCCCAATATCGGAGGACAATTAAAAAAAATAACGGCTGTAAAAAATGTGCTTCCTCTTACCATACAATCAATGTCTAATGATATTACAAAGGCAAAAGCAATATACTACTACATCACGAAACATTATAAATGGAATAACAAAAATAAAATTTTTAAAGACACTAGCATTAATGACATCCTTAAAGAAAAAACTGGGGATACAGGGAGTTTAAACATACTACTTCATAACGTATTGAAACAACAAGGATTTAATGTTCATTCAGTATTATTATCTACTAGATCAAATGGGTATGCTACGAAATTATATCCAGTAATTTCAGATTTTAATTATCTTATAGTACAACTCTCTTTAGAAAAGAATTCATATTTGCTTGATGCCACAGAAAGCACATTAGCTTTTGGACAAGTTCCTTTTAGATGCCTTAATCAATATGGCCGGCTACTCGATTTTAACAATGGGAGTTCATGGATAGACATACACCCAAAAAAACACTCTTCTCATTTTTTTAAAGAAGAGCTTTCATTTAACCCTGAGTTAAAATTAGAAGGTAAAGCTTCACATGTTTTTTCAGAATATCATGCTCATTTTAATAGAAAAAAAATTGAACAGCTAGGCAAAGAAGAGTTTTTAAATAACATAAAAAATAAAAACTCACAAGTCTTGATAAATAAGGTGAAAATTGAAAATTTGGAAGAAAATGATAAACCACTAAGACTAGAATTTGATTTTACTACAGATGTTTCTGAACTAGATGGTATTGTGTATATTCAACCATTTACGAGAAAATTCTTTGAAGAAAACCCTTTTAAACTTGACCAAAGAACCTATCCAATAGATTTTGGATATAAAGACTCTTATACTTATATGATTTCTTTAGAATTACCTGAAGATTATACTTTTATTGACCTTCCAAAAAATTCTGGGCACAGTATCCCTAACAAATTAGGCAGGGTAGATACCAGTTATCAGCAAAATGGCCAAAGATTAACAATTATGCATAGAGTGATATTTAATTCGGCTTATTACCCTACAGAATACTACCCCATTCTTAAAAAGTTTTTTGAACTAATATTAGAGGTTGAAAATGACTCACTTATTACAATAAAGAAAATAAGTTAGTTTTTAGTACTTTTATTTAAAACATCAAGCCTTGAACAGAAAAACTTCACATAGAAACTGGAAAAACAAATTACACGAAATCATATATGAGGCCGATACGCCCGCAGGAAAATCATTTGATGTAATCATTTTAATAATGATACTGGCAAGTATTATTTTAGTAATGCTAGAAAGTGTTTCATTTATTAATGATAAATATGCCTCTTTATTCAATATACTAGAGTGGATTATTACTATTGTATTCACTATCGAATACTTTTTAAGGATAATTGCTATTAATAAACCCCGAAAATATATATTTAGTTTCTTCGGGATTATTGATTTACTCTCTACCATTCCTAAATATCTTTCTGTACTATTTGTAGGAACACATGCTCTAGTGGCATTGAGAGCATTAAGGCTACTTAGAGTATTTAGAATTCTAAAACTAGCTCGATTTATAGGTGAATCAAATAATCTAGTTAAAGCTCTAAAAGCTAGTAGAGTCAAAATTTCTGTTTTTTTATTAGCAGTAATAATAGTTTCTATTGTATTAGGAACTGTAATGTATCTTATAGAAGGTTCAGAACATGGTTTCAATAGTATTCCCAAAAGTGTATACTGGTGCATTGTAACACTAACCACTGTAGGGTATGGTGATATATCACCCGAAACACCGCTTGGTCAGTTCATAGCCTCAATAATTATGGTTTTAGGATACGGAATTATAGCGGTTCCTACAGGTATCGTCAGTGCAGAATTTGCGCAACAGAGCAAAGAAAAACTTCCGCTTAACACCCAGCACTGTAGCAATTGTAATACCGACAATCACGTCGATGGAGCGAAGTTTTGCTTTAGGTGTGGAGAAGACTTACATAATGAATAAATATCTAATCGTAGTAATAGGACCTACAGCTATAGGAAAAACAAGTCTAAGTATCCAGTTAGCCAACCATTTTAATTGTACGATTGTTTCTGCTGATAGCAGACAATTTTACAAAGAAATGAGTATTGGTACAGCAGCCCCAGACCCCCATGAATTAGAACAGGCCAAACACCTATTTATTCAGCATAAAAGTATTGAAGAAGAATATACTGTTGGTGATTTTGAAAAAGAAGCTATCTCGACTATTAATGAATTATTCAAAACCAAGGATTATGTAATTCTTGTTGGCGGTTCTGGTTTATATGTTGATGCTGTTACTAAAGGTTTGGATTCTTTTCCAGAAGTTAATCCCAAAATTAGAGAGAAATTACAAGAAGAATATAATAATAAAGGAATAAGCTCTTTACAAGAACAATTAAAAAAATTAGACCCCATATACTATCAAAAAATAGATTTAAAAAATACACATAGGGTAATGAGAGCTCTAGAGGTTTGTATTGCAAGTGGCGCGCCTTATTCTTCTTTTCTTAATAAACCTAAAGAACAAAGAACCTTTAAAACTATTAAAATTGGAATTACAGCAGAAAGATCCATTATCTATGATAGAATTAATCAACGTGTTGAGATCATGGTTAAAGAAGGATTAATTGATGAAGTAAAAAACTTATATCCTTATAAATCCTTAAATGCATTAAACACTGTTGGGTACAAGGAAATTTTCAAATATATGGATGGTGAATGGGATTTAGAAACGGCAATATCCGAAATCAAAAAAAATACCAGAAGATTTGCCAAAAGACAACTTACATGGTTTCGAAAAGATACAGAAACCGTATGGTTTGATTACAAAATTAATTTGGCCTCAATTCTACAACATATTAAAAAAGAAATTTAACTAACCTCTATTTGTACTGTAGGGACCAAAGTACTACTTAAAGAATCTCTTTTTAAGTAAAAAATCAACCTTTTTGATATAAAAAAAGACATTGATCAAAATTCTTTCAATCAATGTCTTTTAAGATCTATTTTATTCTAAAAATTATTCTTTAATCACGGTAAAGTTTTTAATTGGTGAACCATCTTCATACACTTGCCCAACATATACTCCTGTTTTTAATTCTTTTCCAAAAACCAATTCATTGTTTCCGAATTCATGATCAAGACTTTGAATTCTTTTTCCCGAAATATCAAAAATTTTCACGGTAACATTACTTTTTGATAATGTTACTGGTAATGATAATTTAAAATGGGTACTACTTGGATTTGGAGAAATCTTTAAAACGTCTTCAAAAACACTAAAAGCTGCAGATTTACTGCACTCTGGTACTGAAGAAGATTTAGAAAAATAAATTGAAAAATCTCCAGTTTTAGAGACCATTACAAAATCTTCTCCTACAATATTCACATCATATGCTCCGTCAAACCCAGTTATCCCTGTCCCCGAAAAGGTTAGAGAAGGCTCTGTACTCCCAAATGTATGACTAGATGAATATCTTAGATCCATCCACCAATTAGGAATTCCATTATTAGTATTAAAGGATAATTGCCATAACCCATTATTATATAAATCCCAATTGACTACAAAATTCGTCACATTTGACAAATCTGGGCCTCCTGATCCTAATACATAAATATTTGTATAAGAACCATGGATAGTTGCTAATGGAGTTGATATTGGTGTATCAAATAAGCAATCTGTGTTGTTATCACCATTCTCAACATCTATTACTACAGATGCAGTTGCACTGCCTCCACTTGTGTTTGAAACAGTAACAACTACTGTATATACACCACCACTAGTATAGACATGAGTTGGAGTTGTCCCAGAACCATAACTATTGTCTCCAAAATCCCAAGAAAAAGCTAAGGCTTCCCCTTCTGGGTCAGAAGAATCAGACGCATCAAAAGAAACAGAAAGCGGTGCTTGCCCAGAGCTTAGAGATGCTTCTACTATTGCAACCGGATCATGTATAGGCGCATTACTTACATTTATTTCTATTGCTGCAGTAGCGCTTCCTCCGCTTGTATTTGAAACGGTAACAACTGCTGTATATATTCCTCCACTAGTATAAACATGAGTGGGAGCTACTCCAGAACCGGAACTATTATCTCCAAAATCCCAAGAAAAAGTTAAAGCTTCACCTTCTGGATCAGAAGAATCAGATGCATCAAAAGAAACAGAAAGTGGTGCTTGTCCAGAACTTAGAGATGCTTCGGCTATTGCAACAGGATCGTGTATAGGTGCATTACTTACATTTATATCTATTGCTGCAGTAGCACTTCCGCCACTTGTGTTTGTAACGGTAACTACAGCCGTATACAAACCATTACTAGTATAAACATGCGTGGGTGTTGCCCCAGTACCGGAACTATTATCTCCAAAATCCCAAGAAAAAGTTAGAGGTTCACCTTCTGGGTCAGAAGAATCAGACGCATCAAAAGAAACAGAAAGTGGTGCTTGTCCAGAACTTGGATATGCCTCAATTAGTGCAATAGGGTCATGTACATCAGTTATTTCATCTACTGGTGGATTTCCGTTATATCCCGTTTCTCCATCCTTAGTTAATGATAATACTAAGTAACCATCTTGAGCTGTAACATTTTCTGGAATAAAGTCGGCCATATTTTCTGCAAAAGTATGATTTGCTTTGGTCCATGTATCACTATCAAAACTATCAAAGTTATCCTCTAAGCTTGGAGAAGAATCAAATGAATTACCATTCCATTCATAAAACTTTATCCAATTGACATACATATGTACTGGTAGTATGTTTTCATTAAAAGATCCAACCCATCCCGGGATATTTGGGTTCCAAAGATTAAACCTAAGAGATGTTAAATCATCCATAAGCTCTGCTTGACCTCCAATAACTTCTCTTATTTTCTCACCATCTACGTACCATACAACCGAACCTGGTTTCCACTCTATAGTATAGGTATGATATTCCTCTCCAAGTCCATTTTCCTGATGAACTCCTTCTGTCCTAGTTAGATTAGAATTCCCTTGCCCTGTAATTAAGTTTGATTGCCAAGAATTCGCCCCATCTTTTCCAAAAACCTCTATATCAATTTCTTCCCAAAAAGTTGTCGATAATTCAGAACCTTCTTTAAAGGTAAAAAAGTTAGAGATTACGCCGCTACCAGTCGCAGCAAGCATCCTAACTTCCATTTTACCATATTGATAGATATTTTGAGTATAAATTTCTCCTGATTTATATGCTTTATTTTGCGAATAAATTATAAAACTAAATAGTAACGCAATACTCGTTACAAGTACTCCTTTTTTTGACATTGTTTTGTGTGATTAATTGGTTAATAATATAAAGTTAACGTCTAGCGACGGAATATCATATATATTACTTGGCAATTTTCAAAAAAAACCAAATTCTGTTAAAGAACTATTTATTTTAAAGAAAATAAGAAACCAACAAATAATTCATACTGTGAGATAAAGTTCTTAAAGATATGAGTAAGTGGTGAGGGATAGCACCTCTATATTTCGTTATTATATATTTAATTTTTCGGTATTAGCTTAAAAAAGAGA
>NZ_JACC01000018.1 GCF_000520955.1 Aquimarina pacifica | reverse complement strand
ATTGTAACGCTATTTCAGGACAAGACATTGGATATAAAAAAACCCTTCAACGTTTAAGTTGAAGGGT
>NZ_JACC01000017.1 GCF_000520955.1 Aquimarina pacifica | reverse complement strand
ATAAAAAAAACCCTTCATAGTATTATGAAGGGTTTTCAAGGAAGGCGGCGACCTACTCTCCCACGGATTGTAGTACCATTGGCGCTAACGGGCTTAACTTCTCTGTTCGGAATGGTAAGAGGTGAGCCCCGATGCTATAACCACCTTAAGCTGTTATTAGTACCTAAGTATTGAGTAGTTAGTAAGGAGATAAAATCTCTATACTTTGTACTATATACTTACTACTAACATAATAAGTTAACATATTGATTTAAAAATACAATACTTAAAAGAGGGTA
>NZ_JACC01000016.1 GCF_000520955.1 Aquimarina pacifica | reverse complement strand
GCCCCGATGCTATAACCACCTTAAGCTGTTTGTAGTAAGAAGTATGCCTATAAGATAACATCTATATAGCTTGATTATACTCAATACTTACAATAATAAGTTAACATATTGATTAAAAAAATACAGTTCATAAAAGAGAATCACTAAAAAGAAGCTATCAAAGCAATTCTGCCCCCCGCCATAAAG
>NZ_JACC01000015.1:0-122500 GCF_000520955.1 Aquimarina pacifica | reverse complement strand
TGTAGCTGCTCCAGCAAGAATCGCCTCTCACCTTCAACGCCACTACAATGCTCCCCTACCACAGATAAATCTGTCCATAGCTTCGGTAATATGTTTATGCCCGATTATTATCCATGCCGAACCGCTCGACTAGTGAGCTGTTACGCACTCTTTAAATGAATGGCTGCTTCCAAGCCAACATCCTAGCTGTCTAAGCAGTTCAACCTCGTTTTTTCAACTTAACATATATTTAGGGACCTTAGCTGATGGTCTGGGTTCTTTCCCTCTCGGACATGGACCTTAGCACCCATGCCCTCACTGCATACAAACATTTTATAGCATTCGGAGTTTGTCAGGAATTGGTAGGCGGTGAAGCCCCCGCATCCAATCAGTAGCTCTACCTCTATAAAACTATGTATACGCTGCACCTAAATGCATTTCGGGGAGTACGAGCTATTTCCGAGTTTGATTGGCCTTTCACCCCTACCCTCAGGTCATCCCAAGACTTTTCAACGTCAACGGGTTCGGTCCTCCACTTTGGGTTAACAAAGCTTCAACCTGCCCAAGGGTAGATCACACGGTTTCGCGTCTACTACTACTAACTTATGCGCCCTATTCAGACTCGCTTTCGCTACGGATCCGCACCTGAAGTGCTTAACCTTGCTAGTAAAAGTAACTCGTAGGCTCATTATGCAAAAGGCACGCCGTCACCTATAAAGGCTCCGACCGCTTGTAAGCGTATGGTTTCAGGATCTTTTTCACTCCCTTATTCAGGGTTCTTTTCACCTTTCCCTCACGGTACTGGTTCACTATCGGTCTCTCAGGAGTATTTAGCCTTAACGGATGGTCCCGCCAGATTCATACAGGATTACACGTGTCCCGCACTACTCAGGATACTACTAAATTTATGATCTTTACTTATACCAGGCTATCACTGTCTTTGGCTTAGCTTTCCAACTAATTCTAATTCATTACACAAATCATATCGTAGTCCTACAACCCCATTATTGCCGTAACAACAATGGTTTGGGCTAATCCGCGTTCGCTCGCCACTACTAACGGAATCACTTTTGTTTTCTTCTCCTCCGGGTACTTAGATGTTTCAGTTCTCCGGGTTCGCCTCCTCGAAAGGATAACATATCTTCAATATGCTGGGTTGCCCCATTCGGATATCTACGGATCAATCAGTATGTGCCTGTCCCCGTAGCTTTTCGCAGCTTATCACGTCCTTCATCGCCTCTGAGAGCCTAGGCATTCCCCATACGCCCTTAATTAGCTTATGCGTCTTGCTTTAACTTGCTCTTTTAGTTTTTGTCTATAATTATAAAGTAACTAAATAATTATAAACCTCTTTTTTTATCACATAAATAAATTTATGTGCTCGTATTTTTTAATCAATATGTCAATGAACGTTTTCCTTTAATAACAATATAAAATCAATGATCTTAAAACTTTTTTTCATATCATGAATCCTGTGTTTTAAAAACTATCAATCCTTATATCTAAAGAATTGTGGAGAATATCGGAGTCGAACCGATGACCTCCTGCGTGCAAGGCAGGCGCTCTAGCCAGCTGAGCTAATCCCCCATTATATGTCAAAACAAATCCTAAATTAGAATTTAGCCTTACATCTTAATGTGTATTAAACTCTATCTTCTAGAATTTCCTTTCAATATGTCTTAATGAACTTACTTGTAGTCTCAGGCAGACTCGAACTGCCGACCTCTACATTATCAGTGTAGCGCTCTAACCAGCTGAGCTATGAGACTTCTTTATAGTAGTGAGTAATTTGTAATGAGAACTTAGAAATAATCTAAAAACCTATACCTAATACTTAATACTCCGTACTCAATACTAAAAAAATTTATTAATCAACAGCTTAAAAACTAAAAACAACCAGAAAATACTTCCTTATTATATCGTCTTTCTCTAGAAAGGAGGTGTTCCAGCCGCACCTTCCGGTACGGCTACCTTGTTACGACTTAGCCCCAGTTACCAGTTTTACCCTAGGCCGCTCCTTACGGTGACGGACTTCAGGTACTCCCAGCTTCCATGGCTTGACGGGCGGTGTGTACAAGGCCCGGGAACGTATTCACCGGATCATGGCTGATATCCGATTACTAGCGATTCCAGCTTCACGGAGTCGAGTTGCAGACTCCGATCCGAACTGTGATAGGCTTTATAGATTCGCTCCTGGTCACCCAGTGGCTGCTCTCTGTACCTACCATTGTAGCACGTGTGTGGCCCAGGACGTAAGGGCCGTGATGATTTGACGTCATCCCCACCTTCCTCACGGTTTGCACCGGCAGTCTTGTTAGAGTTCCCGACATTACTCGATGGCAACTAACAACAGGGGTTGCGCTCGTTATAGGACTTAACCTGACACCTCACGGCACGAGCTGACGACAACCATGCAGCACCTTGTAAATTGTCCGAAGAAAAGTCTATCTCTAAACCTGTCAATCTACATTTAAGCCCTGGTAAGGTTCCTCGCGTATCATCGAATTAAACCACATGCTCCACCGCTTGTGCGGGCCCCCGTCAATTCCTTTGAGTTTCATTCTTGCGAACGTACTCCCCAGGTGGGTTACTTATCACTTTCGCTTAGCCACTCAGACCGAAGTCCAAACAGCTAGTAACCATCGTTTACGGCGTGGACTACCAGGGTATCTAATCCTGTTCGCTACCCACGCTTTCGTCCCTTAGCGTCAATTAATTGTTAGTGATCTGCCTTCGCAATCGGTATTCTGTGTAATATCTATGCATTTCACCGCTACACTACACATTCTAACCACTTCACAATAATTCAAGACTTGCAGTATCAATGGCAATTTTCCGGTTAAGCCGAAAACTTTCACCACTGACTTACAAACCCGCCTACGGACCCTTTAAACCCAATGATTCCGGATAACGCTTGGATCCTCCGTATTACCGCGGCTGCTGGCACGGAGTTAGCCGATCCTTATTCGTAGAGTACCGTCAGAGCAATACACGTATTGCGGTTTCTTCCTCTATAAAAGTAGTTTACAACCCATAGGGCAGTCTTCCTACACGCGGCATGGCTGGATCAGAGTTGCCTCCATTGTCCAATATTCCTCACTGCTGCCTCCCGTAGGAGTCTGGTCCGTGTCTCAGTACCAGTGTGGGGGATCTCCCTCTCAGGACCCCTATCTATCGTAGCCTTGGTATGCCGTTACCATACCAACTAGCTAATAGAACGCATAGCCATCTTATAGCAATAAATCTTTAATCATCAAAACATGCATTCTAATGATACTATAAGGTATTAATCCAAATTTCTCTGGGCTATCCCTTACTACAAGGTAGGTTCTATACGCGTTACGCACCCGTGCGCCGGTCGTCATCTAGTGCAAGCACTAATGTTACCCCTCGACTTGCATGTGTTAAGCCTGCCGCTAGCGTTCATCCTGAGCCAGGATCAAACTCTTCATCGTGTTGTCTTAAATATTATTCTAAACAATACAATAGGAATTATAATCGTATCTCTTTGATGTTTCTAGTCTTTATTCTTTGTATTTACTATCTCTAGTAAAATACGCGCTGTCAATCAATATGTCTATGAACTTTCTTAATCCCCATAATCACTTAAAAGTAACTCCGAAAATTATTGATACTACCTAAGGAATCGAACCCTAAACTAACTTAAAAATAAGCTAACAAACCAATCTAATTATTTTAATGAACTTGCTTGTTTGGCTAAGCGGATGCAAATATACAACCCTTTTTAATTCTAACAAGCTTTTTCTTAATTTATTTTTTTTATTTTTTCTGACCCTAAAAAAAATCAACCCTCAAAAATAAAACCCGTTTTTATCGGGGCGCAAACATACAACCCTTTTTAATTCTAACAAGACTTTTTTTGATAAATAATAACTTTTTTTATCCCTAAATCAAAAACAAAAAAATAAACCAATTCTCAATGAACGTAACAAAACAATAACCCCGTTTTGCGGGTGCAAATATAGAACTCTTTTCTTCTTGACAAGACTTTTTCAAGAATAAATTTTAAAAAAACACACCTTTATTTTCAAAAGCCTTAGTTTCAATACGCTTACAAAAAAAAAATTCTACAGCGCCCAAACCTCAACTTTAAAAGAACAAACACCACTTTGTTGTTATGGATTTTACATCAGGGCTTATAAAAACCTGAATTTAAAAAAGATAGAAAACGAAGATACTAAAATAAATTAAATTGTAAAGTGTTTTTTATAAAAACTAAACATAAAACTATATACTTGGTTTTATTATATAAGGTTATTTATTCTAAACAATAAATAAACCATAAAGTAAAGCTAGAACGCAACCTATATTCATTATCATTGGAAAAACACGTGTTACCCAATGACTATCGTCTTTAAATACTGCGAGACTAGGAATAACCGAAAAATATCGACCATTCCAGTCCATCGATTTGTAAACAATTATCAAGTTTAACACGAACAAGTTACTGGCGGTCAAAATTCTAGCATGAAAAAACTCATTTGACATAAGAGCTATCACCACAGTCGCTGCATGTGCAAGGTACATTGTGGCTTTAGGCAAATATTGTCTAAACTCTATGAGAAAAACATTAGATACCCAAAAGACATACATAACCTGTAAATACATGGGAGCATTTCCTCCCCAAAATTGAACTTCACCATTACCTGTTACAATAGTCTTCTCCCCTAAACTATCAAAAAACCAAAATACAAGAGCAATCCCCATTAATATAGAGGAAGGCAAACATTTGTACTTTTTCTTTTTTACTTGGGATATTAAAAATCCAAAAGTCTGAAAAAAGAAAAAAATTGCAAACATCCAACTCAATAAAACTCCCCAATCTACTTGCAAGTCATCTGTTACTTTTGAAATAATACATAAGATATTAAAACCTGTTTCTAATAAAATAAGTCTTTTCATATCCGGCCAGTTGTCGGCTTTCTTAAAGAATCGAGATCCAACCAAAGGAAAAACAATTGCTATTAAAATCTCAAAAACATAATGATATTGAGATATTCTTAAAATAAAATAGCAATACCCTAATGATACTATAAAGAACAAAAGAGACGTAACATAAGAGTATAAGATACGTTTTGCATTCGAGTTTGTTGCTTTTACTAACGACATACCACAATGTTTTAAGATGTATTACTAAAGTTACACATAAATTTGATAGAATATGTTCTCGGACCCTAGCGTAAAAAATCTACTACTAAGAAAACCAGTAAAAACAATCTAAAAATACTATGGGGTTGTATTTTTTATCAAAAAAGTGATCTATTTTGTTGTGAACAAAAATATTGAAACTACAACTAAGGCCAACACTAATTCTTTAGGGTATTCAATTCTGCGGTATTAGACCATTTATTTCTAAGATCATAGAAACTAAAATCTAACGCTGATTTCTGTTCTTTTAATGTATTTGCTTGAAAACTTCGTTGTAATATATCTTCGATCCAATAATCTTCTTCTACATTGATCGGGTCATATTTTTCTTTGAGAGAGATACTAAATAATTTAGCTGTATTATTATACCAAAAGGCTCTCCAGCCACTTCTATATTCTTTTACTAATTCGAACATAGTTTTACCAGTTTGACGATAAATTAGTTTAACTAATATCTGACCTTCTGTACGAGTAAGTTTCTTGAGTTCTGCAGTAAACTCCTCTTCCATATATTTCTGGAGAATTTTTATGTATTTTTTTTTCTTCTTTTTTGATTCTATATTTTCTAATCGTTCATTTAGCGTAGTGAGCCGATCTGCTGCCAACTTTGCATAGGGATATACTTTTTTTGTTTTTCGTCTAAGAATAAGATATTTTCTTCTTGCTAACTTGTCCTTAAAACTCAAACGTCCGAGAATAATTACTTCATCAAGATCTATAGATTCACGAGGAATTGTATCACCATCTATTATATAATATTGCACAAAACCGGTACTATCAATTTTTGATGTATTTATTTCTTCTTGATCAGTATTTTGAGATACCCCATATACTGAGAATAATAAAAGGACCGTATATAATAAACGTTTTAGCATAATATAATATGAAACCACTAAAATAATTCCAAAATTAATAATTAAGCTATTGCAAACTATTAAAACATTGTGAATATTATTATTTTAGCATCAAAACAATATAATGGCAAAAAAAAGCATTTTAAATAAAAAGTCTCTTACTTTTCTTGAAAAATATTTAAATAACCCTGCTCCTACCGGATATGAATGGGAGGGTCAAAAAATATGGATGGAATACTTAAAACCGTATGTCGACGAATTTATAACTGATACGTACGGAACGGCTGTAGGTGTTATCAATCCTAAGGCGAAGTATAAAGTTGTAATCGAAGGTCATGCAGATGAAATATCTTGGTATGTAAATTACATTACCGATAATGGTCTTATTTATGTTATTAGGAATGGAGGTAGTGATCACCAAATTGCAACTTCAAAGCGTGTTAATATTCATACAAAAAAAGGAATTGTTAAAGGTGTTTTTGGTTGGCCAGCTATTCATACTAGAAAAGGGTCAAAAGAGCAAGCTCCGACACTAGAAAATATATGTATTGATGTTGGTTGCTCTACAAAAGAAGAGGTCCTAAAACTAGGTGTTCATGTTGGCTGTGTAATAACATATCCTGATGAATTCTTTGTTTTAAATAAAAATAAATTTGTTTGCCGTGCTCTTGATAATCGAATGGGAGGATTTATGATTGCTGAAGTCGCTCGTTTATTAAAAGAAAATAAAAACAAGTTACCTTTTGGCCTGTATATCACTAATTCTGTTCAGGAAGAAATTGGACTTCGGGGAGCAGAAATGATTACGCAAACTATAAAACCTAATGTAGCTATTGTTACAGATGTTTGCCACGATACTACTACTCCTATGATTGAGAAAAAAACTCAAGGAGAAACCAAAATTGGAGATGGACCTGTGATTTCTTATGCTCCGGCAGTTCAAAACAGACTTAGAGAGCTTCTCATTTCTACAGCCGATGATAAAAAAATTCCATTCCAGCGTATGGCATCAAGTAGAATGACAGGAACAGATACAGATGCGTTTGCCTATAGTAATGGTGGTGTAGCCTCTGCCCTGATATCATTACCACTGAGATATATGCATACCACAGTAGAAATGGTACATAAAGATGATGTAGAAAATGTGATTAAGTTGATTTATGAAAGTTTACTAAAAATTAAATCGGGTGATACCTTTAGTTATTTTGAATAATTAATGGTTTGTACTGTGCAAAAAGGTGTTTAATTTTATAACCAAAAACACAATTGTTCTCACATTTTCATTATAAATAAGAAGACAAAATATTAGAATTCTTATAAGTTGCTTTTCAATTTTAATAAGGAAAATACTTCATAAAAAAGCATAACCACATTTTTGTAGATAATAAAATACCCTTCAATGGTTGCTCTAACCATTGAAGGGTATTTTATTAAAACAACTTTACATCTCCTAAATCACATTATCCATTATTTCCTGAACAACATCCGGATTTAATAATGTTGATGTATCTCCTAGATTAGCTGTATCTTTTGAGGCTATTTTCCTTAGGATTCGTCTCATTATCTTACCACTTCTTGTTTTAGGAAGACCTTGAACAAATTGTACTTTATCTGGTTTGGCTATTGGCCCAATAGTTTTGGATACTTGATCCCTAATTTCTGATATTAAACCATCACTAATTTTTTGATTATCATGCAGCGTTACATATGCATAGAGTGCAGTTCCTTTAATATCATGAGGAAAGCCGACAATTGCAGATTCTGCAACAGCAAGATGTTCATTAATTGCATTTTCTATAGGTGCCGTTCCTAAGTTATGTCCTGAAACGATAACAACATCATCTACTCTCCCTGTAATCCTAAAGTTACCACTTGCATCTCGATAAGCACCATCCCCTGTAAAATATTTATTATTATAGGTAGAAAAATACACGTCTTTGTAGCGCTGATGGTCTCCATATATCGTTCTTGCCATTGATGGCCATGGAAACTTAATCGCTAAACGTCCTTCGGACTTTTCTGATTTAAATTGAATCTCTTTACCTTCTTCATCCATAAGTACTGGTTGTATCCCAGGTAATGGTAAAGTGGCAAATGTCGGGCGTGTTGGTGTAATTCCTGCCATTGGAGAAATCATTATCCCTCCTGTTTCGGTTTGCCACCAAGTATCAACAATCGGAGAATTACCTTTTCCTATATTATCATTATACCAATGCCATGCTTCTTCATTAATAGGTTCTCCTACTGAACCCAAAACTTTTAAGGATGACAGGTCATGCTCATTTACTAAATCTAAAGGTTGTTTGGCTAGTGCCCTAATTGCTGTAGGAGCTGTATAAAAGTGGGTTACATTTAGTTTATCACAGATTTCCCAAAAACGACCGTAATCAGGATAACTGGGTATCCCTTCGAACATTACAGTTGTTGCTCCTGCTGCCAGAGGTCCATAAATAATATACGAATGTCCTGTAATCCAACCAATATCAGCGGTACACCAATAGACATCTCCATCATACTTTTTATTTGACGGTGTAGCCGATGACGCAATATGATCACATTGAAATACATTTGCAAATGTATATGTAGTGTATACCATATACCCGCCTATAGTATGCACCATCCCCTTGGGTTTACCTGTAGATCCCGAGGTATATAAAATAAACAATAAGTCTTCTGCATCCATAACTTCTGCCGGACAGTCCTTTGTTACCTTTTGCAATTCATCAAACCAAAATTTATCCCTTCCTTCTTGCATTGGTGTCTCTTCAACAGTTCTTCGATATACGATAACGGTTTCTATTGATGGTGTTTCTTGTAATGCTTCATCACACATTTCTTTTAGTTTAACAGGTTTTTTACCCCTATATACCTCATTTGCAGTAATCAACATTTTGCATTGAGAATCATTAATTCTACTTGCAATAGCCGTACTAGAAAACCCAGCAAACACAATAGAATGCACAGCTCCTATCCTTGCACACGCCAACATTGCTATTGCCAATTCTGGTATCATTGGCATGTATAAACAGACCCTATCCCCTTTTTTAATTCCATTATTCTTAAGTACATTGGCAAAATGGCTTACTTTTACAAAAAGTTGACGATACGTAATATGACGAGATTCTTCATCAGGATCATTAGGCTCCCATATAATTGCCGTCTTATTACCTAGTTTCTCTAAATGTCTATCTAAACAATTCTCGGTAATATTCAATTGTCCGCCTTGAAACCATTTTACTTCTGGTTTAGTAAAGTCCCATTCTAAGGTCTTATCCCAACGCTTATGCCAATAAAACTTCTCAGCAACAGCATCCCAAAATTTCTCAGGATTAGTTATACTTTCTTGATATGCTTCCTTATACTCTGCAAAAGAACGTAATTGTAGGGTGTCTCTTATTTTCATGATCTGTGTGTTTTAATATTTTTTATTCTTTTAATAAATAGTAGTTAATACTTATATTATTTTATTAGTTCATTTACCTCTTCCACTATTTTTTTTATCGAAAATGGCTTAGTAAGGTATTTATCTACTCCCATTTTGAGTCCTTTTTCAATATCTGACACTTTATTTTTTGCTGTTAAAAAAATTACTTTAATATTCTTAGTGCTTTCATTTGACCTTATATACTTTAATGTTTGATATCCATCTACATTTGGCATCATAATATCCAAAAGCACAATATCTGGTATTTGAGACTTCAAAATATCAATAGCCTCACTTCCATCACGAGCTATAAAAACTTCATAATCATTTTTTTTGAATGTAAATTCTAATGACATGACAATATTAGGCTCATCATCTACAATAACAATCTTTTTCTTATTCAAACTTTTTCTTTTTTCTTATTCTTTTTTCTTATTCTTTTTCTTAAATACAAAGCATCTCATTATCTTGGAATTTCTATAATAAAACGAGCTCCTTGTTGATAATTTTTATCTATCCAAATACTTCCTTTGTGTCCTTCTATAATTTGCCTACTAATCGCTAAGCCGAAACCACTACCCAAGGGTTTTTTAGTATTTTGATTTTTTGATTGGTAAAATTTATCAAAAATATATTTCATATCCTCTTTTGGAACTCCTTTTCCATTATCAACCACAATTATTTGAACAAAATCTTCTGTATTCTTATAAGAAATTTCTACAATTCCCTTTTCGTCATCAACAAACTTTATTGCATTTGACAGTAAATTTGTTAGTACTTGTAAAATTCGATCCTCGTCATATCTAGCTGAAAGTCCTGCTACTGATTCCCTTATTTTGATCGTTATATTTCTTTTTTCTGCTATTGTATATATTCCTGATATAGCTTTTTTTATCGTAGCATCGATAGTATTGACCTTTTTATCTAGCAACTCTCTTCCTGAAGCTAATTTTTCAAGATCTAAGATATTATGAATAAGTTTAGACAAGCGTTCTGAATCTTTAAGAATATTATCCAAAAATTGTATTCTAAGTTCATCTACCATATCTCCATTATCAATTAGCACCTCTGAGGCTGCCATAATTGATGTAATAGGTGTTTTTAATTCATGCGCTACAGTATCCAAGAATTCATTTTTGAGTTTATCTTGATCTTTAAGTTCTTCATTTGCCTCTTTTAACTCATCAGTAAGCTTTGTTAATTCTTCTGACTTCTGTTTTAAAAATTTATTGGTGGACAAGGTTTTCTTGTTTTCTTCAAGAATTTCCAACACTTCGACAAGACTAATAGGCTGTTCTTCTACAACACTTGATATTAATATTCTAGAAGATGCACTCCCTATATTTCCTGTCAATAGTTTTTCTGAAAAATTAATTAGTCTTGCATCTGCTTTTTCATTATCCTTAGGAAGGTCATACTTAAGATAAAATAAATCCAATGCTCGGTCTGTCCTTTCTTTACCTAGAAACCTTTTTAAGACGCTACGAATATCAGAAACATAAGCCTCACCTTTCCAAACAAATGCATTTTCTTGTAAAGAATTATAATTACTGTTAACAAACATTTCACCATAATTACGCTCTCTATAATTCCCTTTAAACACCAGAGAAATAATTAAATATGTTCCGATATTAGCAAACATACTCCAAAAAAAAGCATGTGTAACCGGATTTAAAAAGTCAATCCCAAATATGGCGTAAGGCTTTAATAATTCTATTTTAAAAGGCCCCGAAATTATAAAACCTGTGTATCCAAAAATAGTATCAAGTACAAATGGTAAAACCAAAGTGTACGTAGTTATTAAAGTACCAACTATTATTCCTGTTTTTGCTGCTCTAGAAGAACCTCGGTTCCAAAAAAGACCTATAAAAAATGAAGGAGCTAATTGCGCAATGATCACAAAAGATAGTTGACCAATGGCAAATAATGACAATTGAATATTAAAATTAATGTAAAAAAAATACGCTCCTAAAATCAGACAAAAAATAGAAATTCTACGGATATTCTTAATATAATTAGCATTACGTTCTGGATGGCTCCTACTGAATTTATCTAAAAAACCATACGGAATGATTAAATTGTTACTTAACATTGTAGACAATGCTAATGTAGATACTACCACCATAGAAATCACGGCAGAAAAACCTCCTAAAAAAACCAAGGTAGCAAGAAAGACATGCCCGTTATCTAAAGGAAGTAATAATGAATAGTAATCTGGATTAGCAAAATCTCCAAAACTTAACTTTCCTCCCCAAGCAATAAAAACAACAAAAACATTAAACAATAAAAGGTATAAAGGAAAAAGCCAAATTGCTGTTTTGAGATGATTTTCATTTGTATTCTCTATTACCGATAAATGAAATTGCCTCGGTAACAAAAAGATGGCCAAAAATGATAAAAACATCATAAAATACCAATTAACACCCGATTCGAGTGTATCAAACCCTATTAGAGATGCAAAATTCTCTGTACTTGACATTTTATCATATATATCAATGGTTCCGTCATAGAGATAGTAAGTAACATAAACACCGACGACCAGAAAGAAAATCAATTTTATTACTGATTCTAAGGCAACAGAAAAAACTATTCCTTGTTTTCGTTTTGTAGCATCTGTAGTTCTTGTTCCAAAAAATGCCGCAAAAACTGCCATTAAAACTGCAATATAAAATGTAGAGTCATTAAATATTGTTTGTGATACATTAGTAAAACGCCCCGAAATAATATCAAATGTTTCAGAAACAGCTTTAAGCTGTAGTGATATATAGGGAACAATTCCTATTATACATATGAGTGTAACTAATGCCCCCAAAAAGCGATCATTTCCGTATCGAAGTGATATAAAGTCTGCAATACTAGACACTTTATGTTGTTTAGAAATTCTAATAATCTTATTGAGTATGATAACCCATAAAGGAGCGGCGATCACAGGACCTAAATATGTAGTTAAAAAACTAACTCCCGAAGTTGCAGCAATTCCTACACTTCCATAATATGTCCAAGCAGAACAATAAACAGCTAATGATAGTGTGTACACGTATGGATTTGTAATCCATGATCTTTTTGCTTTTTTTTCTGCCCAAAATGCAACTCCGAACAAAAACAATAAGTATACAATAATGATTATTATCAATATATAACTACTCATAAAATCGTTTCAGAATTACAAAAGAAATAATGATTGAAACTCCCCAAATCAGAAAAATGAAAAAGTATAACACAGGAAAACCAAAAATATTCCCTGAATGATTAAACATAAAAATCAGTGGAATATTAAATAAAAATAATAGTACAAGTGATAGCACAACTAATTTTTGTTGATGGCGCTTTTTCATAAATACAATATTTTAAACACGAATTATACTATAACTTTGATTTACAGGTAATTTACAAAAACTCATTTTCTAATAAACTTTTTTTATTAAACCTCACAAGTCTATAGACTTGTGAGGTTTAATAAAAAGTAAATTAATGTCCAGTGGCTTCACCTGCACCACTTGGTATTCTAATATGCTCAACAATTTCTTGAACATCATGAGGCGGTTCTGCTGTAAACTTACTTACCACTAATGAAACAACAAAATTGATAATCATGGCAATAGCTCCAAATCCTTCTGGAGAAATACCAAACCACCATTCACTAGAGGGAGGAAGTGTTTCATCGAACCAACCCAATTTATATTTGATCATATAGAGAAGCATACATAAAATACCTATGACCATACCTGCTATTGCTCCTTCTTTATTCATTTTCTTATAAAATATTCCTAATACTATTGCTGGGAAGAATGATGCTGCAGCTAATCCAAAAGCCAAGGCTACAACTGCTGCAACAAAACCAGGTGGATTAATTCCAAAGTATCCAGCAACACATACAGCTGCTACTGCAGAAAGACGTGCGGCAATAAGTTCACCTTTTTCAGAAATATTAGGCTTAATCATTTTTTTTATTAAATCATGAGATACAGACGAAGAAATTACTAATAATAATCCTGCGGCCGTTGATAGAGCTGCAGCTAATCCTCCTGCTGCTACAAGAGCTATTACCCAATTAGGAAGATTCGCAATCTCAGGATTCGCCAATACCATAATATCTCTATCAACAAACAATTCATTCTTTGTAGCTGCATTAACGTTAGTGATAACACGCTCTCCTTTATCTCCTCTATTTTTACCATCAAAAATGGGTTTGTTTTTATTTCCTTTTACTGAATGACCATTAGTATATTGTACTTTGCCATCTCCATTTTTGTCGGTCCATCCTAATAAACCAGTATCTTCCCAATTCTTAAACCAAGCTGGTAGGTCTGCGTATTGTTTATTTTGGACAGACTCAATAAGATTAGTTTTTGCAAATACTGCTACAGCTGGTGCAGTTGTATACAATATTGCGATAAGTAAGAGTGCATAACCTGCTGATTTACGAGCATCTTTTACACGTTTTACCGTGAAAAACCTTACAATAACATGTGGTAAACCTGCTGTTCCTACCATTAAAGCAAGTGTTATTGCAAACACATCAAGTATAGACTTAGACCCATCGGTATATGCAGAAAACCCTAACTCTGTACTTAATCCGTCTAATTTTTCTAAAAGGTATACCCCAGAGCCATCATTTACAGTTCCCCCAAACCCTAATTGCGGAATCGGATTGCCTGTCATCTGAATTGAAATAAAGATTGCAGGCACCATAAAAGCAAAAATCAAAACACAATATTGTGCTACCTGTGTATATGTAATTCCTTTCATGCCACCCAATACAGCATAAAATAGAACGATAATCATACCTATTATTACACCAGTATTAATATCTACTTCTAGAAATCGTGAAAATACAATCCCTACACCTCTCATTTGTCCGGCTACATATGTAAAGGACACTAGAAGTGCACAGAAAACAGCAACGGATCTTGCCGTCTTAGAATAGTAGCGATCTCCAATAAAGTCAGGAACCGTAAATTTACCAAATTTCCTAAGATAAGGAGCTAATAATAAAGCTAATAGCACATATCCACCTGTCCAACCCATTAAGTATACTGCGCCATCATATCCTGCAAAGGCTATAATACCAGCCATAGAGATAAATGATGCAGCACTCATCCAATCAGCCGCTGTAGCCATGCCATTGGCCAATGGGGAAACTCCTCCACCTGCCACATAAAATTCTTTTGTTGAGCCTGCCCTAGACCATATTGCAATTCCTATATATAAAGCAAAGGTTACCCCTACTAGAATATACGTCCATATTTGAACACTCATAGTATTATTATTTTAGTTATTTATATTTCTTTAACAATCTGTTTACTTGCCTATTTTTTTTCAAATAGTTTTATTTAGCCTAAGTAATGTTATCATAAGAATTTTTGTCAATCCTTATCATAGCCATACTTTTTATCTAGCTTATTCATTAACCGAACGTATACAAAGATTAGGATAACAAATACATAAATTGAACCTTGTTGGGCAAACCAAAAGCCCAGAGGAAAACCTCCTATATGAATCTGGTTCAAAGCATCTTTGAAAAGAATTCCTGCCCCATAGGATACGGTAAACCAAATAGCAAGTAAAACAAATAAGTATTTCAGGTTTTCTTTCCAGTAAGCACTGGCATTTTTTTGTTTTTCTGACATATTATTTAAAATTTTTAGAGATAAATCATTGCTTGCAGAGTGATGAGACCTTGTGCATCTGCATCACCTAATTTTGTATTCATGTATTCAATACTAATTTTAGAATTATGACCACTTAAGTAGGCGTTACCCCCAATACCCAAAACAGATTCATTAGTATCATTAAAATCAATTGATCGTGTGTTATAAGATACATACGGTTGAAACTTCACCTTCTTATTATCATTGGGAATAACGTAACCAACATGTCCGTAAATCATAGACCCGGTTGCATAAGTACCTCCTAATCCTAAACTATAATCAGTACCATAATCATTATTCTGATACGTCGCATAGGCTGTAATAGCAGAGCCATTTTGACCAATTGGGGCATCATAAAAAGCGTCAATTGCAAATATTGCCACGTCTTCTCCTTCTAAAGTACCATCTGTATTAGCAAAAACACTTCCATTTGGATGAAAAAAGAATCCTGCACCTATATTAAATACTTTTTTTCCTCCGATGTAAGATCCAACTTTATACGGTAAGAAGTTTGATTCCTGATCTAGGAAATTGTAGTCAAAATATCCTGCAAAGTTTTTTCCTGCTTCCTCAGAGCCTAGCAATTCTCTTCCCGTATACACCGGTGCTTCAGAATCAGGAACTGTACCTGCTTGCAATGTATTAGTCAATGATTCGTTTATAGAAACTCTATATTGCAGTTTGCCTAATTTCCCTTTGGCATAAACACCGATGTGTCTAGCAAATTGATCAGATAACCCAATTGTAGCCCATGATTCTCTATTATTATCGAGCGTCATCATATTAAGCGTACTTTGGTTGTTTAAACGTGAGATTCCATTCCAATAATGAAGCCCTGCTCCTATTGCATGATCGGTCCCAAGGCTCCACTGCCCCCACGTTGCATGCAAAAAAAGTTGTGAATTTTCTCCGGTTCCTACAGGAGAAAGATTATTTGCATTAAGACTGTTAAGTCCAAAATGTGTTAGAATCAAAAAATTGCTAGTTATCTGCGAAAACATTAATACTCGTGCTCTACGGATACTAAAATTTGTCTTACTAGTTCCCTCTTCGGCTTCGCTATTGTGTTGTGCCCAAAATTGGGCCCAAGAAATAACCCTAAAATATTTTGATCCATCTTCGTTAAGTTTGACCTTTAACCCTCCTGTATAGTCTGGGGATCCTTGAGAAAATGCAACACATGGTATCAAAAAACTACTTAATAGAAGTAGCAATACGAGCTTTTTCATAAATTAAAGAATTTGATTAAATTAATAATGATTGTACTACTTGCGTAGCTGTGTGCACCTTATAAAAGTCTAAAAATTACAGTGATTCATAAAAATAACTATAGTTATATGCTAATTACTATAGTTATTCTCTAAAGCGTTCCCATTTTATAAGCATAAACTTATCACCAAGCTCAGTAACAATTACTCCGGCTCCTTTAATATTTTCTGAAGATTGAAAATAATTAGCTAGTTCTGATGCATTAAGAATTTTGTATGTAGGATGATATTCAGAATTAAACGGTCTTTTGATATTATATTTTTTCACCCAATTAATGACACTCACATGAGAAATCCCTAAAATACGCTCAATCTCTCTATAAGACAATCCCTCTAAATACAGTTGCAAAGCTTTATTAACATAGTAGTCATCAATTCTTTTACCCAGCTTGTTTACTGTAAAATAATAATTACACTCTTTGCAACGATAACGCTGCCGTAGATCAATTACACCGCTTTTTATGTACTTAGAAGAACCACAATTTGGACAAGCACGTATCATTAACTATAGTATATTTGCATAAATATATCATTTTAGCAATATAAATATATCAATAAACTAATTAATAAATTATAATTATGATATTTTTTTACTTATTTTATTGTTGATTTATTTTTTTTACATTCTTTTTAGTAAATAAAAACCAAATAAAACTATCTTAGAAACTATAATGCAAGATGAACTTATAGACATATATAATAAAGATGGAATTTCAACCGGAGAAGTCTGTTTAAAGTCTGAAGCCCATAAAATGGGGCTATACCATACAAGTATTCATGTATGGTTTTTTACAAAGGACCATAATATTCTTCTACAAAAAAGGGCTGTTGATAAAGATACTTTTCCGAATTTATGGGATATTTCGGTCGCAGGTCATATTGGTTCTGGAGAAACTGTAGAAAATTCTGCGATTAGAGAAGTTAAAGAAGAAATTGGGCTGTCTATATCAAAAAAGGATTTAATATTTATTGGCACTCACTTGTCAGAGAAAAAACCAAAACCCGATCTCTTAGATAATGAATTCCACCATATATTCATTGCTGAATTAAAACATTCAACCCAGAAACTTACCCTTCAGGAAGAAGAAGTTTCTGATATTGCACTGATCCCTATTTCTATATTCGAATCTGAGATCAGAGATTCTGAAAAAAAAAAGAAGTATGTTCCGCATGATATATTGTATTTTGAATGGATTCTTAAAGAAATCAAAAATCAATTACGATAATACTCTCATTGTATCTTACTATTGGAATTTTAATATAGTTAGTTTTAACTCAAATACCTTTACATTGTAAATTGACAACCAATAATAATATTATGAAAAAAACGAATCAAGAAACTATTAAAACATTGAACATATTACTCTCTGATTATCACTTATACTATCAAAAACTACGCAATTTTCATTGGAATATTACTGGGCCTCATTTTTTTGAGTTACACTCAAAATTTGAGGAATTATATGAAGATGCTAAGCTCAAAATTGATGAAATTGCAGAAAGAATACTGACTCTAAGAGGCAATCCAGAAAGTAATTTTAGTTCTTACTTAAAATTATCTAACATCAAAGAAGCTAATACAACTTTGAAAGATCATGAAATGGTCTCAGAAATTTTAGAAGATCACAATGCGTTGCTGCATCAATTAAAACTAGTTACTGCTTCTGCAGATGAAGCTGGAGATGATGGAACTCTAGATATCACAGGAACGTACATAGGAGAATTAGAAAAAGTAAGCTGGATGCTTAATGCATGGAACCAAAAAAAGTAAACCTTTGAAACTTTATTATCTTATTATTTTTATTAGCTTTAATATAAGCTGTCAAAAAAAAAGTAATTCGCAGTTAATTAAGGTAAATGATCTATCAAAATCCCTTAATGAAATCTCAGGTATTGTTAAGTCATCTGATAAGACCCTGTTTGCTATTAATGATTCGGGAAATAGTAATACCGTTTTTTGTCTTAATAATAATGGAGAAATAAAGAAGAAAATTAAGGTTCCTGAAAGTAAAAATATTGACTGGGAGGATTTAGCTTTGGATAAAAACAATACGTTATATATTGGGGATTTTGGTAATAATGCTAATGACAGAAAAAATTTGGTTATTTATAAAGTTTCCAATCTTTTATCTAATCAAATAAATGTTTCTAAAATAAAGTATAGTTATGAAGATCAAAAAGATTTTCCTCCTAAAAAAAAGAACTTAAACTTTGATGTAGAGGCTTTTATTCACTTGAATAAAAGTCTCTACTTATTCACAAAAAATAGATCAAAAAAATCATCGGGAACCACTAAAGTTTATAAACTATCAACTAAACCAGGTAAACATGTTGCCAAACTCATTACCTCATTCGAATTATGTGATTCATCAAAAAAATGTATGATTACGGCAGCCTCAATTAATGCCTCTGAGAATAAAATCGTACTTCTAACTCATGATTATGTTTATCTACTCAAGAATTTTGATCAAAACGGATTAGAAAATGCGACCATAAAAAAAATCAAATTACATCATTACTCACAAAAAGAAGGTGTGTGTTTTAAAAACGATACTACTTTACTAATTACTGATGAAAAGACAGGAAATAAAAAAGCTACTTTATATGAATATACTTTGAAGTAATTATTCAAAAAAACTTAAAACTCATCACGCAGTATCCCATAATCATAATTATCTGACCAACCTGATTTGAGCGGCAAATTTTCTCGTCTTCTTCCTTCCCTAATCATACCTACTTTCTCTAAAACTTTTATTGACCCTATATTTTCTACTGCGCACCCTGCCTCTATCCTATGTAAATTTAATGTCTCAAATCCAAATTCAACTAGCCTTTTTAATGCCTCTGTTGCATATCCATTACCCCAAAACGATGGATGTAATTTATACCAAACTTCTCCTTTTTGATATTTGTAATGACTTTTTGTTATAGCCATCAATCCTATAAATTGGTCTGTTGATTTTAGTCTAATGCTAAATACAAATTGAGTTCTTCGCTTGCGGTTCTCTATCCACTCGTCTAGATACACTGATGTCACATGAATATTCGTAGGAATTCCGAGAGTATTATATTGGTCAACTTCGGGTATCGAATGCAACTCATGAACATCTTCTAGGTCAGATTCTTGCGTATAACTAAGTGTAAGGTTTTTTGTAATTAATTCTTTATCCACATTATGATGACTTGATACAAATTAATCTTATTAATAAGTTTTATGAATATAAATTTCTCAGCATGTTTATTTTTTAAAAATCTAGCCCCAGTCCGAATGTGAAGCGTAACCCATCATCACTACTAAACACTCCTAATTGCCCTCCTATTGCATCAATTGCATTAATCCACATACCGCCTCCAAAGGAATCATGCCATATATCAGAATCCTCTCCATCTAACCAAACACGACCAATATCGTACCCTGTAAACACACCTAATTGCAATGGCAATAACCCTGTCTTAAACTTATTGAAACTATATCGCAAATCGTTACTTATTGCCAATGCACTTTCTCCTGTAAATCGCTCTTCTCGATATCCTCGTAGTCCTTTGGTTCCTCCTAGATTCGCTCCTTGATAAAACTCAAAACTATCACCAACATTAATTTCTGCCATAGCATCAGTTTTTAGCACTAACTTTCGGTTTCGTGTTATAGCATTATAAAAACCTAATCTGGGATGTATATATCCAAAAGTTCTGTCTGCATCTTCTATGTTCATATTAGCTCCAACTTTTAGGTTAAAAAACATTCCGCGTGTGGGGTTTATAGCATTATCATAGCTTTCAAAGCTATAGACTACATCCAAATTTGTGAAATACTTTCTATCAAAAAAACTCGAATCTGATGTGATGAAACCAAGTCCAGAAGTTATAAATCTATCTTGTGTATCTTGAACCTCGACCCCTTGAAACCCTGTAGTTATAGAAAACTCACTCCCGTATTGATTTTTACTAGAAGCACCAATACCAAAAAACCAGATTCCGGTTTTTACTCTATTATAATCCATTCCTAAATCTTCGTCAAAATTCTTGGTATTATTACCGTATCCAAAGAAGTTTTGTGCAAAATTCTCGCTGGTATATTTAGCATCCATAAGAAAATTCCAGTTTCCAATAGCTTTGATAAACTCACCTGAATACGATAAGTCATATCCTTCTGTCTGAAAATAATACGCTGCTCCGAAAATATGTTTACTATGATAGGGTGAATTTTTAAATCCATTAATAGTATAAGTATCGCTTACATTTATGTTCATACCATCATCTGGATTAAAGCCTATAAAAGGAGCTATGGTATTTGTCTTACTAATAAATTTATGGTAATCATAGACATTATAATCATAAATATCACTCTTTATATATTTTGCGTTCCCCTTCTTTTTTACGGTATTCTTCTTAGATTTATGATCGTATAGTTTTATTTTTTTTCCATTTTCAATTGTATAAACATCATTATTTTGCCCTCCTACTATTCGAATTTTTATAGGATTGATTCCGCTACCTTTTACAACAAACGTATCATCATCATCTAGTCCATATATCCAAATTTCTTTGGTTTCATTAGACGAAAAGGTTCTTTTAATAAAGGGAGGGTTCTTTGATTTACCTTTGATTCTGGATACTTTAATATCTGTACTATTATCTGTTCTTACAATTTCGAACAGATCATCTTTATCGGTTCCTGTTATAATAGCATGTCTAGAGAAGTATTCATAATAGCGCTCTGCGATATCTTCTATATTGTTAATTCTAGACTTTAGGTTTTCTTTTATTTGTTCTACTGTATCATCCTGAACTTCCTTTGGGAGTCTTGCAAATGCTTTCTCTATAACTGCATCAGATATATTCTCCTTAATATATTGAGCTTGTTGAGTCCATACATCTTTTCCTGAATTTTGAATTAATGCCATATCCAAGGGTATTCCTGAAGTATTTATCCATCGTACTTTATCCAAATCACTATCATATACCTGAAACTTACGTGCTAATGGAACTATAAATTTTACGATATCCAAAATTATACCATCATAATTAGAAAATACCTGATCACGATCTCTGGGTATAGGCCTATAAAGACTCTCTTTTTGGTTATCAAATCGTGCCCAGCGCCATTGATCAGAATGGCGATCCCAATCACCAAGAATCATATCAAACAATCTTGTCCTTATGTAGTTTTCTTCGTCAATTTTATATTTTTCATCTTTTCTTAGATTACTCAGCATATCATCTGTACTTTCGATATCATCAGGTGAACCAAATGACACTTCTTCTTTATGTTCTTTTCCTGGACGCTCTTCGAGAAAATAAAGTTCATTTCCGAAATTTTCATTAAACTCTTTTAAAGCCGGATGCTTAGGAATATAGTAGATACTGGGATTCGTATGATAAACTCCTATTGCCTTTGCAAGAGGGCCCACTGCCAAAAATGCGTATGGGTAACTAGAAGTATAAAAATCCGAGAGAACCCCTTCTGTAACTGTATCATCAAAACCATCTCCGATATATGTATTTTTAAAAGCTCCTTTTTGTAAAAATTGAGAACTACTCTTTCTCATGGCTCTCAAACTATAACGCTTACCTTCTTTATCAAGAATACGTAAAGACCTCGTTACTTGGCCTCCGCCTTGTCTATCCACCGTAAATCCACCCATTAATGTATCAAGAGTAGCAATAGGAGCGTTTATGTCAGTACCGTAAACGTATCTGTAATGGTCTCCCCATAAAGAGGTATAAAATTTTGACTTTTCGACCTCTTTTTTGTCGTAAATAGATGAAAGTGTATCTCTGTTAAAAGATCGAGAAACTGTATTATAAGAATAAGGTTCTTCTTTACTATGAACTTCTGTTTGATACACAATCTTAGGAGTTCCTTTTTCATTTGCATAAAATCGTACAGAAGAGGATCCATCTCTATATATATCAAGCACAGAGAAACCCTGACCAGGATACGAGAACAGGCCATCTTTACCTAAAGAAACTGCCGAAACCTTTGATCCCGAACCTGACACAATCTGCTTACCCTGTTCACTATCAATGTACTGTAAAGAATGCTCATGTCCTGAGACAAAAACAACCCTATCCATACCTTGCGTCATTATCGATAATCTCCTCATTAATGAATTATAATGCTTATTAGAAATATCTTGAGTAGTCACTCCTCCCTGTGATCTCATTAGAGCAACAAGTGAACCCAAAATAGGCAATGGAATTTTCTTTTTTGATGGAAAAATATGTTTGTCAAAACTAAATTTCCCGCCATGAGGTCCATAAGTAAACATTGGGTGATGCATAGCCACTACAATCGTTTTCTTACTATGCTTTTTTAACTCTCCTTCTATTTCGAGAAAGAATTTATTGCGAGTTTTGATATCACAATTATCATTAATAGTCGGATTCTTATCCCAATTGGCGAGATACCATTGCGTATCCAAAACAAGTAAGTGAATTTTATCACTTACTTCTATACTTTCTAAAGGGCATCCTTTTGCTGGTAAAAAAGAATCCTTTCGTTTCATTTCTTTTACCACATATTTTTCTTGTCGTCTCAATCCCTCTACACCATTAGCATACCAATCATGATTTCCCGGAATAAAAATTGTAGTCCCATCAAAACTTTCCTGAGCTTCAATTTGCGCATTAATCCTATGTTCGGACAATGCCCTAGCGGCAGACTCCTTTTGAGGCATTCCTTCGGGGTAAATATTATCTCCCAAGAATATCAAATAATCGTCTTTTGATTGTGTCGTATCCAATACTTTAGTCAATAGACTTAGCCCTTCAGTACTTTCATTTATCTCTGCGTTGCCTGCATCTCCTATGAGGAAAAAGGATTTTTCTATTTCTTTTTGAGGTAGTTTTTGATCATTACTTTTAACTTCATATTGAGGTTGATACGTAGCACAAGAGGCAAATAATAATGCCATAGCGAAAGTGGAAATCTTAGTATATTTAATCATTTTTGAACTATAATCTCTTTTATTTTAATTATTTTGGTTAATGAAAAAATAAACTTATGTCTTCCCTTATAGAAAAAACAGATCATTTTGTTTCTCAACTTTTTGAAAAAGAACTACCTGAGTCCTGTGTTTATCATAATTACGCACATACCAAAAGAGTATTTAAAAGTACAAAAGAAATCATTGATAGTACCGATTTATCAGAGGAAGATAAAGAAGTTTTACTATTAACGGCTTTATTGCATGATACGGGGTACTGTAAGAGTTTTCATGACCATGAAGAATATAGTGTCGAAATCACCAAAGATTTTCTTTCTAAGGAAGAAGTATCTCAAAATATAATTGATGTAGTTTGTCTGCAAATTATGGCTACCAAAATGGACCATGTTCCTACGAATCAGATGGAAAAAATTATTAGAGATGCGGACGCCTCACATTTTGCAAAAGACTATTTTTTTGAAGCTAGTGAATTATTACGAAAAGAGTTTAAAATTAATAAAATTGTTGATTTAAGCATCTCTGATTGGTTAAAAACAAATATTGATTTATTTAAAAACAAACATACATACTATACCGAGTATGCCAAAGCACATTGGACAGACAAAAAAGAAGAAAACCTATCTAAAATGATAGAAAAACAATCTAAACGGAAAAAGGACAAGAAAAAAGAGCAATTAAAAAAAATGTTGAAAGAAGAAAGTCCTGAAAAAGGCATACAAACATTATTTAGGGTTACCTTAAGAAATCACTTAAAATTAAGTGATATTGCTGATACGAAGGCGAACATTCTACTTTCTGTAAACGCAATTATTATCTCTCTTGCTTTA
Source organism: Aquimarina pacifica (assembly GCF_000520955.1). Taxonomy (GTDB): domain Bacteria; phylum Bacteroidota; class Bacteroidia; order Flavobacteriales; family Flavobacteriaceae; genus Aquimarina; species Aquimarina pacifica. The sequence goes on along the minus strand of NZ_JACC01000015.1, from coordinate 98,378 downwards.
TCTAATCTTATTCCCAAATTAGATAACCCTTCGAATCAATATCTTATATATCCTACAATGATTTTTATTGTATTTTGTATTGCTTCTATTATTTTATCGGTATTAGCAACAAGACCCAATATTACGAGTGGTGAATTTACCAGAAAAGAAATTGAAGAAAAAAAGGTGAATCTATTGTTTTTTGGTAATTTTCATAAAATGCCTTTGAATGAATTCAAATGGGCTATGGGTGAGCTTATGGCGGATAAAGATTATATTTATGATACGATGATAAAGGATTTATATTTTTTAGGTAAGGTATTACACAAAAAGTATAAAATATTACGTATAACATATACCGTTTTTATGATAGGTATTCTGACTTCTGCTATCTCCTTTATAGTTGCTTTTAATACACTACAGTAAATTGAGGAGTGCGGCACTTCACCACGAAGACACCAATATATAGTTTGTGAAACTTATAATATTACTCTAGTTGGCAAATAAGTAAACTGCACATGTTCGAACTACGACTATCCTTAGTCTATAACTCTTTCATTAAATCCTCATAAGTATAATACTCTTGTTCATACTCATCTTTATGATATAGAATATTAACCCGTAACGCTTTTAACCCCGTAACTCCCTGTAAATCTTCTAATTCTAATATTTCGATTTCATCCTCAAGGTAATTCTTAGATTGCAAAAAGTTAATATATTTAATATACTCTTCTTCATCTGATCGCTGTGAATATACAATCACTAATTTTCCTTTTTCGGTGATTCGCTGATCCGTTCCTTTTATTTTTGACTTATCAACTCGTTTTTTTACCACTTCATACCTTGCATTGTAAGTACCATCAACATCAAAACGTTTTTCATCCATTCTAAACCTTACCGATAACGATGCATTAAATACCAACACCATAGAAGCTACATCCAAGGCCACGGGCAACTCCCTTTTTATCTGGTAATATGCATTTTCCATTTCGCACATTAACTGTAATTGCCATAACCTTAAATTATACAGGTATACTTTATTAAAACTATCTTGTTTTGTTATTGACTCTCCTATATACATATTATGCTCTACTCCATCTGACTTAAAACGTTCAAAGTAATGAGGGTACATCCCTTGAGCCTCATCTTGTTTCTGATCTAATAAAGCAGCCATTTTCTTGTTAATCAACATAACAGAATCATCATAATCTTTACGATGTTTATACACCGTTTTTATTGCGCTATCAAGCATCTCATTATACTCATTCATCAAAACATCTAATTCTACATTTTTGTTCTTGAGATGTTTGAATAATGGCGTTATATCTTTTTTTATAAAATCTAGAATCTTCTGTTCACTATCTACTTGTAGCGTATCAGAAATCCCATTTATATACTGTTCAGTTCTAAAATATAATTGCTCATAAATAGGAAGTGGGTCAATATCCAGCACTTTATTAATGACAACCGATATTCCTTTAAGTTGTAAAACAAGGTCTTGTTTTACCGCAAGATTACGGGCTTCAGAAGATCCCTTAATATCTATTTGCCCATACAAAGGATATACATTTTCAAACACAACTTCTCTAAACGATACTGGGTTACCATCGATCATGGCTCTCATAAATAGCTTCGCTTCCTCCTTAAATTTCCAATGGACACTTGGGTGAATAGACGTACACTCTTGTTGTATAATTAATTCTAATTCATTCTCAAACTTTGCTTTAGAACGCTTCACAGAATCTACTAAATAAGGCATTACATCTTGCAACTTATTAGCATTAATACTATTTAATTCATGAATATTAGGAGACACAATTTCTAAAATCCCTAACAGGCCATCCTGACTTTTAATGGGAGCTAGTATCGCACTTTTAATCCCTTGTTTTTTTAATTTGGCATACATTAACTCCTTGGGTGCACGTTTCGCATATTTATCAACATCAGAAATAGAGAAATAGGCAAACTTTTCGAATAAATGTTTATGTGTTCCATTACATAAAGCTTTTTCACAATCATCCGAAAATTTATCGCATAGAATGTAACTCTTTATATCTTTTGAAGGAACTCGTTCTAACATGTTTTCTTCTTCATTATAACTAGAAAACCCTACTTCGATCTCACGCAAGTTAAAAATTGCTCTAAAAATCTCTTGAAAACTGTTAGCAAAGTCTATTTGAGTTTTATCATATCTAATCAAACTTGTTTTAAAATCAGATAGAGATACATCTGTTGTAACATCAAACATATTAGCCAATACAACTCCTTTAAAAATCCAACTATAAGGCGGAAATTTTTCTTTCCAAATATCAATATTATCAAAATTATCTAATAGCTCTGCTACATCATCATCTGTAATGTCTTTTGCCCTATCGGTCTTAATGATATCGATAAAATCCCCATTATAAAGAACTCTATAATGCTTCATTACCCCTTGACTATCAGGGATATCATAAAAAAAAGGACGTTTAAAATCTATATTATAATTATAGTATTTTCCTAAAATCATACTACATCCCATTATAAAATAATGGTCTTCATCTAAGTTTTTTAGTTGCGGTTCAAAATCAGGACCTGCATTTTTTAATATGCTTTCATATCTATCTGTAGATTTTAAAACCGTGTAATGAAAAGGTATTGTGGCAATTTTAATCTCGTTATTCTGTAGGATTACCGGAAAAGTATCTTCTAGAACTAGTTGAATTTGAGGCAATAATTCATTCACACGATCCTCACTCTCTATTCCTGTTTCTAGTTCGGGGTACTCTTCAGCTATTTTGAGAATACGTTGCGCTCTATCTTGGATAAGTTTATTATCACTTTTTGACAACTCTCGATATTGTTCAAAAAACTTAGAAAAACTAATCCATATATCCAATGGAAAATCTTGACCAAAAACCCTCATATTCCTTTATTTACTTAGTATAACAAAAATAAGACAAAGCAAATACTATCAAGAAATATTAACAATTAATTAAATGATAGTCGATAACTTGAATTTACATTCTTCAGAAAAACAATTGCCGATATATACATGTAAATATTAATCTAATTACGGTTAAACCGCAAATAAAATCGATGTAAAGCATATTTTTACAATAATTATCACTAACTTAGAGGAATAATCTTATAAAATACCCCAAAATATGAGAACAAACTACATACCCCTAATTATCGTATTATTTCTAGCTGTTAATTTGATAAATGCCCAAGATGATCAAGAAATACTTCCAAAAATTTTACTAAAAAACACAACGCTAAACAAAAATACAACCTATATTATCGATGACAATATTACCATCTCTAATGGATCGGTATTAATAATTGAAGAAGGCGTACAATTAAAGAGTAAAAACAATACCGAAATTACTTTTATCATTGATAGTGGATCCAGAGTGATTGCAAATGGTTCCTATGATTCACCTATTACTACTTTAAAAGAAGGCGAAAAAGACAAACAACCTTCTATTATAATGAAGTCGTCAATTTCTGGAAATTCCCAGAAAATTACGAGCCGTCAATATGTTTATGAAAATATTAATAACCCAACCATGGTTGTTAATACCAATACATTCATTCCTTCTGAAATAAGTAGTGTTACCCCAGATTTTTAAAAGAAAAAAACTAGAAAAAGTGCTTAAGTACTTTGACTATACTAACAAAGCAATTCGAAAAAGGTTATACTTTTTCTGAGTTGCTTTTTATTTTAGCACTAATTTTTCAACTCTTACCGTATTTACCCTTCGAACTTGGGGATATCAGATCTATATGCTAATATCAAATCAAATTTTCTTAAGATCTTACCAATTATTTTTATCTATCACGTTAATTTTTGGAGTATATACTATTGATTCTTTATTTTTACGCTGAATTAATCTAACTATTATGAAAAGAATTGCATTGATCGTTACAACTTTCCTACTTGTAGCTTGTCAAAAAGATCAAAAAGGATATATGATAACAGCTGATACATTAGGGTTTGAAGAAGGAACCACTGTGTATATAAATGCTATTAGCCAGTCTAACAGGCCAATAATTATAGATTCTACAACTATACAAGAGCAAAAATTTAAAATCGCTCTCCCACCGCCAGAAACTAATGACTTTAATTACATAACTTTTAAAGATCTACGAGGGAATGTATTATTTTTAGCTGAAAATAATCCTATCGAAATGACTATCTATAAAGATAGTATGCGCTCATCAATTGTAAAGGGGGGAACTGAAAATGAATTATTTTTTGGCTACTTAAAAACAATTAAGAATTATAGTGACGAAAAATTCAAACTAAATAGAGAATATCAAGCTGCTTCGAAAGCAGGTGAGTCTGAAAAGGCAGTAAAAATAAGTGTTCAAAGAGAAGAATTGGTAGAAAAGGAAGATTCATATAGAAAAGAAATGATGAACAACAACCCTAGTTCTCTTATTTCTGTGCTAGCAATTACGGATTTATTAAATTTAAAAAAAATACCTGCATCGCAAGCTAAAGAAAAATTTGATGCTGTTGACGATACAGTAAAAACCTCTAGACTTGGTAAAAACTTAAATCAACTTATTTCTAATCAAGTTTCTAAATCGACTCAAAAGAAAATTGAAATTGGTAGTGCAGCACAAGATTTTTCTGCTCCGACACCAGAAGGGAAGTTACTATCACTGAAAGAATCTCTCGGTGAAATTACAATCATTGATTTTTGGGCATCTTGGTGCAAACCTTGCAGAATAGAAAACCCAAATGTGGTAAAGCTTTATAACAAGTATCATGACAAAGGTCTTAATATTATCGGAGTTTCTCTAGACAAGAAACAAGATGCATGGACACAAGCAATTGCTCAAGATAATCTAGAATGGAATCATGTTTCTAACTTAAAATTCTGGCAAGAACCTATTGCCAGAGCCTATGGTATTCGATCAATACCTGCCACATTCATTCTTGATAATAAAGGAAATATAATTGCGAAAAACCTTCGAGGTCAAGCATTAGAAGATAAAATATCTGAACTTCTTGAACAAAAATCACTCTAAAAAATCAATCGTATTTTTATAATATAAAAGGCCGTCTTTTCAGACGGCCTTTTTGTTAATCCATTTTCTTCTACCATTCCTTACAATACAAACACTTTTTAGACTTTTAATAAAGCTTAGAAATGCACTAAAAATAATATTACAGTAGCAACGAATTGCTTTCTCTTAGTACAAAACATGATTTATTTTTTTATTTACTCACGGTTAATCAAAAGTAAAACCTTAGTGGTATCAGTATGAAATACATAAAAAAACTCACTATTACTTAATAGTGAGTTTTTACTTATAACAATTTTGTTGTTTAATACTTCTCTAAAAAAATTATAGAATGTATAAGATATCGTATTTATGCTTTTTTGACACGGACGGCATTCATTCCTTTTGGGCCACGTTCAAGTTCGAAGGTAACTCTATCATTCTCTCTTACCTCTTGTAGTAATCCATTAACATGCACAAAATAACGTTCCTGTGTTTCTTCTTCATTAATAAATCCATACCCTTTTGAGTCATTAAAAAAGGCTACTCTTCCATTTTTTACGGGGTCGAATTCTTCTTTCTCTCGCTTAGGAACACCTATCTCAATATTTTCTGCTTTAATCTTTTTCTTTTTAGTAGGGTCTGGCGGAGTATCTGTCATATACCCGTTCTCATCAACATAAGCAATCATACTATCTAACCCATTACCCTTATTAGAATTAGCTTTGCGCTCTAGTTTTTTCTTTTGTTTTTCTTCGCGCTTTTTTAGCTTCTTCTTCTCTTTTTCTATCTTGCTAAATGTCTGTTGTGATTTTGCCATATTTTATTTTTATTCTTTTTTTTTTAAAATTGAATCTAATTTGAACCTATAGATAGTACGGTTGTCATTGAAATACTATAGGAATGCTTAGAAAATGACAATATCAAGATTGCTTCACCTTATAATTTACCCAATTGTCGCAATAACGAGGAAATATAATTGTGTTTTACACATGTAAAACTGTCACAAAGATAGGTCATACTTTTTAATATTAAAAAAGACTTTAGTTAATTCGTTATTATCTTTCATATTTAACACTTATAAAAAAAATTTAGGATCCCTAAAACCAAATAGACACTAAATAATCTTATAAAATCGTTTTCTAAAACCCCATAGGTCATCATAAATCCGTAATTTCGCAGCCATTAATTAGCTTTCAAAAGTCTTCTTATCCTATTTTGTAATTTAAGTCCAAAATTGAATAAATACATCATAAATGAATAAAGATTTAGAAAAAAATCATTTCCATTTTATGATTTATAAACCTTATGGTTACTTAAGTCAATTTGTTAATAATGGACAAAAGCAAAATTCTAAAAAATTGTTAGGTGAGCTATTTGATTTTCCTGAGGGAGTTATGGCTATCGGTCGGTTGGATGAAAAATCCGAAGGATTACTATTGTTAACTACCGACGGAAAAATCAGTAATTATATTTGCAGCCAAAAAATCGAAAAAGAATACTATGCCCAAGTAGATGGTAATATAACTCAAGAAGCCATTAATTTGCTTATACAGGGGGTAGAAATTGGTTTTGATGGTAAAAAATATAGCACAAAACCATGTGCCGCCAAAAAACTAGATACCCCTCCTATATTTCCTCAAAGATCAAAAAAAATACGAGATAGCAGACATGGGCCTACAAGTTGGGTGTCAATTACACTTAATGAAGGTAAATTTCGTCAGGTTAGAAAAATGACTTCTGCTGTTGGCTTTCCAACGCTTCGATTAATACGTGTTCGTATCGGCAACATATATCTAGAGGATATGCACATAGGAGAAGTGAAAATACTAGAACCGAATAATGTACAATAAGGAAATTAGTTGTAAGCTATCAATTTATAAACATTAGTGACTAAATTACAAAATAGTCAATAATTCACTTGCTTGGGTAAAACTCTTAAAATTTGGATGACAAACTTCTTGATCAACCATCTCATGTACCCAAGTTGTATGAAAAGGAATATGAAAAGCGTGTGCACCAATATTAAGCACAGGTATAACGTCTGATTTTAAAGAATTACCCACCATCAAAAATTCTTGTTCTGTAATATCAAGATGACGAATGAGTTTACGATATTGTTTTTCAGTTTTATCAGAAACAATCTCTATATGATGAAAATACTTCTCTAATCCGGACTTAATTAATTTTCGTTCCTGATCTAACAAGTCACCTTTGGTCGCCATAACTAAGCGATATTTTTTAGACAGTTCATTAAGAGTACGATCAATCCCATCTATTAACTCTACAGGTTCAAGAAGCATTTGTTTTCCTTTTTCGATCAACTTTTGGATTAATTCAGTTTCTAAATTACCCTTAGAAATAGTAATTGCAGCTTCTATCAATGAGAGTGTAAAAGGCTTAATACCATAACCATACAATGGCAAATTCTTCATTTCTATATCAAAAAGAAGCGTATTTGCCTCTTCTTTTGGCATATACGCTTCTAATAAAATACAAAATTCTTCTTCTGCTTTTCTAAAAAAAGTCTCGTTCACCCATAATGTATCATCTGCATCAAAGGCAATTACTTTTATTTGGGATAAACTCATAGGTTTTTTATAAAAACTCAGTACTAATTATCTTACTAACTTTTTGTATTTAATCCTCTTAGGCATCAAATCACCGCCTAAACGTTTCTTCTTATTTTCTTCATAATCAGAAAAACTTCCTTCAAAGAAATATACCTGAGAATCTCCTTCGAATGCCAAAATATGGGTACAAATTCTGTCTAAAAACCATCTATCGTGAGATATAACAACGGCACATCCTGCAAAATTTTCTAAACCTTCTTCTAACGCTCTTAGTGTATTAACGTCAAGATCATTTGTTGGCTCATCTAACAACAGTACATTTCCTTCTTCTTTTAGTGTCATGGCAAGATGCAATCGGTTGCGTTCTCCTCCAGAAAGAGTAGATACTTTCTTATTCTGTTCACTACCGCTAAAATTAAAACGACTCAAATATGCACGTGAGTTTACTTGTCTGCCGCCCATCATAATTAACTCTTGCTCATCGCTAAAATTTTGCCATATTGTTTTTTCTACATCGATATTACTATGACTTTGATCAACATACGCTATAGAAGCGGTTTCTCCGACATTAAAACTTCCTTTATCAGGTTGTTCCTCTCCCATTATCATCTTAAAAATCGTCGTTTTACCTGCTCCATTCGGACCTATAATTCCCACAATTCCTGCTTGTGGTAAGTTAAAATTAAGATCTTCATATAATAGCTTATCACCAAAAGCTTTACTAACTCCACTAGCTTCTATAACATTTGTTCCTAATCGAGGACCATTTGGTATATAAATTTCTAGTTTCTCATCTACTTGTTTTTGATCTTGACTTAATAATTTATCATAATTACTAAGACGTGCTTTTTGCTTTGCTTGGCGTCCTTTTGGTGCCATACGCACCCATTCTAACTCTCTCTCTAATGTCTTTTGACGTTTAGACGCTTGTTTTTGTTCTTGTGCTAATTTTTTTGCCTTTTGATCTAACCAAGATGAATAGTTTCCTTTCCAGGGAATACCTTCTCCCCTATCTAACTCTAGTATCCATCCTGCCACATTATCTAAGAAGTACCTATCATGTGTTACAGCAATTACCGTCCCCTTATAATTTTGAAGATGATGCTCTAACCAATGAACAGACTCAGCATCAAGGTGGTTCGTTGGCTCATCTAATAGTAAAACATCGGGTTCTTTTAATAAAAGACGACACAAGGCAACTCTTCTTCTTTCTCCACCAGACAAAACGCTAATCTTTTTATCAGAATCAGGAGTTCTCAAAGCATCCATTGCTATTTCTAACTTGGTATCTAATTCCCATGCGTTACTAGCATCAATCTGATCTTGCAAGTTTGCTTGTTTATCCATAAGCTCCTGCATTTTATCAGGGTTTTCATAGACTTCTGGTAAACCAAACATATCATTAATTTTATTGTACTCGTCTAAAACAGCAACTGTTTCGGCAACGCCTTCCTTAACCACTTCGAGTACTGTTTTATCGGGATCTAACTGAGGTTCTTGTTCTAAAAAACCAACAGAATAACCAGAGGCAAATACAACATCTCCCTGATAGTTCTTATCGACTCCAGCTATAATTTTTAATAGTGTAGATTTACCAGATCCGTTAAGACCAAGAATCCCTATTTTCGCACCATAAAAAAAGCTTAGATATATGTTTTTAAGTACTGGAGTATTTGCGCTTTTATACGTTTTTGTAACTCCAGACATAGAAAAGATTACTTTTTTATCGTCTGACATAAGCCTTTATATTATTTTAAAATGATAGTGTAATTATTAATTAAAATCTATGAATTGAAAGCAACTCAATGATGTTATTTTCAAGAAAAATGAATCTAATACTAAAAAAGCAGTACGAAATTAAACTCTTCCTTTTAGAGCATTAAAAACCCACGCTATTGCAAAAAATCCAACACCTACAGCTGCAAAACCATATCCCGAAACATCTCTATATCTAAATGCTCCCAGCGCAATAAGTGATAGCCCCACGAATATCATTATAAAAGTTGCCCAGGCCAACACCGTATTCTTATTCATTCCCATAAATCATTATTTAGTTATTAGTATACTCCTTCATTTTTAAAAGAGCGGCTACAAATATCGGTATTTTATGTGCAAAATACACGTTTTTGCCAGCTTCTTGTCCTGCAAAATCATTCAACGCTCTATTTTTATAACAAATTTTACAATGTTATAGCTAATAACAACACTTAAACAAAAACCCTGTGTAAACAGAGAAAATTATCTATAAAATCGATCCAAATAAGTAGGAGGCATTTTTTTTGAGTAATGCGTATTTCCACATTAAAAACACCTATCCAAGTATATTACTACTTCTACTTTTTGGACTAAGAAAACATCAAAACGGACAATAAATTACGTTTTATAAAAATCACTAGACAACCTTTTTACAAAAAACCTCGTCTCTTATAAAAGAAACCAAGATGTCTACCAAAAAACACCAAAATCATGAAATCACAACAAGAGACAACAAAAAGACTTTCTAATAATGTTATGCCTTTATACCCTCCCAAATGGCGATTGCACATTATGCGTATACTTTATTTTATTAATTTTATCAGCTTGGTATCCGATAATTGGTCGGCTATTTTTTTTCCTACTGAGCAAATGGATACTTTAACAGGCGTAGCTATCAGTTTTTGGGCATCTTTTTCTCTATTGAATTTTTTAGGTATTAGATTTCCTCTAAAACTAATTCCCGTATTATTGCTTCAATTATTGTATAAAACTACCTGGATTATAGGAACCTATTTGCCTGCTAAAAATAATGATCTGCTCAATGAAAATTTAGAATCATTTCTTTTTATTTGTATTGCCGGTATAGTTCTGAATTTATTAGTAATCCCTTGGAGATATGTGTATACATATTATTTCAAAGGTTTTTTTAAATTAACATAAAATCATTCTTCTTATTTGCAAGACATTAATACCACTATTGATTGTGTGAACTTACTGTTTTCAGAATAACAAATTGTAACGAAAACGGGGGCTAAAGAATAGTTTTCTAATATAACTCTCCGCTCCCCTTTTCTTTATAAGTTAACACATTATAACATAACAACTATAAACAATAACACTAAACCAAGACATCCAAAACTAGAAACATAACAACTAAAGCCCCCTTTTTTTATTCTAAAAATCTGTTTATTAGTGGTTCAGAAATAAAGATCCCAAGAGTACAGATGATATCTTATTCATATTAGTTTTGATATACTCATAAAACTCTTCGTTTTTTGTATTTTCGTGCAAACAATACACACAAATGGATATTAACTTCAATAAGAACGAAGATCATAATAAGCTTCTAGTATCTGATTTACGACAACGATTGACCAAGGTGAAGTTAGGAGGAGGAGAAAAACGAATACAAAAGCTTCATGACAAGGGTAAAATGACCGCCCGAGAACGAATTAATTATATCCTTGACAATGATAAGAAACCAATTGAAATAGGTGCTTTTGCCGGGGATAATATGTATCAAGAACATGGTGGTTGCCCAAGTGGTGGTGTTGTCGTTAAAATAGGGTATATAAGCGGTAAACAATGTATTATCGTAGCCAATGACGCAACGGTAAAGGCGGGTGCTTGGTTTCCCATCACTGGAAAGAAAAACTTAAGGGCTCAAGAATTATCTATCGAAAATAAACTTCCTATTATTTACCTTGTTGATAGTGCGGGTGTTTACTTACCCTTACAAGATGAAATATTTCCTGATAAAGAACATTTTGGAAGAATTTTTCGTAACAATGCGGTTATGAGTAGTATGGGTATCACTCAAATATCAGCCGTCATGGGTAGCTGCGTAGCTGGCGGAGCTTACCTTCCGATCATGAGTGATGAGGCATTGATTGTAGACAAAACAGGAAGTATATTTCTGGCTGGAAGTTACTTGGTTAAAGCTGCCATAGGAGAAAGTATAGATAATGAAACCTTAGGAGGAGCAACGACACATTGCGAAATTTCTGGTGTTACAGATTACAAAGCAACAGACGATAAAGATGCATTGGATACCATCAAAAACATTATGTCCAAAATTGGTGATTTTGATAAAGCAGGATTTAATAGAAGTAAACCTACTCAACCCAAAAAAGACCCTAAAGAAATTTATGGTATTTTACCCAAAGCCAGAAATGAACAATACGATATGATGGAAATCATTGATCGATTGGTCGACAACTCTGATTTTGAAGAATATAAAGCCGGTTATGGCCAAACAATTATAACAGGATATGCCAGAATAGATGGATGGGCCGTAGGCATTGTGGCTAATCAACGTAAAATTGTAAAAACCAAAAAAGGAGAAATGCAATTTGGTGGTGTTATATATTCAGATTCTGCTGATAAAGCGACAAGGTTTGTTGCAAACTGTAATCAAAAGAAGATACCTCTTGTTTTTCTTCAGGATGTCACTGGTTTTATGGTGGGAAGCAAAAGCGAACATGGTGGTATTATAAAAGATGGAGCCAAAATGGTTAATGCTGTTAGTAACAGTGTAGTACCTAAATTTACAATTATCATCGGAAACTCTTATGGTGCAGGTAATTATGCTATGTGCGGAAAAGCATATGATCCTCGATTAATTTATGCTTGGCCAAGTGCAGAACTTGCAGTTATGGGAGGATCGCAGGCCGCAAAGGTTTTATTACAGATAGAAACTGCTTCTCTAAAGAAAAAAGGAGAAACCATTTCTGGAGAAGACGAAAAAAAGCTATACGATAAAATTAAATCAAAATATGATGAGCAAATCTCACCATATTATGCAGCTGCGAGAATCTGGACAGACGGAATTATAGACCCATTAGATACCAGATCAATTATTTCGATGGGAATAGAAGCAGCCAATCATGCACCAATAGAAAAGAAATTCAATCTTGGTGTTATCCAAGCTTAAGAACGAAGTATATGAAAATATTTTACGTATTCGTAGGTATATTTTTAGTTAGTAATATTAAAATACAGGGACAATCAAATCTTGATACTCCTCAAATTATTGAACAAAACATACAATGGTCAAGAGAATATCTTCAAAAAGATATTGATAGTGCACTTTTTTTCTCTAATCAAGCGCAAAAATTATCACAATCCATAAAGAATGATACACTAATTGCAAAATCCTATTTGCAAAAAAGTAGTGTTCTGATTCTAAAAAAGCAGTTTGCTAAAGCAGATTCATTACTTAGAAATAATCTTAACAAAACACTTCCTAAACATATTGAAGGACAAACGTGGCACAATATCGGTACTATTTTGTATTACAAACAAGCGTATGCAGATGCGCTAAGCATGTATCTTAAAGCAGCCAAAATTCTAGAACAAACCAATGACACGAAACAACTTGTAAACACCTACTCAAATATAGGTGCTATAAACGCCACACTAAAAAACTTTAAAAATGCACAACTATACCTAGAAAGAGCATTGTCGATTAGTGATTTTAACGAAATTCTGAAATTACAGATTTTGGTTAATTTAAGTACTATTTATACAGAACAAAAACTTTACAAAAAATATATAGACAATACTAAAGTTGCAGAGGAATTAGCGCTCAAGTATAATTCTAAGCATGTATTGGCAGTCATCTATAATAATCTATCCACACACTATAGCAATGAAAACGCTAATGAAGATCTCGCCATTAATTACGGAAAAAAAGCGATCGCACTAAAAAAAGAATTGAATCAAACGAATAACCTTAGTGTAAGCTACAATAATATAGCGCATTGTTATCTTAAAAAAAAAGAACACAATATGGCTCTCAAATATCTTGATAGTGCGCTACCAGGATCTCAGGGGTTATTAAGGGCTTACATTTATAATAATCTAAAAGAAGCACATGTAGGATTACACGAATATAAAAAGGCTATTCACTATGCTGATATCATGAATAAGGTAAAGGATTCAATTACAGACGCCAAACAAAAAGAAAAAGTAACTGAGCTTACTGAGCAATTCGAATCCGAAAAAAAACAACAACAAATTAATGTGTTAGATGCACAAAAAGAGATACAAGCATTAACCATAAAACAGCAAAATTATATCCTTGGTATTTTATCCGTATTTGTCATTTTACTAGCGATTTTAGGATATTTTTGGTTCAAAAATTACAAAACAAAACAACAATTAAATACATTATTACTTCAACAAAAACTACGAAAAACACAGTTGAATCCGCATTTCTTATTTAATGCTTTGCAGAGTATTCAGAATTTTATTTATAAAAACAATAAAGAAAAGTCAAGTTCATATCTTGCAAGTTATTCTAAATTAATTCGATTGGTGTTAGAGAAGTCTGATGATAATTTTACAACAATTGCTGATGATAGAATTGCATTAGAATCCTATCTTAGACTACAGCAGCTCAATCATGATAATTCGTTCACATATTTTATAGATATCGATCCTACCGTAAGTGAAGATTTTGATATATTACCCAATCTAATTACTCAACCTTTTGTAGAAAATGCAGTATTACACGGTCTAAAAAATAATCCAGATGGCATAATAGCTGTAAAGTACTATAAAAAAAATAATGCCCTGTATGTAACTATTAAGGATAATGGGAAAGGTTATGAAGTCAATACGAGCAATTCTAATAGATTGCATACGTCTATGAGCATGTCAATAATAAAAGAACAGTTAAAAAATCTAAATAAATCTTCAAAAGGTTTTACAGGAGAAATTTCTACTGATTCTTCTTCTACAGGAACTACAGTAATGCTAACTTTTACAAATACCTAATACATTCTAGTAGTATGGATAAAATTACATGCTTTATTGTAGAAGATGATCCTCAAGCATTAGACTATGCTCATTCTATTGTATCAAAACATCACCAAATCAAAATCATTGGTAGTTCTGATTCTATCAAGGAGTCTGCTGATTTAATAAAAAAACTGTCTCCTGATTTTTTGATTCTAGATGTGTTTCTAAAAGATGGAAATGCGTTCGAATTTTTAGCACTTTTTGAAGAAATTAATTTTAAGATCATATTTACAACTTCGTATGCAAAATATGCCGTAGATGCTTTTAAATTCTGTGCTCTTGATTATTTATTGAAACCATATGAAGAAAAAGATTTATGTCTTGGATTAGAAAAAGTGACTAAAGAAATTAAATCAGAGAATTATCAATTGCAATTACAAACCTTACTTCAAAATGTTTCGACTACTACTCCCTCAAAAAAAATAGTTCTCAAAAACGCAGATGCAATTAATGTTATAGACATTAGTGACATTATTTATGCAAAATCTGATAATAATTACACCACTTTTCTTATTGCTTCCGGAAAAGAAATATTAGTATCTAAGCCTCTCAAATCCTTTGAGAAACAACTTTCTAATTACAATTTCTTAAGAGTGCATCAGAGTTATTTGATTAACCTCAACCAAATATCATCCTACGATAAGCGTAATGAAGAAATTATACTTTTACACACCCACGCCATTCCTGTAGCGCAAAGTCGAAAAAAAGAACTTATCAAATACATAGACACTCTTTTTTAAAATTCTTAGAAAACGCCTTTGATTTCTAAAAAAACCACTGCAAATTCTTATTTACCAAAAATTTTACTTGTAATACAGCTACTTTAGTTAGTAAAACTATTTAAAACCTTATTAATCCAGTTAATTCGATACCCTATTTCGTTATCAATTATGGATTATATCATCAGACAAAAAATGAAAATTAAAAAAAGAATACAATCGATCATCGTTTTTGGACTACTTTTTCTTTCTGGTAGTATTTGTACCGCTCAAGACTGCAATGCAGCACCATTTATGAATGAAGGAACAATCCTAACATATACAGATTATAATAAAAAAGGCAAGAAAAAAGGAAGTACAAAACATGAAACGATAAATGTTTCGAGTACCAATAATGGTATTTCTGCCCAAATCAAGGCTACCCTATTTGACGAACGGGGAAAAGAAACATTTAATACCAACTACAGAGCGCATTGTAAGGATGGTCTATTTAGTTTAGATATGCTTCGTTTTTTTGATATGGGAAAACTATCAGAACAAAGTAAGAATAATCTTAATCTCAAAATCGACGGAGATGTCTTAGAATTCCCCTATTCAATGAAACCTGGAGACATTCTAAATGACGGCACTATTACCGTTAAAGTAAATAATGAAGAAGACACTTTTACACTTGTAACACTCACATTTGATGTGTTTAATCGCAAGATTATAGGAGAGGAATCAATTACTACTCCTGCGGGTACATTCAACTGTCAAAAAGTAACTTTTGATTTTGCGTCAAAATTCGGAATCTTGAATATAAAAGGATCTGGAGTCGAATGGTATTACAAAAATGTGGTCGTAGTACGTTCAGAATCCTACACAAAAAAAGGAAAACTAATCGGTTATCATGAATTGACAGATTTATAATTAGGGATCTCAACTAAAAAACTTACAATCACAAATGAAAAGGGGAATATTTACAATACTTGTACTTATAATTTTTACCAATATACAAACTGCAGAAGCACAATTTTTTAATAAAATAAAAGATAAAATTAATAGTAAAATTAATCAAGAGGTTGATAAAACTATTGATAACACTGCCGATGATATACTTAACAAGACCAAAAAGAAGAAAAAAAAGAAAGAGAAAGATACAGCAGTAATAGGAAGCAAGAATGAACCAGAAACTGATTCAAGAAAAAAAGAGGAAATAGTAGATTCTAAAAACGAAACATCTTCAATTTTATGGAATAAATATGATTTTTTTAGTGCAGATCACATATTTTTCTATGATGATTTAAAATTTGAAGAATATGGTGAATTCCCCTCTAAATGGGACCTTGCTTTTGGGAATTCTGAAATTGCCAAACTAAATACCGAAAAAATTATTCAATTCAAAACTGCTCACTATGGCACTGCAATTTTTCCTCTAATTACCAAAAAAGATTATATAGATGGATATACTACTATAGAATTTGATGTTTATTTTGATGAGCAGTTTTATAAAAACATACATCAAAGTTGGCAAATAGGTTTTCATGATATTTCAGAAAAATCATCGATTTACTATGAGACTTATCTTGATGGAGATGGCATAGAGAAAAGAGCTAACAATGATGGAGGAAAAGTAGACATACAATTCTCTAATGGAATAATAAAAGTTGCGATGGGGGCTAAATATAGTGGTAGTATTAGCAGAGACAAACTTTCTACCCCAGTAGGTTGGCATCATGTGGCCCTAGCCTTTAAAAACAACAATTTCAAGTTATATATCGATGAACATAAATTATTAAATATTCCGCAACTCAAATTTAACCCTTCTCAGTTTTATTTATATTCAAAAGGAAAAGATGATGCCAAGATGACTATTAAAAATATCAAGTTTGCCCAAGGTGGTGGATCAGTATATCAACGAATTAGTACAGATGGCCGTTATGTCACCAACGGAATTTTATTTGATAGTGGCAAAGCAAATATACAACCACAGTCTTCTGGTATTATCAAAAAATTGGCGGATATGATGACTGATCACCCAGAGTGGAATTTTACTATTATTGGTCATACTGATAGTGATGGTGATACTAGTTCTAATCTTGCATTATCACAACAAAGAGCCGAAGCGGTTAGAAAGGAATTAGTAGCTCGAGGTATCAACAAAAAAAGACTCACTACAGAAGGTAAAGGAGAAAATCAACCTCTTAACAAAAATATTTCCCCTATTGAAAAAGCCAATAACCGAAGGGTTGAGTTTGTGAGAAGTTAAGTCAAAATAAATCAAACAGGGGATAGTATTATCTCCTGTTTGATTTATACATAAACGATTTTAAGACAATCTTACAATAACTTATATATCATTCTAAATCCCCTGATAACTGTTTAGTAATC
This sequence comes from Aquimarina pacifica, assembly GCF_000520955.1. Lineage (GTDB taxonomy): Bacteria > Bacteroidota > Bacteroidia > Flavobacteriales > Flavobacteriaceae > Aquimarina > Aquimarina pacifica. Next base: position 80,959 of record NZ_JACC01000015.1, on the reverse strand, counting down.
TCAAGAATTCTGCTCTATATCCTTGATCATCTTTTGTTTTATTAGCTTTGGCGAGAGAAATAATATTGTCTAAATTAGAATTAGAAATATATTCTGAATTTCTTAACTTCATACCAAACCAAGCAACCGATGCGGCAAAATTAAAATCCTGAGAACCAACCGTATTATTCGCATTTTTATGAACATGAATAATTTCTATGCTTTTACTTTTTTGCGGTTTTTTATACCTAAATTTTACAGTTAATAACTCATCTCCATATAGGGTACTCACTTTGTTTTTGGTGTATTTTAAATCTGCTACTTCTTTTACATATTTACTCTTTACCCCTACAGGAATTACCTCATACAACGCAGTAACGGTATGACCACTCCCTAACTCTCCTGCATCTTTGGTATCATCAATAAAATCTTCATCTTCTAACATTCTATTTTCGTACCCGATCAATCGATATGCTTGCACTTTTGAAGGGTTAAATTCTACTTGAATCTTTACATCTTTAGCAATGGTATATAAAGTTCCTCCAAATTCTTTACCCAGTATTCTTTGTGCCTCCTGCATTGTATCGATATAAGCATGATTTCCATTTCCCTTATCCGCTAATGTTTCGAGCATATCATCTTTATAATTTCCCATTCCGAAACCTAAACATGTTAAAAACACACCCGACTTTCGTTTTTCCTCTATCAATTCCTTCATCTCTTTGTCAGTACTCATACCAACGTTAAAATCTCCATCTGTTGCGAGTATAACTCTGTTATTTCCATCCTTAATAAAATTCTGTTTAGCTATTTTGTAGGCTAACTCTATTCCTTCACCTCCTGCTGTAGACCCCCCTGCATTCAAATTTTGTAGTGCCTCAATAATAGTTTGTTTATTAGCTCCAGATGTTGGCTCTAATACAACTCCTGCTGCACCGGCATATACAACAATAGAAATTTTGTCTTTTTCTCTTAATTGATTAACAAGGAGTTTAAAAGCATTCTTAAGCAATGGTAACTTATTACTATTTCCCATAGAACCAGACACATCAATCAAAAAAACAAGATTCGATGCGGGGATTTCTTGATGAGAGATTTCTTTTCCTTTCAATCCTATTTTTACCAATTGCGTGTTTTCATTCCATGGAGTTACTGCCTGCTCAGTATGTATCGCAAAAGGATGCTCTCCTATAGGTTGTTCATATTCATAATCAAAATAGTTAACCATTTCTTCAATCTTCACAGCAGCTGCAGGAATTTTCTCGCCATTATTAATCATTCGACGTACATTACTATAAGAAGCTTTATCTACATCTACAGAAAAAGTAGAGAGTGGAGATGCAGATGTTCTCTCAAAATTGTTTTCGGTAATTTCTTTATAAGACTCACTATTTTCTATAGAAAAATTTCCTGAATGCGTGCTAATAACAACGCAACCATTACCCGCTCTAGCACCATAAATAGCACTAGCATTTATGTCTTTTAGAACCTCTATATTCGCAATTTTTGAGGGGTCTATAGCTTTTACAATAGAAATATCTTTGCTCGCAATAGGTTTTCCATCTACGATATACAAAGGATCCTTATTTTTATTAACAGAAGCAATACCTCTAATTTTTATATTTTCAGTAGGCCTAGATACATGTACCCCAGCAACTCTTCCTCGTAATTTTTTATCGATTGATGTATTACTTTTTGTTTTCCGTCTTGAGGACCTTCTTAACTTTGTAGTTGATATTTTAGAAATAGAACCTGTTACATAACTTTTTTTGGCTACGCCATACCCAGTAACTACAACTTCATCTAATGTAGCTACAGAAGAAATCAATATAACGTCAATAACTGTTGATTTACTATCTATTTTTCTTTCTGTAGTAGCAAAGCCTAGATATTTAAAAACTAATATATTGTCAAGCCTAGCCTTTAACGTATATTTTCCGTAAAAATCTGTCGTAACTCCTGTACTTGTACCTTTTATTTGTACAGACACGCCTGGTAAAGGGTAATTCTTATCATCTGTCACTGTCCCTGTAACTTCTATTTGCTGTTCCTGAGCAATCGATACTATTGTGGTAAGTATCATTAAAGTAAAAAAATATAGTCTTCTCATAATCAATGGTTTTTATTATGAATCAAAACTATATTATATGCTTAGAGACTACAATAAACAATTAGGGATTGCTGCTTTCTAATGAGTGAGTGTATAAAATCAGGTAGTTTATTAAAAAAATAGATTAAAAACACAAAACTCCTTATTGAATAGTAAAAGAAGTTATGATACTACCGTTTGTAATTTTGTCTAAGTTAACAATATGTGTTTTTAACTTTTGATTCGACGAACCAAATTGTGTAAACACTTTTATTTTTAAAAATTTAGGATATTTAACGTCTGGCTTATATGTATTGGGCGTAGTGATATTAAGATACCATGTACCTGATTCGATATCGGCCGATACATATTCATCTGATGTAAAACCCTCTGCAATTTCTTTGTTTAGTTTTTCTTTATTGTCTATCTGATTGTGTGTGCGAACGAAATATTGTTTTTTAGAATTTATAAATTGCATATTAAACGCTGTTTGAGGATGGGTCCATTCTGTTACTACTCTCAGTTTATATTTAGGTGTAACAAAGTAACTAGGATCCACTTTTTTAAGATTCCATTTCTGATTACGATTTCTTAATATATCTTTAAAATCATTTTTTATTTGTCCGTTTAACCCATTAAATGAAGGTACTTCTTCAATATCACCGTTTGTTATTTTATTGAATGAGTTGATAGATTTTTGGTATTCTTTTGCGTCGAATAAATTATTTGCAAGGTCCAAATAGGATTGAGACATCGAGGGTAAAATTGAGATAATTCTCCTATAAACATACTGGGCTTTATCGAATAGTTTGTGTTTTTCTAAATTGAATGCCAAAACTTTAAGTACAGATGTATCGTTAGGAAATAGTTCAGCAAGATTAGATAAAATTTCCCACCCCAATTCATTTTCCCCCAAAGTAAAAAAGTAGTCAGAACTTTCTATAAAAAAGCTAATGTTATTTTTGTTGTATTGAAGCATATTAAGATATTCTGCATATGATTCCTTTGGGTCAGAAAACTTTTGAAGTATCGTTTTAAAACTAGACGTATTCTTTTGTAAAGCCTTTAATGAACCCGCGAAAATCTTATATTCTATCTCTGTATTTTCTTCATTATTTGATTGAGGGGTAGAAAAAATATTATTTTTTGATTGTTTTGTTGTTATTAATACTACGCCATTGCGACCAACAGATCCATATTGATTTGTTGCCGCCAATCCTTTTAGAATTTTTATTTCTTCAATATTGCCAGGATTCAAAAAACTATAGTCCGCCTTATTCCATTTACCACTTTGTGGTAATGCAATGCCATCGACTATAAAAAAAGGATGGCTGCTTAATTTAATAGAATTAATTCCTCTTATAATCATTTGACCAGCGTTACCACTACCTCCAACCATTACGCCAGCAAATTTTCCTGAAATAGATTCTCCCAAACTTAATTTTGAATCTCCTTGTATCTGATCTTCATTAATGGATTGAACCGCATAACCCAATGATCTTTTATTGACATTTAATTTTCCCACTTGTACTATTTCATCATCAACATTTTTCTTTGAGGTAACTATAGCGGGACCAAGTTCATTAACGAGAGTAACCATTTCGATATTAATAACCTCTTCTTTGGTTACCTCGATAAGAACTTTTTCCATATTCAAAGAACTAAAAGTCAACAAATCTCCTTGATCTGCTGCAATTGTATATGCTCCTTTTTGATCTGTCAAGGTGTTTTTATTTTTTTTATGTACTGAAACAGTCACATTTGGCAGTGGGTTTCCGAATTCATCAATGACAATACCATGTACATATTTTTTCGTCCCATCGTCATTTTTTGTTTGTACAAACTCTAATTTTGGCATCCTAACTCTTGTATCAATTGCTTTTATCGCAACTTCAACATCTGTATCAAGTAAGTTTACATAATATCCCCGATTATAAAAAGCCGTTTGATATAGAAATTTCTTATCAATATCAGTCGAACTACTAATTGTAATAATTCTTGGACTATATAAACTTGCCTCAAACGTATTAAAGTTTTCCTGGCCATCTGTAAAAAGAAGTAACATTTCCTTAGATATATCTGTATTAATTAAAGCAAAATCAGAACCACCATGATATGTTACTTTCTCTAGTTTTTCTCTTAATAAATTCCAATTAGAAGAAACTATATTAAAACTATTATTACTAATTATTTTTGTATTGAAAATGACTAAATCTACTTTGCAATTAGGGTATTTGGCAAAGTAAGCATCTAAAAAATGAATTTCTTTAGTAACATTCTTAGCATTTTGCGACAAAGAAGCATCCCAATAAATAATAATTTCTTGTTCGTTTGTTTGAGCACTACTTTTAATGGCAGTACTTAAAAAAAGAAGGGCAATTAGTATAAAAAAATATTTACTCATAATTTTAGATAAAAAAACAGCGCTTTAGCGCCAATTAATATTTTTAAAAACTTTTTTAATGTAATAACATACTAAAATGTTACCTAATTTTTTAACGTTTTTTGATGAGTACGATATGAAATAACAATAGTACACAGATATCTTTTAAGGAATAGAAAATCAATTAAATCCTAAAATCATTGATGCAGATCATCTATGATTTTTATTCATCCCTGTAAAAGCTTTTTCCTTGTAGAATTCTGATTTGAATATATAGTATCTATGTAACGACATAGAATTATTAAAAATACGTGTCCTCTATAGCTAGGTTTGTAAGAATTCATAGAATAAATGATCAAATAGGGTTATATGGCTTTGACCAATTCTAAAGTTTTTGTTCTTTGCACCTTTTCGTTATCGGTTTCAATAAATTGAGGAACAAAATAAATTTCTTTAGGCACTTCGTACTTATTCAAGGTTTTTAGGTTTTGTATTCCGTCTTTTAATGCCAAGTAAGCAATTTTGTCATAACTACGTTCTACTACTAATACTAGTTTATTACCATATGCATCATCGGGTATACCTGCAATAAAAAATCGATGCCCTATGAGCAGTTGTAATTTAGTTTCTATTTCTTCTGGATATAACTTAATGCCTCCACTATTAATTACATTATCATATCTACCTTTCCATAAAAACTTTTTGTAGGTCTTAAGATCGACTACATCATTAGTAATAATGGTATCCTTGTTAAGCTGTGGTGCTTTTATAATTAGACAATTTCTTTTATCTATACTAAGAGTAATATTGGGCAAAGCCTTAAAAAAACCACTGTCTTTTTTATCTTTTTTCTTTGGGTTGATTCGTCTAGCGGCAATATGAGATACTGTTTCTGTCATACCGTATGTTTCGAATATTTTTGTTTTAATACCTTGAGTTAGCTCTTTTAAATTTTCGGATATACTGCCTCCTCCGACAATCATTTTTTTCACTAAATGAAGTCTATTTATTGAATTATCTAATTGCAAAGGAACCATTGCACAAAAATCATATTGCTTGTACACGGTATCCAGTGGATTCATTCTGGGTGGTACTATATCTATTTTCCAACCGAGAATTATTGCCCGAACGAGCATCATCTTACCTGCTATATAATTAGCCGGCAAGCATAATAATGCGGTCGTTCCTTCTTCTATTTTAAAAAACTTTCCTGTAGACTTTGCACTGTTTACCATGTGCTGCTTAAACACTTTTATACTTTTTGGTTTCCCTGTAGAGCCAGATGTTTTTACTACTATATAATCCTTATCATTTAACCAATCTAATAAAAAATGTCCTACCTCCTGCTCGTACACTTCTCCATTTTTTATACACCCGTAGGCAAAATACTTCAATTCTTCTCTATCAAATGTGTTCTTATTTATTGAGAAAAATGGGTGTATCTCGGGAATAGAAAATGTACTTTTTGTTTGCATGTTTCAAATTTCTATGTTCTTACATACTTCAAGGTTACGCTTATGTAAAAAGTACTTTATTGTTTTGTTATCAATTATTTAGTGTTTGCTTCGGAGGTAATGTTCCTAGCAACTTATCCCTCCAGCCGGTCCATTTGTATTTTTTCGATAATATGAAAAGAAAGATCGGAAAAACAATTAACACCGGCAATACGATTTCATAGCCGCCACTAGGATCTGAAGTATCAATAAATATAGAATCTGTCTGAAGCGCCGTCCAATCAGAAGTTACTAGTAATACAGTTATTAAATTATTGGCTGCATGAAAACCTAGGGCAAGTTCTAGTCCTTCATCCATTAAGGTTATTATTCCCAAAAATAATCCCGTTCCTATATAATATACCATAAGGATGGGTCCTATTTTTTCTACTTCAGGATTGGCAGCATGCATAACTCCGAAAACTATGGATGTTATTAGTAAGGGCATCCATTTATTTTTGGTAGCCAACCCTAATCCTTGCATCAAATATCCTCTAAACAGGTATTCTTCAAAACTTGTTTGTATAGGAACCAATAAGATAGCTATACTCAATAGAATTAAAAAAGGGATCAGATCAAAATTAAGTCGTACACTATTTGGATCACTATAATAAGAAATCAAAGTGGATATTACAATGAACGCTGACATAACCAAGAATATAAAGAAAAACCTACTCCAGTCTACTTTTTTTCTACTTGTAGTTAGAGATAAAAGCGATTGTCGGTGTACATACCGTACCCAAAAAAACAATCCTGCCAATAGAAATACGAAAATGATCATATTCTCGATAAAAAATCTATTTTTTCCTTTCTTGCTAATTTCTTCGGCCATTATGGCGGCCACATCCATATTTAGAGCCTGTGACAACAGAAAATTTAACCCCATTAATCCAATGAATGCTATAGGAATGGGTAAATACTTCCACATTCCTAATTCTCCATCTCTTCCTTGTGCTATATACATAGTATTACTTTTAATTTAAAAAATTAGTGCTCCATTCTTTTCCTTGTTCATACAATAAAGTCCCCTGTTGCACCTTTAGAGGAGAATCAATATTATTGGTATATAATCCTCCTGTTCCTAAGCCTTGTGGCATTGAGTTTTGCAATGTATATGTAAATTGTACTATTGCATTAAGTCCCACATTACTTTCTAAAGCACTAGTAATCCACCATTGTATGCCTAACGACTCTGCAACCTCGATCCATTGTCTTGTTCCTCTAAAACCACCTATTAAACTAGGTTTCAGAATAATATATTGTGGTTGTATGGTTTTCAATAATTGTTTTTTGTGCGCTACATCAAAAACACCTATTAATTCTTCATCGAGTGCGATGGGCAATGGTGTTTCTGAACATAATCTTGCCATTTCATGATGTTGTCCCTGTCGAATAGGTTGCTCAATACTATGGAGATTAAAAGCTGAAAGGCTCTTTAGTTTATCTAATGCAGACTCTGGAGTAAAAGCTCCATTTGCATCAACTCTTAACTCAATGGTATCAGCATCAAATTGAGACCTAATATAGGACAGTAATTCTAGTTCGGCAGCAAAGTCTATTGCTCCGATTTTCATCTTTATACAATCAAATCCCTGATCGAGTTTATTAATAATTTGCTCCTTCATAAATTCTCTTTCTCCCATCCAAATTAAGCCATTAATTGTAATCGCTTCTTTTCCTTGAGTAAATAATGATGGAAATAATAAGAAAGGAGTGTCGCTTTCTAGAGATTTAAATGCCATCTCTACTCCAAATTGAATACTAGGAAATTCTTTAAGCTCGTGCCAAAGCTTAGTGGTTCCCAGATGAATATTATTGCAAACCCACTTTAACATGTCTTCATAATCTGGACGATCATCGACACTCAGTGTTCTTAAAATACCACATTCACCTATCCCTTGTCGAGCCCCATCATTTATAACGATAAACCAAGTTTCTTTAGTTTTTAAAACCCCTCTTGATGTGCCACTTGGTTTTTTGAATTCTAAAATGTGCTTACAATATTTTGCTTTCATTATAATTCTATGTGCTCTCCTATATCCAATAACACCAATTCTTTATTACTCTGAGAGAATTTCTCCTTTGCTTCTTTATGATTTATTTCTATATAACCAAAGGTGTCATAATGAACTCCTAAAACCTTATCGCATTCAACAAAATTACTAGCAATAATTGCATCCTCTACCCCCATCGTAAAATTATCTCCTATGGGTAAAATTGCCAAGTCAATATCGTAACTCATGGGGATCAATTTCATATCCATAGTTAATGCTGTATCTCCTGCGATATATATAGTTTTTTCGGTTGTTTTAATTACAAAACCTCCTGGCTGTCCACCATTACTTCCGTCAGCAAAACTACTCGTATGAATTGCATTCACATATTTTACCTTTCCAAATTCAAAATCCCAAACGCCACCAATATTCATAGGATGCACTGTAATACCAAGATTTTGATAATGCATAGCTATTTCATAATTAGAAACAATAGTAGCTTTGGTATTTTTGGCGATAGCTTCTGCGTCTAATACATGATCTTGATGTGCATGTGTCAATAAAATATAGTCTGCCTTAATTGTATCAATATTAATTTTATCTTTTGACAACGGATTTCCGGAGATAAAAGGGTCTACAAGAATAGAAAAATCGTTGATTTCTAGCAATAATGAATTTTGGCCGTAAAATGTAATCTTCATTTTTTAGAGAAAGTTATAAGTTGATTCGTGAAAATTTGTTTTTAAGTACATACTTTATTTTGTAAAAAACTTTTGGGATATCTTTACTAAATTATAAAATCTCGCTCAAACTAAACAAAATAGACAGTAAAAAGGTTGTTAAAGCTACTTTTTTAAGTTCTGGATCAAATAATGCGGTATCCTTTGTATACACCACTTTTTTTATATGTATTATCAAAGGAATAAAAGCGATTAAGAACACTAAATTTATTAGACTCTTGTACGTTATAAAAAGATAAATAGTCATAGATAACATACCAACAATCAATAAAGAATAATGATATATACGTGCAAGCGGTAGTCCTAATTTGACCACTAATGTATTTTTACCAACTTTCTTATCACTGTGGTAATCTCTCATATTATTAAGATTTAAAACTGCTGTGCTTAATACCCCAATAGAAATCGCCGGAAGAAAAATTAGCATATCTAGTCGCTTTGTAAAAAGAAAAAAACACCCTACTACACTCACTAATCCAAAAAAAATAAACACAAAAACATCACCCAATCCCTTATATCCATAAGCAGAAGTTCCCATTGTATATTTCATCGCGGCTACAATCGCAGATAATCCTAGAAAAAAATAAAAAACGGAATAAAAAAAATCATTTTCTTTGAAAGAAACATAAATCAAAAGTACAGCGGAACATAGTGTAATAATAGCGGTAGCAACGATTCCGTTGAGCATTGCTTTTCTAGAAATCGCTCCACTTTGTATGGCTCTTTGTGGCCCTACTCTGTCGTCATTATCTGTTCCTTTGACACCATCACCATAATCATTTGCAAAATTAGATAATATCTGCAGCCCTAATGTTGTGGCAATAGCTAACCAAAAAATTGCGGTTTTAAGAAAGTCATGATTGCCCAATGAAGAGCCTACTAATATCCCCGAAATTGATAGAGGCAAGGTTCTTAGACGTGCAGCTGAGATCCAAGTTTTTATTTTGAACATTTATTTACTTTTGAAAATCAAAGGAACTGTATTTTTAATAAAAACAAAGAAATAAAATGTATAAATTTATTAATTCAAGTAAACTTTGGAAGAAATCCAAAACAAAAAATTACAATAGTATTTTCATTATTACATGGAATAACGAGTAAATTGGTCACATCTAGAGTGCATCTTATCTGTGTATGAATGTTACAATTTATATCCCACAGAAAGTTGAATATTTCGTGTATTTCCTTCTACATCTGTTAATTCATCATCTATAATATTAGATATCCCAAAACCGTAACGCAAATCCGCAAAGAAATTTTCTGTAATATTAACACCTATGCCTGCAACAGCAGCAAAATTGAATGTTTCAAAATTGGCTTCAAGTCCTTGATTATCCTCCCATTCCCATATTTTTAGACCCGCTTGAGGACCTACATGAATATTGAACATTTCTGAAAGATTATACTTCAAAAATATAGGTAATTGAAGGTAATCTACTCGTAATGTTTCATCATCATTACCTAGAGAAGAAAATTGGAATTCTGGTTGAATACTAAATTTTTCGTTTATTGGATATTCAGCTAGAAAACCTACCACAATACCAAGTCTACTATCCTCTAGATCTTCAGGAATATCATCAGAACTAATAGAACTAAAATTAGCTCCTATCCTTACTCCATACGATGCCTCTTGAGCAGATGAAACTACGGTTCCTAAAATCAATAGAATTGCAATACAAAGTACTTTTCTTTTCATTATTTTTAGATTTGGTTACAGCCGAATTTAACACAATTTAATGATTTTAAAAAATATTAGACATTTAATAGAAGCCACTACTGTTAAAAAATCGACTAAAAACCATTAATCATCGGTAAAATACATTTTCACCCTTGATTATTGAGTTTTTCGTTATACAGTGATTTAATTATACCATCAGACAATCCTATTTTAGGCACAAAAATCTCTCTTGCATTACTCCATTTCATCGCAGAGAGATAAATTCTTGTAGCAGGTACAATAACATCGGATCGATCTTGATTGAGTTTGAGTTGCCAAATTCTTTCTTCATAGGTTAATGAGTTAAGCAATTGGTAATACGAACTCAAATACAAAAATGATAAAGGTTTTCCTGTTCTGGTTCCGCTATTTTTGAAAATATTATTAATATTTCCTCCAGATCCGATAAGTGCAATCCTTGGGTAAATTTCAGTATATTTTTTAATCCAATTCTCTACACTTTTCCAGACTTGTTCTGATACTAGATTATTAAGAAGACGAACTGTACCCAATTTAAATGATTTTGAGTCAATTGTTTCTCCATTATGATATAATGTAAACTCTGTACTCCCTCCTCCTACATCAACATATAAGTATGTTGCATCGGTATTAATCAACTCTTGTAGGTCTGTCATTGCAATAATTGCTGCTTCTGCTTTACCGTCAATTATGTCAATATTTATCCCGGTTTTATCTTTTATAAGTTGCACCAATTCTTTTCCGTTTTCGGCTTCTCTCATAGCCGAAGTGGCACAAGCTTTGTACCTAACAACTCTATGTGTTTTCATCAAAAGTTGATAAGCTTGCATGGCATCAACCATCCTTGTTATATTCTCCTCAGAAACCCGTTTGGTTTTAAAAACATCAGCTCCCAGACGTATAGGTACACGTACCAGGCTAGTTTTCTTAAATCGGGTAGTTTTTCCCTCCTCTTCATGAATACTACTTATCAACAATCGTACTGCGTTGGATCCTATATCAATGGCTCCATATTTCTCTATACTTAACAAAATAATTAATTTCCTAGTTTTTTTAAATAATAATCATATGTTGCAACTTGTGATCTAACTTTCTCTTTATCATTTTTAATGTACGTATTTTCTTGATTTTCTGAAAGTATTCTACCTTTTACATTATCATTCCAACAAATATCAAAGGTATCCATTAATTCCTTTTTGATATCTTGATCATAAATAGGACATGATATTTCTACCCTCCTATCAAGGTTACGAGTCATCCAGTCGGCCGATGATATATATACTTTGGGATCTCCACCGTTTTCAAAAATTAACAATCTTGGATGTTCAAGAAATTTATCTACAATACTAATTGCCTTAATATTTTCACTCATTCCTGGTATTCCGGGAACCAAACAACAAATTCCTCTTACAATAAGGTCTATTTTCACACCTGCACGACTTGCTTCATATAATTTGTCAATCATATCATAATCACTCAGGCTATTCAATTTTAGTCGAATACCACCTATTCCCCCTTCTTTAACATTTTTAATCTCCTTATCAATTAATTTAACCAAAGAGGATCTTGTGTAATGCGGAGAAACAAGCAAATGCTTATAACGATTTATTTTATAATTTGTTTCGAAAAACTTAAATACTCGATTTGTTTCTTTTAGGATTGCTTCATTTGTAGTAAACAATGTATAATCGGTGTAAAACTTAGCAGTAGATTCATTAAAGTTACCTGTACTAATAAATCCATATCTTTTCAATTTCCCCTTTTCTTCTCTTTCTATAACACAAGCTTTACAATGCACTTTTAATCCAGTAACGCCAAAAATTAGGTTTACTCCTTCTCTTTGCATTTTTTCTGCATATCGAATATTTGCTGCTTCATCAAAACGGGCCTGTAACTCTATTTCGACAGTCACTCTTTTTCCATTTTTTGCCGCATTGATAAGAGAACTTGCAATATGCGAAATACTGGCTAATCTATAGATGGTAATTTTAATACTTTTTACCTTTGGGTCAATTGCCGATTCTCTCAAGAATTTTACTGTATAAGAAAAGGTATGATAAGGTGTATATTGCAAAAAGTCTTTTCGAGCAATTTTGTCCAAAAGACTACCTTGCAAAACCAAACCAACTATTGGCAATGGTTTTATTTGTTGATAAACAAGATCTGGATACCCTAAATCCGGAAAATTCATGTAATCCCTACGGTTGTGATATCGACCTCCCGGGATAATACTATCCGTATTATGAATGCCCATTTTTTCCATTAAAAAATCAAGTGTATCTTTTTCTATCGTTTTGTCATAAACAAATCTAACAGGTTCTCCGTCTCTTCTGGATTTTACACTACTTGAAATTTTTTGAATGAAACTTTTACTAAGGTCATTATCAAAATCTAATTGTGCATCTCTGGTAATTTTAATCATATGCGCAGATGCTTCTAAATAATCAAAAATACTGAAGTTAATATGCATGCAATATCGTATCAAATCATCAAGCATGATGATAAATTGTTTACCATCCTTTTCGGGAAGTACAACAAATCTGTCTGTATTTTTAGGAATCTCTATTAAAGCATATATTTTTTCTTTTGTCGTTTGTTGCAAAATTTTAGAAATTCTTCCTTCTTTGGGAATCTTTTCTTTAAGCACCAACTTAACAGCCAAATATGCAACGCTATCTTTAAGATGAGGAAATTTATCTAAATCGTTAAGTATATAAGTTACTAGAGCGGGACTCACTTTGGTAACAAAATAATTTCGAATAAAAGCATCTTGGTCTTCAGTCACCTGATTCTCATCAATAATAAAAGTATTGTGATCTTCTAACTTTGACTTAATTGTATCAATTATCTTAAGACTTTCTGCTTGTTGCTTAATGACAATATTTGTGATTTTTTCTAATAAATTACTTGCTGTCGTTCCTTTAAGAACATTTTTTCCATCTTTTCCTGCTAAGTCAATCCTTTTAATAGTAGCATAACGTACTTTAAAAAACTCATCTAGATTATTAGAGAATATTCCAATAAACCGAAGTCTTTCTAAAAGAGGCACGGTATCATCAGAAGCTTCTTGCAATACTCTACCATTGAACTGTAACCAACTTAGTTCTCTATTAATGTATTGATTTTTAACATTTTTCACCATTATCGCACTAATTTTGGATAAATTAACGATAAGGTTTTTCCTACAGAAATATTTTTCCAATGTTCTACATTGAAGGCTATCTCAACAAATCCAGCAGTTGGCAGGTTATCTATCCGCTTATCTCCAAAAAAATTGGTGATTGAGGTAAAGGCATGATTATGACCAAATATCATAAGCGTTTGAATACTATCATCACAATTTTTAACGACATCCATAACCTGATTACCATCAAAATCATAAAGCTCATTTTCGACAGCAAACCTATCCTTACTAACATTAAGATGGTTAAGTACTATTTCTGCAGTGCTCATTGCTCTTTCAGCAGGGCTGCACAACACCTTATCTATTGGTTTTATTAGGCTAACCAACTCTTTTCCTATCAAATCTGCATCGTTCAATCCCCTTTGATTAAGTGGTCTTTTATCATCTGGCACATCAAAATCCCATGAAGATTTTGCATGTCTCATCATATATAAAGTTTTCATAAAGAATATCTAATTTGCGTAAATTCAATAATATTTTCTACAAGTTTAAGGATTCACTTTTAAAAATCTTTATATATGAAGATAAAAATGGAATTTAAATTAAAAAACTACATTTTTTTTAGTTATTGAAAACAGAAAAAACACGCAAACCCTATTAAAACACCATAACAAACACACCTAAACAAATGAAAATGAACACAATATCGAATCGGTTTTAATCGATAAAAACGGTATTTACATCGAAAACATTAATTTTTTAGTGTAAAAGTAAATGTTAAAATATAAATTTACATACGGTTTTCCCTCAAAATCAGAATGTTTCCCCATAACATGATGAGCACAAATTATCATTAAATCGTAAGGGTTTTAATATAGAAAAAAGTGGAAAAAGTAACTATGAAAAAGAGAGACCTTATTTGGTTTCAGAATGTAAGCCTACTCGTAATGCTATGCTTTGGTTTCCTAAGTATATATGCACAGGTAGAGGTACCCTTAGATAAAAGGGTGGAGTTGACTCTGAAAGGTGATTTCAAGTTTGTTTCCAATACTATTTTAGGAAAGGTTTCGAATGATGATGGATCCGCAAAATTTAACCCTAATAAGAGTTATAATGATGGTGGATTAAATAATCAATTTCAAATGGGATTTATTGATATTGATAATGACCCATCTACCTTTAATTCTAGTAGCGCTGATCTTACCATCTCTTCTGATTGTAATGCAATAAAGCATGTTGGTTTGTATTGGACAGCAGCTTATGCCAACGAAAATCGTGAACACGATATCACTTCAATAAAAATAAAATATCCTGGACATAATACCTATACCAATATTTCTGACGGTCAGATAATTCATGATTATTATAATGACAGTGAATCTTTGTTCAAGCAATATTCATGTTATAAAGACATAACTGCAGATGTATTGAATCTTAAGTCAGCATTAGGGACGTATACAGTAGCTAATATTCCTGCTACTACTACTGCTGTTAACAATGATCAAACCTTAGGAAATGGACTTGCTGGCGGTTGGACAATGGTTGTTATTTATGAAGATGATGCTAAACCAAGAAAGCGATTTTATATATATGATGGATTTGTTAATATAGATTCTAAAGCAAAACCTGTTGCATTTTCTTTTAATAACTTTCAAACAATACCTAATGGACCTGTTAATGGAAAAATAGGAGTTATTGCTTACGAAGGTGATAAGGGAATTAGAGGAGACCGTTTTCAAGTAATGTCTAATGAAACTAATAAGTATAAAAGTCTTGTTGATGGTATTAATCCGATGAATAACTTCTTTAATGCAAATATTACAGAAAACGGAAAAAATATTACCTCAAGAGTTCCTGCAAGTCAAAACACACTTGGGTATGATGCAGATTTATTTAATATAAAAAATATTCGCAATAGTATCATTGGTAACAATCAAACGGAAGCAAAATTTAGATTACTAACCGATAATGACGGGTATTCTGTAATGGCTGTAGCATTTAGTGTAGAAATATACGAACCCGCAATACATATTTTAAAAAGGTCTAAGTACACATCAAATGATCATTATATCCATCCTGACGATGTTTTGGCGCCAAAAGAAGAGATTACCTATCAATTAACCATACACAATGATGGCAATGATGATGCAAAAAACACAATCATAAAGGATATTCTTCCAAAGAATGTTACTTTTTCTGAAAAATCTTTACAATTACCTTCTAAAAAAATAAAGGTAAAATTCGAAAAATCATCTAGAGCATTAAGCTTCAGTATCCCTAACAAGATGGTGAAAAAAGGAAGTGAACCTTTCAAAATTAGCTACAACGTTGTCGTTAATATGGCATGCGAAACGATCAACTCAATTGATGATATTCTAGTTGTTGATCAACCAGTTACCTCTGAGTTTAAAGGGACGCTAAATGAGACTATCAAATATTCTTCTGGATATAATCATATCAATTCGTGTAATTTACCTGATTATTATCAGTTTAAACTTGCTATTGATATTAGTGAGATGAACTGTCCTAATGCTATTAGACTTGCCTCTATTCCTAAAAAAAGAATGGATAATAACTTTAGCACAATTATTCCTGGTGATATGAATAATGTAGATACCTCTACAAACTCTAAAAGCGGAGGAATAGGTTCTCCAGAGGACTATGACGCAACAGCACCTAATACTGATGTTAGTTCGAATGACAATACCCCAAAAACCACAAAAACGATTAATGATCTTATTAATCTAAACGAGATTTATTTTGATTTTGATAAATGGGATATTACTAAAAAAGCCGAAGTTGAGCTAAATCGTGTGGTAAAAGTAATGAATGAAGAATATCCTAATATGGTTATCAAAATAGAAACACATTCTGATAGTCGCGGAGAAGAAACATACAACCTAAGCCTTTCTCAAAAAAGAGCTCGATCTATTTACAACTATTTAATAAGTAAAGATATTTCTAAAAACCGAATTCTATCTTATGTTGGATTTGGAGAAAGTAGACCTGTTAATAATTGTAAAGATGGAGAAAATTGTTCTGAAGGGCAATACCAAAAGAACAGACGTTCTAGCTTTGTAATCATGTAATTTACACCACAACTAAACTACACTAGGAAAATCTAATTTTACTCAGAAACACCACCTTATCATTTTATTTATCAAGGAGACAACCTTTCTTTTTTCCATCCAGTAGTGATATTCAAAAATCGAATTCGATCATGTAGTCTATTGGGTCGTCCTTGCCAAAATTCAAAATCAACTGGCTGCACACAATATCCACCCCACGAATCTGGCATGGGTATTTCTTTATTTTCATATTCTTTTACTAATAATGCCAATCTCTCCTCCAACACTTCTCTAGAATCAATTACGCTACTCTGTTCTGATACCAAAGCTCCCAATTGACTTCCTCGGGGTCGAGACAAAAAATAAGATATACTTGATTTTTTATCAATCTTATTCACAATTCCACGAATAATCACCTGTCTTTCGAGATTTGGCCAAAAAAAAGAAATACATACTTTGTTATTATGTGCTATATCCTGACCTTTTTCTGAATCATAGTTTGTATAAAACACAAAACCATTTTCATCGTAATGCTTCAATAAAACAATACGAGCTTTCGGAAAACCATTCTGACCAGTAGTTGTAACAGTCATCGCATTAACCTCTTCAACTCCCCCAGTTTCTTCAACTTCCTTGAACCAACTAGAAAAAAGAAAAAACGGAGAATCCGGAAGATTTTCTTCATTTAGAAAATTTTTCTCATACGATTTTCGATATGACGTTAAGTCTTTATCCATAGTAACAAATTAAAAATGCAACTTACTTTTTCTAGTAACTAATATAATTGATTATATAAGATTTTAATAATTTTAGAACTGAAAAACTTTACCATCATCCGCCACCTCTACTTGATCAAAAACTGTTTTGGCTTCATCCTTAAACAACTTTATATTATCATACCTGGTCGAATAATGCCCAAGAATAAGAGTTCCCACATTTGCTTTTTTTGCAATAGTCGCCGCTTCAATTGCAGAGCTATGTCCTGTTTTTTGACAAAGATGTTTATGGCTTTCTAGAAATGTAGATTCGTGATACAAAACAGTAACATTATTGATTTGACTCACTTTTTCCTCATCATACTTTGTATCACTACAGTAAGCATAACTTTGTACGGGCTTAGGAGGACCCGTAAGCTCTTTATTAGGAACAATAGTGCCATCATCTAAGACAACATCTTTTCCCTTTTTTATAGAGCGATAATAGGCCTTATCTATATTATACCTTAAAACCTTATTAATTAACAGTTTTCTATCCCCAGGTTTTTCTTGAAATAAAAAACCATTACAATATATCCTGTGTTGCAACGGTATTGTAGTGACACATATAGTATCGTCTTCATAAACAACCTCAGAATCAGAACTTGTGAGTTCATGAAAGTGAATTAAATAATCGGTCCAAGAATTAGAAAGTTTTAACTGTAATGTAATGGCTTCTTTTATTCCTTTGGGACCATGAATATGAAGTGGAACATCTCTATTAAGTAAATTAAAAGTAGATACTAAACCAATTAGCCCAAAAAAATGATCGCCATGCAAATGAGAAATAAATATATGCTTGATGCGAGAAAATCTTATTTTATTCCTTCTCAACTCTACTTGAGTACCTTCTCCGCAATCAATTAAAAAAATATGATTGTTTATTTCTAATACTTGTGAAGTTGGGTTGGTAAATGTTCTGGGAGTTGCAGAATAGCAACCCAAAATTGTAAGTTTCAATTTTTCTTATCTTTATTTGACAGATGACACCCACCCGTTGTAATTATATATTTTTTTAATTTTCGAATGAATTAAATTGAGTTAACAGGGAAATATATCCTTTTACAGTAAGATCTCTCCTATATCCGGTCGCTCCCATAACTTGTCCCTCCTGATTGAGCACCAAAATAACCGGAAACCTCCATTTCTTATTATATCTATTCGCTAATGCCTCATTTTTCTTTTGTTGAATCTCTGAGAGCTTATTCTTTTTTCTACGCGGAAAATCAGCTTTTACCCAAATAAAATTTTGTTCTGCATAAGATAAAAACTCATCCGAGGATAAAATATTTTTCTCTAACTTAATACAAGGAGGACACCAATCAGATCCTGTAAAGAGCAAAACTATATTTTTTTCATTTTTTTGAGCTAATAAGACAGCTTCTTCAAAATCATATTTCCAATCTTGAGCTACAGCGGTATAGCAAAAAAATATTGAAAGAATAACTTGGACTAATAGTACTTTTGGGTTCATAATAAGTTAAGACGAAAAATAGCACTAATCCTTACACACATTCATCATAATTTAGAATCCCAGATCCCTTTCGATCTCTTCCATTTCTACTAAGTCATATGCCTCTTGCAATGTGGGCACAATACTTATACTATCAGGAACCTCTTCATAAGAAACCTTATTTGTTACAATTACAAAAGAATGATTTTCTGCTTTATGTTTGTTTGATATTCTAAGAAATTCATTGACATCGGCAACAGAAATTTGTTTCAGTGAAAACAAATTAATAATGATATTATCATTTTTTAGAGATTCATATTTCTTTTCTAGTTTTTCTACAAATTGAATTATTGTAGTTTTTTCTTGTGTAATTATAGTTGTAGTACCCTCTTTATTAAAAATCATATGTTATCGTTTAATTTTTGAAGCTAAAAGATATATCACAGCCATTCTTACTGCTACCCCATTCTGTACCTGATCCAATATAATGGCTTGTTTAGAATCAGCCACATCACTTGTGATTTCTACTCCACGATTGATGGGTCCGGGGTGCATTATTACGATCTCTTTATCAAGACTATCCAATAATTTTTTATTTACTCCATACTGCTGGGTGTATTCTCTGGTAGAAGGAAAATAACTAATCTCCATTCTCTCATTTTGTACACGCAACATATTTGCTATATCACACCAATTTAATGCTTTTTTTAGATCTGTCTCTACCTTTACACCTAATTTATGTATATACCTAGGAATTAAAGTTTTAGGACCACAAACTGTAACCTCTGCTCCCTGCAGTTTTAGCGCAAAGATATTCGACAGTGCTACTCTTGAATGCAAAATATCACCTACAATAACTACTTTTTTTCCTGCGACTTCTCCTAATCGCTCTCGTATCGAATAAGAATCTAATAATGCCTGAGTAGGATGTTCATGCGCTCCATCACCAGCATTAATAATCTTAGCATCTACATGTTTTGATAAAAACACACCAGAACCTGGATTAGGGTGTCTCATCACAACCATATCTACTTTCATCGAAAGAATATTATTGACTGTATCTATAAGGGTTTCTCCTTTTTTTACTGATGATGATGCCGCAGAAAAATTAATCACGTCTGCCGAAAGCCTTTTCTCTGCCAACTCAAAAGACAGTCTTGTTCTTGTACTATTTTCAAAAAAAAGATTAGCAATAGTAATATCCCTTAGCGACGGAACTTTCTTGATAGGACGATTAATGACTTCTTTAAAGTGATCGGCCGTTTCAAATATTAAATTAATATCATTTTCATTTAGATATTTTATTCCTAGTAAGTGGTCAACACTTAATTCGCTCATTTTTTAAGTTTAGTTTAAAATTTTACTACTTGGCTTACATAATTAAATAAACATCATTACTCACCAACAAGATATACAGCATCCTGACCTCCATTTTCAACCCAATCAACTTTTACCTTTTCTTGGTTTATAGCATCAACCTGACGGCCTCTATAATTTGGTTGTATTGGTAAATGCCTACTAAATCTTCTATCGATCAAAGCTAATAACTCTATCTCTTGAGGCCTCCCAAAAGACTGAACAGCAGTCAATGCTGCTCTTATACTTCTTCCGGTATAAAGGACATCATCAATAAAAACAATTCTTTTATCTTCTACTACAAAATCGATATTTGTTTTATTCGCCTCAAGAATTTTTTCTCCTCTTCTAAAATCGTCTCGATAAAATGTAATATCTAGATGCCCCATTTTTATATCCAATAGCTGATAATCTTCGACCAAAATTTTCTTAATACGATCTGCCAAAAAAACACCTCTTGGCTGAATTCCAATTAAAACAGTATCTCTAAAATGTGTATGATTTTCGATTAATTGACAAGCCAAACGATGCAGAATTATATCTATCTCTTTTGCACTAAGTAGTAATTTTTGACTCATAATCTCCAAAATAGATCTTTGGAGTACAAAAGTAATGAAATTTTAGGATTATTGCACTACCTCTTTTAAACATAAAAAGTACTGTAATAAAAAAAAGACCGCTCAGTTGAGCGGTCTTTTCTATATCAAAAAAAGTACAAAGAATTACTTCTCTCCTTTTTCCATTTTAGCTTTAAGATCAGCTAATACATCAAGATCACCAAGCGTTGATTTCTCAGACGCATTTGTACTTGCTGCTTTCTTAGCTGCTTGTTTTACGATCTTAGCTTCTTCCTCTTTAAATAGTGCTGTATGTGATGCAACTACTCTTTTGAATTCTTTATTGAACTCAATAATTTGGAATTCTGCTTCATCACCTTTTTTAAGCTTACTTCCGTCTTCTTTCTCAAGATGACGTGAAGGAATAAAGGCAACAATATCTTCGTTAAAATCTATAGTAGCACCTTTGTCTACGATCTCTCCGATAGCTGCAGTATGCTTAGTTCCTACACCAAATTCAGTTTCATATTTATCCCAAGGATTATCCTCTGTCTGTTTATGACCAAGACTTAATTTACGTCCTTCTACATCTAACTCAAGAACAATAACATCTAATGTATCTCCTACGTTAGTAAAATCAGAAGGATGCTTAATTTTCTTAGTCCAAGAAAGATCAGAAATATAAATAAGACCATCAATACCTTCTTCTAACTCAACGAATACTCCAAAGTTAGTAAAGTTACGAACGATACCATTATGCTTAGAACCAACAGGGTATTTGGTAGTGATATCAGTCCATGGATCTGGAGTCAACTGCTTAATACCTAGAGACATTTTACGCTCTTCTCTATCTAAAGTAAGAATTACTGCTTCTACTTGATCTCCTACTTTTACGAAATCTTGTGCAGAACGCAAGTGTGTTGACCAAGACATTTCAGAAACGTGAATTAATCCTTCTACTCCTTCTTCAACTTCTATAAATGCACCGTAATCAGCAATTACTACTACTTTACCTTTTACTTTGTCACCTACCTTAAGTTCTTTATCAAGAGCTTCCCACGGATGTGGTTTTAACTGCTTAAGACCTAACTGTATACGTGTTTTAGCCTCATCAAAGTCAAGGATTACAACGTTTAATTTCTGATCTAGTTCAACAATCTCATTAGGATGGTTAATTCTAGACCAAGATAAGTCAGTAATATGTACTAATCCATCAACTCCTCCAAGATCAACAAATACACCATAAGAAGTAACATTCTTAACAGTACCTTCTAACACTTGACCTTTTTCTAGCTGACCAATGATTTCTTTTTTCTGTTCTTCAATATCGGCTTCGATAAGTGCTTTATGAGAAACAACAACGTTTTTGAATTCATGGTTAATTTTCACAACCTTAAATTCCATTGTTTTACCTACATAAGCATCATAATCACGAATTGGCTTCACATCAATTTGAGAACCTGGTAAGAATGCCTCGATACCGAAAACATCAACAATCATTCCTCCTTTAGTTCTACATTTTACAAAACCATTTACGATTTCACCTGTATCATGAGCACCATTTACACGATCCCATGCTTTGATAACACGTGCTTTACGGTGAGATAGAATTAACTGACCTGTAGCATCTTCGCGTACATCAATTAACACCTCTACCTTATCTCCTACTTTAAGATCTGGGTTGTAACGAAATTCGTTTAATGAAATAACCCCTTCACTTTTTGCATTGATATCAATGATTGCATCACGATCTGTAAGATTAATTACAGTACCGTCGACAACTTCATCATTAAGCGTATCTACAAAGTTTTCTGCTACTAACTTCTCAAATTCCTCAAGTTTAGAATCTTCGATAGGATCAATACCCTCTTCGTAGTTGTGCCAGTTAAATTCTTTTAAAAATTGTTCAGGATTTGCTTGTTGTGGAGCTTCTGCAACTGCTGGAGTCTCTACTTCCTGAACATCTGTGTTTTTTGTTTCTTCAGACATTGAAGATAAAATTTGTATCCTGTATATTATTGAGAATCAAGATGAAAACTATACAGAAGTATTAATTAAAGTTAAAATTACACCCTTTTCAATTCTCTTATTCACTGAAAAGGAGTGCAAAAATACAATTTAATTTATTAGAAAACAAAAGATTAGAGACTTACTATATTCGTTCTAAAATTTAATTATCTCGAACTCACTTCTTCTATTCGTTTGATGCTCTTCTTCGGTACAAACTTTATTACCACAATCAATTATCGGTTGCGATTCTCCGTACCCCTCAAATTTCATTCTTCTGGCATTCACATATCCTACAAGAGCTAGGTAATTACGTGTAGATTCAGCCCTCTTCGACGATAGAACCTGATTATACGTGTCCGTTCCTCTACTATCTGTATGAGAACTAATTTTGAGATATACAGTATTATATCGTTCTAACTTAGTTGCTAACTTATCAAGTACCTTTTTTGAATCAGACCTTATGTTCCACTTATTATAATCAAAGTAAATTGGCGGCATATCAAAATAGAGTTTTCCATTTTTCTCAATCACAGGTGGCCCATCCTTATCTGCGAGCAGCAACTCTCTAAGTTTAGTTTTACTTACTTCTTCTTTTTTGGTACTTGTATTGATTGTCGTAATCTTAGTACTATCTGCAGATTTGTTATTTGTAACGGCTATGCGATCATCGACTTTCTTCTTTTCTAAATAAACAACATACACCTCTTCCTCATTTTCATTTACCAACAAAGGTTTTGTTCTTGTTCTATACCCCTCTGCAGACGCTTTGAAATTATACCTACCAGGAAAAACCTTAAGATCAAAACTCGCTATAGAATCTAACTGGCTCTCGTATACAATTTCGTTATCATTATTAAATAAAACTGCATCTGAATTAGGAATGTACGATTCTGTAGCGTAATCTTTCACTTCAAAACGAGCTCTATATTCCTTTGGAAAAATTTCTCCGATCTGAGAAAAGAAATAAATATCATCACTTTTATCTTTTCTATTTGAAGCAAAAAAACCATCTTTCTCATTATGATACACCAAAGAAAAATCATCATAACTAGAATTAATAGGTACACCAAGATTAATTGGATCAGAAAGCTTTCCTTCTTTTAATTCTGAAACAAAAATATCCATCATACCAAGCCCTAAATGACCATTTGACGAAAAAAACAAGTGTCCTTTTTCTGAAATAAAGGGGAATTGTTCTCTGTTTTCTGTATTAATTTTTGAACCAAGATTTTTAGGTGCTCCGTAGGTGCCATCTTCATTAACATCGGCAACATAAATATCAAAGCCACCATAACCACCTGGCATATTAGAACTAAAATACAACTTTGTTCCATCTGCACTCAAAGACGGGTGTTCAGTAGAATAATTTATATTGTTAAAAGGCAATTTCTCTGGTGCTCCCCATTCACCATCGACTTTACTAGCCTTATATATGTGAATTGGATTATTATTAATACTATCAAATCTGTTTTTCTTTTTTTCAGAATTACTTTTTGATAAATATATTGTATTACCATCTGCAGAAAAACAAAAATTACCTTCATGCAATTTTGAATTAATTGCATTAGAGAATGTTTCTAATTCAGAAATAGGTTTATTGTTTTTATCTACCACTACCTTATATATATCTAAAAAAGGACGGTGTGTCCATTTATAATTTTTGTTAAGAACTCCGTGCGGATACTTATCGGTCACAAAATAAACAGTACTGTCGATTTTAACAGCTCCGAACTCGGATGCATCAGAATTAAAAAGAGTATGTTCGACTCGATAATCATTTTCTTTAAGTCTAAAATTCTCAATAACTCCAACAGCATCTTGTTTATTAAAATCTAACCCATTTCCTTTTTTATACTTTGCCAAATAAATGACAGATTTATCATATTCTCCCAATGCAGATAACACTTGAGCAGCCATAAAATTATATGAGTTATCATATTCTTTATCTCTTTCATAAAACTTACCCGAGGTAAGTCTTTTTAGATACTTGTACGCTTTTCTAAACTGAAATGTATTGTAGTAAGACGTTGAGATATTCTCTAAAATATGCTTAGAGTACCCTTCTTGATTCAGTTCTTGTTCATATTGTACAACAGCATTAATATAATCCCCTTTTTCAAAAAAACGATCTGCTCTACTTTTTTTCTGTGCAAAAGCGAATTGACTAATCAATAATGTTATTGCAAATACTATAAATATTTTAGTCTTTATCATCTAGAAAAATCTTGGTGAAGCGTATTTATTACTTAGGTTAAGTAAATCAAAATTAAACAGCATTACAACTTCATGGCTACCATTATTATAACCGCTAAGCTCACTAACACTAAAATCATAGGAGTACCCAATCTTAAGATTTGGAGTTATATTAAAACCTGCCAAAGCTATAAAAGAGTCTGCATATCTATAAGAAACCCCTAACTCGAACCTATCATATATCAATGAGTTAACAGACAAATCAAATGTCAAGGGAGAATCCACAACTTGCTTTATTACCATTGATGGTTTTAAACGTACTTCATCTAAAAAATCAAACACATACCCTGCAATGGCATATAAATGTGTCTTTGTTTGTGCAACCCCTATACCGTCTATTTCTGTCTCACTTGGCAATAAGTTAGGCGAAGAAATTCCTGCATAAAAATCACTAGTATACAAATATAAACCCGCCCCAACATTTAATTGGGTTGTCGACGTATTATCTGCAAATGCGGGATCAGATGCTACATCAGATGAAGAGGAATCTAGTCTAAAACTATTAATACCCGTTTTTATACCAAATGAAATATTGGTTTGATCAGAAATTTTTGCTGCATATGCAAAATCAACATTAACATAATCATTATTAACAGCAATTGCATCCCCTATTTGATCATTAACATAGTTAAGACTTATTTCAATTTTTTCACTCAACGGGATGTTTGCAAATACATTTGCTGTCTGAGGAGATCCCTCAATACCAGTCCATTGTTTTCTATAGAGCAAACCAGTAGAGATCAACCCTTGTTGACCCGTAACATAACCAGGGTTAACAGTACTCATATTATACATATATTGTGAGTATTGAGGCTCTTGCTGGGCATGAATTATCGTGCAGAATACTACAGAAATTAAAAAAAATAACTTGAAATTCATTGATTTATCGGCTTAGGTAAAAACTTCCTTGTATTGGTAGGTTATTCTCAAAGTTCGGATTAAAAATATAGAAATAAGTACCCGAAGGAAGATCGTCTCCAAGTCTCAAGGACACATTACTCTCTCCTCTAAACTCCTCTGTATTAATATTTGCATCATATACAAGACTACCATATCTATTGTATATTTTAAGGTCAAAATCCGGGAATGCTTCTGGAATATTAAAAAGATCGTCAATCTGTAGTGCAAAACTATCGTTCTGATTATCTCCATTTGGTGAAACACCATCCTGAAAATCCATTGTACACAAATCCCCATTAGAAAACCGCTCTCCGGTATTCAATATCTTAATCAAAACTTCAACCCGTTCTGATTCGCAATTATTAGCATCGACTGATGCTATGTAATAAATCTGATTATTAAGTAGTATCGGGTTATCAATTATTGGGTTTTCACTTTCTAATTGATCATACCAATTATAATTTAACACATCTACTTCTATATCTTCTAATCGCTTTGCATCAAGGATACAAAATTCTTGTTCTGGCAAGACAGGCGAAGGTATATCAACAATCTGAACAGCAACTAACAAAGAAGATTCATCACAAGGCAGTGCATTTGACACTACATACCTGAAAGTATAAATTTCATTAGTCAATGTTTCAAATTCTAAAACTCCTTCTTCATTTAAAGCGCCAGTATCATCAGTATCCTCAAAAAAACCTGTTCTTACTGTGTCTCTATCTAGAAGTGAATACAAGTTCACACGACCATCTATTTTACAAAAAGTCTCATTTACATCTTCCCCTATTTCTATCGGGTCGACAATGCTTACGGTTACTGTGGCATCATCAATAGAAGTACAACCAGAATTACCAGGAACAGTATACGTATAGGTTCCTGAACCAATTATCGGCAAAAGCTCATCTGTTGCATCAAAAACTCCTAAATGATCCGTTGATTCATATGCAAAAGGACCTGTCCATAAACCTGTAGTGTCTGGATCACCTCCCAAAAGATCAAAAAGAGTTACTGTTAAATCATCAGAACATAATGTAACACTTGCATCTTCTCCAGCATAAACCTCCTTATTAATAGTAAAAGTCAAATCTGCACTATCGACACAACCATTTACCGTACTAGTTGAATACGTAAAAGTAAAGGTCTGCTCTGTATCACTATCAGGAAAAATAAATACATTATCAATTATAGCACCCCCAGAATCTGTCCACACACCCGTGGTTGCAATAGGAAATGCACCATTTGGCAATAACAAACTCCTAAGATCTACCTGACCATCTATTTCACATAAATTAATCCCCTCTGTATCTATTCCTGCAGAATCAAAACCAACAACCTCAATTGTTACAAGCCCTGTTTCTACTGCACACGGATGTTCGCAATAGAAAAAATCACCTGGAGAATCAAACGGATTACATAATATCTCACCTTCCTGACAGTTAATTTTGGGACTTACAGCATACTCAAAAACATATGTACCTGGGATTTGATAGAAAGTATTTATTGCTCCCAAATGGAAATCATCAGGAATTACATTAGGAGGTATCGGATAATAGCTTTCGAGAGTTTGTAGACCCAGATCAGAAGGCCCGCTAACCAATCGCCAGTTCACATATTTTTCATCAGTATATACAAAATCAGTTATTCCTTCTGTAGTAAACTCAAGCAAGCTAAATAAATTGAAATCCCCTGGAGATTCATTCGCGCAAATAATTGGTGGTGCAACTGTCTGACTAAATGGTCTTAACTGTTCATAAAAAGAAATATTAACACTTGTAGTATCATTTAAGCAAACTCCTGACCTTTGTTCGACCGAATAGAAAAACTCAAACGACTCACAACCAAACCTAAGATTATTTCCACCATCAATAACATTATCATATAATTCTTTTATATTGATATTTGAGTCAGAGGCATTTGACAATTGCCCTGTTGGATCAAGTTCATATAACCAAATCCCCTCACTATCTTCTCCTTGTAAATATAAATCATCTCGTAAATCTATATCTGTATCATAAAGTCCCGCTTGTATATCATTTTCACAAATATCAGTTCCTGATCCACCTCCCGCAGATACTTGTCTAACCATCGCTATTCTTACCGTAGTTTCTCTACTAGCATCACAAGGGCCTAATCCAGGAACAGTATAGGTAAACTCAAACACTTCCTGATCTACTCTAGGAAGTCCTTCCTGATATGGGATACTTGCATAAAATGTAGATTCTAATCCATCTTTTTCTTCTCCGAATCCCAGAAAATTAGGGCTTGAACCGTTATAGCTCCATGTACCATTTTGATGAGGGGGTGGTATTTGATCATCTTGCAGAAATGCCGTAAACAAATCAAAACCTTCTGCATCACATCCTGACGCATTCACATTAAGAGTACCTGTTCTCGGCAATGCCACTCCCGAAAATGCACCAAGGTTTAGTGTGGCCGTCCTAACTGGGTCTGTACCACAAACAGCAGTATTTAATAATTCAAAACTATAATCATTAGCTGTGGCTATGGTAGTTGAATTTTGCAATGCCCACAAAGACATGTCTCCTGTACTTTCGTCAAAAGCAATGGCATAGTTTGGTGCAATTTCCCAAACCCCATCGGCAACCGTAGTCCCTGTAAGGTCATAAATATTAATAATCCCATCTGGGTTACCACTAACATCACCGTCGCCATCAACAGTTTCCATATAGCACTCATTAATATCAATATGACCTAGATTACATTGAGAGTGTGTTAGTTGACAAAAAAATAAAAGAACCGGTAAAAAGAGTAATTTTATGTCTATATGTTTCAAAATTGGTTTATTTAAAGGAGCAAATATAGAATATTTTGTTAATAAATCAATGTTTTGTCGATGAAATCAGCTTTTAACCGATAGTTTAGATAAACATTATTAAGTTCTTGACTTTAAAACTCCTACAATATCTTCTAATTTAAAACCTTTTGCCTGTAATAGAATTAGGTAATGAAATAAAAGATCAGCACTTTCATTCAAAAACAACTCATCATTATCGTCTTTTGCCTCTATTACAACTTCTACAGCTTCTTCCCCCACTTTTTGAGCAATCTTATTAATACCTTTCCTGAATAGAGAAGCTACATAAGATTTTTCATCAACTTGATTTTCTTTTCTGTTGGTTATAACAGTTTCTAATTCTGACAAAAAACCAAAAGTTGTTTTATTATCCTCGTCCCAGCATGTATCCGAACCTTTATGACATGTAGGACCTACAGGATTAACAGTAACCAGAAGGGTATCTTGGTCGCAATCATTCTTGATATCTACAAGATTCAAAAAATTACCACTTTCTTCTCCCTTGGTCCAAATTCTATTTTTCGTTCTACTAAAAAAAGTAACTTTCTTAGTTTCTAAAGTTTTTGAATATGCTTCTTCATTCATGTACCCTAACATAAGTACATTCTTTGTGGATACATCCTGAATTATTGCAGGGACCAATCCGTCACTATTCTTATTAAAATCTATTTTCATATTTACTTTATAATTTTGTTTAGATCCACTTATAAATCTATTTTTTCAATTTATTACCTCGTTTCCTTTAGCAACGTAAAAAAGTACTATTTTTTAGAGTTTGAATATCTCTAATTACATTATTTTAAGATTAAACCTTCTAAGAGGAAAATAAACTAAATTATCATTTATTGTTAGTGTTATTTTAGTACAAAATGTTACCTATACATCTTCGATTTCAAAAAATTACAATTGAATTTCATTAAAAAATCAATATATGTTAAGTTCTCATCACTACTTTATGTCTTAATTTATAATCGTACAAGAATATCATTATTTCTCAACTCTTGCTTTAATGCCTTAATTTCGATCTCCTTAAAATGAAATACACTCGCCGCAAGTGCTGCGTCAGATTGCCCATCTCTGAAAGTATCGACAAAATGCTGAATATTACCTGCACCACCAGAAGCAATTATAGGAATAGTAAGCGTTGTACTTAGCCTGTTAAGTGCCTCATTAGCAAAACCATCCTTAGTACCATCATGATCCATTGAAGTAAAAAGAATTTCTCCTGCACCACGTTCTTCAACTTCCTTAGCCCAATCAAACAAATTGAGTTCTGTAGGCACCTTTCCGCCTACCAAATGAACTATCCATTCACCATCAATTTGTTTAGCGTCGATTGCAACCGTAATACACTGAGAACCAAATTTACCCGCCAAATCATTAATCAATTGAGGGTTTTTGACAGCCGACGAATTTACAGAAACTTTATCAGCTCCATTTTGCAAGAGAATATCTACATCTTCGATTGATGATATGCCACCCCCGACTGTAAAAGGAATATTTACTTTTTCTGCCACATTAAGTACTAAATTAGCAAGTGTTTTGCGACGCTCTTCTGTCGCTGAGATATCAAGAAACACTAACTCATCAGCTCCAGCTTCTGAATAGATTTGCGCCAATTCTACGGGATCACCTGCATCTCTTAGGTCAACAAAATTAACTCCCTTTACTGTTCTACCATTTTTGATATCCAAACACGGTATAATCCTTTTTGTTAACATTCTTTATTTTTTTTATTCAAATTTATCCCATCATAAAAACCTAGACTTTTATGATTTTTTAATTGCTTCGTCCAAAATGCGATTTGCCCCGTATGATAGGAATAATGCTCTGTAACATGAATTGCTATTCCTATACCTGAAAAGGTAAACCCTTGCACCTCTCTCTTTCTTAATAGTTCTGAGGCTGCACAACTTTTCAAAACTCTTTTTGCCGTTTCAACCGTATCAATGAGTTTGTCTAATAAATCTTTTTTAGAAAACCCTTCTGTAGCATCAAACTCTTGATCACGTACTCTTGTATCTTCTGAATTTCCTAGTGAAGAGATTGCATATTGTCGTATATTTCCACAAAGATGCAGTACCAAATTACCAACACTATTAGATAAATCATTACTTCGCTTCCAAATATCATCATCCGACAAATGGTCAAAACTTAGTGTAACCATGCGAGTACTCTCATCTAATCGATATATAATCTGTTCTATAAATTCTTCGACAATCTCCTTTTCCATTTCTAATTATTTTTCGAGAATGTACTTTTCTAATTGCTTAAGACTAATTCTGTTTTCATAAATAGCCTTACCTATAATAGTGCCTTCACAACCTATTTCGGCTAGTTTAGGCAATTCATCAAATGTTGAAATACCACCTGAAGCTATTAATTTTATCTCTCGTGTTATATTATTGTCGTCTGCAATAACTTTGCCTTGCGCAATTATTTTCTTATATAAATCGAATGAAGGCCCCTGTAACATCCCATCTTTACTAATATCTGTACAAATGACATAAGAAATTCCTTTTTCCAAATACTCTTTTATAAATGGAATCAATTCTTTATCACTCTCTTCTTGCCAGCCACTAACAGCAATTTTCTCATTATTTGCATCTGCTCCCAAAATAATCTTGTCAGCTCCAAAATTCTGTAACCATGAACCGAATGTATCTGGATCTTTAACAGCAATACTACCTCCTGTAATTTGATGGGCTCCATTATCAAAAGCAATTTTAAGATCTTCATCTGTTTTAAGACCTCCTCCAAAATCAATTTTCAGACTTGTCTTAGATGCTATTTGATCTAAAACCTTATGGTTTACAATATGTTTTGATTTTGCACCATCTAAGTCTACCAAATGTAAATATTCGATACCATGTGCTTCGAACTGTTTTGCTACTTCTAAAGGACTCTCATTGTATATTTTCTTTGTATCATAATCTCCTTTAGACAGTCTAACACACTTACCATCTATGATATCTATTGCTGGTATTATTCTCATTACTTCTCTTTGTATTGTATAATTAGTGTCATTTAATATACTTGGGTATATTTTTTATATTTCTAAAAAGTTCCTTAGAATTCGTTCCCCAGTTAGACTACTCTTTTCTGGGTGAAATTGTGTGCCATAAAAATTATCTTTATGCAAAGCAGTGGTATATTGCAGTCCATAGGTAGATGTCGCAATAGTATCTTTTGTTATGGGAGCATAAAAACTATGCACTAGATAGATATACTCATTTTGAGTCACTCCTTCAAAAAGTGGTGAATCAAGTCCTTCGATTTGGTTCCATCCTATTTGTGGTACTTTTACACCATGATTAAAACGTACAACATTGACATCAAAAATACCTAAACCTTTGGTATCGCCTTCTTCTGTATAGTTACACATAAGTTGCATGCCTAGGCATATTCCTAAAACCGGTTGTTTAAGTTTAGGAATTAACATATCTAACCCCGAATTTTTAAGTTTTTTCATCGCACTACTCGCCTCTCCTACTCCAGGAAATATTACTTTGTCAGCATTTTTAATTTCTTCTGGATCATCGCTTAAAACCGCTTCATACCCTAATCTTTGAATAGCAAATTTTATTGATTGGATATTACCTGCACCATAATTAACAATTACTATTTTCATAATTTCATCATTCTGGTTCAGAACTAAATATCTAGAATCGAACCTTATATTTTGTATTTATTTCAAAAATCGAAAAGAAAAAGTTAAAGCATTCCTTTTGTGCTTGGCAAAATCATTTTCTCAGGATCTCGTTTTACCGCTACTTTTATCGCCTTTGCGAATGCTTTAAATATTGCTTCAATTTTATGATGTTCATTGTCTCCTTCTGCCTTTACATTAAGATTTGCTTTGGCCCCATCTGTAAAAGATTTAAAGAAATGGAGAAACATTTCTGTAGGCATTTTCCCTATCATTTCTCTTTTAAATTCTGCCTCCCAAACTAACCAATTACGACCACCAAAATCAATTGCTACTTGGGCAAGGCAGTCATCCATTGGCAAACAGAACCCATAACGTTCTATTCCTAATTTACCTCCTAATGCTTCACTAAACACTTCTCCTAATGCAATTGCAGTATCCTCTATCGTATGATGTTCATCTACCTCAAGGTCGCCTTTCACACTTATTTCTAAATCCATTTGTCCGTGACGAGAAATTTGATCTAGCATATGATCAAAAAAGTCTATCCCCGTATTTATAGTACTCTTACCTGTTCCATCTAGATTAAGTTTAATATAAATATCCGTTTCATTTGTTTTTCTAGAGATTTCAGCAACACGATCTTCTAATTTTAAGAACTCATAAATTTTCTGCCAATCATTATTTTCTAGTGCTATATACGTATCAAGTTCATCTCTTTTTATTGTTATCTCATCTGTTCCCAAATTAGTATCATCATTAATAAAGATGCCCTTAGCTCCCAAATTTTTTGCTAGCTCCATATCTGTTAAACGATCACCTATTACAAAAGAATTAGCTAAATCATATTCTTCAGAAAAATATCCTGTTAATAATCCTGTTCCGGGTTTTCTTGTGTCAGCATTCTCATGAGGAAAGGTTCTATCAAGAAATACCTTATCAAAAACAACACCTTCGTTTTCGAAAGATTTTAGAATAAAATTATGAACAGGCCAAAAAGTGTCTTCTGGAAAAACATCTGTACCCAGACCATCTTGATTAGTAATCATAACTAATTCGTAATCTAGTTCTTGTGCTATTTTCCCTAAATATGTGAATGCTTTCGGGTAAAAAATCATTTTCTCGAATGCATCTATTTGTTCGTCAACCGTTTCTTTAATAATCGTTCCATCACGATCTATGAATAATACTTTCTTTTTCATCTTATTATTTACTCTCGATAGTACGAGAATTTTTAATTAAACTCTTTGTATTAGCACTACTTAATTAATAATAAATCCACAATCAATAAACTAAGCAACACTAAAAAAAGACTACAATTTCTTCAATGTTTCTATCAATACTTTATTCTCTTCTTTGGTACCTATAGTAAAACGCAAGGTATTCTCACATAATGGTTGTGTACCTCTATTACGAATAACAATACCTTTTTCTAACAACTCTCGATATCGTAGATCTGCATTATCTACTTTTACCAAAATAAAATTAGCATCGCTTGGATATACTTTTAATACAAAAGGAATATCTTTTAATACAGCTGCCAAAAGATTTCTTTCCAAAAGTATATCTGACACTTCTTTTGTTACTTGATCATTATTTAACACTCTAGTCAATGCCCTCTTTTGCGTTAGTTCATTAACGTTATAAGGCGGTTTTATTCTATTAAGAATCTCTATAATCTCTTTTGAGGCATAGCATAACCCTAATCGAATACCTGCTAATCCATACGCCTTGGACAACGTTTGTGTAATAATCAAATTTGGAAACTCATCTAGTCTTTTTATCCAGCTTTCTTTATCAGAAAAGTCTATATATGCTTCATCAATTACCACCAATCCCTTGAAATTTTCTAAAATAGTCACAATGCGATCTTCAGAAAAAGAGTTTCCGGTTGGATTATTAGGAGAACATAAAAAGATAATTTTAGTATTACCATCAGTACTCTCAAGAATTTTAGAAACATCAGGTTCAAAAGTATGATCTAAAAAAACTTGACGTTCTTCTACGTTATTTATATTAGCTAGTACCTTGTACATGCCATAGGTCGGAGGCAATGTTATAATATTATCTACTTTGGGTTCGCAAAAAGCTCTAAAAAGTAAATCCAGAACTTCATCACTTCCGTTCCCTAATAAGATTTGATTTAACAGCACCTCTTTTTGCTGCACTAAAACTGCTTTAAGAGAACGTTGTTGTGGATCTGGATATCTATTGACTCCGTTATCAAACGGGTTTTCATTTGCATCGAGAAAAATCATTTTTGACCCATCAGAAACATACTCATCTCTAGCAGAAGAATAGGGTGTTAAACTTCTTACATTCTCACGAACCAAATTATTAAAATCGAAGGTTAAATTATTCATTTTCTTTGCACTTATTTTAAACTCTCCAATCGCAAGGTCACAGCATTCTTATGAGCCTGAAGACCCTCTGCTTCTGCCATCAACTCTATTGCCGGTCCTATATTTTGAATCCCTTTCTTTGAAATTTTCTGAAATGTCATTGATTTCATAAAACTATCTAAATTAACCCCACTATATTGCTTTGCATATCCATTTGTAGGTAGTGTATGGTTTGTTCCTGATGCGTAGTCTCCTGCACTCTCTGGAGTATAATCTCCAATAAACACAGAACCCGCATTCGCAATATTATCTATATAAAAATCTTCATCTTGGGCACAAACAATAAAATGTTCGGGACCATATTCATTGATCAATTCTATAGCCTGATCACTATTTTCTACATAAATTAATTTCGAATTCGCAATTGCTGCTTCTGCAATTTTTTTTCTAGGTAAGATGGTTAGTTGTTTTTCTACTTCTTTTTCTACTGCATCCAACATTGATTTAGAAGTTGACACCAAAATCACCTGACTATCAACCCCATGCTCTGCCTGACTCAATAAATCTGAAGCCACAAAAGATGGGTTAGCACTATCATCAGTAACTACTAATAATTCACTTGGACCTGCTGGCATATCAATAGAAACCCCAAACTTAGTTGCTAATTGTTTTGCCACAGTAACAAACTGATTACCGGGACCAAATATTTTATACACTTGAGGTATCGATTTTGTACCGAACGTCATTCCTGCAATTGCCTGAATCCCTCCCACTTTACAGATAGTGGTCACCCCACATAAATCTGCAGCATACAAAATAGCTGGATTGATCTTACCCTCATTATCAGGAGGAGAACACAACACTATTTCTTTACAACCTGCTAAATTTGCAGGAACAGTTAACATCAAAATTGTAGAAAATAAAGGTGCTGTTCCACCTGGTATATACAACCCAATTTTTTGAATCGGTCTTTTCTCTTGCCAACACCTAACTCCATCAACTGTTTCTACCGAAACTTTATCTGTCTTTTGCGCTGCATGAAATGATTCAATATTTTGTTTTGCCAACATAATGGCTTGTTTAAGGTCTTCGTTTATTGAAGTAACAGCTTCATTTATCTCCTCTTTAGTTACTAAAATATCTACCAAATTGACCTTATCAAACTTCTCAGTATACTTCTTTACAGCTATATCACCGCTAGCGCTAACTTCGTTAAAAATATTCAATACGATTTGTTCGATATCTGCCACGGTTTGAGTTGGTCTTCTTAAAACCTCTGACCACTCACCTTTATTCGGATTATATATTTTTTTCATAATTCCTAAATCCTTTCTTCACTTACATAACCATTTTCTCGATTGGGCAAACCAAAATACCTTCAGCTCCTTGTGCTTTTAGCTCATCTAGAATATCCCAAAACCTATTTTTTTCTACTACTGTATGAATAGAGCTCCAACCATCCTGAGCCAACGGAAGTACTGTTGGACTTCGCATTCCTGGCAATATCTTAACTATATTTTCTATTTTGTCATTGGGCGCATTCAGCAAAACGTACTTCGAATTTCTAGCTTTGAGAACAGAATTAATTCTAAATCTCAACTTTTCTAGTAGTTTTTTGTTGTCTTCAGATATTTTTGGTGAAACAGCGAGTACGGCCTCAGAAGTTAGCATTACTTCTACTTCTTTAAGGTTGTTTTTAAATAATGTACTACCACTCGAAACAATATCACAAATAGCATCAGCCAACCCTATATTTGGTGCAATTTCTACAGATCCTGATATTTGGTGTAATTCAGCTGAAATTCCTTTTTTTGACAAATAGTCTTTAACAGTATTAGGGTAAGACGTTGCAATTCTTTTTCCATCAAGATCTTGAATAGAATTATACTCAAAATTCTTGGGTACTGCCAGCGATACTTTGCACTTAGAGAAATTAAGTCGTTCTACGATAGATATGTCTTTACCTTTTTCTATTAACACATTTTCCCCAATAATTGCGATATCAACTACTCCATCTCTTAGATATTGAGGAATGTCTCCGTTACGCAAAAACATTACCTCCATGGGGAAATTACGAGTCTCCGCCTTCAATTGATCCTTTCCGTTATCAATTGATATACCACAATCTTTTAATATTCTGACCGAATCCTCATTGAGACGACCACTTTTCTGAATAGCTATTTTAATTTTTGACATTGTTTCGTTTTATTATGTCTGACCAATTCAAATCCAAGTTATATTGAAATAAAAAAACCCGTCTGAACTGCTCAAACGGGTTTTTATTAGTTATTATATTATGTTATACACATACCAAACCTACCACGCCTGAGCGAATATGTAAGAATGATGATGATGTATTATTATTGTATTCATTTGTTTCTATAATTATTTCGCGAATTTATAAAAAATAATTTTTTCTGAAACGCATTTCAACTTATTTTTTTGCGATTAGTCTTATTTTGACACATAAATAATAGAATTTAAAGCACTTAATAGGTAGATATTAAACATTTTTATAACTTTAAGTTACTAACACTAATCATTATTCTATGAAAAACTTAATCTCATTTCTTATTTTTTTATTATTTGCCTGGTTAGGAATATGGTGGTATTATTCCTGTGATTGGTGTAAAAAAGAGGTCAATAAAGACTCTATTATAGTTCAGGATAAAACAGATCCCGAAGCCGAAGCCTTAGCAAAAAAAGCATATGATGATAGTATCATGGCTGTAAAACTTGCCAACGGATTGTTCGCTAAGGATCATCTAGGTGAGGACGTTTTTAGGTATCCTGACAACTTAAGAATTAATAATGCAGATGGAAACGTGTTTATCCCAGAGGCTATATCTGATTTCAGTACAAAGGTTGCTGAGTATTTAGGAACACATCAGGACCAAGAAATTCTTATTCTTGGCTATGAAAACGCGCCTGAAACTAAAAACCCGGATAGCCTGGGAATCTCTAGAGCTGAGTACATTAAAAATATTCTGGTTAATGCCGGTATCAATGCTGATCGTATTGTAACCAAAAGTACCTTAGAAGAGTATTCATATGACACTGAAGGTATCTATTATGGAGGTATAGGTCTTAAATTTAACATTTTAGACGAATCTAGGTTAGTAGAAGTAGAAAAAAGCATCGCCAATAGAACGCTCTATTCTAATTTCGGAGAAAAAACCTTTAAGCCGGATGCAACTTTATCTAACTACTCTCTTGAGTTAAAAAATTATCTCCAAAAATATCCTGAAAAATCAGTCCGAATTATTGGGCATACTGATGATGTTGGCTCTACCGAATCTAACCTTTGGTATGGGCAAGAAAGAGCTAATAACGTGAAGACCTATTTAATCTCTCAGGGGATTGATAAGACAAGGTTGCAAGCCACATCTCAAGGCGAATCAAATCCAGTAGTTCCTAATACGACTGAAGAAAATAAAGCAAAAAACAGAAGAATAGAAATAAAAGTAAACTAAATAAATAACTATTATGTTAGATTTTTTAAACGAAGTAAATTGGTGGTGTCTATTATTATTACTTGCCCTTGCATTTCTTTTAGGGTGGTTTTTATCAAGATGGGCACTAAAAAATAAATATAAAGCAGAGTTGGATGAATGCGAAAGAAAAAATGCTATTCTAAAAAGTGCAAATTACGAAAAAGCAAATTCTACTTTTTCAAATAAAACCAAAGAAGAGGCATCTAATCCAGATGATCAATCAATTAAAGCCATTAAGACAAGAGAACATGGTGGCGTTCCTGCAACTAATGATGTCAATACGCCAAGTCCCACCCTAAATTTCGAAAGTTTTGGAAAAGCTGATGAATCGCAGAAAGATGACTTAAAACTTATTAGCGGTGTAGGTCCTTTTATAGAAAAGAAGCTTAATAGTATTGGTATTTACACATTTGATCAAATTAGTAAATTCAACAAAGAAGATATTGATACAGTAACAGAACTTATTCAGTTCTTCCCTGGAAGAATTGAACGAGATAACTGGAAAGATCAAGCCGAAAAACTTAAAAATAAATAGTAAATCACACTAACCATTTACTATTTTTATTAGCCTCTGTAATACTATTACAGAGGCTTTTTTTACGATCTGTAAACAATTATAAAATGAACAAAAGACTAACCTTATATATTAAGTAATAGATTCTCAGGATACAGTTAGAAATTTTATTTAAAAGAATTATTCAAATATTATCATGCAAAAAGCATTGCATTTTTTTCAAATTTTGAACTTAGAATATTACCCGCAACTAAGCAATATTAACAAAAATTTAAGAGCCTCACTTACATAACAAAACATTTGTGACGTTATATTCGAGAATTCAATATTAAACCTATTTTTACTATGACAAAACGTATTTTAATTATTGTAATTTTAATTGTTAGCTCTTTTACTACAATGCAGTCCCAAGAAATAGCTAAAAATGCTATAGGATTGAGACTTGGAGATAATGATGGATTTGGCGCAGAAGTTTCTTACCAAAGAGGATTAGGTAATAATAACCGATTAGAATTAGACTTAGGATGGAGAGACTGGGATTATGCAACTGCTATAAAATTAGCAGGGATATACCAATGGGTCTTTAATCTAGATAAAGGATTAAATTGGTATGTTGGACCCGGAGGAGGTGTTGGATTTGTTGATTATGACAATGACTTACCTGGCGATAATAATGGAGATAGTTATTTCTTTATTGGTGGTGATATTGGTATAGAATATGATTTTGATATTCCACTACTTCTTTCTATCGATATTCGACCAGAAATTGGTTTCGGAGATTTTAATGATGATTTAGACCTTGATATAGCATTAGGTATACGTTATCAATTCTAGAAAAGAAAAAATTTTAATACTATAAAATTGTTCCTAGAATATTGCAAGTACTTCTTCGTATAAAGCAATATATCTAGGAACAATTGCATTTACATCGAATTTTTCTGCTTCTAAAAATGCATTCTGTTTAAACATTTCTAAAGTAGTATCATTTTCTAAAATGCGAATAGCATTCTTAGACATTTCATTAATATCACCAACTTCACTTAAATACCCCGAAATACCCTGTGCATTAACTTCGGGTATTCCTCCTGTGTTACTCGATATCACAGGTACCCGATTTACCATAGCCTCTAAGGCTGCGAGCCCAAAACTTTCCTTTTCTGAAGGAAGTAAAAACAAATCAGAAAAACACAATATCTTATCTATCTCATTACTATTCCCCAAAAAGATGACTTTTTCTTTTATTCCTAACTCTCTACATTTTTTTTCGGCTTCTTTGCGTTCAGGCCCCTCTCCTACCATCAGTAATTTTGCTGGCATTGCATCCTGAATATTATAAAAAACATCAATCACATCAGGAATACGTTTTACAGGTCTAAAATTACTAATGTGAGTAATAATTCTTTCGTCAGGTTTTGCCATTAATTCTCGCTGACAATCTGTGAAACTGGTTTTCTGTTGACTTACATCTATAAAATTAGGGACTACATTTATTTCCTTTTTAATGTCAAACAATCTTAGTGTATCATCTTTTAAGCTCTGAGAAACTGAGGTCACAATATCACTTTGATTAATACTAAATGTTACAGCTGGTTTATAAAAAGGGTGATTTCCTACAAGAGTAATATCTGTTCCGTGCAATGTAGTAACCATTGGTATATCAATCCCCTCTTCTGCCAACATTTTCTTAGCCATATAGCCAGCGTAGGCATGAGGTATTGCATAATGAACATGTAGCAAATCTATTTTATATTTTTTTATGGTATTTACCAACTTGCTAGATAATGCTAATTCATATGGTTGATAATGAAAAAGAGCATACTCAGGTACACTTACCTCATGAAAATGAATATTTGGGTTTAACAATCCCAATCTAACAGGTTGTTTATATGTTATAAAATGAACTTGATGATCTAATTTGGCAAGAGCAATTCCTAATTCTGTGGCTACAACCCCACTCCCACCAAAAGTAGGGTAACATACAATAGCAATATTCATGAATACATTATTATTTGGTGACAAGGTACAAGAAAATTGGCATTGTATTTTGTTAAAGGACTTTTAAAAAAACAACATAAACAAAACTTATGAGCCTTAAAACTACAACTAATTTGATGTTCTAAAATGACCAAAAATTAAACTAAGAGCTAAAAATCAATATTTTACACCTATAAATATAACAGATTAACGAATAAAAAAGCCATACATCGAATAAATATTATGAAACCGAAAAATCTACAGTAATTTGTATTTATAATACTAGCTTTACTAATGTCAGTCAATAGGAATTAGTAAACTAAGTACCTCTCGGGAATACGGAACATTTTTAAACTAAAAAAGATGAAAAATAGAGACATCATCATTATCTTCTGTTTTTTTGGTCTGGCACAACTTTTCGCACAACAAAAAGTATATGTCTTAAATCCAGATCATACACAAAACATTATTCAAAACACTTTAGTTTACTCTCCTCAGACATTTAGTGTGCACAAAAAAATGATGCAAAGCACCATTCATAGAAAAGTAAAAAGAAAAACGCCTGAGTATATACTTTTAGAAAATAGTATTAAAAAACTAAAACAAGACAGTATAGCTCTGTATCAGCAATATCAAAAAGCAGTAATAAAAAGTCAACAAACTAATCAGGTTATTGCATATATAAACAGATTTATTAATTCTGACAAACCATATGACGCTAAAGTAAATAAACTTATTGCCGCTCAAGCAATAGCTAATCAATGTGGTATTAGTGATTTAATTTATGCTGACCAGGACATACAGTCTATGAGAGAAAATGATTTTGTATTACTATCTAAGAATATTGATGACCTTACCCAACACCTAAAGAATGTAATTACTCGAATCAAAAAAAACCAGAAAAAACCTACCATAAACTACACAGAATTAACGTTAGAACATATAGACTTAAAAAAACAACTAAGTCATAAAAATAAATACGAATACTATTTAGAAAAAGAAAAAATTGAAAAGAACAGACTAATTCTTGGTGAAGAAATTAACAACATAAAGCTTTCTGGTTTTTTTAAAAAGGAAGATACTTACGAAGTTTTAGTAAAAAATTATGGTTCGTATAAAGTAAATGAATTAATATCCAAGAGCGAAATAATAGCGAACAAGATTCCGAAAGAAACAACTAAAAACCTGAAAGCAAACACTTTAATAACGAATATTAAGACAAAAGAACAATACTATATAGCGTCTAACCTTCTAGAAGTATTAGATTATACTTCTCCTGAAACCCAGATTGCAAAAAATCAAAAGTACCAAAAACCAGATGCAAATATATCTGATGCTTATGCTGTTGAAAATACTACATACTCTATACAAGATTATGAAGTCATGATTTTAAAATGCGAAAAACTCACGCAAAAGCTAAAAAAGCATAACGAAGCTATACAGGAAGGTATCATGACACCAGACCAAACAAAAATTTGGGAAAAAGATATAATTGAGGCGCGCATCTTAAATAATAGAATACGAAAATACTCTGAATTATATGAAAAGAAGAACTACCCGGTTCAAGAATACGTAAATGAAGAAGCCATTAAAAACTATATTAATTTTGATAAAATTCTAAAGTATTCTATGGAGAATATTGCTGACTTTTGAAGCATTAAGAATCCTAGTATTTTATTAAAAAAAGCAGATCATAAGCCGGATTCTGTTTCCTCGTAGAACGAATATCCTTATCATTTATCTAGACTAGTAATTACTCACCAGCTCAAACCGCCTACCCTCCAATATCGGGCGCGCAACCCTCAAGCATTGGTATACATGACGTTGCACCACATAGAGTTTACCTGATTTCACTACAGCATTATCTGTACATTCTTTCTGTTGCACTTGTCCTCATCTTACGATGGACGGGCGTTACCCGCTATGTCTGCGCTATGGTGTCCGGACTTTCCTCCTTATACTAAAATAGTATACGGCGATAAGGTGATCTGCTTTGTGCAAAAGTATTACAATTCTAAAACCTAAAATCTAAAATGTGAGATATTTTTTTATGTTGATAACTCAGGATAAAAAAGAGTTTCTCTAACTTATTATTTCTTGGCAATTTTTAACTTTGCGTCGGTATGGAACATTTTATA
Source organism: Aquimarina pacifica (assembly GCF_000520955.1). Classification (GTDB taxonomy): domain Bacteria; phylum Bacteroidota; class Bacteroidia; order Flavobacteriales; family Flavobacteriaceae; genus Aquimarina; species Aquimarina pacifica. Next base: position 38,180 of record NZ_JACC01000015.1, on the reverse strand, counting down.
GTATCTGCTCGTAAGTACAGACCTCAAACATTCGATGATGTTGTAGGTCAAAGGGCTATTACTAATACTTTGCTTAATGCCATAGACAATCATCATTTGGCACAAGCATTACTGTTCACAGGTCCCAGAGGAGTAGGAAAAACATCTTGCGCCCGTATTTTGGCTAAAAAAATTAATCAAGATGGTAATGAGGATCCTAATGAAGACTTTGCCTTTAATATTTTCGAATTAGATGCCGCTTCTAATAATTCTGTCGATGATATAAGAAGCCTGATTGATCAGGTACGAATCCCTCCTCAAGTTGGGAAATATAAAGTGTATATTATCGATGAAGTCCATATGTTATCTCAAGCTGCCTTTAATGCTTTTTTAAAAACATTAGAAGAACCGCCAAAACATGCAATTTTTATTCTTGCAACCACCGAGAAACATAAAATTATACCTACAATATTATCCCGATGCCAAATATTCGATTTTAAACGAATTACCGTTACAGATGCCAAAAATCATCTTGTAAAGGTTGCATTACAAGAAGGAATTACTGCCGATGAAGAAGCTCTTCATATAATAGCACAAAAGGCAGATGGTGCAATGCGAGACGCCTTATCTATCTTTGACAGAGTCGTAAGTTTTAGCGGAAAAAACCTGACAAGACAAGCCGTTACCGAAAACCTTAATGTATTAGATTATGAAACCTATTTTAAGGCTACAAATTTAATCTTAGAGAATAATATTCCGCAACTGTTATTAGAATTTAATACTATTTTAAGTCAAGGGTTTGACGGACACCATTTTATTGCTGGTCTTGCTTCCCATTTTAGAGATTTATTAGTTTGTAAAACTCCGGATACAATATCTCTTCTAGAGGTTGGCAAGCAAACCAAAAAGAAATATTTTGAGCAATCTCAAAAAGCATCACGTGCTTTTCTCATTAAAGGAATAGAACTCGCAAACGATTGTGACTTAAAATACAAAACAAGTCGCAATCAAAGACTACTTGTCGAATTATGCCTAATGCAACTCGCCTCTATCTTACTACAAGATGGAGAAAAAAAAAATGACCGACCATTCATAATTCCTCCGACATATTTTATTGAAAAAGGAATAACACCAATTAAAATTTCTCCTGAGTCAAAAGAAAATGCAATTAGTAAAATAGAAAAAGAGAAGCAAGTTGAAACTCCTCTACAACCTCAGGAAAAAACAATACCAGTCAATGAAACGTCATCATCTACTATCGCAGAAGACAAAACAGTAACAAAGATAGAAACAGAAACAGAGACAGAGAAAAAAACTATTACCCTAGCTAACCAAAGAAAAACTTCAGGATTATCTCTAAGCAGCATTCGGGCCAAAAAAGAACACCAGGAACGTAAAGAAGAAATCGTGGTGGACCCCAAAAATCTTCCTAAAGAAGCCTTTAATGAAGTACAAATGCAAGAGGCGTGGCTTGAGTATGGGAAAATACAGGATAAAAAAGGAGAACGTATTATCGGATCGATGTTTGCTATGAATACTCCCACACTTCAGGAAGGGAAAATCACTTTAGAACTCCCAAATCAATCTATGAAAGTAGACCTTGAAGCTGCTCAATCTGGATTATTACAATTTCTATATCAAAAACTGCAAAATTATAGTATTGAAATTAACATTACAGTTAATGAAGAAGCTTCTAAAAAATACGCATTTACTCCCCAAGACAAATACAACAAGTTAAAAGAAAAAAACCCTCTTATCGACAAACTTCGATCTTCTTTTGATTTAGATATTTAATTTGAATTCAAAACTTCCTTCAAATTATATAGTTACTCACAGTACAATTCACTATTATTTTAATTTACTACAAACATGCATTGTAACGAAAATGCACCAATAGTCAGTCAACTTTTCTAAAATCTGAACAATATTCTCTAACCATTTTGCTTCTTAAGACACAATGATAATACTAATTTAGTCTGCTTTTTAGTATCTAAAAAAATACCCTAACACCATCTTTTTTTACTCAATCCAGATTAGTTTTTTCACGGAAAACGGTGTATCACATAAACTCTATAAATAATATTTTTACAACAAAAATCACTTTTAACTATCAAATTCATAACAAAAAGTTAAAAAATGCCGGTAAAAATATATTAAACCCAAAAAAAACGCTAAAAACATAAAAAGCATTCTTGCAAGAGTAGACGCAAATTGTGAGTGTCTTTAAATGTTCACTACTAATTCAAATTTTAAAAAAACAATCATGTTAAAAAGCATTTTAAATTTAAATAATGTTCAAACATTATCAAAAGAACAAAAAGAGAACATTACTGGTTCAACGTCATCAAACCAGTGTTGCATGTATTATTCTGGAGTCCTAATTTGTGATGCCGGACGTCGCTTAAGCAATGGATCCTGCCTTTGGTACTAGTATAAATAATCTTAAGGAGCTGTCAATATTTAATTTACTAGCAGCTCCTTAGCCTATTTAACCTCTCGAATATTTACATCCTATAGTCAACATTGAATACAATAAGTATCTATCAATAGATTAAAAAACATTCTTGCAAGAGTAGACACAAATTGTGAGTGTCTTTAAATGTTCACTTAATTCAAACTCAAAAAAAACAATCATGTTAAAAAACATTTTAAGTATTAATAATGTTCAAACATTATCAAAACAACAGAAAGAGGACATCAAAGGTGCTTCGAGCGTAAGACCGACTTGTTCTCAAAATGGTAGTCAGTGTACACAGTCTGACCAATTCGGAATCTATACTGATTACGGTCGATGCATGCGTAGCGGAATATGCCTTTGGTCATAGGTAAGAAACCGTTATAATTATAGAAGCTGTTTACATCAATCTAAACAGCTTCTATTTCACAAACTTTTTATATACTCATAAGTCCACTAAATTCCATCAAAATTATTTGCTAAGACTTACGATGTTAAGATTACTTTTTTCTAAAATCAAATCCAAAAAAGGAGCGCATCAGAGGAGGTAAAAGTCCTCATATTTCTTTCAAAAAATATTCTTCATTTTACAATTACCCCCTTTTTCGAATTGTTTTATCTAATTTTGTAGTAAATTATACTATAACAATTAGACTATGCTCGGCCTAAAACTTCCTACAGACCCAAGATGGGTAAATATCGTTGAAAAAAATATTGAAGAAATTCTTACAGATCATGCCTACTGTGAACAAAAAGCAACCTCTACGGCTATATCACTTATTGTAAGTTTTCCCGAATATACCGATTTGGTTCAGGAAATGACAAAATTAGTAAAAGAAGAAATAAGCCATTTTAAAATGGTTCATGACAAAATTATTGATAGAGGCTATATACTTGGTAGAGATCGAAAAGATGATTATGTTATTAAATTACTTACTTTTTTCCCTAAAGGAGGAAATAGAACAACACAGCTTGTTCATCGACTTTTATATGCAGCTTTAATAGAAGCAAGAAGTTGTGAGCGTTTTAAACTACTTTCTGAAGAGCTAAAGGATAAAGAACTTGCCGAATTTTATAAAAGCCTTATGGTTAGTGAGGCGAACCACTATACGATGTTTTTAAATTTTGCTAGACAATATGGTGATCGTAAAGAAGTCGACAAAAAGTGGCAAGAACTTCTTGTTTTCGAGGCAGAGATCATGAAATCCCTGGGAAATAAGGAAACTATTCATGGATAGCCTGTTGATATTATGACACTTGACATACCATAAAACTCTAAAAGACAAAGAAACTACTAATTTTCAGAGTTATTAAAATTATTTTTAAAAAGATTCAATTATATATTTAAACGTACAATTATAGACTATTCAAATACTTCAATAACATCTGGTAACTAAAATATTAACTCGGTACCCTTTGATAAGCTATATGTAAACGAAGAACTTACCTCCTTAGGATTAAGGAGGTAAGTGTTGGGGAAAACAAAAAAAGTAAGGGAAAAATTGTAATTGGAATACCTGTCAAAGATAAAGAGGTTTATAGCATATGCGGTTACGGTTTTACCTCAAACTTTAGCAGGAATAGTAACACTTAAGAGTTTTTTAACGTATAATTCACTGAAAAACAGCAAATTAAACAACAACAAGATGTCTGTGTTAAAATATTGCAAACAAAAAAAACGAATAAATTTTAAATAAATATCACTAATTAACTTCTCTTAATTGAGGAAAAAATTAAATTTGCAGTCATTAGCATTTAATCATCATATAATTTTACTCTTTTGGAAAATAAAAAAGCAATTAAGTTAATCGACAAAATTCTGGGAGATCTAGAAAAAACTGGCATCAATTCTGATACATTAATTGACGACATCAAAGAATTAAGAACATATGCACTTGAGGAGCAAATCCCTCTTGTTGTAAAAGTACTTAGATACACCTATGAACACATTGAAAAAAATGATTCATTTCTGATTCCAATTCCAGATGATGAGCCGGTTGAAGAAGAGGAGGCATCATTAGATTCTCAAGATAGTGGTGCGAGCGATCCTGTAGAGAGTTTAAAATATATGATTGCACTTACCAAGAAACTTAACAACAGAATGAACATATCGGACCTAAAAGAGTATAGAGATGCTCTAATGGAATACTAAGAAGGTTAGATAAGTATATCCCATCCAAGTGGTATAAAAAGAATGAGGAGGACTATACTAATTTGATATAAAACAGATAAACCCTGATTTGCATCAGGGTTTATCTGTTTTAGTATATTATTGTTAAGAAACTACTAGCTCACAAAACTTAGAATTATCTTCTAGCATCGTATATTCTAAACCGAACACCGACCCTTGCATAAATATCAAAAAACTTACTATTCGTATCTACTATATTATCAACAAAATCATTCATCACTCCTACTTCGGCCATAATATCAAACATTTCTCCAATCATTTGAGAAAAACCAGCTCCATAGACACCACCAATAACTAAATTTTCAAATTCTCCATCTTCGAGTTCTTCTCCTGCTATCTCAAATTTTGTATTTACTCTAAAAGAAGGTCCAACATTAAGAAATGCTCTAAACCTGTCTTTACCACTCCCCATTAGATACCTAAACTTAGGATTAAAACCAACCTGAAGTGTTTCTGCATCCCCTAGACCTTCTATTTCGCTAGTTCGCTGCAGTAGGTCCAAAGAAAAAACAATACTTGTCGCGGCCCTAAAACCCATTACATAACCATAACCCGCATTAACAAAAAAACCTGCTCCGGCTGTAGTTTCAGTATTATCAAGGTTTAGTTTTGAAAAAGTGGCTCCACCGGTGACTTCCCATCGATATTGTCCATATGACGCAAAAGAGATTACTGCAAAAAAGATTAAGAATACTGTTTTTTTCATAATTAGATATTTTAGATTTGAGGTTAAATCGGTATAAGTTACTAAAATTAAAAAAGGACCACAAAAAAACCTGCCATAAGACAGGTTTTTAAAAATATTTTTTAACAAGAAACTATTTATGCATAAAACTTTGTTTCTCTAACAAAAATTCTTCTGTTTCTACCACATCTTCGTCAGGAACACAACAATCTACTGGGCATACCGCCGCACATTGTGGCTCTTCATGAAACCCTTTACATTCTGTACATTTATCCGGAACTATGTAGTATACTTCGTCACTTACAGGTTCTTGTGACTCATCTGCATTCACTTCTTTACCTCCAGGCAGAACTACATCTCCCTCTAAATCCGTACCATCAGAATATCTCCAATCATCTGCACCCTCATAAATTGCTGTATTAGGGCATTCTGGTTCACATGCACCACAATTTATACATTCATCTGTTATTATAATTGCCATAGCTTTTTTTATTCTAAATTTGCACAACAAAAATAACTCCTAAACTAGTGATAAACAAATAAGAGATGCTATTAAATGATCGAGTAACGGCTTTTTGTGAGCTAGGAAAGTTCTTAACCCAATTCAAATCATCTGGTAATAAGAAGGTTAACAACATTATTGGCAATGACGTTTTTTTTGAAGAAATGTCGAACAAAATAACGAGTGCCGTGCACTATAATGGATGGTTTACAGAGGACAATGTTATTTTTGCAATAGAACAATGGGCAAATGCATTGACAGAAAAGAATTTAACAAACTGGCTATCTAGATATAACATTGGCACTGTACAACCAAAAACTATTGGTATTATTATGGCGGGAAATATTCCTTTGGTTGGATTTCATGATTTCTTGTCGACTCTAATTACTGGGCATAAAGTAGTAATAAAACAATCTTCGAGTGATAATAAACTTCTTCCATTTTTGGCAAGTTATTTAATCTCTATAGAACCAAGATTTAAAGAGCGTATCACCTTTACCGAAGATAGATTGCAAAATTTTGACGGTATAATTGCCACAGGAAGTAATAACACTGCAAGATATTTTGAGTATTATTTTGGTAAAGTCCCTAATATAATTCGTAAAAACAGAAATTCTATTGCAATTCTTACTGGTCAAGAAACGGCGTCTCAACTTAAGTTACTGGGTGAAGACATTTTCAGATACTTTGGTTTGGGTTGTAGGAGTGTCTCAAAAATAATGGTGCCAAAAGACTATAATTTCAATTTCTTTTTTGAATCTATTTACCCATATCATTCAATAATCAATAATGCGAAATATGCAAATAACTATGATTACAATAAAGCCGTCTATTTGATGAGTAATTTTAAACTATTTGAAAATGGGTTTTTAATTCTTAAAGAAGATGTAAGCTACAGCTCTCCTATTGGTTCTTTATTTTATGAAACTTATGAAACGCTCGATGAAGTATACAAAAAATTAGAAACCGATACCGAAAAAATACAATGTATCGTAGGTCACAATATACCTACTAAAAGCATTGAGTTCGGGCAATCACAAGAACCACAGCTTTGGGATTATGCTGATGGCATCGATACCATTAATTTTTTAACAAAAATTATTTAAATAATTTATCATTTTGATGATGAATTTGTATCAGATTATTAGCACCTTTGTGATGTTTTTTCTGATATATTAAATTATTTCACAAAAAGACATAAAGAAACATAATTAACAATAATAAACTACTAACGAAACCTAAACGATTATCATTTTGCATTTTTATAACTGTAATCGTTAAAGATTCCAATGTGGATATTAAGAAACAACAAACATTTAGCACATGAAAAAGCACAATTTTAGCGCTGGACCCTGTATTTTGCCGCAAGAAGTATTTAATGAAGCTTCTCAAGCTATTTTAAATTTTAACAACTCCGGTCTTTCCATTATTGAAATCTCCCATCGTAGTAAGGATTTTGTTAATGTAATGGAAGAAGCGTCTAGTTTAGCTTTAGAATTATTAGGCCTTGAAGGCAAAGGATATAAAGCTTTATTCCTTCAAGGAGGAGCAAGCACACAATTTCTTATGGCTGCATATAATTTGTTGCAATCCAAAGCCGGATATATAAATACTGGGAGTTGGAGTAGTAAAGCTATAAAAGAAGCAAAGCTTTTTGGAGAAGTAATTGAAATAGCTTCTTCTAAAGATGCTAATTTTAACTACATCCCCAAAGGGATTAATGTACCAAGCGATCTAGATTATATACACTGCACAAGCAACAATACTATTTTTGGGACACAAATTAAAGACTTTTCTTTTGCAGATAGTGCTCCTTTAGTTTGTGATATGAGTAGTGACATTTTTTCAAGACAACTTGATTTTTCTAAATTTAGCTTGATATATGCTGGAGCTCAAAAAAATATGGGACCTGCAGGAACCACTTTGGTTGTTATCAAAGAAGATATCCTTGGTAAAGTAAACCGTCAAATCCCTTCGATGCTTGATTATTCCATCCACGCTAGTAAAGATAGTATGTTTAACACACCTCCTGTATTTGCAGTATATACTTCTATGCTTACCTTGAGATGGCTTAAAAAGAATGGTGGTATTGAAACTATTGAAGAACTAAATGAGAAAAAAGCAAAGCTTATATATTCTGAAATAGATGTAAACCCATTATTCAAAGGTTTTGCTGTAGAAGAAGATAGGTCTAATATGAATGCCACATTTACATTGGTTAATGAAGATCTGAAAGAAACATTCGACTCTATGTGCAAAGAAGCAGGAATGAATGGTGTAAATGGTCATAGAAGTGTCGGCGGTTACAGAGCAAGTATGTACAACGCAATGACTATTGACAGTGTAGCTGCTCTTGTAGAGGTTATGGATGAACTAGAAAGAAAAGCATAACATCATAAACTATTAGCATTAAATTTTGCTTTTTTAAAAAATTATTGCAAAAAATTGTTAAGACAAACCAACTAAAAAACTTAACGTTAAAAATTAAACTTGGAAATGAAAGTACTAGCAAACGACGGAGTATCACAAAGCGGAATTGATGCCTTACAGAAAGAAGGATTTGAAGTTTTGACAACCACAGTTGCTCAAGACCAATTGGTTGATTATATTAATAACAATGAAATTTCAGTATTACTTGTTCGTAGTGCAACCAAAGTAAGAACTGATATAATTGATAATTGCCCTTCTCTAAAAATTATAGGACGTGGTGGCGTAGGAATGGATAATATCGATGTAGCCTATGCTCGTGAAAAAGGATTACATGTAATTAACACTCCAGCTGCTTCATCAGGATCTGTAGCAGAATTGGTATTCGCACATTTATATGGTAGTGTACGTTTTTTACATGATTCTAATCGTAACATGCCATTAGAAGGTGATAGTAAATTTAAAAACCTGAAAAAAGCCTATGCAGGTGGTACAGAATTAAGAGGAAAAACTCTGGGTGTTATTGGTATTGGACGTATCGGACAAGCGACTGCAAAGATTGCAATTGGTGTAGGAATGAATGTAATTGCTTTTGACCCTTTTATAGAAGAGGTAGATATCCCATTAGAGTTTTTTGACGGACAGTCAGTAAATGTAAAGATAAAGACCGTTTCGAAGGAAGAAGTACTTAAAAATGCAGACTTCTTTACACTTCATGTACCTGCTCAAAAAGAATATGTGATCGGTAAACCTGAAATCGAACAAATGAAAGATGGAGCAGGAATTGTAAATGCAGCTCGAGGTGGTGTAATTGATGAAGTGGCACTAATAGATGCGTTAGAAAAAGGTAAACTAGCGTTTGCAGGACTTGATGTTTTTGAAAGTGAACCAACACCAGCTGTACAAGTATTAATGAACAAAAGAGTTTCACTTACTCCGCATATAGGTGCCGCTACAGGAGAGGCTCAAGATCGTATTGGTCAAGAATTAGCAGATCAAATAATAAGTATTTTGAAATAGAAAATCATATTATTTACATACATAAAAAAGGGTCGTTTTAGATAATAAAATGACCCTTTTTACATTTCATCCTACTAAAACAGAGTTTCATCTATTATATCTCAAAATAAAATCCACATATTTTCTATTCTAGAGATAAAAAATGTAACTTTAAATTCACATATAAAACGATTAACTATGTCTGGAATTTTAGATCTTTTAAATAGCCCAATGGGTAAACAAATTATTAGCGGTGTAAGCTCACAAACGGGTCAATCTGCTGACAAAACAAGCGGATTATTAAGCATGGCAATGCCTGTTTTAATGGGAGCTATGCAACGAAATGCATCTACACCAGAAGGAGCCTCAGGATTATTAAGTGCATTGTCAGGTAATCACAGCGGCGGTATTTTGGATAACCTTGGTGGATTATTTGAAGGTGGTGTAGACCAAAGTGTTACAGATGATGGTGCAGGTATATTAGGTCATATTTTAGGAGGAAAACAAGCCTCAGTAGAAAGTGCTTTAAGTCAAAAATCAGGAATTGATGCTGGATCTGTAGGTAATATCCTTAAGGTTGCTGCCCCTATATTAATGGGTGTTTTAGGTAAACAAGCTTCTCAAAATAACGTGAGTGATGCTAATGGATTAAGCAGTTTACTTGGCGGAATGTTAGGCGGAGGAACAGGTTCTAAACAACAATCGCTGATTGAATCATTCTTAGATTCTGATGGAGACGGAAGTATTATCGATGATGTTGCCGGGATGTTACTTAGTGGTAGCGGTAAAAAAAGCGGACTAGGTGGATTATTAGGTGGCCTCTTCGGAAAATAAGAAAATATTTAAAAAATAGTTAAAGCCGAAGACAGTTCTTCGGCTTTTTTGTATTTTAAAAAAAATACGTTTATGAAAAATTACATCTACATAGTTGTTATACTTTCATTTATAGTAAGCTGTGCATCCACAAACAATATCCCAAACAAAAAAATAACTTCTCATGCAACTTCTTCTGATACAATAAGAATTGCTAATGATAGCCTAGAATATGAAGTAATTATTTTTGAACCAGGCTTTAATTCTTGGTTAGTTACACAGCGACCAAGAGGATATTATGCTGAGCAGTTTCTAGAAATCCGTAATAGACAATATGTAACGGAATATAATCAACGAGTTGGACTACCTCAACAATTTGATCCAAACCTCTATCTACAAGAAATTAATTATCAACGAAATATACGATACGGGTATGAGGTGAACTATCTTCTATACAATTACTTTTTGTTTTTAGAACAGCGCTATAGACAGCGTTTTCTTGCAACCAGAGGATAATAAATTTTGAAGAACAAAATATTTTCATAGGGTATTTATATATCGCCAAAAACGATTAAACAAATCACCTTTTACCCACTAATTATAACCATATAAATAGTCTCCCGTAGTATCATCATTATTAAATTCGTGGTTTAACTATTAGTGCCTTTCATTACACTCCCCCACTCATTTACACCCAAATTTCTAAAAAATATAACGTATTTTAAGAAGTTGAAGATTGAGATAATTAAATAATTTCAACAAAGATCCTTTCTCAATTTCTTATTTTCATTAATTTTACCTCCTAATAAGTCTCAAAATAAAAAAGGAATTGTCAGTATATTTTTTGAAATTCCTATGTTATACAACATAAGTCTATGGAAAGTTTTAAAAACAAATGGGAAATAAAACAAAATTGGCAACTTGTTTTCCCTGCTCTAGGTATCATAGGTTTAGTTATCTCTTCTTACTTAATAGGTAAAAGTATCTCTAAACATTTTTTAATAGAAAATGAAATCATTAATTCTTCTGTATTATTATTTTTAACTTCTCTTTTTACCGTTTTTTTCCTGTTTATCACATTGAAAATTTTCGGAAAATTAGAATCTCGCTGGGAAGTCACCTATCGTTGGGAGTTAATTGCAATATTTATAGTTTTTGCTATAACAGGATCTACATCAGCAAGAATTTCTGATCCTATTATACATTTTATTGGATTATCCCAAGAAACTACCAGCGGATGGTTATATTGGCCTCTACGTATTTTACTAATATTCCCAATTTATCAGGTACTATTAGTTTTTGTCGGATGGCTTTTTGGGCAATTCAAGTTTTTCTGGACTTTTGAAAAAAAAATGTTAAGCAGATTAGGATTTGCTCGTTTTTTTAAAGATTAGGAAATATCTACATCAATAATTTCTTCTACCTTTTCTTTTTTAAATACATGAGTATATAACCACATTATTGTAAATGTTGGTATAACATCCATACCTGGCAGTGCCTCTTCTATTAGAGTAAAAACTCCTGCTGCTTTACCCACGTTACCCTTATACATTCTAGTCATTAGCCATGCAGCCAAAGGAGCCCATACAATGTCAGCGAATTCACCAACTCCAGGAATTATAAAAGTAACCATTCCCAACGCATCAAAGAATAAACTTAATGCAAGTTTTTTGTATTTATCTTTTACCATGTTTATTATTTAGTTTAATAAATTAATATAAAACAAATAGAGCAAAGAGTATTCCAAAAAAATTATCCTAAATCAGAACTGATTAATCTTAAGAATTCTGTTCGTGTTTCAATTTTTTCAAATTGTCCTCTAAAACCAGAAGTAGTAGTCACCGAGTTCTGTTTTTGTACACCGCGCATCATCATACACATATGAGAGGCTTCTATCACAACAGCAACTCCTTTGGGTTTTAGTGTATTGTTGATACACTCTAATATATCATGTGTTAATCGTTCTTGAACCTGTAAACGTCTTGCAAATACGTCAACTATACGTGGTATTTTACTCAACCCGACAATATGACCATTTGGTATATAGGCTATATGAGCTTTACCAAAAAAAGGTAACATATGATGCTCGCACAAAGAGTAAAGCTCAATATCTTTTACAATTACCATATCATCATATTCCTCCTTAAACATCGCGCCTTTGAGTATATCTTCTGGATTCTGATGATATCCTTGAGTTAGAAACTGCATTGCCTTTGCCGCCCTTTCGGGAGTCTTAAGAATACCCTCTCTATTCACATCCTCTCCGAGATCTTCTATAATAGATTCAAATTTGTCTTTTATATCTTCGGTAACTTCAATATTATACTCTTCAAAATTTTTATAAGGCATGGTAATTACTTCTATTTTTCTTTTTTCAATTTATTTTTAAAGATACTATATAATTTAGTAAGTTTTGGATTTATCACAAATTGACAATACCCCTGTTCACTATTCTGGTTGTAATAATTTTGATGATATTCTTCTGCATTATAAAACGGCCCTAATTCTGTAAGCTCTGTGACAATAGGGGCATCAAAAATAGATTCTTTATCCAAATTAATAATAGTTTCTTGGGCAATCTCCCTCTGTGTTTGATTGATATAGAATATAGCACTTCGATACTGTGTTCCACGATCAGCCCCCTGCTGATTTAATGTAGTAGGATCATGAGTGGCAAAAAATATCTGAAGAAGTTCTTCAAAAGTAACCTTAGTACTATCAAATTCAATTTTAATTGCTTCTGCATGACCTGTTCTACCTGTTGTAATTTCTCTATACGCAGGGTTTTTTATGGTTCCTCCTGTATAACCAGAAACCACTTTTTTAACTCCTTCTATTCTCTGAAAAACTGCTTCTGTACACCAGAAACATCCACCAGCAAAAACAGCAAGGTCAAAATTATTCTCTTCTTTAGTCATGAGTATCTTCAAAATTTTAAACGAAAATACACATATTATCCCATTATTTCTTTCAATTCTTATTTTTAGACTCTAGACTATTTCATAACTATTTAGTTGGCAGATAATATTGAACACTCTGTAATTATATTCATCTATTTTAATTAAAGCCAATTTAAACAAAGTACTTTATCAACGATTATTAAAGTAGTTTTTCTAAAAATATAATGCAGTTAAACTATTCTTCTAATGGATACTTTTGGGGATTCTCATGAGATTGATTACTTTCACTTCTTATTAGAATTAACGGATACTGCAGACTATCAATAATCATTTAAAATGGCAGTATAAACCGCAGACAATGATTAAAGCAAATAACATTCATAAAAACTACGGAGAACTTCATGTTCTTAAAGGTGTAGACCTTCATATTAAACAAGGAGAAATAGTTTCTATTGTAGGTGCATCTGGAGCAGGTAAGACGACGCTGCTTCAAATTCTGGGAACATTAGACCGTGTTAATCAAGATCAAAAAGGAAACTTGCTTATCAATGAGACTAATATTAATTCATTATCTCAGAAACAACTTTCTAAGTTTAGAAATGAACAACTAGGTTTTATATTTCAATTTCATCAATTGTTACCCGAATTTACAGCATTAGAAAATGTATGTATCCCATCATACATAAAAAAAACTCCAAAAAATGAGGCTGAAAAAAGAGCGAAAGAGCTTTTGGATTTTCTTGGACTTTCGCATCGAATTAATCATAAACCCAATGAGCTCTCTGGGGGTGAGCAACAACGTGTAGCAGTAGCAAGAGCATTAATCAACAACCCTAAGGTAATTTTTGCAGATGAACCCTCTGGTAACTTAGATAGCGAGGCCGCCGAAAACTTACATCAGCTATTCTTTAAGCTAAGAGACCAATTTGGGCAGACCTTTGTAATTGTTACACATAATAAAGAGTTGGCAGATATGGCCGATCGAAAATTAATAATGGTAGACGGAAAAATTGTAGGTTAAATTATAAAAATGAATATCAAAATTTTAGAAACCAGAGTAATAAATCTCAATGATATTTTACACCTATATAAAACTAATGGATGGAGTTCTGCTAACAAACCTGCAGAACTATATAGGGGACTCATAAATTCCCATTCACTTGTTAGTGCATGGGATGAAAAGAAACTAGTAGGAATCGGCAATGCGATTTCTGATGGACATTTAGTAGTATATTACCCTCACTTATTAATTGACCCCAAATATCAAGGAAAAGGTATAGGACAAAAAATACTCGCTAAAATGCAAGAAAAATACAGTGGTTTTCACATGCAAATGCTTTGTGCGGATGGAAAAGCAATAGATTTTTACAAAAAAAATGGTTTCGAAATTGCGGGAGAAACCAAATCGATGTGGATTTACAAGGGAAACGAACATTAAAATTAATAATGACCAAAAATGTCCCTATAACTGAACTCAAGAGTTTTCTTGATGAAAAAGCAGCATACTATGAACAACCTAAATTCATAGAAACTGACCCCATACAAATACCTCATCTGTATACGGCCAAGGAAGACATTGAGATCGCAGGTTTTCTGACCGCTACAATTTCTTGGGGAAATCGTAAAAGCATTCTGACTAATGCCAACAAGCTTATGGCCTTGCTAGAAAATAGCCCCCATGACTTTGTAATGAATCATACACAAAAAGATCTTGAACATTTTGACAGTTTTGTTCATCGAACATTCAACAGCAAAGATGTAACCTATTTCATAAAGGCTTTACATAACATATATACCAAGTATAATGATCTAGAATCACTTTATACTCCTTTTAATAAAGAAAATAATCTACAGGCAGCCATTCACCATTTCAAAAAAGAGTTCTTTACCCTACCTCATTTAGTAAGAACAGAAAAACATATCAGTGACCCTCTTAAAAATTCTGCTGCCAAGCGTATTAATATGTTTTTGCGATGGATGATAAGAGATGCTAACGCCGGGGTTGACTTTGGGATTTGGACAACACTTTCTCCTAGTCAATTATCTTGCCCTCTAGATGTTCATTCTGGTAATGTTGCACGTAAACTAGGACTTCTTCAAAGAAAACAAAATGATGCTAAGGCACTATCAGAACTGGACCAACAACTAAGGGATCTAGATCCTATTGACCCTGTCAAGTATGATTATGCATTGTTCGGTTTAGGAGTTTTTGAAAAATTTTAATTGGAACATAAACCAAACACTACGTGATGTCTTATAAATCATTCTTAACAATATTAAAACTGCGTTTTGTAAAACAAGGTTATTACTTTTAAAAGAATCTTTTAGGTATCCGAATCTAAAAACAAAATCACTAACCATATCCTACTTCTATCTATTGAATAAAGAAAAAAAGCATAGATAACAAAACCAATAATAAAAGACCTAAAAGTAAATACTTAACAACCTTACTAAAGGAACAATTACTTATATAAATTAACGAAAAGATGATTCCTAGTACAATACCAATATTACCATATAATATAGGAATGATAAAATACAATATCCCATCGATATTATGAGGATGTTCACTCCCAAAGAAAGTAACAACTATAAATGCCAATATAAAGCCCGTTAAGGCATACAAGAGTATAGCACTTAACAAAGATTGTAATATAAAATTAAAATGTTTTCTGGTATATTTATTTGACATTAATTTTTCGATTAATTCTTTGGTCCAAAAATAGTTTGACTCACTATATCACAAATATCTTTTTTTATTTAGAGTATAAAAATACACATATGTTTATTTAGATCGTATTCAATATACCTTTTAAAAACAGAAAACACTCCCTTCTCTAAATATTAAAAAATGAATAATTACTATCCCCATACTCTGCCTTATTTATAATAAATACAAGCAATAATACTTACTTTACATTCGAAACATTTAGATGATGTTTCATTAATAAACATAAAACATCTACATAAAATAATGGCAATTTACTGTGTTTACTTTTGTAACGTAAACTAATTAAACTAAAACAGTAAAAATGAACACACTTAACAAATTATTTTTTGGGCTTTGCATAATCCTTTCGACTGGGGTATTTCTTGCCAGTTGTAATTCGGATGATGCTTTAGACGGACTAGATGGTCAAAATGGTGTTGATGGGGTTGATGGACAAGATGGTTCTGATGGAGAAGATGGTGAGGATGGCGCAGACGGTGCTGATGGAGAGGATGGAGCTGATGGAGTAGATGGTATGGATACTAACATATTTTTAGCATCTTCTAAGACTCCTAACTTTTTGAAAGTAACAACTGAGTTTTCGAATTTAAAAATTAACCCAATTCTATCTTCTGAAGATGTAATTCCTAATTCACCAGATTTTGTATATGGTTCTATGGCGGATGGAGCAGGTTTATTAGCCGAAACGGATGGGACTTTTACATTAATTAATAATATTGAAGCTGACTTCTCTATCGCTAGAATTAAATTAAACAAAGATTTAAGACCAATATATGGAGAGTATATTCTAAATGCAGAAGCAACTGCATATACTGCTCAGTGTTCTGGTTCAATGATTACCCCAGAAGAACATGGTTTTGGACCATTATACCTTTCTGGCGGAGAATGGGGCGGTTCATCACAAGGAGTTTTTGTAACAGATCCATACAAAGACGCAACTAATGCCGGAACAGCAGAAATGTTACCTGCTTTAGGGCAATGGGTAACCGAAAATGCAGTAGCACTAAATCAAAATGCGTATGCAGGAAAGACAGTTGTTTTTATAGGAGATGATCAAGGTGAAGATGATATTCCTTCGGGACAATTAGGAATGTATGTTGGAAACCAAGGAGACTTATCCGGAGGTGCTTTATACGGATTAAAAGTAACCTCAACAGGTATTGATTACGAAGTTGATATGGAAGAAGGTGTTGAGTATGATGCTGAGTTTGTTGAATTGGAAGAAACAGAAATCACTGCACTGGATGCAGAGTGCAAAGCAAAAGGACTTATGGGATTCTCTCGCTTAGAAGATATCGATTGGAGAAGAGGTTCTGCTTCCAATAACAGAGAAGTATATTTTGCAGTAACAGGTCGGGACAAACCAGACTTATATGGAAAAGGAACAATTTCTGGACGTATTTACAAAGTAACTCTAAATGACACAGATCCTACTGGGGCCGCAAAAATTACATGCGTGCTAGATGGTGATGTTGAAGGAGGAACTGCCGAAGAATTTCTTTCACCAGATAATATTTTAGTTACAGAAAACTACGCATATCTTCAAGAAGATCCAGCTATCACGGGTACAGGTAGTAAAGTACACTATGCTAGGTTATATCAATATAATCTAAACTCAGGAGAGTTAAAAGTAGTGGCTGAGTGTGATCAAGTAACTGCTGAGACAAAAGGATATGGATCTGCTTCTAGTAGATGGGAAATTACAGGAATGATTGATGTAACTGATATTGTAAATAATGGTAAAAATACTTTCTTAGTAATGACGCAAAATCATAAATGGGAACCCGCTGACGGAACATCCTATACAGATCCGAAAGCTATTAGTACACCATACAGAAATGAAGGTTCAGTTTTACATATTGTTACAGGATTAGAAAGATAAAAATGACTCAAAAAAACATTAGTCAAGCTAAGACATACCTCTGTGTATGTCTTTTGCTTTTAGTATTAGCTTGCAATAAAAAAGAAGACAAAAACGTATACAAATCAATAAATAACCCTGTAAAAAAGATAGAAAATCTATATACAAGATATTTAACAAATGCCATTAAATATTTAGATAGTATAGAAGGAAAATCAAGAGCAGAACAAAAAAAACATTACGTTTTAGCCAGAAAGAACTTTAAACTATTAGAGCCTATTTTGGCCTATACAGATAAAGGTAATTACAAGTCATTAAATGCACCAAACATCATAATTGTAAAAGGAGAAATAAGCTTTGATACCAAAGTATTAAATCCTATTGGTTTTCAAGTGATAGAAGAGACACTTTATGAAGATACTTTGGATACATTAGCTCTAGAACACACAATACGTGTAACTAGTAGAAGACTAGAACTAATTAAGAAAAACCTACAATTACAATTAAAAGACTATCATACTATATGGTTGCTTAGAGATCAAATTGTAAGGATAGCAACCACAGGAATAACAGGTTTTGATTCTCCAGTTTTGGGGCAGTCTTTATTAGAAAGTAGTTATACTTATGAAACACTTATTGATATTCTAAAAATAAATGAGAATAGGTTCACTTCTAAAGAAGTATTTAATGATTTTATCACAGCAATAAAAAATGCTCAAAAAGCATTAGACCATGATTTTGACACTTTTGATAGATATAGTTTTATTAAAAATCATATCCATCCTCAGTTAGAGAAGTTAGTAGAAGTTCAGAAAGACTGGAAGGTAACTTTTCCCTTTGAAATGGCTTTATCTAATGACCTTACCTCTCTTTTTACAAAAGAAACTATTAATCTCAATTATTTTTCAGATCATTTGGCTGATACTACTCAAATAGAAGCAAAAGTTTCTTTAGGTAAGGCCTTATTTAATGATACTTCATTATCTAAAGATTACAATATGGCCTGTGCAACTTGCCATATTAAAGAGGCTGCGTTTACAGATGAAAAAAAAACATTTGATAAACATCAGACAAGAAATACACCTACTATTACCTACAGTGCGTATCAAAAAGCTTTTTTTATGGATGCAAGAGCGGGTAGCTTAGAAGGACAAATCATCGGAGTTGTAAAAAACCATAATGAGTTCAATATCTCTATGGATTCTATAATCGACCGATTAATGAAAAATGAAAATTACAAAGAAAAAATCACAACTTTATATAAGAATAAGAGGGTTGATTTTAATATTCGTCATGCAATGGCATCCTACATTAGAACTTTAAATACTTTTACTTCTAAGTTTGATAAAAACATAAGAGGAGAAGAACAAACCTTAACTACCGAAGAACAACTTGGTTTTAATCTATTTGCTGGTAAAGCCATGTGCGCCACATGCCATTTTGCTCCCATTTTTAACGGTACAGTTCCTCCTAACTATAAAGACACAGAATTAGAATTTATTGGTGTACCCGAGACAAAAGATACGATCAACCCAAAAATTTCTCCTGATTTAGGACGCTATAGTTTATTTAAAACACCAGAGAGAAAACATTTCTTTAAAACACCAACAGTTCGAAATATAGCAAAAACCGCTCCTTATATGCATAATGGTGTCTACAACACCCTAGAAGAGGTAATGAATTTTTATAACAAAGGCGGTGGAGCAGGATTAGGATTAGAGAATGAATATCAAACATTGCCATTTGATAATCTAGAACTCTCTAAAGAAGAAATTAATGCAATAATTGCATTTATGGAAACACTTACTGATGAAGCGTATTGACTTATGTTAAAAGATTAAGTGGTAGATCATACTTGAGAGTATAATTAAAAATACTATACGGTGTTAAATGATATACACCGTATAGTATTTTTACGTTTTTTAAAGCATCATAGAACTAGAATTTTAAAAAGTGAAAGACATTAATTCTTCTAAAAAATATTCATGCTTTTGTTGGGTATAATCCAAATGTGTTACAAATCTTAATTTTCCTTGTCCCATGCCATAGAAATGTATATCTTTTTTTGCCATTAAAGAAATAAAATTATCTGCATCTTCATCGATCGTAAATATGATAATATTCGTTTCTATTGGTTCTACCTTTTTTACAAATGATAAATCCATAAGTACAGCACCCAGTTCTTTTGCTTTTTTATGATCTTCTTCTAATCTATCGTAATTATGATCAAGGGCGTATATCCCTGCAGCTGCCAAATACCCTACTTGTCGCATCGCACCACCTAATGTCTTTCGCACTCGAATAGCATCGTTCATAATTTCATTATCTCCTACTAATAAGGATCCAACAGGAGCACCTAAACCCTTACTTAGACATACCGAAATTGTATCAAATACTTTACCGTATTCTATAGCTTCTTCATTTTTTGCAACCAGAGCGTTCCATAATCTAGCACCATCTAAATGATATCCCAGATTATGTTCTTGACACACTTGTTTTATATTTTTAATTTCTTCAAAATCATAACAGGCTCCTCCTCCTTTGTTTGTGGTATTTTCTATACACACCAGACTTGTTAGCGCACTATGGTAAAAATCAGGTGGATTTATTGCTGATAACACTTGATCTGCTGTTATCATTCCTCTATGACCAGATAGAAGTTTACACGATACACCACTATTAAAAGAAACTCCTCCCCCTTCGTAGTTGTATACATGAGCATACTGATCAGCTATCAACTGTTCTCCAGGATGCGTATGTAACTTAATAGCCGTTTGATTAGCCATACTACCCGAAGGAAAAAATAAAGCCTGATCTTTACCAAACATGTTGGCAACTTTTTCTTCTAAGGCATTTACAGAAGGGTCTTCTTTATATACATCATCTCCTACTTCTGCCTGCATCATAGCTTCTAACATTTCTTGAGTAGGTCTTGTAATCGTATCACTTCGTAAATCAATTCTCATTTTAATATCTTTATTCATACTATGTATACCTATGTTTAGATATCGTTTAACCTATCATTATGCTTTCATCCCATTTTGAATCAAAAGGAGATAAATATGATAGTATAGATAACCCTATTCCTGCAATTCCTTCTAGTAAACTTGTATCTGGTTTCCATTGTTCCTCATCGTTCACATTCCATACCATATATCCAGCATACCCGTTTTTATGTATATCTATTTGTAAAGATTGTTCTGCCCAAAATATCATAGCTTTTCTAAAATCTTCATCTTTGGTTTTTTTATACAAATAATTATAAATATGAAGAATGCCAAAGGTACCGTGACATAGACCTGCATCGTGTATACCGGCTTCTTTAGGATCTCTTCTTCTTGTAGATTTTTTCAAGATTCTTAGAGCTTCGTCATATATATGTCTATTCTCTAAGACCTCTCCTACTCTCAACAACGATATACCAATACCTAAATCACCATAACACCAAGATAATCTAGAATAACCCTCGTTTACTTCACCTTCGACAACCCAATTCGGAAATGTAGCGCTAAGCGTCTTGTCATTATTTTGATGGGCCAAAATATACCCTGAAGCTTTTATCAAAAGCTCATGAACATCTTTATAAAATACCGTTAACTCACCTAAACGGGCAAGAAAATTAATAATACTGGCAACACCATGTGACAGACTTAAGTTACATCCTTTATCTTTTCCTCCTATTTGTAACGGTGACTCCCACCAAATCTCTTCATCATTTTGTTTTGCTAACGTCTTTAGACTAATTACTAATTCATCTAGATACTTTTTGTATTTATTCTTTAATTTTTGAGAAGAAGAGTTCTTATACCTTTTTAGAAAATAATAACCATAACCAATCGCACCATGCAAGAAATCAAAATTTTCTTTTTTAATATCCTTACGCATAACTTCTAATAAAAAAGAATCTAAATCAGAGGACAAAAAGTCATCATCTAACGCTACAAGCTCTTCCTCCTTAAGGATTTCTAATACCCAACATGCTCCTGCAACTCCTGTACAAAAAGTAGGTAATACATTTCCTGTATTAATTAATTCTACCATTCGCATAAGATTCTCAGCTCCTTGATCAGCAAAGCTATCATCCTCTAAAAACTTAGAATAATAAAACTGAAACAATGCAACCCCCGAGATTCCGGATAATACACCTACATCACTAATTTCTTCACTCTTAGCATTTAGGATCTCACCTATCTCTTTTAATTTATTCTTAAATAAATTCTCTATCTCCATAGTTATAATGCAATATATGAATAACCTGTTTTGTGTAATTTTTGAAAAGCATCCCTTTACATATTTTAGAACGTTCTAAAATATGTAAAGGGATAAATATAACCAGCAATATATTGATCTTATAGCAAAACTTCTCTAAATTCTAAAATTTCTGATCGTGAAGAATATATTAATATTCACACGAAATCACGGTTATGGTTTATGTAAAAAAATAATTCGATACTCCAGATTCCTCTTTTAAGAAAAAGAGTTCTATTTTTGATAAAAATTTCGATATATGATTACTACCGATCAGGTAAAAGATATTGCGAATAGAGTTTCTGCTCTAAAAAAGTATTTGAATATAGAACAAAAGTTAATCGAAATCACTAATGAAGAAGAAAAGACTTTTGCTCCGGATTTTTGGAACAATGCACGAGAGGCAGAAATACTAATGCGGGAGCTCAATGCGCAAAAAAAATGGGTGGCTGATTATAAAAAAGGCGAAACCTTGGTTGATGATCTTGAAATTTTATTTGAATTTCATAAAGAAGGAGATGCATCTGAAGAAGAAGTAATCGAGAAATATGAAGAAGCACTTCTACTCATCGAAGATATGGAATTTAAAAACATGTTAAGTGATGAAGGAGACAACTTAAGTGCTGTGCTTCAGATCACTGCAGGAGCAGGAGGAACAGAGAGTTGTGATTGGGCAAGTATGCTTATGAGAATGTACTTAATGTGGGCAGAGAAAAAAGGATTCAAAATTAAAGAACTTAATTATCAAGATGGCGATGTTGCTGGTATTAAAACGGTGACTTTAGAAATAGAAGGTGATTATGCCTTCGGCTGGCTGAAGGGTGAAAATGGAGTTCATAGATTAGTAAGAATTTCTCCTTTTGATAGTAATGCCAAAAGGCACACCTCTTTTGCCTCAATATATGTATACCCTCTTGCTGATGACAGTATTGAAATTGAAATAAATCCATCAGATTACGAAATCATTACGTCTAGATCCAGTGGTGCAGGAGGACAAAATGTGAATAAAGTTGAAACTAAAGTACAACTTACTCACTTCCCTACTGGTATACAAATATCTTGTTCGGATTCGAGATCTCAGCATGATAATCGTGATAAAGCATTACAAATGCTAAAATCTCAATTATTCGAAATGGAACTTAAAAAACGACAAGCACAAAGAGCAGAGATAGAAGCTTCTAAAATGAAAATAGAATGGGGATCTCAAATTCGAAACTATGTTATGCATCCTTATAAATTAGTAAAAGACGTTAGAACTGCACAAGAAACAGGTAATGTTGATAGTGTTATGGATGGCAATATCGATGCATTCTTAAAAGCCTTCCTTATGATGATGGGACAAAAAAATGAAGATTAATTCTCCTTATAGTCGAATGACTAATACCCAATCCTTTCGCCAAAAATTAAAATGAAGTAAGATTTTGGAAATAAATTTTAAAACTTTATCAAAATAAAATGACAACTATATATCATAACCCCAGATGCAGCAAATCAAGACAATGCTTGGCTATTCTAGAAGAGCACAAAGAAGATCTCAACATTGTCAAATATCTCGATACTCCATTTACCAAAGAACAACTTGAACAAGTTATTGATCTTTTAAAAATAAAACCTATAGACCTTATCCGAAAAAATGAAGCAATTTGGAAAGAAAAATTCAGAAATAAGGATCTAAGCGATACAGACCTAATAGCAGCTATGTGTGAATATCCAAAACTTATAGAACGACCAATTGTAATAAAAAAAAATAAGGCAATCATAGGAAGACCGCCAGAAAAAGTAATTAATATTTTATAATTACATAATTAAATGAATTAAGCTTTTACAAAAAAACCGAATCAGAAGTATCTATACTTCTGATTCGGTTTTTTTTCTTATGATATCTTTTCTGTATCTTCTCTTGTTATCTTCTATTGACAAAGAATACTTTTTATGCTTCTTCTAGTACAAAATCAACTTAACTCCTAATCCCAAGTACGGAGTAAAATCTCCTACTTCACTATTAAAATGATAGGTTTCATTCGCCTTGAAATTAATCGCTACAGTAGGTTTCAAAAATATATCTGCATCTAATCCAAAGTATACCCCAAATACAGCAGTACTTGGCTCAACATTTTCACTCAACACATCTCCATTTTCAAGAACATCGTCTCCTTCATTTATAACCTCATAACCAACTGTTGCTCCTCCTCCTAGTGCTATTGCATATTTTCTATTATTATTACGTAACAAATCATAAAAATATCCTGCATTAAGGGAATAAAGACTC
This sequence comes from Aquimarina pacifica, assembly GCF_000520955.1. Classification (GTDB taxonomy): domain Bacteria; phylum Bacteroidota; class Bacteroidia; order Flavobacteriales; family Flavobacteriaceae; genus Aquimarina; species Aquimarina pacifica. The sequence continues at coordinate 14,120 of NZ_JACC01000015.1, read as the reverse complement.
ACAGGAATATCGATATCTCCATTTTCTAGGTCAGAAAAACTACCCTGAAGACTAAATTGAAAATAATCAAATTCATTCTTCTTATAATCCACTGTTACCATTCCTGCAAAACCATTTTGCACGTATCCGCCAGTTAGAGAAAATGCCATTTTATGACTTTGCGCATGAACAGAAAATGAAGTTGCAAAGATGATTGCAAGAATTAAGTACGTATTCGCTAATCGTTTTTTCATGAAACCCGTTTTATTACTGTATAATTTTTTGTTAGAAAAGCATAAATTTATCAAAATTTAACGAAGTCTACATAAAAAAATTGCTTTTCGTAGTAAAGTTTCCTTTTAAAATGATATTTCCCCCAAAATAAAAAGTTTCAAAAAATGGGGCGCCTAAAAAAATGAAATCAAAAACACTTAATAATCAAATAGTTACACATTTGTTTCCTTTTCAAAAAATAAAAAAAATAGAATCCTACAATCAAAAATATTTTCAAGCCTTATTTAACAAATCATTAACCGCTTCGCGTAATTGCTTATAATATTTTTGAATCTTGCTACCTTGATACAAACATATGAAGTACCTTATATTTTTTCTTCTTATTCCTATCTTTTTCTCTAATGCACAAAATAAGAATGCTTCAACCGGTTCAATAACTATAAAAGGAATTATCAAAGACAAAGACTTAAACCAACCTTTAGAATATGCAACAATATCATTTTTTAGCAAAAAATTGCAAAAAATAGCTACTGGTGGTATTACTAATTCTAAGGGATATTTTACTGTAGATATTCAACCCGGAGTATACGATGTAATTATTGAATATATTTCGTTTAGAACTAAAACAATTTCCAATCAACGTCTTTTTAAAAATACTGATTTTGGAATACTAAAACTTGAACTAGATACAGAATCACTTAATGACATCGTGGTGATTGCAGAAAAAACTACGGTAGACATTAGACTAGACAAAAAAATATATAATGTTGGTAAAGATCTAACAGTATCAGGAGGAACCGTAAGTGATGTTCTTGACAATGTTCCCTCAGTATCTGTTGATGTAGAGGGAAATGTTGCTTTGAGAGGTAATGATAATGTAACCATTCTAATAAATGGAAAACCCTCTGGACTTGTTGGACTCAATAGTACTGATGCCCTTAGACAATTACCCGCAGAATCTATAGAGCGTGTAGAAGTAATAACCTCTCCGTCTGCTAGATACGATGCCGAAGGTACCGCAGGGATTCTTAATATAATTTTACGCCGAAGCAAATTACAGGGATTAAATGGAGCCATTACCGTAAATACAGGATACCCTCAAACTGCTGGTGTATCTGGTAATCTAAATTATCGGACAGGCGATTTTAATATTTTTACTACCTCTGGATATCAATACAGAGAAAGGCCCGGGAATTCTCTAACAGCGTCTCGTTTTTTTAACATTGAGCAAGATCCTGATATTCTAGATAATTTTATTGATAATCCAGATACATTTCTCAATGAAGAACGAAAATTCGATAGAGTGCGCAATGGATTAAACACGAATATAGGTATAGAATGGTATATTAATAATAGTTCTTCTCTAACTTCCTCTTTTTTATATCGTTTTAGTGATAATCAGAATAACTCTACGAATTTTATCACACAACCAGATCTAAATGGTACAGTTATCAGTAGTAATATTCGCTTTGACCCAGAAGCAGAAGATGATACTACAAAACAATACTCCCTCAATTATAACAAGGATTTTGATGATAATGGTCACAAATTGACTTTTGATTTTCAAATAGAAAATAGTAGCGAAGAAGAAAACTCTAAAATTACACAAGATAACATTTCAACAATCGAATTGGTACAAACTCTTGAAGATCAAAATGAAATTTTGTTACAAACAGATTATGTATTACCTATTCATGAAAACAGTCAATTCGAATTAGGATATAGAGGTAATTTTAATGAATTAGATACAGATTATTTAGTGCAATTAGATAGTAATGGTACTATAACGACTGATACAAATCTATCAAACAATCTAATTTATAAAGAATACATAAATGCCGTATACTCACAGTTCGGAAGTAAAAAGGGAAAACTCACCTATCTTCTTGGGTTGCGTTTAGAAAACTCAAGAATCACAATTGATCAGCAAACTAGTGGCGATTTTAATAAGAAGAAATATACTCAATTATTTCCTACCATTAATTTGAGTTATGAAATTTCTGAAAATCAAAATTTTACTTTAGGATACAATAGAAGGATACGAAGACCTAGATCAAGGTATATTAATCCTTTTCCTTCGAGATCGAGTGCCACCAGTCTTTTTCAGGGAAATCCTGATATAAACCCTAGCTACTCGAACACCTTTGACTTAGGATATCTAAATAAAAGTAAGAAATTCACTTTGAGTTCTTCTATTTATTATAGTAATTCAACTCAGGTATTTACCTTTATCTCCGAAGACACAGGTGATACCGCAATTATTGGTGCCGACGAAAATAATGAAGGTACTATCGTTCCTGTGATCCGAAGAACCCCAGTAAACCTCTCAAATTCTTACAGATATGGATTTGAATTAGCATTAAGCTATAATCCATCAAGAAAATGGAGAATTAATAGTGATTTTAATGCTTTTCAAAATAGCATACGAGGCACCTATGAGGACGAAAACTTTGATGCCGATATTTTTTCATGGTCAGCACGTTTGAACAATAAGGTTTCTTTGCCTGCCAAAATTGATTGGCAAACAAGTATCAACTACAGAGGACCTAATGAAAATGCTCAAACAAAAACCGATGGAATATTCAGTATGAACCTAGCATTTAGTAAAGACTTATTTAATGAAAAAGCATCATTAACATTTAACGTCAATGACGTTTTTAATACAAGAAAAAGACAAAGCATTTCTACAACGGAAACATTCACCTCGTACAGCGAGTATCAGCGTAGGGAACGTAACTTTATTTTGTCATTTACATATAGATTTAATCAAAAGAAGAAAAGGCAAAGACAACAAAGAGATAACGAAGATGATAGTTTTGAATAGTGGTTAATTATGAATAAAACATCTCTAACCAATACGTTTTAGCTGTAACACTTTTTAATACTGCTATATCAAAAACCCTGCGTTCTTGATAAACAACTACAATATAAAATTATTTAAGCTTACTGGTTATTAAACTAAAAATGAAATAACACCTGTAATTACTACAATTAAAAATTTACCGAAAGTAATAAAATCACAAAAAGGAGATCAAATGACCTCCTTTTTGTGATTTTATATAATTGTATGATCAGCTATATACTAAGATTGTTCTTTAGCCTTACGTTTAGCTTCTTTTCTTAATTTAAAATTTTCAATATTCGCACCAATAATCCAATAAGGAACTACAAAAGTTAATAAAAAGATCATTAACCAAAATCCTATGGTAAGAATGGTTAAAAATGCTAAAAAACCTAGATACTGATCAAATTCAAACATATTATTATTCTAATTTTCAATTTTGACAAAGATAATAAGTCTTATGTATTTGTCCTCATAGAAATTTAATTTATTTATAAATTCTATTACGAATATATTCTAAACTTCAAAAAGTGGGTTCTTTATTCAGAAATAGCAAGACAAATGCTTAAATTTGCACTCTTTAAAAAATAAATCATCATACCTAATTATGGACTACAGAATAGAAAAGGATACAATGGGCGAGGTAAAAGTGCCTTCTGATAAGCTTTGGGGAGCTCAAACAGAACGTTCTAGAAATAACTTTAAGATAGGGGCAGCTGCATCTATGCCGTTAGAGATTATTTATGGATTTGCATACCTTAAAAAAGCTGCAGCTTTTACAAACTGCGAGCTAGGAGTTCTTGCAATAGAAAAAAGAGATCTTATTGCAAAAGTATGTGATGAAATTCTTGCAGGAAAGCATGATGATCAATTTCCACTAGTAATCTGGCAAACAGGATCTGGCACGCAAAGTAATATGAACGTTAATGAGGTGATTGCCAATAGAGCGCATCAATTAGCTGGTAAGACTATTGGTGAAGGTGAAAAGACAATACAACCGAATGACGATGTCAACAAGTCTCAATCTTCTAATGATACGTTCCCTACAGGAATGCATATTGCAGCATATAAAAAGATTGTCGAAGTAACAATTCCTGGGATTACTAAACTTAGAGATACATTAAAGAAAAAATCAGAAGATTTTAAAGATGTTGTAAAAATTGGACGCACCCATTTTATGGATGCAACACCTTTAACTATAGGACAAGAATTATCTGGCTATGTCTCTCAATTAGATCATGGACTTAAAGCCTTAGAAAACACATTACCACATCTTGCAGAAATGGCTTTAGGTGGTACTGCAGTAGGAACGGGACTTAATACTCCCAAAGGATATGCCAAGCGTGTATCAGAATTTATTGCTCAATTTACCAGTTTACCATTTATAACGGCAGAAAATAAATTTGAAGCTCTTGCCGCTCATGATGCATTAGTAGAAACTCATGGGGCATTAAAACAACTTGCTGTTTCTCTTAACAAAATAGGAAATGATATTCGCATGCTTGCTTCTGGACCTAGAAGTGGGATTGGAGAACTGATAATTCCGGCAAACGAACCAGGAAGTTCAATCATGCCTGGTAAAGTAAACCCAACACAATGTGAAGCTTTGACAATGGTATGCGCTCAAGTACTTGGTAATGATGTTGCTATCAATGTTGGTGGTATGCAGGGACACTTCGAATTGAATGTATTTAAACCTGTTATGGCCGCTAATCTATTACAAAGTGCACAGTTACTTGGTGATGCATGTGTTTCTTTTGATGAACATTGTGCGCAAGGTATAGAACCCAACCAAAAACGTATTACAGAACTATTAAATAATTCTTTAATGCTTGTTACAGCATTAAATACTAAAATAGGATACTACAAAGCTGCAGAAATAGCGAATACCGCACATCAAAATGGTACAACACTAAAACATGAAGCAGTTTCTTTAGGATTCGTTAGCGAGCAAGAATTTGAAGAATGGGTTAAACCAGAAGATATGGTTGGAGAACTTAAATAATTTCCTCAATAAAATTATATCCACTTACCGTTTAAATCCCTGATATTCTTACTATGTTTTAGTAATATCAGGGATTTCGTTTTTTATATATAACTATAAAGTGTGTACATCTTTGTATTCATATTAAGAGATCTAAATAAAATTGCAAAAAAAACAATATCACCTTAATACTAAAAACAATAAATTAACGTTGTTTTTCAAACCCTTAACACTTTATAGTGTTAATTAAAAAGAAGATCACCTATAAAACTGTTGTACAAATACTTAACATAATATAATCTTTACATATTGTTTAATGAGAGGAAGCTCAATTAACAATTTTAACTTTTTATTAGTATTTTAGTTTTCTATTAAAATACTAATAAATTATGTTTTTGATTTATGATTAAATGACAGTTTTAAATCAAAATAAAAAAGATAAGTTCTAAAAGTATTTTTAAAACTTAATAAATCAAAACCGAACTTATAGGCGGTTATAAAATAATGATTAGGGAAAAATTAACATTTTAAATGGAGTAGGCAAACTAAAATCTATAATCAAACAAAAACAAAATAAAACACTGTAAATCAGATTTTTAAATATAATAAAACAAAAATAACATATTATTAGAACCAAAAAGTTGTCGTAAGACCTAAAATCTTTACTAATAATACCTAACATTCAGATTTTTTTAGAGTTTTTTTTTGTTATTTTAACAAAAAATAAATTCTACTTGTAGAGCTTTGTATATATCAATAAATTAAAAAAAATGAAACACTTCAAATCGCTAAGCATATATTTTGGTATGCTACTTTTATTAATCACTTCTTGTACAAAGGATAATATTTTAGAAGTAGTATCAGATGGAGGAGGTAACGTTTTGAATGTAACCGCAGAAACTACAATTATAGCAAAAGATGCTACGGTACAATTAACAGCAACTCTGGGCTCTTCTGATACACCTGCAGAAAATGTAATTTGGACAACAAGTGATGAATCGCTCGCCTCAATAAGTGAGACTGGCTTAGTAACAGGTATAGAATCTGGGATTGTAGAACTTACGGGTACAATAGACGGAAATGCCAATATAAACGGTAGTATATCCATTGCAGTAACTGGGGCAGATTCTAAAGAAATTACAACCTTTACGATTGCCGAAAGAACGGCTACCATTACAGATGGTCAAATAGCCATCGAAGTTCTGACAGACACAGATATTTCCAAATTAACACCAATTATTGAACATAGTGGACTATTTATTACTCCTGCTAGTGGTATAGAACAAGATTTCTCTGAACCAGTAACATATACTGTTACCGCAGAGAATGGAGATACACAAGAATTTACAGTAAGTATAACTTTTACAGATGCTATGGTTCCTGGTTCAGAATTTATAACAACCTGGACTGGTACAACCGTTGTAATCCCTATACAAGATGCATACCAATATAATTATGGTGTAGATTGGGACAATGATGGTATTGTAGATGAATCAGGAATTACGGGTGAAGCTTCTCACACATACAATGATGAAGGACCTCATACAATTCGTATTAGTGGTACTTTTCCTGCTATAAATCATGAAGATCCGTATGATGATGATGGTGGCTCAGAGGATTTGATAGAACTTAATCAATGGGGAACAGGAAAATGGTTATCATTTGCCAATGCATTTAATAGATGTCCTAATTTAGAAATTTTGGCAACGGATGTCCCTGACCTGTCCGAAGCTATAAGTGTTTACAGAATGTTTTCTTATGCGGAGCTTGCAAATCCTGATGTGAGTAATTGGGATGTCAGTAATATTGAAATTTTGTCCGGAATGTTTATGTATGCAACCGGCGCAAATCCAGATGTAAGTAATTGGGATACCAGTAATGCAACAGACATGTCTCATCTTTTTAGAAATACAACTATTGCTAATCCTGATGTAAGTAATTGGGACACCAGTAACGTTGCCAATATGTATTTTATGTTTTATAATGCAGATGCTGCAAATCCTGACGTAAGTGAGTGGGACACCAGTAACGTTACCGATATGGGATATATGTTTGGTTTAGCAGACATAGCAAATCCTGATGTAAGTGATTGGGATACCAGTAAGGTAACTTCCATGCTATATATGTTTGGTGGAACTGCTGTAGCTAATCCAGATGTAAGTGGATGGGACACTAGTAATGTAACGAATATGTCCTTTATGTTTTATAATGCCTTAGTTGCAGAACCGAATACAACAAATTGGGACACAAGCGAAGTAACTACATTTCGATATACTTTCAGAGGAGCTCCTCTTGCCAATCCTGATACTACTGATTGGGACACCAGTAATGTAACTCGAATGGATTATATGTTTTATGAAGCACTGAGTGCCAATCCAAATACAGATAATTGGGTAATTGGTAATGTAACTACTATGTTCAATATGTTCTTTGGGGTAACACTACCCACAATTAGTTATGACAAAATGTTAATTAACTTTGAGGATCAGGCACGACAAAGTAATGTCTCTTTTCATGGCGGTAACTCTATTTACTGTTCAGGATCAACGGCAAGAGCAAATCTAATAAGTACAACACTATGGACCATTACAGATGGCGGATCATGTTTTTAAATTAATTTTAACTAAATGATGATAATATAAAGAAGAACCAATTACAAATGTTCTCTTTTAGAAAAAATAAAAAATAAAAAATAAAAAAATGAAACAATTCAAGCCACTAAGCATCTACTTTGCTTTGCTAATACTAGTAATGGCATCCTGTAGTGATGATTCAGGAGATAACTCAAATACAGATACAATTGCTATAGAAGTAACCGCAGAAACTACATCAATAGTCAAAGACGCTACATTACAATTAACAGCAACTTTTACTCCTGCAAATACAGCCAATCAAAATGTTATCTGGAGCAGTAGCAATGACGAAAAAGCTACTATTGACGAAACGGGACTTGTGACTGGCATCGCTGCTGGTATTGTAGAACTAACTGCTACTTCTGAGAGTGATTCTAGTATTAGTGGAAAAATGTTCCTTCAAATAACAGGTCCTGATGCGAATGACTTAGTCTCTTTTACTGTAGGAGACCGAACGGCAACTATAGAAAACAATGAAGTAAATATTGAAGTTTTGGTAGGTACAGATATTACAAAATTGATCCCTACTATTGATTATATGGGTGCTTTTATTTCGCCTGCTATTAATACTCCACAAGATTTTAGTGAACCGGTAACCTATACAATTACTGCAGAAAATGGAGATACCCAAGAATTTACGGTTACTATTACTTTTACAGATCAAACGATAGCTGGCACAGAATTTATTACAACCTGGACAGGAACATATGTTTACATACCTATAAACACATCATATGAATACAATTATGCTGTAGATTGGGATAATGATGGTGTTGTCGATGAATCAGGAATAACCACAGCTACCTATCATAGATTTGAAGATGATGGTCCGCACACTATACGTATCACGGGTACATTTCCTGCTCTAAATCATCAAGAAGATGAAGAAGATGAAGAAGATGTAGAAAATTTAATTGAACTTAATCAATGGGGTACCAACAAATGGCTTTCGTTAGCAAATGCTTTTAACTACTGTGTTAATATGGAAATCCTTGCAACAGATCAACCAGATCTTTCTCAGGCAATAAGTACAGAAAAGATGTTTCAACAAGCCGATAAAGCAAATCCTGATGTAAGTAATTGGGATATGAGTAATATCACTAATATGAGTCGCATGTTTTATTATGCAAATATGGCTAATCCTGATGTAAGCAATTGGGATACAAGCAATGTAAGAGATATGTCTAGAATGTTCAGTGGTATCAGCGGTAATCCTGATGTAAGCAATTGGGATACGAGTAAGGTAACCAATATGTACTTCATGTTCTATAATGCAGATAATGCAAACCCGGATGTAAGTAATTGGGACACAAGTAATGTCACCAATATGGGATATATGTTTGGAGCAACTGAGATTGCTAATCCTGATGTAAGTAATTGGGATACAAGTAACGTAACAAGTATGAGGTTTATGTTTGGCGGGACTACTATAGCTAATCCCGACGTAAGTGGATGGGATACAAGCAAGGTAACAGATATGTCATATATGTTCTATAATGCATTAGTTGCAGAGCCAAATACAACTAACTGGGATACAAGCAGTGCAACTCAATTTTATTATATGTTTAGAGGAGCTCCTTTTGCCAATCCTGATACCAGTAATTGGGATACGAGCAATGTAACTACTATGGGTTATATGTTCTATGAAGCAGTTAATGCAAATCCCGATACTGATAATTGGGAAATCAGTAAAGTGACAAATTTTACTGGCATGTTTTCTGGTGTTACCCTACCGACATTAACTTATGATAAAATACTAATTAGTTTTGCAGGACAAGCAAGGCAAAGCGATCTTTCATTTGATGGTGGTAATTCGATATATTGTTCAGGGACAACTGCAAGAGCTAATTTAGTAAGTTCAACTAGTTGGACTATTACAGACGGAGGACAATGTCCTTTATAAGTGAAAAACAATTTTCTTGTTAATCACTCCACTGTGTAAATAACTAAAAAACAAAACAACAACCCTTTATAATTCTAGAATTATAAAGGGTTGTTTTATAAAATATTATTTCTACATTTCTCTTATACCCCAGTTAAAACGTCATTTTTTGAAATAGATTGATACGATTGACACCAATAATTTAAGTTTTTATTAAGATTAATGAATTAAATTCAATAAGTTTATGCTAATGAAGGTTACTATACTTATTGCAATATCATTCCTATTTATTAATGTTTCGGTTACTTCTGACACCTACATCGGAAAATGGGAAATCAAAGGAGGGTCTATTATAGAAATTTACGAACACGAAAATGTATTTTACGGAAAAATACATAAGCGTACTAAAAACCCGCAATCCAATCTTAACGGACTAGACAACAAAAATCCTATTAAAGAACTTCAAAAACGTCCTCTAATTAATATGATTATTTTGGACCAATTAAAATATGAAGATGGTGTGCTTTCTGGTGGAACTATCTATAATGCTGATAGCGGAAAAACATATACCGTAAAAGTATGGATTGATCCAGATAACACTAATGTTTGTTATATACGTGCTTATAAAAGTTTTTTATTCAAGACCTTTGAAGCTTATCGAGTTATTGAATAAATCATGTATCATCTATTTAAACTAGAAATTAGTCATAGATTTGATTCAAACAATCTTATTTTTTGAAAAGACTGTGGAAATTATTTGAATATAGAACGTATCGAATAATGCGCAGAAATTCCTAACGTATAATAACACTATTAACTCTATTATGTTTTGCTAGGTGTAAAGTTATTGATGAATTCAACACAATAGGAATTAAAGCCGAATAGATCTAAAGTACGTCACCACTCATGTACGAAATAGGCGGCTGAAGTGACAAAAGGAACGCATAAACATAAAATAAAAGTCAGTACCAAGCCAAAAGTTCGTGAGTAGCACCACACTACAAAAACACACGATGCTTCCACCCCTGCATCAGAATATATTAAAGTCAAAAGGATTCTCTAAATCAACTGAGTACTTAAATATTTTATCAAGAAGTGACTTTTTGCATTCTAGATCATTAAAACTCTAAAATAGCTAATCAACAATACGGTTACTCCAAAAACTAAATCATACTATAAAATAAGATTTTTCATTCGAATTCGTTACTTTTAGAGTTGCGCACCTTTTCTAACTCTAAAAATTTCTCCTGTGAAAATTAAAAAATTCTGGAAACGAATTTTAGTCCTACTAATTATTGTTCCTCTTTTATTAGTAGGAGGTTTAATACTATACATTCAGAGTAACCAATCCGAAATTATTAAGGAGGAGATTGCAAAACTAAACAAAGAACATAAAGGTCTTATAGGCGTGGGTGAAAGTAAATTATCACTTTTTGCCAACTTTCCGTATATATCCATAAAAGTTAATGATGTAAAAATTTTTGAAACAAAAGAAGACGATGCCCCCATCATAATGGATGTAAAAGATATATACGTAGGTTTTAACCTATGGGATATTATCAATAAAAACTATGACATTCAATCTGTTGTAATCGAGGAAGGCGTTTTTAATATTGTTATTCATGAAAATAACACTACTAATATTCAAAACTCATTGGCAAGCACTTCTGAAACAGAGACACCTTCTACTAATATTCATTTAAAAAAAATTAAATTCAAAAATTTAGATATTCACACTTTAGATGAAGCTACTAATACTGATGTCGAAAAATTTATATACACTGGTATAGGCGGTTTTAGTCAAAAAGATAGTATTATCGCTGGGCACATAGATACTGATTTTGAATTAAATGTGATAAAAGATGGAGATACAACATTCATCCATAAAAAGCATTTTGAAGTTCATACAGATGTAGTATTTAATGAACATACTGGCATTCTCGACATAGAGCCTTCAGGTATTATCATGGAAAATGGTGATTTTGAGTTAGAAGGAACTATAGATACAAAGAATGATGTAGACCTTGACCTTTCTATAAAAGGAACAAAGCCTAATTTTGATATGCTTATAGCTTTTGCTCCAGCGGATGTAATACCCGTATTAGAGAAATATAAAAATGCCGGTGAAATCTATTTTAACGCCAGTATCCGAGGACCAGCAAACAAAGGAAATAGACCGTTTATCAATGCTCATTTTGGAGCTGGGAAAGCCTTTTTAGAAAATACTGAAAGAGCCAAAAAGATTGATAATATGGGATTTAATGGGCATTTTACTAATGGAGAGAATAGAGACGCTAGTACCATGGAGTTTTCTTTAACCGATATGACGGCGTCTTTAGAAAAAGGTGAGTTTGAAGGTTCGATTTTTGTTAAGAATTTTGAATCCCCAGAAGTGGATATGAAAATCAACTCGAATTTCAACCTCAATTTTATAACCGACTTTTTTGAATTAGAGCAAGTTCAGGATGTCTCAGGGCAAGTATCCTTGAAAATGAATTTTCATGATATTATTGATATTGAAAAACCTGAAAAAGCATTACAAAAACTCAATCAATCTTACTTTACAGAATTGATTGTAAAAGACTTGAGTTTAGTGACAGAAGAACTTCCCGCTCCCTTACACGATTTGAATATACATTTAGTGATGAATGGCAAAGAAGCATCTCTTAACAAGTTTGAACTATCTATAGGAAATTCAGATCTATCTATAAATGGTTTTCTATCAGACTTACCTTCTATTGTACATCATACGAACATCCCTGTAGAAGCTCATTTAGACATCACCTCTAAAAACATAGATATCAAAGAATTAACCCGATTTTCAAAACAGGATACTATCCAAAATGGTTTCGATGAGCAAATAAAAGACTTGAGTTTAGGCCTTTCTTTTAAAGCTTCTGCAAAAGATTTTACAGAATCTGAATATTTACCAAAAGGAGAATTTTTTATTGATAGTTTATATGCAGACTTGAAGCATTATCCGCATAAACTTCATGATTTTCATGCCGATGTGTTGATAGATGATAAAGACTTGGAAATAATAGATTTTACAGGGTATATAGATGATAGTGATTTTCATTTTGATGGGCTAATACATGATTATGCTTTTTGGATGAAACCGCAACTGAACGGAGATGTAAATTTAGATATTAACCTCACTTCGAACAAATTAAGATTAGAAGATGTCTTTTCGTATAAGGGCGAAAATTATGTTCCAACAGAATATCGACATGAAACGTTTGATAATTTGGCATTGCATGTTGCATCTAGTATGCATTATAAAGATTCTTCTTTACACTCTATCGATCTGGCTTTAGACAAGTTAAATACAAAAATGAAATTGCATCCGCTTCGCTTTGATAATTTTAGAGGAAACATACATTACGAAGAGGAACACTTGGTAATAAAAGACTTTCATGGTGAAATAGGAACTACTAACTTTAATTTCGATCTAAACTACTATTTGGGAGATGATCCACAAATAAAGAAAAGAGATAATTACCTAGAATTAAAGGCAAATTATATCGACTTTGACGCACTTTTTAATTTTGATTTAAGTCCGCCAAAACCCACAGAAGTTATAACTTCAAAAACCGCAGATGTAAAAGAACATGCAAATGCATTCAATTTGTATGAATTGCCTTTTACAGATATGCAATTTAAGGCAGATATCGCCCACTTTATTTACCACAGAATAGATCTTCAAAATATCAAAGCAGATTTACGAACAACCCCTAATCACTACATTTATATAGACACCTTACATATGGATGCGGCGGGAGGAAATATTAAATTAGGTGGATATTTTAATGGTAGCGATCCAAAACATATCTATATGCGACCGGATTTGGTGATGAATAATGTTGATTTAGATAAATTACTATTCAAATTCGAAAACTTTGGACAAGACCACCTTGTTTCAGAAAACTTACAAGGTAAGCTTACCTCTAGAATTAAAGGTAAAATTAGAGTATACCCAGATATGGTTCCTGATCTGGATCAATCTAATATAGAAATGGAAGTAAAAGTGCTAAATGGAAGATTAAAAAATTACGATCCAATGTTAGCACTTTCAGAGTATATGGGAGACAAAAACCTTCAGAACATTCGGTTTGACACTTTACAAAATAACTTAGCTATAAAGAAAGGGAAGATTCATATTCCTGCTATGACTATCGAATCTACTTTGGGCCATATAGAATTGTCCGGTACGCATGATCATAATCAAAATATTGATTATTATTTACGTATTCCTTGGAAGACTGTAAGAAAAGCTGCTTGGGGAAAATTGTTTGGTAACAAGAAGGAAACGGTGATTAGTGAGGAGCAAGAAGATCAAATTGTAGAAATAGATACTACCAAAAAAACAAAGTATCTTAATTTAAAAATCAAAGGTAGCATAGATAACTATAAAGTATCCTTGGGTAAGAAAAAGAATTAGACGTATTGTGATTATGCGTATAAGTAAAATAAGGCGCTATCCAATATTTTTTGGGTAGTATCTTATATGCCGTGTAAACGAATACCGGCGGGTTTAAGGTAGTATCTCATTAACTGTGTAAGTTA
>NZ_JACC01000014.1 GCF_000520955.1 Aquimarina pacifica | reverse complement strand
TCTAACCACAACTTTTTGGAATGATCCCTTTTTACCAATCTCTTTTCATTATTTTTTAGTATATTTTATAGCATATTTTTATCAACCATGATTTAAAAATTTTTTCTGAGTAGGTATCTAAAAAATATCAACATTCTATATCTATTATTTTATCTTTCTTCCATAATAGTAATTCTAACTGTTGCCTTTTCCGAAAAAAAAAATCTTATCTACGTGTTTCCGTTTGTGATTTTTTTTATATACACTATTTATATAAAATATGTTAAAAAAGTTAATCTATTATTTTTACTAAGTATAGCTGTAGTTACTACTGGCCACACATTATTTTTCATAAATTTCACTACGTATTTCCCTTTTGTAAGCTCATTGACTATTAGCACTTTTGTATTAAGAATTTTGATTTTAAAACCTTTTCTAATATTACACAAGGTAAAAATAAGTTCATTATTTTCTTTTTCAATGGTTATTACACTTGGTTTAATCTCCTATCTTGTATATGCCGTTTTCGACTTAACCCTCCCTTTTATAAAAGATATCATTCCTTTTGTTATCGTAAGCATTACTGGATTATTGGTCTACTCTGGCATTTCTTATCTCGTTTACAGCATGGATATTTACAAAGGAAGAATAAAGCTTATAGTAACTGCATGCGCATGGATGTTTATTCACTCTATAATCCCTATCAATGAATTATTTTATCATGATCATATTCTAGACATATTTATCATCACGATACAGATATTAGACATATATGTTTTTATGAAATTTTTGTTAGAAACAGAACCGAAAGTAGTAAAGACTAATCGAGAAAATTACCTTTGACCCATGTATAAAAGGGCAAAGAATAGCCCATACATGAAATTTTCACTATCTTATGCCAAGAGTAAACAATTTTAGAAAATCAAAATAGTTATTTGAGGTTGAAATATTTAAAAAACATTGGACTTGCTAACTTAATATTTTACTTTTTTTCAGTTTCTGTAATTATAATAGCTATTTTTTTTGATAAAAAGCTCTTAATGTTCGCTATACCTGCAACCATTACCTCTATTGGTGCGCTTTACATCAAAAACGACAAAAATATCAACTTTTGGTACTTAGGCAGTCTTATAACCATGTCAGTTTGTAATGTTTTAATTTATATTGATTTTATAAAGTACTTTCTTTCTATCAATATACTAATTACCCTGTATCATTTTCTATCTGTTATTTCCCTAATAGATTATATAGATTTCAAAAAAATTAAAAGAACGAATTTCTTTTCTTTTTCACTTATAATCGCAACGCTGTTAATTTTATATCTGATTTATGCTGTAGTTGATTTAATTTTTGATTTTATTCTACCATATATTGGGTTTTCTTTACTTAGTGTGGTTGGCTTAATGTTATATGTAATTGTTTCTTTTGTATTATACAAAACAGAGGTATATAAAAGCGGCATTAAACTTTTGATAGCTGCGTATATTTGGATGTTTGTTCACGCTATGACACCTATCAATGAAATATCAATTAATTTTCGAATCTTTACGGTGCTCATAATAGCCATGCATATCATAGGACTGTATCTTTTTATGAGGTTCTTGATCGAGAATGAACCTACTAAAAATCAATCTGACTCAGAAAAATATTTGTGACACATACTAAACTTCTTACTACATTATTTCTCCTGACCCTATTACCTAGAGACTACCTTATCAAAAGGCTTTATCAACACCAAAAAAGTTAATTTCTGGCACTTACTAAACTAAAACCAGCTGATTTTTATACATTTACACCTGATAGTACAGAATTCAAACTTCTTTTTTAGTATCTTTTACCAAAATGATGTCAACCCCTAATAAAGAATAACTTGTCTTTGAAATTTTTAAAGAATATTCACTACACACAAGCCCTATTTTATCTTTCATCTATAACAGCAATTACAATCGCTCTGTTTTATGAAAGAAATGCACTATGCTACGTACTACCTTTTGTATTTATTTTTTTAGGTTTTATTTATAAAAAGCAAACCGAGAAGATGAATTTTTGGTATATAACTAGTTTGGTAGTAATCATATTTTGTGATACTTTAATTTATATTAATTTCAAAAAATACTTCATTCATATTTGTGTTCTCAGCAGTGTATACTACTTTTTATCAATTATTGTTTTAGTAAAATATATGCTCCCTAAGAGAATAAAGACCCGAACACTATTTTCTGTCCCCATAGTTGTTAGCACTATTTTAATAATCTATCTTATCTACTCTATCTCTAAACTCGTATTTGACTTTATACAAGACGTTATCCCTTATATAGTATTAAGCATAGGAAGTTTAATAATCTACATCATAATTTGTTATTTGATTTACATCAGCGATATATACAGAGGAGGAATTAAACTTTTGATAGTGGCTTCCTTATTTATATTTCTTACATCTTTACTACCTATAAATGAACTGTTTTATTATGATAATATCTTCACTACGCTTATTAATATAACTCAAATACTATCACTATATATATTTCAACAATTTCTTGTTGAGATGGAAACGGCAAAAATTAAATCAGATGAAGACACATACTTATAACTACATAGATCCTATTATCTTTACTTTACTATAATAAGCATTACCACATTCTCACCCTTGCCCATAAGCTACAAGAGAGGCCTTGGTTATAACATTTGCATTAAGCATAAAACCGATCCATGCGGCGCAGGCAGAATCATCTACAACAATAGGGGACTTCAAAGCATACACCGTTATTAAATAAGTATGTAAGGTATTGGGTTGTGGGCATGGCCCCACATATCCTCTAATTCCTGCATCATTAGTACCATGCTCTGCTCCTGCAGGTAATTTGTTTTCTGAAGTAGTTCCCGAATTGGCTTCAATAGAATTTTCGCTATTCGGAATATTATAAACTACCCAATGCCAAAAACCACTTCCTGTTGGGGCATCTTGATCATACATCGTAATAGCAAAAGCTTTGGTACTCTTTGGTGCATTTTTCCAGGTAAGCTGTGGCGAATAGTTTTGACCAGAACAACCAAAAGCATTTCCTAATTGCTTATCAGTAATTTGGCCCGGAAGATCTATACTAGTTACGGTAAAAGAGTGGTTAAAATCCATGGATATTAGTTTTAGAAAAAAGGTGTGATTACTTATTATTTCATTTTTTTAAGTTAAAAAAATTAAAAATAAATTTCTTCTAAATTCTAAACTTTTTTCAAATTATTTTTTAAAAAACAAACATTTAAAATATTGATTTTTAATTATATACAAGTACAAAGCAAGAAAAATATTAAAACTATGTTTATTCTTTTTTTTTTGAAAAACTCTTTATAGCTTTAGAAGAACTAATAACCAACTATTAACTATATGCGTCACAAAAATAGAATTGTAGACCACAAAACCGCGTTTGCTAAAAACTACGATGTGGTTATTGTAGGCTCAGGAATTAGCGGATCTATTATTGCCAAAGAACTTAGTAAAAAAGGATATGATATTCTTATCCTAGAAGCAGGTCCTGGTAAAGATCTTACTCTTTCGGGATATGAAAAATACTTGAATAATTTTTATTCTGCAGTATCCAAAGACAATAATGCACCATACAAAAGAAACCCCAACGCTCCTATGCCAAGGAGTGTTGATGTAAAAAAACTCGAATCCGGAAAACCAAATACCGACAGTTATTTGGTGCAAAATGGTCCTTTTATAAGTGATTTTACCTATTCTAGAGTTGTAGGCGGTACCACTATGCATTTCGAATCAAAGACTCCGAGAATGCTCCCAGAGGATTTTAATATTCTCACTAGATATGGTCGCGGGCTAGATTGGCCATTAAAATACGAGGAGCTTATGCCATATTACCGCAAGGCAGAATTTGAAATGGGCGTTTCTGGAGATGTATCTAGTCAGACATTTTCAAATGAAAAAGCATATGAAGATGGGTATGTATTCCCGATGCAAGAAATGCCCCCGTCCTATCTGGATCAATGTGTTGCTAAAAAAGTAAATGGAACCAAAATTAATATTGCAGGAGAAATACGTTCTTTAAAAATACGAACCTTTCCACAAGGCAGAAACGGCATTCCGAATGAGGATTATAAAAAATTCAATAACGGAGAACTTTTTAGACCTGTTGGAGCAGTTAGCCAGCATCAGGCAGAAGAAGGGGAACGCTGTCAAGGAAATAATAATTGTACTCCTATATGTCCTGTACAGGCCAAATATGATGCACGTAAAACACTAGCTCAGGCATTAGAAAGTGGTTGTGTAGATATTCTTACACGAACCGTGGCATCTCGCGTGGTTATTGATCCCGTTACCCAAAAAGTATCAGCAATCGTCTGTAAATCCTATAAAGACTTAGACTCGAAAGAATATACTTCAGAAACTATAACTGCAAAACTATTTGTACTTGCTGCAAATGCTGTAGAGAATGCAAGACTAATGTTAGCTTCAGGACTTAATAGTAGCAGCGACCTGATGGGGCGTAATCTCATGGATCATCCTTATTTACTAACCTGGGGTCTTTTGCCAGAAATTGCAGGTACTACACGAGGGACCATTTGTACTTCGGGGATTAGTGACATCAGAAATGGTGATTTTAGAACAGAACAGGCCGCATTTGCCGTAGACATACATAATGACGGTTGGGGTTGGGCTACCGGCTCACCTACCACTAACCTTGAAGATATTGTCGATAATAAGAATAAATTTGGTAAAGATCTGCGAAATGAATTAGTACATCAGATTTCTAAGCAACTTCTGTTAGCCAATATGGTTGAAATGATGCCAGATCCATGCAATAGAATCACAGTCAATCCTAAATATGTAGACCAATTAGGAAACCCAAGACCCATTGTAACGATGCAAATTCCTGAGTATACTATGAAAGGAATTGCCTATGCTCGGCAAATGTCTAGGCAAATTTTTCAGAGATTGGGCGCCGAAGATTATTCTGTTTATGGCACTGATGACTATGGGTATGTAAAATACAAAGGAGAAGGATATGCAATCAGAGGAGGGAATCATCTTGCCGGAACACACATTATGGGAACCGATGCTACTAATTCTGTAGTAGATGCGAAGCAAAAGTCGTGGGATCATTCGAACCTCTATCTGGTAGGAGCCGGCAGTATGCCAACTATTGGAACATCGAATACCACATTAACTCTGGCGGCCCTATGTTTTAAGAGTGTTGACGCTATTCTAGAGGATTTAAAACACCTACACTCTTCAAAACAAATTAGTAACCAACTCTAAAAACTTTACAATGCACTTACATCCAATAAAAACCGTAGAAGACCTACAGTTTTATGTAGCTACTGCTATACAGTTAGAACATGCAACCATTCCTCCTTATCTTACAGCCATGTATTCCATCCATCCAGGCACCAATAAAGATGCTTATGATGTGATGCGCGTTGTAGCAATTGAAGAAATGCTTCATTTGACACTGGCCGCTAACCTTATGAACGCCATAGGAGGAACACCAGACCTTACCCAAAAAGGATTTGTTCCTTCATACCCCACCTATCTACCTAATGGTGAAACCGATTTTGAGGTAGGCTTGGGCAAATTCTCATTAGAGACCATTGACACTTTTCTGAACATCGAACGACCACCCTTACCCACCAATTCTAAAAAAAATAACGCAACATCAAATTTGGGACTTCTCAAAACACAAAGAACCAAAAAAATGTTAATTCCAACATTTAAGTCAGCAGAAGGTGATGAGTTACACTTCTATAGCATAGGAGAATTTTATAAAGCAATTGGTGAAGGAATTACAAAACTCACTGAAGAACTGGGAGAAAAAAACGTATTTGTTGGTGACCCTGACAAACAAATAACACCAGAATACTATTACTCAGGAGGAGGAGAAATTATTCCTATACATAATAAAAAATCAGCGTTAGCTGCGATTCGATTAATTTCTGAACAAGGAGAGGGACATGAAGGGGGAATTTTTGATTACGAAGGAGAACTTTCTCATTACTATCGCTTTCAGCAAATAAAACTAGGCAAATATTACCATAAAGGTGATGAGCCTAATGACCCAAGTGGTGAGTCAATGCCTATTGATTGGGATGCTGTATACCCAATACAAAGTAATCCTCGAATAGAAGATTTTGAGAATGTATTAGAATTAAAAAAAGCCGCAATAGACTTTAATCTTTTTTATAAAAATTTTCTAAAACAATTAACTAACTCCTTTAACGGGAAACCTGACCAACTTATCAGTGCCGTTGGAGGAATGTTTCGTATTAAGGAAATGTCTTATCAATTAATGCGAAATCCTATTAATGAAAAAGAAAAAACTACAGGAGCTCCCACTTTTGAGATCGATTTAGTTTAATAACCACACCATTTATTCTTTAATCTTAGATGTAAAAGAAGCATGTAAATGGTTTTACACAAATACCTATTAATTATGAAAACGCATCACGAAAAATTAAGTGTTTTTTTAGACCTTTCTGTTGTGCTTACCGCATTTTCTGCTTATCAGCTGCATGGTACAGGTCAACTCGAAGCATACTATACTACCATCGTTGATATCATAGGAGATCAAACAATGTCTGAGATTTTAGTTGCATTTAATACCGCAAAAACCGAAGCTTCTAGTGATCAAAAACAACTTGAGCAACAAATACGAATTCACCTATTAAGTAACGATAAGTTAGGACCTATTACTAGAAATATTATTAAAATGTGGTTTATAGGTAGCTGGTATCAACTTCCAAATATTTGGAGAGAAGCTTATGGTAAATCCGAAAAAGATCAAACATTTGTTGTATCCTCAATAGCCTATACAGAAGGCCTACTCTGGCCCACAATAGATTCTCACCCCCCAGGAGCAAAAGCACCAGGTTATGGAACTTGGGCAAATCCTCCTAAAATTTCAGAAGTATAATAATAAATTAACGTAATTAAACGATACATTATGAATAACCAACCTAAAGACGTATTAAGCTATCTTAATGATGGTGAGATCAAAACACCATTTTTTACGAAAGTAACCCTTGCCGACAAACAAGATGATGGCTATTGGATAGAGGCTGTTGATATTAACGGAAACGGAAAATTAGATATTGTTACCTCTGGATTGGCAGTAGGTAAAGTAGTATGGTATGAGAATCCCTCATGGAAAAAGCGAGAAATTGCAGATTTTCCATTGCCCGTAGCCATAGAAGTAGGTGACGTAACTAGAAACGGAACTCAGGATTTAGTAATTTCACATAACTATGGAAATTGTATGTTCTGGTGCAGACCCGAAGATGGTAAAATTTCTTGGTTAGAAAATCCCGGAACCTATGGGGATGACATCCATTGGAAATCACATTTTATAACTGATCTAATGGCTGCACATCGTCTACAGGTCGGGCATTTTACAAAAACTGATAAGCTACAACTTATGGCACTTCCTGTTGTAGGATGTAAACCCTACGGAGAAGGTGTACATGACCCTGTAGCGATGACTCTTTTTGATATTCCAGAAAATCCAACATCTCTAGAAAAATGGAATGGTCAAATTATTGATAACGCCAATTTTAGAGTGATTCACGGAGTTGTAAAAAACAAATTCGGAGGCTACTCAGGCCCTGACAATCAATCTGTACTTCTAGCTAGTGAAGAAGGGATCAACTGGTTCTATTTTGACACCGAAATAGGAGAATGGAAAATTGTTCCCATAGGAGAAGGAGATCAAACTGGTCAAGCAGGCCAGTTTAGAGGTTGCGGTAATGTTGCTTATGGTCGAATTGGCGATGATCCCTACGCATATATCGCAACCATTGATCCGTTTCACGGAAATTTGGTAACTGTCTATACCAGGAAACCTGGCACAAATCTTACGGATCACCCATGGAAAAGAACAATACTTGACACTTTTGGAGAATTCGACTCAAAAACCCAAGGTCCCGGACATCATATTATCACTGGAGATTTTGATGGAGATGGAGACGATGAATTTTTAGTAGCTCTCAAAGGCCCCTTACCTCATCAAGGTGTCTATTATTACAAAGCCATTGATGCCGAGAATGGACTTTTTGAACGATGGAGAGTATCTTCTGCATCTGCCGCAAGAATAGTGATTGGTGATTTTAATGGAGATGGGCGATTAGACTTTGCCACAACCGGGTATTATACACCTGGATATTACTTATGCGATAATTCGCAGGTAAACGTATTTCATAACAGTTTTGCAGACTTAAAATAAGAAAATCATGAGTGTACATTTTGGAAGAGAGACAACTGGAAATTTGTCTATAGCAGAAAAGAAAGAATGGATCATCACAAATGGAATAGGCGGATATGGTTCTGGCACCATAGCGGGTTCAATGACCCGAGGATATCATGGTTTGATGGTGGCATCACTTCATCCTCCTATAGACAGAAAATTAATGTTAACAAAATTAGACGAAGTCCTTACTTATCGTAATACAAACTATGATTTGACTACAAATCGATGGATTTCTGGATCCGTTGCTCCAGAAGGGTACAGAAACATCGAAAGTTTTACCTTAGAAGGAACAATCCCTTGTTGGAGATATGCCTGTGCAGATGCCATTTTCGAAAAAAGAATATGGATGGAGCATGGCAAAAATACAACATACGTCTCCTATACATTAGTGGCAGCAGAAGAGCCCGTATCATTAAAGGTATCTGCATTAGTCAATAATCGCACGTTTCATAACACAGGGCAATTTCCTTGGCCAGTAACGATAGATAGTATTTCAGACGGAATTAAAATCACTACCCAAGATACAGATTCATTACCATTAACCATAAAAATGCAGGGAGCAAATGTATTCCCAAAAAATGAACTATACAAAGACTTTCAACTACCCGTCGAGGTAACAAGAGGGCTCAATAGCAATGATACACATATACATGCCGCCGATTTTGAAACCACCATACAGCAAGGTCAAACCCTATTATTTTTGGGAACAGCCGAAGAAAACACCGATTTTAACACAACATCTTATCAAAACGAAAAAAAACGAGAAGAGTATATTTTAAATCAATGGCGACAGCTTCGTAGAAACAAGAAAAAAGAACAACCTGATTGGATACAGCAATTGGTCCTTGCCGCAGATCAATTTGTAGTAAATAGAGCGACATCAAGTACAGATACCCCAGGAAAAAGTATAATTGCTGGGTATCATTGGTTCGGAGATTGGGGCAGAGATACAATGATTAGTTTACCAGGATTAGCCCTGTCTACAGGTAGGTCAAAAGATGCCGGTCCTATTCTAGAAACATTCGCCAAGTATGTCGATCAAGGAATGCTTCCTAATCGCTTTCCTAATGCCTCAGATACTCCTGAGTATAATACTATTGATGCGACATTATGGTTTTTTCAGGCAATACGCACCTATTATGAGACGACTAAAGACAAAAACTTAGTACACAGACTCTATCCAAAACTACAAGAAATAATTGATTGGCATATTAAAGGAACGCGATATGGTATTCAGGTTGATCCAAATGACAATCTACTGCGAGGAGGACAAGATGGGATACAGCTCACTTGGATGGATGCCAAGGTTGGTGATAAAGTAATTACACCAAGAATAGGGAAACCTATTGAGGTAAATGCCCTTTGGTACAATGCGCTTAAAGCCATGGTGTTGTTTACAGATATACTAGGAGAACCAACGGATCAATATGTTGCGATGGCCAATGCTACCAAAAAGGGATTCGAACGGTTTTGGAATGACGAAAAAGACTATTGCTTTGATGTACTCGATGGTCCCAACGGCAATGAAACGCTATTACGTCCCAATCAATTATTCGCAGTCTCCCTTCCTGAAAGTCCGCTCTCTGAAGAACAGCAAAAAAAGATCGTGGATATTTGTTCAGAAACCTTACTGACCTCTCATGGATTGCGATCGCTGGCTACATCAGAATCAGAATACATCGGCATTTACAGAGGGGATCAATATCACAGAGACAGTTCATATCACCAAGGTACTGTCTGGGCGTGGTTAATTGGTCCTTTTATTCATGCATATCTCAAAGTATACAAGAACACGGCCAGTATTCAACGGTTTTTAGAACCTTTTGAAGATCACCTGTTAGGAGTTGGTTTAGGAACGATCAGTGAAATTTTTGATGGTGATGCCCCTTTTGCTCCAAAGGGCTGTATTGCACAAGCATGGAGTGTTGGTCAAATTCTTCAGGTGTATGATGAGATCGAAAAATACGAAACAATATCAACTACAAAAAAAACGGCTAAACTAACTACGATATGAGTCAAAATATAGAAGTTACTCGTATGACGAGTCAGTATTCAAACGAAAAAAAATCACACGAAGAGTGGTTGCACTGGGGACCTTACCTATCAGAACGACAATGGGGGACAGTACGAGAAGACTATAGTCAGGGAGGAAATGCATGGGATTATTTTTCTCATGATCAGTCCAGATCCAGAGCCTACCGATGGGGCGAAGATGGTTTAGGAGGAATTTCTGATCCAGAACAACGATTATGTTTTGCCATCGCACTCTGGAATGGCCAAGATCCCATTCTTAAAGAGCGTTTATTTGGATTAACTAATGGTGAAGGAAACCATGGCGAAGATGTAAAAGAATATTATTACTACCTAGACAATACACCCACACATAGTTATATGAAATGGTTGTACAAATATCCACAAAAAGCGTTTCCGTACAATGATTTGGTTACCGAAAACGGAAGAAGAAAAGCTGATCCGCATTCCTTTGAGTATGAGCTTATGGATACAGGAGTTTTTAATGAAGATCGATATTTTGATGTACAGGTAGAATATGCAAAATCGAATACTCAGGATATTTTGATCAAAATAAAAGTAACTAATCACGGTCCTGAAGCAGCACCAATTCATATCTTACCAACGTTCTGGTTTAGAAACACATGGTCATGGTTTCTGGATGCCGAAAAACCCATTTTAAAGGGTGAAAAGAGCACAAGCTCTAACAATTTTGCCACGATAAAAGCATCTTCAATCTCAGAAAGTACTACTAAAGATATGATGCTTTATTGTGAACAACCTGATGACCTGCTTTTTGTAGAAAATGAAACTAACAATGAAAGACTTTGGGGCAGCACTAATAATACTCCTTACCCAAAGGACGGAATCAATGATCATATCATAGCCAATAGCAATACAATAAATCCTGCGTTGACAGGAACAAAATCAAGTGCGGTATACGCTACGACTCTGGCTTCTAATGAGACCAAAGAAATCCGTTTGCGCTTATCGCAGGACTTATCTATTTCGGACCCGTTTTCTATTGATTTTGATGTGGTTTTTACTAATCGTCTGCAAGAAGCTGACGAGTTCTACGAGTCTTTAGCTCCTACAAGTCTTACTGACGAACAAAAAATGATCCAGCGGCAAGCCTATGCTGGGATGCTATGGGGAAAACAATATTACAATTATGTGGTAGCAGATTGGCTAGACGGAGACCCCGCGGGGCCAAAACCACCCCCAGGCCGAGGACGGAACAAAGAATGGCGCCATATGTATGCCAACACAATTATCTCTATGCCCGACACATGGGAATACCCGTGGTTTGCCGCATGGGATCTTTGTTTTCAATGTGTTGTTTTTGCCAGACTGGACTTACAATTTGCAAAAAACCAACTACTCGCATTGGCACATGAGTGGTATATGGCACCCAATGGGGCTATACCCGCTTATGAATGGGCATTTAGTGATGTAAATCCTCCCTTACATGCATGGGCGGCACTTACTATTTTTGAGATCGAAAAAGAAATGAAAGGATCGGGTGACACTAAGTTTATCGAAGATATATTCGAACATTGCCTCATGAACTTTACCTGGTGGACAAATCAACAAGATACCGATAGCTCTAATTTGTTTGAAGGTGGTTTTCTGGGTCTTGATAATATATCTGTAATCAATCGAAGTAATCTAGGTGATTTCGAAAGACAAATTGGGCATCCGATAACCTTAAAACAATCTGATGGCACTAGTTGGATGGGGATGTATTGTATTAATATGATGCAATTAGCACTCATACTGGCAGAAGAGAACCAAAAGCAATATTCTCATTTTGTCAGTAAGTTTTTCCAACATTTCGTATTTATCGCAGATTCTCTAAATAGTATCGATCACGCCTCTAACGGAGAGGTAAAACTTTGGGATGAAGAGGATGGATTCTATTATGACTTTTTACAAATTCATACCAACCCTACTCAGAATATATCTATTAAATTGAGGTCGTTGGTAGGAATCATACCCTTATTTCCGGTCGCCAAAATTGATTTAAGTCAGATGGAAGCTACTGTTGCTGATGAACTCAAAGAACGTTTGGATTGGTTCGTCTATCGCCATCCTGAACTATTAGGACAGGTACAAACATCTAAAAAATCAATTAAAGCATCCGGATCAGAGGACGAAATCATGCTATCCTTTGTAAAACCAGAACGACTTACAAGAATACTAGAACGTGTATTAGACGAGGCTGAGTTTTTGGGACCTCATGGGATTCGAGGGATTTCTAAGCACTATCAGAACACTCCTTATTCTATGTCTGTCGACGGAGCATATCTCGAAGAAAAATATGAACCTGCAGAATCTGCTGATGGTTCTTTTGGGGGTAATTCTAACTGGAGAGGCCCTGTGTGGTTTCCAATTAATTTCTTATTCATTAATTCCTTAAGAAAATATGATGAGTTCCTCGAAAGTGATTTTACAGTAGAATATCCTAGTAATTCTGGAAATCATATCTCCTTAAGTCAAGTCGCTGATGAATTATCAAAACGACTAATTCAGATTTTTGAAAAAGATGCTAACGGAAATAGGCCTGTTTATGGTGGAAATCAAACCATGCAAAACAATCCAACATGGCAAGATCTAATTCTCTTTTTTGAATATTTTCACGGAGATAATGGCGCCGGATTGGGTGCATCACACCAAACCGGGTGGACAGGGCTTGTAGCAGAACTTTTATCTCAAATTAAATAATAAACCATCTTATATGAGCACTAAAAAATTTAATAAAGACAACGTATTCTTTGGCATTACTCCTACCTCATGGTGGAACGATGATTTTCTGGATATTGATATAGGCATTCCTTTTGAGCAATGTGTAAGCGAAATGGCACTAGCTGGATTCGAAGGGTGTAGTGTTGGTCATAAATACCCTACCGATATCACTGTTCTTAAAAAAGAACTCGACAGCAGAGGACTCAGAGTATCAGAACCTTGGACTAGCACTTATTTTTCTATCCATGCTATGTATGATAAAACAGTAGCTGATTTTAAAAAGTCCCTAGAGTTTATTAAAGCAATGGGCGGCACCGATATCGTAGTAGCAGAACTAGGGGGATCCTCGCATCAGCAGCCGATCGCTCTCAAAGCGAATCGACCTATTTTTACAGATCAGCAATGGGGTGATGTTATCAAAGGACTCACCCATCTGGGACAGATTGCCAAAGATGCCAATATGCGACTTTGCTACCATCACCATATGGGTACAGGCATCGAAACCCGAGCAGATGTTGACCGCCTTATGAAAGCTACCGATCCTGATCTGGTACATTTACTATTTGATACAGGGCATCTGGCTTTTGCTGGTGATGATCCTTTGCAACTGGCCAAAGATTATGCTGATCGCATTAAACATGTGCATCTTAAGAATATTAGGAAACCGATTATGGAGGCCTCGGACGCGGAACAATTATCGTTTAAAGAGTCCATAGAAGCAGGCATATTTACGGTTCCGGGAGATCCAGAAGGGTGTATCGATTTTGATTCTATATTGCAGACATTGGCAGATCATGATTTTGAAGGATGGTTGATCGTTGAAGCGGAACAAAATCCTGCCAACGCTACCCCATTAAAATATGCAAAAATGGCAAGACAATATTTAAAAGAAATCACGGGTTTCTAAATAAAAACAGCGGATAAAAATGTTCTAGGATCTTCGCGTTAGGGATAGCAGTGTAAATCCCGGAGCCTGACGTTAGACAGCGCGAGGAATTGAAACGAATAGCGCGCTTGAACGCCAAAAAAATAAAAAAAATTATAATATATGTATCCATTAATTTCTAAATGGACCGCTCTTTCGGATAAAAAAGAGGAGGCCATTACTGTGCTTAAACAATTAGCAAAAACTGTCGAAAAAGAAGAACCAGACACTTGGATGTATACTGTGCATACTCCAGATTTTACGCAAACTAACCTGCCTACTCCTCCTGAAGGAGAAATTGTGTTTTTTGAAATCTACAAGGATGAAACTGCATTTAACCAGCATGTTTCGGGTAAAATTTTTACCGATTTTGTGGCTAATCATTCAGATCTATTTTTGTGCAATGAAGGAAAACCATATGTAACACTAGAAGTTATGGATCGTCAAGCTGGTTTTATTCGAAGTGATGCCATGTAGTCTTAAACTTCTTTTTTGAAATTTGCAATAGGGGCTAAATTCTATGTTTAAAAATCTTTTTGTTTTTAGTTTAGAATTTAGCCTCCTTTATTTTTTCTTAGAACGGCGTTTACTTCTTTTGGCTATTGGATTAAAAGCCAGACAAAGTTCTATCCAATACAATAAATCTATATCAAGATCAAACCCGTCTTCGGATACAAATACATACCCCTTCATGGGTCTTCCTGTAAAATCCATGGGTAGACATCCTTCTTTTTGCATAGCATCGTTGTACACCTTTTCTCCTATTCTAGCCATAAGCAAATCCATTTCTTTCTTTTTGTCAAAATGAATACCACAACACATCTTATCATCAACCATAAAACACAAACCGCCCATCATTCTTTTCTCATAGAAATTTGCCTTTTTCTCCCTGAAAATCTGTCGAATACGGTCAGCAATAAATTCATTATACGCCATAAATTATTTTATTATGTTTGATAAATATTCATTTACAGGACGCATAGCAGACCAGTACTCCATAATCTGAGAAACCAAAGTATCACTGCAAATAAGATCGGCTGCCTCTTCTCCCACGTAATAGAACTGTTTATGAAGCAGCAAAGGTTCTTTTTTGCATGGTTCTTGCCATTCTTTTGGGATACGTTTCATCGTCTCTCCCCTAATTTCGCCAAATTTCTGAACAAAATCTGCCTCTTCTAATAAATTTCTAAAGACCCCTTTATCATGACTAATTGCTGTTCGTATACTTTGTAATTGATCTTTTGATGGACTAAAACATCCTCCCATAATACCAATCATCTCAGGAGAAAACCGCAAAAAGATTCCAGGAACACTTTTATCCTTTCTCCCACCAGAAGATATAAAACAAGTATAATGTAGATTATACGGGGATTTATCTTTAGCAAATCGAACATCCCTATTCATCCTTAGAATACAATCTTTCGGTTCTATTTGCAATGTTGGATCATGTTTTTGTATTTCGCTTATTATAACACCCGTAAATATCTCAAAAGGCTTTTTAACGCTTGATTCATATCTTTTTTTATTAGCATGAAACCAATCTTTATGATTATTTGTTCTTAATTCCTCAAAAAAAACTGTAAAATCTTCTGTAAAGTATTGCATATGTATTAGCGTTTTTAGCTGTATCATTTCTTATATAAAAAATACGAAGTTGTAATACCGATTCGTATCAGAACTAGAAAACATATACCTGTTCTAATGCCAATTACAAGAACAGGCATACTTTTATTTTATCTGTTTATGTGATAGAGAACCGATCACACTAAACCTACTGTTAAGCCCAAAACAAAGTTCTATTGCTTAAAACTTACCCTTATTCGTCATGATACTGAATACGGTTATTTACTTCATCGAATGAAAAGCAACTCTATTTCCTTCTGAATCCAGAAAAATAGCCATGAATCCATTTTCACCAATAGATGTTTTTGGCATTAGAATTTTCCCTCCAGCTTTCTCAACACGTCCTAATGGAACAGATAAATCTTCGCCACCATTAAGATAGGCAAAAGTTCCTTCTTGCGACGGCGTATTGCCATTACCGTGGGTAATGCAACCTCCTACCCCTCCATCCTTGTAAGGAAAGAAAGCCATCTTAAAATCTAGTTCCATGGGTTGTAACTCAGCTTCTAAAAGTTCATTATAAAACTTAATCGCTCTTTCGAAATTTGTACTTGGTATTTCGAACCAACTAATTGCATTTGACATATTGATAAAATTTAAGAATTATACGATTTCAAAAGTAAATGATCATATCGATCAAAAAAATTTTATTTTTGAAAAAACATAGGTTTCTATAATGAAAAAAAGTGAAGAATTATTTTACCTGATCCAATCACTAAGTAAAAGTGAAAAGCGACATTTTAAACTAAGCATACCCACAACAGACACTCCTGAGTACCTTCTTCTTTTTGATGCTATTGAGTCACAAAAAGAATATGATGAGACCGCGATTAAACATACATTTAGAGATAAAGGATTTGTAAATCAATTAACAACCATCAAAAACTATCTCAAACAACGTATTTTGCAATCCCTAAGAGTATATCATGCCAAAATATCCAAAAATGCAGAACTGATTGATGCCATTCGTAATATTGAAATCCTATTTCATAAAGGGTTATATATCATATGTCAAAGAGAACTTGCCCTTGCCGAAAAAAAAGCACAACAGTTTCAACAAGACAGCTTATTATCACACATACAAGATTGGAAAAGAAAAGTACACCAAGCACAGTTTCCTGAAGATTTTGCTACACTCAAAAAAATCACTTTAAAACAGAGACAGGCACTGGAGTCAACCAAAGAACATATGGATTTACTTCTGGCAAATATAGATCCTAGTCAATTTTCGATTTCTCATAAAAAAAGTGCTTCTCTACAAAACAAAACCTTAAAAACATTACATAAATACAGAAAACAACTCCTTGCAAAACATCCAGAAAAAGCAAAACAGACACTAGAACACCTAATCAAAGAATGGGAGCAACATCCTGAATTACTAAGAGAATATTTTTCGACGTATTTTTCTATCAACAACAACCTACTTGGGTTTCTTGTATTCAAAAAACAATACAAAGAAGCCTTTGTAAGAATATTGTTGATCAAACAAAAAGCAGCAACAATTAGTACTGTTTCTGCTATACTTATCAAAGAACAATTACGGCTATATAATATTGAGCTAGAAATTCACAGAAACCTAAAAGGACTTCATACAACTCGTGAAATAATCACAGAAATTCAGCAATTTATTAATAAACACAAAACCCTGGTACCCAATAATTATTGGCTATCTTTTCGTTTTCAATTTGCCAATATTTACTTTTTAAGAAAAGACACTAAGCAATCCTTATATTGGATCAATACCATCATCAACCAGAAAACAAAAAAAGACAGGGAAGACCTGATCATATACACCCATTGGCTAAACCTTCTTGTTCATTATGAATTAAATAATGGATTTACGCTACGCTACCTTATTAATACAATGAAAAAACTTCTGAAAAAATCAAAAAACATAGCGCTCTACGAAAAAATACTTTTGAAATTTTTATCGCGGACTGTTACCTATGAAATTACGGATAAAAGAAATGCTTTTTTACTTTTGAAAGAACAATTAAGGGAAGATCCGATCCCGAACCACGTATTAGGATATGTAGATTTTGAGGAATGGATTAATAGGAATTGCTAATGTCTCTTTTTATAATCCATAGAAATATGTTAGTTTTATTTCAATCTTTGACACCAATACATACACTAGCAAATAGATTATACAATTTTTAGACAGTATTCTCATGAAAAAAAAAGTTGGTAACACCCAAATTGCTTCAAAAAAATGGGAATTAGAGAACATTATTCTTTCGCACAATATCATTGATTACACAAGTTTTGACAGTCAAAGTTCAAACAACGATACTGAATATGTTCGTCTTCATTTTGGACTTTCTGGTGAATATGATTTTGATTACAAAGAATTAAATTCATCATTCTCTTTTACAGGACATCATAATAACATTATGTATTCTAAGGGTCTTACTATTGATATTCACAATAAAAGTAAACGAATAGAAACCTTTGGCATTAATTTTACTCCAGAAACATTTGCTAATATTGCCCAAAATGGTCCGGATACACTAAAGAGATTTACAGAAAAAGTATTGGCAAAAGAAAATACTATTCTCTCTAAAGAATGGCGGCCCAATACCTTTAGAATGCAATCGGTAATTAATGAGATCTTGCATTGCCATTATACCGATGAGCTAAAAAGTCTATTTCTATTATCAAAAAGTATCGAACTTCTTGTTCTACAAGCAGAGCTTCATAATCAAAGCTATCAAAATAGGTATATAAAGCACAACAGTGATAAACAAAAGCTATTCGAAGCAAAAGAACTGTTGACATTGCGTATCGAAAATCCTCCCACCATACTTGAACTATCAAAGTTAATTAGTATAAATGAATATAAGCTCAAAAAGGGATTTAAAGAATTATTTGGCACTACAATCTTTGGGTTTATTCATCAAACACGTATGACTTTGGCTAAAAAGCTTCTCTTGGGAACAACCGATTCTGCCAAAGAAATTGCATATAAAATAGGATATAGCTCACCACAACACTTCTCAAAAGCATTCAAAAAAGAATTCGGAGTTACTCCCGATAGTATTAGAAAGTATCCCGATTAGACTATCTCAAAGAAATGCATCTTATGATCTTTGTTGTTCATAACACAAACATTAAATATGAGCCAATCAATGATTATCAAGAAAGAGGTGATTTTTAAATCCTCAATAGAAAGAGTCTGGGATGTTTTAACAAATCCCGAACAAACCAAACATTATATGTTTGGGTGCGAAGTATTATCTGATTGGAGTCTTGGTAGTCCAATTGTATGGAATGGCAAAACTGAAAATGGCGAAATTATTACCTATGTACAGGGTACAATCACCAAATATATTGACAAACAAGAAGTCTCCTTTACTATGTTTGACCCCAATATTGGCATACAAGATATTCCCGAAAATTACATCTCTTTGACCTACAAAATCTCTAAAACAGGAAATAATACAAAACTTATAATACTACAAGGTGATTTCTACGGCACAGAAAATGCTCAAAAAAGATTCGAAGAATCACAAAAAGGATGGGACATGGTCATCCCGTTACTACAAAAAATGATTTAGTAATCATAGATCACATTATGCAAAGACTATATGAAAAGATGTTCCTTATAATTTGGTCCATACGTTTAAAAACCTATGGACCTGGGGTAGTAAATTAAATACGCATAGTTTTGAAACTATATTGTATTTAATACTGAAGCAGCATCAAGCATAGTTACACCCAATATGTGCACCATCTAGCGCAATCTGCCGTAGTACCAGAGCAACAATACATTCCTCGGCCACCATTGATATTCTTTTGACCGTCTTTACTAATCATTTTAGTTCCTTTTAAATCTTTTAAACTCTTTAAACTTTTCATTGGACTTTAATTTTTGTGATTAATAATTCATTTTTAATGCATTAAAAAAACAAAAATCTAACATCACAATTTGGTCAATCGTTATCACAGATCATTCAATTTTTAAGAACATATCAAAAACCGATGATGCGAATTGTCTTTACCATTTACTCTTGTTTTCTCGTAAGTAATGACATGAGATTGCCAGTAACCTCATGGCCTACTAACAAGCCGAATAGTTACATTATCGAATACAACAAAATGATTCATAAATTTAAACAACTGTCACCAATAAATTAAGATCATTATATCTTGGCAAACTCTTCTTCAAAATTGCTTATAAAATCATCAATATACTTTTTAAAACGATCTTCTTTTCTAATAACCAAATAATGAAAGCGCTTAAGTCCCTGTTTTCTTATTCTTTTAAAAATTAGATGATCTCCTAACCTAAAGGAAGTAAGCGCCCATTTTGGCATGCAAACAATCCCCATATTGGCATTAACCATCTCTAATGAGACTTCGGTTAGGGGTACTGCAGAAATTTTGGCGGGAGTAATCTTGTTGGGTTTTAAAAACTGTTCATATACCGAAACGGTTTCAAGAGGAAAAGAATGGATAATAAGATGTTCATTAGCAAAATGACTGGCCTCCAAGAAATCAAGATGACTTAGCTGATGCTCCTGATGCATGATGGCAAAAACCTCGTCTTCAAAAATTTCTATTGTAGATAACTTGTCATTATCCGGTTTTGAACTCACAATAGCAATATCAATATCACAAGCAACTAATTTAGTTATTGGTTGATGCGTCGCTTCGAGAATCAAATCTACCTCAATCTCTGGATAGAGAACACCCATTTTCTGAATAAACCCTGGCAAGCCTTGATAAAAAGAATAACATTCTGTACTTACCTTGATACACCCTTTTGAGCCCGAACGAATATTCTTGATGGTACTAAATCCATCTTCTATCTTCTCTAAAATACTGGTAGCCAACTCATACAACACGACACCTTCTTCTGTGAGTTTCCATTGATTGCGAGCTCTATGAAATACTTTAAAACCTAGTCGTTCCTCGAGATCCTTGAGTTGGTGACTTAATGCAGATTGGGTTAGAAATAACTTCTCTGATGAATTGGCAATGTTTCCTTCTTCTGTAATCGTTTTTATTAATCTAAAATATCGAATATCCATGCTATAAAGTTACTACAAAACTAGGTTCTTGAATATGAAAATATTTCAGCTTTGATCAGAAATCATTCAATTAATGAACACCTTAAACAACAAAGCAATGCGCTACTTTTGGAACAAATACTATAAATATGAAAGATCAAATTAAATTTTACGAAAACAAATTAGCCTACGAAATGGATCCTGCAGATCTATATGAAGCACTAGAAAATAACCTTGATATCGTGGTTATTGACACACGAAAAGCCTTTGGGTATGAGAAAGAACATATTCCTACAGCTATTAACTTGCCCCATAGAGAGATGACCAAAGAAAATACAAAGCACCTCGACAAAAGAAAAACATATATTTGTTACTGTGACGGTATTGGTTGTAATGGTTCTACACGCGGAGCACTTGCTATGGCTAAATTAGGTTTTACTGTAAAAGAATTGATCGGTGGTTTAACGTGGTGGAAATTTGACGGGTATGCAACTCTAGGAACTCATCCATCAAAAGGTACGCTTGTACAATGTGCATGTTAAGCTTTGAATTTCTTTTAAAACTAAGGCTCGAACAGTTTTTTATTCGTCTAAAATAGAGGTACATTTGGTATATCCCATGCAACGTAAAATCACAAAATCAATATCCTATAAATGACCATACGATTTGCCAAAGAGGAAGACATTCCTCAACTACTCATATTATGTAAAGCACATGTTATCTTCGAAAAAGCAAACTTCAATACAGAAAACAAACATGCTTTGTTTAAAACCCACCTTTTCAAAAAGGAAAATGCAATACAATGTATTGTTGTTGAAAAAGACGAATCACTTCTGGGGTATGCTACTTTTATGAAGCAATTTTCTACTTGGGATGCTGATTTTTATGTGTATCTGGATTGTCTGTTTTTAAAAGAAGAAACAAGAGGTAAAGGAATCGGAACTACAATGATGAATCATGTAGCAGCCTACGCCAGAAAGGAAAACTGCACTCATATTCAATGGCAAACTCCCGATTTTAACACCAGCGCCATTCGCTTTTATAAAAAACTAGGAACCCAATCAAAATCAAAAGAGCGCTTCTTTTGGGAGGTATAATTTTCGGCTTCTCGTAATCTATCTGCTATATATTCTAGAAGTCCGTCATAAGGCTCTTTACGATATCTTAGAAATCAATAAAAAAGGTTGTAAGGACAGCTATATCTTGAACCCTGGATAGGATTTACTCTACATATCCAGGGAAAATTTTTCATTATAGTTTTTACATTTCATTACAGGTATTCCCTTCTATTTGGATATTTATAGCATCTGTATTGTTTTCAAAGATACAAGATTGACTAGTGGTTAAGATATTGTCACTTATTATCACATCGGCGCAACCTGAATCTATTCGTATAGCATTATTCACAGTTGCTGTAATATTATTTTCAGAAATAATACTATTCTCTAGGTTTGTTAGCCGTATCCCACCCTCTTTTATTTCATTATTTGTAAAAATAATCCCTCTACACGCCAAAGTAGATGTTGAAGGTGAGGTTAACACATTATTATCTATAGTAATCGTATAATCTTGTTCCTCTTCTGCTGTATTAATTCCAAAAAATTTAAAAGGGTCTCTTTGTACATCTATAAAAACAGCATCTTTATTGGTTTGTCTTATCGTTATATCATCTATAAAACTTGCCGCTGCACCCGAAGAATATCCTATAGAAGTTGCCATACTACTTTGAATAAAATTATCATAAAAGTCTGCGTTTTTAATATCTTCTATAACAATTCCTCTTACGCACTCTAATATGGTATTTTCTCCTACTGTAAGATCTACATTTGTCGCTAGTATACCTGTACCGTAATTTTCAACCGTATTCCCAATTACTTCATTATCATAGATTAAATCAAATTTATCAGACCTTCCTGCCCAAATAGCAACTCCACCATTTTGTTGCGAATCTGTAACTCCTTTGACCTTATTATTATTAATTTTACTACCTATAGTATTTGAATAAGAAATAAAACCTTCTACTGTATTGTTTTCAATAGTCACTTTATCCCCTGTATGTATGGTAAACGCACCTACTCTACTACCACTTTCTGAATTGTTTCTTATGTAGATTTCTTCTGCTATTTCATATTCTAAGCCATTAGCCCTAAAAGCCTCTACGTCTATCGCAAAACCAGGAGCAACACCTTGTGAACCATCTGTATGAATACTGCAGTCTATAAAGTTATTTTCTTCTATATATATTTGACTTCCTGCAGTTACTGATATTTGATTTCTTCTATTTCTTCTGAACGTATTATTTACAATATATACTTCTGTACTAGGCACATGATGCGGATCGAATGAATGCCCATAACCATGAACATCTATTCCATCTCCCATGGCATCAACAAATTCGGCTTCACTAACCTTAATATTATTGGCACCGCCAATACGTAATAAATGACCCCACTCCTGAGCTCCTAGAGAATAATCATGTTCGTCTCTATCTCCTATAAAATTTCCTCCTGTAATTGTAATATTTTCTACACCATCTCCAATAAATACTAAAGTAGGGTTCTTGTTATCGTTAGGATACATTCTAAAATAGGTAGCATCTGATAATATAAAATTGTAATCGCTTGGTATTTTAATCCCAAGTCTAGGAGAGGCAATGTCGTTGTGATCATATCCATCTACCTTGAAATAGGCATCTAAACTATTTATTTTAAAATCAACGGATCCAGAAGCTACCAGTGATTTTATGAATAGTAATAATTCATTTATTTTGGTTTTATTATTTTCAGCGACCTCACCAGTAACTTCTCCTTCTATTATACCCCACCGCGAAGCTATAAACTCAAATTCATTTCCTATTAATTGTATATCTCCTTGTAGTTCTAAATTAGAATTTAACAGTTCTCCCGCTATTTTTCCTCCGGATGAAAAATTCAAAGTTCCATTAAAAATATCGCCTCCATCAAATGCAAAGGTTACATTTGCCGGTACTTCTATTGTTTTTCCTTCTAGGTCTAATAAACAATCAATCGATATTGTTGCATTCGCTGTTATGTCTAAATCTTCGAATAAGCATGGGGTTATTACTATAACCGGGTTTGGGTTTTGATCTTGCTGACCTTCTTCATCTGTCCCATTTCCGTCGTCTGAGCTACAGGAAAACATATTAATTATTGTAATAAAAAGTAGTAGGTAAGTAGGTATTGATTTCATGGCAAATTATTTTTAACATCGTATTAAATACAATATTTAGTGTCAATAAAAGACAAAATGTTACCCTCTTATTCTTAATAAATAATACTATCTCTTATGATTTATGCAAAGTATTGTATTGTCAAGGGTATGGATTAAACGCTATCTAGATTAATAATATTACAAATGTTATGACCCCCATTACTCATTCATACTACTAATTTAGAGACATTTGCAGTGTATTTTGCCTTAGAGAACAAGGCCAAAAACCCATTTTAGGTATATAATTTCTGTTTATACATTGTGGTTATTAAACTAACGAGTATCCCAATTGAGATGCTATAAAAATGCCATGATTCTAAATTGCAGTAACATACAAAAAAAGCAACTTCACCTTTTTTAACGCGTTTTAATTCATAAGTTGCTACCAAACCAGCTTTAGACAGGTGTTTTACTTGTATAGTGGTTCGAAATTTTGGTACTTTGCGTTAGGGATAGCAACGAAAATCCCGCAGCCTGAGGAACGAAGAGCGAGGAATTGTAGAGAATAGCCCGCTCGAACGCCCAAATAAAAACTCGCGGACATATCATTACTACTCCTGACTTAAAAAAATATTGATCAAAAAACAAACATAAAGTGCAACATCTTACTGTAAAACTATTACAAAAAGAGGAATTAGATGATATTATTTCTCTAACACAACACCTCAATCCCAATAGAGAGATCTCTACACTTAAAAAACGTCATCTCGAGATGTTTGCATTTGATAATTACCAATGTTTTGGTTTATTCGAAAAAGCGCAACTTATAGGTGTATCTAGTAGTTGGATGACCGTTCGATTATACTCGGGTAAGCAATTAGAGGTTGACAACGTTATTATTGACCCCACAATTCATTCTAAAGGATATGGAGCTTTTTTCTTAAATTATATAGAAAACTGGGCAAAGGAACAAGGCTGCGAATCTGTGGAGTTAAATACGTACGTACAGAATAGTAAATCTCATAAATTTTATTTTAGGCAAGGATATATAATTCTGGGATATCATTTTCAGAAAGTACTATAAAAGCAATATGATGAAAATAAAGCTTGTACCTTTTTATTTGATATGTATTACTATCCTTCTATCCTGTAATCAAAAGCACGATAAAAGACTAACTATTGCTGTAGCGGCAAATATGCAATTTACTATCCAAGCATTATCGCAAGCTTTTACAGAACAGACAGGAATTGCCTGTGAATTAATTACTGCATCTTCTGGTAAACTCACTGCTCAAATAAAAGCAGGGGCTCCTTATGACGTATTCGTATCTGCCGATATGAGCTACCCAACAGAATTGTTTACCTCAGGATTTAGCAACCAAAAACCCAAAATCTATGCCTATGGGACTTTGGTATTATGGTCTATGGTCAATGACATAGAGCCTTCTGTTGCACTCCTTACTAATCCCAGAATACAACATATTGCACTTGCGAACCCCAAAATGGCTCCTTATGGAAATGCTGCACTAGAAATTTTGAGAAAACATGATATTTACCCTTTAGTAAAAAATAAAATCGTTTATGGCGAAAGTATCTCACAAACAAATCAGTTTATTGTTTCTCAATCCGCAGAAATTGGCTTTACCTCAAAATCCGTAGTTTTATCTCCTCAAATGAGAGACAGAGGAACTTGGATTGACCTAAATAGCGATGACTATACTCCGATTGCACAAGGAATTGTAATTCTAAAACAAGCTAAAAATCAACCAAAAGATGCAGAAAAGTTTTATAATTTTATGAACTCAGAAGTAGCACGTAAAATTCTTAGGGATTTTGGGTATCAGATATAAAGAAAATAATTCATGAATACCTTGAGAGGACATATTAGTACTATACAAACTCATGGGAGTTTATCCTTGGTGCAAGTATGCGTTCATGAAGATGTTTTTTGGACGACTATTGTAATTGAGACTCCTGATACCGCATCATATTTATGTCAAGGAAAAGAGATTACACTAATGTTTAAAGAAACAGAAGTGTCCATTAGTACAGATCTAGACCTCAACATTAGTATTCATAACAAGGCCCAAGGTACTATTCTCGAAATAGAGAAAGGAATACTGCTTAGCAAACTTGTTCTGGCTACAAATCTCGGAAACATAACAGCCTTATTGACGTCTAAAGCAATAAATTTATTGCAATTAAAAATTGGGGACCCCATCGTGGCAATGGTCAAAACAACAGAAATAATGGTATCACACTCATAAGATGATCGACTGGCAACCTTTATTACTTACATTCAAACTCGCATTAGTGACCACACTTTGGTTACTTATTATAGCGGTACCCCTATCCTATTGGTTGGCATATACTAAGTCTCGTCTTAAGCCTATTTTAGAAACATTGGTAAGCATGCCTTTGGTATTACCACCAACAGTTTTAGGATTTTATTTACTGGTAGCCTTTAGTCCAGCAAGCGCACTGGGAGGTTGGTTGCACGACACATTAGGTATACAATTAATCTTTTCATTTAAAGGACTGGTGTTTGCTTCTGTTCTGTATAGTTTGCCTTTTATGGTGCATCCTATTCAGGCAGGTTTTACCAATCTTAACCCGACTCTTATAGAAGCTTCTTATGTACTAGGTAAATCAAAAATCAAAACCCTTTTTAAGGTGGTACTCCCTAACATAAAACCATCATTATTAACCGGCATTATTCTTGCCTTTGCTCATACCATAGGAGAGTTCGGAGTTGTTCTAATGATTGGTGGAAACATGCCAGGAAAAACAAAAGTTGCTTCTATAGCAATATACGATGAAGTAGAAGCTCTTAATTATAATGCAGCAAATTGGTACTCTATTATCTTGTTTGCAATTACTTTTGGTATCTTATTAGTTGTATATCTGGTAAACGGAGGGTACCTAAAACGATTTTGGAAATGATACACATAGCACTCAACAAAAAGTTAATGGCTGCCAATGGCCCTATGATTCTTGACATTGATATTGATATTGTGCCTGGTTCATTTACTACCTTGTACGGTCCATCCGGAGCAGGAAAAACATCTATCCTAAGAATGATTTCTGGATTACTTTCTGTAGACGAAGGACATATAATTATGTGTAATAATGTATGGCTGAATACCAAAAAAGGAATTTGCCTGAAACCGCAACAGCGTAAAATTGGTTTTGTATTTCAGGACTATACATTATTCCCTAATATGACCGTAAAAGAAAATCTAATTTATGCACTAGAGAAGGGTCAGGACACACAAATTGTTAAAGAACTTATAGATACAATAGAACTTGCAGAGTTGCAAGATAGGAGACCTGATAAACTATCCGGAGGGCAAAAACAAAGAGTTGCCTTAGCCAGAGCATTAGTTCGAAAACCAGAAATCTTACTGCTTGATGAACCACTATCTGCACTCGATCAAAGTATGAGAATAAAGTTACAAGATTACATACTTAGTGTTCACAAAAAATATAAGCTTACTACAATACTTATTAGTCATGAGATTAGTGAGGTCATTAAAATGTCTGATAATGTTATCCAATTAGATAAAGGGCGTATTCACAAACAAGGAAAACCACTTGATATATTTACCACAAAACAAGTCTCAGGAAAATTTCAGTTTTCGGGAGAAGTTATTGATATCAAACAAGAAGAGGTAATTTATGTGGTAACTGTTTTGATTGGTACTAATTTCGTGAAAATAATCGCTGAAGAAAATGAAATTAAGACCATTAATATAGGAGATACGATTATTGTAGCTTCGAAAGCCTTTAATCCTTTATTACAAAAAATCTAGTACGAATATCGCTATACAACAGTGGTATTAGAAAATAGTGGTAATACAAATATAGAAATAGTAATATCAATTGTAAAGAAGATCGTACATTAGAAAAAAAAATACTCCTTGCGCTTCTATATCCATAGGCTGCAGGAAATTATCTCATAAATTTTAAAATAAATAATAGAAAAACAAAACATAATGAACTATAAAATATCAGTACTCATAATAGGACTTTTATTGATTGGTTGCTCACAACATCAAAAAAATAAAAATGACCAACCCATTAAGATCATAAACCAATTCGATACTGAAGAAATACAATGGTTCAAGTCTAACGGAAATGGCAGCATAAAAGGAATTGCTAAATTCAAATCAAAAAGTGGAGATATCCGTTTTGGTGATGAGTTTAGAATAGAATTGTTACCTAATTGTGGGTATACTCAAGAAAGACTAAACCATATCTACCAAAGCAAAAGTTCTGGATATGTTCATGTTGAAGACGGAATCCCAAAATTTACTCCTGATCCCGAAGAATTTCATGATACTATGAAGACCATGTGCAATAAAAATGGAGAGTTTGAATTTAATAACCTACCAGCAGGTAGTTACTATGTAATTGCATTTATGTTGTGGGATCAAACAGGAGGCGGCATCATGCAGCAAGTAACTCTTTCTGAAGGAGAATCAAAAGAGATTAAAATGATTAATTTTTAGTAATATGCACAAGAAATTGCGGGTTGGTATTCTAGTCTTTAACGAAGTAGAGGTTCTGGATTTTGCAGGACCATTTGAAGTTTTTTCATTAGCCGAAAAAGACAATAAAAAACTATTTGAAGTAATTACTATTGGTCAATTCCCCGAAATCATTTCAGCAAGAAATGGACTAAAAATCTCCCCTAATTCATCGTTTGCCGATAATCCAGATATTGATATCTTAATCGTTCCTGGGGGATATGGTGCAGAAGAAATTGAAATCAAGAATTCTCTACTGCTCGACTGGATAAAGAACCAACATCAGAAAACGCAATTAACAACATCTGTCTGTACCGGAGCATTACTATTGGCAGAATGTGGATTATTAAATCACAAAAAAGCTACTACGCATTGGATGGATTTGGATAGATTAGAAACAGAATATCCATTGGTTCATGTTATTAGAAATGTAAAATATGTAGATGAACAAGAGATTATAACCTCGGGAGGGATTTCTGCAGGAATTAACATGTCTTTTTATATTATAAAAAACCTATATGGCGTAGAGATTGCAAAATCTACAGCAAAAAAAATGGAATATGATATAGAGATAAAATAAATGTAGAAGAAAACAAAATCTCTGTAAGTATATACATCATTCATAAAGTAAATCTATATATTTCTTGAACAATAGTATTGATGATAAAAATAATTAATTAATGGCGCTAATAACACTGGTTTTTGGACTACCTTCATTTCTGGTCTCAATTGATTTTATAAGGTTTCTGATTACAGGAAAAAGAATATATCATCGCATTTTTAATAGAATCTTAGAAATACTTGTCCTAATAGGATTGCCACTTTTTTACTTAATTGTTATTGATGAGTCCGCAAATGATTGCTGTTCAGATAGCGCCACCTTCGCACCTGAGCATAAAATAACCATATATACTATCATTATCATTTGTATTCTCGCCTATTTTTTATCCACACTAAAAAAACATATTAGTAGTCCCGTAATAGAAACCTT
Source organism: Aquimarina pacifica (assembly GCF_000520955.1). GTDB lineage: Bacteria > Bacteroidota > Bacteroidia > Flavobacteriales > Flavobacteriaceae > Aquimarina > Aquimarina pacifica. Next base: position 124,687 of record NZ_JACC01000014.1, on the reverse strand, counting down.
GATTAATACTATTTTGCTAGGCGGAATTATTCTCAACATCATGATCTCTATCCAGGTTAAGTCACCATTTTGGTTATTTGGCAATCTACCTGTCGTCCTATTTTTTATTTTTGAACTTATCAAAAACCAGCAAAAACTAGCTGACTACAGCACTTCTTTTGATCCAGAAACGCTTAATAAGATAGAAAAGATTGCATGGCGAATATTACATTCGAAGCTTATTTTTAAAATCCCAATATTACTTATTTTATGCTTACCCATATTGGTTCTAGTTTCTGGTTTTCTTTTAATTTTTGGTCAAAAACCTGACTCAGTAATTCGCGTTTTTACGGACACCTATAAGCATGGGTTTTCGCAACTTGATTATCTGTGCGACAATGTACAATGTGGAGGGCACTTCTTATGCTCTGTGGCTGCAAATGGACATCGTGCTATCGTAAAGCCACAACGTGCAGGAGAAAGAAAAGGTAACCCAATAATTTGTAACAGACAACTTTTGATTGCAAATGCCTTCGAAGAACTAATTGAGCAAAAAACACCTAAAACACATCGTTTTATAAGACAAAACTACAATAAAGTCGGGGATTTTATACATCGGTATTATGGCATATTTAATTCGAAGATCATCGCCGACATCGTATATGTTTTAATGAAACCTCTAGAATGGATATTTCTTATTGTGCTCTACACTTTTGACCAAAATCCTGAGAATAGAATTGCACAACAATATCTTAACCAAACTCACAGAAGAGCAATTAAGAATCAAGAAAAATAAAAAATCCTTTTCAACCATTTTTTTTAAGAAACAAAAAAGTACCGATTCATTTTGTCTATACATCTGCTTTTATTTACTCTTCTTCTACACATACGAGTAATATTGTACCAATTGATTATATGAGTTTACTGTATAAGATTACCAACTGCTATTTATCCTGAATGTAGAAACAGAATAAAAAGTATTCTTTTACAGTAAACTCATTATTTATCAATAAAAGTTGAATTTGTACGAATACAGATAAACATAAAACACCACACCCATAGATGGAAATAAACAATAAAGTCCCTTTAAAAGAAAAAATTGGTTATGCATTGGGAGATGGTGCAGCAAATATTGCCTGGAGAGGTGTCGCTACCTTTTTGTTTATTTTTTACACCGATGTTTTTGGTCTGAGTCCAGTTACCGTCGGCGTTTTGTTTTTGGTAGCTAGGTTTAGTGATGGTATTAGTGATGTATTAATGGGGGTTATCGGTGATCGCACTAACTCTAAATACGGAAAATTTCGCCCCTGGATTTTATGGACTGCAATTCCGTTAGGAGTCATTCTTTCCTTATTATTCACAAGCCCAGAATTAGGAGACAATGGTAAAATAGTATACGCCTATATTACCTATATATTTTTCACCTTATTATATACAGCTAATAATATCCCGTATGGTGCTCTTATGGCTGTTATGACCGGTAACGATAAAGAACGAACAAGCATTGGATCTTTTAGGATGGCTGGTGCATTTGCAGGAGGAATGCTGGTACAAGGAGCATTGTTGTTTCTAGTCGCTTATTTCGGAAATGTTGAACCAACTATTAAAGTATCTCAGCTAAAAGAAGATACATTTAACGTAACAGTTACTGCATCTAAAGATGTAGAACATGTAAATATAAAAACCGAAGATGGTATCGCCACCTTTGTATGGGACGATATTGATAAAAGTAATGATGAAAACGAACCGACTAATGGTAAAAGTTTTACCATGCAAAAAGGAGAGACTTATGCATTTATAGTAACAGGAGAGAAAGATATTTCTAGTGATAATATATCCATTATTGATCAAAAACAGGGATATAGTAAATCTATGTACGTAATGTCTGCATTACTGGCTTTATTAATGTTACTGACCTTTTATTTTACTAAAGAAAGAGTTAAACCTCCTAAAGATCAAAAAAGTAATTTAGGTCGAGACTTCAAAGATTTAATAAAAAATACTCCTTGGGTTATTTTGTTAATTATTGGTCTTTTATTTAATATTTATAATTCTATCAAGCAAGGAATTGTAATCATATATTTCACTCATTATCTCAATGATCAATTATTATCAGCTTCTTATCTGGTTGGTTTAATGCTTGCCTCTATTGCTGGTGCATTTATTACCGCTCCTTTGAGTAAAAAATTCGGAAAACGTAATTTATTTATTTACGCATTAGTTTTTTCTGGAGCCGTAAACGCACTACTGATTTTTTGCAATCAAGACGATATTGGAGCTATTTTTACAATTGGTATTATCTCAGAATTTGCTTCAGCCATATTCCCTACGCTATTTTTTGTAATGTTGGGAGACGCCGCGGATTACTCAGAATGGAAAAATGGGCGTAGAGCTACAGGACTAATATATTCAGCAGGTTCTTTTGCAACAAAATTTGGTGGTGGTATCGCTGGAGCCATTATTGGATTAGTTCTAGGGGCATTTCATTATAATGGACAAGATACATCTGCCATTCAAGGGGCAATTCCTGGGATGAAAATGCTTATGAGTTGGATTCCATCTATCGTTACTATTATTGCTGCAGTAATTATGTTACTTTACCCATTGACAACCGAAAAAATGGAAGAAATCACCTCGGACCTAAATAAAAGAAGAATTACAGAGTAGTGCAATATTAAGCTACATATTAAAAACAGTATATAATTTTAGTATGAATACATTTCCAGATGACTTTATATGGGGCACGGCCACTTCATCATATCAAATTGAAGGTGCAGCCGCAATAGATGGCAAAGGACCTTCTATTTGGGATGCTTTTTCAGGTATTCCCGGAAAAACACACAGAGGAGAAACAGGAGAAATTGCCTGTGATCATTACCATAAATTTAAAGAAGATATCCAGTTAATGAAAAATATGGGAGTAAAAGCCTATCGTTTTTCAATTGCTTGGGCAAGAATATTTCCTACAGGAAAAGGAACTGTTAACGAAGAAGGTATTCAGTTTTATTCTGATCTTATTGATGAACTAATAAAAGTAGATATTGTTCCGTGGGTAACATTATATCATTGGGATTTACCATTAGCGCTACAGTTAGAGGATGATGGTTGGCTTGGGGAGACTATCTCCGACCATTTTGCAGCGTATGCCGATCTATGTTTTGAGCGTTTTGGGGATCGTGTAAAAAACTGGATTACCTTAAATGAACCTTGGGTAGTGGCTATTCTAGGATACGGACAAGGAGTTTTTGCTCCGGGTAGAGTATCTACATCCGAACCATATTTGGCCGGACATCAATTAATTTTAGCACATGCCAAAGCAGTACATGTATACAGAGAAAAATATAGTCATCAAAAAGGACAGATAGGAATTACTAATAATTGTGATTGGCGAGAACCGCTAACAAATAGCGAACAAGATAAGGAAGCTGCAGAAAGAGCGCTTCAGTTTTTTCTAGCTTGGTTCGCAGATCCAATCTACAAAGGTGATTATCCTGAGGTGATGAAAAAAAGACTAGGAGATAGATTACCTACTTTTTCTGCCAAAGAACAAAAAATGATCAAAGGAACTTCTGATTTTTTTGGACTGAATCATTATACAACCATGTATGCTGCTCATGATGATGGAACGGCAAAAGAACGCAGTGTGTATGGAAATGGCGGTATTTCTGAAGATCAAGATGTAGATTTATCTTTGGACGAAAACTGGAAACTCACCTTGATGAATTGGGCCGTAGTGCCTTGGGGTTGTAAAAAAATGCTTGAGTGGATAGATCAACGATATGATCATCCTGATATCTATATTACCGAAAATGGATGTGCATATCCTGATGAGCTTGTGGACGGAAAAGTTGATGACCAAGAGCGCTTAGACTTTTACAAAGGATATTTGCAAGCCTGCCAACAAGCTATAGAAGAAGGAGTCAAGCTAAAAGGATATTTTGCATGGTCTTTTATGGATAATTTTGAGTGGGCTTCTGGATATGATAAGCGTTTTGGCTTACATTATGTAGATTTTGATACTTTAGTACGAACACCAAAAAACTCTGCACTCTGGCTTAAAGAAGCCATAAAAAATAACAGTGCCGATACTATTTTGGAGATATCAGATAAAATTAAATCTATTTAATCAAGTATTGATCCTCAACAAAATCACATATAAAATTGCTCTCAATCCAAAAAAAATATTTCTTATAGATGGTTTGGGAGCAATTTTATCAGCTTTTTTATTAGTCGCTATCGCAATATATGAGTCGCTCTTCGGAATGCCCGCCGAGACTCTCTACATTTTAGCAGTGATCCCCTGTGTCTTTGCCATATATGATTTCAATTGCTATAACCAAATTAAAAAGAATCATCAGTTTTTCTTAAAAATTATCATCTGGGCGAATCTAACCTACTGTTTTGTATCAATTGGTTTACTTATGTATCACTATAAAAAAATAACAGCGTTAGGATGGACTTATTTTTTTCTGGAAATTGTTATAATAAGCATTCTTGTTTATGTTGAAATGAAGATTATGCATCACCTATCTCGCAAAAATTGATCTTTTGCGCCGATTTTAACAAGTAAATTGACGTAATATATCTAATGAATACTATGAAATAATAAGGATTATCCTACTTCCCGTTCTCTTTTTCACTTCCTCAAATGTTTTCGTATTCAACTACAATCCTTTTTCAGGTACTTCATCGAAAAGTCAAAAAAGTAAGCTATAGTTTTAATAATTTTGAAGCGGTTCCAGTGATTAATTTATTTAAAACCTACACACAAAAATCTACTTAAAATAGAGCGGGTATTTATTTTGTTTACCGGCAGAAGCATTTCTAGGCCAACTAAGCCTCACTTGTAAAATAATTTGAAAACACAGTTCAAAAAAAGTAGTTCGAAAAACCTTACATCATGAAAAAATTACTCCCGCTTCTATTCACCATTATTATACTAGTCATCCCTGATCGTATTATATCTCAAAAGTCATATGGAGGGAAAAACCCCAGAGATATACAAGAAACAGCTTGTCTTAGTTCAGAACAACGGAAAAGCATATTCGATCTTCTTTCAAAAAGCAGGGCTTCACTTAAGAAAACGAATAAATACCATACAATTAAGGCAAATCAAACGGTACAATTTATATGGCCGGTAGAACAAGCAGCAGGGTTTGATTATAATAGTACTTGGGCGATTTCTAATTATGTAGATCATGATTCGGCAACCAATAGTTTAAGCGATTATAATTGTGGATCGAGAACCTATGATACCACTAGTGGATATGATCATAAGGGTATTGACATCTACACCTGGCCTTTTAGCTGGCAGCAAATGGAAGATAATCAAACCCATATTATTGCCGCAGCGACTGGTCAAATTATCTATAAAAATGATGGTAGTTATGATCAAAATTGTTCTTTTAACAGCAGTTTCTGGAACGCCGTATATGTCGAACACGCCGATGGTTCGGTGAGCTGGTATGGTCATATGAAAAGTGGAAGTCTTACTTCAAAAAATGTTGGAGACACGGTGGCACAAGGAGAATTCTTGGGGGTTATAGGAAGTTCTGGTAACAGTACAGGTCCTCATTTACATTTTGAAACCTATGATGCTAACAACAATCTTATTGATCCTTATGAAGGACCCTGTAACGACCTAAACGAAGATAGCTGGTGGGTTGACCAAAAAGAATATGTAAATCCAAAAATCAATACCATTCTTACCCATAGTGCCGCTCCAGAGTTCTATAATTGTCCGGGAATACAGGATCTGAATATTGAAGATCAATTTGACCCAGATGATCTTATCATCTTTGCAGGGTATTTTGCAGATCAGCAGACAGGTACCAACGCAGAGTATTCTATTTATACACCATCAGGAGATGTATTTTATAGTTGGACTCAAAACTTTACCAGCGATTACTATTCTTCTTACTGGTATCGCAGTATTTCAGTTAATGACGAAGAAGGTCAATGGACGTTTGAAGTGTCCTATAACGGACAAACAGTAACCAGAACATTTATTGTGGGTTCTGTTAGTATTCCTAATCAAACTGCATATACAACTCATACCATACCCGGAATTATTGAAGCAGAAGATTTTGATAATGGAGGAGAAGGAATTTCTTATACAGACACAGAGACTAATAATAAAGGGAAAGCCTACCGAACCAATGAAGGCGTAGACATAGAAACAACAGAAGACACAGATGGTGAGTATAATGTAGGTTGGATCAATGACAATGAATGGCTAGAATACACAATCAGTGACGTACAATCTGGATCTTATGAAATCTCTTTTAGGATAGCAGCCAAAAATAATATATCCTCATCAATTGAGGTTACATTAGGAAATGCGTATTTAGGAGAAATAGCTATTCCTCAAACGGGGGATTGGCAGATTTGGGATACTGTCACGCTATCAGGCATCGATTTAACAAGTGGAACTAATGACATCCTTAGATTAAAAATTAATGGAGGATCTTTTAATTTAAATTATATAGAGTTCAAAGCTGAAAACATAACCAGCGACATTCCGATCGGAAAATACATTTCATTGCAAAAAGGTGGAGGAGATCAATTATATGTTGCTGCAGAAGATGCTAATAACAGGCTTATTGCAGATCGAACACAAATAGGTGCCTGGGAAAAATTTCTAGTAGAAGAACATCCCGACGGGGGAATTGCTCTAAAGGCTTTTGCAAACGGTTTATATGTAACTGTTCCGGATCTAGACGCACAATCAGCTGTAATGCCAAGAGGAGAAAGTAAAGGAAGCCAGGAAAGATTTGAATGGTTATCAATGGGAGATGGTATGGTGGCTCTCAAAAGCGTTCACTCAGGAAAATGGTTGCAAGCTTCGTGGAACGAGAATGAAGGTATTGTTCGGGCCCGTGGTAACAATAGTCTTACTTGGGAAACCTTTTATTGGAAAGAAGAAACTGTTCAAAATTCAGGATCAGGCAGCGGCGGTGCTATTAAAGAAGAATCAGAGAGCATGATCCTATATCCTAATCCATCCAAGAAAGGAATCTACTTGCAAATCCCAAAAATAACTTCTACATCAAACCCAACGTATTATATATACAATAGCATAGGTAACATAGTAAAAAGTAATACAATAAAAGAAACCCAAGAGATTATAGATATAAGTCAGTTAGCTCAAGGAGTATATTTCTTGCATGTTCAAGACGGAAAAATCACCTATCAAAAAACATTTGTGAAACAATAACACAAATCTCTGTAATGTTAAATCAAAGATATGCACTGAAGCAAAACCGAAGGATTTAGTTAGTACATAAAGAGTAATTTAATATTTAAAAAAGACCATCTCCTTCTTATGATAAGAGATGGTCTTTTTATATTCTAGTGAGGATTGAGTAAAAAAATACATTTTATAGCGATTGAAAAAGTATAAATCACTTCATTAAATAAAAAATAAAAATTGCCATAAATACGCTATTTTTGAGTCTTTTTAAAAATCAGTATACTATATCATGAGAATATTTGTTTTTTTTATCACTGTTACTATACTACTTTGCACTGGATGTAATAATGAAACTGTTTCTACAGAACAGAAAACAGAACCTATTGCAAAATTAGATAGTCTGTCAAAAGAAAAAATAAAAATTGAACTCCTAGAGCTGTCTCCAGAAGCAGAAAAAAGTCTCGAAGACTTTGAAGATTTTCAAAACCTAAGAGTCTTTATTAAATCTCTAAATACTGCAAATCCTTTCTTCGTTAATCAGCATACGGATAGCCTTGATCTTCTAATCATGACTTTTGAAGAAAATCTATCAACAGATCTAAAGAAAAACACAATAAGCTCTCGAATTAACCTACTGCATACAGAATCAGGTTTATTAAAATTATTAGCTGAAAAGAAGCATCCTGATTCTAAAAAAATTATGGCAGCCAACTCAAAACTGGCAATAGCATATAATAGCTTAATCATTCAATTAAACGAACTGTCACTCGCAATCCCAGAGAGTATAGAAAAAGAATTATTACGAGAATTAGAAACTGAAGAAGAATAAAACACCTATTATGCGCTTTCTATTGTTATCCTTTCTTCTCTGCAATTACTGTTTTTCGCAACAAGACATAACGGATATTACTACTGTTGTAGAAAAGTGGCATAGTGCTGCAGCAAATGCTGACTTTGACACCTATTTTAATTCTATGACAGAAGACGCCATTTTTATTGGTACAGATGCCACAGAAAATTGGAAAAATGATGAATTCAAAGCTTTTTGCAAACCATATTTTGACAAAGGCAAAGCTTGGAGTTTTTCTACCTTGGATAGAAATATATATGTCAAAGACAAAGCAAAATTAGCATGGTTCGACGAGCTCTTGGATACACAAATGGGAATATGTCGTGGTAGTGGAGTTTTAGAAAAAACGACAGTAGGATGGAAAATAAAGCATTATGTATTATCTATAGCCATTCCTAACGAAAATGTAAAAGAGATCACAGAACTCAAAAAGGAGTTTGACACAAATTTGATTGAGAAACTAAAGGCTCATCAAAAATAGAATTTAATGCATTAGATTCAATTAAAGCTTTTTAATCTATACAAACAATGTAAAGTTCATAGACTACTTAAAACAGATTGACTATATTCATCTATCTAAAAAAAGCATTTTAATTACAGCTAATATGAATAAGGTGATTCTTAACCCTAGGCATTATTACATACACTTTTTTAAACAATGGTTATTCAAGTTTACAATTCCCTGATGCTATATCCGATTCTGAAGGGTTAAAGCTATTGTCCTTCGGCTGATTAAATGTACCAAAAACACCATCAGAAGAAATTAAGGGAACTAAACCACAAAAATCGTATAAAGATGTATTTTCATTAATCTTTACGAATCCTTCAACAGATAGAAGATTTGAAAGTGGTGTCAAATTTTCAATTAAGATATTATCTACGATATTTAAAACACCTTCAATGCTTTCGAGATTGTCGAGCCCTATCAAATTTGCAAGTTTTTCGTTACCAATTATGTATAACGATTTTAATAATTTTAAATGGTCTAAATCATTAATCTCCTCTAAGTTCTTATTTCCTTTTAGATAAACACTTAGAGATGAATTTTCATTTTTTGGAAACCCTTTCAAATTTTTTAAATTAGGATTAAATGCTATATCAATCCAACCTCCGTCTATTTTTAGGTTTTCTATACCTTCTAATGATTCTAAAGTGAGATAGTAAATTACTAAAGTTCTTACAGAGATAAGTTTTTCTAAGGGAGTCAAATCTGTAACTTCGTATGATGAGGCTATCGAAACATCTCCTATACTAAAGACTCCATTTATTTGCACGTAGCCCTTGTCAATAAAATCTTCTAATTCTTTTTGACTTAAAACTTGTACATCTCCTTCATAAATATTGCTAACTCCTTTACCATTAAGAGAAATCGATGGTGAAACACCAGTGGTATTACTAGAAAACTCAATATTACCAGAGTACTCTACTTCTTCAACTGGAGAGAAAGTAATAGTTAAATACTTAGAGCCATTAGGTGAAATTTCTGCATTTAACCAATTGGCTGAAAAACCATTTGGTAGAGAAATGTCAGTAATTTCTAAAATAGAATTTCCTTTATTAAATATTAAAATAGAATCCTTTGCACTTATTAATTTCACCACATTTTGAAAATTGATATCATCTTTATTACCATCAATTTCAATTAAACGGGTTTCATCTATAGATGGTTGATTAATTTCTTCTTGTGGAGCTGCATTGTCTTTTTCGCAACTCAGAAATATTACTAATATAATTAAAAGTAGATTTAGGTTAATTTTATTCATGAAGTAGAATATTATTCTTGTTAATAGATTGGCTTAGGGAGCATATTGAAATTATCCTAAAGAAATCGCCACATAATAGTACTGCAAAAATCGTAAAATACAATATATTTCTCAATAAGTTCAGATAGAAATTCCGTCTATAACGCATATTTAAGAGAAAGGACAAAATTTCTTCCGGCTCCAGAAATTCCTGAAGAATATGGACGGTAACGCTGATCCGTAATATTTTCTAAAGAGAGAATGGCATTTAACTTCTTGGTCACCTGATACTGTGTCCTTAAATTAAGTGTGTACCAAGATGGTGCATAAGGATTCCCGTTTTCGTCTTTGGCATACAGAAAATCGTTGCTTTGTTGTGATGGTGCCAAATCTTCATAACTAAAAGCCCCATTATAAACGGCAGATGCATCAAAAGTCCACTTAGGTAATTTATAGGTAAAACGTGTTGTCCCAAATTGAGGAGACACATGTCTTGACGGTGCAATTGTACCATCATCTAATTCTTCTTCTCCTCCGGTAAACGTATATTGAGAAGCAAGTGTACAGTTCTTAGAAAAATTATAGTTAACTCCTGCCTCGAATCCATAAATAAAGGCATTGGCTGCATTCTGAATTGCTTGCACATTACTCAAAACCCCATTATATTCTATTTCTGTATCACCATTGAGGTCAAAATCTCTTCTTACCAATGCATTATCTAAGTGCGTATAATACGTTGCTAATTCTACAGAAAACTGCTTACCAAAACTTGCTGTCAATCCTAGTTCTCCGCTATATGCATATTCTGGTTTCAAATCGGGATTAGGAACCACCACAGATCCTTCTTCAGAATCAAAAATCTTCCCTACATCATCTATATTTGGTGCTCTAAACGCAGTAGAAAAATTAAATTTCCATTGCAATATATCGTTGGGCAACCAACTTAAACCTGCAGTTCCTGTAACGGCATCAGTATCGATATTTGCCTCTGTAAACGGGAAATCAAAAAACTCATCATCAAATTGAGAATAAAGTATAATACGATTGTATCTTAATCCTCCCTGAAATCTTAACTTTTCGCTTAGTTCATGTTTTATACTAGAGTATATTGCTGCAGATTGCCATGTAGAACCATCTGGATATCTTGACGGAGCATCAACAACTTCATTAGTATCTATATCAAGTTCTGTACCATCAGAAAAGACATGATTAAGTACATATTCTAATCCGTAGTACAAGGTGGTTTTTTCACTGAACTTTTTTTCAAAGTCGATATTCATAGAATAGGCATCTACCTGTTCTTGTGTTCGTGATAATGTAGTACTCTGAAAGTCTCTATCATTCCTACTTTCTTCAAAGTATTGATAGGCAGCAGTAATCTTCATTTTATCATAAATTCCTGATTTGGCTTTATGTGTTACATGTACATTACTCATGAACCACCGCTGAGGTCCATAATACCATTCGGCAGAACGCAATACTTCATCACTATATCGAATTAAGCGATCATACCTAGGATAATCTGAGGTAGTGGTATATAATAGGCTTGCATTAAAGTCCCAATTTTCGCTAGGCATAAATCGTACTTTCTGTAACAAATTGATTTGGCTATAGCCTGTAAATTTTTGTTCTTCTGGATTTTCATTTTGAACAATTACATCGACTCCATCAACAGTTTCAACATATTCATTTCTAAGGTAATCATCAGACCCATGACTTCCCATTTCTAAATCATCAAAATCGGTATAACTTGCACTTGTTAAGAGGGCCCATTTTTCAAACCCTAAATTAAGATCTACATGTCCCGTCCTTTCGTTACTAGCGGTTGCATATCTTGCAATAACATTTCCTTCTAGAGCATGTTTACCTGTTATTGCAAACTTGGGTTGGGCAGTATAGAAATTCATAACTCCTCCTACAGCATCACTACCATATACTACAGAGCCTGGTCCCAAAATAACTTCTGTTCTATCGACAGTAAAAGGATCTATAGATATCACATTTTGTACATTTCCACTCCTAAAAATAGCGGTATTCATACGCACTCCGTCAACTGTGAGTAACAATCTATTTGTTGAAAAACCTCTTATAATCGGGCTCCCACCTCCTAATTGACTTTTTTGTACAAACACCTGTCCACTACTTTGCAAAATATCTGCAGACGTTTGAGGCGCCGATAATGCAATATCATTTGCAGAAATACTGACAATTTTCTGCGAAATGTCTTTCTTATCTTGTTCCCATTTTGAAACAGAAAGAACGACTTCAGAAAGTTGATTCTCATCGGGTTCTAAATATACTTTTCGTACTGCTACAACTTTGGTCTTCGCAATATTTGTAGTTGTATGAGAAATATGGGCAAAATATAAAATTTCGTCATCAGAAAAGTCAGAAACATCAGCAATTCCATCAAAATCTGTTTCGGTAATTATCGTTTTTCCTTTATTGTAAATTGCCACATTAGGAATGGGCTTATTATTAGATGCGCTATATACCGTTATTTTTTGTGCCTCTGCAGGAAGCATAAAGAATACTGAAAAAAAAAGTAAGATAAATAACCGCATTATTCTAATTAAAAATTTCGTTCAAAACCGAAAGTGATTTTGGTTTTCTAAAACCGTGCAAATGTAACTCAAAATATACTAATAGCATAGTTAGGATATCACTTCGTACACTCTTCGAAAGCCTAATATTCATACATGCCTCAAATGTTGTGCCTAAAAACTTCTTAAATTGAGTGATATGTTCTCCTTCTACACAATATGTGCTACTTATTGACTGAAAACCTCCTTCTAGCATATTAAAATAAGGCAGCTGTATATGGGATATATCAGGGTAAAAGCCGAGGTACTGTGTAAGTTTTGTTAAGAACGTAATATGAAAATTACCAATAGTGGTATTGGTATCTAACCAAATCAATGAAGATTCTAAGAACTCATAAAGGGCCTTATTTTCTTCTTCTTCCTGAATCGAATTTTTGATCATCTCAGAAATAAAAAAAACCAATCCACTTTTTACTGGATCTGCATACAAGGTTTTATATACAGTCAGTACTTTTGCTTCCTTAATTCTTTCTAAGGTTCCTTTATCTTTATGAAATGCCTGAATCTCTAATATGGTAAGTGGTTGAAACAAAGACGCTCGAAGTTTTCCCCGTTTTGACTTAAGAACACCGCGAACCAAATACGATCGTAAACCACTGGTTCTGGTAAATAGCGTAACGATTAAGTCTGATTCTGCATATCGCAGCGAGTGAACAACAATGGCCGGTGAATTAATTATCATAATATTGCAAAAATAATTAAATCAAACCCCAAGGCATTAATTTCTATTACTTTTCTTAGACTGTGGGGGGTACTTTGCCAAAGACTTTTTTATTATTTTTTGAAAAATAATCGTTTGTGAATTGGGTGCTCCATTAGGGTTAAATCTTCTTTCTGTAATAGACTGCCAAACCAATTCGTTTTTAGTGACATCTATAAGATCCGTAGTTAATTCTAAAAAAGTTGCTGGCCCTCCAATGGCTATGTCGCCTCCAATACCTATTGCTATTCCGCCACCGCCACTTCCAACTCCTACTCCTATTCGATTCTGAGAGGGTTCTTTGATAATGGTACTTTTAAAATTTATGTAAATATCAGGTGTTTCTGATTTTTCGAATCCTTTTGTAATCATGATAGTATCCATAACTTCAAGTAACCTATTATGATTTAATTCACTTAATCCAGAAACCATTTCGGGATAAAAATTATAGGTTTTGTATACAGAAAAATCTTGATGCTCATCAAAATCATGTACCGCACTTGTTACTCCGCATGAGATACATATAATTAGAAATAGCAAAAAAGATATGTATTTCATTCTAAAAATTAATTTCTATAAAAATATGGAACAAAACCTAAATAATCTATTCTTATCCATTTCTCTATCAAAAAAACCGTTTAGATATTTTCTAAACGGTCTATAATTTATTTTGATCTATTTTGTTATATCACTCCTTGTGCTAACATTGCATCTGCAACTTTTACAAAACCAGCAATATTTGCACCTTTTACATAATCGATATATCCATCACTATTGGTTCCGTACTTGAGACAGGCTTTATGAATATCTTCCATAATTTGCTTAAGTTTATCATCAACTTCTTCTCGAGTCCATTTATAGCGCAACGAATTTTGGGTCATTTCTAATCCAGAGGTAGCAACTCCTCCTGCATTAGAGGCTTTACCAGGGGCAAAGAAAATTTTGGACTTATGAAAGTATGTAATGGCTTCTGGAGTACTTGGCATATTAGCTCCTTCACTGACACAGATACATCCATTTGCTACTAATTTCTTCGCGTCATCGCCTGTTAGTTCATTTTGTGTTGCACAAGGTAATGCTATATCACATTGAACACCCCATGGGGTTTGGCCTTTAAAAAATTTTGCATCAGGATATTTCTCTACGTACTCTTTGATACGTCCTCTTTTTTCATTTTTAAGCTCCATCACATACGCTAGCTTTTCTTCATCAATTCCTTGTTCATCATAAATATATCCTGAAGAATCTGATAATGTGACTACTTTTGCACCTATCTGAATTGCTTTTTCTGCTGCATACTGAGCTACGTTTCCTGAACCAGAGATCACTACTGTTTTGTTTTCAAAAGAATCGCCTTGGGTAGCTAGCATATTTTGGGCAAAATAAACAGTACCGTACCCTGTAGCTTCTGGTCGAATAAGTGAACCTCCCCAAGTAAGCCCTTTACCTGTAAGTACACCGGTAAATTCATTTTTCATTTTGCGATACATCCCAAATAAGAATCCTATTTCTCGACCTCCTACTCCGATATCTCCAGCTGGGATATCCGTATTTGGCCCAATATGTCTATACAATTCACTCATAAAACTATGACAAAAACGCATAATCTCATCATCGGATTTACCTTTTGGATCAAAATCTGACCCTCCTTTACCACCGCCCATTGGTAACGTTGTCAAACTATTCTTAAACACTTGTTCAAAAGCCAAAAATTTAAGAATACTAATATTTACAGAGGGATGAAAACGCAATCCACCTTTATAAGGTCCTATAGCAGAATTCATCTGAATTCGATATCCTCTGTTAACATGAATTTCACCTTTATCATCTACCCAAGCAACTCTAAACATAATTGCTCTTTCTGGTTCAACCATTCTTAACAGAATATTCTTACCATTATAAATTTCGTTTGAAGCTATGTAAGGGATGACAGTCTCGGCAACTTCCTGAACTGCTTGTAAAAATTCAGGTTCGTGAGTGTTACGAGCCCGCACTTCTTCCATAAAGGTATTTATTTTTGCCTGCATACGCGAATTGATTATTAAATTCTTAATAACTACTTAGATTACTTTCTCAAATATATGATATTCTTAAAAAAAGAATTTATTTTTTTGAATTTAATAACATTTAACCAATAGCTTGTTCTAAATCCTCTATTAAATCATCTATATCCTCAATCCCTACGCTTAACCGTATTAAGGCATCTACGACTCCTGTTTTTTCTCGTTCTTCTTTGGGTATAGAGGCATGTGTCATACTAGCAGGATGTCCTGCAAGACTTTCTACTCCTCCTAAAGACTCTGCCAAGGTAAAAATCTTTAAATTTTCGACAATTTTAATTGCACTTTCAAAATCACTTCCTTTGGTAACAAATGAGATCATACCTCCATAATCATCCATTTGTTCTTTTGCGATCTGATGATTTGGGTGATCTTCGAAACCTGGCCAATATACTTTTTCTATTTTGGGATGATTTTTAAGATAGGTCGCTATTGCCCTACCATTTTCGCAATGACGTTGCATTCGTATGTGCAAAGTTTTAATTCCTCTAAGTACTAAAAAACTATCTTGTGGTCCACAAATAGCACCGCTTGCATTTTGTATAAAATATAATCGTTCTGCAATTTTTTCGTCTTTTACCACCAAAGCTCCCATAACAACATCACTATGTCCGCCTAAATACTTTGTCGCGCTATGCATTACTATATCTGCACCAAGATCCAACGGTCTTTGCAAATATGGGGTAGCAAATGTATTATCTACGGCCAATAGCAAATTGTTTTTCTTTGACACTTCGGCAATTGCTTTAATATCAACAATATTCATCATTGGATTTGTGGGAGTTTCTACCCAGATTAACCGTGTGTTTTTCGTAATGTATTGGGCTACCTTATCTGCATTTTCCATTCCTATGAAATGAAACTTGATTCCGAAATCTTCAAATATCTTAGTAAATAATCTATAGGTTCCACCGTATAAATCATTAGTAGAAATCACCTCATCTCCAGGTTTTAACAACTTAATTACTGCATCGATTGCTGCTAATCCTGATCCAAAAGCTAAGCCAAAAGTTCCATTTTCGATACTAGCAAAAGAATCTTCTAGTGCTTTTCTGGTAGGATTATGAGTCCTACTATATTCAAACCCTTTATGCCCTCCTGGTGTCGTTTGTGCATAGGTAGAGGTTTGATATATTGGTGGCATCACCGCTCCGTATGCGGGATCATGTTTTTGACCCCCGTGAATTGTTTTGGTATTAAATTTCATATACTTTATAATATTATCAAGTCCGTCGTCAAACTTCGCGATTTATAACATAAATCATCATTTTATTATGAGTTTATTAACGTGCAAACTTTTTTTTAAAGGAGTTTAATTAATTTTTAAGAACACAAATAGTACACAACAAATTTAGGATTAAATTCTTTCTAATCATATGCTCTTAAGAATAACGCAGAATCCTGTTTTCATGTAGGGCAAACATATCTGTATTTTGAATATGATTCAAAATGGGTAAACAAGTAAAATTCTTCTCCCAATACATTACAATTTCATACCTGTTTTATCTTAAATTTATTCAAAAAAACAAGCATCGCTATTGTTACTGTTTATTCAATAAATTAAAAATGAAAGTGTTTTATATACAAAAACCCCACGATATCTCGCAGGGTTCTCAAACACATTATTCACCTTATAACTACTATGTACTTATAAAACTTCAACTTACTTTTAAAAATTACTTTAGAGACGTATATATTTCGCCCTTCAACTAAAATAATCATGGCAAAGTAACATCATAAATCGAATGTATACTACCCTGTTTCCCGTAAAAACACCCCCCTTTTTTCAGGTAAACTATAGCTGTTTAGAAATAACTTATAGATATTTGACATCACCCTTTAAGTTTGTTATGGTATCTATATATTTGGCATATGATCAACACTAAAAATAAAACATCAATAATACTACTGTTATTACAGTCATTCATTTTACTTTTCTCATTAGGTTGTTCCAAAAAGGAATCACTGTATTTTGAGATCGTTGAGATCAATACAAAATCGATGAAGAATTGTAATGAAGTTGAATGTGCTTTGGTGGAGATTAGTTTACCCAGTATCCTTAGTAATCACGAACTTACCAAAAACATCAATAATGTTATCGAGAGCAGTGCTTCTAGAGCGTTAAGTGATGATAACTCTACAGCTATTTCTTTAGAAAAAGTAGTTCAAGATTTTGATATCGAATACCATAATATCAAAAACGAATTTCCCGAAGAGACCTCTCAATACGAAGCGTCTATAGATGGGTTCGTAAGTTTTCAGAATGAAAACCTCGCTTGCATTGAACTACAGTCGTATCTCTTTAGCGGTGGTGCTCATGGCTATGCAAATATTTCATACATTAATATAGATACAAGAACAGGAGAAAAGATTTCGAATTTGGACTTACTAAAAGAGGTTGAAGCTTTCAAAAACTATGCAGAAAATGTATTCAGGAAAGAATACAAAATCCCAGAAAACGAATCTATTAATAGTACTGGGTTCTTTTTTGAAAAGGATACATTTGCATTACCTTCTGCAATTGGGTTTACAAAAGAAGATGTACTACTCTACTACAATCAATACGAAATAAGTTCTTATACAGAAGGAGCTGTAGAGTTAACTCTAAACAAAGAAAAAGTTGCTCATTTTTTTGCTTATGACATTAAATAAGTACGTCCAATTGCCCTTATTTATCCAGAATGAGTTTTTAAGACATATTTAATGATTTTCTAAGTGCGAGAATATACCCCAAATGAATCCCTTCATGAAAGTTATTAAAATTGATAGCATCCTCTACAGATCGTATAATAAACCCTGGACTTGTTTCATATGCCTTATAATTTATAAAAACACCCTTCTTTAGATCTTCTTCTGTTTGATCAATAGTAGTCAACAAAAGTTCTTTTACATTAGCTACCTCCTCTGCCGTTGCATTTTTTTCAGTTTTTGTTCCTTTTCGATATAAAACAACCATCTCATCATCGATCATCATAGGCAATCCACTCAACTTATACATCAGTAATTGCTGCGTAACAATTACATGAGCAATATTCCAGAATAAATTATTATTAAAGCCTTCAGGAACTTCATTCAGTTGTTCTAATGAATAGCCATCTAGTATCTTCTCTAGCCCTTTTCTGTTAATACGTGTGATTGTTATTGGATCTTGCATTGTATTCTTAATTTTTAGCTAAAAATATATCTTTTAATGCTAAAATGGATTTCCTTTGTGATGATTTTTACACTTTGTGCCTAAAGCTTAACTCAATTTATTAGATTCCCTTTTTTAAAAAAACACTCTATAAACAATTACTTATGAAAAAAATATATCATCTATCTACCTGCGATACCTGTAAACGTATCATTAAAGAACTTAATCTCTCTTCTGATTTTACTTTACAAGACATCAAAACTGAAGAGATTACGGATGATCAAATTCATGAAATGCAAAGACTTTCTGGGAGTTATGAGGCACTTTTTAGTAAACGTGCCCGATTGTATAAAGAACGTGGTTTAAAAGATCAACAACTTACAGAAGAAGACTATAAAAAATTAATTCTAGAGCATTATACTTTCTTAAAACGTCCTGTATTAATCATCGAAGATCAAATTTTTATTGGTAATGCTAAAAAAACGATCGAAGCAGCAAAAGCGATCTTATAATATATAATGAGTAAACGAAGTCTTGCTTTTTGTGCCGCGAGTCTTGCGGCAGTTTTCTATGCTGCAAATTATAGTATCGCCAAAGATGTGATGCCCCATTTTGTGCAACCTTTCGGTTTTATTGTATTGAGAGTTCTGGGAGCAGGTTCATTGTTTTGGTTGGTAAGTTTTTGGGGACCCAAGGAAAAAATAGAAAAAAAAGATTACCTACGCATATTCGGAGCCGCCATATTTGGTGTTGGTATCAACATGCTTTGCTTTTTTGAAGGGCTTAATTTAACTACTCCTATAAGTGCCTCGGTTATAATGACCACAGTACCTATCTGTGTATTGATTTTGTCAACCATATTTCTAAAAGAAAAATTAAGAACTCTTAAAATTATAGGAATTCTTATTGGGCTTTCTGGAGCTTTGCTTATCATAGTTTATGGCAAAGGGAATAGTACTACTGCTCCTAATCCCCTGTTGGGAAATCTACTAGTTTTTGTAAATGCCGCATCTTATGCCATCTATATTATTTTGATTAAAACTATTACACAAAAATACCACCCCTTGACTTTTATCAAATGGATGTATACTTTGGGGTTATTATTTGTGTTACCATTTGGTTATAATCAACTTACGGAAATGCAAGTACATACAATTCCTATATCTGGGTATTTAAAAATAGGCTATGTTCTGGTATTTGCCACTTTTGGTACATACATTCTAAATATTTTTGCTATCAAAGAACTTAAACCAACAACAGTCGCTGTATTTATATATGTTCAACCCTTACTAACTTCAATGTTTGCAATTGGGTTCGGCAAAGACACATTAGATTTTATCAAAATCGGTGGGGCAATACTAATTTTTACGGGTGTATATTTAGTAACCAAAATACCTAAAAAACCTTAGGTAAGGTCAACGGGGATTTTAGCAAACTTTCGCGTATCTTCTTTTGTTAATATTTTAAAGTTTTTAGGACGTTCTATCGTATCTAAGATTGATAGCATTTCTTCAGGTAATCCGATGAGTTTTCGAGACCCTAAATCAATCCAGGCACCCATCATTTCGCAACGTGCCACATTACGACCTTTATAGTCATAGTAATTATGCTCAAAAGAGAAAAACATCCCATCCTCGCTCAAACCCACTAGCTCCAAAGAAACTCTAAGTGGTTTCCCAGCAAAAACTTCCTTAAAATAATAAATATGTTCGTAGAACACTACCGGACCGAGATTGTACTTACCAAATGTTTTATGATTAAATCCATTCTCACCCAAAAAAGACATTCTGGTATGGGCTGCAAACTCTATATATGCTTTATTAGCCAAGTGGCGATTCGCATCAATATCATTCCATCTTATTTCAAATTCTTTTATATACATATCCTATAGTTTCTAGATCTATAAAAATACGAAACATATATTATGCATGCACAACATATATAGATGAAAAATTCAAAAAAAATAAACACAGTATATAATGGTAAATCTTCTTCTTATTCGCTTCATACGAATAAGAAGAAGACGATCCTTTTAGTCTATATTATAACAAGCAGGTCCTGATGTTATCAAACAGCTATTTGGTATTGAAATAGGTATTTTGATCAAATTATTCGGACTGACCCAAATAATAGTATATGGCTCCAAATTATTAGCAATACACTCAGAGTCATCATATTCACCTTCTGGCAATGCAACATCTGGAGCTATTGTACCACTAAAATATACCACGATGTTATCGCTGGTATTTCGGATTCTATTCCATATTTCAAAAGGGACTTGATCTCTACTTAATAAATTGTTTGGAAACGCACTACTTTTAGTTTTAACAATAAAACAACTTTTTTCATTTACATAGGTATAAATTGCTGATTTAAGACTTGAGGTTGACGGTCTATTAAGCCCAACCGTAGCCCATAATACTTTTCTATATGAAGTCTTACTCACCCAAACATCTCTACCGATTTTATTATTATGATAATCCATTTCCTTACTATCCAAAGGATTTGTACCACATTCTTCATAAGAATCTCCAACGGCTTTGGCAAAATTTACAGAAGAAACTTTTGAGCTTACTGATGGATAATAATTAGCCAACAATGCATTAAATAACATATGCCTGTATGCGTCCTCTCTAGTGTTCGAAGATCCACCCTCTGCCTCACTAAACATTTCTTTTGAGGAAGATTGTGCTGTCAACGCTGCAGTCCCCATAGCCACTGTATGCACAGCTGACGTATATCCTTTTAATTTAACTTTTGCATATGTACATGCCTTATCATAATACGGTCCATCGTATCCTTCAAGGGCTTTTTGACTTGCATTTTTTAATTGTGTTTCTTTGATTTTGTTTACAATACGCTCTTCATTATAAGCTATATTTTCTAAAACAACGTACTCAAAATTAAGAAGGTAGTATTCATTAATAAGCTCAATATTTTTGGCAATCTCTTCTTCACTAAGTGTAGAAAAATCACTGCGTATCATTTCCCAATTATCTTGTTCGCTTTTTTCAATTTCGCTGTCGGCTATTGCAATGGCTTCTTCGATTAATGCATCAACGTCCTCTATATATCCAAGCCTTAATAATTCTTCTCTTACTTCGGGAATAAGTTGATCCTGTCTTAACTTCTCTTTTAGTAAGCTATCCATATTATTCTCAGATTCGTTTTTCTGAAAAGGAAACTCATCATATACCTCAAGAGCACTTTCGGCAATCATGTCTGTATCTGGCAGTGTAGAAGCAACTTCTTTTTCAGAAACTCCTAAACTTTTGTTTGCCTTTGATTTTTCGGTATTATAAAAATTGAGCAAAGATTCTTCGATATCTTCTGATTCTAATTCCTCTATAGAAGCAGAAAACCTATGATTTACAGGTATTCCTTTAAAATACTGAACTTTAATAGTATTTTCAAAAGTTTCAATGTCACCGACTTCATTATTTTCTATTTCTTTTTCACAAGAAACAAATAGCGCCAAAGACACTACTAAAAATAAAGGTTTGCATGTTTTTCTAAAATTCATTTTGATTGTAATTCTTTTATTTTTAATTAATTTTTCTGAGAATCTATACTGAATAACAGTATACAAAGTCTCAATCCCCTTGTATATGTATAATGCAGTTTTTATTTTTTTAACAGATCATTTTGAATTTACACACCCCAAATCCACCGCAAGCAACTAGAAATCAAATAAAAAGGTGCACTAAAAAAATAATTGATTATACAAAAATGTCATTTTTAACTTTCTAGATTATTAGCATGATCTAGTATAAAATAGCAGCTACATAAATAAAGAATCGTGTATTCACTTAAACAAATAAATAGGAGGGTAAATAAAGATGCTTGAAAACATCAAGAATACTAGTACGTGAGCGTAAACTCAGTAAAAAACTAATTTTAACCCACACAGTGTTGCCAAAACTTCTAGGTATTCTTATTTTTAAGCAAAAATGGCCTATGTATATTAAACGCAATATTAGTTGGAAAATAATCTTACGGTTTGCTTGGAGAAATATTGTCTTCTTTACGCTCTATACCGCGGGTATTTTCTCAGTATACCATTTTTTAGATTGGAAATTTATAGATATCCCTTTTCAACCTCTTAGTCTGATAGGTATTGCGGTTGCGTTTTACATAGGATTTAAAAATAGTCAAAGCTATGATCGATTTTGGGAGGGTCGAAAAATATGGGGTGGCATTGTAAATTATAGTAGAACATGGGCAAATCAAGTACTGAGTTTAGTCAACGAAAATCATGAAACCAAAAAAGTATTGATCTATCGACACATTGCATGGATTAATGCACTTAGGGTACAGTTAAGACAACCCAACTCTTTTTCTATAAAAGAAAATGCTTCTGTAGAACGACTTTTTAAAAAACATGGAGAACAAAATCCTGCATGTACCAGCACCAGGAATTTTTTGTCAGATAAAGAATATCAGGATCTATTAAAACGAAAAAACCCTGCAACTCATTTAGTAAAAAACCAAGGGTTGCACCTTAAAGAATTGCTAGAAAAAGATAAAATTACTGAGTTTGACAAGCAACTATTTCATGGTGTGTTAGAAGAATTATACAACCTTCAGGGAAAATGTGAACGTATAAAAAACACCCCTTTTCCTCGTCAATATGCCTATTTCAGTACTGTTTTTACGTGGATATTTGTATTGTTACTTCCTTTTGGATTGCTCAATGTCTTTGAAAACGAACTCAATGAGATGTCTCATGAAATAAAACAATGGTTTATTTTTATGATGATTCCGTTATCAGTATTAGTTTCTTGGATTTTTACGACTATGGAAAAAGTTGGAAGCAATAGTGAAGACCCCTTTGAAGGTAGAATTAACGATGTGCCCATGACCGCTCTTTGTAAAACAATAGAAATTGATTTACGTGATATGCTAGATGAAGAAAATCTACCAGAAAAAGAAAAACCAAAAGATAATATTCTGTATTAATGCCAATCGTTTCTTCAGAGTACAGACCGCCATTTTTATTTAGAAATGGCCATGTTGCTACAATTTATCCTAATATTAGAAGGTATGTACAAGGAGTACATCAAAAAAGAGAACGGATTAACCTATCAGATGGAGATTTTATTGATCTTGACTGGAGTTATTGCCATACACATTCGTCTAAAAAGTTAGTAATAATTATTCACGGTCTAGAGGGTAATGGACAAAGGCAATACATACTTGGCACAGCAAAACACCTTAACAAAAATGGTTGGGATGCAGTTGCAATTAATTTACGTAGTTGTAGCGGAGAAAATAATCGCCTATATAAATCCTATCACGCTGGAGCGAGTGAAGATATCGAACAATGTATCCATCATATTATCAATCGAAATTCTTATCCCCAAATAGGTTTATGTGGATTTAGTCTAGGAGGGAATATAGTACTTAAATATTTAGGAGAAGACAGAACGATACCCAAAGAAATAAAAGCTGCAATAGGAGTTTCTGTTCCGTGTGATCTCTACAATTCTCTTTTAGAAATTAATAAACCACAAAATTATATCTATCAACAACGCTTTATACGTCATCTAAAAACTAAACTTTACGAGCGGCAAACTATATTTCCTGATCAAATCAGTATTGCAGATATTAAAGACTGTAAATCTCTGATGGATATTGATAATTTATACACAAGTAAAGCGCATGGGTATATAAATGCAATGGATTATTATACAAAATGTAGTAGTTTACAATATCTAAAAAACATTAGAATCCCTTCACTCATTCTAAATGCCAAAAACGATTCTTTTTTAGGAAACTCATGTTATCCGATAATCGAGGCACAACAAAATTCAAAAATATTTTTAGAGATTCCGAAATATGGTGGTCATGTGGGATTCTACACTACTGGAGAAGCATACTACAACGAAGTTAAAACCTTGGATTTTTTTATGTCTCAAGAATAAACTTACGGTTAAATAAGGGATTTTTCCTACTTTAACAAAAGTTAACACTTTATTAAGTTTCTTTTAAATTCCTTTTTTTGTCACTTAATCGAAAAAAAAATATAGATATCAACAATATATCTTTTTTGCATTTTTTTTAAATACCTTTCATTTAATAACATAATACACAAACTCAAACTCAACAAAAATGAAAAAAAGTTACAAAAGACTCAGTCTTCTGGCAGGACTTGGGCTGTCATGTTTCTTTGCGATAGCACAAGAAAAAAACCAAAAAAAAAGTGAAAATTTCCTACAACCTCCTGGTCTAATTATTCTGGATAAAGTAGCCTCACAAACAAAAAGCTCTCAAGATATTCTTAAACAAAACCTCAACCTAAGTGAAGGAAATACATATTCTCAAATAAAACAAAGGGTTGATCAATTAGGTTTTACGCATGCTAAACACCAACAATATTATAACGGTATAAAAGTAGAGTTTGGTGAAGCTACAATTTCATCAAAAAACGGGATTCCTAGAACACTACAAAGCAAAGCTTTTGATGTTAGAAACCTAAAAACAGCACCACTACTTTCTGAAGCTCAAGCACTGCAAAAGGCTTTAGCACATGTTGGAGCAACCAAATATATTTGGGACACTCCACAAGATGCCAAATTAATGAATTATAGTCAAAAAGCAGCGTTAGTTATACTACCTAATCTACAGAATCCCTCTGAGGCAAGCTTGACCTATAAGTTTGATATTTATGCACTTTCACCAGTAAGTCGATCTTATATTTACGTAAATGCAGAAACTGGTGCTATTGAACTAGAAAATGCAATTATAAAACATCTAGGAGCTCATAGTAACTCTTCAAAGCACCTTAAGACAGTACCCCTAGATAATGACTGTAGTACCGAAAATACAATGTACCTACCTTTTGCATCAGGAAGCGCAGCAACCCGATATAGCGGTACCCAAACCATAACAACACGAATCGTTGGCAGTACATATGCACTTCGAGATAATACAAGAGGGAACGGTATTAATACATATAATAGCGGAACCAGTACTGGTTATCCATCGACAAACTTCACTGATAACGATAATATCTGGACAGCCGAAGAGTTTGATAATTCGGCCAAAGACAATGCTGCATTAGATGCACATTGGGGAGCAGAACAAACCTATGATTATTGGCAATCTGTGCATAATCGCAATAGTTTTAATGGCTCAGGAGCTGCTATTAATAGCTGGGTGCATTATGATGACAATTATGATAATGCTTTCTGGAACGGAAGTGTAATGACCTACGGTGATGGATCTTCTAATGGCAATGAGGGAAATGGAAATTTTGATGCCTTGACAAGCCTCGATGTGGCTGCGCATGAAATAGGTCATGCAGTGACCACAAATACAGCAAACCTAGTATATCGTTATGAATCTGGAGCCTTAAATGAAGGGTTCTCTGATATTTGGGGGGCTGCCGTAGAATATTATGCAAAAGGAAATGGAAATTTTTCGGATGCCGTTTGGCTAATAGGTGACGAAATCGATAGACGTAGTGGATCTGCTGCATTACGATCCATGAGCGACCCTAAGTCCTTGGGATATCCAGACACCTATCAAGGAACTAACTGGAATGGGGGAAGTAGTGATAATGGTGGTGTTCATACAAATAGTAGTGTTCTTAATCATTGGTTCTACCTAGTAACCGTAGGAAGTAGCACAACAGATGGTATAAACGACAATGGAGATTCTTTCTCTGTTACAGGAATTGGAATAAATAAAGCAGAATTAATAGCGTTCAGAACACTGGATGTATACCTGACATCGAGCTCTGATTTTGATGATGCTCGAGCTAGTGCCATTCAATCTACAATAGATTTATATGGAGCAGGAGGAACAGAAGAAATTGCCGTTACCAATGCATGGTATGCTGTTGGTGTTGGTGACGAATATGGTGGTGGCGGTAGCGGCGACTCATATTGCACCTCAGAAGGTAATAGTGTAGCCGATGAATATATAAGTAATGTGTCTATCGGAACTATAAATAATTCTTCTTCAGCCAGTAGTGGTTATACAGATTATACGTCTATTTCTACAAACCTAGGAAAAGAAGAAACATATAGCATTACAATTACACCTACATGGACCGGAACTGTATACAGTGAGGGATATGCCGTTTGGATCGATTATAACCAAAATAATAGTTTTGATGATGCTGGTGAATTGGTATGGAGCAATGCTGCTTCTCAGTCCACATCTGTAAGTGGATCATTTACTATATCTTCCTCTGCAATTGATGGAGAAACCAGAATGCGTGTTTCAATGAAATACAATGGTATCCCCTCCTCTTGCGAAACGTTTAATTATGGTGAAGTAGAAGACTACACTGTAATTATCGGCAATTCTGACGGAGGTGGCACAGATACCCAGAATCCAACAGCACCCACCGGATTAGTAGCTTCAAATATTACAGATACCTCTATAACCCTTTCTTGGGATGCATCTAGTGATAATGTTGGTGTAATCGGATATGATATCTATCAGGATTCCTCACTACTAGGAGAAACCTCGAATACAACTGCAACTATTAATTCATTGTCTTCAGGAACCACATATCAATTTAGTGTAAAAGCTAAGGATGCTGCCGGTAATGAATCTAATTCTAGCAGTTCTATTAGTGTCACTACAGAAGATGAGGATGGCGGTGTAGACATTTGTGATGGTATAGAAGAATGGGATAGTTCTGCAAGTTATTCTGTAGGTGACAAAGTTACCTATAACGGAAACCTATATGAAAGAACTTTCTTTGGGTGGACAAACCTTGGACCTTGTGACGCAGCCTTCTCTTTTACAGGGTCTACGACCACATATACTAAAGCGCCTCCTGTTGGTAACCTTAGAATTACTGAATTTAGAGTATACCCTGTTCCTTTATCAGGATCAGAACTTAGTGTAGAATCATCAGAAACTAGAATTCAAACATATACAATATTTAATATGTTAGGTCAGGTAATGGATAAAGGTACATTTACAAATACTATAAATGTTGAAAAATTGAATAACGGATCTTACTTTCTAAAAGTTGGTACTGACGTCAAACCATTCATTATCAAAAACTAAAAACCACATAAATACCTACGAGCCCGTCATAAACAACAACCAATGGCGGGCTTCTATTTTTTGGTTCCAAAAAACTACGGTTATCCCGTAGTTATCACACAACTAGCCCAAATAATGAATGTATTTTCCTACATGTTAATTTTTTTAACAGGATTCTAAGAACGCATAATGCTAATTTTTTAACACTTGGTCGAAAAAACTTTTTTTATTGAAGATAATTCATCAATTTTGCCTTTTCCTTGAAAATTCTTCAAAGAAAAACAACTTAATACAAACTCAAACTCAACAAAAATGACTAAAAATTATGAAAATCCCAGTGGGGTTTGCATTTTAGGCACTATGCTTAAAAAAGTTAATAGCTTAGCATTCTTTTCCCTTTTTTTTCTAACCTCTATTACATTTGCACAGAGTCCTGCTCAAAAAGCCTCTATTCAGAGTAAGAGTAACATCTCTAAACTAAATCAACTAAAAATACAAAATACTGAAAAAGCGGCACAAAATAGAATGGCCGCATATGCTGCTGCCAAAATAAATGGGTGGCAAACCTCTATGAAAAACGCAGATGGTAGTTTTTCTCAACTTCAAAAACTAGCCATTGATGGTAAAACACCAATATATTACACCACATACAATGTGGATGCTGCTGAGTCTACCAGAACGGATCATATAAACTCAGGAGGATCTTTAGGATTATCTCTTGATGGGCAAAACATGACTGCTCACGTTTGGGATGGGGGTCATGCCTTAGCATCTCACCAAGAATATGATGGTGCCGGTGGTAGTAATCGTGTTACTATTCAAGATGCTTCCTCAGAAGGAGGAACTCAACTTAATTTTCATGCCGGGCACGTAACAGGAACCATTTGTGCATCAGGAGTACAAGCTGCTGCTAAAGGAATGGCTTCTCAAGCAAAAGTGAATGGATATATGTGGAATGACGATATTGCTGAAGGAACTGCTGCTGCTGCTAATGGAATGATTATTTCCAATCACTCATATGGATATAATAGTTCTGCACTAACTAATTTCCCTCTTTATTTCGGTGGATATATCGAAGACTCAAGAGCTTGGGATGAAGTAATGTACAATGCACCGTACTACCTTATGGTAATGGCTGCAGGAAATGATGGAAACAACAACGGGTATAATTCAAACCCATTAGATGGCAACTCTTCTTATGATAAATTAACAGGTCATACCTGTTCTAAAAATGGTTTAGCTGTTGCTAATGCCAATGATGCAAATATAGATTCTAACGGAAATCTGGTTTCTGTAACTATTAATAGCTCAAGTAGTGAAGGACCAACAGATGATTACCGTATCAAACCAGATATTACTGGAAACGGAACAGGTGTTTATTCAACCTATGTAAGTGGCACAAGTGCATACGCAAGTATCACAGGAACATCAATGGCATCACCAAATGTTACGGGTTCTTTATTATTACTTCAACAACACTACTCTAATCTAAATGGTAACTTAATGAGAGCTGCAACTCTAAAAGGTGTAGCACTTCATACAGCAGATGATGCTGGTTCCTCAGGACCTGATGCTGTATTCGGTTGGGGATTACTAAATGCAAAAGCTGCTGCAGAAACAATTTCTAATGCAGGAAGTGAATCAAAAATTGAAGAACTTACATTGGCAAATGGGCAATCATATACTATCACAGTAGATTCTGATGGAGTAAGTCCTTTATTAGCATCTATATCTTGGACAGACCCTGCAGGAACTGTTAGAACTACAGTAAACGACAATACTCCTGTATTAGTTAATGATCTAGACATTACCGTTTCGAACGGATCAACAACGTACAGACCTTATAGATTAACAGGTATCACAACCAACGGAACTGGTGATAATACCGTTGATCCTTATGAAAGAGTCGATGTTGCTAACGCATCTGGTACCTATACGATTACAGTAACGCATAAAGGGTCTCTTTCTAGTGGTTCTCAAAATTACTCTCTTATCGTAACAGGATTAACAGGAACTCCAGTAGTTTGTAACGCAACTACTCCTACAGGAATCGGATCATCAAGTGTTACTTATGATAGCGCTACCATTGGTTGGGACGCAGTTCCTTCAGCTTCTTATGAATTGAGATACAGAGTAAGCGGAACATCTAGCTGGACTACAGAAGCAGTTTCTGGAAATTCATATACAATCTCTGGATTATCAGCTACTACAACATACGAAACGCAAGTAAGAAGTATTTGTTCAGATGGTTCTACTTCTTCATATAGCAGCAGTATTACATTTACAACTCCAGAGTTTAGTCTGACCTATTGCGATTCAAGCGGAAATAGCATTGCAGATGAATATATTAGTAATGTCTCTCTTGGATCAATTAACAATACTACTGGTGCAACAAGCGGATATAGTGACTATACATCAATATCCACAGGTTTAGGAAGTGGAGACTCTTATACAATATCTATTACACCAACCTGGACAGGAACAACGTATAGCGAAGGATATGCTGTTTGGATCGATTATAACCAAAATGGAAGTTTTGATGATTCGGGTGAATTGGTTTGGAGCAATAGTGCTACACAAACAACACCTGTAAGTGGTTCATTTACTGTACCAACGAGTGCCGCTGATGGTGCAACCAGAATGCGTGTTTCTATGAAGTACAATGCAATCCCAACTTCTTGTGAAACTTTTGATTATGGAGAAGTAGAGGACTATACCGTTATTATCGGTGGTAGTACAGCTGATACTGAAGCCCCTACGGTTCCGACCGGATTGTCTTCTTCGAATATAACAGACACTTCTGTAACTATATCCTGGAATGCGTCTAGTGATAATGTAGCCGTTACAGGGTATGATGTATACCAAGGAAGCACTCTATTAGGAGAAACCTCAGGAACTTCTGCAAACATTACTAGCCTTTCAGAAGGGACTACATATCAGTTTAGTGTAAAAGCAAAAGATGCAGCAGGAAATGAATCTGGTTTTAGTAGTGCTATTAGCGTTACAACAACAGGAGGAGGAACAGGGTCTGGATGTACAACTGGTATTTCTTCTTTCCCATATAATCAAGGATTTGAAAATACACTTGGAAACTGGACACAATCATCAAGTGATGACATAGACTGGACAGTTAACTCTGGCACAACACCTTCTAGTTCTACAGGACCATCTTCTGCAACCGAAGGCACCTACTATTTATATGTAGAAGCTTCTGTAAACGGAACAGGATATCCTGATGCCCAAGCAATTCTTACTTCTCCATGTTTTGACTTATCAAATTTATCTGAAGCTACTTTCTCTTTCGGATACCACATGTATGGTGATACTGATATGGGAACTTTTACTGTAGAGGCAAGTACTGATGAAGGAGCAAACTGGTCAAGTGTATGGAGTCAAAGTGGAAATCAAGGCAACTCTTGGTTAACCGCAGATATCAATCTTTCGGCATATGCTGGAGGAAGCGTACAACTTAGATTTAATAGAATTACTGGTTCTACTTGGCAAGCAGATATTGCTATCGATGATATCTCAATATCAGAATCAGGAGATGGCGGATCCACAGACATATGCGAAGGCATAGATGAATGGAGTAGCAGTATTAGTTATTCTGTAGGAGATCAAGTAACTTATAATGGATTCCTTTACGAAAGAACAGCGACCGGATGGACAAACTTAGGTGAATGCGGAACGACTAACTCACTTTCTTTTGCAACTCTTGCAACATCAAATGAGGCTATAGCTCCACCAATTGCAGCATTAAAAAGTACAGAATTTAAAATTTTCCCAGTTCCTTTAAAAGGTGCTAATCTTACCGTAGAGATTGAAAAATCTGGAGAAAAAACATATTCTATACTGAATATTTTAGGACAAACAGTAGCAAAAGGAACATTCATAGATACTATAAATGTACAAGAGCTAGAAGCAGGATCTTATATCCTAAAGATAGATAACGCTTCAAAACAGTTTATCAAGCTATAATTTAGAGTCTTCAAAAATATTTTTTTTAGCAAAAAACCCTCTGCGATTTATAGTCACAGAGGGTTTTTTATATACCATCATTCCTCAATTCAAAAAAACAAACAACATTTCTTAACACTAAAACGTTGTTTTCTTCTTACAAAGATTACTGTTTTACCGTACATAAACCGGTAATATCCCTTTTCATACACTTCATCGAATTTTTTTTTTGAACCAAAAAAAATTCATCACCTTTGCGGCCCTTCCCCACAAATTTTTCACAAAAGTAAAATACGAACTCAGAATCAATGAGAATGGAAAAAAATTACCCAAACCCAACGGGGGCATTTGACTTTATGCTTAAAAAGTTACTAAAACTCAACTTCCTTAATCTCTTTACCATATGTATGGTATCGACCTTTACATTTGCCCAAAATACAGAGCAAAAATCATTAATTAAGTCGAGAAGTAACCTCTCAAAATTAAATCAACTCGAAGCTCAATATTTTCAAAAAGCTACCAAAGAAAAAGGTATTGCCGAAGAAACAGCAAAAAAAAACGGCGTACCAACATCCATACAATTAGAAGACGGTAGTTTTGCGCAATTACAGCAGTTAGCCACTGATGGAGAAAGCTTTTTGTATTACAAAACATTTAATACAGATGCCGCAGTATCAACAAGGACAAATTTTCTGAATTCTGGAGGCATCCTTGGGTTATCTCTTGATGGACAGGATATGACAGCACATGTTTGGGATGGCGGACACGCGAGAGTAACTCACCAAGAATATGATGGACCAGGTGGAAACGATCGAGTTACAATAAAAGATACCAACACAGAAGGAGGATTACAATTACATTACCACGCAGCTCATGTAACAGGAACCATTGCCGCATCTGGCGTCATTGCTACAGCAAAAGGAATGGCCCCTCAATCAAAAGTCAATGCCTATATGTGGAATAACGATGTATCTGAAGCAACTATTGCAGCAGCTGACGGCATGCTACTCTCGAATCATTCCTACGGGTATTATAGTCTTTACGTTCCTGATCAATATTTTGGTGCCTATATTCAAAATTCAAAAAATTGGGACGAAGTAATGTATAATGCGCCATATTATCTTATGGTAGTTGCAGCAGGAAATGACGGAACTTCTAACTATAATGATAACCCATTAGAAGGAAACTCATTTTATGATAAATTAACCGGACATGCAGTTTCTAAAAATAACCTAGTTATTGCTAATGCCCAAGATGCAAGTATAGACAATGAAGGAAACCTTATTTCTGTATCAATAGCCAGTTCTAGTAGTCAAGGACCAACAGATGATTACCGTATTAAACCAGATATAGCTGGTAATGGAACGTATGTATATTCTACTTATGACGATAGCGACACAGCATATGCAAGTATTACTGGTACTTCTATGGCCTCTCCCAATGTTACTGGTAGCTTACTATTATTACAACAACATTACGAAAATATTCATGGAGATTTTATGAGAGCCGCTACCTTAAAAGGTCTTGCACTTCATACAGCAGATGATGCGGGAGTTCCTGGGCCCGATCCCATATTCGGTTGGGGATTACTTAATGCAAAGTCTGCAGCAGAAACCATAACAACTAACAATAGTGAATCTTTAGTAGAAGAATTAGTACTAACCAATGGACAATCATTTTCCTTTACAGTAGATTCTGATGGAATTAACCCCTTATTAGCATCTATTTCCTGGACAGATCCTGCAGGTGCTGTAAATACAGAAACAAATTCATCAACTCCAGCATTAGTAAATGACTTAGATATCACAGTAAGCAATGGCACAACCACTTATAAACCTTATAAACTAACCAGTCTTACTACAATAGAAACAGGAGACAATGCAGTAGATCCTTTCGAAAGAGTTGATATTGCAAATGCTTCTGGCACCTACACGATAACAGTCACACATAAAGGATCACTTTTTAATGAACTCCAAAATTACTCCTTAGTTGTTACAGGGCTATCTGTAGTGTGTGAAGAAGCTATAACCCCATCAGATATTAGCATAGCAAATGTTGACTATAACGAAGCCACTGTCAACTGGACACGGGTGTCTGGAGCCTCCTACGAACTGAGATATCGTCAGATTGGTACTAGTGAATGGACAAATAAAAAAGCAAACTCAAATTACTACACTATTTCTGAATTATTAGACGAAACCTCTTATGAGTTACAAGTAAAAAGTGCATGTGATGATACTACAGTATCTGCCTACAGCAACTCTATAACATTTACAACAACAGAACTAACCTATACCTATTGTAGTTCAAAAGGTGAAATCACATCTGATGAGTATATTGGTAATGTACATTTGGGTGAAATTAATAATACATCAGGGGCAGAAAATGGATATAGTGATTTTACAGAGCTATCGACTCATTTGACTCCAGGAAACACCAATACAATTTCTATCACCCCAGTATGGACAAATTCAACTTTTAACGAAGCATACGCCGTGTGGATTGACTATAACCAAAATGGAAGTTTTGACGATTCTGGAGAATTGGTATGGAGTCAAGCCCCCTCAATAGATTCTCCTGCAACAGGAACTTTTATTGTACCAGATACAGCAAAAAAATGCCAAACAAGAATGCGGGTTTCCATGAAGTATGGAGGGATTCCTGGTTCTTGTGAAACTTTTAATTTTGGAGAAGTAGAAGATTATACTGTAATCATTGATCCCGATACTGAGGCGCCAACAGCACCCACAGAACTAACTGTATCTGATATTACCAAAACAGCTGCCACCATATCATGGCAACCATCAAATGACAACCAAGAAGTTACCAAATACGAGGTCTATCAGGAAAATACGCTGTTATTTAAAACCAAACAGACCTCTATTACTATTTCTTCATTAACAGAAAATACGAAATACTCTTTTAATGTAAGGGCAAAAGATGCATGTGGCAATGAATCAGATTTTAGCGGTATTTCTGTAATCACTACATCAGACAACCAATGTTCATTTATAGTCACTTCTTTTCCTTATAATCAAGGATTCGAAGATACTTTCGGAAATTGGGAACAACCCTTTGCAGACAACCAAGACTGGGTTATAAATACAAATGGAACTCCAACTTTTTCTACAGGTCCTTCTAATGCATCTGAAGGTGCATATTATATCTATGCAGAGGCATCAAATAATCCTTCAAATCCAGATCAAACTTTATTAACCTCGCCATGTTTTGATTTGTCTAAGTTATCAAGTGCAGGGGTTTTTAATTTTAATTATCATATGTATGGGGCAGATACTTTGGGCAGCTTAGTATTAGAAATAAGTACGGATCAAGGAGTCAACTGGACCAATATATGGGAAGCCAATGGAAATCAAGGATCTTCATGGTTAGAGGCTAAAATTAATCTGGATTCTTATACCGGAAAAAGCATAAAACTAAGATTCAATAGAATTACCAATGCAACGGACCTTGCTGACATAGCTATAGATAACATCTCATTGTATGGATTTGAAAACATTTGCCAAAATGCTATTAAATTTGACAATCTAGCATATTATACTCCAGGCGATATTGTAATATATGAAGGGCATGCTTTTGAGAGAACCGCAACAGAGTGGGCATATCTTGGCTCATGTACTGCCGAAAGAATTGCAGGAATAGATCCCCAAGCACCTCCTTTTAATGATTCATTATATAGTGAGGCACTAACAATATTCCCTGTACCAGCAGTAGATAATAATATATATGTACAAAGCCCTAAATCTGGTGTACAAGACTATCATATTTTTAATCTTATAGGACAACTTGTAGATAGCGGGGTATTTATAAATAGTATTGATGTTCAAGAATTAAAGACAGGAATCTATATACTAACTGTTAATAAAGAAAGTAAGAGATTTATAAAACAATAAAACAAATAAGGGGACCTGGATAGTAATTCAGGTTCTCATTTATACTTTATAATAGCAAAAGCTATGCAGCAATAGTAAATCTTAAAATTACCCTTCTAAAAACGTAGTCTATATATCGTGTTCTTGTTGATTACACTAGTGTTTTACTTAAATAAAATAGGTAAACCAGGTGACAAATTCGAAGTATTTTTACACAAGGTATCATTTTGCAGAGATATATTATTCGTAAAAAATTATACTATATCTCCTAAATGATAAAAGTACGAAGTGAAATCGAAATAATGAATAATTAGTAGTACACAGTATTTAGTCGAAAGTAAAAAAATACTTCACGAAAAGGAATTAACTATACATTTATAAGATTAAAAAACGAGGTAAAATCTGGATTTTACCTCGTTTTATATACTATCAACCATCTATATACAAAGCGCCATCTAACAACACCTTATAAAAGAAATGGTCCAATTTCTAATTGTTAGTTCCTGACACCTCTAATCTGCTAAATCTCACTTCTCCGTAGGCATCTGCTTGCTCATCAGCTACTCCATTCTTCTCAGAATAAATAGATGACTGAGTGTAACATCCTGCTTTAAAATATCCATGAGAATAATCACTATCATAACTATAGTTCCAAGAATCTCCACTTGATGTATTATCTAATTCTATAGTAATTCTACCATCATTAACGTACATTCTGGCTTCAACGGTATCTCCTAAACTATAATCCATGATATCATTATCTGTATCATCCTCATTAATGGTAACATGCATGCCTGAATTACCATCCTGGCGATATTCTAATCTAAAGGCTTCTTCTGTACCACTGGTATTATTACTGTCATTACCTTTTATCTGTAGTACACACACCTCTTCTTTTTCATTTGGTAAATGTGTAATTCTAAAAGTAGCATTTAATTCATGTGCATCTTCAAACTCCCATAAATCATCACCACCGTTAGGGGTTTCTCTTAATTCGCTTCTTGGGTATGATCCAGAGCTAGTAAGTGCTCCTGCACAATGAGCTCTAAAAACAACTTCGTTACCATCTGCAAAGAAGTAATAAGCATACGGGCTTGAAGGAGTATATCCCACCAAGTTATCGATTTCATAACTCTTTTTATAATCATCATCTAGGTCGTTCCAAGAAATATTTCTATTATCATCACCGCTACTGTCTAAAGGAAGATTAATTTTAAAATACTGCAACGCAGGCAAAACATCTGAAGGATCAGTACCTCCTGGAGGAGTAACATTTCCGTCACCAGTACCCCAAACTTCTATTTCGTTAACACTGTTCCAATTATTATTACTCTGACTATTTCCTTTGAAAACCAATCTCAAGTATCTCGTATCAGAGTTTACCAAATCAAATATTTCAAGTGATTCAGTATTTCCACTACTTGTTTTGCTATTAATTTTTGTCCAGGAACTAGAACTTCCTTTATAAACATCAAAACTATTTGTTCTATCATCACCTTTGTGGAAAGCAATTTTGATATAATCTACCGCATTTGTTTCCCCAAGATCAATGATGAAATCTACTGCGGTACCCGAACCAGACCATCTGGTACCAGGGTTACCGTCAATGGCATTTGAAGCAGGATTAGCACTTTGTTGTGTAGAAGCCGATACTCCCGAAATACTAAGATTTACCGATTTGGATGATAATTTTGAAGTGGCTAAAGTTTCTTCTTCCGCTTCCGAAAATTCTTCAGTCGCACAACTGAAAATAAAAGCCGACAACAAGATCATGGTTAAGATTCTGCTCATCTGTTTTGTTGTAGTGTAATGAGCTCTACCTCTTTGTGTTTTTAAATTTTTCATGTTAATTAGTGTTTAAATGTGTTAAAAAAGCGAGTAATTCACAAAAAACTGGTCAACCAATTGTTGATTTATCAAAAATAACGATTTAATAACTTTAATTATTAGTCTATCATAAAAACACCTAAATAATTACCATAATATTTACATTTTAACACTTATTATGTTAAAATAATTATTTACTTAACAGTTATGGCGTGAATTTTTGAATTTTTCACAGCACTTAAGGACCTTAATTTTTACAATTTGGTT
Organism: Aquimarina pacifica; assembly: GCF_000520955.1. Classification (GTDB taxonomy): domain Bacteria; phylum Bacteroidota; class Bacteroidia; order Flavobacteriales; family Flavobacteriaceae; genus Aquimarina; species Aquimarina pacifica. Next base: position 87,478 of record NZ_JACC01000014.1, on the reverse strand, counting down.
ACGTTTTCGAAAAAAAAACTCCTAAACACTAATCTCTTTTGTTAAAAATCACTTTTAGAACTTATGTAGTAAAGTAAAGGGAAAGATTATACCGAAATTATCTCATTATCTTCCAATAATTCCTCTTGTCGCAGACGAAGTAAAATCTGAGCAACCGCTACTGTATCTTTTTCACAGTAAATAATGATTCGATCAATATCATTTTTCTCATAATAAACATCTCTGACTTGACTTCCATCAATATCATCTTTGGGAGAGGGTATTCCCAAAATACGGGTCAACAGTTTAAGAGATGTATAATGTTTATAATCTCCGAATTTCCAGAGGTCCAATGTATCCAAATGCGCTATCTCCCAAGGTTTTTTACCAAAAAGATCTAATTTATTGGGTAACGAAATCCCATGAATAATCATTCTTCGTGCGATATAGGGAAAATCAAACTCTTTGCCATTGTGTGCACAAAGTAGATGTTGTGGTGTATTAAAATGTGTGTTGAGTAAATTTTTAAAGTCAAGTAGTAATTGTTTCTCATCGCCATAAAAGGATGTTGTCCTAAAAGATCTAGTTTCTCCTTTGTATGTAAAATACCCTACAGAAATACAGACTATTTTGCCAAATTCTGCCCATATTCCTGCGCGATCATAAAACTCCTCAGCAGAAAATTCATCCTTGCGCTGGTACTTCGTTTTATCAGCCCATAAATATTTCATTTCTTCACTTAGATCATCAAAACCTCTCTGCTCGGGAACAGTTTCTATATCCAAAAACAAAATATGCTCAAGCTGCAACCTATGAAGCATTCTCTAACATTTTATATGCTTCTTCTATATAGATATAAAAGTCCTCTGTAAAAGAAGCTCCATTTAAAAATTCACCACGACTATGACCTAGCCTAACGATAATAATATTGTCTTCTGGGATACATATTACGTATTGTCCCAAAATACCTCTCATAGCAAATATTCGCTTATCCATATGATTAGATAACCAAAAACCATAGCCATACATGGGGCCATCATCGAATCTTGGTTTTGTTGCTAATTCCACAAATTCTTCTGGTAGTATCTGCTCTCCGGCGAAGTTTCCTTTGTTTTTGAACAACATTCCGAAACGCCCAAAATCCCTTGCGTTACTAGCAATACAGCAATAGGCTTTTTCCATACCACTTTCTTCGCTATCTAATTGCCACAACGCATCTTGCTCCATACCTAAAGGTTTCCAGAAACTTGTACTTAGATATGATGACAGGCGTTGCTTGGTCGCTTTTTCTATTACCATCGCTAGTAGTTGTGTATTACCACTAAGATATTTATACTGTTGTCCGGGTTCCTCAACCATATCGAGACCTAATATTACATCTCTAATATTAGGATCGTAATATGCTCTTGCAGTGATCGAAAATGGACTGGTATAGTGTTCTGTCCAGTCAAGCCCAGAGGCCATTGAAGATAGATCTCCGACTGTCATTTTTGCTCCATATCCTTTAGAAAATTCAGGGAAAAAATCTGCTACAGGTTGGTCAAGACTTTTAATATGACCATCCATGATTGCTTTTCCTAAAAGAGCCGTAACCACACTTTTTGCCATCGAAAAAGAATTAGTTTTAGATTCGGCGCTAAAGCCCTCCTCATAATTCTCATACCAAATACTGTCATTCTTTACAATCATATAAGCAACCGTACCTAATTTTTCATTGGTAGCGTTCAACCTCTCTGTACTTTGTACAGTATTATAATCTGTATGAATTGGCCAAGCAATTGTAGCATTTCCTTTTTGTACGGTTCGATTATCAAAATGAGGATAATCATCTATATATGCCGTTTTATGACCTGTCATATATACAACTCGAACGCCTTTTAATATATAATCATAATCAAAAACATATAGCAACGCTATACATATTAAGATACTACTAAAAATAGCTTTTAGAAAAAATTTGAGTAGTCGTTTTATCATCTAATTCTGGGTTTGTGGTGGTGGTTTATTAGCTTAAGAAAAAGAGTATATAATTCTATTGCTAATGTATGAAAATTAATTTGTCTTAAACCTAAGTTATCCCTCTTTAGATTCACGTCAAAATATAAAAAAATAGGATTAAAAAGAATATGTACCCTTAAGAATCAGAAGTTTTTATAGAGACCTTTGCATAAAAATTTTCTCTATAACTGCCTCCTATCGGTATTTCTAATTGACCTATTTCTACATCATTTTTGGTGTAGGCAGTAATTTTATCGACATTTACAATATAGGAACGATGTACTCTAACAAAACGTGTATCTAACTTTTTTTCAAAAGATGAAATACTAGATTTCAGCATCAAGTTTTCTTGTATCAAATGCACTTTTATGTAATCTTTTAAGCTTTCGATATACAGCACCTCATCAAAAAAAAATTTAATTTGCTTCTTCCCTTTACCTACAAAAAGAAATTTTCTTTTTTCTGGTATAGGTTGATCAATAATAGAAATCTCTTTTTCTTGTTCTTGTTGAGACAAAAATTTCTGAATTCCTTTAAAAAACCTTTCAAAAACAATAGGCTTTAGTAAATAATCAATTGCATCTAACTCAAACCCATCGACAGCATAATCTCTATAAGCGGTAGTAAATATCACTTGAGGTTTATTATGTAGGTTTTTAAAAAAATCAGTCCCTTTGAGTACCGGCATTTCTATATCCAAAAAAAGTAAATCAATTTTATTTTTTTGCAGTATCGTACTTGCTTCGATAGCACTAGCACAGGAAGCTACTAGATTAAAATCTGGCAACTGCACCAAATATGTTTCTAATAATTCTCTTGCCAACGGCTCATCATCTACGATTATACATTGATATTTCATATGGTCTGTATCCTTAAATCTACGGTATAAAAATGTTCGTCTTCTTGTATATCTAATTCATGAGCATCAGGATATAACAAATTTAGTTGTTGTTTTACATTTTGCAGTCCAATACCATGCGTATTCGTAGTCACTGTTTGAACTTGATTAGGTATTGTATTTTTAATCTGAAAAACAACACAGTTCTCATTTTGTATTATTTTGATCCATATTTTTGCAGTATTTATCTCTTGAACCACTCCATGCTTAAAAGCATTTTCTATAAAGGTAAGCAATAGCAAAGGGGCTATTTTTACAGGATTGACAATTTGTTTATCAAAAACTATATGCACCCTATCACTATAACGTACCTCTTCTAGGGTTAAATAATTTTCTATTAATTCTACTTCCTTTTCTAGTGCAACAAAGGTATCATCACACCGATACAACATATAATCGAGAATATCTGATAGTTTTGCTATGACAGAAGCTGTTTGATCTGATTTTTTTAGTGCTAAAGCATATAGATTGTTAAGTGTATTAAATAAAAAGTGTGGGTTTAATTGATTTTTTAATGCACTAAGTTCTGCCGTCTTCTTTTGTTCATTTCGTTTTAGTAACTGCTGCTGATTTCTATAAAATTTTAAGGCGAGTAATAAAAAAGTCGGAGTCAATAAAAATAAGGATACATTTATAAATTCAGGAAAATGAGAAACACGTCCCCATAATGATGTATCGCTAAAACGCTTTAAATAATTGACATATGTAGAAGGATATGTAGGCTCTAGGTAATGAATTCGTATCAAGTTACAGAAGATATACATTAGTGCCAACAATAATATCATTGCGATAACAAAAACCCCTTTCTTATTCTTATTCAAAAAAACGGGCACAAACACAAAAACACATAAAGACGCTGTAATACACTGAAAAATAGTACGTATCGTATATGTCTCAAAAAGCTCTCTGGTACTCGAATAATGAGAACTAGATGAACCCGCAGAAAAAAGAAATACCAAAACCCAAAAGAATATAAACCCGGTAACCGGTGTGTATAAATAGGAATACAATCTATGTAATCTCTGCATAATGATCAATACTATTGTTACCTGCTAACTTTTACAGTTAATATATTAAGAAACTCTTCTTTGAGCACTTTATATTACTGTAAAACTACAACTCTTATTAGACAGAATAAGATAAAGTCGATAAAACCTTGTTTTGAGTAGACATACAATATGCTAACGCAGACTAAACTGTATAATCATATAAAATAAATTTCTATACGCGCTAACTCGCTCTCTATCTACTTTTTAAAAAAGGCATCCATATCCCCCATACTTTTGACAAAAGATTAATTAAAAACATTAAAGTTATGTTACAAAATATTAAAACGTCGTCAAAAACCATCATATTCAATCGTTCTAAAATTTATTTTCTAAAATTTATATTATTACTACTATTTTATACTGCTTCTACTACTACAAATGCACAACAAAAAGAGTGGGAAATAGACAATGCACATTCAAAAATTGGATTCGAAATATCATATTTCAAGATTAGTACTATCAAAGGAACTTTTGACCAATACGAAGCTACGTTGCTCTCTAATAGCGAAGACCTTATCGATGCTTCTATAAATATAAAAATCAAAGCAGCATCAATCAACACCAATCAATCAAGTAGAGACAAGCATTTGCGAGGTACAGATTTTTTTGATGTAGAAAAATATCCCGAAATCACATTTTACAGTACAACCTTTACAAAAACTACAATTGATAATCAATACCACATTAAGGGTCAATTTACAATGGGTGGTATTACCCAAAACATCATTTTGAATGCACTCTATAAAGGAAGTTTTATGCACCCGAGATTTAAAGAATTAAAACATGTATTCGAAATTACAGGAAGTATTCCTAGAGAAGAACATAATATTGGAATTAACTACCCTCCCGCCGCCATGGCTCTAGGAAAAGATGTTCAATTAATCGCAGAAATTCAATTTTCTGAAAAGAAATAAAAACTATTCCATCCTACTTCTTGCGCAAAACTTGTACGAAACTATTCAATTTATAAAATGAAGCGATTTCGCACAATGGTTTCATATGTATAGCTAGCATCCTCTTTAATAAAATATTATGACCTGTAGACTATCCTTATTTTTGATCATATCATTATACCTTTTTGTTTCTAAAGTCAGAGGACAAACAGAAATAAAAATGAATATATTTTCCGGCAGCATTACTGGAGTTGTTATTGACAAAAGCAATAAAAATCCTATCTCTGATGCAACGATCATCCTAAAGTCAAAAACGAAAAAGGAAATCATCAAAGGAGGTATCACTAACGAAATGGGAATTTTTAAGTTAACTAATATTAAAGAAGGCGTATTTATTCTTGAAATTCAATTGATCGGATACGCTACTTTTGAGAGGACAATTACGCTTTCGCGGAAGCAAAACCATTTTGACGTAGGAATAGTTTCTTTGGGAGAAGAAGCCCTGACACTAGAAGGAGTAACAATCATTTCTGAACAATCATCTATTGAACAAAAAACGGATCGCAAAGTAATTACAATAGGAAAAGACCTCGCCACTTCGGGCACCACTGCTTCTGATATTATGGTTAACCTACCATCTGTAGATGTCGATCAAAACGGAACCGTATCACTAAGAGGAAATCAAAATGTTAGGGTGCTCATTGATGGAAAATTAACAAATGTAGATGCAGGTCAGATGCTACAACAAATCCCGTCTACTTCGATAAAAAAAATAGAACTCATTACCAATCCCTCAGCAAAATACAATCCCGACGGTATGAGCGGTCTCATTAACATCATACTTCATAAAAACACAAAAATGGGGACTAATGGATCCCTTACCACGGGGTTAACGATAGGAAAAAATGCCCGATTTAATAGTGCGCTTGACCTTAACCATAGAAAAGGAAAGTTTACCCTATATGGCAACTACGCGAACATGATCGGAAAAAGTATTATCGAGGGTGAAATAGTAAGACCTGATGATAATTCTAATGAGTTTTGGCAATCTTTGGGAAATAGTAAATCCAACGTTTTCAAAATTGGATTAGACTATGTAATAAATCAAAAAAATACGATAACCCTATATACTAACCAGAGACTTTACAACACCAATATTTTGGCTGATACCGATATTGTTTTCGAGAACCCTATTACTAATTTTGGTCAAGGATACAGTAATATTAGAGACAATAACACAGCTACCTATAATGTTGGTTACAAGCACCTCTTCTCAAAAACTAATCACATATTAGAATTAGATGCAGACTTCGAAACTTTTACGGGCACCGATCTCGCCGATTTTATTTTCTACAATCCCGATACAACTACACTATCTAATGATGACATATATAGAGACCGAACCAATAAAACGATACATCTTGACTACACAAATCCAATCTCTACCACGGGAACGTTAGAAATGGGAGTCCAATCAAGGTCACAGAATATTAACACAGGCTATATGACCACCAACATAAACTTGTATAACGCTACTTATGAATATGATCGTACTATTTACAGTACATACGCCAATTTTAGTCAAAACCTAAAAAAATGGTCCTATCAGATTGGTGTACGTCTCGAATATTATGAAGCACTAGGAGAATTCTATCAAAAAGAAGCTATTGCAAATACTTTTGAAGATAATATCTTTAGTACATACCCGTCTGCATTTCTTCGATATACTCCTAATGAAGAAGATAAGAAAGATACCTACCAAATAAATTTTAGCCGTCGAGTTGATCGACCTGGACTTGATCAAATCAATCCGATACGCACTTGGGCATCTCCACGAATTACCAATGTTGGTAATCCAAACTTGATTCCGCAATTTACAAACTCTATTGAGTTTAACTATAGTAGAAAATTAAGAAAAGGAAGTTTTACTACGGCTATCTTCTTTAGAAAAATAACAGATGAGATTACACGCTTTGCATTCGAAGACCCACTAGACAATTCGAAAATCTTGTTTTCATACAATAATTATGAAGACAATACTGCTACGGGGTTCGAAATATCAGGCAATTACAAGCCTACATCTTGGTGGAGTTTTAATGGCAGCTTCGATATCTACAGCCAAACACAAAAAGGTGTTGACAATGATGTATTAGTTACGGTCAATACACTATTATATAACTTAAAAATGAATCATACCATTAAGGCAACAAAAGCCTTAACATTTCAGATCGTTGGGCTATATCGAGGTCCTAATAAAAACCTACAATATGAAACCAAAGAAACGTACTTCATTAGTGTAGGGGCTCGTTATCGTTTTCTTGACGGGAAAGCCAATTTTAGCATTAATATGAATGATATTTTTTATACACGACAATTTGCTTTTGAAGCCACAAGCCCCTTACGACAGGATGGTATTTTTAAGTTTGATAGTCGCACTCTTTTTCTGGGATTATCATACGGTTTTGGAAGCACTAAGGACAAACCACTAAAAAGAAAAAAACGAGATACAAACGAGAAAAAAGGAAGTGGATTTTTATAGCCCCAGAATTCGCACATCGTCTATTTGACCAACTTTATACAACAGAAAATCCAAAGAAAATAATTAATAAAAATACAGTATTATGAAAAACGGTTTCAAAATATTCATTTGTGTTATAACACTTACTTCTTGTATACAGCACCAAAATAAAAGTCAGACGAAAAGCTTAGAAAAAACAACAATATCACAAGAAATAGATACAGACTCAATAGCCGCAAAGCGTATCATCTCAAAAATGGTTAATAAAGTCGGAACCATGCAAAAATTAAGAGATCTAAAAAATGTTGAATACACATATACCTTCAGAATGCCAGAAAAAGGGATAGAAGATATTTCTAAAGAACGGTATATATTTGACGGAGAACTATCATGGGCCCAATATAATACCCATCAGATATATGTTTTTCCTTCACAAAAAGGAACCGTTATTCAAGGTTTTGATGGCCACACCTCTTGGACAACTCTTGGGGGTATATCGATTACAGATCCAGAAGCAGTTAATCGCTCAGAATTTCTAAGAAAAACTAATTTCTATTGGTTTACAATGATGTCAAAACTATTAGATACAGGACTAAAATATGAATTGCTAGAAGATCGTATACTAAATGGTATTACATACAAAATAGTAAAGATCACATTCGAAGAAAATATCGGCGACGTTCAGGATGATTATGTGCTATATGTAAATCCCCAAACCCACTTAGTTGATCAATTTTTATTTACTGTTAGAGAAGGAGGTTTTATGGACCCTCTTTTAATGAATATAGAATACGATATAGTTAATGGTATCTATATTATGGCAAAAAGATCAGTTACCAGAGCAGATTGGAATGGAAACAAAAAAGGAGAAGCATTCATTGAGCAGGTCTCCGAAAATATACTATTTACTACTAATATTGATCATTCTCTTTTTAAGGCACCCGTCTACACAACCAAATAATATCGATTCTCATTTAATTTTTTAAAAAAATGTAAGATGTAAAGTATTCGAACGTCTAAGTTATAGGAATACAATAATAGCAACTGTGGGGATACTGTTGTGTACGTGTATGAAGGACGTAAAAAATAGGACTATACATATGCAAATGTTAAAGTATTGTGTATTTCATCGAATATATGTGTTTTTTAACGATGTAATACAAAAAATGTCTTTATATTTGAAATGTTATTCTTTCACAGTATAACACACATTAATCTAACTCCAAATAAAATTGTTATGAAAAAGAATCTTATGAATACCAGAAACAATCAAGTAAAAGTAGCTAAACTAAAAGGAAATGCTCTTGAGAACGGAATTGTAGTTTTTATAGGTCTGTTATTATGTACTAATTTTTTAATTAGTCTTAAGATTTTATTTAGTTAGAGAAAAAATAGCCCCCAAATTTACCCCAAAATATAAATAATGCCCCAAAATTAAATTGATAATTTCCCCCTTATCGAACGAAAAACCTGCAAAGTACACCTTTGCAGGTTTTTTATTTTAGTTTATGTCGAATCTCAGTGCCAATATATCTATTCAATATCTTAAAAAAACGATTCAAGTACTTCGCGAAGTTGGAGTTTTTATTAAATTTATTCTGAACCAGAGGACCCTAAGGAAAGAAAGCACTGTTTTTCTTTATTATAAGCTTTCTGCAGTTTCTATATTATTTAGACGCTTTTGAAAAAGTGTTAATACTACTATCTAAAATGTTCTCAGAACTCTCTAAATTGGGTAAGATCGTCAACACCTATAATGCATTATTGATGGCAGAAGAAATAAGTAAGGCTAAGAATTGATAACAGAAAACGGTAACCGAACCCAATTTATCTGTTCTAACCATCGAACTTAGGGTACTCGTTAGTAACTTTTTATATTCCTTTTTTTTTAAAAAAAGTCTTAGAATTCTATTTAAAACAAGGATTGTTGCTTTGCGGAGCTTTCATGATCTAGTAACCATTTTTTCCTCCATAAACCACCAGCATATCCTGTCAAAGAACCATCACTACCGATTACTCTATGACAGGGAACAATGATCCATAACGGATTTTTTCCATTTGCGGTAGCTGCAGCTCGTATGGACTTTGGGTCTCCTAATCTTTTGGCAATATCAAGGTAAGAAACTGTTTTACCAAAAGGTATCTTTACTAATTCTGCCCAAACTTTTTTCTGAAAATCAGTGCCTGGCGGATTTATAGAAAGTTCAAAAACTGTTCGTTCTCCTCTGAAATATTCTTGTAATTGAGATACCGCATCTTGCAAATATATAGGAATTGTGGTCGTAATCTTATCTGCTCCCATGTCTGCGACAGAAACCCTAGAAATACCATTTTCATCTCCTACAATAGTTGCTGTTCCTAATGGCGTTTCTATGTAAACGGATTCAATCATTCTCCCTCACCTTCTTCTAATATACCGAGTCTTCTTGCTCTATGTTCCCAATTCTTACGAGCCAAATCCTGCATATTCGTATCGGTGTCACTCTCGTCAACAATTTCTAAACCTAGCAAAGTTTCTATTACGTCTTCCATAGTAACCAACCCGCTTATCGATCCATATTCATCAACTACTAATGCCAAATGCTCTTGCTGCTCCACAAACTTTTCGAATAAATCGGGAACCGCTATATTGCGATCTATTACTATTATCGGTCTTTTTAAGTCTCCTAATTTCTTTTGGTGATTATCTTCTGCCATTTCCTTATACACCTCATCTTTAAGAACATACCCTGTGATATTATCAGGTTTATCTGTAAAGAGCGGTATTCTCGAAAATCGTAATTTCTTATTGGCCTCAAAAAAATCAGCAACACTTTGATCTTCTTTTTCAATTTTTAAAACACTTCTTGGTGTCATAATGTTTTTGGCCAAAATTGCCTTAAAATTCAGAAGGTTCTTTATTACCTTAGATTCTGAAGCTTCAAAAACACCTTCTTCTTGTGCGATATCAGTCATGGCCGTAAAATCTTCTCTGCTCAAAACAGATCCATGATGTCCTTTACCTCCTATTAATTTTGTAGTTAGTCTTAGTAGCCATAGAATCCCGGTATACTTTAATGGTGCAATTAGGAATATTAATGCTTTAGAAGTAAAATTTCCTAATTGTTTCCAATAGGTAGCTCCTATGGTTTTAGGAATAATCTCTGATACCACTAAGATTAATAAGGTCATAATTGCAGAAACAATCCCTACAACATTAATCCCAAACATTTCAAATTTATATGGTAACTGCTCTGCCTGAACCCCTACCAAAATGGCTCCCACTGTATGGGCTATAGTATTAAGTGTAAGAATGGCGATCAAAGGTTGATCTACGTCTTTTTTTAACTCTTCTAATGTGTTTGCGTATGGTTTTTTTTCTTTTTTCTTTAGATTAATATAAGTTGGTGTAACGCTTAGTAGCACTGCCTCAAGTATCGAGCATAAAAACGAAAAGAATATTGACAATACGGCGTAAATAATTAATAAGGTCATTTTGAAATTTTATGTGGGACTAAAATACGGATTTTAGGATGCATTTCTGAAAGAATGAAAAGAATAATATATACTTTTATTTTTTTGATACATCGACCCTATCCTTTTTGTATCCTACGAATACATCTCGCAACTTTGGTTGTCTTGCCGGTACTACAAAATCACAATTACTAAGAATAACTCATTATTATTTCTTTTTTTAATTAAAAAAATGATTTTATGCAACTAAATGAGTTAAAAAATTATGTTATTGTCATGTTATTATTACACAATAATCTTGCTGCGTCCATTTGTTTTTTGCAAAATCCTAGTACATTTGAGAGGTAATTATTTATTAACAAACTCAACAAAAATTAATGAAACACACACAAATCTGGTCGGTATTGGCCATTGGTATTATTTGCTTATTTAGCGTTTCTTGTGAAAACGAAAACGATAGCATCGAATCTCTTTCTCAAAATGAATTAACGGCTACAATAAATGGTTTTGATGATTTGATTAAAGAAGCCTTAGAAAAAGAACCCATAGTAACTTCTAAGACTTTTGGGCCTGTCGAAACAGTAGACCACGTAGACTTAAGTCGTTACCCAGGTCGTTGGTATGAGATTGCTAGTTTTCCAAATTTTTTTAGTCAAAATTGCAACTGTACTACTGCTGATTATACCTCTATAGAAGGCGGAGTTAGCGTATTTAATAATTGTATTTTGGCAACGACAGGAAATACAAGTTCTATTAATGGTACTGCTCTTGTTGCAGATACTACAAGCAATGCAAAATTTGACTTATTTCTTGGGCCTGTCTCATCAGACTATTGGATTATTGATTTGGTATCTTTTAATAATGAAACACCTTACGATTTTTCTGTAGTTAGTGGTCCTAGCAGAGAAACACTATTTATTCTTAGCCGTACTCCTCGTATTGAAACTTTCAAACAAAAAATTGCGGTTGTGGGGATCTTAATCAACCTTATTAAGCAAGGATATGACATAAGAAATCTAGTAGCTACAGAACAATATTCTGATTGCGAATATCCTGAATTATAAAAAACACCTATTTTCAAAAGGTTTTAAAAAATTGATGTTTCAAAAAAACCGGATCTCATCAAGAGATTCGGTTTTTGAACTCATTTTGTGTCAGGAGCACTTCCGATTTCTTCCATATATATTTTTAGTGCTTCTAATTCTTCTAAAGTGAAGTTCTTTATTAATGCAAAATTAGTTTTCATTACCGCATAATTTTCTGGATCTACTATTGGATCAGCTTCCTGTTTTAAAAATGCGATTAAATCTGCATTTTGGTCGTTATATATCTTTACAATATCTACTACTGATGGGCCTATTGATTTTTTATTAGTTTTATGGCAAGTGTAACATTTCCCTTTGGTATTAAATATTTTTTTTCCTAAATCAACAGGGGCTATTTCCTTCTTTTCTGTGCCAATAGTGATTTCTTCTTTTTCCTTCTTTTCGGATTGACAACTAACCAAGAATATGCCTATTCCTGCCAAAAACATACATATATTTCGCATTTTATAACAAATTAGGATTAATTATATTTTTCTTTAATTTTTTCGATATCACTTTTAAACCGTTGTAATAAATCCTTAGAGAAATTGGTAATTACTTTTTTTTCATTGTCATGCACTCCATCACTTGCTTCGGCAACTTTGGTGAGGGCAAAAATCATAAAATCATACTCGTGATCTGGTCCATGGTCAGAAAATACTTCGATGACCTTTTTATAAAGGGTTTCAATATCGGTACTATGCTCATTTTCGTAATCGAATGACCATTTTATTTCTTCCCCTCTAGGATGTGATTTTAGTATTTCTTCTAATACATTAATCTCTTCCTTATTGATAACCCCGTCACTCATTGCAATTACGTACAATAATTCTCCAAATGTTTGATACAACCTATCTTTACTTACCATACGAGTGATTTTTATGATCTTAACTCAAAAGCTTAATTACATCTTTAGCAAAATAACTGGCAATTATATGGGCTCCTGCCCTCTTAAAAGCCATAATCTGTTCTAGCATCACGGCATCATGATCTAACCATCCTTTTTCTGCAGCAGCCTTGAGCATCGCATATTCTCCGCTTACCTGATATACTGCAACTGGTACATCGACGGCATCTCTTACATCCCTTACGAGATCTAGATAACATAACCCGGGTTTTACCATCACAATATCTGCTCCCTCCTCTATATCGATGAGTGTTTCTTTAATGGCTTCATCTCGATTTGCAAAATCCATTTGATATGTCTTCTTATCCCCAAACCCCGGTGCAGAATCTAGCGCATCTCTAAACGGACCATAAAATGCAGAAGCGTACTTGGCACTATAACTCATAATACCTGTATTCTTATAATTCTCTTTTTCTAAAAGTTCTCTAATTGCCAAGACCCTACCGTCCATCATATCGCTTGGTGCAACAAAATCTGCTCCGGCTTGTGCATGAGATAATGACATTTGTGCCAATACATCGCAAGTTTGATCATTTACAATATACCCGTTCTCAACAATACCATCATGACCATACGATGAGAATGGGTCTAAAGCAACATCTGTCATTACCAGCATCTCAGGACTCGCCTCTTTGACTGTTTTGATCGCACGCTGCATAAGTCCATCAGGATTTAATGCTTCTGTTCCTTTATTATCCTTGAGATTATCGGGTACTTTTACAAAAAGCAGAACCGATTTAACACCCAGAGACCAAAGTTCTTTTACTTCTTTAACCAATAAATCTAAGCTGTATCTGTAATACCCCGGCATAGACATAATTTCTTCTTTTATCCCTTTGCCTTCTACTACAAAAAGTGGCACCAAAAAATCATTTGGTGTAATGGTATGTTCTCTCACTAACGAACGAATAGCTTCATTCGTTCTTAATCTTCTATTTCTACGAAGTTGTTGCATTACTGATTTATAAAATTTTATAATCGTAAAGATACTCATATATCTATTATTGACATATCCTTTTTCGGCACTTTAAGGTTGCAATTGTGGGAATAAAAAGTAAAATTGACTTCTATCCTAAAGCGATATTCTATTTTTAGTTTTTTACTACACCTAGAGTGTGTCGTTCTATATTTTGTATTTATAAAGAGTACCATTTATATCATATAGTTTTTTTTCTTTGTTTTGGTGTAACGAATTATTAACATTCTGTACTAACATTAAAAAACAATTAATCGGCAAATTCTAAACATATGCTTATAATAAAGGACCTTAACAAAACATACCCAAATGGTACTCAAGCCTTGAATACTGTAAATCTAACACTAGAAAATGGTATGTTTGGTCTCTTAGGCCCTAATGGCGCGGGAAAATCTACATTAATGAGAACAATTGCAAGCCTACAGCTTGCTGATTCGGGGAGTATCGAATTTGATGGTATTAATGTATTTAAACAACCCGAAGAGTTAAGGAAAATATTGGGCTATCTCCCTCAGGATTTTGGTGTTTACCCAAAAGTATCTGCAGAAATGATGCTTAATCACATTGCCAAAGTAAAGGGAATACATAATGCAGCCGAGAGAAAAGGATATGTCGCTGATTTATTAAATAAGGTAAACTTATATAAAGTAAGAAACCGAAACTTGGGAGATTACTCTGGGGGTATGCGACAACGTTTTGGTATCGCTCAAGCCTTAATTGGCAATCCCAAACTTATTATTGTTGATGAACCTACGGCAGGATTAGACCCTCTCGAACGTAATCGTTTTCATAATTTACTAAGTGAACTTGGTGAAAATGCAGTGGTTATTCTTAGCACCCATATTGTCGATGATGTGACGAATTTATGTCAAAATATGGCTGTTTTTAATGAGGGTAAAATTTTGGTGCAAGGACATCCCCAAGAATTATCAGATAGATTGAATGGAACTATTTATAGAAAACATATCCAAAAATCAGAACTAGCGCAGTATGAAAAAGACTATACAGTGCTTACCAATTACTTGAGAGGAGGAAAATTAAATATCAATATTCATAGTACCAGTAATCCAGGAGAAGGGTTTGAATTAATGACTAATAACCTCGAAGATTTTTACTTCTACAGCATTGGTCAAAAACAAAATCAAGAGGCATAACTATGAAAGAAATATTTTTATTCGAACTACAGTATCGTCTCAAAAGACCTGTCACTTGGATCTATATGGCCCTAGGGTTGACAATTGCTATTTTATTTTCGGTTTTTCAGAAATCCGGAACGGCTCAATTTGTCAATAGCCCTAGTACAATTGTTACCGTTATCACGGGTATATCTGTCATTTCAATTTTCTTTTATGCAGCCATAATGGGGGTTCCTATTTTTCGGGATCAGGATCATAAAACTGCTCAAACATACTTTACCTTTCCGATCAAACAAAAATCATATGTTTTAGGTCGTTTTTTGGGTAGTTTTACGATTACTTCTTTATTAAATCTTTTTATCGTACTCGGGGCCATTATTGGTTTCGGAATTGGAGATTTTCTAGATCGTCCTGATTATGGGACCTATGATGATTTTAATATCACGTCCTATCTCCTGCCGTTCATATTTATACTACAGATCAATGCGTTTTTAATAGGTTCTTTATTCTTTTGTTTGATGGCTTTTTTTAAAAAAATGTCCATTATATATCTAGGAGGAATTACCTTGTTTTTATTAAACAGTATTGCCGGAAGCTTATTGGGGGATTTTGAGAACCAATGGTTGAGCATTTATTTAGATCCCTTTGGCAGTCGAGCTTTTACATTCGTAAAAAAATATTGGTCTATTAATGAATTAAATGCGAACCAGCTACCTATTTATGGTAAATTTCTACTCAACAGAATGCTGTGGTTGACTGTTGGGGTTTTCTTTTTTCTGATCACACTTTTTAGATTTAACTACAAAAAGTTTTTGCTTTCGAAGAAAAAAGGAGGAAAAATGAGTTCTGATATTTATAAGCCATCGTTGATCACCTCTATACAACAGGTATTTTCTAAAAAAACAGAACGTCAGAATTTATGGTCATTAAGTAAAATTGAATTTTTATCTATCGTAAAAGACCCTGTTTTTAATATCCTTTTACTAATAGGAATTATCATATCACTAATTACTGTTTTTATGGCAAATAAAACGTATGGTACTCCTAACCTGCCGATCACTCGTTATATGGTAAAATACATTTCTGGAGGAATTACTTTGCTTTCTACAATAATTCTGATCATATATTCTGGTGAAGCGGTACATCGTACACGCAAAAACAAAACTTTTACTTTTTATGATGCATTGCCAATCAATAATTCAAGTTTATATTTCTCAAAAATCATATCCTTACTTGCTGTTTCAATAGTTCTTATCCTGGCAAATATTGTTATTGGTATTTTGTTTCAAATATTTAATGGTTATTTTCTATTCGAATTAGACATGTATCTGGTCTATAATTTTGTGATTATATTTCCGTCATACATTATGACTATTTTGTTAGCTTTCTTTGTGCATGTGCTGTGTAACAATAAGTTTTTAGGTCATTTTATTGCAATATTACTCTACATAGGATTACCTCTGCTCGTTACTTTTGCTTTCAAAAGCAGTAACCCTATGTTAATCTTCGGAAATACAACTCCGTTTTTTATTAGTGACCTTAATGGTTTTGGGCATTACTTAACAGGAATCATTTTGCTAAATTTATATTGGGTACTCATGACCGCTATATTAATGATTCTAGGAAAAGTCTTTTGGATCCGTGGATTTTTTAGCGGTATCAATGAGCGACTTTCTTTAGCTAAGCAACGATTCAATACCAAAACCAGTATTGCATTGGTTACCATATTGGTCGCTTTTTTGGGCGTTACAGGATATAGTTATTACAACCTTAAAATACTCAATACGATAGAGGATGGTAATTTTACCGAAAAAGTAGCCGCAGACGCAGAAAAAAAATATCGTAAATATATTGGTAAGCCACATCCAGTAGTAACTGATCTTAAAGCATATATTGATGTGTTTCCTAAAAACAGAAGTGTTACTGCAAAAGGGGATTTCAAAATTGTAAACCCGCACGACACCGTAATTGACACATTGTATCTAGAAATACAATACCCAACAGCCGAAACCAAATTAGCAAATGTCATTTATAATGGTACTTCACTTACTCCTGTAGTATCTGATTCGGTGTATCGCGTGTATTTTTATAAATTACCCAAAGGATTAGAGCCCCAAGAGACTGCTAATCTTACCTTAGAGGTTATTGCAGAGACCAAAGGTTTTGCTAATACCAAAGAGACGCAGGTATTATATAATGGATCATTTTTCGATAGTACAATATTCCCAAGGTTTCATTATGATCGTGCGATATTTGATAATGGCGTTCGAACAAAATATGGTTTAGAAAAATTAGATTACATTCTTGCATCAAGAACAGATTCTGTGGCATTAAAGAAAAATCTTTTTAATGAAGATGCCAATTATATCAATTTTGAAGCCGTAGTAAGTACTTCTGAAGATCAAATTGCGCTGGCACCAGGAAAATTAATTAAACAATGGAACAAAAATAACCGGGCCTATTACAATTATAAATTAGAATCTCAAACAGATCTTTTTTTTAATGTGGTATCGGCAACCTATGATGTAGAAAAATCAACTTGGACCTCTCCTACAGGAAAAAAAGTGGCTATCGAGTTATATCATTCACCAAAACACAAACGCAACCTATCACATTTTATAGAAGGAACAAAGGTTGCTCTGGATTACTGTTCTCGTAATTTTTATGAGTATCCTAATTCTGTAATACGAATTGTAGAATTTCCTGCGCATGCTACTTTTGCCCAATCTTTTGTTACTACTATACCTTATTCTGAAGATTTTGGATTTGTCGCAAATTTTGATAAAGCAGAAGACTTTAATTACGCATTTAGAGTTACCGCTCATGAAGTAGCGCACCAATGGTGGGGACATATCGTTTCTCCGAGTAAAACAACGGGAGCCAATATTATTGCAGAAACCCTCGCAGAATATTCCTCATTAATGACCATGAAAGCTCAATATGGAGAGAATGGTATCAAGAACTTCTTAAAATATTCTTTAGATGCCTATTTGAGAAAGCGTGCACTGAGTTTTAAACCCGAAAGGTCTCTTATCAATGTTGAAACTGGTCAGCATATCTGGTATAGAAAAGGTTCTATGGTTATGTATGAACTACAAGACTTAATAGGAGAAGATAGCATTAACAGTGCTCTAAAAAGTTTTTTATATGAATACAAAAACTTTGAGAAAGGAGTATACCCCACATCAGAAAATCTATATGACGTAATCTACCGAGTAGCTCCCGATTCTCTAAAATACGCAGTAGAGGATGGATTCAAAAAAATTGTACTGTACGAAAACAGAGTGCTATCAGGAAAAACCAAGGCGCTCAAAAACGGTACATTCGAAACTACATTTACCGTAGATTCTAAAAAAATATATTACGACGATACCGGTAAGGAAGAGCGCACTGATAACAAAAGTAATTATATAGAAATCGGCCTTTTTGGTGAGGATATTGTGGATGATCAGGAAGTCCCTCTTAAAAACCCATATTATTTACAACGAAAATGGCTGAAACCAGGTGAAAACACATTCACAATAATTACGGATAAAAAACCTCTTAAGGCAGGTGTCGATCCATATAATAAATTAATCGATCGAAATTCTAATGATAATCTAAAGCCTATTGAAGAAGAGTAATTAATATTGCTTCTTTAGTTTTAATATAGAAATTCTAAAAAACTAAATGAGCTCACTAAGTATAGTGAGCTCATTTAATTTTTTAAAGTATCCTCAGGTTACTTTTATAGCTATTCTCAACAACACATCCTTTGCAAGTAGAATACCTCTTTAAATTTACATATATCCATATATTGTACTGTACATGTGCACGTTTCTTGCTATGCACTATATTTATGAGTGCCATTTTTATTAGTTGGCTTACTACCAAATCGCTTGGTATAAATTTTAGAAAAATAAGCGTAATGACTAAAACCTACTTCCAGAGCAATTTGTTTTAATAAGATTTCTGGCTTTTTTTCTAAAATTTCTCTAGCCTTTTGAAGTCTAATTTCTTTGATAAAATTATTGGGACTTAAGCCTGTTCTTCTTTTTACCTTTCTATAAAAGGAACTTTTAGAAAGATTAAATGCCTCTGCAATAATATCTTGATTTAGCGCCGTATCCTGTGATTTTTCATACACATACTGTTTGAGTCTAATTATAAAATCATCGTGGTATTTGATTGCAATAACACCATCTTGCTTGTTGTAAGAATTCTGTGCCGTTTTATTTTTAATACTATGATTCGTATTAGTTAATGAAGTCTTCTGTTTTAATAGTACTGTAGCAAAATTACTTATTTCTGATTTTAATTGTGGATTGAAGGACGAAGCTTCTATCATATCCAACTCCATAACCCGATCAACCATTTCTGTAATTGAATTGATTTGTTTTCTTAATCGTGTTTGAATAACCGATATAGAAGGACTTACATCTGCCAGTTCTTCTAATTCAGAAATTTGCCTATTTACAAGAGACAAAGGAGTTCTTATTTCTTGAAATAAATTATTAAAAAACTCAGATCTGAACGCATCTAGTCCTTCTAACTCTTTGGTATTACCTTCCAATATTTTTTCTAAACTCATATTCAGTAGTATTTCTGTCAGGGTCTAAAGCAATATATCCATAGAATAATTTATGTATTTTTTTATCACTTTGTTTTTGACTGTATATTTAATTAAACTTATCTTGAGTTACTTTTTGAAATAACAAATCTATTCTTCAAGAAAGGGCAATACAAACAGTAGATCTTTGTATTCCCGAATTCGTAGAACGTATTCCCTGAAAACGTATTTGTTTTTTCGATCTAAATATTAACAAAATACTGTACTTAAAACTTTGATTATAATTTGTTTACGATACAAAAACTTAAGAAAAATAATTATATACTCTCAAATACCTAATTAATTTATTTAATACGTTTTTAACCGTATTCTATCATTAAACTTGTAATCCATTATTATTTTAGTGTTTATTTGCAATAATTATATGTCATTCATTACTATGCCCAAACTACGTCTGTTACTTCTAAAATTAGTCTGTTGTTTTGTTTTTACGATAAATAGTTATGTAGAAGTTCATGCTCAGGAAGAAGTAGATATTAATAAAACGTATACTAAGTCATTTGATGAACTAAAAGCAGTTTTTGCTAGTTTAAGAAGCAAACCAGAGCAGTATAAAGTAGTAGCTATCAAATTACTTCAGAAGGCTAAAAAAAATAGAAATGCAACAAAACAAGCAGACATCCATTACTTTTTGGCAAAATTGGATAATACTACTGCGTTAAAACATTTTGATACCATAATTAAGTTAACCAGTGCACTTAATGATTTTGACTATCCTGCCAGAGCACATCTTAGCAAGGCAAGCGTTTATGGGGCCCAGGGAGCTTATGATAGTGCCATGAAAGAACTGTTAAAAGCTAATTCTTATGCCAAAAAAAGGAAAAACGTAGACCAAGAATTTGCGGTAAAATATTATATCGGGGTATTAAAAGGAGATATTGGGGAAGAAAAAGAAGGACTTAAAATATTACGCTCGGTAATGAATTTTCGTGAAAAAAAACTTTTAGAAAACGAAAATCTTGCAAATCGAAAAGAATACCTAAGGGTATTGTTTGCTGTCGGAGGTTTTTACAATCGTAACAAAAAATATGATTCTGCGTATTACATAAATAACAAAGGAATATCTTTATCTCTAAAACATAAAGACACTACCAATTATAGTCATTTCTTGTTGTCAACTGGTGTTACATGTTTCTCACAAAATGAATATGATAAAGCAATCGACAGTATTCAAAAATATAAAAACTTGTATGCCAAGGATAGTATAAAACCAATTAATTTTATTGTGGCTGACATGTTTTTGGGGCAAGCAAATTATGAAGCCGGAAAATTTAATGATGCCTTACCTTATTTACAAAAAATCGATTCTCTAGCCTTAATTAAAGGGCATTTATTCCCCGATCAGCGCCCTATATTTACCATGTTAGTCGATTATTATAAAAAAACAGGGAACACAAGCAAACAGTTAGAACAAATCAACAAGTTAATCTCATTTGATAGTATTATAGCTGCTAACTTCAAACACTTCCAAAAAGAAATTAATACCAAATACGAAACTCCTGAGCTTTTAGCTCAAAAAGAAAATCTCATAAATACACTTCAAGATAAAAATGAAGTTAAGGATCTTTATTTGTGGTTAGCAGGTTTTTTCTTATTAGTTATAGTGCTCCTTTTTGGCTGGAATCTAAGAATGAAAAACATCTATAAAACAAGATTTAACAAAATAATTGAGAAAAATAATAATACCCCAGAGACTTCAACAATTCCGCTACAATCTAAGGATGACATAGATGTACCAACAGAAGTAATTGAGTTTATCCTAGAATCATTAGACAAATTTGAAGAAGAGAGAAAATTTCTAGATGGAAAAGTTTCTGTCAGTACGCTAGCAAAAGAGTTTAAAACCAATTCGAAATATTTGTCAAAAATTATAAATACGTATAAAAAGAAAACATTCAGTAATTATGTTAATGACCTTCGTATAAATGATTCGATCGAACGCTTAAAATCTGACTCTAAATTCAAAAATTATAAAATCAAAATTATCGCGCAAGAATCGGGTTTTAATACTCCACAAGCCTATTCTAAATCTTTCTATAAAAAAACAGGCGTACATCCTTCCTTCTTTATAAATGAATTAAAAAAGATAAAATAAGATATAATTAATTGTTTTTCAGATTTTTATAACAACGTATTCCTGAAAGCGTACGACCCTATTGATTACTAATAGTTATTGTGCCTTTCTTTTTTCTACTTTTATGACAGTATAAATTAAATCTTTAGATACAATGAAAAAACTTCAAAAAGTAAGTACTGGTAAAAAATTGAATTTAGAAAAGTTTCAAATCTCAAAAATTGAGAGTCCTAGAAAAATTATGGGCGGTAAAATGATGGCAGATACTCATACAAATACAGCTACTAAACCACCAGCAACGGCTACTGAATAGTTTAAACAACTATAGCCTCAAGAAATACATAATTAAAACTATAGAGATCTGAAAATTAAAATTGAGGTCTCTATTTTTTTATTACAAAAGTTTGTGTGGTTAAAATTGTTGATCTAGAATCAGGTTTTAATATTCTACAAGCTTTCTACAAAACTTCGAATAAAGACAAAAGGAGTTTTTTTCCCATCTTTCTTATAAGTGAACTGTACTAAAAGAATAATTGCTAAAACTTGTATTTCAGTAACTTATAAATACGAATTCCTGAAAACGTAGTATATTATCCATTTATATTCTTTGAAAAAAACCCTTTTCCTTATTTTTATGGAACTAATAAACATAAAGTCAGGAAAATGAAAAAAAACAGAAAAGTAGACACCACCAAAAAATTGAACTTAGAAAAGTTTCAAATCTCAAAAATTAAAAACCCCAAAGTAATTATGGGCGGGAAAAAAGATGATGACGCTACTACTATTTTTTGGCCAAATTAATTAAAATAATATTTCAAGTAAGGGAAATGAAAAAAAATCAAAAAGGAAACACAGGTAAAAAATTGAACTTAGAAAAATTACAAATCTCGAAAATTACAAATCCTGAAGAAATTATTGGCGGAAAAAAACCACCTATATCTGATAACAACGTTACCATATATTGGACTGAAATTTTGCGTTAACCTGTTAGCTTTATATCACCTAATTAGAAGAAATATACTTACCTAATTTCTACCAAAAAAGGTGATATGTTGATATAAAACTGAGAATTTAAAAATCAAAAATCTCTAGGTTACGTATTTTACTATTTTTAACCGTATTGGAAAAACAAAAAGGAAAACATGAAGAAAAAAGGAAACGCTTGTAAAAAGTTGAACTTAGAAAAGTTACAAATCTCAAAAATTAAGAATCCCGAAGAAATTATGGGTGGGTACGTATATGAAACTTATACGTGCTGGGATTATACTATCTTTTGGGAAGAAAATCATGCTCGTTAAGGTTTTAATTATTATCATTAAATAGGACATATAAAAAATCCTAATGACAAAAGTTAAGGAAGAAAATACAACTCTTATCTATTGTTAAAGATAAAATGTTTTGATTACAACTCGAGAATTTTATTAAACATAGATACTATAAATTTACTGCCCTAAAAAGAAAGAAAAGACTGTCTACAAAGACGGTTTTTTCTGTTAGTAACACTACCTATTTTATTTAAAAAAATAGCGTTCAGACTATTTCAAAGAATTCTTCGGTAACACTTTAGACAAAATAAAGTCTATAGGGTATAGACAGTGATTCTCTAAATAGTTAACTAATGAAATATATTCACGGCTTTTGTATTCTTTTTGTATTCTACTTACTGATTGCGCCAGTTTATGGTCAGACGGTTACCTCTATAGTAGTAGATAAAAACACCAATACTCCTATACCCTATTCAACTATTCAGGTTTCTCAAAATCAGGGTGTCATAGCTAATGAAGAAGGAAGGTTTAGTATTCACCTAAACAAAATATCAAATGGTAATGATTCTATCTATATCTCATCTATGGGGTACCAAAAAATTGCACTCTCTATTGAAAAAGGAATTGATAGTATCATCTTTATCGAACCGAAAACGGTAGAGCTTACCAGTGTTTTTGTTTCGGATGAGAACTTGACCGCTTCAGAAATTATAGAAAAAGTCAAGGAGCAACTTGATAAAAATTATACGTCTAATATGACTCAAAAAAATTTGTTTTTTAGACAATCTGACTTTACATCTATAAAAAAACTCAATGTTGATTTTAAGAAATCGACCATAAAAGAATTAAACAAGAAATTCGTAGATAGTGTCACCCGTTTAATCCCAAAAAAATCAGAATATTACATTGAGACCCTATGTGATTATTACGGAAATCAGGAAAAAAACAAAATTTATATTACCAAAGCAGCAGAATTATATGACAAAAATAATTTGGGCTCTATGGATGCACTTTCTGATCGTTTAGAAAAAATATTTACAGAAAATGTGAAACCCGATTCTTATTTAAAAATTAAGTCAGGAATATTTGGCACCAAGATACAGGTAGATTCTATACTTGAAAATAATGAGGAAATGTCTGCCGCCAAAGACGAATTAGCTTCTCAAAAAAAAGATATAAAAAGCCAATTTTCAAAATATAGACGAATGACATTGAATTGGCTTTTTAAAAACCTATTTTTTAACGATAAGTCCAAATTAAACATGATTCGAAAATCCGGCAGATACCTTTTTGAATTTGTCGATTATACAGAGATTGATGATCAAAGTGTTTACATTATTACTTTCAAACCAAAAAACAAAGAGGACTTCGAGGGAACCCTATATATAAACACACAAGATTTTGCAATCATGCGTATGGATTATAAGAATATAAAACCACTAAGAAACTTTAAACTTTTGGGGCTTACTTATAAAGAACACCTATATTCGGGAAAGATGATTTTTACAAAAGGTTCAGACAATTCTTATGTATTAAAGTATCTAAAAAATAACATCGGAAATACTTTTGGAATTGACCGACCTCTTAAGGTGATCGAAAAAAACAAACATGTTAAAGGAAAGCGTAAACAGAATGAACTATCTCTGGATATTGATGCAGCAATACATAGCACCAGTACATATGAAGTTGTGATCTTTGATTCGAGGTCCTTACCAGAAAATGACTATACCAATCAAAAAGAGAACACAACTATAGAACCCGAATATTTGTCGAGATATAACCCCGAATTCTGGAAAGGATATTCTATTATAGAACCCAATGCCGCCATAAGAGAGTTTACCGCTGCTTCGGAAAATGAATTGTAAATTAAGGTATATATACTCTACTATTTCTGAATAATAAACATCAATGTTCGTTATTTATACCTTTATCCTTGCTTTCAATCGACAACTGCATATTGCATAAAAATTAGCAAGAAAATGGAAAGTTAATTAGTATTTATCTACTTATTGGAAGTCACAATCTAAAAAATCGTCAATAATTCTTATCTGCCAAAAAAAACACTATTGAAGCAATTTAATTTACCCCATTTTGCGTATTAGGTTTTTACTTTTTCACAAAACAGGGTAAATTATCTTATACTATCTATTCTTTAATAAATGTAGATCGTACGGTACCCTTATTAGTTCTATAATAACTAATTACATACAATCCTGATTTATACCCCTCTAAATTAATGGCTTGGGTTTCTAAAGGATTTTCTTCAGTGAGAATCGTTTTTCCTAGCATATCAGTAATCGTTATTTGACTTACTTCTCCTAAATTAAACAAAGTAAGTTTACTTTTTACTGGATTGGGCAAAGAAAAAGGCTTTACTTCGAGACTAGCTTTTGCCAATTCTTGAGATTTAGAATTATCACAACTAGGAGGAACAGAATTATTAGAAAAATAAATTGTAAAATCTGCATCAATCGATACTAAAACAAAATTATCTCCATCTTTTGCAGCATAATAGCTACCATCTAAGCCCGTAAATCCAGATCCTGAAATTGTAACTGCTGGTTGTGCGGATCCAAAAGTATGTGTTACTTTAGATAATAAATTATTCCACCAGCTTGGCCTACCATTGTTTGTTAGCATAGAAAATTGGTATAAACCATTATTTGCAAGATCCCAATTTATTGTAAAATCGGTTACATTACTAAGATCAGGTCCACCAGTTCCTAGAACATGAATATTTTTATAAGGCATATATCCTGTGCTAGACAAACCAGTTTCTATCGGTGTGTTAAATGTACAATCATTATCCCCAACTGATGATACTGTGATAACCTGGGAGGCAATATCAGATCCACCTTTACCATCGGTAACCATAAGTGTGACTGTATACTCTCCTGCCAAATAAGTATGTGTTGAGATAGCTTCTGTTCCTGTCGTACCATCACCATAATCAATACTATATGACAATGCATCACCATCTGCATCTGTAGATCCAGAAGCATCAAAACTAACCTCTAGCGGTGCATCACCAGAAATAGGAGTCACTACTAAATCAGCAACTGGAAGGGTATTGGTATCTCCTTCTACTGAAATCGAAACCATAACCGAATCAGATCCACCATTACCATCGGTAACCATAAGCGTGACTGTATAATTCCCTGCCAAATAAGTATGTGTTGAAATCGCAGCTGTTCCTGTCGTACCATCACCATAATCAATAAAATATGATAATGCATCACCATCTGCATCTGTAGATCCAGAAGCATCAAAACTAACCTCTAGTGGTTCATTTCCAGAAATAGGAGTCACTACTAAATCAGCTACTGGAGGGGTGTTAACATCAACCTCATCGACAGTAATTAGTACAGAGGCAGTATCAGACCCACCATTACCATCGGTAACCGTAACCGTAGCGGTATACTCTCCTGCTACATACGTATGTGTCGATACAGCACTACTTCCTGAAGTGCCATCACCATAATCAATACTATATGACAATGTATCACCATCTGCATCTGTAGATCCAGAAGCATCAAAACTAACCTCTAGTGGTGCATCGCCAGAAATGGGAGTAGCTGTTAATAACGCGATCGGAGGAGTGTTAACATTAATATCTCCTTGCAATGCCGCAAAAGCATTAAGACGACCACTACCTAAATAAGTAACCTCTAATGGATCGGCACTATCGACAATTTTTGATCGTACCTCATCTGGAGTTATATTTCCGGCAAATTCTGAAACAAGCAAGGCAGCAACACCAGAAACTTGAGGACAAGAAAAAGAAGTACCGCTCCAATATGAATATGTATTATCAGGAAATGTACTGAATATAGCAGTCCCTGGAGCTGATACCTCTACCCAATCCCCTCTATTCGAAAATACAGATGGGTCATCGTTATCATCTGTAGAACCAATGGCCATAACGGCTGGATCTGCAGCTGGATACTGAGGTGAAAAAGTTGCTTGATTACCGGCAGAAAAAACTGCCAATCCTCCTTGCATTGGTCCTATTGCATTACCATTTTCGTCATATCCTGCTTCGGCTATAAAATATGCTATCGCCTCTTTAACAAATTCAGGGTAGAATCCAGAACCATACCCCCAGCTACTCTGAGCAATTATAGCCCCATTATCGGCTGCATATACAAAACCTGTCGAAAAACCATTTGCCGAACCGTCGCCGTATACTGCACACGACATAAGTCGAACCCCATCACCAGAACCATTACCCCCGGCTATTCCAGCGATTCCTGTACTATTATTAGAAACGGCTGCTACAATACCAGCTACATGCGTACCATGATCCCCGACAAAAATAGCACCTGTGTCATCAGCAAAATTATATCCATATACATCATCGACATACCCATTATCATCATCATCAATCCCATTACCGGGGATTTCATCAGTATTAGTCCACATATTAGCCGCCAGATCCTGATGATCAAAATCAACACCACTATCAAGTATTGCTACGACTACATCAGTACTCCCTGTTTGGATATCCCAAGCTTCTAGCAAGCTAATATCCGCTCCTGCTGTACCTCCAGACTGTCCGGTATTTTCTGCTCCCCATTGAAGATTAAAAAAAGTGTCATTTGAACTTGCCTTTGAAGAGCTCATTAAGTTTTCTGGTTGGTTTTCAATATTTTCAAAACTTTCGGTTTTGTAGATAGGCTCTGCTAGTTGAACTCCTGAAGTATTGTTATACCCCTGAACGGCTTCTATCACATCTTGATTAGTACCCATCTCTATTTCATACCAAAGATGAAGACCGTATTTGCGGTGTTTTTTTTCGTATTTCCCTGCATATGGAAAAACTCTTTTGTATTTGGTTGCATTATACTTCGAATGTAATGTATTGAGCTCTGTAGAACCTACTTTAATAGCCCCTGATGATGTTTTCTGCAAAGGTGAGGACTCAAAGGTTGTTGCCATTTCTTCGGTAAGCTTTAGTCTTAATTTACCGGCTTCATAATACTCCTGAGCTTGTGCTTTGCAAAAAAAGAGTGAAAAAAATAAAAAAAAGGGTAGTTGTAGTGCTATAAATGCACTTTTCTTTCTGGATACGTTGGTATTTTCCATGAAAAATTAATTTAGTGATTAGTAATTACGATTTTAAGAGTGTTTTTTAGAGAAGAAATCCCGTATAAAATGGACCGCCAATAATTATCTCAGAAACACTTATATTATAAGAGCCAATGGTTAAATTAAGACGGATATAATAGTTGATAGAAAATTACCTGTTATATGCGGTAAACCGCACCTGAAAAATCGAAAAAATGTCTTTGAAAATTAAACCCTTATTCAAAAACTGATCATAAAAAATTCTAGAAATTATCTTAAAGTAAAGACAACCTCTAATTATTTTATAGCCCATATCGATCTAAACTAACAAAAATTCAGTTTCGGAGATATTCTAAAAAAAATCAGGGAATTATACGTGATTAGGTGTGGTTTTAGGTTTGCTTTAGGTTTAAGAGATTACAAAAAAATTCTATTACATTTAAATATCCCTCTTTGTAAAGGATATTACATTTTCAAAATCAATTAGAAAATGAGGTCAGATGTTATTTAATTTATAAGCTGTTGGTAAAATTATAAATTAACACTATTGTATACAATGCCACTAAAATAAGTAAAAAAAACTATTTAGTATCTTCAAGAAACAAGTTCCTAACTCTTTACTATTATTTTAGAATTTATCGATCACAAAAGTAACCTGCCTCTATAGTTTAAGTTTATGCTCATACTCTTGAAGTTTTTTCCATATATCCTTAAACTCGGCAACCCCTTCTTTTTTTAATTCGGTATTCACTATCAATAACTTCCCAATCTTTGTTTTAGGGTCAAAAAACATAAAAGATCCAATCCCTGGATCTGATCCTGTATGACCAACATATCCTTTGGCAGAAAACCCCATGAACACCCCCATATTATAATCATCACTAAAACTTCCTGTACTTCTTTTGTCAAAGTTGATCTCCTCTAATCGAGGGGTAAAAAGTTCTTCAAAACTCTCCTTTTTTAAAATTCCTCCATTTCCTTCATATCCTTTGATCAACTCAAACAAATATTTCTGTAAATCATCAGAAGAAGTCAATAATCCCCCATCTGGATAATTTACTAATTTATAAAAAGCCAATTCGTTCGTAGGCTCACTATAAAGTCTACTATGTTTAGAAAAATCAATCTCACTAAATGACCATCCTGTATTAGACATCTCTAGAGGATCAAAAATATGTGTTTTAGTAAATGTAGAAAAAGATTGTCCTGTTGCTTGTTCCAAAATATATGCTGCTAATCCCGCAGCAACGTTAGAATATTTAAAAAAAGTACCTGGTTTCTTTTTTAAGAAATCCTTTTTGCAATACCAATCTCCTGGTTTGCTTAGAATGCGTTCAAAAAAAACTGAAAGTGAGATTATTTCATCTGGAGAACGAAAATTAGTATTCACCTTAACTCCTGGATTTTCTTTTGCCTTTAAAACATACCCATTTTTATAATACTTAGGAGAATCAGTAATTGATGATGTATGCGTCGTCAAATGCCTTATTGTAATATCACTATCAGGAAAATTCGGATTGCTAATTTCAAACGGTAGAAATGTATTTATGGGATCATCAAGATGTAGTTTTCCTAACTCCTGAGCTTTTAGTAATGCTACCCCAATAAGTGTTTTTGATATAGAACCTATATTTTGAATAGTATTTTTTGTGTACTTCTTTTTCTCATTAACATTTGCGTACCCAAATCCCTTGGTATACAAACCTCCTGATTCATTAACGATTGCAACAGAAAACCCATTGATATGACCTCGAGAATAGATATGTTCTAATTCTTTAGTAAGCATATTTGAAATCGAATCATTGGTTTGAGCAAATGCGTCACATAACAAAAGGCAGAAAAGCAATACTGTTATTTTTTTCATACGTAACATATAGATAGTCAAAATTACACGTTTATTCTAGAAATAAGTTCTACAGGAATTAAACAATATGTCCGTCTAAAAGATTAATTACTCGAGAACCGTATGCCATATTTTTTTCTGAGTGTGTTACTTGTATAATGGTAACTCCCACTTTGTTAAGTTGTGTAAAGGTTTCCATAATCTCTTCTCCTTGTTTTGAATTCAGATTTCCAGTAGGTTCATCTGCAAGAATTAGTTTTGGACTTGCAATCAACGCCCTTGCAATACCAACTAGTTGTTGCTGGCCACCGCTTAACTGTGAGGGAAAAAGATCCTTTTTACCCACAATATTAAAACGATCTAGTGTATCAGCAACCAAGGCTTTAATTTGGGATGATTTATACTTTTTATATAACAATGGCATCTCAAGGTTTTCTTTTACGGTTAGTTCATCAATCAAATGATATGATTGAAACACAAATCCGATGTGTTCTTTATATAATTTTGCACGTTGCTTTTCTTTTATGGTATGCACTGGTTGATCCAAAAAAGCATATTCTCCGGCGCTAAAAGCATCTAACATCCCTATGCCATTAAGCAACGTTGACTTTCCTGATCCCGATGGGCCCATAATCGAAATAAAATCGCCTTCATTTACCCAAAAGTTAATATCCTTTAAAAGAAATACTCGTTGTCCACCAGATTGGACCCATTTTGATACATTTTTTAGTTGTAGTAACATATTTACTTTTTTCAGCCCTTCGGATCAATACCTAGGGCGTATTATAAAAAAATTTATTCTGTTCGCAAATTCTTCAATGGCTTTATAAATGCAACACTAATAGACTGATAACTAATAGTAAATATTGCTGTTCCCAATGCCAGAATTCCCGCAATTACAAATATCTGCCAGCTCAGTTCTATACGATAAGCAAAATCCTCTAACCAACGTTGCATTATATACCAGCCAATCGGTACGGCAATACAAATAGAAACAAGAACTAATTTTAGAAAATTTATAGTTAAAAGTCTATAAATATTTTTAAACGAAGCTCCCAAAACTAAGCGGATACTGATTTCCTTTTTTCGTTGTTCTACCATAAAAGCAGAAAGTGCAAATAGGCCAAGACACGCTACAAGAATTGCAAACAGGGCAAAGCTGTTGAAAATAATTCCCATACGCTTTACATCTTTATGCATCATGGCAAAATCCTGATCCAAAAAGGTATATTGAAATGCTTGATTTGGTACACTTGTATCCCAGATCTTCTTAATGGCTTCAATTGAACTGTTAATATCAGAAGAATTTAATTTTACAGAAATAGTCTCAGGGCTATTTCCTATTACCAAAGCAAGTGGCTCAATCCCTATTTTTAAGGAGTTAAAATGAAAATCCTCAACAACTCCTATGATGGTCCAATCAAAACCATTGGATATCTTTTTGCCAATCGGTTCGCTAAGCCCCAGTTTCTTTACCATCATTTCATTCACGATGATTGAATTAATAGAATCAGAAGCTCTTTCTATAAAAAAATCTCGACCTTCTTTTATTTTTATTCCTAATGTCCTGTTGTAGTCATAATCTACTCTCCAAATCTGGCTCGCTAATCCAACTCCTCCAATTTGATAACCCTCTCCTGCTTTTTTAAAAGAATTACCGTTTCGTTTTTTTCCTTCAATAGGCAAATAATCACTTACAGAAACTTGTTGCACAGATGACATGTACTGTATTTGTTTCTTAAAAGATTGCGTTCTATTACCCAATGCATTTGCACCTTCTATAAGCATAACCTGTTCTTTGGTATACCCAAGATCCTTGGTAAGGATATAATCCATTTGTCTGTAAATGATTAAGGTACCAATAATCAAAATAATAGAAATTGAAAATTGAAAAACCACCAACCCACTTCGTATTTTACCACTTTTACTTCCGATGCTCAATCTACCTTTGAGCACGTTTATTGGTTTAAATGCTGATAAGTAAAATGCAGGGTATATCCCTGCTATAATACCAATTAAAAATGCTGAAAATAAAATAAGAGGTAGAAACCACCAACTATTCAAGGGAAAGAGCACCGCTTTATCAGCAATAGCATTGAAATATGGTAATAATAGCCACGCAAAAAATAATCCTAAAACAAATGATAATATACTGAATATGATAGACTCTGCTAAAAATTGAGAAATAAGGTTACGTCTAAATGCACCAACTGTTTTTCTTAACCCTACTTCTTTAGCTCGATTAGCAGATTTTGCTGTTGATAGGTTAATAAAGTTAATTCCCGCCAAACCTAAAATAAACAGTGCTATTGCTGCAAACAGCCAAACAAAACGGATATCACCATGGGATAATCGGTCTTGTATTTGGTTGTCGGTTTTTAAATAAATATCGGCTACAGGTTGCAACTCGAATGTACTCTTCCTAAGCGTATTAAAGGAATCACTATCTCTTCCTGCATCCTTCAATGCAGGAACTATATATTTTTCTATAACCGATGCCATTTTTTTTTCTAATAGCGCAATATCAGTATGTTCATCAACCAAAACATAGGTCATATAATTGCTATTCATCCAACTAGCATTTTGATCAGAAATACCCATCAAAAAATCATACTGAAAGTGAGTTTTTAGGCCTGTATTATCCATAACACCTGTAATTCGATAGGGCATTTCGGTATTATTATCTAAGATCAATACGTTACCCATCGCATCTCCATTAGGATAATATTGATCGGCCTTTTCTTTAGTTATAATGAGACTATTCGGTTCATCTAATGCATTTTTGGGGTTTCCTTGTATTAAGGGAATCTCTAGTACTTCTAATAACCCAGAATCCATAAAAACAAAACCTTTTTCAAGTCTATTTTGTGTTTCTCCTTCTAGTCTTAGTGATTTATCTCCTGCTCCAAAAAGTGCTCCTGAGTTATATTTTCCGGATTTTATAATTTCTGGAAAATCTGATACCAACGCCTCAGCAAACGGCAGCTGAAAATGTACATTTTTTATACGTTCTCCCTCGATATTAAACTCAACAACTACCCTATAAATTCTATCTTTATTTTTATAATGAGTATCGTAACTCAATTCATCTCTTATAAAAAGTGTTATAAGTAAACATGCAGCAATACCTATTGCAAAACCACCTATTTTGATGGCCGTAAACATTTTATCTTTTGTAATGTTACGCAACGCTATTTTGATATGGTTCCTAAACATAACTTTTTGTTTTTATAGACCTAACAGGTCTGTTTAATTTT
This sequence comes from Aquimarina pacifica, assembly GCF_000520955.1. GTDB lineage: Bacteria > Bacteroidota > Bacteroidia > Flavobacteriales > Flavobacteriaceae > Aquimarina > Aquimarina pacifica. The sequence continues at coordinate 54,471 of NZ_JACC01000014.1, read as the reverse complement.
ATTCTGTTCTCAAACTTTTTACTGGATTTTGCATTGCTGCCTTAATGGTGCCTACACTTATTGTAGCTAATGCAATCAAAATAGCTAGGATTCCTGATATCACAAAAAACCATAGCGTTAGATCAATATGATAGGAATAGTTTTCTAACCAATTACTAGTTGACCACCAAGCTATAGGTACACTGCAGGCAAAGGCAATAAGCACAAGCTTTATAAAATCTTTGGCTAACAAAATCGTAATAGAAGATACACTTGCGCCAATCACCTTACGCACACCAATTTCTTTTGTTCTTTGGTTGACTACCAAGAGAGAAATTGCCAATAAGCCTATGCAACTTAAGATTACCGCAACGATGGCTCCGCTAGTGATAATCGTAATCATAATCTTTTCACTCCTGAAGGTTCTATCAATATTTTCATCAAGAAAGGAACCCAAAAACGCTGCTTGAGGCTCTATTTTTTGCCATATACTTTTTATATTATCGTATGATTCTATAATATTTGTGGGAGCGATTTTTACGTATCCGTAGTACAAATCCCACTCGGTATCCATAAATAGGGTAATAGGATCTATTTTTTTATTTAATTTTCTAAAATTATAATCCTTAATGACTCCTATAATGGTATACTTAATCGAATCATCCATCATAATTTGCTTATTTATTGGGTCACTTTCTTCGAGTTCCTTTGCCATAGCTTCATTGATCAAAATAGATTTACTATCGTTTGGAAAACTTCTGTTAAAAGTTCGCCCTGCCTTAAGCTCAATATCCAAAGTTTCTGGATAATCATAATCTACAACCAGCATATTAGTTTTTACTCCTTTTCCTTTATGATCAAAACCTAAAATACTTTGATACACACTTCCGTCTTTACCTATTCCCAAATTATTATCAGACCCTGTGACACTAACAATATTGGGCTGACGCTCTAATTCTTCTCGTATAAGTTGTATTGCCTCATAGCTATTTCGTTTTCCGTTAAGCGGAAAAGAAATTACATGCTCTTTATTAAATCCTAAATCTTTACTACGCATATAATCTAACTGACCCCATAAAACAAAAGCACCACTGGTCAATAAAATAACAATAGCAAATTGTATGATGATAAGAACATCACGTACATGATTACGCCCTTTACCATTTAGTTTCCCTTTAAGTACCTGTAGGGTTCCTAATTTACTGAGAAGTAAAGCTGGATATCCACCCGCCAATAGAGTTATCATAAAAAAAGCCAAAATAAAACCAAAACCTATTACTGGCGTTATTGTTGAACCCAAAGAGGCTTCGGTATTAAAAAGTGTCTTAAAAGGATCTAGTAAAAGAACACTCATACCGACCCCAATGATAATAGTGGTCAAAAAAATTAAAATACTCTCGAACCAAAACTGAAAAAACACATGTTTTTTGGTAGCGCCTAGCGTTTTTCGCATACCTATTTCTTTTAATCTTGTACTGCTTTTAGCAATGTTCATATTTACAAAATTGACACAAGCAATAAGAAGTATTAAAAACGCAACACCCAAAACCAAATAAGGTAAGGTTTTACTAACATTAGCCTTACCAGCCGGAAAGCTCAAAAAATGATTATCCTCGAACGGGAAAAGGTGTAATTGCATGTATTGATTATTCTGATCAGGTAGTACTCCATCACGCTTTAGTTTGTCTATTTCTTCTTTATAGTGAAGATTAGTAAATGCTGCGGTACTTTTTTCAAAATTTGCAACAGATACTTCTTTGTCTAACTGAATATATACTTGATGGTTTTTGGTATCCCAAGCGTCTTTATTTTGTTGATATTTACTATGTCTAACAAAATTAACTGCAATGTCAAACTCAATACTACTGTTGGGTTTATTGTCTTCAGCAATTGCTGATATCACAAAAGGTTCTTCTTTTTGATTAATTTGTAACAGTACTGTTTTACCTATGGCATCCTGAGCTCCAAAAATATTCTTAGCTGTCTCTTGGGTAATAACAACAGACGACAACTCTTTGAGAGGGTGATTTTTGTTGCCTTCTACTATGGGAAATGAAAAAATAGAAAAGAAATCCTGATCCACCCAGCTGATATCTAAATTGAATTGCTTATCATTAAAAGAAAGTATTATTTTTTCTTCTAATTGTCTCGATATTTTGTCAATCCCGGGTATTTCTTCTTGCAGACTAGGCGCCAAAGGCACTGGATTAGAAAGACTTACCTGAGGTTCTTTGGTAGTTTGCTCAGTCGTATATATTTGATAAATTGACCCTTTGTTTTCATGAAATTGATCATACGACAATTCGAAAAACGCAGTCATGCTCAAAAGGATTGCAACCCCAAAAGCAACAGAAAGACCAATAATATTAATAAAAGTAAAACCTTTATTTTTAACTAAATTTCTTAATGCTATTTTGATATGGTTCTTAAACATAACTCTTTCTTTTTTGATTGATTAACCAAGACCTGTCAGGTTTTAGAAGCCTGTAGGGTTTTTTCTTTTAAAGACATGAAAATTAAGTTTAAATAACTCAATATGAGTAATTTGTGAAGTATTTCAATTTTTGAATTGTACTTTAAAAACCTGTAAAGTACGGTTCCAAAGTACGGTATTGTAATAGAATTTAAGAGAAAATCTGAAACTCTTTAATTGCTTTATCTATTATTCTATGATCTACATAGTGTTTATCTAAAACTTCATTTGTGGAGTGTGAAGACAATAACCTTGCATCCCCTTTCATCGCTTTTTTCAGATAGGTAAGGTGTGTTTTTCTAAGGCATTTAAAGTCCAACTCCTTGCCTGTATTGAGTTGTTTATAGAAATGAGAAAAACCGCCGGATAATCGTTCTTTCATCCAAGTCGAAATAGGTTTTTTCCTATCTTGGAAAATAAGGTACTCGTCCGATCCTTTATACTCTTGATATCCCAATTGATCAATTACATCATTGAAACCTTTGGTTATCGGTATGATTTTGGGAGGGACCACTTTGTTTTTAAATTTAGGATTTCGCATGACTTTTAAGTTTGGAATTTCAATAAATATCGGTTCCCCATTACTTTCTTTAATCATATTCCATTTTAAGGCATAAATCTCTTCGCGTCTGCCTCCAGTGTGTATAGCCAGCCTAAATGCATCTTTAAGATACGGGGTATACCAGTTTAATTTTTGGATTCTACTTTTTGTGATCTTTTCCGCCTTTCCGTTTTCTGGAGTAATTTGTTTAAGCAAGCCTTCAAATTCTTCTTCAGTGATCGTTTCTTTTTTATATACGGTAACTTTTTTCTCAAAAGACTCAAAAGGATTTATGCTATTGAGGCGGTATGTTTGTAATATCCACTTATAAAAACCACCTAAAGCGTACATCATTCTATTATAGGTATTGGCTGCATAATCACCTAAATACTTATGAAAATACCCTACATGCGTATCGTTTATACGATCTACCCTAAGCAATCCTTTATCAATATTATTTACCTTCAAAGCCTCATTGAATAGTTTTAACGCTCTTGCTACTGCTTGCTGCTGATCTTTAGAAATGTTCTTTTTTTTATGTTCAGGGACACCGATATCTGCATAAAAATCTAAGTAATCTAACTGCGCATCAAACAAATACATGCTTCGTTTTTCATTTGTTGTAACTTTATTCATCTCTTTGATCTCACTACTGAAGTTAGCAGAAAACTCTATAGCTTCGATCACTGCATTTTCATATTTGTCTGCCTCCAGAGTTTTACTGGTGGTTGTCTTGCCACTGAACGGGATATGCACTCGCACCTTGTATTTTTGTTTTTCAGGGGACTTACAGGTCGAATATCGCTTTCCACTATCGCCACATATAGGCTCTACGGGTTTGCCGTCTACCTTTTTTTGTGTGTAAGAAAAATATTTACAGCACTGGCTACAATAAATAAACATTCCCTTGTGCTTGTTTTGGGGAAGTTTTTTTCTTCTCATAATTCTTGGTTTTTTAAGTTAAACATTATAAACCTTTAGCAAAATTTTTTGCCAAGTCTGACTTCGGTCTTCGATACGAAGTCATTTTAATAGGTTCTTCTTCTTTTACGCACTCTGTTGCTACAACGTATCCATATCGATCATTGGTCATATAGTATTTATACAGTTCTCTCCAATGCGTTGGGTCTTGTTCTTTGAGGGTACTGATCACTTTACGATCTACCACTGCATTCACAAAAAATGTATACGTCATTAATTTGTTGCTAATTAGTATGGTTGGGATTTTGTGTTTTTTACACCACTTAAGAGCCGTCTTGGTGTCTTTTACATGCAACAGTTTGCATAATTCTGACAACTCCATAAATTTTTCATATTGTTTTTGCATTTAATATTAAAAGTGCTCCATTCTGCTTCATCGGCAGTCATTTTGCGAGTCGGTACTTTTGAGTATTTTGTATAAAAAAATTAAGATTTCTTACCAAAATTCTTTCTCAATGTTCTATTGATACACATGACTTTTCCGTTGTGTTGTTTGATTTCTATGTTTTGATAATTCCCTTGTTTGAGTAAATTCCCTATATCCATCTCAAGAGGCACTTCTTCTGTTCCTTCTAAACGTCGTATCTCTCCATTGGTTAGGGTGATGTTTACATATTTGAATCGCTTTGCACGTAGGGTGAATAATACTTGTTTCTCCTGATCCGTTAATCCTGAAAATTCCCGAAAATCAGGAGGGAGATAAATCTCATGAAGGGTATCTTTGATTTGCTTGTTTAATGAGATACAAATATGATTCTGTAATTCCCCAGAAGCCAATCGATCAAAATAGGCTTTGTCATCAAGTAAGAGCACCTCATTTTTATCGGTTAAAAGCATAAAAATGGGAATATTCCATTCAAAAATATGCATCATATAGTATTCTATAGCTGGGTATTTTTCGGAATGTCCAATGTCCATGGAACGAAATATGCCTTCTCGTAATTGTTGAATTCGTGTTCTCTCCACTTTCATGTCGCGCATATCTGCAATGGTACTTACCCATACTAAATCTATAGCACTAAAGTAATTTCGATTACCCGAACCTGTATCTTGTCTGCTGTCCTCTAATAATCCATTAGCCCGCCAACTATGCAAGGCTCGTATGGTAATATTCTTGTTATGTTTTACTTGAAATAACTTTTCGTTAAGTAAGACGTGATAGGTAGCAACGTCCATTTTTTTTATATCCAAATCTGAAAATATATTGATTAATATAGGTTCAAATATAAATAATTTTAATTCGCTATCGGTAATTTAACGTTGTTTTTAATAAGTATCCCTAAAAAGAAGCGCTCTTATTTTTATTGGAGCGCTCTATATTATAGTGTGTTATGTACTGCGTTTCTCATTTTTCCAGATGAGCAATGTACTTTTTTAAGGTTTCAATCTCCGCAGCTTTCGCCTCAATTGCGATTCGGTTTGCCTCAATAATCGATTCGTATAATGCAACATTAGTGGGTGGCATCTCCGTTTTTTGCCTATCATCAGGAAAGGCGTTATGTTGTCCTTTCAGACAATCAAAGAGGACATCACACCAGTTATTGAGAATCTTTCTTGCATCCTTGATCATAAACCCCTCAAGGACTTTGATAAGTTCATCTTTGCCTGAAAACAGTTGTTGCCTACTTTTATCATCGAGCACCACCCCATGATCCGCTAGGGTTTCTATGTAGGCAGTGAGTTTCTTTTCTATATGTTGGCGTAGGGGTTCTCTGCTTTTTTGCCCGACGGTACTTAAGGGCATGCCATCTTCCAGATCGAAATGAAATACTAAATCTTCATTATAAAAATAATTCATATCGATTTGGTAGTGTTTGGCAAAGGCAACCACTGCCAAATGTGGAATGTGTTTTTTACCTTCTCGCACTTGCAAGACCACATGATAATTATTGGTGTAAATGATCCGTCCTATACTGGAATCAGTAGGCGGTTTTATTTTGTGTTTTCTATGCGTTTCCCGAATGATATCAATCGCTCTAATAAGCTGCCGATCGATACATTCTAATATAGGATTGCTTTTCATTAAGGGTAGGAGTTTAATTTTATTAGCAACTATTAATTATTGTGTATCAATAAATTACAGTAAAATTACTTATTTTTTAAGCAATAAATGAAAATAAATAGCTTAAAGTTAAAATTATTTTACTTAGTTTTGACTTGTAAATGTTATCAAATATCTGTTTATCAGATGTTTCTATAACGTTTCAACATGTTTCAGAACTGATTCAAAAGTAGTTAAAAAAAACAGAACTAAGTATGGTTGCACCTACTTTTTTTACGGAATACCGTAAAATAACAAAGGTTAAACCTTATTTATGTTTGTTTTAAAGCATGCAAATAGATATGGGGATATCTATTTCGTATGAAAAATTAATAAAATTAAAGTATTGGAAAATTATGCCAAGTAAAGAACACATCACCAAAACCATTGAGGTACTCAAGAAAAATGTACCCGAACCTTCTATCAAATTACAAAAGAAAACAGGCTTATCCCGGACTACGGTATACCGATTTTTAATTGGGAAGTCAATAAAAGAAGAGAATCAGGCACTTCTTTTTAATGCCGCACTGGATATCATACAGCAGTTTGATACCGATGCGCGGTCCATCGAGGAGAAATACCATAGTATCATTGAATCTAAAACACCATAGCACTTTTTCATCCATCGATTACATCCTTTTTATTCACCTTATTCTCACGTATCATCAAATGAAACTCACTGTTATAAAAACAACCCGGGCAAAAGAAGTCCTTGCCACTATTAAAAGCACTATAGACCAGCATCAATCTATTAAAAAACAACCTCCTTCCATACCCGTTCATAGCGTGTATATTTTTCATGTTTCCGGAGAACAAGCTCCTGTCTAACATTGGTCTCACAGGAACTCATCACTCCTGATACAAATTACACCCCTCATTTTTTTCATCATCAAAAAACGAACAGTATATGTTTATCGATTATTCTGTGTCCCTTCTTTCTTTGGACACCTACATTTCAAATTATAATAAAAGCGTCGATAAGGCGCATAAAATCCGAGGAGCGCACTTATTAACTGCTAAAGAGCTCATCCGGGTATATGGAAAAAAGAACTTTCATCACAAGGCCTCTAAAATGACTCGTGATACCATTCCACAGCTGCGGATTAATAACCCGTATCTGGCCAAACTGACCCAATTAAGTGAACGTACAATTCGAAGACATCTGTGTCGATTGCAAGAAGCAGGGGTTATTATCAAAAAGATATTTCGAGGTCGAGAGCGTAATTTTGACCTGTGGATAAACCCTGATATATTGTGTATAAATGGGTTAATAACTCCGAAAAATGAGGAAGCAGCCTCTAAATTTTTAAACACTGTAAATCAGATGTTTAAAAAAAGTAAAGTGTCAAAGTGTCCACCTAAAGATGCTAGAAACTTAGCTAAAAGTAAAAATAATATACTAATAGCTGTTGATAAGTCTCAACAGCCCATCATCAAAAATGAAAGATTTCATCCTAAGACTTCAAAAAAACAAAGGAGTTTGCTACCGCAAACGACTTCCAGTAATTTTGCAGGATACACACAATTGAAAGACCTTCAAAGGTGCGATACGTCGCTTGATAGTACACAATTGAAAGAGGTGAGCAGGCACATTGAGGGGAATGCGCACATTAAAGTGCCTTCCAAAATACCTTGTATCAAAGCATCAACCTGCTCTGATACGTCTGCTCGCCATACTTTCATGCGTTCGTACGCAGATCAGCTGTGGGATTTTGCGCGAAAAAAACTCTATAAAGATACCTTTCTGACACCCTATCAACACACCATCGCTACGCAATTGCTCTATGGGTGGTACAATACTGTAGCCACAACATCCCTTAAAAAAGCACATGAGGAATATAAAGAGCGGATACTACTGGCCGCAAAATATGTTGGCAAATGCCCTGAAAAAAGATTTATTCCGCTACCCCATATCTATTTCGATATACAAAATCTAACAGGTTTTAGAGGCACAAAAAAGTGGTATACCCTAGAAAAAAAACATCGAAAATCAGTAGCCATTCAGCGCATTGTACATGCTCAAATTCAAAAGTTCAAACGAAATGAACGACTAGACACCGGAGTTGCAAGACCCCGAATTCAAGTACTATTGGAATGCAAAAAACGCATTGAACAGCTCCAGAACCCAATATATACGGAGCAATTTTCAAAAGCCGTATATCACATATTACATCATTAATTTAGAAAATCATTCACAGTATGCAACGTAAAAAACGTCCGGTATTAGGACAAAAAATCAAAGAAGCCATCCAAACCCTTCACGTAGATGTTTTTGGATATGAGAAAACAACGACCACCAATATTTTAGGGTATTTCGAACAACTTTCAAAAACGATGCATTGGAATAAAGAAAAAATTCTGGTACGCATTTTTACCTCTGAATATGAAATCCATGCAAGAATCTACAACCAAGGATGTATATTTAGAGAGATCCCTATGCGGGAATTGATTCTTTTGTTTACCAACAGCCATCCGCTTCCGGGAGTTGAAGACAAAGTAAAAAATGGAATTCACTCCTTCTTTACTTCCTTTGCTCAGGAGCATCACATTCCAATCGCTTCCCTGCACATCTGTATCTCTGTAGAACATAATAGCGTGACCATACAAGGATGCTATCAGACCCAATGTGTTGCAGTCATTCCATTACGCGTATTAATACAGCATTTTACACAATGAGTACCCCAAAAAAAAAGGACTATGGTCATTATAAATTGATTCGTGATTCCAACTATGTCATGCGTGTATATTTTCAGGATGGTCGAAAAAGAACCTTCTATTCACGGGAATGGTCTTCTTCTTATGCCAAGCACAACTATCACCCTTCCATTGGGATGACCAATTATCAGAAAATGATTGAAGAATGGGGAGTTACGGCACGAACTGTCTTGGTGTATCATAGAGCCTCAGACACACTTATCGCGAAATACATACGTGGACGGCAAGTGTCTATTTGATAAGAAACACCTGTAATACACACATTTTAAACACTTTATTTACAAACACCTATAGCACAGTATGCAAATTTTAGAAAAACTTGTAAAAGATAATTTGAATCCAACCACAGCAACGCAGATTCTAAATGCTTCCTCCAAAGAGATGGATACCAGCGTTCATTTATTATTTATAGCTCCCAAAATAAATGTTACAGACTATTATAGTATGTTCTTACCTTATTTAGAATTGACAACCGATCCTCGATTTTCAATACATTTGCTTGAGATCACCAAGGAAAATTTTACGCTGCCGTTTGATCTTCCGAAATTCCCATTATTGGATTCATGGATATTATGGGCAGACTATGTAATTTTCCCTGAAATTACTGAACGGTGTAGCTACTTTTTTAAGGCACTTAAAACTATCAATCCAGATCTTGAGATTGTCATGTTTATTCGGCAAGTCTTTCATTATTTGGATACCGATGATCCGTTAAAAAAGAAAATCACGCCTCAAATGTTGACTTATTTAGAGGAAAACATGAATCATGCGGATCTTATTGTGTCTCACAATGAAAGGATATTAGATGCCTATGAGCGAGCACTCAAAAAAAAGTTTGGGGTGCTCACTCCTTCTTTGGTCATGCTTCCGTTACTCATCTCGTATCTGGGATACGAAGGCTTGGTCTATCCTGAATCAGAAAATACACACGCAGTACGTATTGGTTTATTAGGAAATTTACGAACGGCATCGGATATGCTCCGTATCTTGCCTGTGTTACAACATATTCACACCACTTATCAGGACACCCTTGTTTTTGTGGTCTATGGATGGGATGGTGTATTGAGTGATGGAACCCAACCTTTCGAAGGGCTCCCGATAGAATATCATAAAGAGGTGGGTATTATGCACTATTTTCAAAAATTAGTGGATCTACAGTTGGATATCCTTTTATTGCCTCTGCAATCCCGTATCATCAATACATTTCAATCGGAACGAACATATCTGGAAGCAGCCTCCCTCGGAATTCCTGTAGTGGCTGCTAAAGATTCCATCTACAGCGAGGTGATAGAAGACAACAAAACAGGGGTGTTAGCCCATACGGATACGGAATGGGAGACTGCGGTCAGCCGCTATATTGAAAAACCCGAGGAGCGAAAACGAATAGGAGAAGCTGCGGCAAAAATGGTCTGGGAATTTCATAGTTTTACAGAGGAACAAAAAAACTACTTTGCAGAGGTCTTTATATAACCCTTTTCAAGATGAATCCCCTAAAACAGGTAATTTTTTGAAAAAGAATACAATAATTTATTGACTATACAGTTAAGCAATGAAAAAATACCTATCCCTAAAATTTTTCCTGAATTTTTTTTTAAATAATTGAAATCCCCATAAAAAAACAGGAAAATTTGTATTTATAACAAAATGAATATCAATGTATTGATCAATGGATGGTCGTTTCAAACAACATTTACGGTTAAACCGTACATAAAATACGGTTTCAATAATGTATTTTAGCACAGAAACACACCCTGTACAATAGCATTCAATTAATTGCATACCCCTATATTAAAAAACATCACGAATGAACTAGAAATTTAAACCAATTTATGAGGAAAATCAATGTCACAATCCAATGGGGTGAGACACCGTGGTACGACTCAGGCGAGCGTCGTATCGAAAATCTTGAATGGAATTACCCCGATTTACCCAGTGTAAATGATTTTGTGAAGCTCTCCAAATTTATGGGCACCAATGTGCTAGTAGACCTAAAAGATGTTATGTTCGATCCTTCGGAACTGTTTACCTATAATGATCGCACCTATAATGTATTTGAATGGATAGAGAAAGAACATTATTGGATGGTAGAACAACGTACTTGGGAAGTGGGAGAAAACGGTATTATTAATTCTCTGGTCATTACGGATCATGGATATATGATGGCTTCTTAGTATCCCTATTTCGATCTATAGGTATATTCATCTAATTTCGTACCTATTTCAAATACCCCATACACTCAATAATACGTAGTGTATTGTTCTTAATTTCAAATATTTGTAGTGTTGATACGCGATACGATTACGTACCTTTTTAGATGGATCTACCTTTAAAAAGTACCAAAAATAGTAGTACATTTACGATATCATTTACAGAAATTAGATTGCTTTTTTTCAGGTAGACACACCAAAAATTAGGGATACCCCTTCTGTAGTATACAATAATACGGGCTCTGGTGACTTTCGAAAAGGAAGAACCAACACACTACATCTCCAAAGAGTCCTGAGATATTCACCGTTACGACTTGCTTATTCATCTCACAACGGTATGGGTGACTTTTGAAAAGGAAGAACCTACCCATCTAATTTGCTCATTGCTCCAATAAGCAGACACCATAACAACAAAACTTTTAGAAAACCCAGGTGGGTGTGTAGTAAAAAGTGACTTTTAAACAAAGAACTTTTTGATCGTGGTAACAAGGCGCGTGAACATTGCAGTTCCTCAGGTAGTGTACGATACCTGTGTCAGTACGACTGCTTTTTCACCAAAGCCGATGGCTACCCATTATCTACCAGCAAACAAGCCACACTATCGGGGTATTTATCTAAGAAAAAGACGTATGTCTTGGGTTCTAATCAAAAATGAATACGCATGCAAAATCGTTTACAGATACGCTTACATCCCGAATTAAATCGATGGGAACTGCACTTTGACAGTACGCCCCATAAAGATTTGTCGGACTATTTGGAATCGTTAGGGTTTCGGTTTCACCCAAGGAATTTGGCGTTATTTTATGCGCCAAAACATGATGCTTACCAATTTTTCGGACTCGATTTAAAAGCAAGTTTAGCAAAGAACGGCAGGTATCTCGATATTCCTATTCGACCCTCACACACTGCGGATGTCGCCAATATTGTACACAATAAATTTAGTTATGTCACCATTACCTATGCCACTTCCAGTGGTATTGAAAAAAAGAATTTTGTTGTTTTTGATCAATATAAGAAAATCGCAGAAGCCATTGCGTTTCAATATGGTAAAGAGGTGTATAAGGAGCAATTAAAGTCCGTAGAAGCTGCGCCTCGATTGCAGAAAAGAGCTGCTCGGCAACTCTTGGCAAAAGGACAGGTAATTCCTCCTTTAGTGCCCCTTGAAAAAAAGGGACCTTCGGAACAAACCTTACTACAAGAACAGGTGTTGACCAATGCCTTTGGGGTATATACCAAAGCATTCGCAGGAGATCGGTTAGAGCAGATCAACATTCCGATCCCCGCATCGGCACAGTACAGCGTTGAAATTCGTATCGTGCGTGATGAAAATGATCAGTATCGATATGCTACTTCAGTATCCAAGGAATTTGGAGATCATAGTGGTAGTTCCCAACCCATTAGTCATTCCAGTGCGCTGGCATCCTCTCGCTTGGAAGCGTTAGGCTTGGCTCTGGAAAATGTCATACTTCAGACAAACAAACACCTTGAAAACCCGGATAACATACTTTCCAATCAGAAGATAAAAGACAGTAAACTACAAAAGGCGTTAGAAGCGATCAAGATATTCGCCAAGGATCAAGGACTTTCTTTAGCGGAGCATACTGCTACATCGTCGGAGGAAAAACCTGTTGTCGATCAAAAGAGTGCATCGGATACAATCGTTGATAAAAAGAAAGAGATTGATCGTATTGAGTCTTCCGATTTACAGCATAAATCCGAAGTGGATACGAGCCTGATTCCTTCTCCTGTTTTAGCAAAAGGAACAAGTCCGCAAGAAATCCGAGAACAATTATTGAGCTATGGATTTACGCCCTCCTTCACTGCGGAGCAAGCGTTCAAAAGGCATTTGACCAGTAAGGATTGTATCATTCGATTCCGGCATATGGAAGTACGCCTTAAAGAACTCATTAAAAATGAGTATCAAAAGCGGATTGGAATTCTGGAACTGGAGATTGCTACATTAGAAGAACGAAAGGAACTTAAAAACAAAAAAAATATCCTTTCCAGAAAAGAGCAAATAGCGAGGTTTCAATCCGACATCAAGGAAGTAACAGCTTTAGTAGCGAAAGAACAGCAACGCTTTAAAAATGAGCTTTGGGCTATCGTTGAAAAAAAAGCAATCGCACAGGGGCATGAGCCTACCAAGTCTGGGCAAGAAGCGCTTAAATCAAAAGTGCTAAATGCTATTTTTGGAACACATCTCACCGAAAATCATCGAAGCATTCCCCTCAATACGGTTGTTCAGATGGTGATAGAAGACCATTTTGGTGATACAGAAACGTTACGGCTGCCCTCCAATAACCCAAATGACTACCTGAGTAAAGTGATTGCTATTATGCAAGATCACTATATGCAAGCCCGACGTTTGTCGCGAAAACAAATCGAAAAGATCAAAGAAGAAGCGGGCGTTCCAAACATGGGAATGCTTTGGGAGGCTGTAGAATTAAGTTGGCTCCTCTGGTATAAAATGTTTTACGATGCTGATGATTCTTTTGAAAATCGGTTAAGGATCATGATTCAATTTTGGAAGACGGTGCAACCGACATATGCGTATTCTGATAGTAGCAAGGAACTTTACAAACAATATTCTACCCCCTGTCCCATTGCGGCTATTATTGCGGAGTATACCGATATGAAAAATGCCAATTCTGTATTTGAACCCAGTGCAGGGAATGGGCTATTAGTACTAGGCGCCAATCCGGAAAAAACACATGTCAATGAAATAGATAAAAACAGAAGCGCTTCTTTAGCCTATCAAGGTTTTAAGACCCGTACGCATTTTAATGCTGCTGCACCGATCCCTGAGGAATTAGATCGGTCTTTTGAGGTTATGGTTACCAATCCTCCTTTTGCCAGTTGGAGTGCGGATGCCTTTGATAAAAAACGGATGGTCGCGAAATATTTCAATAAGTACCGTCGATTGGACAAAAACCGTCTGCGGTTGGAACATTTGATGTCCGGTATTGCATTACACACCTTAAAAGACAATGGCAAAGCAGCACTTCTTCTTATGGGGCATGTGTATTTTGACGATCAGGGACGATTCGCCAAGCATCGTCCCTTCTTTAACTGGTTGTATATGCACTATCGTGTCGATGATATAATTAATCTAAACGGATATACGCTATACAATAAACAAGGCGCTACTCCGAAACTGATGTTAGTCCTTATCAGTGGAAGAAGACACAACCCTTCCAATACGACTATTGCACCGCAAAGAAAAGAAGCGGGTGTTTTGGATCAAATCATTGACTCCTTTGAAGGGCTTTGGCAACGGGTACGCTCCCACATAAAAAGTCCGATAGAACACTGTATTCAACAATTAAAATTAGAACTCGGCTATGATATTTTATAACAACCAACTGATGACCAGTCCACAAGAAGCCATATTGTATATGGTTACCCATCCGGAACCTTTTACAAGATACAAGGATCATGAGGCAGCAATATATCTCAAATTACATCAACTGATTGCACAGGCTTTTGAAGAAGGAGAAGATCCCATTGCCCTTATTGAAGGCTACTTAGAAATCAGTTATACCGATGGGGACAGTGTAGAGGAAATCGCCTCTTTTCTGATACAAACAGATGTTATGGTCAACAATCTTTGGGCACTACAGCACTATTGGGAAGATATGGATCAAAGCCTGCCTGCCGACTCAAAAATGTTTGGGGGACTCCCAAAAGAAGACGTAACACGATTATATAGTGAGATCACCCTGAGAAGTTATTTAGAAGCATTGCTTGATCAACGCCACTAAGGAGTTCTCAATCCCTTACAAAACGATACCTATGGAAGACCAAGCAATCATATCTGAACAAGAAGTATTCACACAAGATGCTGACCAACTGGCTAAAATGGCAGCCCAACAAACCGCATTAGTCCCGTATCTCCCCAAGTCACAGGCGACCTTTCAGATGCATACCTTGATTCCCCGAAACATTGCTTTCGAGGTGCAAAAATCCCTAAATGCGCTTGTCAAGGAAAAAGGGACTATAGATAACTATGTCCGAAACGAGTTAAAATATATTTCTACTGCCATTTTATGGAAAGCATTCTCTAAAGAACAAATAGATGGGATTGGATTGTATTTACAACAATTTGAGCGCGGACAGGGACTCATTATCGCAGATCAAACGGGTATAGGTAAAGGAAGACAGGCAGCCGCCATTATCAGGCATGCAAAAATGCAGGGATATTTACCTGTATTTTTTACCAAGTCCGCAAATTTATACACCGATATGTATCGGGATCTAAAAGCCATTCAGACCACCGATATCAACCCCTTTATACTCAATACTACCAATGCAGATGTGCGTGATACAGAGGGACAAGTGGTGTTTCGTCCTTTATCTGCCAAAGCGCAGTATGAACTGCTCACCTATTCAGAGGTATATCCAACCGAAAGTCCGGAGGCGATTGCCTGGTATAAAGAGATGGGATTGCCCTACCCAGATCCCGAGGAAGTTCCACAGACCACTATCATCAGAACAAAGGAGTATCTCCAACATGACTATGATTGTATTTTTACTACCTACTCTCAAATACAAAGTGCGCACCCTTACAAAAGAACATGGCTGGAAAAGGTCATTAAAAATGGTGTGGAAGGGTCAAAAAAATATAAAAAAGTAGTATTCGTTCTTGATGAATCTCACATTGCTGGGGGCTATGACTCCAAAATAGGGATTTGGATGCGAGGGGTATTGCCCCATGTCAAGTCTTGTTGTTTCTTAAGTGCCACTTTTGCCAAAAACCCGAAAGTCATGCCCTTTTATGCTAAAAAGACGGCCATGATGGAAGCAGGACTCAGTGATGAGGAATTGGTAGATGCAATGACAAACGGAGGCTTAGCCCTTCAGGAAATTATTGCCCCCAACCTTTCAGAATCTGGACAGCTAGTACTGCGACAACGCTCAAACAAAGGAGTACAAGTAGACTATATGATCCTTGATCAGGAACCTGCCCGTAGTCGCAATCGGGAACGTGTCAATCGCATTATAGGGCTAATGAACGATGTGGTTGATTTTGAGAAAAACTATATCACAGCGGAGTTACAAGAGATACATCGGGAAGCACAACAAGTTGATGAAACCATTAGCAAAAAACCCTCGGGATTGGGGGTGAAACAGGCTCCCTATTTTTCGAGAGTGTTCAATATCATCGATCAATTATTGTTTGCCCTCAAAGTAGAAGAAGTCGCTAAAAAGACCCTTGAATTATTGCGACAAGACAAAAAAGTAGTCATTGCCTTTAAATCAACGATGGGTGCCTTTTTAAAAGATATGAATGTGGCAAGTGGGGATATCTTGGAAAAGAAGGAGTTGGATTTCAGTCGTACCCTAATTAAAGGATTGGAGAGTATTCTGGGGTATACCTACACGGACATAGCAGGGAAAAAGAGTCATCGAAAAGTGGACCTGCATGGCTTACCAAAAGCTGCATTGTTAGAGTACAAACGGATCAAAAAAAATATGGAGTTAGAAAGTACAGGGCTTACCATAAGTCCTATTGATCAACTCATAAGGTTGCTTCAGGGAGAAACCAAACCTCCCCATTTGGGAGGGCATGATGGTGCTTTTTTTAAGGTTGCCGAAGTTACCGGAAGAAAACAACGCTTGTACTTTGAAGAAGATACTGCCGTGGTTGGCGCATTTAAAAGCGATACTGAGGAATCCTTTCGTCTATTTAACAACGGAACCTTTGATGTGTTGTTAATCAATCAAAGCGGAAGCACAGGAGCTTCAGCACACGCATCCAAGGAGTTTAAAGACCAACGACAACGGATCATGATTAGCCACCAGTTTGAGTTGGATATAAATATTGAAATTCAAAAGATTGGACGCATCAATAGAACCGGACAAGTACAGTTGCCTGCCTATCTCTATATCGCCAGTGATATTCCGATGGAAGTCCGTTTAATGACCATGCTAAAGGGAAAATTAAAATCTCTGGATGCTAATACGACGGGATCTCAAAATACAAGTGATACTACTTTTAAAAGCCCGGATCTTTTTAATAAATACGGGGATCAGGTAGCTTTTGAATGGGTAGATGAAAACCCGATGCTTACGGAAAAGCTTGGACACCCTACCTATTCGAGAAACTGGGGTGGAGAATTAGTCCGTAAAGACAGTAAAAAAGGAGCAATTCGTCAATTAACAGGACGAGCAGGACTTTTAAAAGTGGAAGATCAGGATGTTTTATTCAATGATTTGTTAGCGCGTTATACGCATCGCATCACCCTAGAAAAACAACAAGGCACCTATGATTTAGAAACCGAATTTCTCCCTCTTGATGCAGACATTCAAAAACGCTTTTTACAGTATCGAGGAACGGGTGGAAAAACGCCCTTCGGAAGAGATGCCATACGAGATCAGACGATTATTAATAATCTAAATCGTCCCTTTACGCAGGCTCAAATTCAGGAGCGGCTTCAAAAAACATTAGAACAAGGAACCCCAGAGGTCATAAAAACTCAATTTCTGGAAGCATTAGAAGAAGCATATCCCAAACTCATAGCACAACGAAAAGAAAAACGCAGGGGAGTTATTGAGCAAATGACCCAAGAACTGGAGGAAATGCCGGAGATCGGTGCTGCAGATTCGGAAGAGGAAAATGAAAAAATAGCGCTTTTTAGAGAACGGCAGCAAGACCGAATTGATCAAAAACGTGTTTCCCTTACCACCTATCTTCTTGAACTGGAATCCATTTATAAAAAGATCAAACGCTATGCAGGATATTGGGTCGTGGGTGAAGTGGTTAAGGTTCCTTTTGTTGGATCTATGATGGAAGCATCTTGGGGTATTTTCTTAGGGTTTAAAATGGGCGCGAGTGCAAATCCTTATACCTTGAGTAATATATCCTTCATTTTTGCAGTCGCTGACGGGCGCAAAACCATTACGTATGATCTAAAAAATGGGGTCGATTATTTGAGTACCATTTACGCCGAGAGTAAAGAGATTACCCAACAAGAACGGGAAACGGTTCCTACTACATGGAATGCCCTGATTAAAAACGCCAGTGTAAAACGGGAGAAACGATTTATTTTAACAGAGAATATACTTGCTGTCTCTGGTGAAATAGATGCGCATAATAGGCTTATCAAATATAATACGACCCAAGGAACTCTTAAGAATGGGATTCTGATGGCGCGGGAATTTGGAAAAGAAGGGGGGCACTATGCACTGGTGCCTATTTCAGAGGGGATTACAAAAATTAGAGCATTGGAAACCGATACTGTTTTTGAAGATCATACCCTCAAAATCAAATTTAAACGTATCGGTGAACAACACCTGCAAGTATACATCAATAAGAAATCAAACTATTTGTTAGCCATCGAACCGTCCTTGCGCAGACTCATTTTACAACAAGAAGGACAAAGCCCGGATGAACTGGCTGAATTTATTCAAAATGGTGGAGATATGACTGCCGTGTTATCCATGGATCGTCTTTTTGCCTTTTTGAAAGCATTAGATGGGTTTGGAATCAAAATTCAAGGCAAAGCAGAAGAATTAGAGGATTGGGAAATTGAGAATCAGATCGACTGGAACAAACGAACTGGAGGAGAAGAGGTTATCTACACCTATGAATTGGGGCGTGCTTATGGAAATGGTAGTAATCCCGTTGATGGATTTATTGATTATAAAGAACCTGATGCCACCTTTCCTTATGGAAGGGTCAGTTATAATCGGTCTTTACGCGATAAAGAAAAGTATACTTTTTCTCTAATCCCTGTTTTTAAAAATATTGCCATCCCTGTATTGGCGTGGAAAAGTGCCATTAAAAGCAGTCCTATTGCAAAAGAACTCAAAAACACCCTTAAAGAGGTAGCCGCCTTACCGCTCCACAAAGCGATAGAACGATTGGGTTATTTTGTCTTTAATCATCCACATGAAAATGGGAATCCGGAATTTGTCTTTGGAAGGTATACCCCACAAGAATTTGGGGAAGCCTTATACGAGGATATGATCACCCCCATTGAACCTATAGACATACTACTGGATAGAATGCAACTCTATCAGGAATTGAAAACTACAACATATACACGAGTACCAAACGCATAGATACATGAATAGATATACACCTACATTAGACATTCCAGAGATCATTCAAATTCCACATTTTATGAAAATATTGGATGATTTGCATGTTGGTAACAATGTTTTTTTAAAGGGCATTGCCGGAACCGGAAAAACAACCCTTGCCGAAAAAGTTGCCTATGCATATTTTGGAAGAAAAGAAAATGATAAAAAAGAACTGCCTTTTGTGATTATAAGCTGTAATCAGTATACCTCTCCTATTGATATTAAAGGAGGACAAACGATGAGTGGCTACAAAGAAGGAGGGCTTATCGAGGCTTGGAGAGATGGAAAAATTTTAATCATTGATGAGCTCCCCAAGCTCGATCCCAATACCGCAGGATTATTAAATGATCCGCTGGCAAAAACTGCCAAAGAAGAGGCGATTACTTTTAATGGACGCAATGAGCCTATTGTAAAGCATCCTGACTTTGGGTGCATCGTAACAGGGAATGTTACAGGAAAAGCCATGAGTAGTAATTACATCGGAAATAACAAACAAGACAGCTCCTTATTAGATCGTTTTAGTGGAAGCATTTATGAAATTGGTTTTAATGAACGTCTGGAACGCGCACTGGTGTATCCTGCGCTGGTGAATCAATGCATTAAAATCCGGAATTCCATATTGGCATGGGAAGGAAAAAATCAAAGTACTTCGGATATGGATGATATTATGACCCTGCGAACCATGCTGAATTTTCAACGTATCTATCTTCAGGAAATGTTGCGAGAAACAGGAATCAAGAATGAGGCAGGACGTCGTCTGGAAAGGGTTCAAAACGGCAAAACGCTCAAGGATTGTATGGATAGCTACTTTCTGGTCATCAATACCGAGAAAGCCACACACATTAAACAAGAAACTGATGTATCCACCTTTTTGAATAATTATCGGGGGTTGGAGATGAAAAATGAATTTATCACGGAGTATTTACGAAGAAATGGACGTACTACCAGATGATCGCACCAAAAATACATACCATAGCAGTCCCCTCAGGAACTGTGTATTACAGCCTTTTTGATAGCGTACATGCTTTTCATGAATTCGTGGATTTGCAATTGGAAAAATTAACGCCTGCTCATGCAAAAATAAGGGCCGCAATTCATAAACGGGCTGAAAATCGTATACGAAATCATTCTGATTGGTTTGGAACCCCGCCCCCCAAAACAATCGATGAATTAGTAGCACACCAGCAATTTTTAGGGATGCAATACCTTCAGGAAGTTCAGTCAAAAATTAATACGGCACTGGAAGGATATCTACGAATGCTAGAGGATCAAATTATTGAGAAACCCACCGTAGTGTATAACGATAAAGGTTTGGGGGTATTTTCATTTGATCGGGCGGCAACCGGATTGTTTCGAATGCAACCTACCGCTATAACCCCTCCGATTCAAAAGCATATCTCCCAGATGAAAATTGAATTAGATCGTGAAAATAAATGTACGCTAACGAAAAAAGTATATGGTCATCGATCGAATCACGCTGCCTCACACCCTTCTTTACAAGTATATATTGTAGCAGGCGCCAACGCAAAAACAAAGGGAGATGAACTGGTATATGTTGGCTTGGGGTGCGCCGCCCTTGTGGAATTTATGGAAGTACGAGGAATTCCTGTTCAGGTAAATGTCATTTTAGAAACGTTTTACGATACGAGCTACCGAGTTGGAATCATTACGGTCAAACCCTTCCATCACCCACTGGATAAAAACCAACTCTTACTGATCAGTTGTGATCCAAGATATTTCAGGTATCGAGGGTTTCAGGGCATTATTGCACTCAGTAATTATTTCAAAACACCCATCGATCAAGCTCTAGGAACTCAAGTGAAAGACATCGGAAAAGAGATTGTTCAGGTACTAAATCCAAAAGGATTCGTATTTGAAAACAGCTATTCGCTGGATGCCGCTGTTCAGGAAGTCGCTCAAATTATTAAAACCTATGCAACAAAACTAAAACAATAAAGCCTATGAAAACAGCCAAAGAAAACCTTCCCATTGAAACCACGGTGATTCATAACATGATGGATAGAGCCGTAGAAATTCAAAAAAACTGTAAAGAGCAGTGTGTCGATTTTAACATTATGACCTCTGGCAGTCATCCCGATACCTTACTCCTACGATGGACCTCTATAGATATTAGTGACCCGGATCGACCATTACAATATTATCGATACGAATGTTTTTATAGCGATGGGCGACCCCAACACTGTTCGATTCATTACGCCAATCAAGAGGAAGCCAATAGATTTTTTAAGGGATTGAGTAGTGTATACACTCAGGAATTCGCCATTGATCATAAACTGTAAACTATGTATAAAACCAAAAAATTAACGCATAAAGAACTACGGAATGTCACTCTTCATAATCAGGACTATATTCGTCAGTATACCCAAGGAGAATTAGATTTGGTAGCCGTCCATGAATTGATAAAACAGCGCTCCAAAGATTTTACCATCCCAAATGCCAAAGCAGAACGTGCAGATGCGTATTTATGGGCAATCTATAAGGGCGAGGCTTCTCCAATTGAAACGGAGAATCGTATTGTTTTTTCCGATGGTTTTTCTTTTACAGTACTGTCAAAGAAAGAAGCAAAAAAGCGCTTTAAGAAAAAAGAGCAAGTATTTGCCCTGAATACCACCGAAGAGACCGAACATCTCATTACCCAACAGGAAGATTTTGAGCAATGGGAACTGTTTGGAATTCCGGATGCCATAAAGAAAGAAGTAAAAAAGAAGAGAGACCCTTCTAGAAATTTATCCAAAGAAGCCTTACAAATTAAACGAAAAAAGCAAGAAAGTAGACTACGACTTATCAAGATAGAACTTGCCTTAAAAAAACAAAAAATAAGCGCATAACACCCACCACTACTATGATTACAATACAGGATTTACAACAGTTAGACATTAACAAGATCAACACCCCCAGTCTTAAAAAGGAGATTGAATTAACTCTTGAAGATTACAAAGGGACACAGGACAAGGAATTTTTTATTGAAGAATTTCAACCCATTATGGACTCCTTATGGGAGCTTCTACAGGAACATGAAGCGCAGCTATTTGAAAATTCAAAGGGGAAAAGCCCTTGTTCGGATCAAAAAGAGGCAATTCCCAAACCAAAGGCAGTACTAAAAAAAGAACGCACGCCTTCCAAGGCACCTAAAAAGAAGACTCCAAAAAAAGAAAAAACCAAAACTAAAGAAGATGCCTATGAAATGAATGAAGAATTAAAAAAATGTGATCGGGAATTAAAAGCATTTCGAGCGGAACGCAGAAAAGTGCTTCCACAAAAACCACCACCAACACGCTATGCAAAAATTAGAAAACACATTATTGCCATTGGTAAACTGATTCCTAACGGACTTAAAAACAAACCCGAAGCGCAAAAAAAAAATAAGAAAACCTTGATGCGCTTTCATCGTGAAATTCTGGAAAACTTTGAAATGACCTCTCTACGGGAAATAGATAGAGGGAAAAAACAAATCGAAGAAGGCTTTAAAAAAATTGAAGAAAAACTAGACACCTAAAAACCACCCTGAACCATGACGACAAAACAAAAATTTTTAATCACCACTGCAGCAGGATTTACCATCGGAGTAGCAGAAGCATTGGTATTTTACAATATCGGAAAAAATGAAAAGAGTGATGATTTTAGAATTCAGACACCCAAAGGTGCAGAAGCACTAAAAACACTTGGGATGGTGGTGCTTACTTCTATCCTCACTGCACAACTCTCTAGTTATATAGAGAAAACGTTAGATCAAAAAACAGTGTCCAACCTATCCCTTGCTTAACCAAATATGTAACAATGAAGAAAATAAAGTTTCAACAATTTTTAAAAACCAATCGTCTTAAAAGGTCTGAACTGCCAAAACCTCTTCTGGATAAGATGGTCTTGTTCTGGAAACTCCATAATATTCTTCAAAATATTCA
This sequence comes from Aquimarina pacifica, assembly GCF_000520955.1. Taxonomy (GTDB): domain Bacteria; phylum Bacteroidota; class Bacteroidia; order Flavobacteriales; family Flavobacteriaceae; genus Aquimarina; species Aquimarina pacifica. Next base: position 31,526 of record NZ_JACC01000014.1, on the reverse strand, counting down.
GGATTCAGATAGGCAAGAACTCCTCGATCAGTTAGAACAGTTGGACTATGAAATTCTGGGAGCTATCGAAGAGGAATATGAGGATGAGCTTCAAAATAATGATCGTCTGGAGTCCCTAATCAAGTCTCCAGCCATTCCAAAGGTGATCAAAGATCAAGCAAAAGAAACAAAGAAATCTGATGAACAGATTCTGGATCAACTGGTAGCCATAAAAAGAACTCGAAATATTTCTTGGGATGAGCTTCAAAAACTTGGGTTTACACAAGATTTGGGGAGGAGAACAGCTATCGGGAAATATACGGTACTTCAAAACTCCTTTTGGTACTATACCTATAATATTATTCCTCAAAACGATCACTAATACAGCATCCCAACGTCAATCATCAATACATCAAAAAACGAACGGAATACATGACACCCACCAGCATTAGATTTAAAAAATTTATAGAATCCAACCAGATTGTAACCTATCATCTTCCTAAAGAGGTAAAAAAATCAATTGCGCACTATTGGCAAACCTTTTTTTTGTATCAGGAAACCCCAAAGGAACTACAACAAAATTCAAGCCAATGGAAAGGTCTGGAGGATAAAGACCAGCAACTTCTACGTACTATTAAAGGCGTATTAATCGAAAAGGTAAAAAGTAAAGCGACCGATGATATCGAAATTCTAGCCATGCTTAAAAAAGTACGATGGACAAAAAATATACAGCAAAAGGAATTAAGAGCCATGGGGCTGACTGCCTCTTTATTTTGGAACACTACCATACTTGGTAAATTAAAATTAGTGCGTCCTGATGATTTTGGCACCCATTACTTTATAGTTCCCATAGGAAAACAGTTGACATATGATCCGATTTCTAAAGAAATGAAAATTACCAATGGGAAACCAACACCGGAAAGAGAAGATCAAGAACGCATAGGATGATTATATGGCAAATGTTGATAAGATACCTCATATAGAACTGCAAGAAGAAATACAGGCATTGATTCAAGAATTTGGGATGACTTCCTCTATTCAGATGATCCGTGTACTTGCTAAAAGTGCGCAACGACCCCTCAATCGGAAACAAAAAGCACAGATGCTGACAGCCTACATCATCTCGGAGAGTCAGCGCCAGTTTTCTTGCGAGGAAATCGGCAGTAAAATCCCAGTCTCTAAAGAATTTAATGATGCTCGAATGGCTGCCTATTATATGATTCGAAAATATCAGAAAATGAGTCATGAAAAAATGGGCAGACCCTTTGGCCAATCCAAAAGAGCTGTGATTCACCATTATAACAAATGCAAGGAACTCCTTACGGTTCCCCAATACTATAAGGAGTTTATGCAACGATTCAATGCACTGGAGAAAAGCATCATACACTTTATAGCCAAACAAGCGTAACACCATGAAAGATATAGAACAAGAAGTAATTCATGTGCTCAGTAATGATCGTCAGCACGTTGATTTTGAGTCCCCGCAACCTGAAGAATTTAGCCCTCTAAATCAAGCGGTCATAGAGAAAGGAGATGCTGCGGATGACCCTGCAAATTGGAATCCCTGGAAACCGGAATCCATCCATGAGCAAGCTGGTGAATCCACCGCTACGATTGAGGATGAAACAACAACCCAAACACCAAAATTCAAGGAAGTACCACCCCTCGATGCACCGGAACAGGACGTAGGTTCGCAACAGCACAACTCAACAGAATCCGTGGAAAAAGAACCGGAATTTGAATTGCCTACCGCAACGGCAAAACAGGCGGCTGATACCATTCTGGGAATGACCAATAATGTATTAGCCGTTGGGGGTGGGTATTTTATAAAAATTGGAAAGCATCAGGAGTTCTTTAAATATGAAGAGATCATTGAACTTATTGATCAACAAAATCAAAAAAATGTTGATCGGCTAAAATTAGACAAAGAGGATAAAGCCATGCTGAAACCTCTGATTGTTGCCATACTCAAGCAAAAAGCAAAAAAGTTGACTCCAGAGCAACAATTAACAGGAGCCATTATGTCCATTGCAATGAAAAAAATACAAGTGGTTATGGAAGTTCGAGCAGAAAATCAGCTCTTAACCGAGCGAATGCGGGATATTATTCGAGAAGAAGAACAGCAAACAGACAAAAAAGAAGACGCCGTTGCTACTATTTTACATGACGACGGGGATCTGGAATTCACAAAATCTCAGGACTCCTATGTTGCAAGCGCCCCTGAAGATAATGACAGCCTACTTACCGATGAATATGACCCCATTGACCTTCCAGAGACTATGAACCCCTAATCTACAATGTAAATGGCACCAAAAAAGAAAGTTCCCCAAAGAACACCTATAAATTATCAAAAGGAAGCATCAGAACGACAGCCCATGATCATGCTTGTTTGTGGAGAAACAGGAGTTGGGAAAACATTTCGTAACAAGCTTGAAATATATAGGTATATGACGGATCATATGCCATCAGGCAAGAAAGGGCGTAAAGTATTAGCCTTTGATACCAATGATGATGATTATCCAGAATTTCAAACCGTAAACCCGAACTATTTAAGAGCACTCTCCAAAGTAGCTGCACGTCGCATTCGTCCTTTTAATTCGGATGGCACAGCTATGGATGACAATGACAAAAAAGAAGTAGTTGATAAAATCCTGAAGAATTTTAAAAATGGAATGATCGTATTGGATGATATTGATCATTATATGGCAGGTGCAAAAGGACAATCAATGATCGGTGCTTTATGTACCGTCAGACATAAAGGAATTGATGTGCTGCTTACGCATCAATCGGTGGCTAAAATCACCACCTCAGAATGGCAAAACTGTACTTGGTTGCGATTGCATCATCAGGTCGATGATGTAACCCGATACCGCGATCGAATTCCGAAGTATCAAATGGTGCGTATTGCACAACTAATCGTTGATGAACAATATGACCTGTGTTCCCGTGCCTTTGCGCTTGGTGAAATTTCTGAGAAAGAATATAAAATTCGGAAAAGCTACTTTGTCTATGTCAATATGAGACAGCGTAAAATTATGGGGTGTACGCGGGCAGCATTTATAAGAGGGTGCAAACGCTATATCGATCAGGAAGAAGGTAAAAAAATCAGAATGTTACTACAGGAAAGAGACTTTAAAGGAAATCATACCTATAAAGACCGAAATGCAGCCATCGTTAAAATGATTTGCGAGTATACACTCTATCATGATGGACGTACGCAAGGACCTAAATAAATACGCTTTTGGGAACTGTTTTACTATGCGCTATTTAAACAGGAATACCCGGGTCAATTTCATAGGAATCCTCAGGGAAACACCTTATTCTAAAATTAGTGTAGCCCAAAGACGCATTGAAACTATTCAAAAAAAGATAAGGAATTTAAATATGTTAATAAGGAGGAAATAGTTAATACGGTTTTAAAAAAACATATAGCCTCAAAAAGTTATGGAGCCATACAGAAGTAAAACAAATCTTGAAATTCTGTCTAGATCGGATTAAAGAATTAGAAGCTTATGAACAGGAGCTGCAGACCTCTTTTTTTTCTTCAAATTATATTCCAAAGCGATTTTGTTCTAAAACTGCGATTGTAAGAAAGGAACTAAAAAAGGCAAAATAGTAGCATACCCAACTAATAGTGATGTTACTAGTTATATTCAAAATAAAAACGCTTCTGGAGATTTGTTTGAGTAAGAACAACTTATCAGTTGTATGAGTTATTATTCTTTATGCGAATGAGCTACAGGTTCAAAACCTCTTCAAATCTACTGTATAGCAGCCCTTCATTATCCTTCTCTTGTATTGTTTTTTGATGTTTAGGATTAAAAAGAATAAGTTTTTCAACATGACCATTATTTTGGGTAAAGGCCTTTATATGAATCAAGCAAGTTTTTGAACAGGAAAACTCTATATTATGATAACTTTTCATCCCTTTTGATATTTCACCGGAAGGATAATCAAGTGTAAAAACCTTAGCCTTTTTATATTTCTCTGACAGTTGAATAAATCTATCTCCTATTTTACTTCTGGAGATATTAAATAAAGTAGTCAGAATTCTAAGATTTTTTGTAGTAGTTGTCGAATGGTTATGAATTTCTATTTTCAATTCAAAGCCCTTGTCAAATGACAACAAATTATAGAATGGTATTTTGGTGATTTTATATTTAATTTCTAAATCTGGAATTAAGTTTTTTTGTAATCTGGATTCTATTAATTTAGTAGATGCCGGCTTGCTTTGTTCCCCTACCCTTATATAAAATCCTTTAGTTACTATTTGATGAAGTTCATCACTTTTTGGCACATCAATTAAAATAACATTCCCTCCTTCAATTTCAATCTGATGACATCGAATGTCGATATGATAGGGGTCTAATGTATCGGATAAACTTTTAGATAAATCATTAACAATCATTTTAGTAAAAAAAAAGGGGCCTTTAGGCTTATTATCTTTATCCCTTGGAGCACCATAAATTAACAACCCTCCTTCAGTGTTTAAAAAAGCACAAACATCTTTGGTTAATTTTGAAATATCATCCTTAACTTTATTTGTGCTACTCTTAAACTCTAGATGTAACCTTTCTTCTGGTTCTTTGTCACAAAATCTAACAACATCATCGAATGTAACCTGTTCTAGTGGTTTACCGAAAAACTTTTCTGAATAACGCATCTTTTGATTCTTCTAAAATTATTTAATAAAGTAAAAAATAATCAATAGTAGGAGAAGCCCTAAAATAACAGATATAAATATATTTTGTTCTTTTCTTTTCCGAAGTTTAAAGGCATTCATTTTTTCTTCAAAGCTTTTATGTTCTTGTGCCAATCGTTTTTCATTGTCCGTATGCACTTCTTTTAATTTGGTAGTAAACTCTTTGCCTTTCTGTGTGATTTCATTTTCAAGAGCAATCATATGACTTTTATAGCTCATATCTTTTTGCACCAGTTGTTCCAATGCATTACCAAAAGCCGTGGGTGTTGTGTATGCTTTATCCGCAGCTTTTTCTAACATTGTTTTATCTGATTCATGACCAATTGCGGTTATGAAAGGAATGTTAGTTTCCAATACTTTTTTACAAACATCTTCCTGGTCAAAAAAACCTAATCCACTGCCTCCTCCACGAACAATAGCCAAGTAATCGTAAGAACTATCAATATTTTCAAGTGTTTTAAAGAATTGGTTCTTATTAGAAAAATTTGTTTTTACCGTTTCTATCTGGTAATACTCCGGATGATGCAAAGCTTGTTGGTAATCCCCTTGAATTTTAGCTGTTTTTCCTGTTAACACTAGAATTACAGGATTTACATTGTTATACAATTTATTACTTATATCCCCTTCAACATCAAAAAAGCCTTTATCATATCTAGTTTTAACCAGATTATACTCACTCTCTGTAATAAACTGCTTTTCATCTTTGCTCACATCAATATTGGAAACATACAACAGTATATCTATTGAACCAGATCGGATTTCTCTATGCAATTGAAGTTTTCCGGTAAATTCATAAGGCTCCCTATTTTTAAGGTGTTTCTTGAATTTTTTGTGTAGAAACAAAGTAATATGTTTCCGAGTGTCTTTATCAATAACCCGGTCATAATAAAACATATTATTATGATATGCCTGAGAACTTACACTTTCATAAATACCATTAAATGTAAAGGTATGACCGTTCAAATTTGAAATTAGACTATCCCTAAATAAGACCAATAATTCAGGAATATTTGTTTGAATTGTATCTGGTAAGTGTTTTGTAATAGCCATACGATTTGATTGATCTGTTATGAATTTATATGTAAACAGGGCTACTCAAATGTAAACCATAAATTCCCTTTTGTCAATCTATCTTCATAATAATTACAAAGAACCAAACCGAATCAACAAGAAATCAGAAGAAATAGCATTCTTATAATTACTCCCAATTCTGAAGAAAGTAAATTATGAAGGAACTCGTATTATTAGGCCTGTTTTCTGGTATTGGAGGATTCGCAAAAGGATTAACCCAAGCAGAATTTAGGTTCAAAAAACATTACTTCAGCGAAATTGATTCCTTTGCCATTACAAATTATTCATATACTTTTTACAAAAAAATGAATTCATATGAATTTACTGTTTTAGAAGACTTTGACGAAAAAGAAGATCAAGAAAATCCTTTTTAATTATAGAATCGCTATGAGGCAATTTAATCATTTTGGATGCCTTGATAAATTTGATAGCAATTAATCATTTGAAAAAAAACCACAAATATCTTTTCTTTACTTAACCATTATTAATATAACATTTAAGGATATTACTAAGGATGATATGGAAAGAGTCTAAACTCGTATTGATACTTATCATATTTTCATAATCCACAAACTTGTGGATATTCTATGGATGTTGACTCCCATTCTGGTCATTAAATTGAACGATTAGTTAAAAGCCGAAGAGTAAAACCTACCGAGTTCAATAAAACGGTTCATTTTATAAGTTTATAATTTAACACTTAAATGAACTATTATGTTATTTGGATATGCACGAATTAGTACCTTCCCAAAAGTTTGATTTGCAAATTGATGCTTTGTTAAAAGCAGGAGTAAAAGAAAAGAATATTTATAAAGATGTTTCTTCCGGCGCGAAAACAAATAGAAAAAACCTTGATTCACTTTTAAGTAAGTTACGTGAAGAAGATGTAGTCATTGTTTGGAAGATGGATCGAATCGCTCGAAGTGTTTCTCATATGCTAAAGCTTGTAGATGAATTTGAACAATTGGAAGTAGGATTTAGAAGTTTACAAGAGCCATTTATTGATACAACCTCTGCTCATGGAAAATTTGTGCTTACTATTTTTAGTGCAGTTGCCGAAATGGAGCGCAATATTATTGTAGAAAGAACATTAGCTGGACAGGAAAGTGCCAGAAGAAGAGGTGCTGTAATTGGCAGACGAAAAGGGCTAAGTAAAAAAGCTGAAGCACAAGCCATTTTAGCAGAAAACGATTACCGAGACAAAAAAAATCAGCTTTCTATCACTGAAATTATGAAATTAGTCGATATTAATTCCAAAGCCACTTTATACAAATATTTAGCTCATCGAGGTCGGAGGAATTGTAAGGTTTGCAAAGCGATGTTTTGGGATAACGATCAAGATGTCGATAATGCTAATTGCAAAAGACACATAAAATAATTGGGGTCTATTATAGACTATGAAAATGGAACTACAAAAATACAATATTCTAAAAGGCTCCATTGATTTTCCCATTAGATTAAATTATTGGTTCTATTTAGCATTTGTGTTGTTAGTTGAAAATCAGGTTAATCGCCAGTTTTTTTTGTATTTAATCGAAAAGTATTTGTTTCTGAGGAAAACCGTAAAAACCGTATGGTTTTTTTGTTGAATTTTAGTGAATATGAATTTTGTCATTTGCAATAAAATGATGGCTCTATTTTGTAAATCATTTGCTGAAAAATTTGGAATGGTACCAGATCCTTTACCTCTATTATGTGAAGGATGCGGAAAGGAGTTTCAGAAAAGGGAATCAATAATGAAAGTTATTTATAAAAAACTAAAGTCTAAATAAACGATTCAAAAGATAAAAGAATGACTAATACAAATATTAAAGATGCCGCTAAAAAGATTTTTAATGAAACCATTAAAGACAAACTATCGGTTAAGTTAGACCCCAAAGATGAACACTGTTTAAAAATGGTCATTGAAGATGCTATCAGAATTGGAATCAATACGAAATAGAGTAATTGGTAAAAGTCTAAATAAACCATTCAATAATAAGCAAAATTCATATAAACTATTGATATTATGACAACAGTAGAACAACTAATTAAGGAGTTAGAAAAAATGCCAAGAGATCATTATGTGCTATTAAATAACAATACTAGTAATAGTGACGTTTCCGTCTACTTTAAAGAAATAAGAGTAAAAGAAAAAGAAATGATTTCTCCTTTTAGTGAGAAAAAACAAAAATACATACTTCTTAATCAAGGTGCTATTAACTAAAGTCTAAATAAACGATGGATAAAAATATGATATTTGGAATCGTAATAATTGCAGTCGGCGTTGTAATAATGGCAGTTTTTGGGGCTATTGGCAACTATTATATACAAAAATCTAGAACAGAATCTTCTTTTAAAACCTCTAACAAAATAATAGAATCTCAAGAATCGTTATCAGATAAAATTATAGATAATAACGATAATAATAATAAGGAAATAATTCAGAACATTGGAGACAAGCTGAATGAATCAAGACCAATATTAGACAATCTGGACTTCGAAGCTCAAAGCAGAAAATTCTTCCAAGAAAACGGCAATAATTTCAAGGGATTTGATAGTATTTTTAAATTCGGATATTATGGAATACATCAACAAGATAACTCACAAAAACCTTTCAAAAAATCGTTTGGAGCAATTGAAACAAATGAGTTTATAGATTTTTCTAATATATATGTGGATGATAAATATGAACATGGTTTTAATTCAAAAATTGTTTTAGAAATTAGCAGCCAAACTATCAGTGGGTACAAAAGAAAAAGTTTTCATGAGACAGCAGGAGTTTTTTTTCATGAAAACTTTACTCGCAAACTTCAGGTAATGATGACAACTAATTACGGTTCACCTAAGTATCAATTATATACAGTAATTATAACTTTAACGGATAGTTTGCCTTTTAATTTTGTTGTAGGTCCCATAGATATACAAGATCTAAGAAAGATGGAAGTATATCATAATGATAAAATATTTGACTTTGAAAAAAAATATCAAAACCAGCAAATAAAAATAGATAAATCAAATAAGCCATAACCATGCATACAGTCAAACAAATTCAATCCGCAATTGCTACCATAAATGGTATGATTTATAATTCAAGTACCTTAAGAAGAAATTTTGAAGTCTAAGTAAACGATGAATATTGCAAGAGATAAATTAACAGGAGAAGAGATAGAAGCTGAGGAATTAAAACTTCTAATTTCTGTTGAGAAAGCAAATTATGAGTGTATTGATGTGAATTGTAGAATTCGATTAATACCATGTTCTTTTGAAAAACATCATAAACCAAGACCGTATTTTAAAACTGAACAAGGGGTCACTCATACACTTGAGTGCACTTTTAGTCAATATACGGAGCTTCAGAATCAATCTAGAATTATAGATGTTAGTGTAAACGGGTTGTTTCCTGTTCCATACCCAAGTAAGTTGGTTAAGCCTTCGAGGAAAACTATCAAAACAAATAAAGAAGAGAATGATCATTTGAATCCTAGAATTATTAAGAATGTTAGAGGTGTAATTGATAATCTTCAATCTGAAGAAAGAAAAAGAAATAGGGTAGTTACTGCTTTGGGACAAATTGTTGATTTCTATCTAAATTTCCCAAACAACCGAGACAATTCTCTGGAAATTTTGAATATACATTCAGAATATCGATTTTTATTTAAAAGAATCAAGGGAAAAAGTGAAGGGCAGTATAAAGGGAGAAAAATTTATTTTGGTAGAGTTTCTTTGAGCGATGATAATGTTATCGAAAGAGAGAATCGATTATTTATTCAACTTTATGAATTTGACAAGTGGATTAAAAATGATGAAAGAAATGAGCCTAAAAATAATTATACTATTTCAATTGACTTGATTCAGTTAAGTAATCATAAAAAGACGAAAATTCTCAATGAGCTTGTCTTTGCAACTATTGAACAAAAAAATGATGAGGATGAAGAGACTAAAAAGAAAGCATATATTTTCTTTCTGGGAGATCCGCCTAAAGAAGATACTCCATACTTATTTACTGTTTATGAAAACTATGTAGTATGCCGTTATGATGAAATATTACGAACAGGACGTCGTGTTAGATCTTGATAGAATTTAATTTAGTTATAATTTTATCATTCTATAATATATCGATTTGTAGAAGGGTTAAAAGAATGGAAAGATAGAAAACAATTTATACTTAATTAAAAGTTCAATAAACCGATGATAAAATCCATCTTTCACATAATTATAATAGCATTTTTTTTGACCTCTTGTAATGGACAAAATGTAGAAAAAGATAAATTGACCAATAAAACTTTAAAGACTAATATGACTGACAGCAATTTTGAAAGTATAATAAAAAAAATAAAAACTTCAGACATATACGAAAACCCAAATAATTGGAAAGCTCGTGGACTAAATCCGTCTGAACAATCAGTAATTTTGATTCTCAGAAAAGCTACGAATGACTTCCTTAAAAAACTTGAAAAGATTTATAATTCAAAGGAATCTTCAGAAACTAAGCTCAAACAAGTTTCAAATATTGTCGATGAACTTCCATGGGACGAATTGGATACTGAAGAAAAAGAATTTATTGCAGAAGAACTTGCACCAGCGATTCAAGCCTCAGGATTTGATCCATGGACGATATTCTAAAAATAAAAAAGTTCAATAAAATGATTCTATATTAACTCTTAAAACAAATATAATGGATATATCCTTTTTATTATCAGGGCTAACTAAAATATTAGGACCGATTGCAACTTTGTCAAAAGACCGAAGGGAATTAAAAGATACGGCTTTAAGAGCTATATCTATGGCTCTTAATGAAACTCAATTATATTATAGAGACTTGGGTAAAGGGAACCATAGAAACGATGAAAGAGAAAGTCTGTTAGTAAAATATTGGTCTGCAGCGGCAATACCCCTAAGACATTTCGACATAGATCTTGCCGAAAGGTGTCAAGGTAAATCAGAATATTGGCTTAGTCCAGAAAATTACGATGATAATCAAATAAAAGAACTTGGAATAGATTTAGATACTGTTAACAAAGCATATAAAAAGCTATTACGTTAAGTTCAATAGAAAAAATAAAAGTCTAAATAAACGATGATATTAAAGTTATTGAAAAAGCCATATGTAGTATTTTGGAGTTTTGTTCCTTTATTATTGCTTTTATCATTTTATCAGGAAGATCAAACAATAGACATTAATATACATGACACTTATTTTGTAATTTCCCAAAAACAAATACTAGGACTCTTAAGTGGATTTTTTGGGTTCACAGGACTGATTTATAAGATCTTGGATAATTTTAATTTCAACACTTTAGTTTCACTAAATGCATTGCATCTTATTTTTACTGTTGGTATTATATTGGCAAGTAGTATTAGAAGGCTTTTAACAAATCTTTTTTTAGGTAATAGTTATTATGTCAACACTTATGTTCCTGATTCATCTATATGGATATGTGTTATAATCATAATCGCAGGACAAATTGCTTTCATAATAAATATTATTTTGTCAATGTTGAAAGGAAGAAATTATAAAACTAAAGCTCAATAAAACGATGAAAAAGTTTGAAATAAAAGACAAGTTAACAAATAGAAATATACATAGTAGGTATATGATAAACAATTTACTTGTTGGAATTGAAGGAGCCTTAAAGCTTAATGAAATTATATCTAATATAGATATAGTAAACAAATTACAGTCTTTCAAAAAAGATTTACTAAGTATAGAATGCCCAATTAATTCGGTACCAAAAGCAGTAATATTAGAAGATCAACAAAAGGCGTCTTTTATCGGTAGTCAAGCATATATTTTAATAGCAAACTATCTAGATGAATAAAATAAATAAAACATACGTAAAGTCTAAATAAACGATAATCTTAAAACCTAAAATTATGAACAAGTATAGTGTGGTAATGGAAAAAGATATAGCAAGATTCCATGAAGAAGTAAATGATTTAATTAATGATGGTTGGGACTTACAAGGTGGTGTTTCTCATAGTAATTCACCTAATGGAATTATCTTTCTTCAAGCAATTACTAAAGTTCAATAAAAGGATGGAAACAGAATATAGATTAGAATATAGTGAAGCACAGCAATGGTTAAGAATGGATAAGGGTTCATATACGGAAGGCACAAACGGTTTTGTAACAATTAAAGACAATTGTAATGATGACGAATGCCATCTTATAGAGTGTTTTTTATACAGAAATGAAATACATGGTCCTTTAACAGAAAATAAAAGGAATTATACAACTGTAGATGTTCTTAGAGCTGTCAATGAACTAAATGATTTCAGAAAACACCTAAATCGATTTAATTTTAAAATAACAAAGTCTAAATAAACGATAACAATTGAGTAAAATAGATAAGTATTTTTATAAATGGGATTCTTCTAGATTAGAATCCATTGTTCAGTTAGGCGATTCCAAAAAAGAGCTTTTGTCTTCTGGTTTAATCAAAGACAACTCTGTTGACAAAAAAGAAAATGAATATAGTGGAATTAATGGTGAGCCATGGAGAATAGACTTTTTTGAAGGCGTGGTATGTAAAGTTTGGTACAATAGAGAAAGTTCATTCAAAATAAACAATACAGAACTGATAGGAGAAGAATTTGTATCTATTCAGGAAATTATAGAAAATAACTATGAAAATCTCAACGATAAAATAACAAGCGTACAAGAAATGAATTTATATAATGATTCAGATATACTTTATATAATATGTAGAGATTTCTTTGTTACATTAATTGCGGTCATTAGACCAATAATCAAAGTTCAATAAAACAATGAAGAAATATACAATTTTATTGATATTACTAATTTTACATCTTGGAGCATTTGGTCAAGACTCTTTAAAGGTATCTAATAAAGAAAAGGATTCTTTAGTCTACAATTTTGGTGATGTTGAAATTTCACTGGAAAAAGAGATTAAATGTAAACGTAAAAAAGATTCTCCTAAAGAATGTGCTAGAAAAGCTGTAATACGACATTTTAATCTAACTTTTAATACTGAAGTTATTTCTAAATTGGGGTTACTTTCAGGAACTTATATTATTAATAATTCAATAAGCGTGGATGAAAGAGGAAATCTCTTAGCCTATGATGCAGAATCAGATTTAGAAGGTTTGGAAAAAGAAGCACTAAGAGTACTTGCGACACTACCAAAAATTTTCCAAGGCAGTTTTAATGGAAAGCCAATAGTCGTAAAACTTGATTTTCCAGCTACCCTTCGAGTACAGTAACAAGTTCTATAAGTTCAATAAAACGATGAACTTAAGTCATGAAATTAGAAAATTTAATAAGGCTCTCTTACGGTGAATCAGATCATATTTTTTCAGGACACTCTTACGATACCGAAAGAGCTGCAAAGTCTTTGGTAAAGTGTAATGAATTAGGAATAGGAAAACAAGAATTTATAGATATGCATAGAGCCTATTTAAATTCACGAAATTGTTCTGAAGCTCACATCACTGAACAAATAAAAAGAGTAAGTGATATAAATTACTATTTCAAAAGAGATTAAAATATAAATAAACGATGACTAAGGAATATTATCTGCTTATAGGGGTTGTGATTGGAGGCCTGATTTCTTTGCTTACCAATTTAATAAACCAAAGATATATCAATAAAAGGGAGACTAATAAATTGGCGTTAGAAATGGCTAAAGAAGAATACCAAGCAATAATTAACCTTTATAGTAATATACCGGGTACTATTATTAGACCTCTGGAGACTTATATTACGTATTATCTTAAATATGTTAAGATTGTTAGTAGAAAATCGTTTAAAATCCAGGATTTAGACAAAATAAGGATTTATAGAGAAGAACTTTTCGAATACTATGATCAGGAATACAAAAATAAAGTTCAATAAAACGATGGAAGAAGTTATAGTTAAAATTATAAGTGCTTTAGATATTGATGATATAAAAAGTACTATCCTTAATAAACTAAAAATGGACAACCCCAATGTTTCTTATACTTCAGATATAAATAAAATTCTTTCACCAAGAAAAATTCAACCTTACTTGGAATTTGATAATAGATTAGGGTACTTTTTAAAAAATCAGACAATTAAGATTTCTATCATCGTAAGCGTCGATAACATAAAAAAACTCATTTATGAGCATGTTAAAAATGAAGTGTATAAAACAGAGCCCCCAAAAGGATTCCATTATGGTATGAGTAATATGGAGGCACAAGCTTATGCGCCAACTTATAGTGAAGAAGAAATTAAGCAAAAAGAACTTGAAATATCTAAAGAAAGTAACAGAATTTATTCAGATTTGAGCAAATCAATGCTCGAAATGGAAAATTCATATGGAATTCAAATAGAATATAATTAAAAGTTCAAATAAACGATTAGTTATATGGAATTTAAAACACATATATTCTTTTTCTTTATTCCATTATTAGCTATAAGTTCACCATAAGACATAGAAAATAAATGTTAGATAAATTAAAGAAAAGTATTAACAAACAAATCCCTGAGTCTTTAATCCTTGATTTTGCTATGCTAAAAGGATTGGAGGCAAAAAAATCAGATAGATATAAAGCAAGTGCAGAATTATCGATTCATTCTAAAATAGTTCAAAGTGACTTATCCTTACTGATTTTGAATTATAAATCTGCCGATGAGGAAATAGAAAAGAAATTTTATTCACGAATTTCTGCCATTATTGTATTTGAATATTTGTCTGACGTAAATTATTTGCTTGGAAATAAGTTAAGAAAGGAACTTATTAAAAATGATATGACTGAACTTGCTGAAGTCTCAAAATCTATCAATAAAGAATTCAGCGATTTTAAAAATGAAAACCTTAATACCTTTAAATATATTAGAAATGAACTTGGTGCACATAAAACAAAGAATACTGAGATCTTAATAAAAAGTGTGTTCGAAATTGACGATGAAAAAATAATGGATTTAACAGCAGACGTTGTTCTAATCAACAATAAGTTATTTAGACTACTGACTCAGGTTAGCAATGCAATATCTGAATACCACAAGTTAAACGGAACTTTATAAAACACCTACAGCTAACATTGACTTCTTCTATGTAAAGCCTTTTCCTAAGGATAGGGAGTATTATATCTGGCTTTTTACCTAGCGAATTTTGTACAGGAAAAATTCGTACCCTTTTAATCATTCCGTATTCCCTTCTATCCTTGCTTTAACACGATTTCCACGTCACTTTTCACTTCCAAGAACTCAAAAAACTGTAAAAATACCTTCTGAATTTAGCCAGAGGTTTAGACACCTTTTGATATTAATTTTTAAAACAAATAGGACACATGGTAAAATCCAAAGGTTACAGTTTTGGTGGCATGATCACTGTTGGAGTGATGGGTATTTTCATAGGAGCAATGTTAGGCACTTATGGAATAGCACCAATGCAAGCTAGAAAAAAACAAGAGTTAGCATCTGCAAAACATAAACTATCCGGTAAGACCTCATAACCCTTTGAACAGGTGTGGTTGAAACCACTTTACGTTGTGAGCTGCCAGTTATCTGGAGGTAAACACTGTCCTGAACAGTTAAACACAAAACAAGATGAGTGATTATAATGATGAATTAATGCGATATCAGAATGATGCAGAAGATCATTTTGATGACTATGATAGTGGTGATATGGAAATCTATGACGGTTACGATGATCAGGAGGATGAAGACGATTTCGATAGTGGTTTCGAAGGCAATGAAGATGCCTACGATGATTATGACGAAGAATATGAAGATGAATATATCGAAGAGTACCCAGAAGAAGCCTATGATGACTATAGAACGACCTCAGTCGGTAAAATTGACCCAAATGACCGTACCCTAACGGTGGTGATTAAAAACACTTCAGGAGAATCAGCCGAAGCCATTGTTTTTGGAGGTAATGAAGAAGCAGCCCAACCTACAGGAGTTACGGTTACTGTGGAGGAAAGTTCGCACAAGGAAGTCCGGGAAGAATCGAAATCCAACCCGTTTATGATTTCGGGGATGAAATATTCGGTGAGTGACCCCTTGCAATTTGATAATGTTCTTAAGTTAACCACCAGAACCGCAGCGGGATCAAATACAGTAAGAGTATTTCAGCCACGTAATGCTACATCACCTCAAAACTTCACACAACAATTAATAGATTCAGAAGGTTTTGAGATGGATGTTACGGGTCAGAATTCCATACGTCTAACCATCAATGCTGGCGTCACTGCGGTATTTACGTTCACAATTAAGGCAAGAGCCAATATGGGGAATCTTCTAAAAGGAAGAAATGTGGCGGAATTATCAAGAGTTCCCAGAACCACCGGATTGCCTCAAATTGACTTACGTAGAAGACGGAAACGTCCATCTGCATTTGGAATAAAACCAAGGAGAGTGCGCAGTGTAAGACGACGAGTACCTTCCTCTCGCAGAAGAAGAAGTACCAGAGGGCGAGTACGAAGATACCCAATGTCTTTAGCCGGTAGGAGAAGACGTTCACGATATAGATAATATAATAATTCCTACTCTTTAACCCCAATTCCCTGATGAAACAGTCAAAGCAAAGCATTCTGAGCTTTGGCTGTTTCTTTCTAAAAGACAATAGCTATGAGAAATAACTTTGCCCAGAATAGCATCGATTATATGGTGTACAGCAATCCTAAAAAAGTTCAGGAAATGCTCCATGACTTCGGTAGTGAGACTTCTGTCAATCCTCATAAATTGGTTAGCCTTACCAAGGCATTAATTCGACAAAAAGGGAAAGAAGTACTTCCTAAACTATTACAGCTTCACCCAGATAAAAAAGCAATTTTAGGGCTTGTTAAAAGTACAAAGAAATGTAATTCCTGTAATCAGGATACGTATAACGAGGAAGATAATTTTTGTGGTACCTGTGGTCATTCTAATTACAATGGATCTGGTGATGAAGATGCTTTTTTAGATCAGTTTTCGGATGCATCTGATCAGGAAGTGAAAAGTTATTACAATCAGGTCGTCAAAAAATCCAATACTAACCCGAATGATCAAAAATTGGCATCTGAGGTGCAGATGGTATGGAATGAATTACGACAACGAAAACTAGTCCAAACCACTCCCGAAAAGCAAGCCCCTACTGTACAAGGGAGGCTTACCAACTTATTTAAGGAAGAATATGTGGTGATTGCTTTGGCTTTTATCTCAGGGTATCTTATTGGAATGAAAAGCATAACTCAAAAGTAAACGTATGCAACAGCAACAATATAACGTGACCATTGAACTGGTAAGCCATATTATTCTAACCAAACCCGATGCGATCACACGATTAATAGCAAAACATGGCATTACCTACCAGACCATTCCTAGTAATGATGAATTGGTAGAATCGGTCTTACACCTGATGAAAACCAGTGATGCTTTTATAGAAGAATTAGGGGATCAGATTACGATTCATGCACAGCAAAAAAGTAAGGAGCTGATCAGTTTGGAGCAATCCGGCTATATCACCTATCACGATAACGGAGAGGACGAGTTTTTTGGTTCACTCCTTAAAGTGGGGTTGAAAGCTGTTGGTGGACTCATTAAAAAGGGTGTAAAAAAAATTGGAAAGGGAAGGAAGAAAGGAAGGAAGTCTTCTTCCGGTTCATCAAATTCAGTATCCAAAGCCATCGCTCAGACAGCTCAGATTCGTAAAGATTTACAAAACAAGATCCGAATTTTAGAGAAAAAAAATCGTAGCGCAATGGTGGCAGCCGTGGCAGCACGCAGGAAAATGGAAAAGGAACATAAACTGAAACAGGCACAAGCTAAGAAAGCTTTAGAAAAGGAAAAACAGAAAAACAAAAAGACCATGATTATAGGAGCAGCGATTTTAGGAACCTTTCTGGTGGGAGGCACCATTTATTTAACCAGTAGATCAAAACCCTCTCAAGTAACCTATATGCCTAATCAACCGATGATGGCAACCTAATGCCTAAAAAAATAATTCTATGATACCCAAAAAAATGAAAGAAGAACAAAACCAACCCAAGGATACCTCGAAGATGATGAAAATTGGTATCGGTGTAGGGATCACAGTTTTGGCTATTACAGGAGTGATGTATCTAATGAACAAACAAGTGAAAGCAAATGAGCGTATTGGCTGAATTAATTGAACAAGAATTTACAGAATCAGGCGTATTCCCCTTGGGTTTTTTATATGCTTCTGTTAAAAATGTGGGAACGACCACTGCCATAGTCAATGGTCTTGAATTGGAGGCAGGGGAGGCAAAAGATTATCCGTTTGTGGGCAAACCCTACCCGGAGAAACCCTTCGATCCACAAGATTCTACACTCTATGTAATGTGTGTTTATTAATAACTTTTAAAACTACTACCATGATAGCAGGAGAAACAGAAATGCTTTTAAATGAAGAATATGATGATTTCATTTTTGGCAACAAAGAGAAAAGAGCCGCTCGAAAAAAAGCGAGACAAGAAAAACGTGCCCTACGGCGAAATGCTCCCAAGCGAATAGAACGGCGAAAAAGAAGAAAAGACACCCTACAAAAGATAGGGCAAGCCGTTACTGATTTGGGTGGTGCCACAGCAATAGGAGGTGCGGTCGATACTTTATTGAATACTTCTGACCCCATCCAAGGTCAACCTACTGTTAATACCCCTTCAGATTATGCAGTAGGGATCGGTGCCAAAGAACCAGAAGATCAAAAGAAAGGCAAAAGTACAACCACACTGATTTTATATGGAGTGATAGGAATACTTGTGGTTGGGGGCGTAGGAACATTAATCTACCAATCTCAAAAAAACAAATACATATCCATTCAGAAAAACTAAAGGTCATCATGCTGATTCCGATACCCTCTAATAAACAACGCTTTACCATTGCCATCCTGATCAAGGTTGATTGGGCAATGTCTATTGGTATTAAGGTATATGATCCCTTTGTTCCCAATACCCATTATTTCCGCAGGAAAGCTTTTTTAGAAGACGGGCAAAAAAGGAAGATCTATATCTCCTTACCCGTTACTCCAGAGGAATTAGAAATCGACATCTATGATAAAAAAACAGGAGGTGATCAAGGGATAGAGATTATTGATTTTAACGTTATCAAAATGGCAGCTCCCCAATTTTGGGCAACTCCAGAACAAGAACGTTTTATGGATTTTGCCATTCAATTTGCACAAAAAGCAGGCTATGTTCCTCCTGGGTTTTATGATAGTCCAAAAGAAGAATTTCTATTTCAATACCTGCCCACCATTACCAATGAACATGGAAAAGAATTGATCACCCCTGCGAGGACGCATAGGCAGATGCCAAGAGTTCAAATCTCACAGCGTATGTTTAAAACATTTTCGATTCCCATTCGTGTTGTGATTCTTGCCCATGAAGGATGCCATTGGTTTTTAAATACCCGTAGTCAAAAAACTGCCGATTTATGCGGTATCCGACAGTATTTGGATTATGGTTTTCCAAAAATTGAAGCGGTATATGCAGCTACAAAAATATTTAACCGTTACCCAGAATTCGTCGGTGCTTCGCAAGTGCAACGCACCAAAGATATTATTCAATTCATCGATCAATATACAGCAGCCTAATGAAAAAAAGTACCGAAATAACAGTAATGGCAGTTGCAAGCATTGGTATGACGCTAGTGTCTGTGTGGCTTTGGTACGATACATCCAAAAAGGCAACTCTGAAGAAACAAACCATTCCGGATACTAGAGAAGATTCATTTGTGATGGACGATGAAACTACAGACTTTTTCACGGCGGAAATAAAGAAGCCTTCTTCTTTATCTAGTGTCCATAAGGCTAGACCATTGAAAATACCTAGATCCGTACCCACCCGATATAAAACGGTTTCAAAATTAACGCAAGAGCAATTTTATAAAAAATTACAACAGTCGTATGAAGCCACCCAAGTGACATTGACCAATACATCGGGTATTGAGCGAGACATCAGACTGTGGGCAGGGAATAAAAAACCTCCGATTAGTCCAACCCTACCTGAAGATATAGAAGATGCTACGATAACCACGATTTCGACAAGCTCAGTTCAAGGCACAGGCGTATATGCCCAAGGGGTGATTGTAAACCCATTGAATGGATATACCTATATCGCAAACCAATTATCTCATAATATTACTGTGATGCATATGACGAAAGTAGTTTCCTTCATACCTATATCTACTACTAGTAGTAGTAGCCCCTATGGGGATTCGCCCGTAGATCTTGTTCCCATTACGTTAGCCAATTCCCCCAAATACGGTTGGGTCTACGTGGCGAATTGTATAGGTAATACCGTAACGGTTATTAATACTGATTTAGAAGTGGTTGATACCATTGAGGTGGGTCGAAGACCCATTACCATCGCTTTTAATTCCTTTACTCAGAAACTATATGTTGCCAATATAGGGGATGATACCATTAGTGTGATTGATATTGAAACACATACTGTGGATGCGACATTGGTGGTGGGGAAAGCCCCCACTAGTATTACCACAATTGAAGAGACAGGCTTTGCGTATGTTGTAAATTCAAAAGACAACAGTATCACTGTGATCAGCGATGAATTTGACATTGTAGATACCATTGTACTTTCTGAAGGTGGTCTTACAACAGCAGCCTATCACCCTGAGAATAATTCTTTATATGTGGTATCATCGAGTGAAAATGTAGTTATTCCTATAGATCTTGGAAGCAATACAGTTCGAACAGCAATAGCGGTTGGGAACACACCGGATCAAATCGTATATCACCCAAATAACCAATTTCTTTATGTTGGGAATCGCGGAGATAACACCTATAGTATCCTCTCTAGCGAGGATCAAGTGGTTTATACCTTGTCTTTAGGCAAGGTGGGAACAGGAATTGTCATAGATTCTGATAGCAATACCGTGTTTAGTACTGATCCTTTATCGTCTGATATCACCCAAATCAGTTATGCAGAAGAAAGCAGTGCGGTTTTAATCAATGAAGAGTATCATGCAAAACGCGAGGATTTTATGCACAACCCTGCACGAATTCGACATGTGAAGTTTGTGATGTCGGGGCAGCATCGATTAACGGTGCTAAAACTAGAAAAAGAAAACAGTACAGGTACTAAGGAAAGTATCCCCATCGGATTTTCTAATTATTACCATCCTCAGAATTTTAGCAATGTTGCCGAAGTTTTTGAAATGAAAGGATCACTCATCGATGGGCAGCATGGATGGTTTTTCAAAATTGGAGCCTATCAGACCATTACTATTCTGACCTATTATACGCAGCTTGATAAAAAAGAGCTACTCGGTAGTACGTCTCGTAGGGTTTCACGCCATTAAAAAACACAATGTATAACACGTAAAAAACAAAATAAGACCATGAAAAAGATAGATTTTTTAGTCATTCAAAGCACAGAAACAGGGGAAGGTATATCCGTTACTCCACAGGAAATTGTAATGGTTCATACAAGTGATCTCAGGCAAGGAGGAATGGGTTGGAATCGTCCCGGTATTGACATCCTTATTCAGCCTGATGGAACAATAGATACGCTTATTTCGGATGCCAATATAACAGATGTGGACTTATGGGGTTTTTCGGAAGGTAAAGAAGGGATCAATGGTGTTTTTAAGACCATTGCATTTGTGGGTGGAAGGACCGAAAAAGAAACAAAATCTAAAGATACCCGAACCAATGAGCAACTACGAACATTAGAAATTTTAATAGGGTATTATACCCTGAACTTTCCGAATATCCAAGTTTTAGGTTTTGATGAAGCTCCTCATAAATCGGGCAGTGAAAACCCTGGTTTTGATGTAGCGATATATCTTGAAGAAATAGGAGTAGAGGAAAAAAATATCTACAAAAAACTGAAAGACTGACCCTATGAAAACTTTTGTGTTCCCCTTTGCGCTAGGCTTCTTATTGGGGCGATATATGTACTTAAATCATACTAAAAAGGAAGCTCTTGATAGAGAAGCTCGTATACAACAGCGATTGTTGGATGCTTTAGAAGATTTAGGGCTTTCAGAGCGTGACAGCTCCATCACAAGTACATCGATTTTAAAACCCTGATCCGATATGCCTATTGAAGTAAAAATAAAGAATCTATCATTTTTGGTCCCGGAATCTAATGACCCCTGCGAAGTATGGGTTGCGTATTTCAATAGCCTAAAAAAGTCTGTTGGAATAACCAATGCGCGCATGTTGTGGATGTTGACATGGAAATCCAATGGGGCATCTACCTGCACTACCAATGGTGATTTTAATACATGGTTGAAGAAAAATAGCATAGACGTGTCTAGTGCAGCTACCAGAGCCATTGCAGATGTGACAGAAATCGGGAGCAACTTTATGGGGATGTCTAAAAACCTCTCTAAAGTAGCTTCGGTGGCTATCCCAGCGACACTCTTACTCATATTGGCAAGCATAGGAGTCATTCTATGGAATACTTCCAAAAAAGTAGATGTTGCAGATATAGCCATGTTGACTCCAGTAGGAAGATCTATAAGCTTGGGGACTAACGTAGTAAGCAAATGAGAAAAACAGTCGGATTAAAAATCACAGCAGGACTGGTAGGAGTACTTTTTTTAAGTGCGGGTTTTGTGGCGATCAGAAACAGAAAGCGTGATCATCTCGCCTCTGATTTATATACTGAATTATCAAAAAGACTTAACCCTACAAAAGGAGTTGAAAACGAAGAAGCATTAGATATCGCCTATATGAACAAGGTCTTAAATCAAGTACATGGAAACGTACTCTTTCTCAATGATGCGATGGCGCGGAATCATGCCAAAAGAATTCATGATGCTTTTCGTGCATGGTATTTCGGGGGAGATAAGGAAGATCAAATTTATGCTGTTTTGCGGAATCTAAAAGACAAAGTACAGGTATCTCAGGTCGCAAAAGCATACCATAAAAGCTATCAACTGAATCTTAAAGATCAGCTTCAAAATCGATTGGATGGTGATGAAATCAAAACGGCTTTAAGCATTATAGCGACACTGCCTTCCTATAGAATCACATAAACACAATATAAGGATGAATATATCAAAAGACATGAGATGGGTGATTGGAATTGCAGGTTTGGCCATAGGGGGATATTTCCTATTCAAACACTCTAAAAAGGAAGCGGATATTTCATTAGGAAGTATGTCGAGTACTGCAAAACCTGTAAAGATCAATCAAGGAGGCAGAGCCACCGCACTGGTAGAACCCAATTGGAATGCATCATTTGATATGAATTATGTAAATGATGTCAAAAAATGGTTGCAAGGAAAACCAATAGTGCGTCTTTCACAACTACAGGCAACAAAGTTTGCTAAACAAATCAAAGAAGCCAAAAGAAGCTTTAATGATGATGAAGAAGCTGTAGCACAAGTATTCAAAAGACTACAGGATAAAACACAGGTAGCAGATCTATCCCGTGTTTTTTATGTGCAATACAAAAAAGACTTGTATCAGTATTTAAGATCCTTTTTAAGCAGTTCAGAAATGACTGATTTAGTAAAAAAACCTGTGAGAAATCTTCCTAAGTATAGACTCGCATAAATACTACAAAAATAATAAAGCTATGAACACAAAAAAGACGCTTTTAAAAGGAAATACAATAAAAGATCCTAAGTACACATGGGTGTATTTGGGAGTAACAGCTTTGGCTCTTGGAGGTATAGGGTATTGGTATTACCGAAAAAAAAGAGGTCAGGACGATACAGATCTGTTATCTAAAGAATTAGGTCAAATGACTAGTACTTTAACAAAAAGAACCACGGCTCCTACTACTGTGGGTGGACGTTTTCGATGCACCAATAGAAAAAACTATCCACTTGCATACGGAACATGTATGAAAGATGTGGAGATGTTGCAACAGTATTTACTAAAAGTACATCAGGCAGATTTGGGACGTTCGGGACCCCATAAAAATGGTGTAGATGGGATGTTCGGAAATAAAACCAATAAAGCAGCTAAAAAATACTTAGGAAAAACCTCCTTTTCACGTAATGATATTGAAAGTATGAAGATGGCAAATAAAATTATAAAACGATGACTATAAGCAACATAAAAAAAGAATGGATTATTGGCGCAAGTATTATAGGCATAGGGGTATTGGCATTTGCAAGCTACAAGATTGGCAAGAGTAGAAAGAAGTTTCAAGAGCATGCCGAACCTAATACACCCCAAAAAGAATTTGCCTATGTAACGACAAAGAATACTCCAGAAAAACCGATAACTACACCCCTTAAAAAGACCCCATGGTTTTTGACTTCAGGAAGCTCAGGTAAGGAAGTAGAACGCCTACAAATTTGGCTCCTACGTAATCATGGATGGAAAGGAGAAGTTACTGGAGTTTTTGATGATCAAACCCTGAGTCTGGTGCGAAAAGTATTCAAGCAAAATGGAATTGATAAAACAACCTACCAGAAGTATAAAATGGGGGTCCCTATCCACGAACAGATCAAAGCTCAAACCTATGGAAACTAAGAAGAAAAATTTAAAAACCTATTTGGACGCGCTAGTGGATAAGGATGGTATAAAAACCGAGGTAACCATCACCATGACCGATCAAACTTTGATCAAACTTATTCTTGCAGCCATGGGTTGTGGTATTGGTTTGGTGGTGATTGCTCAACTGGTAAAAAAACAGTTTCCCAACCAAGAATTAAAAAAAATTCAAAATCAAATTAGTAGTATTCATAACACCCTAAAATCATAAAGCATGCAAGCAGTTTTTTATTCAATTTCGCAATATATCTTAGCCTTAGATTGGTCGTATATGTTGACTTTTATTCTAATCAGTTATGCCCTTACGCATTACAAAGTGAGTGAGTTTATTGCTCATGGATTAGGCTTTTCTTTACAAACAAGGTATCAAGTGGTGGTCATTGGTTTCTTGTATGGAATTCTCACTTATTTTATCAATGGCTATGAATTTTTGGAAATACAACGTTTGTTTCAATCGTTTGTGTTTGCTATGATATTCCACAAATTGTTATTAGAGAATCTGTTTGACCCTTTTTTAAGGAGAAAACGAAAAGATGCAGAATACCCAGAAGACGAAATCTTATGAAACGAAAATATCAATGGGCGCTACCAGTATTCTTATGCCTAACCTTGTTTATGACACTTTTCTTTTTAATTCCCAAAGAAGATAATGAGCGAATGTTTCAAATTGAAATAGATGAGTTGCAAAGAGAAAGAAAGGCGTTACTAGAGATTAATGAGGTGCAGGATACAAAAATGAAAAGTTTACAACACCAGAATGATAGTTTGATCCTCATTATTGAAGAACAAAACTTCGCTTTAGATCAATCTAAATCAGTATGGTTGGATTAATTATGGTACTGCCAGAAATACAATAATTTATTAGAATATATACTAATTAAAAAATCATGGGATATCAAAGTAATCAAAATGCAACACCCACGGTTGTTAGCAGAAACCAGCAAGAAGTTCTTACGATTGATGATCAGAATATTGATTTAGAAAAAGTCTTTTACCTCAATGATCAAAATGTATATGCAATTGTAAATGAGAATTTGGTGACTTGTATCGACATTCGATTGCGAAAAGTTGGTGGAGCTGGAGAGTTTGGTTCTCTTGGAACAGGAGGAACTATTTTAAAATTACCTGCTCCTGAGGGCGTAAGTGGTTTTGTTTCATGGACCACCCAAAGCACTGAGGGGAATCAATTCTATTGCCGAATGAGTAGCTTCGGAATAGTTGTTATTGAGGGACAGTTGACCTCTGATCTAGATGAAATCGTGTTGAATTTCCCGAGCTATATTGCAAAAACTCCACTGGAATTTGCGACAGTTCCTGCTTTTAATATCCCTTAGATTATGACAATAAAGGAACGGTTTGTAATTCAATATTATGCGCATGCAAAAAAGGCATCTAAAAAATCAGGAATTCCTGTGGTTTTTGCCCTAGCACAATGCGCATTAGAGACTGGTTGGGGAAAGTCTATCAAAGGAAATATGATGTTTGGGATTAAAAAAGGTTCAGGTAGAGATTATGGAGGATGGTCACATGGCCAGAGTCAGTTAATTACTACAACGGAATATTCAACCTCTTCTGCAAAAAACTATCCTTTTATATATCCAGGATACCCTATTCAGTATAAGGGGAAATGGAAGTATAAGATTAAAGATGTGTTTCGTGCCTATCCGTCCCCCTTTTACTCCTTTTTAGATTGGGCAGGATTGTTGGTTAATAATGTGCGCTATCGATATGCCATGCAGCATAAAAAGAACCCGTATCGCTTCGCTGAAGAAGTAGCAAAAGCTGGATATGCCACTGACCCAAATTATGCGGATAAAATTAAAAGGCTTATGAAAGAGATTGAACAGATTATCGCTCTAAAAAAACTAAATAAAGGAAATACGAATAGTATACTACCACTCCTTATCATGGGTGTTAGTCTACTTGCTATTGTGACGGTAGTAATGCAACAAAAGTTTGAATAAAATGGAATATTTAAAATTAATCATAGCTCTTTTTTGTGCAACGGGATTCTGGAGGGGACTTGAGTTTCTTTTTCAACATCAGTTGAACAAGAAATTTAAAAAAGCTGAAATCCGTAATCTTAATGAGCAGTCGAATGACAAAGTAATCTCTAATTGGATTACGTGGTCAGATAAAATGGAGGAAAGGATAGAAGAGTTAGAGAAAGATAACAAAGAAATGCGCCAGATCATCTTGAAGCAAAGAGAAAAAATTAATGTGTTGGAAGCCGAATTAAAAAAATATCAAAAACAACAACAATGAAGCCAGACAAAGGAAATATAACTATGAATATCATTTTTGGAGCCTTCTTGTTGGTAAGTATGGTACGTACTGGGATCACAATTTACGACTGGCAGAAAAGAAGAAATAATAACAAACAATGTGGTTGTGGTAACTAAGAATAAAGTACATATGCTTTACGCTTTGGGGGTTGTTTCTTGTATGGTGATTGGGGCAATTGTGCTTTCAAGAATGAAACTGCGTTCAAAGATTGATCTTACCAAATTTGATAGTCCGGATAGTCCGGGATCAGGAATATGTATGGACAAAAGATTGATTGAAATGTTGACCAAGTTGGCAAAGCTCACCAAACTTCCCATTTTTGAGATGATCAATTCAGGGGCAAGAACGCCATTTTGGAATCGTAAAGTTGGAGGAGTGTCGAATTCTGCTCATAAAACACCTAAATGTATGGCGGTAGATATCAAAGCACCTACCCTTGCCATTAGAAATAAATTAGTAGTTGCTGCCAAATTAGTAGGTTTTAAACGGATTGGTGTCGCAAATACCTTTGTTCATCTTGATGTCGATGCTACTAAATCCCAAAATGTAGCTTGGGGGTATCCCTCTGGAACCAAACCACCCATTAATCCTTTTACCTAAAAAAAACAGTTCATGAGTTATCTAGATCGGATTCAAAAACGTACCTATCCCAGAGGAAATACAGCCACAATTTTAAATTATTTGGAGGAATTAATATTGATTAATGCAAAGGAGGTGGGTTTACTACCAATCCCTGAAGAAATGGAGGGATATCAAGACCTTGAAGTGACTTCTTCTGTTTTTGCAAGTTTAGCAGTTCCAGAAGCAGCAACCTCTGCTACAATAATGGTAGAAGCTAATATTTCTTCGGAAAACACAACTAGAGTGGTTCGCTTCAAGGAATTTGGCATCCCCACTCCTGATTCAGGGTTTGCACTTGGGGATAATGATATTTTTGAACTCGTTGGATACGAAAATTTACAGCGTTTTAAAGTTATTGCCATAGAATCAGAGCTAACCCAGTTCTTACGAGTACAATTTTATACAACAGCGCAAACAGCATCATCAATATGAGAACGATTAGAACAGCACGATTTATAAGAGGGAATCAAAATACCCAGAGCGGATTGTTTTTATCTCCCTATATAACAGAAGTTATACGAGGAAGATTACCCAAAAACACTACACAAACCGTAACGATAAAGGGGCATCATTTTGATCCCGGATCAACCGTTAAAATAGTTGAGCAAAGTATAGAGATTGCGGAAGTAAACTTTATTAACCCTACGCAAATTGATATTGTCATTACCTCTTGTGATGTAGAAGGATTGTTCACTGTGGTGGTTTGTAATAATGACTTGGACTCAGGAGACAGTGGTAAGGATCTTGTCGAAGTAAAAGATGGTGTCTGGATTGATCTTCGAACTATTGACCTTGGTGATTCGGAATTATTAGATAAAACATTAGGAGTATTTGTATTACAGGATGTTAATAGAGGCTTATTTGCAGGAGGGGAAGGGTCATTCTGGAATCGAGGTGTAAAGTTCAAAAAATATACATGGAAACGATCCGATGCACTGGAATTTAATTTTGTATTTACCGGATTAGGATCTGGCTTCAGTATGTTTGGTATCGGGGGGTCTCATATCGATGTATCTGCCCTGGAGAATCAATCAGATTTTAAAGGGGAAATTCAACTCTTTTATGATAATGGTGGGGCAGCCCAACTTTATGGAGGAGGACAGGATGTGGATTGGATTCAAAATATCGGAATTGATCTAACTTTTGAAGATGAAAAGTTTTATAAACTCAAATTTCATCGCTCTGGAATAGAAGGGTCACTCATTGGTATATATGAGGTAGCTCCTGATGATTTTGATGTTGATATACAACTTTTGTATGAATGGGTGTCTAGCTGTCCTTCCGATGATCCTATTTTAATGCCATATTGGTCGGCAGTTAATAACAGTAACTTATTTTTAACGGCTTTTAAGATTGGATAAAATTTATAAAGTATTTCATAGTTGGAGTTTCAAAAACTGATATTCATTGTACGTATTTTTGCTTTATCAATTAAGTAGAGAAAATGGATGCGTTCTATTTTACTGTAGCAATAGAACCTAAAGTATATTCATGAGAAAACAGGAAAAACAAGAAAGTCTAAAAAGTAAATTTGATTTTGTACAACGTCTGGCTACTCAAAGCGAGATTAAAGAACTGGTAGGTTTTCTGAGCAGTGAAAAAAATATAGTACTTAGATTAGTAAGGGGCTCCGTTTTGGTGCAGGATTTCAAAAAACCAAAGGTGTTGATATATGTGTATAACCATGTCAAAATGCATACGGACAATTCAATTCTATCCATGACATTTCGTGTATTAAAAACCCCAAACGAAATGCGCCTTTTAGAAAACTATGATGCTATCTTTAATTTTGAGGAATTAAAAAAAGAAAAAGTAGAAAAGAAAGAACCTAAAGGAAGGCCTGCAGCGCCAAAAATGGAATCTATCCAGAAAGCCATTCTTATGCGAAAATACATCGAAAAATACCCGGATGTGAATAGGGATAAAACGTGTATCGAATTCGGAATCGCCAAATCAACCTATTATAGAGCAATTAAGTGGATGGATGCTCAGTTGGTGTAGCGGAGATCAAATAGGGTTTTGCAAACTATTGTAGAACCTTGATAGCTATACCTCCTATCAAAAATATGAGTAATGGAGCTATGTTAATTAGTAGCTTTTTAAATCCATATTGATTAAATTTCATTAGTCCCTGAATAAGAATTTTCAAAGCAACAAACCTACCTAGGTATATAATTGCAGTTTGTGTATTGTGGGTATTGAATTCATAACCAGACAAGTTAGGATGTTGTAAAAATGCAACCAGTATATGCCCAATGATAAGAGGTATAAAGACATATGCCAACAAAGAGAATACTTCTATATAATTAGCTTTGCCGTCAATCCATTGTCCAATTTTGAAGAGTATAAAAGCATAAAACAAACCTAACAAGATGCAAAAAAACATACAGATACATAATTGTACTAGGTTTATTATAAATGTATTCGCTTCTTGACTTTCGTCGAAATAGAAAAGAAATAGCACCATCCCATAGAGGGCAAAAATCACCATGCTTTTTCTTCTCAGATCATCTTCGAATTCGTCATCGAGAAGTTCTAAGCCTTTTCTTGTTCTAAAAAGTGTATATAGTATTGATTTCATGAATGATGTTTTGTTTATTTTTTGATGGTTTCGAAAAAATGGGAGAAATTATGTAGGAAACAAGAACACCCAAATTACTATGGAGCTATTGTATTTTTGTAAAAACCACACCAGTATATCAACCAGTGTGGATTCTATTTTATCACGCTTACCAATTACTCTTAATCGGTACGAGTCTGGAGTCATCGGGCTAGTTATAATAACTTATACTCCAACGGGAGATTAAATATAATTCTGTATTCTGTGAGAAAAAATAAATAAACCTAGAAATAGCAAGAAGCTCAGAAAAAATAGTATCAGGCAAAAAAGTTCCTTGGTTTTATTTTTTTTATAATTTTTAGAAACATCATTTTTTCTTAAATAATTAAGAATCCATTTTTTATTACTATTAAAAATTACTATCGCAAGAATTCCCATAACTCCATATATATAAAGTTTATCGTCTTTTGAAAAAACTTTAAAATGCATTAGAATATTACTAAAAATTGAAGCGAAAATAAAGAATATATAATAATTAAAAACATAAACCATTCTATTTTGCCAACCTTCAGGACTTTTTCTCTTTTCAGAAAACATCATTGCTGCATAGCAGACTTTTAACCATTTTATTATTAACATCAATCAAATATTTTATGTTCTCCAAATTTTGCATCTAACTGCCCACTAATATCAAATGAATAATCTAATACTCCATATATTAAAATTCCAGCTCCAACAACAGCAGCGACAGGAGCTCCTATAATAGAAGCTGCTCCTGCTAATACTAATATTCCAGCATCCACAAGACTTGATGTATTAATACTACCATCCATTCCATCTATATATATATTTCCAGCAGTTAAAACACTCCCTACAATTCCTGCCCTTCTTATAAGTTTAGAGCTTGCAGACAGTTTACTAGTAGAAAGAATTCTTTTCAAAGTTTGTCGTTGCACTCCGGGCTTGGGTAATTGTCTACCTGCATTTCTTATCGTCTTGTATACTTTGTAATATTTTCTATTAATAGACTTATATCCGCCTCCATTATATCTACTCCTAACTTGTGTCAAACCTGATCCGAGTAAAATATCGTTCCACCCAGTGTAATGATGTTCAAGATCTCCATAAATATCCAAAGCAGCGTTTGCATAACTAGCAAAATCTCCTTCTTTGACATATACAGGATCTAATTCTAACATTGTATCCATACTGCCTCCAGTGCCACTACTACTACCAAACATCATTTCTGCAAAATTAGCATCGTAAGGATCTGTGGTGTGATTTGTTGATCTTGTCCATGTTACTCCTTGATCATCGGGTATACTTCCCCAATTTATGGTAATACGTCCACCATTTCTAGCTCCATTATTATCGAACATTCCTGCAGAAGCCATTGAAGCATAATCTCTACCTCTATTAGATCGTGTATTAGGACCTCTCCAAGGTGATGAACGTATCCCATTTACAGCAAAATCATGATTTAGATACCGTTCTTCATGTTCAGATATTGGTTTTGATGCTTCGCCATTGGTGGTTTCATTTTCGGCATTACCCCCAGAAGGATCACTATAAAATATCGGATTATTATCAAAGGCATTATAGGTAGATAACCCATGATGTACTATCGGGTCAATACGATTCCATCGTGCGATGGCAGGGTCGTAGGAACGTAGTGGCATCTCGTACCAATTAAGTCCTAGTCCTTCTTCAAGTTCTGTATTGTTGTATTTAAGGGTGTGGGATCTGCCTGTTATAGCAGCGTTGTACCCTTTATGTTGTAATCCAAACGGATAATAATTCTTCTCTTCCACAATTTTTATTCCATCAGAATAAAACACGGTATCTACATTGTCTATAAAAAAGTGAGCGGTTTCTGTAGCACTCAATCCTGTCCCTCTTACAAACAATTCTACTT
>NZ_JACC01000013.1 GCF_000520955.1 Aquimarina pacifica | reverse complement strand
TTGTAACGCTATTTCAGGACAAGACATTGCATTAAAAGGAAAAGACTGCCATTTTAACAGGTGTTTTTTTTTGGACTTTTTTTTGATGTACAAGATGTATGCAACAAGAAAATACCCATTTTAAGTTTACCACTGGTGTTGTAGGGTATCCTATACTCTTTGTATTACTTAACTGGATTGTGTTTTGGTTTGAAATTCGTTTTGGGTTTGATTTTAACTATCTAGGTATATATCCAAGAACTTTAAAAGGGTTAAGAGGTATCTTTTGCTCTCCATTTATTCATGCAGATATTTCGCATTTATGGCATAATACATTGCCTTTATTAATTCTATCTGCGGCTTTATTCTTTTTTTATCATAAAAATGCATGGAAAGTATTAATTATGGGAGCGTTATTAACTGGTGTAGCTACATGGTTATTGGGGCGTCCTGCGAATCATATAGGAGCTAGTGGTATTATTTATATGCTTTTTGGTTTTCTTTTTTTTAAAGGGATAGTAGCAAAACATTTTCGATTAATCGCACTGTCATTGATCGTTGTTTTTATTTATGGTAGTATGGTGATGTATGTATTGCCTATTGACCCTAAAATTTCTTGGGAAGGGCATTTGTCGGGTATTTTAACAGGAGCTTTTCTAGGATTTTTTATAAAAACAGGCGTGCCAACACCAAAATTATACACATGGCAAGAAGAAGATTATAACGAAGAAGATGACGAATTTCTAAAGCATTTTGATGAGAATGGTTATTTTATTGAAAATATAACTCAAGAAGAGGGCATAGAACGGGCGCTTAATGTGGTATATGAATATAAACCTGATACAAAAAAGATTCAGGAAGAGGAGGAATAGGGTAGACGTCTTCTACGAATAAATACTGTTCCTTTTTTAATTGTATAAAAATGTTTTAACTAATATTGTTATTCTCTCGAGTAATGACAAAAAACACACTATTGTAAGTGTGAGTGATATAGTTTTAGTTAGAATGTCATAATCTTTGGCGTATTGCCTCATATAAAAATACTCCGCAGGCCACAGAAACATTTAGGGATGCAATTTCTCCTTGCATTGGTAATTTAGCTTTGACATCTACAAGTTTTAATACGGAAGAGGATATTCCTTTGCCTTCACTTCCCATTATAAATGCTGACGGAATGGTAAGGTCGGTTTTATAAATTGTATCTGTCGCTTTTTCGGTTGCAGCGATTACTTGAATCCCTGATCCCTGTAAATAAAACATAGCATCTTTGATATGATCAACTTTGCAAATAGGAATGTTAAATACTGCTCCGGCAGAAGTCTTGATAGTATCTGCATTTACAGGAGCACCTCCTTTTTTTTGTACAATAATACCATGAACTCCTGTACATTCGGCGGTTCTGATAATAGCCCCAAAATTACGAACATCAGAGAGCTGGTCTAAGATCAAAAATAGTGGTGTTTCTCCTGATTCGGTAACCTTTATAACGAGGTTCTCTAGCTCATAGAAATCAATTGGTGATATATGAGCTACGGCACCCTGATGATTCATTTTGGTGAGTCTGTTAAGTTTCTCAACAGGCACATATACCATAGTGATACCATTCTTTTTGACCAATCTCATGAGTTCTTTAGACAGGTCACCTTGTAGCCCTTTTTGGATATATAGCTTATCAATTGCCTTTCCCGAAGTAATAGCTTCTATAATAGCCCTTATACCAAAAATTTGTAGTTCATTTTTCATAGACTGCGAAGATAAGTATAAAAACACATCCTAATCAAGGTTGATTAGGATGTGTTTAGTAGGTTTTAGGAAAAAGATATATAACTTAAATTTTTTTTGATTCTAGTTTTTAGGATCTAAATACGTTTTTCTAGTTATTACCACAAAGGTTGCAGAGAGACTCTTTTTAAATTATTGTGTTATAACAGACTATTTCTTAATGCCTATATTAACTTGTCTCAAATTCTATTGAACTCCTACTGTCTAGATTAGATTTTAGGATCAAGAGTATTAATAAAATTAAATAGTTTTACTAGATCCTTTTCTTCTTTGGTATTGATGTTTTGCTCTTTTATAAATGAGGAGATTTCTGATTCATGCTGATCTGAAAAAGCGGAAGCTATTTTTTTTCCTTTTTTCGGAAGTTCTTGAGCAAGTTTGTCTTCCTTTTTTGATACAAAATATGATGTGAACTTTGCAAATTTAGCATCTGTCCTTTTTGATAATGAACTTGATTGTTCAACACCTCTGTCCCTAAAAATAACTTTAATTTTTTTGTAAAGAACATATTCCTGTAATGGATCAGATAAACATATTAGATATCCCTCCTCAGCCATTTTATTTTCTGGTTTATAGGAACTGAAAATAAGTTTTTGTCCGTTAAGGTCACATGCTATTAATTTACTTTTTATAAGAGCTGAATACTCTTTGTCCGTAATATTTTTTTTGATTTCTATTTCATCACTATATATATTATAACGACTTAATAATTGACCAACAGGCTTGTTATTATGATACAATATGCTTTTTTCAAAGTTTTTGTTTAAGTAAGGAGAGCCCTTAATTTCATTTAAGGAAATTCCTTCAACTTTTGAATTGTTTTTGACTCTATTATATAAAGCATCCAGTGCTAAAATACGACCTTGCTGATTCGGAGCTCCTGCAGAACCTCCTTGCGAATAACTAGGTTGAAATGCCATACATGTTATTAAAAATAGCATTATAATTGTGCTATTTTTTTTTGAGATTGTAATTGGTTTCATAATTAAAGTATTTTAATTTTTTTTGAATAAACAAGTGTGAATAATAATTTTTTAAAACAACTTAAAAATAGTGCTTAATAGAATTAATACGGATAAATAACTGTTAATTTACTGATTTTTAAATTCATGTCTTGTTTATAGCTTTTGATTTAAGGTAATGAAAACTGTAAGTCCAGAGGAATTAAGCCTGGATGATCATAATCGTAATGATATCCCCTCCAGTAGAACCCTTCATCTCCTTCAAATTTCCATATTACTTCTTTATCCTCTGTAACTTCCCAATATCCATAATCACCTTCAGCAATAAGGGTATTGTTATTAGGTAATCTTACTGCTCCCGAAACTAATGTAGAATAAAGGTCTTTATCAGTAAATTCCCAAATAATTTCAGGTTCATTATCCTGATTCGGTAGTAAGTTAAAATTTTGAGGGATTTTAAGTTCGTATACAACTGACTGTTCATTGTCAGGGATATTACCATTCATATAAACTAAAATGTTTCCTGCACCGTTTTCATTTTCGGCAAGAACATTTGGGAAATGGTTGTTGTAAAACAATCGTTCTCCAGTCGTATTTCTATAGGTTGTTGGATTTCCAAATCGATACACTAAGTCACCCCCTTTATTGTAAGTGCCTTCTTCATGGCCGGCAGCTTGTTTTGTTGTGGTACTATGATCAATAACCCATATTTCACTATAAAAGTTTACACTTATATAAACTAGATCATTTTCTGAATCGTAATCAATACCATTTGCATGCATAAAATCTCCACGATCGTCATAATGGTAATTAAGATCAATTAGTTGAGGGTTCTCATTTACATTACCAAAATTGTTTTTGGAGTCATCATGATCTTGAATGAGATGATCCCAAGAATTCCATTGCCATACAATTTCATTAGTATTTGGATTAACTTCAACGAGAGATTCGGGCATTAGGATTTCAATAGTATTATCTAGATTGTAACCAGCTAACTCAGCTTCTGCTTTGGATTTGATTTGCCAAGCTAGAATTAAGATATTGCCATTAGGTAAGAGTTCTATGTCATGATGAGATAGTTTTAGCTCATCTGAGTGTGTAAATTCCCAATCGATCGAACTATCAGGATTAATTAATTGTATTTTACCACCATATCCGCCGATATCATAGAATGCACTTTCATCTTTTAATGAGGCCAAAAGTTGACCATTGTCGAGAAGTACCACATCATTACCTAATTTTAAAGATAAATCCCACTCATGAACGATTTCTGCATCTAATTTATTCATAAGATATACCCTTGCATTATTAACATCATTGACTAGTATAAATCCATTATTAATTTTGGAGGAATTCAGAGTAACTATTTTACCTGTTTCTCCTAGTATAGGATTATCTTCAGAAATCTCTGGGATTGGAGTTGCCATATCGTCATCTCCTTCAATTTCTACAGAAGAGTTATCATCATTTTTGCAGGAAAATAGGAAGATAATTAGAAATACAATAATCAAGATTTTTTCAAAAAATAGTATCATAATTATGTTATTTATAATTTATAAAAAAAGCGCTATCCCATAAGAGAATAGCGCTTTTTCTTAAATTTCTATGTAAGTATATTAATTCTTTTGTGCTATGATCTGGAAATTACCAAAACTTCCTAAATCTACAGTGTATTGAAGATTCAATATCATTGTACCTGTACACGAAAAGAAAAAGCTAGTAGTCAAGTTCGTATTAATACGACCTCCTGCATAACCTAAGAAATCATCCTTAACATCTTGTCTTTCCACAGTAGCGATTCCAAGTGCAGTATCCATTACAATAGTGAAACTTTTCTCAGCATCATATAATCCCGTAACAACAACAGTGTCATCGGTTGGACCAGCACTAACTTCGAATGTACTGCTTACGGTTGCAAATGGGAATGTTTCACTAGTAGCAGAATAGCTTCCAATAGCTTCTGATACACTAAAAGGACAGATAACAAAAGTTACATGATTAAAACCTTGAAATTGTCCTGGTCCAGTTGCATCTCCATTTAAATCTTCGAAAGTACCGATTAAACCGTTTTCTGCCGTGGCAGTTGAAATAAAGTCAAATTGATCACCCGGTGCAATATCATCAACACCCAATGCACTTTCTAAGTCAGCTACTGTAATTTGAAAATCTGCTGGAAATGTGCTAACCTTTTGAACAGAAACAGTGTCAGAAACAACACCATTAGAGGTTCTAGCAACTCTTAGATCATATTCAGTAATATTATTCGCAGGTGCATCAATAGTAAAATTATAACTTGATGATGGGTCAGAGAAATCAATTACTAAATTATCAGGATCTTGAGCAATTGTAACAAATGCTCCGCTGTTGTTTGGGTCACTATCAACGAATAGAGGATCTTTTTCTTCATCCTCACAACCAATTATTGCAACGGCAACAAGGAATATGGACAATAGTTTTATATATATATTTTTCATATCAATTTATGTTTTAATCAATAAAGTTACTAGCATTCGTATCCCAGAATACTTGAGTAGAAATAGGTTTAGAACTTACGTTACTATTTCTGTTTACTAGAGCATCTGGATAAGGGAATGTTCTAATATAGATTCCAGGAGATGCCAATAAAGTTGGCTGTAAATCGGGTTTCCCTGTTCTTCTGTAGGTATTATAAGCTTCTATACCATTACCAAATAATGCAAGAAAGTATTGCTCAACAATAATTTCTAATTTTCCATCGTCATCAGCAGCATCATACTTAGCAAGAATAGCAGCAAT
Organism: Aquimarina pacifica; assembly: GCF_000520955.1. Classification (GTDB taxonomy): domain Bacteria; phylum Bacteroidota; class Bacteroidia; order Flavobacteriales; family Flavobacteriaceae; genus Aquimarina; species Aquimarina pacifica. The sequence continues at coordinate 152,761 of NZ_JACC01000013.1, read as the reverse complement.
ATAGTTAGTTATATCTGTTGAGCTTGGTACAAAAGTTCTTGGGATGATTTCTTCATCTTCAGCAGTATCAGGATCATCTTCTACAACTGCAGAATCAAGATCTAATTGCTCCCCAAAAGCCGTTACTTTACTAATTGATTTAGTAATACCTTGCTCAAGATATGTTCTTGGGTCTCCAGTTACACTATGCGTTAAAGCGGTTTCTGCCAACATAAAATCAACATAAGAAGATAACATCATCATAGAGCTACCAGCTCCTTCTAGACCAATATTTCTATCGTTAATACCAATAAAGGCGTCTGCATCAAATTCACCACCTATAGGGTATACTCCAAATAAACAAACATCTCCATCATCTGGTGGGATACCATCATTATCTCCATGATCTCTACCCCAATAACCATCTCCAAAAGTACTTGTAACCTGACAGAAAGGATCGTCATCTGAGTAATGTGATGGCTTGCTTTCCTGAGTACATGGTTGTGTCTGACTATCAGCAGCACTGAAATCATCACTTTGTCTGTATAAATAATATCTTCTACGAGGGTCGTCAATTTCAGTATCTGATGCGTCTAATTGATTTACAACAAGATCCATGTACCAGTTTGACATATACTCAGTTTTACCATTATCAAAGTTGTCACTGAATAATGGATGTCTACTATCTGGGTTTACATCTACGGTTGAATAGTTAAATTGGAAGTCTTCATCAGCGGTTCGGATATAATTACCAGAGTTTACTATAGCATTTATTTTGCTAGATGCACTCGCGTCAACTAATTTGGTCTGTACATACATTTTTAATTTTAATGTATTCGCCAACTTAACCCATTTAGTTTCATCACCGTTATAAAAGAAATCATTAGCTACATCAGCAGCTTGTTCTTTCCCAAAGTTAGCAATAGCTTCATCTAGTAGTGCCTCAATATCTGCATAGATATCTTCACCTGGGTCAGCTTTAGGTGCTAGGTTCTCAGCACCTAAGAATGCTTCAGAATAAGGGAAATCACCAAAATAATCAACCATCGTCATCATGATATAGGATTCAATTACTTGAGCCATACCAAGGTGTGTGTATAATCCTTTCTCTTCTGCTAGAGGAGATAAGGTTTTTATATCAATCATTGTTTTTGAGTACGCATCTCTGTAGATACCATTCATGCTGAAAGGAGTGTATGCATTTTGATAAGTGTTACCCGCTATCATAGCAATCATTCTCGTAACTTCCATACCTACCTCACTTGCTCCATCGAAATTATCACTATTATCTCCGTCAAAAAAGGCAGCAACTCCTAGCTGAATGTTGTTTATAAATAGATCTTCTGAGGCCTGCTCGGGACTCAATGAACTTGGATCATTCAAGAGTTCAAGTTCCGTACTTTCACAAGAATTCGTTACCGTCATTATGGCTGTAAGCATTAATGACATCGCAACGTATCTTAATATGTTTGTTGTTATATTATATTTTTTCATAGTTCCTTTAATTAAAATGTTGCTTGAACGCTTAATCCATATCTTCTTATACTTGGTCCTGTTATAAAGTCAATACCAAGTCCGTTACCAACACCTGTACTTAATGAATTCGTATCAAATCGAACATCATCAGGGAAGTTAAATGCTTTATACCATACATTAAATCCAGAAGCTTTTAACGTAAGACTACCAAACGGCGTTTTATTTAAAAATTTAGCAGGCATTCTGTATGATAAGCTTACCTCATTAAGCCTAAGTGTAGTACCATCGTAAATTCTAAATTCATTAGCTGATCCAATACCATAATTATCAAAACCTAAGTTAGTTGCAGTTATTTGTGTAGTATTCGGTATTGTACCTGTAACATTACCATTGTCATCAAAAACTTGTTGAACTCCTGGTAATACATATAACGCTTCACGATCTAAAGGATCATCTAAGTCTACAACCCCACGGCCGATCAAAGAGGCAGTAGTAGTAGAGTAGATATCTCCTCCATAACGATATTGCCAATCCATATATAAAGAGAATCCTTTATAGCTGAATGTTGAGTTTAAGTTTGTTGTCCAATCTGCATTAGGATCACCAATTTCTGTAATATCTTCATTAATGATATAGTTACCATCCGCATCAACTAATCTATTTCCAGTAGTTTCATCTCTTGCAACTGTGCTACCTAGGATAACACCATAAGGACGTCCTTCTACCGCGTAGTTTGCCGCTTCTCCTGTCACAGCAAAAGTTAGTAAGATCTGATCGACATTGTCATCTAGATCTGTTACTTCATTTTCATCGGCATAAAAGTTACCAGCCAAGTTCCATTTGAAACCATCAGAACTATTAGGTCTGATTATATCAATGTTATAATCAATTTCGATACCCTGTGTCTGTAGTTCCCCAATATTTACTTGTGTAACTTCATACCCAGTTGCATAATCCAAAGTCTGATCTGTTAAAAGATCGGTAGTTTTTTTAGAAAAAACACTTACATTAAAATCAAGACGATTAAAAAGTTTGGTGTCAATACCAAATTCAAATTCACTAACCAATTCTGGCTTAAGATCAGGGTTTCCTAATCGTGTATTTACATTGTTAATAGGGACTACATCATCTCCTACAAAACCTCTAGGATTTAGAGTTAAGAAACTTCGTGTTCTATAAGGAATCGGGAAGCCTGCGGAAGAACCATATCCAAAACGAAGTTTTAGATAATTAAGTGCATCACTTTCTAGATTCGTAAATGCTGTAGTTGGTATAAATGATACACTCGCTGCTGGATAAAATAAAGAGTTATTATCCAATTCTAACGTAGATGACCAATCATTTCTACCTGCAAGGTTTAAATATAAGTAGTCATCATAAGAGAATGTACTATCAAAATAAACCCCCATAGTATTTTGAGTTTCTTTGTCTCCTATAGGTAAGTTTGTGAAACTGTTAAAAGCAGATTGACTTGCAAAGTTATAATGCTCAAGGATTCCAAAAGATAGCTGATCTACACTTTCTACCCCTTCTCTGATAAAATCTTCATGTCTTGGGTTGAAACCTAAGTTCACATTCAAGTTTAGCTTTTCAGAAAGATCCTTATTTGCAGTAGCAGATAATGTGTGATCCCAAATAGTATTTGTCACAGAAGATGTACGATAGATACCTAACTGTTCTCCATCAACACCACCTCTGTTTTGACCGTAAGTATTGGCTTCTGTATACTGGTCAATACCAATTCTATACATTAAGTTGATCCAATCATTTAATTCATATGTGGTAGCAATACTACCAAACACTCTTCGTACGTTTTGTGTCGCTTTTACATTTTCAACTGTCCATCTCGGGTTTTGGATATCGTTACCAGAACGGTAGTATACACTTCGTCCGTCAGCTGCTTGATATGGTAAGCCAAATAAGTTAACACTTCGAGGGGTGTACATTAAATCTCCAAAAACAGATCCACCATCAAACCCTGTACCTGAACCGAAACTTGGTGCAACAGGAGGAGATTTAAAATCGGTAAGAGCATAATTAATAACACCATTAACAGTTAATTTATTTGATAACTTCATGTTACCTCCTAAACCAAAATTGTTTCTGGTAAGTTCGTTACCCGGAGTAACACCTTCTTCATCTAGGTGTGTATAACTTACATTAAACCTAGCTTTTTCTCCTCCACCCGAAATATTAACAGTGGTAGTAGAAGTTGTTCCTGTTTTAAAAAAGTCTTCTACACTGTCGTAAGGCTTGTACTCATAAGGAATGTCAATTTGGTCTTCAAATCCAATAACCAACGATTGATCATTAATTGCACCAAGAGGTCCATTCACCAATGTAGTCCCGTCAGATGCAATTCCGATAAAATTAGGATTTGCGCTTAGATCAGAATCAAAACCAGGTCCCCAGTTACTAAAGAAGAACCCATAATCCTGATGAAATCCTCCACCATAATTATTTTGATACTTGGGAAGTATTGCATGCGATGTAAATATTGATTGCGTAACGCTTACTTCAAATTTTTCTCTTGCACCTGCCGTAGAACCATTTTTAGTAGTTATTACAATTACACCATTACTACCAGCTTGACCATATAATGTAGTTGCACTTAAACCCTTCAAAACATTCACGCTTTCGATAGAGTTCGGATCTAAGTCTAAGAATCTACTTGATTCTGTATTGTTATCAAGGAAATTAGATTGTGTATTCGTTCCTCCATCAAAAGGAACCCCATCCACTACGAAAAGAGGTTGGTTACTACCCGTAACAGAACTATATCCACGAATAATAATGTTAGTACCAGAACCAGACAAACCGTTGGTAGATGTTATATTTACCCCCGCAGCTTTACCAGTTAAGATACGTCCTATGTCCGCTTCTCCTTTTTGCTCTATCTTGTCGTTAGCTACTGTGCTTACTGCATATCCAAGAGATTTTTTCTCTCTTCGAATACCTTGTGCAGTTACTACAACCTCTTCAAGTTGAGCAGCGTCTTCTGCTAACTGAATATTGATAGTATTGCTGTCTCCAACAACTTTTTCTTGGGTTGCAAAACCAACATATGTATATGTTAGAACTGCCCCCTTGTTTGCTTCGATAGTATATTTACCATCAAAGTCTGATTGTGTACCGTTAGAGGTACCTTTTACAACGATGTTTACTCCAGGTAATGGGAGTCCGCCATTGTCGGACACCGTACCAGAGATCGTTTTTTCTTGTGCAAACGTTATTTGCACGACAAACGCTAAGATCAGCGTTAGTACTTCACTAAACTTTGTTCTCATTTTTACGATTTATTTGAATTAGCCAACACCAAAAATCACAATAATATCTCTATTAAGCAACTTTTTGTTATAAAAATTTAGGTAATTCTTCATGTTTGTAATTAGATTCGTAAATATTTTAGAGTTTTTGAGAAATAATTATCAATTAAATTATTCATTCTTTTTTTGTGGGTTTTTAAGTAGGGGTTTCGTAAGTTTTTAATTGGTTTTTAGTGTTTTATGTATGTGCTTTCTTTTGAAAGCTTACTGTGGTTTTGCCATTGGTTATTTGTTGTTTTTTGATCTTTCTTGAGTGCTGGCTTGCTTGACTGGTCTTGGAGTTTTTGTTTAACATAAAATTGGGAAAGAAGATGGGTGCTTCATTTTTTTTGAGTTATAGTCTGTTGTCTATGGTTGGTTTGTGATTACTAGTTCAGTGTGAAGGTTAGGAGAGCTTTTTTTAATAGTCCTTAAATTATGATATAGATTTTTTTAATTGATAAGGTTAGGTTGTCTTGATGTTACGGTGAGAAGTATTATTTGATTGAAGAGATGTATTTGTTATTATTAGATTTTGATTTCATGGAGAGGAGTTCGTTTCTTCTTGTTTTTTCTTTTTTTATATTGGTTTGCGAAATTCATTTCAAAATTAATTAGTTAAGATTTGATTTCCCGAAAAATAGTTCTACATTTGCAGCCCTTTTAGAAGGATATTTTTGAATTTTTAATATTAGTGTAAAGCAAATTATGCCAACAATTTCACAATTAGTAAGAAAAGGTAGAGCCAAAATAACTAAGAAGAGTAAATCGGCTGCTTTGGATTCGTGCCCGCAACGCCGCGGTGTTTGTACGCGTGTTTATACCACTACACCAAAAAAACCAAATTCAGCTATGCGTAAGGTAGCTCGTGTTAGGTTGACAAATGGTAAAGAGGTTAATGCGTACATCGGTGGTGAAGGTCACAATCTCCAAGAGCACTCGATAGTATTAGTTAGAGGTGGAAGGGTAAAAGATTTACCAGGAGTTAGATATCATATTGTTCGTGGAGCTTTAGACACCGCTGGTGTAGAAGGTAGAACTCAAAGAAGATCTAAGTACGGTGCAAAACGCCCTAAGAAGTAATCAAAAAACTTTAAGAAGAAGACATGAGAAAAAGAAAGGCTAAAAAAAGACCAATTTTGCCAGATCCTCGTTTTAATGATCAATTAGTAACTCGTTTTGTTAATATGATGATGTGGGATGGTAAAAAGTCAACTGCTTTCAGAATTTTCTATGATGCCATTGATATCGTAGAAGAAAAAAAACAAAACGAAGAAAAGACTGCATTAGAGATATGGAAAGATGCATTATCAAATGTGATGCCGCACGTAGAGGTTAGAAGCCGTCGTGTAGGAGGAGCTACTTTCCAGATTCCTAATCCAATAAGGCCAGATCGTAAAATATCTACTGCAATGAAGTGGTTGATTCAATTTTCACGTAAAAGAAATGAGAAGTCTATGGCACAAAAGCTTGCTGCAGAAATTATTGCTGCAGAAAAGGAAGAAGGAGCTGCTGTAAAAAAGAGAGTAGATACTCATAAAATGGCTGAAGCAAATAAAGCATTCTCACACTTTAGATTTTAATCAATAACAGAAATGGCTAGAGATTTAAAATATACAAGAAATATCGGTATTGCTGCGCATATTGACGCAGGAAAAACCACTACTACAGAACGTATCCTTTATTATACAGGTGTAAGTCATAAGATTGGTGAAGTGCATGATGGTGCGGCTACAATGGATTGGATGGAGCAGGAGCAGGAAAGAGGTATTACAATAACCTCTGCTGCAACAACCTGTGAATGGAAATTCCCTACTGAAAATGGACAAGCCATAGACGGAACGAAGGGATATCATTTTAATATTATTGATACTCCTGGTCACGTTGATTTTACAGTTGAGGTAAACCGTTCTTTACGTGTTCTTGATGGATTGGTCTTCTTGTTTAGTGCTGTTGATGGTGTTGAGCCACAGTCGGAAACTAACTGGAGACTAGCGGATAATTATAAAGTGCCGCGTATCGGTTTTGTAAATAAAATGGACCGTCAAGGATCTAACTTTATGGCAGTTTGTCAGCAAGTTAAAGATATGTTGGGGTCTAATGCGGTTCCAATTGTAATGAATATTGGTGATGAGGCTGATTTTAAAGGAATTGTAGATTTAGTAAAAAACCGTGCGATAGTTTGGCATGATGAGACACAAGGGTCTACATTTGATGTTATTGATATTCCTGAAGATTTAAAAGAAGAGGCTGCAGAATTAAGAGGAAAGCTTATTGAAGAGGTTGCTGCATATGATGAGAATCTTTTAGAAAAGTTTATGGAAGATGAGGATTCTATTACTGAAGAAGAAGTGCATGCTGCGCTTCGTGCTGCAGTGATGGATATGTCTATAATACCTATGATTTGCGGTTCGGCATTTAAAAATAAAGGTGTTCAGTTTCTTTTAGATGCTGTATGTCGTTATTTGCCTTCGCCAACGGATAAAGATGGTATTGTTGGGGTTAATCCTGTGACAGAAAAAGAAGAGCTTCGTAAACCTGATGCTAAGGAGCCTTTTGCTGCTTTGGCATTTAAAATTGCTACAGATCCTTTCGTAGGACGATTAGCATTCTTTCGTGCTTATTCGGGTCGTTTAGATGCAGGTTCTTATATCTTGAACAACAGATCTGGTAAAAAGGAGCGTATTTCGCGTATTTACCAAATGCATTCAAATAAACAAAATGCAATTGATTATATAGAAGCTGGTGATATCGGTGCTGCAGTTGGGTTTAAGGATATTAAGACTGGTGATACCATGTCTGATGAGAAGAATCCTATTGTTTTAGAATCAATGGATTTTCCAGATCCAGTAATTGGTATTGCTGTTGAGCCTAAAACAAAAGCTGATGTAGATAAGTTGGGTATGTCTTTGGCTAAGTTAGCTGAAGAGGATCCTACATTTACTGTAAGGACAGATGAAGCTTCTGGTCAAACAATTATTTCTGGAATGGGTGAGCTTCACCTTGATATTATTGTAGATCGTCTTAAACGTGAGTTTAAAGTTGAGGTTAATCAAGGTCAACCTCAGGTTGAATATAAAGAAGCTATTACTCAATCAGCAGATCACAGAGAAGTATATAAAAAGCAATCTGGTGGTCGTGGTAAATTTGCAGATATTGTGTTTACTATTGAGCCTGCTGATGAAGGTCAAGTAGGACTTCAATTTGAGTCTACAATCAAGGGGGGTAATGTTCCTAAGGAATTTATACCGTCAATTGAGAAAGGATTTAAAATGGCAATGGTAAATGGGCCGTTGGCAGGATATGAAGTGGATGCTGTTAAGGTGACACTAAAAGATGGTTCTTATCATGATGTGGATTCTGATCAGTTGTCATTTGAATTGGCTGCTAAGTTAGGGTTTAAAAACTCTGCAAAAGCTGCGAAAGCGGTAATTATGGAGCCAATTATGAAATTAGAAGTTATTACTCCAGAAGAGAATATGGGTGATATAGTTGGGGATCTTAACCGTCGTAGAGGACAAGTTAGTGATATGGGTGATCGTGCAGGTGCAAAAACTGTAAAAGCAACTGTGCCACTTTCTGAAATGTTTGGATATGTTACTACATTGAGAACATTATCTTCGGGTAGAGCAACATCAACAATGGAATTTTCTCACTATGCAGAAACTCCTTCTAATATATCAGAAGAGGTTATTGCAGCAGCAAAAGGAGTTAACGCTTAATTATTACAGAAATGAGTCAAAAAATTAGAATAAAACTAAAATCTTACGATCATAATTTGGTGGATAAGTCTGCTGAAAAAATCGTAAAAACGGTAAAGAGTACGGGAGCTGTAGTAACTGGGCCAATTCCTTTACCAACACATAAAAAGATTTTCACAGTGCTACGTTCACCACACGTAAATAAAAAATCTAGAGAGCAATTTCAATTAAGTTCTTATAAGAGATTATTAGATATTTATAGTTCTTCTTCAAAAACAATTGATGCGTTAATGAAGCTAGAATTACCAAGTGGAGTAGAGGTAGAGATTAAAGTGTGATAGAACTTTAATGTAAGCAGTATCCTTACAGAAAATGTCCCAAGCTGCGTGCGAGGGAAAAACGGCAAAAAAAATACATTCAGGGTTGAAGTGTTTTTTAACCCTGTTTTTTTGTAAAGAGTTGTTTACAATATGAGTTAAAATAAATAATAAGAATAATTAATAAATAATTTAAATATGTCTGGGTTAATAGGAAAAAAAATCGGTATGACCAGCATTTTCGATGAAAATGGAAAGAATATTCCATGTACAGTTATCGAAGCTGGACCATGTGTCGTGACCCAAGTCAGAACTGAAGAAATTGATGGTTATGATGCTATTCAATTAGGTTTCGATGACAAAGCAGACAAAAATGCTACTAAAGCGGCTTTAGGTCACTTTAAAAAAGCAGGAACTGTTGCTAAACGTAAAGTTGTCGAATTCAAAAGTTTTGAGGAGGAGTACAAATTAGGAGATACGGTAACAGTAGATCATTTTGCTGAAGGAGAATTTGTAGATGTTTCTGCAACGTCAAAAGGAAAAGGTTTTCAAGGTGTTGTAAAGAGACATAATTTTGCGGGTGTAGGTCAAGCTACTCACGGTCAACATAACAGATTGAGGGCTCCTGGTTCTATTGGTGCGGCTTCATATCCTGCAAGAGTATTCAAAGGAATGAAGATGGCCGGAAGAATGGGCGGAGATCAAGTAAAAATTCAAAACTTAAAAGTATTAAAAGTGGTTCCTGAAAAGAATTTACTTGTTGTGAAAGGATGTGTTCCTGGACATAAAAATGCTTATGTAACGATTCAGAAGTAATGAAGGTAGCGGTAATTGATATTAACGGAAAAGAAACAGGTAGAAAGGCAGACCTTTCTGATGCTGTTTTTGGTATAGAGCCAAATGATCATGCTGTGTACTTAGATGTGAAGCAGTATTTGGCAAATCAACGTCAAGGTACTCATAAGGCTAAGGAAAGAGCAGAGATTGTTGGTAGTACCAGAAAGATAAAAAAACAAAAAGGTACCGGAACTGCAAGGGCAGGTAGTATTAAATCTCCTGTTTTTAAAGGTGGAGGTAGAGTTTTTGGACCAAGACCAAGAAGTTATTCTTTTAAGTTGAATAAAAACTTAAAAAGATTGGCGCGTAAATCTGCTTTAAGTATTAAGGCAAGTGATAAGGCAATTACGGTAATAGAAGATTTTAGTTTTGACACAATTAAGACTAAGAATTTTACCGAAATTTTAAAGTCTTTAGGGCTTGAGGATAAAAAATCATTGTTTGTGTTGGCTGAGCCAAATAAAAATGTATATTTGTCGTCACGTAATTTAAAAGGATCAGAAGTTATAACTTCTTCAGAATTAAGTACTTATAAAATACTTAACGCAGGAAGTGTAGTGATTTTTGAGAGTTCTTTGAAAGGAATTGAAACGAATTTAAGTAAATAGAAGCCATGAGTATCTTAATAAAACCTATTATTACGGAAAAAGCTACTGCTGATAGTGAGGTGTTTAACCGCTATGGTTTTGTAGTAGATAAAAGAGCGAATAAGGTAGAGATCAAAAAAGCAGTTGAGGCTGCTTATGGTGTATCTGTTACAAAAGTTCGAACAATAAATGTCCGCCCAGATCGTAGTACACGTTATACAAAAACGGGTATGGTTACTGGTAAAACAAGTGCTTTTAAAAAGGCAATTGTACAGGTGGCGGATGGTGAAGTAATTGATTTATATAGTAATCTTTAAGACTAAAAAATGTCAGTAAGAAAATTAAAACCAATTACCCCAGGTCAGCGTTTTAGAGTAGTTAATGGGTATGACGCTATTACTACTGATAAGCCGGAAAAAAGCCTTTTGGCTCCGAAAAAACGATCTGGAGGTAGAAACAGTCAAGGAAAGATGACCATGCGCTACAAGGGTGGTGGTCATAAAAGAAGGTATCGTATTATTGATTTTAAACGTGATAAGCAGGGTATTCCTGCTACTGTAGCGACAATAGAGTACGATCCAAACAGAACTGCATTTATAGCGCTTCTAAATTATCAAGATGGAGAAAAGCGTTATGTTATTGCTCAAAATGGTTTGCAGGTTGGTCAGAATATAGTTTCAGGAAATAATGTTGCTCCTGAAATTGGAAATGCTATGCCTCTTAGTGATATACCATTGGGTACTATTATTTCATGTATAGAATTACGACCAGGACAGGGAGCTGTGATGGCACGTAGTGCTGGTTCATTTGCTCAGCTTATGGCTCGAGACGGTAAATTTGCTACGGTAAAGTTACCTTCGGGAGAGGTTAGGATGATTCTTGTAAATTGCATGGCTACAATAGGAGCTGTATCAAATAGTGATCATCAATTGATCGTAGGAGGAAAAGCTGGTAGAACAAGATGGTTAGGTCGTAGGCCTAGAACAAGACCAGTAGCAATGAACCCTGTTGATCATCCTATGGGTGGTGGAGAAGGACGTTCCTCTGGAGGTCATCCACGTTCTAGAAAAGGGCTTCCTGCTAAAGGATATAGAACCCGTTCTAAGACGAAAGCGAGTAATAAATATATTGTAGAACGTAGAAAGAAATAATAAGATATGGCACGTTCATTAAAAAAAGGACCTTACGTTCACTATAAGTTAGAGAAAAAAGTAGCTGCTAATGTAGAGGCTAATAAGAAGTCAGTAATTAAGACTTGGTCAAGAGCTTCGATGATTACACCAGATTTTGTGGGTCAGACAATAGCAGTTCATAATGGTCGCCAGTTTGTACCGGTATACGTTACAGAAAACATGGTGGGTCATAAGTTAGGAGAATTTTCGCCAACGCGTTCCTTTAGAGGTCATGCTGGTGCTAAAAATAAAGGTAAAAAATAATTTAAGTCATGGGAGTTCGTAAAAGAGAAATGGCAGACAGAATTAAGGAAGAGAAAAAGCAAATTGCTTTTGCTAAACTTAATAACTGCCCTACGTCACCTCGTAAGATGCGTTTAGTAGCTGATCTTGTACGTGGTGAAAAAGTTGAAAAGGCGCTTCATATTCTTAGATTTAGCCCTAAAGAAGCATCACGTCGTTTAGAGAAACTTTTGCTATCTGCAATTGCAAATTGGCAGGCGAAAAATGAAGATGCAAGTATCGAAGATGCTGATCTTTTTGTAAAAGAGATTCGTGTAGATGGGGGGAGTATGTTAAAAAGACTTCGTCCTGCTCCACAGGGTCGCGCGCACAGAATAAGAAAACGCTCTAATCATGTTACAATCGTGGTTGCAGCAAAAAATAATACACAAAGCTAATAATAGACTATGGGACAGAAGACAAATCCAATCGGAAATCGCCTTGGTATCATTAGAGGTTGGGAATCCAACTGGTACGGAGGTAATGACTACGGTGATAAATTAGCCGAAGACGATAAGATTAGAAAGTATGTACACGCACGTTTATCAAAAGCTAGTGTATCAAGAGTGATTATTGAGCGTACGCTTAAACTTGTAACCGTTACTATCACCACTGCCAGACCTGGTATTATTATCGGAAAAGGTGGTCAGGAGGTAGACAAGTTAAAAGAAGAGCTTAAGAAAATTACAGATAAGGAAGTTCAGATCAATATTTTTGAAATCAAAAGACCAGAACTTGATGCGTTCTTAGTTGGATCTAGTGTAGCAAGGCAGATAGAAAGTCGTATTTCGTATCGTCGTGCTATAAAGATGGCTATTGCGGCTGCAATGAGAATGAACGCAGAAGGTATTAAGATTCAGATTTCAGGACGTTTGAATGGTGCAGAAATGGCACGTTCAGAGTCTTACAAAGAAGGTCGTATTCCTTTATCTACATTTAGAGCTGACATAGATTATGCTTTGGTAGAATCTCATACTACATATGGTAGACTGGGAGTCAAAGTGTGGATTATGAAAGGTGAAGTATATGGTAAGAGAGAGCTTTCTCCTTTAGTTGGTTTATCCAAGAAACAAGGAAAAGGTGACCGAGGTGGACGAAGTGGTGGTAATAATAAGTCACGTCGTAGAAAGTAATTTTTTAAAGTAAATTAACAATGTTACAGCCTAAAAGAACAAAATTCCGTAAGCAACAAAAAGGACGTATGAAAGGTCTTTCTCAAAGAGGACATACACTTTCTAACGGAACTTTCGGAATTAAATCATTAGATTCAAGTTTTGTTACTGCCAGACAAATAGAAGCAGCTCGTATTTCTGCTACTCGTTACATGAAGAGAGAGGGTGCTCTGTGGATAAAAATATTCCCGGATAAGCCTATCACGAAAAAACCTCTTGAAGTACGTATGGGTAAAGGAAAAGGTGCTGTAGAGTATTGGGCTGCAGTAGTAAAACCAGGAAGAATATTATTTGAAATAAGTGGAGTGCCTTATGACGTTGCGAAAGAAGCATTACGTCTTGCTGCTCAAAAACTTCCTGTAAAAACTAAGTTTATCGTAGCTAGAGATTATCAAGCTTAATATTTGAGAGACTATGAAACAATCAGAAGTAAAAGAATTATCTACAGCTGCATTACAAGAGGAGCTTGGTAAATCTCAAAAAGCATATTCAGATTTAAAAATGGCTCATGCAATGTCTCCATTAGAAAACCCTTTACAGATTCGTAAAGTAAGAAGATCTATTGCAAGAATTGCTACAGAGCTAACAAAAAGAGAATTAAACGGTTAATTCTGCTGAAAGATGGAAAAAAGAAATTTAAGAAAAGAGCGTATAGGTGTTGTTACTAGTAACAAAATGCAGAAATCAATCGTGGTTTCTGAAGTTAAAAAAGTAAAGCATCCGATGTACGGAAAGTTCGTGTTAAAAACAAAAAAATATGTTGCGCACGATGAGAAAAACGACTGCAATATTGGTGATACCGTAAAGATCATGGAAACAAGACCTATGAGTAGAACCAAGTGCTGGAGATTAGTAGAAGTAATTGAAAGAGCGAAGTAATTATGGTACAACAAGAGTCTAGATTAAAGGTAGCCGATAACACCGGAGGTAAAGAAGTTTTAGTTATCCGTGTTTTAGGTGGTACAAAAAGAAGATACGCCTCTGTAGGAGACAAAATAGTTGTCAGTGTTAAAGAAGCGACTCCAAATGGAAACATTAAAAAAGGAGCAGTTTCAACTGCAGTTGTAGTTCGTACCAAGAAAGAAGTACGCAGACCAGACGGTTCTTATATCCGTTTTGATGATAATGCATGTGTTTTATTGAATCCAACAGGAGAAATGAGAGGAACACGTGTTTTTGGTCCTGTGGCAAGAGAGCTTCGTGATAAGCAGTTCATGAAGATTGTTTCACTAGCACCAGAGGTGCTTTAAAACATTCGAAAAGATGACAAAGCTAAAAATTAAGTCTGGAGATACTGTTCGTGTTATTGCTGGCGATAATAAAGGTCAGGAAGGTACAGTACAGAAAGTATTAAAGGATAAAAACAAGGCGATTGTAGAAGGTGTGAACTTAGTTTCAAAACACCAGAAGCCAAGCGCTACGAATCCACAAGGTGGTATCGTAAAGCAAGAAGCACCTATTCATATTTCTAACTTATCATTGTTAACTTCAAAAGGAGAAACAACAAGAGTAGGATATAGAGTAGAAGGAGATAAGAAAGTGAGATTTGCTAAAAAATCTAATGAAGTAATATAGTTATGGCTTATATCCCAAGATTAAAACAAGAGTACAAGGACAAGGTAGTTTCTGCTCTTACAGAAGAATTCAGCTATGATAATGTAATGCAAGTACCTAAACTTAAGAAGATAGTTGTAAGTAGAGGTGTTGGTGCTGCAGTAGCGGATAAGAAGTTAATTGACTATGCAGTTGATGAATTAACAACTATTACAGGTCAAAAAGCTGTTGCAACTATATCTAAAAAAGATGTTGCTACATTTAAGTTACGTAAGGGAATGCCTATAGGTGCTAAAGTTACTTTGCGCGGTGAAAAAATGTATGAATTTCTTGATCGTTTAGTAACATCTGCATTACCTCGAGTAAGAGACTTTAGTGGAATCAAAGCAACTGGTTTTGATGGTAGAGGTAATTATTCTCTAGGAATCCTTGAGCAGATTATTTTTCCAGAAATTGATATTGATAAAGTAAATAAGATATCTGGAATGAATATTACTTTCGAAACTTCAGCTAAAACTGATAAGGAAGCAAAATCATTGTTAACCCAACTAGGATTACCTTTTAAAAAGAATTAATTATGGCTAAAGAATCAATGAAAGCCCGTGAGGTGAAGAGAGCAAAGACTGTTGCTAAATATGCTGAGAAACGAAAAGCTCTTAAAGAAGCTGGAGACTATGAAGCATTACAGAAATTGCCTAAAAATGCTTCTCCTATTCGTAAGCATAATAGATGTAAACTAACAGGAAGACCAAAAGGATATATGCGTCAATTTGGAATCTCAAGGGTTACATTTAGAGAGATGGCGAATAAAGGATTAATTCCAGGAGTAACTAAAGCTAGTTGGTAATAATATTATAAAGGAGAAACAATGAATACAGATCCTATAGCAGATTATTTAACCAGAATTAGAAATGCAAATAGAGCACAACATAGAGTTGTGGAAATCCCTGCATCAAAGGTTAAGAAAGAGATCACAAAAATATTATTCGATCAAGGATATATTTTAAGTTATAAATTTGAAGACAATACAACACAAGGTAGTATAAAAATAGCTCTCAAATATGATAAGTTTACTAAAGAACCTGTAATTAAAGAGTTACAGAGGATTAGTAAGCCTGGTTTACGTAAGTATTCTGGTTCAAGTGAGGTTCCTAGAATCCTTAATGGATTAGGAATTGCTATCATATCTACATCTCATGGTGTTATGACTGGTAAACAGGCAAGACAAGAGAATGTAGGTGGTGAGGTACTTTGCTACGTATATTAACAGTAAAAAAGACAAAAAGAAATGTCAAGAATAGGAAAAAATCCAGTAACTGTTCCGTCTGGTGTCACTGTAGAAGTGACAGGTAATGTTGTTACTGTTAAAGGAAAATTAGGTGAACTTTCACAAGATATCGACAGTATCGATGTGAAAGTAGAGGATGGTCAGGTTGTTCTTGAGAGACCTAGTGAATCAAAAGATCATAAATCAAAGCACGGATTATATAGAGCTTTGATTAATAATATGATTCAAGGTGTTTCTGAAGGTTTTACCAAGGAGTTAGAATTAGTTGGAGTAGGGTATAGAGCTTCAAATCAAGGACAGAAGTTAGATTTGGCCTTAGGTTTTTCGCACAACATTGTCATTAATGTTGCACCCGAAATAAAAATTGAAACTATTTCTGAAAAAGGTAAGAACCCAATCATTAAATTAACTTCCTATGATAAGCAATTAGTAGGACAGGTGGCTGCCAAGATAAGAGGCTTCCGTAAGCCTGAACCATACAAAGGAAAAGGAGTTAAGTTTGTTGGAGAACAATTAAGAAGAAAAGCAGGTAAATCTGCATAATAACGAAGTTATGGCATTCTCAAAAGATTTAAGAAGATTAAAGATAAGAAAGCGTATCCGTGGTAGTGTTACCGGAACGGCGCAACGTCCTAGATTATCTGTTTTTAGAAGTAACAAAGAAATCTATGCACAAATCATAGATGATGTAACTGGTAAAACAATCAGTTCAGCTTCTTCAAGAGATAAAGATATTTCGGCAGCAGCTGGAAATAAAATAGAAAAAGCAAGTTTAGTAGGAAAAGCTCTTGCAGAAAAAGCTAAACAAGCAGGAATAGATACAGTATCTTTCGATAGAGGAGGGTATTTGTATCATGGTAGAGTAAAATCATTGGCAGACGGTGCTAGAGAAGCAGGACTTAAATTCTAAGAAATTATGTATCAAAAATATAAAAACGCAGAGTTAGTAAAACCTAGTGGACTTGAGCTTAAAGATCGTTTGGTGGGTGTGCAACGTGTTACAAAAGTAACAAAAGGAGGTAGAGCATTTGGTTTTTCTGCTATTGTAGTGGTTGGTGATGAAAATGGTGTTGTAGGCCATGGGTTAGGAAAATCTAAAGAAGTTGCCGAAGCTATTTCTAAAGCAGTAGAAGATGCTAAGAAAAATCTAGTTAGAATTCCTTTACAAAAAGGTACATTACCTCATGAACAAAAAGGTAAATATGGTGGAGCAAGAGTTCTACTTATGCCTGCCGCAACAGGAACAGGGGTTATAGCAGGTGGTGCTATACGTGCTGTATTAGAAGCTGTGGGTGTACATGATGTACTTTCTAAAAATCAAGGATCATCTAACCCGCATAATGTTGTAAAAGCTACTTTTGATGCATTGCTTCAGATGCGTAGTGCAAAACAAGTAGCGGCTCAAAGAGGTGTTTCACTTGAAAAAGTGTTTAAAGGATAAATTAGGAACGATGGCAAAGATTAAAATTACCAAAGTAAAAAGTGCGATTAACCGTACTCAAAGACAAAAAAGAACCTTAGAGGCTCTTGGTCTAAAAAAAATCGGCCAGGTAGTGGAGCATGAAGATACTCCTAATATCCTAGGGATGGTAAATAAAGTTAAACATTTAGTTTCAATAGAAACAAAATAAAATAAGCAAATGGATTTAAGTAACTTAAAACCTGCTGCAGGTTCGGTAAAAAATAATAGTAAACGAGTTGGTCGTGGACAAGGTTCTGGAAAAGGAGGAACTGCAACTCGTGGACACAAAGGAGCTAAATCACGTTCAGGGTATTCAAAAAAGATCGGTTTTGAAGGAGGGCAGATGCCACTTCAAAGACGTGTGCCTAAGTTTGGTTTCAAAAACATTAATAGAAAAGAGTATCAAGGTGTTAATTTGGACACGCTACAAAAATTAGTGGATGATGGAAAGATTAAGGATACTGTGGACTTAGATGTTATTTTGGCTACACGCCTTGCTGGAAAGAATGATTTGGTTAAGATATTAGGAAGAGGTGAATTGAAGGCAAAATTAAAAGTTTCAGCTCATAAATTTACGGCCACAGCAAAAGCAGCTATCGAAGCAGCTGGTGGTGAAGCAGTAACCCTATAATCGACAATTCATGAAATTTATTGATACAATAAAAAACATTTGGAAAATTGAAGAACTAAAAAATAGAATCTTAGTTACGCTAGGTCTTCTTTTAGTTTATCGCTTCGGAGCACAAGTAGTACTTCCTGGAGTTGATGCTTCAGAATTAGCAAATCTTGGAACTCAAACGCAAGATGGTTTATTAGGGTTGCTAAATGCATTTACAGGGGGGGCTTTTGCCAATGCTTCGGTTTTTGCACTTGGTATTATGCCATATATATCCGCCTCTATTGTTGTTCAACTAATGGGAATTGCAATTCCTTATTTGCAAAAATTACAGAAAGAAGGTGAAAGTGGTAGGAAAAAAATTAATCAAATTACGCGTTGGTTAACAATTGCTATTACCTTGGTTCAAGGACCAGGTTATATTTATAATTTGTTTGCTACTTTGCCGTCTCAGGCTTTCATAATTCCTAATCAAACTGTTTTTGTTGTATCTTCTGTAATTATTATATCTACGGGTTGTGTGTTTGCAATGTGGTTGGGTGAGAAGATTACAGACAAAGGTATTGGAAATGGTATATCATTATTAATAATGGTTGGAATTATAGCAACATTACCACAATCTTTTGTACAGAACTTTTCTTCCAGAGTATCAGGTGATGGTGGAGGAATGATCATGGTTCTAATAGAATTAGTAATATGGTTTGTGATTATTTTGGCTTCAGTATTACTTGTAATGGCAGTAAGACAAATACCTGTTCAATATGCAAGGAGAACTGCTGGTGGTGGTTATGAAAAAAATGTTTTTGGATCACGTCAGTATATCCCATTAAAATTAAATGCTTCAGGAGTAATGCCTATCATTTTTGCTCAGGCAATTATGTTTGTGCCTTCCGCGGTAGCTGGTCTTTCTGATTCTGAGACTTCTCAAACTATAAAGGCTGCTTTTAGTGATATGTTTGGTTTGTGGTATAACTTGTTGTTTGCCCTTTTAATTATTGTGTTTACATATTTTTATACAGCAATCACAGTACCAACCAATAAAATGGCAGATGATTTGAAGAGAAGCGGAGGTTTTATTCCCGGAATTCGTCCAGGAAGCGAAACATCTGAGTATCTTGATAAGATTATGTCTCAAATAACTTTGCCAGGTTCTATTTTTCTAGCTCTAGTAGCAATATTTCCTGCAATAGCGGTGAAGTTGCTTAATGTACAGCAAGGCTGGGCGCTTTTCTTTGGAGGAACATCACTTTTGATTATGGTGGGTGTTGCCATAGATACGATGCAACAAGTCAATTCGTATTTGTTAAATAGACATTATGATGGATTAATGAAAACTGGTAAAAACCGTAAAGCAGTAGCATAATGGCAAAACAACCAGCAATAGAACAAGATGGCAGTATCATTGAAGCATTATCAAATGCAATGTTTCGTGTAGAATTAGAAAATGGCCATGTGGTAACAGCGCACATATCAGGAAAAATGCGTATGCATTATATTAAATTATTACCTGGAGATAAAGTAAAGTTAGAGATGAGTCCTTACGATTTAAGTAAAGCTCGAATAACATATAGATACTAAATAAATTAAGAATATTGTAAATTAAGATTTTTTGTGTAATTTTGCAGGCTGAAAAATCTTGTTACTGAGATCTTCTAGAATATATTCAGTTATAGTCTGGAAATAAAAAAACGAAAAGATGAAAGTAAGAGCGTCGATAAAAAAGAGAAGTGCCGAGTGCAAGATTGTACGTAGAAAAGGCCGACTTTACGTGATTAATAAAAAGAATCCTAGATTTAAACAAAGACAAGGGTAATTATGGCAAGAATTGCAGGGGTAGATATACCTAAACAAAAGCGAGGAGTTATAGCGTTAACCTATATCTTCGGAATTGGCAGAAGTAGAGCTAAAGAAATTTTAGACACTGCTAAAGTAGATGTAAATTTAAAAGTTTCTGACTGGGATGATGATCAGATTGGTCGTATTCGTGAAGCTGTAGGAAACTATACTATCGAAGGAGAATTGCGTTCTGAAGTACAGTTGAATATAAAACGTCTTATGGATATAGGGTGTTATAGAGGTATCCGACATAGAGCAGGTTTACCACTTAGAGGGCAACGTACTAAGAATAACTCTAGAACACGTAAAGGAAGAAGAAAAACAGTTGCTAACAAGAAAAAAGCAACTAAATAATAAGTAGTATGGCAAAGTCAACTTCAAAAAAACGTAAAGTAATTGTTGAATCAGTAGGAGAAGCTCATGTAACCGCTTCTTTTAACAACATAATTATTTCGTTAACAAATAAAAAAGGAGATGTAATTTCTTGGTCATCTGCCGGTAAAATGGGTTTTAGAGGATCAAAGAAGAATACTCCTTATGCAGCACAACTAGCGGCTGAAGATGCATCTAAAGTTGCAATTGAAGCTGGATTGAAAAAAGTTAAGGTGTACGTAAAAGGTCCTGGAAACGGTAGAGAGTCTGCAATTCGTTCTCTTCATAATTCTGGTATCGAGGTGTCTGAAATTATTGATGTTACACCAATGCCGCATAATGGCTGTCGTCCTCCTAAAAGACGTAGAGTGTAATTACAATTAAGAATCCTGAAACTTGTGTTCAGGATCTTTAGGATATAAAAAGTAAGTAATCTAAATGAGGGACAAAAATGGGTATCGAAGGAAAGTGACCTTAATTCATAACCACTCTCAATAATAAAATTTTAATAATGGCAAGATATACTGGTCCAAAAACTAAAATCGCTCGTAAATTTGGTGAAGCGATATTCGGAGATGACAAATCATTCGAAAAAAGAAATTACCCTCCGGGACAACATGGTAATAACAGACGTAGAGGTAAGAAAAGTGAATATGCAATCCAATTAATGGAAAAGCAAAAAGCTAAATATACCTATGGTGTTTTAGAAAGACAATTCCGAAATATGTTTGAGAAGGCAACAAGGTCTCAGGGGATTACTGGTGAAGTGCTACTTCAATTATGTGAATCTCGATTAGATAATGTTGTATACAGAATGGGATTGGCGAATTCTAGAAGAGGGGCAAGACAATTAGTATCACACAGACATATAACTGTAAATGGACAACAAGTAAATATTCCATCATATCAGTTGAAAGCAGGAGATGTTGTAGGAGTAAGAGAAAAGTCAAAATCTTTAGAGGTAATTCAAAATGCGTTATCAAATAATAGTAGCGTTTACGAATGGATTACTTTTAATAATGATACTAAACAAGGTACTTTTGTATCGGTTCCAGGTAGAATTCAAATTCCTGAGAACATTAATGAACAATTCATCGTCGAATTATACTCTAAGTAATAACTCTAAGAAGAAACAATAATATGGCAATATTAAATTTTCAAAAGCCCGATAAAGTTATCATGATCGACTCAACTGAGTTCGATGGTAAATTTGAATTTAGACCATTAGAACCAGGCTACGGATTAACGGTTGGTAACGCTTTGCGAAGAGTTTTGTTATCTTCTCTTGAGGGCTTTGCTGTAACTTCTCTAAGAATCGAAGGAGTAGAGCATGAGTTTTCTGCTATCTCTGGAGTAGTTGAGGATGTTACAGAAATTATTTTAAATCTAAAACAAGTACGTTTTAAGCGCCAGATAGAGGATATAGATAATGAATCAGTTACAATTTCTATATCTGGTCAAGAGCAGTTAACTGCAGGAGATTTTCAGAAGTTTATTTCTGGATTTCAAGTGTTGAATCCTGATTTGGTTATCTGTAATATGGATAAAAAGGTAGCTTTAAACCTTGAAATTACTATAGAGAAAGGAAGAGGTTATGTGCCTGCCGAAGAGAATAAGAAAGCAAATGCTCCTATTGGTACAATATTTACTGATTCTATTTATACTCCTATAAAGAACGTAAAGTACAGTATTGAAAACTATCGTGTAGAGCAAAAAACGGATTATGAAAAATTGGTTTTCGAAATAGTTACCGATGGTTCTATACATCCTAAAGATGCATTAACTGAGGCTGCAAAAATATTGATTCATCACTTTATGTTATTTTCTGATGAGCGTATTACTTTAGAAGCTGATGAAATTGCTCAGACAGAAACATATGATGAAGAATCATTACATATGCGTCAATTGCTGAAAACAAAGCTAATAGATATGGATTTATCCGTACGAGCTCTGAATTGTTTGAAAGCAGCAGAAGTAGATACATTAGGAGATTTGGTATCTTACAATAAAAATGATTTAATGAAGTTCCGTAACTTTGGTAAGAAATCTTTAACTGAGCTAGAAGAGCTTGTTAATGTTAAAGGTTTAAACTTTGGTATGGATCTTTCTAAATATAAATTAGATAAAGACTAACTCGTCATAATTTGCTCCTCAAAATGGGTTGTAGCAAGATGATGATTAAAATTAAATGTCATGAGACACGGGAAGAAAGTAAATCACTTAGGAAGAAAGACTGCGCATCGTAAGGCGATGTTGGCTAATATGGCATGTTCATTAATTGAGCATAAAAGGATTAACACTACAGTTGCTAAGGCAAAAGCACTTAAACAATTCGTAGAGCCTTTAATAACTAAAGCCAAAGCAGAAAATAATGCGACTACAGCAGAGTCAACGCATAACAGACGAATAGTTTTTAGTCGTTTGCGAAATAAGTACGCTGTTGCTGATTTATTTGGAGATGTTGCAACAAAAGTAGGTGATAGACAAGGTGGTTACACTAGAATTATCAAACTTGGAAATCGTTTAGGAGATAACGCGGATATGGCGATGATAGAGTTGGTTGACTTCAACGAGCTCTATAACGCAGGAAAACCAGCTAAAAAGAAATCGACTAGAAGAGGAAGATCTAAAAAAGCTAATGCCGCTCCTGCAGCTGAAGTAACTAATTCAGAAGAAGAATAAATGAATATGTGAATTGCACATAATAATCAAAGGATAAACGTTTAGTCGTTTATCCTTTTTTTTTGAAATTTTTATAAATTTTAATTTTCACTTAAGAAAATTTAGTACAAATACAGTTTACAATGACAAAATATCAATCCCGAAAAAAAGCAATCTTATTACTAGCAGACGGAACAACTTTTTATGGTAAAGCAGTTGGAAGAGAGGGAAGTGCTTTTGGAGAAGTGTGTTTTAACACCGGTATGACAGGGTATCAAGAGATTTTTACTGATCCCTCTTATTATGGACAGCTAATGATAGCTACAAATGCTCATATTGGTAATTATGGTGCAAACAAGGATGAAATAGAGTCTGATTCTATAAAAATATCCGGTCTTATTGTTAAGAATTTTAGCTACGAGTTTTCTAGAGATCTAGCCGATAGTTCATTACAGGATTTTTTAGAAAAGAATAATTTATTAGCTATTTCTGATGTCGATACACGCGCTTTGGTGAGTTATGTAAGAGACAATGGGGCTATGAATGCTGTGATCTCTACAGAAATTGATGATATCGACAATTTGAAAAAACAGTTGGCAGCAGTGCCAGATATGAATGGATTAGAGTTAGCTTCTAAAGTTTCTACAAAAGAACCTTATTTTGTAGGGAACCCAGAAGCAACTTATAAAATTTCAGCTTTAGACATTGGGATAAAGAAGAATATTCTACGTAACCTTTCTGAGAGGGATGCTTATATAAAAGTATTTCCATATAATTCTTCTTTTGCAGAAATAAGTGAATGGGGACCTGATGGGTATTTCTTATCCAATGGACCTGGTGATCCAGAGCCTTTAACAGAAGCGATTGCTACAGCTAAAGAGATATTAAAGAATGATTTGCCTCTGTTCGGAATCTGTTTAGGGCATCAAGTCATTGCATTAGCTAATGGTATAGGGACATATAAAATGCATAATGGACATAGAGGCATTAATCATCCTGTTAAAAATCTAGTTACCAGTAAAGGTGAAATTACTTCTCAGAATCATGGTTTCGCTATTAATAGAGAAGAGACAGAAAAAAATGAGAATGTTGAAATAACACATGTTCATCTTAATGATAATACTGTTGCAGGGATAAGAATAAAAAATAAAAATTGTTTCTCAGTACAATATCATCCCGAAGCTAGTCCTGGACCAAATGATTCTGTATATCTATTTGATCAGTTTATTGAAAACATAAAAAACGCAAAAATTACGTCATAAAATTATTGTATTCGCATTAATTGAGGCTTAGAATTGGTATACTGAATTCTATAACGTTTTAGATGGCTACTTATTGATATCACTGTATTTTGAGTGTTAAATTAAGTATTTTTCAAGAGGCTAGAATTTACCGGTTTTGTATATTGCAAATAATTAAAATTATCCAACAAAATAAATCAAAAACATGAGTGTAATTATTAATATTCACGCTAGACAGATCCTTGATTCTCGAGGAAACCCAACCGTAGAAGTAGATGTCATAACCGAAAATGGTATTTTAGGAAGAGCAGCAGTTCCTTCTGGAGCATCAACAGGAGAACACGAAGCTGTAGAATTAAGAGACGGAGGTTCGTCATATATGGGGAAAGGAGTTCTCAAAGCTGTCGAAAATGTAAATACAATAATTGCTGAAGAATTATTAGGATATTCCATATTTGACCAAAACTTGTTAGATCAGACAATGATCGAATTGGATGGTACACCCAATAAGTCAAAGTTAGGAGCTAATGCAATTTTAGGAGTTTCTCTAGCAGCAGCAAAAGCCGCTGCAAATGAGCTGAATATGCCATTGTATCGTTATGTAGGTGGGGTGAGTGCAAATACACTTCCAGTTCCTATGATGAATATTATCAATGGAGGTTCGCACAGTGATGCACCTATAGCATTTCAAGAATTTATGGTGATGCCCGTAAAAGCGAAAAACTTCACTCATGCCATGCAAATGGGAACAGAAATTTTTCATAATTTAAAGAAAGTGTTGCACGATAGAGGCTTAAGTACAGCAGTAGGAGATGAAGGAGGTTTTGCACCAACTCTTGATGGTACCGAGGATGCATTAGATTCAATCGCTTTGGCTGTTGAGAAAGCAGGTTATAAGTTAGGAGATGATGTAATGGTAGCTTTGGATTGTGCGGCTGCAGAATTTTATGTCGACGGTAAATATGATTACACAAAGTTTGAGGGTGATACAGGAGTTATAAGAACAAGTGAAGAACAAGCAGATTATCTGGCAGAGTTAGCATCAAAATACCCAATTATTTCTATAGAAGATGGGATGGATGAAAATGACTGGGAAGGATGGAAATATCTAACAGATAAAATAGGTGATAAAGTACAATTGGTAGGTGATGATTTATTTGTTACTAATGTTGAGCGATTATCAAGAGGTATTGAAAGTAGTACAGCGAATTCTATATTAATAAAAGTGAATCAGATAGGTACGCTAACAGAAACAATAGCTGCCGTAAATATGGCGCACAATGCGGGGTACACATCAGTAATGTCACACCGATCAGGAGAAACTGAAGATAATACAATTGCTGATTTGGCTGTTGCATTGAATACAGGGCAAATCAAAACGGGTTCTGCATCGCGTAGTGATAGAATGGCAAAATACAATCAGTTACTTCGAATAGAAGAAGAATTAGGTACTATTGCTTATTATCCTCAAGAAAAAGCATTTAAAGTGAAATAATAAACACAAGCTAATTATAGTTAATTAAGAAAATTAATAGTATTTAAAACGAGGATTTTCAATAAATCCTCGTTTTTTTATCAATACTTTTAAAGTGGTCTACTAAGTGTAAAATAGATAGTTTGTTAATAATTTATTAACACTATATTTTGTAATTTAGCAGCCCTTATTATAACAGTAAAATTCTAAAATAATCAAATGTCAAAAATAGCTACGTTAGAAATCGACGGTAAGAAATATGAGTTTCCCATCATAGAAGGAACAGAGAATGAATTAGGAATCGATATTAAAACACTTCGAGGTGCTACGGGTGGTATTACGACACTTGATCCTGGATACAAAAATACCGGAAGTTGCGAAAGTGCTATTACTTTTTTAGACGGTGAGAAAGGGATACTAAGATATCGAGGATATTCGATCGAAGAATTAGCAGAGAAAGGTGACTTTTTAGAAGTGGCATATTTGTTAATTTTTGGTGAACTACCAACTGCAGCTCAATTAGAAAAATTTGATAAAGATATAAAGGAAGAATCCCATGTAGAAGAGGATATGAAGAAGATTCTTGATGGGTTTCCTAAAAGTGCTCACCCGATGGGAGTTTTATCATCTTTGACTAGTGCATTAATTGCTTTTAATCCAGATTCTGTTGATGTAGAGTCTGAAGAGGAAATGTATGATGCCATTGTTAAAATTATGGCAAAATTTCCTGTGCTTGCAGCTTGGGCAATGCGTAAAAGAAAAAGTCTTCCATTAGATTATGGAGATAGTTCATTAGGGTATGTAGAGAACTTACATAAAATGATGTTTGCGAAGCCTAACAAAGCATATGAAGCAAATAAAATTGTTAATGATGCATTAGATAAGTTATTAATTCTTCATGCTGATCATGAGCAGAATTGTTCAACTTCAACAGTAAGGATAGTAGGTTCTTCTCATGCAGGGTTGTTTGCATCTTTATCAGCTGGGATATCTGCTTTATGGGGTCCTCTTCATGGGGGTGCTAATCAAGCAGTTATAGAGATGTTAGAAGCTATAAAGGAAGATGGAGGAGATACCGCAAGATATATTGATAAAGCTAAAGATAAGAACGATCCTTTCCGTTTAATGGGCTTTGGTCATAGAGTATACAAGAACTTTGATCCAAGAGCTAAAATCATCAAAAAATCTGCTGATGAAGTTTTAGGTGATTTAGGAATTGAAGATCCAGTTCTTGATATAGCAAAAGGATTATCAGAAGTTGCGTTACAAGACGAATATTTTGTAAAAAGAAAGTTATATCCAAATGTTGATTTTTATTCTGGGATTATCTACAGAGCTTTAGGGATACCAACAGAAATGTTTACCGTGATGTTTGCTTTGGGAAGATTACCAGGATGGATTGCACAATGGAGAGAAATGAGATTGCGTAAGGAACCAATCGGTAGACCAAGACAGATATATACTGGAGAGACGCACAGAGAATTTAAACCAGTATCTGAACGCTAGAAAAAGGTAGAATTAGTTATATCATGAACTAATTCAATTTAATTTATTGAACAAAAAGCACCTGCAAATAATTTTGTGGGTGCTTTTTTATTAAATATAGTTGGACGATCAAAATTAAAATTATTTTGTATGTAAAAACACATAAATTGCATTCAATAAGAATGGATTGGAATATGTAGTATAGTATATTGGGTCCAGAATAAATAGGGCTGAAGAATTACGTATTTAATAACTTTGTGGATTTTATATGTAGTTATATTTAAAGAAAGGAGCTTTAGATGCCTAAGTTTTTTGTCTTTTGTTCAAAAAAATATTAGATAAATGAACATGTAATGTTATTTGTTTCCTTAATAATAGTGTAATAGAATGTTTGAAGATTCTTATTATCTTTTCATGCAATTTTAATAGTATTAATATTGGTGTTATACTATATTGGATGAAAGGTTTTTTTAGAAAATCAGACCAAATAATAAAATTTATTATGAAAAAGGTTTTGTTTGTATTGTATAGTATTACAATGTTGATTGGCTGCCAGAGCAATGGCCAATCGCAAAAGAAAGAAAATTATTCTGTTCAGGATAGAGATCCAATTGAGGTTGCATCAATCAATGGGTTAGAAAGAGCGTATTTTGCAAGCGGATGCTTTTGGTGTGTAGAAGCTATTTATGAAAGTGTTATTGGTGTAGAAGAATCTATATCTGGATATTCTGGGGGGCATACCAGTAACCCTACTTATGAGTCTAGTAATACCGGACGTACCGGTCATGCTGAAGCAGTAGAGGTGATTTATGATCCTAAAATTGTTTCTTTCGCTACACTGGTGGATGTGTATTTTGGCTCGCAAAACCCAACACAAATAAATGGGCAAGGACCTGATCACGGATCTCAGTATAGGTCTATTATTTTTTATCAAAATGAAACACAAAAAAAGATAATTGAAGAAAAGAAAGAAAAATTGAGTAAAGCACTAAATAGAAATATTGCTTCAGAAATAGTACCATTTCAAAAATTTTGGAAAGGAGAGGAGTATCATCAGGATTATGAAAAAAGAAATCCAAATAACCCTTATATACGAAATGTATCAATACCAAGATTAAAAAGATTTCAAAAAAAATTCCCTGAGCTGATCAAGTAAAAGGGTATCAAGAATAGTAAATTATATTTTGTAAGTTATTACTTGTATATGGGCTTAAGATATGCTAGTTTGTTTTGTTTTATGCTAATTTTAAGAAATTATGAACCCACAAAAGTAAAGGCCGACGAAATTTCCTAGAGGATGTGTTTAAATCCGATGTAAGACATAAAAAAATCGTTTAAAAACACAAATCAATGGAAATAAATTGCTATTTTTGTGTAAATAAAATGAAAACAAGTTGTGTTTTTAATAATAAAACACTACTTTTGAATATGATTTAATGGTTTTCTTTTCAGTGTTTTAATAGAAAACAATAAAGTTTTGATCTAGAAAAGATCATTTAAAACACTAAAAATTAGATAGTTAGATTCAAAAAAGTTCTTTTAAAATGTTGTGTTTTATAATGTTAGTAGACATTGTAAAAATTGTGTTAAAAAGATTAAAACTCTGTTTGGCACTCTTTTTGAAACATAACTTTTAAGAAAATTTTTTAGTTTTTAGAAAATTAAATTAAAATAAATTATAACCCAATCTACTTAAAAACAAGAGATATGAAGTCTATTTTTACATTTATTCTGCTTTTGGTGATTACGTTTTCGACTGCGCATGCTCAGGACGGACAATACTTAATGTCTGCCCAAAAACTGGAGGTTCGAAGTGGTCCCGGATTAAATTTTAACATTATTGCTGAAGTTCCTCAAGGGACTCAAGTTTATGTAATGAGTTCTAACTATGGTGACTGGAGTGCAATTCAGTTCAAAAGTATGAACGGTTTTGTCATAACCAAACTATTGACCGAAGATAGTCGAATTGCCGACGCAGAGAGAGCTGCAGCAGAAGCTGCTGCAAAACGAGAAGCTGCAAAACAAGCCGCAGCAAGAGCAATTGCACAAGCAGAGGCTGCCAAAAAGGCTGCAGAAGAAGCAGCAAGAAGAGCAATCGCCGATGCTGAACGTTTAAAAAGAGAAGCAGAGGCAAATGCTGCCAAAGCTATAGCAGATGCAGAAGCTGCCAGAAGATCTAAGGATGACGCTGCCAGAAGAGCATTAGCCGATACAGAAGAAACAAGAAGAGCTGTTGAAGAAGCTAATAGAAGAGCTGCTAAGGGAATTAGTACAGCTTCAGCTCCAATAGAATCAGTAACTCCTTCATATGGTTCTGGTTCATCATCACCATCTAGATCAGGTACTATGTCCGTTACAAGAGAGGACAAGTATTCTAGTTGGGAGAAAAAAACATACAAGTCTGGTGCTACGCCTAAATCATTTAATTTTAAAGGTAAGTTTGATTACAAGTTAGATAACTACCTTAAAATTAGAGTAGGTAAAAATACTGAGGTAGTTTGTAAGATGTATAAAATGGGCAAGACAAAAGACCAAGACGAGTTGGTACGTGTTACTTATATTAATACTAATACTACTCAGTTTATCAGAAACATACCAGAAGGTGAATACTACCTTAAAATTGCTTACGGTAGAGAATGGAAAGAAACTGAAAAGAATGGTAAGAGATTCGGAACATTTACTAAGAATGCATTATATGAAAAGAGTGCACAAATACTAGATTTTAATACGGTAAAAACTAGTAAAGGTATTAATGTACCATCATATAACTTATCATTAGATTTATTACCAAATGGAGAATTAGGTAATGGTCAGCAAGATGACATTTCTCCGCAAGATTTTAATGATAATTAAGATTATATAGTATATGCTATAAAAGCATATATAGAATAAAAACTACATACATTTTAATCACCAAAATATAAATGTAACAGTTTAATCAGGATTCTTTTATGAGTCCTGATTATTCTTGTTTTATAATAATGATAAAATTTAGTCTTTTGTTTTTATTATAAAAGAATTAGGATATTCAAAAGCCAGGACTTAGTAATTAAATTACTTTGTTTTGGCTTTTTTTGGTCAATAGTTTGATGATATTGATTAAAGTTTTAGAATAGAAATATAGATTTTTAAGTTTCTTGAAAACTAGTAATAATGTAGTTGTTTTACTGTTGCGGTAGAGTGCGTAATATAGATTTCATTACTATAACTTTGTTTATAGATATGTATATATAAAACAGGATTATAGTATAAAAGGTGGGATTATATGTCACGATTTTTTTTAAGATTAGATGTTTAAGTAAATCCTATAGCATAACGTTAAGTTTTTAATAAGTTGTAGAAATAAGATTGGATAAAAACAACAAACCCCGAATAATTAAAATTATTCGGGGTTTGTTGTTTTTAAAATCTACTATAATATGTATTTATTTACTTGCGTTGCGATGTCTTTCTCTGGCTAGAAGAGTGTTTTTGAGTAGCATTGCGATGGTCATAGGACCTACTCCTCCTGGCACAGGAGTGATAAAAGAGGCCTTTTCGCTTACTCTTTCGTAATCTACATCTCCTACAATCTTATATCCTTTTTTACTATTTTCGTCAGGAACTCTTGTTATTCCTACGTCAATTACTACAGCATCATCTTTAACCATTTCAGCTTTTAAGAAGTTGGGAACTCCAAGGGCAGAGATTACGATGTCCGCTTGAGATATGATTTGAGTAATGTTTTTGGTGTGACTATGAGTAAGAGTTACAGTAGAATTGCCAGGCCACCCTTTGCGCCCCATTAAAATACTCATAGGTCTTCCTACAATATGGCTCCTTCCTATAACTACCGTGTGTTTTCCTTTAGTGTCTACATTGTAACGTTCTAACAATTCTAAGATACCAAAAGGTGTTGCTGGGATAAATGTAGACATATCTAATGCCATTTTACCAAAATTCATCGGATGAAAACCATCAACATCTTTGTCAGGGTTTACTGATAGAAGAACTTTTTGGGTATCTATTTGCGGAGGCAGCGGTAATTGTACTATAAAGCCATCGATGTCATCATTTTCATTAAGTTCCTTAATTTTTGCCAAAAGTTCAACTTCACTTGTAGTGCTGGGCATTTTTACCAAAGTAGATTCAAACCCTATGCGTTCACATGCTTTAACTTTGCTGCCTACATATGTAAGGCTTGCGCCATCATTACCTACAAGCACTGCTGCAAGATGCGGTACTTTTTCTCCGCGTTCTTTCATTTTTTGAACTTCTAACGCGATTTCGTCCTTGATATCGTTACTGACTTTTTTTCCGTCTAATACTTCCATTTCCCCTATTTACCTTTGTTTTAACTTGCGCTTAAATAATTGATTATTGCATTTTTCCCATCATTTGCATCATACGCTTTCCGCCTCCTCCTTGCATCATTTTCATCATTTTACTCATTTGATCAAATTGTTTAAGAAGTTGATTTACTTGTTGTATTGATGTTCCTGATCCTTTGCCGATACGTTTTTTTCTACTTGAATTGATAATCTGTGGCTTAGATCTTTCTTCTGGTGTCATAGAGTGAATAATAGCTTCTATGTGTTTAAAGGCATCATCATCGATATCCATATTTTTCATCATTTTTCCTGCTCCCGGGATCATGCCAATGAGGTCTTTCATATTCCCCATTTTTTTTATTTGTTGAATTTGCTTTAGAAAATCATCAAATCCAAATTGGTTTTTTGCAATTTTCTTTTGAAGCTTCCTTGCTTCTTCTTCGTCAAATTGTTCTTGAGCCCTTTCTACAAGAGATACAACGTCTCCCATACCCAAAATACGATCAGCCATACGCGAAGGATAGAATACATCTATCGCCTCCATTTTTTCGCCAGTACCTATAAACTTAATAGGTTTATTAACTACAGATTTTATTGATATGGCAGCTCCTCCACGTGTATCACCATCAAGTTTGGTAAGGATTACCCCGTCAAAATTAAGTATGTCATTAAAGGCTTTTGCTGTATTTACGGCATCTTGCCCTGTCATTGAATCTACAACAAATAGAGTTTCATTGGGTGTAATGGCTTTATGAATATTTGCAATCTCGGTCATCATTGCCTCATCAACAGCCAAACGTCCTGCGGTATCAATAATAACTACGTTAAACCCATTTGCTTTTGCATGGTCAATACCAGATTTTGCAATGGCTACGGGATCATTATTGCCTCTATCACTAAAAACTTCAACACCGATTTGATCTCCTACCACATGTAATTGATCAATAGCGGCAGGACGATATACATCACATGCTACAAGAAGCGGTTTTTTTGTTTTTTTTGTTTTAAGAAAATTGGCAAGTTTTCCAGAAAAAGTGGTTTTACCAGAACCTTGTAATCCAGACATCAAAATAATTGAGGGATTACCTGATAAATCAACTCCTGCAACATCACCACCCATCAATTTAGTTAGTTCATCCTTGACTAACTTCACCATTAATTGTCCAGGTTTAAGGCTTTTTAATACATTTTGCCCTAATGCTTTCTCTTTTACAGTAGCTGTAAATTCTTTTGCAATTTTATAATTTACATCAGCATCAACCAACGCTCGACGTACCTCCTTAAGTGTCTCAGCAACATTTACTTCTGTTATCTGTCCATGACCCTTGAGAATATGTAATGCCTTGTCTAGCTTATCACTTAAATTATCAAACATATATCTTTCTTATTTTAAAAAATCCAACGTTATCGATAGATTAGGTGCAAATTTAAGGATTTGAAGTGTATAAATAAAGAATGGAATTATAGAATTATATAAGTAAATTTTTCTATCCAAATTTTGATAACAATTTTAAGAAATACAGGAAATTGACAATACGCATTTTTGCTTGATATTTTGACTGTATATCTATGTTCGAGTATTCAGTATTCTTTGTGATTTTGCTTAGTAAACGATTTAATGGTTACACTACTAAAAAAAAAGCGATCAGAAAGAATTAATTAAAAATTCTTTCTGACCGCAGTCACTAGACACGCTGGGGGGAGAACGAGTTGAGTTTGTGATCTTTTTCGCTCAAGTAAAATTATTTACCCTAACCTATGTCTAATTAATTCGATTTCCCAAAAATGAGATTTATAAGATACTATCAGGAATAAGTACTGTATCTATAACATGTATTACCCCATTAGAGGCTTGTACATTTGTTGCAGTTACTGTGCTAGTTCCTTCGGCTTCATCTGTAATTGTAACATCATCTCCGATGTTAACAGTAAAAGTACCCGTTTCTAATGTTGTAACAACTTGGCCATTTGTTAGATCCTCTGCTCTTACATTAACTCCAGAAACTACATGATATTGTAGTACCGACGTAAGAGGATCTTCTGATGGGATAGCATCCAGTGCATCAAAAGCGGTATTTGTTGGCGCAAAAACTGTAAAAGGAGCAGGGTCGGTACCTAAATCAGTACTCAGTATTCCCGCAAAATCTGTTTCTGGGGTTAGTTCTGTTAAAGCAGATACTAATGTAGAAAAGTTTGGGTCAGCAGTTGCAAAAGTCACTACACTAGGTATAGTTATTACTGTATCGACAATATGAATTACTCCGTTACTTGCAATAATATCTGCCGTTGATACAGAAGATATACCATTAAATGCAACACCGTCATCTGTATTGATATAGATACTTATATTATTATCAGTATCTGAGTATGAAGCTAATGTTGTGCTATATGTTGTAGATAATGCAGAGGACTGTATTCCTCCTGCTATAACATGGTTTAATAAAATTTGTTCTAAGGCATCTGTTGATACTCCAGAAATATCACCTAAATCCGTAAAAGCATCGTTATCAGGTGCTAGAAGTGTTAAGTCGCTGTCAGCAGCGCCTAGTACTGCGGCGAAGTCTGTTGCGAAACCTTCTGTTGTAGTTGCGGTTACGGCGAGTGAAGATAATTCTGGATCTGCTGCAACAAATGTTAAGAGCGTAGGCAAAGGAATAACTTTGTCAATAGCATGAATAATCCCGTTGGACCTCTCTACATCGGCTTGCGTAACAGTGGCATCTCCATTAATCGTAACACCATCTGATACGTTTACATAAGTGCTAACATCAGCAAGATTAACTAAGTATCCTGTTGTTAATTGGCTCGAGGTAAACGATCCACCTATGACATGATTAAGAAGTATAGGTGTTAAGTCATCTTTTGTAAGATCATCCAGCGTAACTCCTAAGTCAGATAGGAATGCATCAAAGGCGGCATTGTTTGGTGCGAATACTGTGTAATTTCCATCAGATGCCAAAGTAGATGTAAGTTCTGCTTTTTCTAATGCAGCAAGTAAAGAACTGTAATCAGCGTTTTCTGCTACAAAATCGGCGATAGTTGTTGTGTCGCCAGAATCATCCATAAAGGTTGAGTCATCATCATCACTGCATGAATAAATTGTGATTGCAAAAATTGTGATAAAAATGGTTTTAAAAATTTCTTTAAGTTTCATTTTGTTTAATTTTATTGTTTGATGATTAAACAACCGTAAGGATGAAATTCGAACCCTTTCCTTTGATTTTAGCATTATTTTAACTTTTTTGGCATTAGTTATCATTTTCATCGCACTCCATTCCTACCGTTTTTATAGCATTAAGGAGGTCTGTATTATGTAACGTATTATGAGTTTGGCCAGTATGCGAAATTAAATTAATTGGATAATTTATACTTAATATATTATCATTCGTATCATCCATCAATTCAAATAACATAAGATCATGAGCAATGTTAAGGGTTGCTAATTGATTTTTTGTGCTATCAAAAGAAGAGATTTGAAAAGGATAGACAAAGTCAATACATTCTATATCTTCATCATCTTCTATACAATTAGCAGAGAAAAGATCTAATGTTGTTTGGTTCGTTACGTTTTCTTGTAGGTGATTAGAGAATGTTATTGTAACCGGAAATTGTATTTTTATATCGTCACCATTACTAAGTTGTAAATAATCCTCTATAGAATTGATCGTAAAAAGCTCTGAATTTAATTGTATCGAGTAAGGCAGGTTAATACTAAAACAATTACTATGGTCAACTATGTCATCATAAGAACCATCATGAAGCACGGTGTTTTTTATTAAAACACCCAGTTCTGAATTTTTAGGAATAGTATTGTCATCTATCGGAACAATAATTTCTTGTTCTTCCTTTTGACAAGCTTGACAGAATATGAATAGACTTACAATAAAATATGGTATTAATTTCCTCATTTTCATAATACATTGATCATTATTATCAAATATAAAACAATATACATCCGCAAATTCCTAAGTAGCAAGACATTTTTTTTTTACTTTTAAACAAAAAAATGCCGAAAGATCTATTTTCTAATGTTTGTGATGAAAAGCTATTTTCAGAGATTTTTCGAAAACATTCAAAGGAGCTACATAATTTCCTCTATTATAAATACGGTGAACAAGTACACCCGAAAGATCAGGTGCAGGAAGCTTTTATTAAGCTATGGGATAATTGTAATAAAGTCTCTTTACAGAAGGCAAAAAGCTTTTTATATACAGTGGTAAATAATTTGTCTTTAAATCAATTAAAACACAACACAGTTAAATTTAAGTTTCAGCAAATAAAACCAATTGATAAAACTCATGAAACTCCAGAATTTGTTCTCGAAGAAAAAGAATATCTCAAGAAATACGAAACTGCTTTGTCTAATCTTACAGAGCCACAGCGAGTGGCATTTTTGATGAATCGAGCAGAAGGTAAGAAGCACAAGGAAATAGCTGAACTCCTCGGGATATCTCGAAAAGCAGTAGAAAAACGTATCTATGGAGCATTAGAAAAACTGAGAAAAGAAATAGAAGGAATTTAATACTTCATTGGGTAGGAGTTTTTTTTGAAGAATTGTTATATATATAGAAGCGATTTATAATTTTATCAATTTACTTGAAAAAGTAAGTTTTAAGTAGCGTAGAAAAAAGTTTAGATTACTTCTTATAAATTTTGTTATGAAGGAGAAAAAAATAATAGATAAGTGGCTGAATCATGAAGAATTAACAAAAGATGAATCAGAAACATTTAAGAAGCTAGAAGCGTACGATTCGTATATGAAAATTTCGAATACGGCAAAAAAAATCAATGTTCCTTCGTATGATGTTAACTCAGAATTGACAGGTTTATTCGATACATTGTCTGAGCGTAAAAAACATTCGGGGAGCACGAGAGTTCTTGTTAATTTGTTAAAAATTGCTGCCATATTTGTGATAGCCTTTGTGGCTTATTTCTCAATTTTTTATACGTCTAATACTACTATTAAAACTTTGGCATCTCAGAAGATTTCTATAGAGTTGCCTGATCACTCAGATGTTCTTATTAACGCGCAATCTTCATTATCGTATTCTAAAAAAGACTGGAAAAATAACCGAAAAATCAACCTAAGTGGTGAAGCTTATTTTAAAGTTGCTAAAGGTGAAAAATTTGATGTGCATACATCTTTGGGAGTAGTTTCTGTGTTGGGTACAGAGTTTAACGTTAATCAAAGAGACAATTTTTTTGAAGTAGTTTGTTATGAGGGGCTCGTACAGGTTAGTTACGAAGGTGTAGAAACAGATTTACCAGCAGGAACTAAGTTACGAATCTTAAACGGGAAGGTGCTTAAGGGTAGTGTTACTAGTGAACAACCAGATTGGTCTGAGAATAGGAGTACATTTGTAAGCATGCCGTATAGATTTGTTTTAGATGAATTTGAAAGACAATATGATGTGACCATCTTCGGCAAAAATATAGATAAGACTACACTTTTTACAGGTAATTTTGTACATTCGGATATCAAAATGGCACTACAATCCATTGTAATTCCTATGCATTTGAATTATAATATTGATGGAGACCGTATAACCTTGTTTAAGGAGTGATTAAAAAAAAAGTTACAGCCTTTTTTCTTATTTTTTTTCTTCCTCTTCTTTTGATATACTCGCAGTCAAAAGAGGAAAGTGTTCCCCTTTCTGTAATCATAGCAGAAATCGAACAAAAGTTTGGCTGTAGTTTTTCATATCGCGATATTGATATTGAAGAGATAGTTCTAAACAGACCAAAAGACTCCTATAATTTAAAAGAAGCTGTAGCGTACTTAGAAAAAAGTACTCATCTTAATTGGTTTTTTTTGAATGAATCTACTATTGCTGTAAGTCAGCATAAAAATATTCAGGTTTGTGGAATTTTGAAATCTATTGTGAGTAATAAGATTATTGCCAATGCTACTGTTCAATCAGAGAATGATGCGGTTATAAGTAATGAAAAAGGAGAGTTTTCGATTCAGGTAAATGATCTTGACTCTTCTTTAAAAATTAGATGTGTTGGGTATGCTACTTTACAAATTAATATAAAAGATCTTTTTAAGAGAATTCCTTGTAAAACAATTGTGTTAACACCCGAAATTCAAAATTTAAACGAAGTACTGCTTAGGAATTATTTGGTAAAAGGAATAGATAAAAAATCAGACGGTTCTATCTATATTGATTTTGATGATTTCGGAATACTTCCTGGGTTATTAGAGCCAGATTTATTACAAACTATTCAGGCATTACCTGGTGTTTCTAGTGTAGAAGAAACTGTGGCTGATATTAATGTTAGGGGAGGGACAAATGATCAAAACCTAATATTATGGGATGGTATTAAAATGTATCAATCTAGTCACTTTTTTGGATTAATTTCTGCATTTAACCCTTATTTTACGCAGCATGTAACTTTATTTAAAAATGGTACGAATGCTCGTTTTGGAGAAGGGGTGTCGAGTGTGATCTCAATGAATACAAGTGATGAGCTTGTAGAAAAATCAAATACTAGTGCAGGTATCAATATGATTAGTTCTGATGCGTATATCGATACGCGATTGGGAGATAAATCATCACTACAATTATCTGTAAGGAAATCAATTAATGACATATTCGAAACACCTACTTATAAAAAGTATTTTGAAAAAGCCTTTCAGGACTCAGAAATAGTGAATAGTAACGAAAACATGTTTATTACGAATGATAATTTTTCTTTTTATGATGCAAGTGCGAGATGGTTATATCAGATAACTCCAAAAGATCTTGTCAAGGTAAATGCTTTATTGATTAGAAACGATCTTGATTTTAAGGAAAATGTAATGTTTGACCAACAAAATGTTGAAAGAGAGAGCGCACTAGCACAAAATAATAATGCTGCTAGCATAAAGTATTATAGAAAATGGAATGATGTTTTTGATAGTGATCTATTAATATATGGTACTCGATATCTATTAGAAGCAATCAATTCTGATATCATTAATGATCAACGGTTATTACAAGAAAATGAGGTGTTAGAAGGTGGGATAATGCTAAACACCTCGTACCAATTAAATCCGTTTCTAAAATTAGAATCAGGATATCAATTTACAGAAACAGGAGTTACAAACCTTAGGGATGTTAACAACCCTATATTCAGAGAGAGGGTTAAAGAGGTTTTGAGAGTACATAGTGTTTTTTCTGAAGGGAGTTATGTATCTAGATATGACAAAGCATATCTTAGACTAGGATTACGTCTCAATTATTTTGATAAGTTTTCTTCTATTCGTGTTGAGCCTCGTTTTAGTTTTAATTATAAACTAAATAGTCGTTTTACAATAGAAGTTCTTGGAGAATTGAAAAGTCAAACAACATCGCAGATCATAGAATCACAAAATGATTTTTTGGGCATCGAAAACAAGAAGTGGGTTCTGTCTAATGACATAGATATCCCAATTATTAAAAGTCAACAAGTCTCAACAGGAATTACGTATAATCACAGAAATTGGTTTATGAGTGCGGAGCTCTATTTTAAAAATGTAAATGGGATTATTATACAGAGTCAAGGCTTTCAAAATCAACTAGAATTCGAATCTGGACATGGTAGTTATGATGTAAGAGGGGGTGATTTTTTAATAAACAAAAGAAATAAAGATGTAAGTGCATGGTTAAGTTATTCTTATGCCGATAACATCTATTCTTTTGATAATTTAGCTAAGCCTAATTTTCCGAATACCATAGATATAAGGCATACGCTAAATTTGGGGATTTCATATACTATAAAAGATGTGAAATTTTCAAGCGGAATTAACTGGCATAGTGGTACTCCTACTACAAAACCGATTTTTGATGATCCAATAAGCTCTGATAATACGATTAATTATCAACATCCGAATAGTGATGTGTTAAGTAATTATTTCCGTTGGGATAGCTCGATAACCTATACCTTTCGTTTATCAAAGAAGATAAATGGATTTTTTGGTGTTTCTGTCTGGAATATTTTAAACAAGGAAAATGTGGTCAATAATTACTACCGTATTAATTCTGAAAATATGGTTCAAGAAATAAAACAGCTAGGTCTTAGTCTGACGCCTAATGCTGTATTTAGGGTTAATTTTTAAATGTTCTTAACACCGCTATAACTTACTATTTCTTGACCCCCAACAACTTTTGTTTCGTTTTTGATGATTTTGAAACCTCTTTTTTCAAAAAAGGCCCGTGTTAAGATATTTATTTGAGTAGTTAGGGTAGGTATATTTGCTTTTTTTGCAACAGATTCAAGGCTTTCATATAAGTTCGTGGCAATGCCTTGTCCGTGATAATTCATATGTACAAATACATAGTCAATAGTACCTTTTTGATCCATAGAAAAAGAACCTACAATCTCTCCGTTTAATTTTGCATTGTATATGAAATCTTTTTTAAACTTGTTGATCCAATATACCTTATTAGTAGCGAGTCTTGAGTAGAATTTGATTTCAGATTTTGTGAAAATAGCAGAGCCATACGATGTCACCGTTTGGTAAAATAAACGTTGCATTAATGGTAAGTCCATTTCAGTTGCTCTGGAAATTTCTAAATTCATATATTGAAAAGTAAAAGGATATGCCTAAAATATAAATTGTTTGCGAAACATCACAGAAAAGTACTACAAAAAGATTGAAAAAAGGTAGTTAATTAAACTTGTTTTTTGGTAGTTGGTCTTTTTTAAACCAACTACCAAAAACAAATATCTTTTACATTCGTTCTGGGACATTAATCCCTAACAGACTAAATGCTGACTTAATAGTTTTGCCTACAACTTGAGATAGTTGAATTCTAAATATTTTTTCTAGGTCAGAATCTGCCCCATAAATTGATACATTCTGAAAGAAAGAATTATAACTTTTTACCAAATCATAGGTGTAATTAGCAATAATTGCAGGACTGAGATCATTTGCTGCATTTTGTATAATATCGGGATAAAGCTCTAATTGTTTAATTAGATCTTTTTCTTTTGGGTGCAAATTGATAGCGTCATCTGTAATTGAAGTTGTTAAATCAACATCAGATTTCCTTAAAATGGCCTGGATTCGAGCATAGGTATACTGTATAAACGGACCTGTATTTCCTTGAAAGTCTACAGACTCTTCAGGGTTAAAAAGAATTCGTTTTTTGGGATCTACTTTTAGAATAAAATATTTTAGAGCTCCAAGGCCAATTGTATGGTATACTTGCTGTTTTTCTTCATTCGTATATCCTTCTAACTTACCAAGTTCTTGAGAGATATCCCCAGCTGTTTTAGTCATTTCCTCAATAAGTTCATCTGCATCTACAACTGTGCCTTCTCTGCTTTTCATTTTCCCACTGGGTAGGTCAACCATTCCGTAACTTAAGTGATGTAGATTTTGCGCCCAATCGTATCCTAATTTTTTGAGTATTAAGAAAAGTACTTTAAAGTGGTAATCCTGTTCATTACCTACCGTATATATCATGCCGCCAACATTGGGTTTGTCTTTAACTCGCTGTATGGCTGTTCCAATATCCTGAGTCATATACACTGCGGTACCGTCACTACGAAGAACTAGTTTTTCATCAAGTCCATCAGATGTAAGATCGCACCAAACAGATCCATCCTCTTTTTTGTAGAATACACCTTTTGCCAGGCCTTCTTCAATATTATCTTTACCTAATAAGTAAGTATTACTTTCGTAATAATAACTGTCAAAATCAACACCAAGTGTTTTGTAGGTTTTATCAAAACCATCATATACCCATTGGTTCATCATTTTCCATAGTGCCACAACTTCTTCATCTCCCGCTTCCCATTTGCGCAGCATTTCTTGAGCTTCAATCAATAAAGGGGCTTCTTTTTTTGCCTCATCCTCGGTTTTACCTTGTGATATTAAATCGGAAATCTGCTCTTTGTATATCTGGTCGAATTTCACATAATAATTACCAACTAATTTATCCCCCTTGAGGTTTGTTGATTCTGGAGTTTCTTGGTTGCCATACTTTTGCCAAGCTACCATAGATTTACATATATGAATCCCTCGATCATTAATGATTTGAGTCTTATATACTTTTTTACCGCTAGCTTTAATGATTTCAGCAACCGAATATCCCAGTAGATTATTTCTAATATGTCCTAGATGTAGTGGTTTATTTGTGTTAGGAGATGAATACTCTACCATTACAGCTTTGTCCTCTTCAGAAGGAAGGGAAGTACCAAATTTTTCGTCGTCTTTTATTTCCGAAAAAAACTGTAAGAAATAAGAGTCTGAAATGACTAGGTTAAGGAATCCTTTGACAACATTAAAACTGATTATTTCTTTTACATTATCTACTACATATTTACCAACAGCTTCTCCTATTTGCACTGGGTTTCCTTTTACTACCCTCAGCATGGGAAAGACAACCACAGTAATATCTCCCTCAAATTCTTTGCGTGTTGACTGTAGCTCTACAGAATCCAGAGTAGCGTCATACAACTTTTGTATTGCCTCTTTTACTTTTTCTGAAAGGTTCTGTTGTAAATTCATGTTCTAAAAAATTAAGCAGCAAAGATAATAGAAATTACAGAGTTGGTATTCCTGTTTTGGCATCATTTCAGTATATTGTAAATAAAAAATAGTAGCTCACTTGCAAGTGAGTAAAATATCGTGACTACTAAGTTATAAAGCTACGGCTAAGTATTCTTCTTTTTTATTGAACCGATATGTTTAGTAACTGCTATAAATTTTTGATTATCTAAAACTTGTGATAATGAAGATACTTCTTACTGGAACGAATGGATATATAGGAATGCGATTATTACCGTTATTAATAAATGCTGGACATGAAGTAATATGCTGTGTAAGAGATGAAAAAAGGCTTTCTGTAGATAAAGAAACAAGAAGTAGGATTACGGTTATAGAGATAGATTTTTTGGCACAACCTAATTTAGATCTAATACCAAAAGATATAGATGCTGCTTATTATTTGATTCATTCTATGAGCTCATCGACTACTGATTTTGATAAAAAGGAAGAAATAGCTGCTCATAATTTTAATGTATATCTGCAGGAAACACAGGTGCAACAGGTTATCTATCTAAGTGGTATTGTAAACGAAAAAAATCTTTCTAAGCATTTATGGTCTCGAAAAAATGTAGAGGAAACTTTATATAAAGGAAGTTATAATCTTACGGTGCTTAGATCCGGAGTTATTGTTGGTTCTGGGAGCTCTTCTTTTGAGATTATTCGAGATCTTTGCGAAAAACTGCCTATTATGGTGACCCCGAAATGGGTAAATACAAAGACACAACCCATAGCGATTCGGGATGTACTTACGTTCATGACTGGGGTGTTAGGAAATACAAATTGTTACAATGAATCTTACGATATTAGTGGTCCGGATATTCTTACTTACAAGGAGATGCTTAGTCTATATGCCAAGGTAAGAGAGATTAAATTATATATAATTACATTGCCAATTATGACACCAAAGTTATCGTCATATTGGTTGTATTTTGTAACATCAACCTCGTATAAACTAGCGTTAAATTTGGTAGATAGTATGAGCATACCGGTGATTGCAAAGGATGTTCGGCTTCAGGAAATGTTAGGGATAAGACCTATGAACTATGTTAAATCACTTGAACTGGCATTTATAAAAATTGAGCAAAATCAAGTGGTCTCTAGCTGGAAAGATTCAATGGTTAGTGGACGATTTAAACAAGATATTCAAAAATATGTCACAGTACCAAAGCGTGGGTGTTTTAAGGATCAAAAAAAGATAAGGGTTGTAAATCCTGAGAATGCTATTAACCGTATATGGGCTATAGGTGGAGATGCAGGTTGGTACTACGGTAATTGGTTATGGAAAATTAGAGGATATTTTGATAAGTTTTTTGGCGGAGTAGGCTTGAGACGGGGAAGAACACATCCGAATGAAATTTTTTCGGGAGATGCTTTAGATTTTTGGAGAGTATTAGTGGCAGACAAGAATAACAAGCGTTTGTTGCTTTTTGCAGAAATGCGTGTGCCGGGAGAGGCTTGGCTCGAATTTGATATCGATGAAAACAATGTATTACATCAAACGGCTACTTTTAGGCCAAGAGGTATTTGGGGGAGGTTATATTGGTATGCTATGGTTCCTTTTCATTATTTTATTTTTGGAGGGATGATTAAAAAAATTGCTATATAAAAAGAGTTTTTACTAGGATAAAACGTTAGGTTTTATCGGCGAATTACATTTTTTTAGTATATTTGATAAAAAATGGGATGCTTAAACTTTTACGAATTGTTTTAGTTTTTCTGCTTCTTTCGGCTTGTTCTTCTCCGCATGTAAAAGATCCTGAATTACATGAATTGGTATCTTTAATGGTAGGTGAATTTTCTAATGAGAAACAGTCGAAAATAGATACGGGGTTTGCACATTTGAAATTGAAAAATACTAGAATTTGGAAAGATAAGCCGTCGTATTGGGTATATTCTGAGCTATCAGAAGCAGAAAACGAGGAGAGTGTTCAGAGTCAAAGAATTATTAATTACCAGAGACTAGACTCACTAACATTTACAAGTACAAATTATACGATCCCAGATGCGAAAAAATATTTGGGAAGTTTTTATGATACAAAAGCTTTTGATACGCTAGAT
Organism: Aquimarina pacifica; assembly: GCF_000520955.1. Lineage (GTDB taxonomy): Bacteria > Bacteroidota > Bacteroidia > Flavobacteriales > Flavobacteriaceae > Aquimarina > Aquimarina pacifica. Next base: position 109,057 of record NZ_JACC01000013.1, on the reverse strand, counting down.
ATAGATTTGCTAGAAACGAGAGAAGGGTGTGTTGTGTATTTCAAAAAAAAGACCTCTACTATATATTTTGGGAAAACTGATAATCATTCATGCTCAAGTCGCATAGATTATATTGATTATATTAAAAGTAACTTTGTCGTAAGTAAAGACAATATCTCGGTTTGGATTCGAGGATACAACCGTAAAGGGAAACAGGTTTTGGGAAAAATTAATGGTCCGTATAAATATAAGAGAATAATCGAATAATAGAAGGATGATTTTTAATCAATAAAATCTGATAGCGTTTTATTTTCTAGCACCTTTAATGTATTGTCTCTAACTTCTATCATAATGCTATGTACAGCGCACTGACCTTCATCAGGGCAGTCATCACATTTTTCATAAAAATTAAGACTGACACAAGGTACCATTGCAATGGGGCCTTCTAAAACTCTCATAACCGACGCCATGGTAATGTTTTCTGGATCTTTGATAAGATAGTATCCTCCTCCTTTGCCTTTTTTTGAACCTAGAAACCCTGTTTTTTTTAAAGTTAACAATATACTCTCCAAAAATTTTTGCGATATATTTTCTTGATCTGCAATCTCAGATATTAATACAGGATGTTCACACTTTTTTCGTGCAATATAGGTAAGTGCCTTTAAGCCATATTTAGTTTTTTTTGAAAGCATATGGTATAAATTTCATGTTATAATGAAATCTGGTTTTTTATATTATTACAGAAATAATTCTCATTTCTTGGTAGTTCTTAACCTAATTTCTTCGGAAGAAATACCTCTGCCATCATACAACGAGCACTACCTCCTCCTAACATTTCAATAGTACTTAATTCACTATGTAGGATAGTGCAATGCGACTCTATTTTGTGTATCTGTTCCTTTGATAAGCTATTAAATGCTGCTGATGACATCACAAGATAACGCTTATCTCCCAAACCTACAACCTGAAGCATGTTGCCAGCAAAATTATTAACTTGCTGCTCGGTAATTGTAATAATTTCTTTGGCATCATTTTTTAAATGACTAATGATATTTTTGCGTTCTTTTTTATCATCGATACATTCTAGACAAATGATAGCAAAAGTCTCGCCGATACTCATCATTACATTGGTGTGATATATTGGCAAGCGTTTGTTGTTGACGGTTTGATTGGCGTTAAAAATAACTGGTGTATACTCAAAATCTTCACAAAATTCTATCAATAAGTCTTCATGAGCTCGTGGTGATAATGCGCAGTACGCTTTTCTGTTTGTTCGATCAAGAACTAAACTACCTGTACCTTCAAGAAAGAGTTCTTCGTCTTCTGCAGTTGTATAGTCAACAATATTGTTTATTTCGAAACCTGAAGCTTCTATTTTGTCAAGTACTTCGGGCCTTCTTTCTTTACGTCTATTTTTTGCAAACATAGGGTAAAGTCCTATATCTCCATTTTCATGAAAGGATACCCAGTTGTTCGGAAAAATAGAATCAGGAGTGTCATTTTTGGGATCGTCAGCAATTACAATCACCTGTATGCCTACTTCTTTTAAGGTGTTAACAAATTGATCGAATTCTTGTTGTGCTTTTTCGTTTACATTTAGGACGTTATCAATATTTTTTTGGTAATAATTATTTACTGCAGTTTGCTCATTCATCCTAAATTGTATAGGGCGAATCATTATAATTGTATTGGTTACTTGACGATTTTGAATGCTTGATGTCATAATATTATTATTTAGATTCATTTTCAGTTTTTTAAGTTGAAATAAATCATAATTTGTATGCTATTTGCAAATGTTTTTTTAGATCTTTTTTAATTTTTCTTAAAAAATATACATTTCCATAGCACTTAGAAAAAAAATACCACTCTTGATTTTACAAAGTATTAGGATTAATTTGAGTCTCGTATTAGTGGTATTGTTGAGCAACGTAATAACCCTTCTTGTTTTGCAATTTCTGCATAAGGTACTTCTTCAACTGTAATGTTAAGGCTTCTAAGCCAGTTGTTTAGTCTAGAGAAATTCTTTTCAGAAATTACAATATCTTCAGAAATAGAAAAAATATTAGAATTCATATGATACATCTCATCCCGGTTAATATGAAAAAGGTTGTCTTTTCCGAAAAGGGAAACCAGGAATTGGTAATCATCAGGATTTCTAAAGCCCTCTTTATGAATAATGGCCTTGTTTTTTCCTACAGGTTGAAAACAACAATCTAAGTGCAAAGCATTATCCTTTGGGTCTAACATTGATTTGTTAAGGTCAAACTCTTTTATGGTCTTATTCGGAAATAGAGATTTTATATATTCTACACCATTCAGATTTGTTCGCGCAACGATACATTCTGAGTAATCTTTTCCTTTATATGTCCCTATGAATATATGATCATTATGAATCATTATATCTCCTCCCTCAAAATGAATATCCTTTGATGATGCTCTTTGGATTTTGTCAGGAGCTATTTTATCAATTACATGTTGAATAGCGCTGATTTCTTTTTCTCTATGAGGTAAGATATTAGATGTTATAAATTGGTCTTCTATGACCAAGGCGATATCTCTAGCGAAGATCTGATTGTAATTTTCTATTACTTTAGGACGATATACGCGTACGTTATATTTTTCAAAAACCTTGGCTACGGCATCCATTTCGCCTATCATATCGGATTCTATAGGGTAGGTTCCTGCTTTTATGTGTTCAATCGACTTTGGGTCGTAGGCATCTTCAATTTTGGGCATAGGCCCCACGCTTGATGCCGTACCTAGAATTACGGCTCTCAGCCTTGATGTTTCGTTTTGTATGTTTAGTTGCAAAAGTTGTATGTGTTTAAGTGTAAATAATTTGTTAGTTTGAGTAGTTAAGCAAATATATAAATAGGCAATTTCTGAAAAACATTTTTACTCAAAAATTATTAACTCTTTAACGGTATTTTTATGTAAAACGGGTAGTCGATTACTTTTGCAAAAAACAAATAACAATAAAAAAGGCGTCGAATTTCTTCGAACGCCTTTTTTTATAAAGTATATGATTTTTTTACTTCGTTATCCGTTCATTGAGATAAGAAATTCATCATTATTTTTAGTCTGCTTGAAGCGTTGGTTAATAAATTCCATAGCTTCTACAGGGTTCATGTCGGCTAGATATTTACGCATAATCCACATACGTTGGATTGTCGTGTCATCTAATAAGATATCATCACGACGTGTACTACTGGATATCAAGTCTATTGCAGGGAATATACGTTTGTTTGCAATTCTTCGATCCAATTGCAGCTCCATATTACCAGTTCCTTTAAATTCTTCGAATATTACTTCGTCCATTTTAGATCCTGTATCTGTCAAAGCAGTTGCAATAATGGATAAAGATCCACCATTCTCTATATTACGTGCCGCTCCGAAGAATCGTTTTGGTTTGTGTAATGCGTTTGCATCAACTCCTCCACTTAATATTTTACCACTTGCTGGTTGTACAGTATTATATGCTCTGGCTAATCTTGTTATCGAATCCAACAGGATGACAACATCATGACCGCACTCTACTAATCTTTTTGCTTTTTCTAATACAATGTTAGCGACTTTAACGTGTTCATTTGCTTCTTTGTCAAATGTTGAAGCGATTACTTCTCCTTTTACGTTACGCTGCATGTCTGTAACTTCTTCAGGTCTTTCATCTATAAGAAGAATCATTTGGTATACTTCAGGATGATTTGCAGCAATTGCATTGGCTACATCCTTTAGTAACATGGTTTTACCTGTTTTTGGTTGCGATACGATCATACCACGTTGTCCTTTTCCTATAGGTGCAAAAAGATCCATAATTCGTGTAGAAATGGTACTTTGTCGTTCTGCTAACTTAAACTTTTCCTGCGGGAATAATGGAGTTAAATGTTCAAAAGAAACTCTGTCACGAACAACCTGAGGGTCCATTCCGTTGATTTTATTGACCTTGATAAGAGGGAAATATTTTTCTCCTTCTTTAGGGGGCCTTACTTGTCCTAAGACAGTATCACCGGTTTTTAATCCAAAAAGTCTTATCTGTGATTGAGAAACATAAATGTCATCAGGAGAAGAAAGGTAATTATAATCACTAGATCTTAGAAACCCGTACCCATCTTGCATAATATCTAATACACCTTCGCTCTCGATAATAGCTTCAAACTCAAAATCAGGTTCTTTGTAGCGATTTCTATTATCTCTATTCCCGTTTTCTTTTTTGTTGTTATTATTGCGGTTTTTATTTTGAGAGGTTTTGTCGTTGCCTCTGTTTCTATTGTCCTTTTTATCCTCGTTATTATTTTGCGGATGTTTTTTTGTGTCGGTGTTCTCGTTGTTTTTTGCTTTGGGACCAGAGTTTTTTGGGTTTTGCGTATGAGATTCTACTTTATTTTCTCTGGGAGCTTTTTGTTGTTGAGGTGCCTTGTTTTGTTGCGCAGGTTTGTTTTGTGTCGGTTTATTTTGCGGCGGAGCTGTATTTTCTTTATTCGCCGTTGCATTTTCTGCATTTTCAGGTTTACGAGCACGAGGTCTGCGAGGTCGAGTTTCTTTTGGTTTTTCAGTTTCTGTTTTCTCAGTGGTTGTGTTCGCAGTGCTCTTTGCAACAGCACTAGGGTTTGTGGCTTGATGGTCAAGTATTTGATAAACCAAATCAAGTTTTTTTAAGGTACGATATTTTGGTACGCTAAGATTTTTTGCAATTTCTTGCAATTCAGGAAGCTTTTTTGCTTTTAGTTCAGAAATTTCTAACATTTAAATTTGTTATATAATTTACGTTTAGGTATAAATTTTCAAAAGAAGAATTCTAGGAAAATTATGTTATGAGGATAAGTAACCTCAGTTGAGAGGATTACAGATTTGTGATGCAAGTATACAACTTTATTTTTAATTTTTTACACATATTTATAAAAAGAAACTCTTATTTTTGCGTTTCAATAAGAAAAATTGGGATGTTACAAAGAATTCAAACTGTCTATCTTTTATTAGCTGCTCTAGCCTCGGGTGTACTTTTTATTTATTTTCCGTATGCATTTACGCAAAATAATGATGCACTTTATGTTAGAGACGAGGTTTTTCTTTTGGCATTATTTATAGGGTCTGCAATCTTATCTTTGGTGTCCATTTTTTTATTTAAAAATAGAAAGCTTCAATTTGTATTGGGGCGTATCAATATCTTATTAAACTTTATTTTACTAGGAGTATTTGTTTATTGGTCACTAACGATATCTGGAGAAACTCAAGTTTCTGAGAAAGGTATTGGGATGATCATCCCTATTATTTCTATCGTTTTAGTTGTAATGGCCAATAAGGCTATTAAAAAGGATGAAAATCTTGTAAAATCTGTTGATCGATTACGATAAACCTAAAATCTTAGTAGTATTAGTGCGTTAAAAACCCGGAGTTGGCAAACTCCGGGTTTTTTATTTGTTAAAAAAGTAATGAATTAGGACTACTTTTTTCCTAATTCAATAACTTCAAGATTATCTATAGAACCATTATTTACTTCAAATCTAAGCATTGTTCTAACTTTATGAAACCCATGTTTTCCTGCAGCACCTGGATTCATATGTAAAACACCATTTTTTTTATCAGGAATAACTTTGAGAATATGAGAATGACCGCAAATAAATAGTTTTGGAGGATTCGATTTAATCTCATCTCTAGTATTGTTATTATATTTTGGAGGGTATCCCCCAATGTGCGTTATCCATACAGAAACATCTTCGATCGTAAATCTTTGGTTCAAAGGAAAAGTCGCCCTTATTTTATGATTATCGATATTACCATATACTGCGCGCAATGGCTTTATTGATGCTATAGAGTCAGTAACTTTTAGGTCACCAATATCTCCTGCATGCCAGACTTCGTCGGCCTCTGATACATAGTGTAAAATACGATCATCAACATAACTATGTGTATCACTAAGTAGAAGTATTTTTTTCAAAATTAGATAAATAAATGAATTGTAAAATGAGAAAGAAATGGCGTATAAGCGATCACTTAAATTCTGTTTTAAAGCGTATATTTGTGCTTAATTTTGAAACAAAAATAAGATATTACTTTCAATTTGTGTGCTAAAAAATAGTTGAAAGGAATGGCTTTTTTTTAATCGGATGATCAATAGAAAATGAGGTATTTTTTAGAGCTTTCTTACAATGGAACACCATATCATGGTTGGCAACGTCAGCCGAATGCAATTTCTGTTCAGGAAGTTTTAGAACAGGCCTTGTCTACATTGTTAAGAGAGGGAATTAGTATTGTAGGGGCCGGAAGAACAGATGCAGGTGTACATGCAAAACAAATAATGGCTCATTTTGATACTAAAAATAAATTAGAAGAGGAACGTTTTAAATATAAATTAAATGCCATATTGCCAAGAGAGATTGCTGTAAATAGGGTTGTTGAAGTGCAAGACGATGCTCATGCTCGTTTTGATGCAGTAAGTAGGTCATATGAGTATTATGTTACGATGATAAAAGACCCTTTTAGCCTTGATTCTTGCTATTATGTAAAAAAAGTATTGGACGTCGGGCTCATGAATGAAGCTGCTAAATTACTGTTAAACTATACTAATTTTAAATGTTTTAGTAAGTCGAAAACCGATGTAAAAACGTATAATTGTACTATTACAGAGGCATTGTGGGTCGTTAATGACAACCATTTAGTATTTAAAATTTCGGCAAATAGGTTTTTGAGAAATATGGTAAGAGCAATTGTTGGGACTCTTATTGAGATAGGAGAACGTAAAATAACAAAAGAAGATTTGATTCGTATTATTAAAAGTGAAGATCGAGGACAGGCTGGATATTCTGTCCCTGCGCATGGATTATACTTAACCTCTGTTCAATATCCTACTAATATATACCGTAAATAGATGGCAGATAAAAATGGTAAGGCTTTTGACTTTAAGTTGTTTAGACGATTAATTACGCATACCAATCCTTATCGGATGACTTTTTATTTTGTAGCTTTTGCAGCTATACTATTGTCAATATTTGCTGTGCTTAGGCCTTTTCTATTACAGCAAACTATAGATAAAACTATTATTCCTAGAGATAATGAGCTTTTGGTTTTCTTCGTTAGTGCGATGCTTGTTGTATTGTTACTAGAAGTGATTTCTCAATTTTTGTTTATTTATTTTGCCAATTGGTTAGGGCAGGAGGTTATTCGAGATATACGGGTTCAGCTCTTTGAGCATATGCTTGGATTTAAAAAACAGTATTATGACAAATCCGCGGTAGGGCGTTTAGTTACGCGAGCGGTGAGTGATATAGAGACTATAGCAAGTATTTTTAGTCAGGGATTATTCATGATAATCAGTGATTTACTCAAAATGTCTGTGATTTTAGGATACATGCTATACCAGAGTTGGCAACTTACTTTATTGGTTTTACTGGTATTGCCATTGATTGTCTATGCTACGCGAATTTTTCAGCAAAAGATGAAAACTGCGTTTGAAGAAGTAAGAACTCAGGTTTCTAATCTGAATTCTTTTGTTCAAGAGCGAATTACGGGAATGAAAATTGTGCAGCTTTTTACAAGAGAGAAAATAGAGTATGATAATTTTAGAGCTATCAATGAAAAACATAAGAAAGGTTGGATAAAAACAGTTTGGTACAATTCTATTTTTTTCCCCATTGCAGAAATGTCTAGTTCTGTAACTATTGGTTTAATTGTATGGTTCGGTGGGCTCAAAGCAGCTCAGGGAGATGTCATAACATTAGGTGTGGTTATTGCTTTTGTAGAGTTGGTGCAAATGCTTTTTAGACCATTGCGACAGATTGCAGATAAATTTAATTCACTGCAAATGGGGATGGTAGCTGCAAATCGTGTTTTTGCCATTCTGGATACAGAGTCTAAAATTGAAAATGATGGAAAGCTACTTCTAGAGAATGTAAAAGGTAGGATCACCTTTGAAGATGTTCGATTTAGTTACGTAGCGTCTGAGGAGGTTTTAAAAGGAATTTCGTTCAATGTTAATGCAGGTCAGACTGTTGCTATTGTTGGGGCTACAGGAGCCGGAAAATCAACAATCATTAATCTTCTTAATAGATTTTATGAAATTGATAGTGGAGTTATTTCTATTGATAACACCAATATTCAAGACATTGAATTGACAAGTTTGCGAAGAAATATAGCAGTTGTGTTACAAGATGTATTTCTATTTGCAGATACAATATTAAATAATATTACTCTTAATAACGCTTCTATAACCGAGGAGCAAGTACAGCTTGCAGCTAAGGAAATAGGAATTCATGATTTTATAATGACATTGCCTAATGGGTATCAGTACAATGTAAAAGAAAGAGGGGCAATGCTCTCATCTGGCCAGCGCCAGTTAATATCTTTTTTGCGAGCCTATGTCACCGAACCAAGTATTCTGGTATTAGATGAAGCTACTTCATCTATTGATTCGTATAGTGAACAATTAATTCAGGATGCTACTGATAAAATAACCGAGGGTAGGACATCTATTGTGATTGCACATCGATTAGCAACTATCAAGAATGCCGATAAAATTATTGTTATGAATCAAGGTGAGATTGTAGAGCAAGGTACTCATAACGAACTTCTCGAGATTGAATCGGGGTACTATAGAAATTTATACGAGGTGCAATTTGCTACGGTTATCGAATAAATATAATTCGATTTTTTAGGATACGGCAGGTACAGAAATAATACCTGTTTTAATTAAGACTACAATACCACAAACTATTAAAATAAATACAAAGAAAACTATTAGTAGGCACAGCAAGGCTTTAAGAACAATTCTCTTTACACTGATGTCATAAATTCGCTTTAGAACGTAGGAAATATATAGTATGTATATAGGAAATGATACTAAAATAGAAATATAAATATTATCTGTAATAAATGCTAAAGGCATCAATAAAAAAGAAGTGGACATTACAATATGCGAATACGCATAAAGATAAATTACAAAATGTTCTGTTAGATTGTACTTTTTGAAATTGATGAAAACAAGTCGCGATATTAGTGCTAACAATGGGATAATAAGAATGCTTATTAAGGATTGGTATTGATAGCTAAAATCTGTACTGGCTTGTGAGAATGATAATTGTTCTTCTGATGTAGAATTCAAAGCTATTAACTCTAGCATTCTACCTTTCATAATGAAGGAGTAAAATCCAGTTATCGTAACGGATATAGCAAAATATCCGAAAGCATTAATGTATCGTTTTCTTAACCCATTGATATATCCTTTTATGACCTCTTCGGGTTTAGTGAATAGGTGTAAAAATGTTTTTAAAAACGAGTTGTCAAGATTCAAAAACCGATTGGTAAATTCTAATATAAGATATGAAAAGGTAATTCGGTTTGTAATTTTTTTTGCACCGCATTTTGGACAAAAAATATAATTTTCTATGTTTTGTTTGCAATTTTTACAACTAGTAACAACAATCGGTTTATTCATTAAACTAAATCTCTTTTTATTTTCTCAATAAGTTCTTCTTCTGTTTTAAAAATAACAAACTCTCCATTTTTGATATAAGAAATCCTGCCAGTTTCCTCACTTACTACCAATGCCAGGGAGTCTGTTTTTTCTGTAATCCCTACTGCAGCACGATGTCTTAACCCAAAGCGCAGGGGCATTGTATTCTCATTAGACACAGGGAGAATAGCTCTTGTGGCAACAATATGGTTATCTTCTATAATCATAGCACCATCATGTAAAGGGCTATTTTTATAAAAAACACTTTCTAATATGGGGGTGTTCAGGACAATATCCATACTATCTCCGGTAGTTTTTACAAAATCCAGAGACGTATTTCTTTTAATAACAATAAGTGCCCCAGTATAGGTTTTTGACATATTCATACATGCATCTATAATAGCTTTTACATTCGTAGTACTATCCTCTGGTGTGTCTCTTATAAATTTTAATTGCTTCAGAAACTTACGTCGTCTCCCAAAATTAGTAGAACCTAACATTAAAAGGAATTTTCGTATTTCTTGTTGAAAAACAACAATAAGTGCAAACATCCCAACGCCAATAAATTCTCCCAAAACACTACTTAACATTTCCATAGCAAGAAATTGAGTAAGTTTCCAGACTAGGTAAATAATAACAATTCCGATAAAAATATTAATTGCTGCTGTCCCTTTTACTAACTTATATATATAGTATAGAAGAAAAGCGACAAGAACGATATCAAGAATATCTAATATTCTAAGGTTAATTAAATCCAAATGTTTTTGTGTTTATGTAAAAATAGAAAAATTAGCCAAACTAAGATTTGAAAAGCTACATAATACCGTTTCTTGTATAAAATTACTGTATAATGTTGTTTATTTAGCCCCGATATAGTATTGTGCATAAGTCACTATACCACATAATTAGTTGTTAGTTACAAGCTGCGGCAACCAGCGTAACACATTCTACAGCTTCCTTAACATCATGAACCCTTAGAATTGAAGCTCCGTTTAATAAAGCAATTGTATTTAGACATGTAGTGCCATTTAGTGCTTTTGATGGCGAAGTATCTAATGTTTTATAGATCATAGATTTTCTTGAAACTCCTGCCAAAACAGGTAGGTTGTGAAATTTTAATAAGGATAGTTTTTTGAGTAATTCAAAATTTTGCAGTGTGTTTTTTGCGAAACCAAATCCGGGGTCTATAATAATATCATTGATTCCAGCTTTTCTTGCTTCGGCAATTTTTTCAGCAAAATAGATATTTAACTCATGCGTAATATTGTCATATTGATCAAGAGATTTCATAGTTTTTGGTGTTCCTCTCATATGCATCATGATATAAGGTACTTTGAGTTTTCCCATCATTGTGATCATAGTATTGTCTAGGCTACCTGCAGATATATCGTTTATCAATGAAGCGCCAGCTTCAATACAAACTTGGGCAATCTCGCTTCTAAAGGTATCAATAGAAATTAGGATTTCGGGAAACTCATTACATACCAGTGTAACGATTGGGAGTATTCTTTTTTTTTCCTCCTGAGATGTGATATGGTCTGCGCCGGGCCGTGATGAGTATGCACCTATATCAATAAAAGTTGCTCCTTCTAAGAGCATTTTTTCAGTCTTTTTAAGGATTTCAGTTTCATTTTTATAGGTTCCTCCATCATAGAATGAGTCTGGAGTCAGATTAAGAATACCCATTACTTTTGGGGTAGATAGATCAATAAGAGAACCTTTGCAATTGATTGTCATTTTTGAGATTTCGTGTATTTTTATTTCTAAACTTGAGGTATCATTTTTTTAATTCCCATATTAAAGCGAAATTTACGCAAAATTGAACAGTTTTATGCAAGATACGACTACACAATACGATTCGATAATTACAATATGCAGGGATCTATTTGTTAAAAAGATGAAAGATTATGGTAGTGCTTGGCGTATATTACGACTACCGTCACTAACAGATCAAATTTTTATCAAGGCGCAGCGCATACGTGGTTTACAGGAGAATGAAGAGCGCAAAGTAGATGAGGGAGAGGTTTCTGAGTTTATAGGGATTATTAATTACAGCATAATGGCCCTAATACAACTCGAGAAAGGTGTAGCAGAGCAACCCGATCTGTCTCTTCAAGAAGCAGCAGATTTATATGATAAACATATAGGGATTACCAAAGAATTAATGATGAATAAGAATCATGATTATGGAGAGGCATGGCGTGACATGAGAGTAAGTTCGCTTACAGATCTTATTCTTCAGAAATTATTGCGCGTCAAGCAAATTGAAGATAATAAAGGAAAAACACTAGTAAGTGAAGGGATTGATGCTAATTATCAGGATATGATTAATTATGCGGTGTTTGCAATGATTCATTTGGAGCAAGCAGAAGAATCAAACCCATAAAATACTGTTAAATTTTAAAGAATAAGATGGTATCCTATTTATATTGTCCATGATAATACGCTTCATAAACCATGTCTGAAAAAATAGCATAAGGTAGTTTTTGAAGGTATAGATACATATAAGTGATTACTGTCTTGGGGGATTTTAAAAAATAAAAAAGCAAATGAAAATATTAGTTACTTTTTCAAGAATCGTGGTAGCAGCACTTTTCTTGTTTTCTGGATTTATAAAATTGAACGATCCTCTAGGATTTTCTTATAAGCTTCAGGAGTATTTCGGAGAAGGAGTACTTAATTTAGAATTTCTAATTCCATTTGCCTTATTGATAGCCGTTTTCTTGGTGATTTTTGAAGTAGTATTGGGTATTACCTTGATTTTAGGATACTTGCCCAAATTTACGGTTTGGTCTTTGTTGCTAATGATACTATTCTTCACTTTTTTAACTTTTTATTCTGCTTATTTTAATAAAGTTACAGATTGTGGTTGTTTTGGAGATGCACTTCCGCTTACACCTTGGGAATCGTTTTCAAAAGATGTGATTCTTCTCATACTCATATTGATCCTATTTGTCGGAAGAAAATTTATAATACCAATCCAACCCATATCCATGCATAAATGGGCTGTTTTTGGTGTTTTTACAGCTTGTCTTGGTTTTGCATATTATGTCTTAATGCACTTGCCCGTTTTTGATTTTAGAGCTTACAAAGAGGGAGTTAATATTACAGAGGGAATGAAAGTCCCAGAAGGGGCTCCCAAAGCCGAGTTTGCATATCATTGGAAATTTGATGTTGATGGTGTCGAAAAAATTGTAACTACCAGTGGTGATTATCCAAATGTAGAAGGAACTTTTGTTTCTGTTGATACCGAAACTCTTAAAGAGGGATATGAACCGCCAATTCATGATTTTGCAATTGAGAAAGAAGGAGAAGATTATACAGATGAGTTTCTTAAAAAGGAAAAATTAATAATTATTGTTGCGTATAATTTATCTAAAAGTGAATCAGAAGGTTTTATAGCTGTTAAAGAAGCAACAGAGAAAGCATTGGCGCAAGGATATACCGTAATCGGATTAACTGCGTCGGGTATAAAAGATAGTTCTCATGTGAAATCGCAATACGATCTTAGTTTTTCTTTTTACAATACAGATGAAACAGCACTTAAAACAATTTTACGCTCTAATCCAGGGATTGTAAAAGTAAAGTATGGCACAATTGTTCAGAAATTACATTGGAATGATGCAGAAAAATTGTCTTTATAGCCGTTTTGTTATTAAACAAAACGCAAACACAAAGAATTAGGTACAATGGGGTATTATCTTATCACTAAATTAGGTTACGCTTTGCTTACTCTGTTAGGTGTAACTACGGTGATTTTTTTATTATTTACAATTCTTCCTGGGGACCCGGCACAAATGATGCTTGGACAAAATGAATCTGAAGAACAATTGCAAACAATACGAAAGAAGTATGGTTTTGATCAATCGCGTACAACACAGTATTTGTTTTATATCAACGACCTTTCTCCTATCTCGATTCATAGTAGTCATCCTGATGATTTCTCGCATTATACACCGAAGAAATATAAGGGTGTGATACTTTTTACTACCGAAAATAGAGTAATTGTTTTTAAGTACCCGTACCTAAGAGAGTCCTTTCAAAAAAATGGAAAGAAGGTAAGTTCGGTGATCAAAGAAACATTACCAAATACAGCTATTCTAGCTATTTTTGCTATTTGCATTGCCATGTTACTAGGAGTAGCATTAGGTATTGTAAGTGCATTGACCAAGGATCAATGGTCAGATAAGTTAATCCAACTTATAAGTACTTTGGGAATGAGTGTTCCTTCATTTTTTAGCGCTATTATTTTTGCATGGTTGTTTGGTTATATTTTGCAAGAGTATACAGGTCTTAATATGACAGGTAGCTTGTATGAAGTTGATGATTTTGGAGAAGGAAGTTATATACAATGGAAAAATCTAATCTTACCATCAATTGTTTTAGGAATACGTCCTTTGGGAGTGGTTACGCAATTAATGCGTAATTCGTTACTAGAAGTAATTAATCAGGATTATATTAGAACCGCAAAAGCAAAAGGACTTTCTATGATTCAGATTATTAGAAGGCATGCACTAAAAAATTCGTTAAATCCAGTAGTAACTGCGATTTCTGGATGGTTTGCGTCCATGTTGGCAGGAGCTGTATTTGTAGAATATATTTTTGGATGGAATGGATTGGGTAAAGAAATTGTGGATGCATTAAATACTCAGGACCTTCCTATAATTATGGGAGCCGTTCTAGTTATCGCAACAATGTTTATACTTATTAATATTGTTGTAGATGTACTTTACGGATGGCTGGATCCTAGAATTAGAGTTTAGAAAAAAGGTGCATTAAGACCAAAAAAAAAAAAAGGCTGTGCGAATATAAATATAGGACCTAATAAAATTAAATCAATGAGAAAAAATATTGTTGCCGGTAATTGGAAAATGAATAAAGACCTATTAGAAACAAAGGAATTGCTTTTGGGGTTAAAAGATAAACTATCTTCTTTTTCAAATGTAGAAATAATTGTAGCTCCAACATTTACAAATTTATATATGGCTACAGAAGAATTAAAACAATCAGAAATCCAGGTGGCTGCACAAAATATGCATCAGACAAAAAGTGGAGCGTATACAGGTGAGATATCAGCAGGAATGCTCAAAAGTATTGGAGTCGAAACTGTAATACTAGGTCATAGTGAGAGAAGAGCTCATTTTGGAGAGACTGATGAGTTATTAGCTTCTAAAGTAAATACAGCCTTACAAAATGATATGACAGTAATATTTTGTTTCGGAGAAGAGTTACAAGATCGTAAAGAGAATGCTCATTTTGCGGTTGTAGAAAATCAGCTTAAGAAGGGGCTTTTTCATATCGATGAAGTAAATTGGAAGAATGTAATTCTTGCGTATGAACCCGTTTGGGCTATAGGAACGGGTGAAACAGCATCACCAGAACAAGCTCAAGAAATGCATGCATTTATTCGTAAAACAATTGCTCAAGCTTTTGGAGGAACTATTGCTGATGAGGTATCTATTTTATATGGAGGCAGTGTAAAACCAGGAAATGCTCAAGAGATTTTTGCTAAATCTGATGTAGATGGAGGTTTAATAGGAGGAGCATCATTAGATGCAGAAAGTTTTGCAGCAATCGCAAATGCTATTTAAAAAAAGAATAAAAAAACATGTCTAATACAAAATATCTGGGGTATTATTTTAAGGTTTCACCTGTGCAACCAGCAGTAGAAATATTAGTAGCAGAATTAGGGGATGCAGGATTCGAAAGTTTTGTAGAAACTGAGGAAGGACTCAATGCATTTATTCAAAAAGAAGACTGGCATGAGCAAATTTTAGATGGGATCTATATTTTAGGGTCTGGCGAATTTGAGATACACTATTCTTCTGAAGAAATTGAACAGGTTAACTGGAATACTGAGTGGGAGAAAAATTTTGATCCCATCATAGTTGATGATATTTGTAGTGTAAGAGCTCCTTTTCATACAAGACCAGATACAACATATGACATAGTCATTGAACCCAAAATGTCATTTGGTACTGGTCATCATGAGACCACGCACATGATGATTAAACATCTGCTAAAAATGCAGTTAGAAAATAAGACTGTACTAGATATGGGATGTGGTACAGGTATATTGGCAATTTTGGCAGAAATGCGAGGTGCAAAAGCTATCGATGCAATAGATATTGATAATTGGTGTTATTTAAATACTATCGAAAATGTAGAAAGAAACAATTGTACTGCAATAAAGACGTATGAAGGTGATGTAACCCTTTTAGAAGGGAAAAATTATGATGTAATTATAGCCAATATTAATCGCAATATATTACTGAATGATATTAAACAGTATGCTAAATCTCTAAATTCTGGTGGGCGATTACTGTTAAGTGGTTTCTATCAAGAAGATTTAGAAATGATTACAAAAGAATGTACTGAAAATGGATTGAAATTTAATGATAATTTTGATAGAAATAATTGGATAGCAGCATCTTATGATTTATAATAAAATGTTAATTAAGGAAAATAAAGGACGAAGTTATTATATTTGTAGAAAAAAGGGACCCCTATGAGTACTCAGGAAAAAGTTTTAGAAGAAGTTGCAGAGCAACTTCTTGATAAAAAAAACAATGAGATTGTTTTATATAACGATGATGTGAATACATTTGACCATGTTATAGAAACTTTAATTTGTTCGTGTGAGCATACTCCACTTCAGGCAGAGCAATGTGCTATGTTGGTTCATTATAAAGGAAAATGTACAGTAAAAACAGGTGCTTACGAAGAATTAGTGCCCCGTTGTTCTAAATTATTAGAAGCAGGTCTTAGTGCGGAGATAGTATAATGTTTGTATTATGGTTATTTCTTATAGATGTATTTGATAAGAGATAACATTAACTTTGTTTTTAGGTACCTATTTATAGCAGTTTTTTCTTTTTTTCTTTAAAATTAGATTTATTTTGGGCATACACACGTATTAACAAAATGTTAATTACATCTTCTTTAAGCCTTTTTAACATTTTGAGGTTAAACTTTATAATTTGTAGGAAATATCTTCAACTGATCAGTAGTTTAGAAGAAATTGTTGACAATACTATTTTTATATTTTATTTAATATAATTGTCATTTTACGATAAAGAGATACATCATCTAATTAGCACTGATTTCATACTTTTTTTGTTTTTTTTGGTCGTTTGGCAAGGAATATTTGCTAAACAAGCTTTTAAAAATGCATATGCACTTAGTCGATTTTTTAGTTTTGCGTTTAGCTTTAAGTTTTTTAATTTTTCTTAAAAAAATCTTATCATTTCCTTCTTTTTGATGAGGACAGTGTAGTGAATTAACTTTTTTTTGGAAAAAAAATCATATATTCGAAATGCAAAAAAATAAAAAAGGTTCAAAGCTTTTTACTTAATTGCAATTTTAGGAATAGGATGTAACAATTCTATTTTTAGTTTTATAACTACACAAACTCAACTTATTAAAATGAAGAAAATTAAAATTTTAGCGCTTTGCGCTATCGTTACTGGTGCCTTGGTATCATGTGAGAAAACCGAATTTACTGAAGAGGCTGCAGAAACTACAGCAGTCGAGAAAGTATCCCCAGAACATTTAGAAGCATTAACAAAAGCGGGTGTTAATACAATGGACGCCGAGTATAAAATGATACAACATCCAGGAGAGGAGCCTTACAAAGCACTTGTTTCTGGTGATATTATTTTTGAACTGGATAAATTGGCAGAGTATGCCTTAGCTGAAGCAGAGAATAATAACAAGCAATATAGAACGAATAACCTTGTTTCTGATACAAATATCAGTATCATTGGATATACAGGTTCTGGTTATGCATTAACTAGTAATATGCAAACTGCATTACAATGGGCGGTAAATAACTACAACCGTCTAAATACCTCTTTGAATTTTACATTAACATATGCTGCAAGTACTAATGCCGATATGGTAGTATATAATAATGGAGCTTCTGGAGGAGGAGGTTCTGCAGGTTTCCCTAGTGGTGGTCAGCCATATAAATGGGTTCAGATTAACAATGGTACAAGTAGTTTTAGTACTAATGTAAATGAGCATGTAATTACTCATGAAATAGGACATTCAATAGGATTCCGTCATCAGGATTGGCAGTCTCGTCAGAGCTGTGGCCAAAATTCTAATGAAGGTACTGCTGGAGTAGGAGCCATACTAATCAATGGTACGCCTAGTTCTGATTTTGCAGATTCTATTATGTTGGCATGTTTTAGCTCTAGCGAAGACGGAGAATTTTCTAGTACTGATATAACTGCATTGGAGACATTGTATTAGTCAATCGTACAATAGAAAAGAATTTAAAAAAATAAAGCTTTGAATTTTTATTATACCATCACGATTTTTCGTGATGGTTTTTTTATATCCTATCATTTTCCATCCTATGTAGTGCATTCAAAGTAACACTTAGAGGTATTTATAGTATTACTTTACTTTTTTTAAGTCGAAGACCTTTTTAACATCCCTAGAATTTAGGCCATTAAAATGATATTCTCTTCCAAATTAATTTAAACAGCAATTACGGTTTAACCACAAATCAGTTAATGACAACCATTCGTCGCAACAAATAGTTCATTCGTCGAAAAAACGAACAAAAATCATGTATGTAACCTTAATTTTACACCAGTAATAACAACTAAAAAGCCCTAAAATGAAAAGTTTAAATTGTTTCGTATCAAAAGTACTGGTAATTACAGCAGTTTTAATTTCTTCTTTCACTATGTATAGTAACGAAGATACTTTAGCACTTGAAGCTTTTTCTCAAACATATCAAGGTGCATATGATTTAACAATACCAGAAAGTGTTTCATCAGAAAAAATGTCTTTGTATATTATATTACCAGGAGGAGTTGGAAATGCAAAATACCCTGCCTTAAAAGAAACTTTTTTTACTCCTGCACTTAATGATGATAACAGTATTATTTTTAGCCCTAAAATTTCTTGGAGAAGACCTAGTATTAAAAAGTTAGAGCATATTATTACCGATTTTATTAGAGTTGCTAAACGCACCTATCCTATTGATTCTGATAATATTGTTCTTGTAGGGTACAGTAATGGAGCACAGCAAGGGTTAGAGTTGATAGAGTCAAATGACACACTGTTTTCGTCATACATAGCTATTGCTTCTAATATTAAACTTAAGAGGCGTTTAGAAACACCAATCTGTATCATTCAATGGGACAAGGATTTTTACTTTCCTATCCAAAAAATGTCAAGAAATGTAAAAGAAGGTAGAGATATAGGATGTAATCTTACGTTAATAATTGCATCTAATAACGACGGAATGGGAGCTTCAGAATACACAGATGAATTAAAAGATTTTGTTTCCAAACTGTAAATAGATATAGTTTGATGTTTATTCGACTTCAAAAAGGTGAAATATCCAAATAGAAATAGCAGTATTTAAACCATAAAATATTTTCTAGGAAAATACCCTCCTCTCTCCAGTATAAGAATTTTGCTTTGTATAAAAAACGCTTTGTATCGAATAAAACATTTTTATGTTTTTTAATTAGAGGATGACCCTTAGAAGAAAAGGTAATATACTTAATACACTATTCTTTCTTATGATTTTTCAATATCAATTAGATAGGTAACGATTTCTTGTTTGGGTTGTAGCCCCAACTTTTTACGAAGACGGTATCTTGCAGTTTTTACACTTTCCGGAGATATTCCTAGAATACTTGCGGTCTCTTTAATATTAAGATTTAGTCGTATTAAGGAGCAGATTTTAAGATCGTTGGTTTTTAGATCAGGATGTTTTGCTGTAAGCTTTGGATAGAATTCAATATGAACTTTTTCGAAAACCATTTTAAAATCTTCCCAATCTTTATCTGTAGTTAGGTTTCTTTTGATGATTTCGACAGTCTCTACAATAATGGGGTTTCTCTTGTCGATATCGGTATTTTTGATAAAAATTAATTTATCAAGTAACTGCTGCAACATTTCGTTTTTTTGAACAAAATTAAGGGCATAGGAGGTAAGCTCTTTATTTTTAAAATCTAATTGTCGCTGTAGCTCTATCTGTTGTAATTTCGAATTTTCTAAGGCCTGTTGTGCCAGTGCGCTATTTGTAGCTGATAACTCTTGATCTCTTTCCAGTAATTTTTTATTTTTTTTAGAAGATTTTAAGGCCAAATAAATAACAAAACATACAATTAATATACCTGCAATAAGGGCATATCTAATTAGTATATCTACTTTTTCTTTTGCTCTAAGGAGTTGTACTTCTTTGTCTTTTTTTTGTAATTGATTTTCAAATTCGAGATATGCTATTTGTTTTGATTTTTCAATGTCAAGAATCGAATCTTTTAATTGTATATATCGATCAGAAAATGCAAGAGCTTCTATGGGTCTATTTTGTTGCTTTCTTAACTCCTTTAATTCTTCATATGCTGCTAATTTTTGTTTTTTTAAATTATTCTCTTTAGCTTTTTTCAAGCCTTTATTTAGGTTTTTTTCTGATAAATCTAGTTCATTATCAAGTCTATGTATTTTTCCGAGTAAAATATAGTTGCTTGTTAATCCATCAATATCTAATATTTGCTGTCCCAATGACATAGATCTATGAACATGGTAATAGGCTTGCGCTCTTTGATTTTCTTTAATATATAATAATCCCAGACGGTTGTGTACTTCTGCAATACCATATATAAAGCTATTCTTAGTATGAATTTCTAAGGCATTATTTAGGTATTTTTTTGCTTCTTCTATTCTATTTTGTGCTATAAAAATGGTAGCCATTTTGGTAAAAGTAGTTGCGATCCTGTCTTTAAGTTCGAGTAACATGAACTTATCAATAGCTTTGTTGTAATGAGAAAGTGATTTGTCATACTGCTCTAAATCAGCATAGACCATTCCTATATTAAGGGTGGTATTTGCAATCCCTTCAGTGTTTTTAATCTTTTCGTATGTATTCTGAGAGGTTATTAGGTATTCTAATGCTTTGTTTTGATATCCTTGTGCCCAAAACGCTACGCCAATAACTCTATTGGCATATGCTACACCTTCTTGATACGTTAGCTTTTTAGATAGTGCTAGTGCTTTTTTTCCGTAGAAAATAGATTCATTGGGATTGATAATCCAATACTCATATCCAATTTCATTAAACAAGTCTACTTTTAGAATATCATTGGTATTATGAAGCGCCAATTGCTTTTTTAAACTATCGATTTCTTTATTAATTATGGCATAGGAGAAATTAACAAAGAATAGTAGTGATATACAGATAATCCATTCAATTTTTTTTGTATTGAATTTTAGGGTTGATGCGTTAAGGATGTTTAATGTACACAAAATAGTATGTTGTTTGATCAAATTGTATTAGCTTAAGCATAGGTGGTGTTATACAAAAAACGTATAAATTTAGATATCATTTTGATACTACGAATAGAAAAACTGTTAAATCAATGATTATGACAGTGTAATTGTGTTCTAAATGGCTGTTTTAAGAATTGTCTACCTGATGTATACCTCAAAATTAGGGTTGCTCACTTTTTGTTTACCTTAAATAAGGATATACTTACTTTATGTATATCAACAAATTTATTTTGTTGCCTACCTTTAATTTATATTCGCACTGCCTTGTCGCATGTATTATTTAGGGACTTTTTGCTATTCGTAAAAGGTGTAGTAAAATGGCATAAAAATGCGTTGTTGAGGCTATTAAACAATTACTAACTAGAAAAAGCAAAAAGACAATAAAGAAATCAGAAACTTTTAAGCAAGATGTTTTTAATTTCTTTAACTCTACTATATGATAAGGGGTTAACAGTGTTTTTGAGCAATCTGAAAAGATGAATAAATTAATACCATTATTCTATTTGATAACCGGGATCATCAATACAAATGTTGATGTATCAGATAGGTATATAACCCGTCAGGGACAGGTTACTTTTTTTTCCTATACTAATGTCGAAAATATTGAAGCTAAAAATAATCAGGTTCTTAGTGTTATTGACTTTTCTAAAAATGAAATAGCGATTAGTATGTTGATGAAAGCTTTCGTTTTTAAAAAGGCATTGATGCGAGAGCATTTTAATGAAAGTTATATTGAATCTGATCTGTATCCAAAAGCTACTCTAGAGGGAATAATACTCGATTTTGATCCAGCAAATAGAGAAGATCAAACAAAGATTGTAAAAGGAAAAATTACAATTAGAGGAATCACAAAAGAGGTAGAAATTAAAACTAAAATTACATTCCAAGAACAGAAATACATTTTTAGTGGAGATTTTGAATTGACTGTCAAAGATTTCGAAATCAAAATTCCGTCTGTACTCGCGCCCAATATAGCAAAAAACATTTCCGTGCAATTTAAATTTGAATATGAGCCTTATGAATTGTAATATGTATTTTCTTTTTGTAGCACTTGTGTGTGGATTGAGCAGTGTCAATGCACAAAGTTTATTAGATGAATTAGACAAGGTTCAAAGTGATGCACATCCCTATGAATTAGCAACGTTTAAATCATCAAGGATTTCTTTAGGCCATTCGACAGAAACTTTAAAAAAAGGAGTATTAGAAATAGGATCTAGAAGTCGATTTTGGAATATTCCGAACTCAGATATTCAGAGTTTTGTAGCTGATAAAATGAGTACTCGCCTTTCTTTAGAATATGGAATTAGCAATCGATTAACTTTTGGTGTTGGTGGTACCACACTTGATGGGATTTTTGATATGTTTCTTAAATATAAAATGGTGCGACAACGTAAACATGGATTCCCTTTTAGCATTACCTTGCTACAAAGTGGATCATACCAAAGTGAACGTACTTCGTTGGCAGATATTCATCGTAGTGATGACTTTGCTGATAGATTGGCTTTTACTACTCAACTCTTGCTGTCGAAAAAAGTGACTTCTCAATTTTCTTTACAGTTTTCTCCAACCTTAGTTCATAGAAACTCTTCTGTTTTTGAGGAAGATCCTGAGAATCACTTTGCGCTAGGTATGGGAGGGAGATATAAAGTAGGAGGGCATGTTTCGATTGTTTCAGAATATTACCATTTATTTAATCCGTTAGAATCTAGAGATACCTATAATGCTTTTTCTTTGGGTGTTAATTGGGAATTAAGTGATGTGATGTTGCAGTTTCAGCTCACTAATACCCGTAATTTGGTAGAAGATGCGTTTATAACACAAACCCCAAATAATTTTAATTTTAATGACGGAAACCTAGTGTTTGGTTTTACCGGAATTTTTATTCTGCATTTGCATAATGGATTAAAGAAATAGGTTAGATGGTAAAAAGTTTGTAATTGGTTTCCAACCCATGATTTCGTATGCGAATTCGAGCTGTTGAGGATAGATAAACTTAATATTACCTTCAGGTATGCAAAAAAACGAATACCAATATTGTGGGAAGCAGTAAGAGGTTTTAAAAAGTAAGAGAAGTTGTCTAATTATACTTTTTTAGCATATGAAATGTTTGATGAAACATTAAAGCCTTTTATTATAAGCCATAAAGGCATTAGTATCTCGAATAAGGCTCCTGGAAGATATAGCATTTCTCCTCCAAAACTATAACCAGCAATTTCTGTTAACATTTTCAATAATAATAGTGTATAACCAATAAAACCCAAAATTGATAAAATTCTTGGAATTAACTTTGTTCTGTACAACAAATAGCACAACAACAAACTGCCTGTACTAAGGGCAATCATAGCCAATTGAAAGGCTGTATATCTTCCTGCCTTAAATAACACTCCTAAAGTCTCGAAATATGAAACCTCTGTAGTAATTATGTTTAAATACTGCTCACTTAGGAGAACTATAGATAAAAGGCTGACTGCACTTACAAGAAGTAATGCTCCTTCTATGATTCTTGAACCCATGTATGCAAAGGCTATGTTTTGGTGGTGATTTTTTAAAATTGGTAAAAAAATTACTCCAATACTTACAACTGCAATATCATTAATAAGCTGAAGAATTACTCCAAGACCTATTAGGTTGACGTTCGGATAACTATTTTTAAGATATTCGGGTGTATACACAATTGATCCAATTAATTCATCCCCAATTAAGAATGTAGTTGTAGAGATCAAAAATAATGAGCCTATTATTATAGCAGTTTTCCTTTCAGTAGTCATTTTTTTTGTTTTTATTACGACGATAAAGTTCCCATATTGTTACAATAAAAAGTAAATCATTCTTTCATTGTATTAAACTAGTTCGACTAATTTCATACAATGCAGGAGTAGTCATTATATTAAAAGTAAAGCGCGGTATATAATAGTACTAGTTTGCGATAAGTGCATTCACTTGCTTAAGATTTCTTATTGCAAATCCGAATTATCTGATAATTGACTTGTCGCTTAAAATTTAATATCAATACATCTACTGATTATTTAGGCTCTTTTAAATATTTAAAAAATGAAATTCATAAAAGATGATTTCTAGAGAAAGTAAATTATCCCTTCATTGATAATTTCTAAATTATTTCATTTGTTTTTTGTAATCCTATTTATTCTTAAATAATCACTCACAGTTGGGTCAATTACTATTTTTTTTCCAGTTTCTTTGTTTGTTAATTCATTAAAATCGTGGTCTCTAAAAAATGTGCCTTTAAAAAATTGATGGATGTTAATTCCTAAAAAATCTAATTTCCCAATTTTATGTTCAGCTTTAATTTTATTTTCTAAATCATTGTTTTTGATTAAGAAATTTGCAATTGAATTGAACATTGCTGAATATCCCACACAATTTGCTTTTCTAGTATTTATAAGTATGTTTGGATTATTTGAAGCCCTATTTGTCGTAAATTTCAATTCAGTTTTAGTTATTTCGTCAGCCACTGCGACAATATCTTCTAAAGTAATTTTTCCCTTTTTTTTTTTTTGGATTTCAGTGCGATTCTATTAATTAGTTCTTTATTGGTTATTTCAATGCCTGGTCGACTTCCCATTTCAGTGTAATTAATTGTTAATCTGTAGATGGTACCTCTAAATAAAATCAGTATTAAAATAGAGATTGCAATTATTTTAAGGGTTTTTTGCATTTTATTTTTTGAAATGGCCATACGCACTAGTGCATATAATGATTAAATTCTTAAATTATAGGTCATTCTATTTCCATAAAATCTTTTCAACGGAGAAGAATACGAGTATATACCTGAATTTTTTCTAAGTATACGGAAAAAACACTAATAGTACAGGAAGTAGTGTGGCAGGAATAAAAAGTGTGAAAAGCGTTTGGTGTAGCGGTATCATTGCGGCATCCCCTTATATGGTAACTAACTAACTAAAATTATACTATTTACACTTTGTATAAACAAAAAAGACTGCCTTTTCAGACAGTCTTTTTCTGTTTTTTAGTATAACAGTAAACGATTATCTATTCTCGAATCATGATCTTTTTTGAGAATTTTGATTTCCCTTTTAGGATAGTGACAGTGTATAATCCAGCTGCAAAGTTTTCGGTATTTACTTTTAGCAAATTAATGCCCGTGTGTGTTTGAAATGTGTTTTCACTCACTTTTTTACCTAATAGGTCAACGATCGATATGATGACCTCTTCTCCATCAGTGGACAGTTGAATCTGCATATTGGTCTGTACCGGATTAGGAAATAACAAAATAGTATTCTTTTCTAAGGTACTCAGGCTTTCTTTTTCACTTGCAATTTCTGTAGAAGAAGAAGGGATTGCTTCTGTAATTAAGAAAGATTCCCATGTACCATTGTGAGCTTCAGAAACCATAGTAATATTTTGATGATTATTTACTTGTAGTCGCTTATAATTTGTAGGTCCATTTGGCAATGTAAGGAAATATGTCCCGTCGATATCACCTGTGGTAATATCATAATACGTCCAACCACCAGAAGAACTAGTACTTTGCATATCTGCATTGGCTGAATTATCAGAACGTAAACGTGGTTTTGAACCACCTGCTGCACGGTCAACATGCCAATATCCATTTCCTTTGTCCACAAACTTCCATTCTACGTCAGGACCTGTTGTGGTAACAGAAGTGGTATAAGGTTCTTCGCTTTCGCCTGATGCCCCAATTCTTACGTTATAGTATGCAGCATCTATATAATAGGTCTTATTAGGGTCAGGAAATACTTCTGGTTCTTCAGGAACTTCGGTAAACGTAAAAGATTCCCAAGTGCCCGCACTCGATGTTGAAAGCATTTTTATAGCTCCGCTAGAGTTTACCTGAAGTCGTTTATGGTTTGTAGGACCATCCGGCAATGTTAGGAAATAGGTTCCTGGGTTTACTCCTTCAGAAAATTCATAATATGTATAAGTTCCCGTAAAATTAGTCTCTTGCATATCAGCATTTTCGCTATTGTCTGATCGCAAACGTGGTTTACTGCCCCCTGCAGCGCGATCAATATGCCAATATCCGTTTCCTTTATCTACAAATTTCCATTCAACATCTTCTCCGGTAGTGGTACTGGATGTGGTATAAGGTTCTTCGCTTTCTCCACTAGCAGCGATTCTAAGGTTGTGGTGAGGAACATCTATATAATATGTTTTTGTAGGATCAGGAATAAAGTAAGTGATATCTTCTGACTCTCTATCATCATACAAAGGCGATTCCCACAGACCTCTACCATATGTCCCTGCACGAATTCTACTTTCTCCCGAAGCGCCATAATATATTTCTAATTCTCTGATATCAACATTGGGGATATTATTAGAAAAACTGGTCCAATTTGTTACAGAATTACTTCTATAGAAGATCATACCGTTAACTGCAGCATAAATACCTTTGTCTGGTGATTTATCAAAAACCGCAGATTTTATTGATAAACCGGGTAGTCCACTAGAAATATTAGTCCAATTCGAACCACCATTAGTACTTTGATAAATAGTACTTCCCATAGTTACGATTACATTATTTTCATCATACGGGTTTACGGCAATATCGGTGACTAAACTAGAAGAGGGCAAGCTAATAGTAGTCCAGGTAGGTGAGGTATCTAAAATATTTGATGATGTATACATCGAGGTTAGGGTGGCTACATAAATCTTATTGCTGTTAGATGGGCAAAGTTCAATTTGTGATAAGCTTCTGTCAAAACTAATATTAGAGGATACATTCACCCAGTCTCCGCTAGATGCTGCATTATCATGGCGGTACAAATCAGCATATCCGGTATAAATTCTATTACTATTATTCGTGTCAAGTGCCATAGGGGTAACCCATAGTCCGTTACCATTTTCTGGAGGTTTTACCGAAGAAGCTATAGAGGCTCCGCCATTTACTGTTTTAAGAAATCCTCCGAATTGATAATTACCATATATGATATTTTCATTATTTGGGTCTATAGCGCAATCCATCCCATCAGCGCCAAAGTATTGCATCCATTCGTGAGCATCACCAGACATAATCACACTACCATTATCTTGAGATCCACCAGCTACCTTATTTTTATTCGAAGCAGAATTTCCTATTTTATAAAATTGCTGAATTCCTAGTCCTGCAGATAAATCTGTAAAACTGTTTCCTGTATTTGTACTTTTAAAAATTCCTCCATCGCAACCAACATACAAATTTGAACCAATGTATTGAAGTACCTCTGTATCTGCATGAACATATGGATAAGAAGCATTGGATTTTATCCATGACGTTTCTTTTGCAAAAGAAGTTCCTCCATTTGACGATTTATACAAATCTAGTCCTCCGATATGTACTTCGTTAATATCAGTATGACTCACAGCTATTGCCATATCTCTACCTGCTTGACTCCCCAGAAAGCTACCATCAGATGCGTCGGATTGGATTGTAAAGCTTGAGCCACTATCAGTTGATCTATATAGATATCCAAAAGAACTTCCTGATTTTTGTACTAGGTATACATAATTGCTGTTAGCGGTTGATACGGCCATTTTCATTCGTTCTGAAGCAACAATGCCATTTGTAATTTGAGTAAATGAATTTCCACCATCAGTTGATTTATAAAAATTGGTTCCGCATGCGTAAATTGTAGATGTAGAACCAGGTTTAAACATAACATCTTCAACAGTTCCCGAAATTACTTGAGACCATGTATTACCTCCATCTGTAGTACGATAGAGTCCTACGTTACCGGTGTATAGCGTAGCATATATTTCGTTTGTATTACTTGGATTAATAAGTATGTCCCGTAGTTGGCCAACCACATCGAGAAGCGTTGTAAATGTAAGTCCTCCGTCTGTACTCTTACGTAACCGACCAAGTGCATCACCAATATAAACAATATTATTATTAATAGGGTCTCCTTGAATCGACCATATACTCATGGTATCGAACTGATCACCAAGAGGTGTCCAGGAATTACCACCATTGACGGATTTCCATAAGCCTCCACCGGGAGAGCCGACATATATAATCTGCTGATTTACGGGTTCTATATAAATAGCAGTTATTCTTCCTATTCCTGGGGCATATCCATTGGCACCATTGGTCATTGTTAAAGGACCTAATTCTGTCCAATTACTAGATGAAAAAGCTTTTGAATTGACAAATGTATTTTTTTTGCTTTGCCTAGCTTTGGCAACTTTAGTTACGCTTTGTATGGTACCATCTGATTGAAGTTCTGTGAGTGCATTATACTCCCACCTTTTAAAAAGTTTGTAACCGGTTCCTTTTCCTTTTCCGACAATAGAGAAATAGCGCTCGGCTTCGTCCTGCACTTCTTTTAAGTTTACACCATCTTGATTCATCAAATCAAATATTTTTTGACTGTAAGAAGAGAATGAAAATAAGAAAGTAAGTCCTAGAACGAATAACCTAACATTAATTAGATTGTGTTTTTTCATGGTTTTAAGAGTTTTTAAAATGTAATAGTTATAAATAAGTGTTTATGATATAGTGATTTAATAATTTTCGTCAATCTTTCTTGGTTAAATATGAATACATATGGAAAGACTAAAACAAAAAAACTACAATATATTTTTTTTATTTCATTGAATCGATGTAAAAACCTAATTTTTGTTAATTTAATAAGGATTGTACAATAAAAATAAAAATATATTAAGCTTTTGATATTTTTGAAATTGGGTATAGTCACAACTATGGTTAATTTGGGGTCTATACAACTATGTAAAATTTTGATATCATTGTTATAATGAACAGAATTTTTTACTGGGAACTATGCAAGTTGCTTTCTGAATTTTTTTATGCTTTTTATGATATGATTAAGCCTTTTTTTCTCTGTTAGAGTATTCACGCGTCTGCACAAAGTACCAGATGGAGGTTTTAGCAATATCCATTTATTACCTAAATCGAATCACTTATTACTTTGTCTTAGTAGGGGAGTTACTCATTGGTTAATCTTGTTATTCAATTGATAATCTAATTAGTACGCTAATCAAAATACTTGATTGCATATTATAAAAATAAAAACAACATGAATTTAGCAGAATTAAAGCAAGAAGCAGATAAAGTTTTATCCAGCGAAAATAAGAACTATCTAAACCTGAATGGAAAGCTAAAAGAACTAAACCAAACAGAACTCAAAGAACTACTGCAGTATATTAGTGAAAAGCTTCCCAATCTGGAGGAACTTAGATTAGCGGATAATAACTTGGTAGCTTTACCTGAAGAAATAGGAAAACTTACAAACCTAAAAATACTCTCACTCAATGACAATGACATAGTGCATATACCGGATGCAATATTAGATTTAGAAAAATTGTGGTTATTAAATGCATCAAATAATAATTTGCAAGCTA
Organism: Aquimarina pacifica; assembly: GCF_000520955.1. GTDB lineage: Bacteria > Bacteroidota > Bacteroidia > Flavobacteriales > Flavobacteriaceae > Aquimarina > Aquimarina pacifica. The sequence continues at coordinate 79,995 of NZ_JACC01000013.1, read as the reverse complement.
TTCCTGATAAAATTGATAACCTTCCGAATCTTAGAAACCTCGATATTTCTACTAATAATCTATCTTATTTACCTGAAGCACTCGGTACTATTGATAGTCTCACGAACCTAAATATATCAGACAATACTGCTATTAAGGAGTTGCCAGAAAACTTGTATATCAAGTTTGGAGAAGAAAAACTCAAAATAAAATATGACAATGCCTCCAATGAGTTAAAAGAAAGTTTCAAAACATATGAACAACAATTATTAGCCATACAAAGAGAAGAATCCAGAGTAACAGCCCTAAATTATCTTAGAGATCATATTAATGACGATGAAACCGCCTTGGAGCGTGTAAGACAAACATTAACGAAACTAGATGAGGACAATGAGCTATTCACTACAGGAAATGGTAAACAATATAGTGCATCTGAGGTTATTAAAGATTTTTTTAAAAAATTTCCAAGAGAAGGAGAAGAATATCAAAAGTACTTTGACAATGCTGCCAAAGAGTTATTAAAATTATCAAAATTAGAAAACCCTGAAACCAGTAAAGATTTATTTGCTAGTCTGGCGGTGCCATTAGGAAATTGTAATACACCAGTATATGATTTTGTCTTAGAAGCTGTTTTTGACCTCAACAAAGACACTCCAGAGATTAAGCCCCTTATTCTTAGAATGGCGGTCAAAGAAAAAATCGATAATGAATTTGCCTTAAAACTTAGATCCATTGATGATTCAGAAATTATAGAAAAAACAAATGCACTGGTTAATAGCGTATTGCTCTTTGATGCTGAGAATATGGAATTAAATCATCTAAAAATAACAGGAGATCGCATGTATGCTCCTAGTTCTTCGGATCATGTAGGGGCTATGGAATATTTTAGGGATACCCGATATAAAACTATTCTAAAAGATACTGCAAAACTTTTTTGTAAAACTAAACGTAACGGTAAACTCCTTAAAAAAAATGGCAAATACATTATAGATAACAACAAATTAAACAATACGCTAAACACCTACCTTTTTAAAAAGAACAGAATCAATGAAATTGAAACAAAAGATCCAAACTTTATAAAAAAACTTGGGGATATTGAAAAATATAAAGAAGCGGTAGGCATAGATATTAATAAAATGATTACTCAGCTAGACAAGGAAAAAAAGATTGACATTTATGACACGCCTGTAGCCGAAAAGTTAGAAAATTACATGGGGGAAATTATGGAAGATTTAGGAAATTTTTTAATAGAAAAAAAAGATGTTAAAAGGGGGTATGGCGAATTTAAAACCAAGGTTAAGAATAAACTTAAGGGACTATATAAAGAGGCTAAATTAGGTTCCGGAAAGAAAAAGGATACTAGGATCTTTGCTATGATGTCAAGTGTACCTGCCAGACTCAAAAAAAACCGAAAAAGAACAAATACCTCAAGGGCGAATATAAATAACAATAGATCCAGGAGATCTCAACCTGGCATCGGATAACGTATTTTTCGGAAGTAGTAAGTAAGATAGGTTGGTTTTAAAACCAACCTATCTTGCATGTTGTCTTCGGAGTCTATGGTATTTTTTTCTTTATAATCTCATAGTCTTAGGAAACCAATCGTATTACGAACTGTAGGCTTCAATTATTACCTCAACCTTACCGTTTATTACTTCATTGTAGTAATTCTTTTCAATGTATACGAATATTGAGGTATCAATAATTAATCACACGTGTATAAGGAACAAGTAAAAACCCCTGAATAGCGTTATTAAAACAATATATATTATGAATTTATTACAAATTAAAGACTACATAGATAATGTAGCATTATCAAAGAACACAAAAGAACTACGCCTGAGGGGAATTGCAGCGGACCTAACACAAGAGGAACTAATAGAAGTTCTAAATTATGCCAATGCAAAGCTTCCTAAGCTTACGTCTCTGGACTTGTCTGGAAATAAATTGACCAAAATACCAGAAGAAATAGGAATTTTTAAAGAGCTCAAAACTCTTGCATTATATAATAACAACTTAAAAGAATTACCAAAAGACATAGGTTTCCTAAAAAAGTTAACAGGACTAAATATATCCTCAAATAACTTTGAAGTTTTTCCTCCAGAAATTGGTCTTCTTAATAACCTAAAAGACATAAGTATTTCTAAGAACCCGGGTATTGAAAATATACCTACAGAATTTTTAGAAATATTAGAAGAGAATTACCAAACAATAAATATAGAGCACAATGCATCTTCTGATCAAGTGAATACACAGTTATATCTATATGAAAATAAAAAGGCGTTAGATAAGCTTAGTCAAACTCTTCAGGATTATTATGAAAGGGAGGATATAGAAAAGATTCTAGCATCTTTAGAAAGATTAGATCAAGATTTTTATAAAACAGAAGATTTAGAATTACGGACTAATGGGCAGGTGTTGAATGAGTTTCTTAGTCGAGTAAAACTAGGAAAAGACGAAATAACTAAATATAAAAAAAAAGCAATAAAAAACATATTGGATGAGTTTATTGAGGCAGATAATGAATCAACACAAAAAACAGAATTAGCTACACTAGCCATTCAATTGGGAAATTGTATAAAACCTATAACAAAATTTGTAAACAATAAATTGTTCGATTTTTACGAAGATAACAAAGAAGAACTCAAGCCATTTATGTTACAAATGGCTGTAGAAGATAAAATTTCTGAGTTGTTTGGAAACAGGCTTAAGTTTTATGAAAAAATAGAAAAGGTGCAGGCTCTTGTTTATAGTATACTCTCTAATGAGGCCGAAAATGACCCTAAAAATAAACTAAGAATTACGGGAGATCGTGGTTTTTCTTTTACATCATTAAGTTCAGATGGATATGATAACTTTGTAGGTAGAGAATTCAATGGAATATCTAAACCTGTCGCAAAACTTTTCTGTAAAACAAATAGATTTGGTTGGCTAAAAACGAGAAAAGGCAGATATATCATTGATATCAATAAAATGGATAAGGTGTTAAATGATTTTTTAATTAAAAATGAGAGGCCTGAATTAATTAATAAAGACGCAAGAGCTATTAGAATAGAAGAACTCAAGGGAAGAATAACAAATGATATGAACTTGGAGATACCAGTGATAGAAAATAAATATGATGTAGTCTTATCTTACTTCGACAATGAAACTCTTACCAAATTCGAAAATGAAACTTTTAACAAGGAATTCGGAAAAATTTACGACGAATTACCAAATGACCTAGAAAAGTTTTTGTCAAAAAAAGAAGATCTTGATGTCGGTTATAATGAATTTAAAGAACATAAAAAACAAGTACTTGAAACCTTTGCAGGAAAAGTCCAAAAAGCGGAAAACAACGCGAAACAAAAGCACTCTTTATCATCGCTTACTCATATTCCAAAACCCAGTGTTTCAAAACCGAATTTTCAGAGAAAAAAAGGAAACAGAAATAATTCAAAAAGACCATCATTGAGTTCATAAATTAAGCTTAGATGATCATCATAATATAGTTTTTATAAAAACAAGAGTAAATAAAAAATTGAAATAAAATAGCTATTAAAAAAATCGATATCTACCTATCGAATATCTTCTCAGGGATTTCTAAAATCCATATACATTTTAAATATAAAATAACGACGAATACAATTCTATTTTTAGAAAAAACTACCACTTTTTGTCATTGTGGTAGTTTCTATTTACATTAAAATCTGTACGAAAATTCTCTAGAATACCCACTTCTTAATACGATGTAATTTGAAGCGATTTTTTTGTTGCAAAAAATCATTTCATCCAGCCAGAAATATTCCTTTTCATCCATATTTTTTCCCCTTCACATAGGTTGTTAGTGTTTCAATCCCTTGTCTGACGTTACTTTGCGTCAGAAATAAGAAACAATCTAAAATCTAATTATTATGAATTTTATCAGCCTATTAAAAACAATCAAACAAGAGAAATTTAAAGCTTTTTTAATGCAATTACCAGCTGCAAGTCGATATGCAATTCATAGGTAACGTATACACAAAAGGAGAACGTCTTATTAATAATTCGATGACTCCTTATACCAAACTAAAAAAGAAATAAAACCTAAAAAAAGTAGCACAATGAAGGACAGTAAATTTTCTATAGATATGATCATTTTGGTAACAATGTTACTATGCATACTATTAGTGGGAATTGATATTTATGCGCATCATTTTGATTACTTCTCTGATATAGGAATGGCAAACCAATATATTAATAAGACCATTATCAAATTATATGAGATAGCTCCTGTTTTTGAAAGCTCTTTTTTTAATAGAAGTGTTGTTCTTGGAATATTTTCTTTTGCGTCTTTCGGGTTTCATGTAAAAAAGAAACCTGAGAACGATACTAGAAATAGTTATTATTATGTCGCTCTGGGTTTAGGCATTTTAGTATTTATCATAGCGGGTGAGTTACCAGTTTCCATTTTTCCTAATCTGGCTTTAACTGCAATTGCCGCGATAGGTTATGTATGGGCACTCTTTATGATTCGAAGACATTTTAATTATTTCGGAAGTAAAGACGAGTTTAATGAAGAAAACCTGATTTTTAAGCAAGAAAAAGGTGTGATGGAAAACCAGTATTCTGTAAACTTTAAAACAGATAACGGTTTTGTCAATGTAGTCAACCCTTTTAGAGCAACAATGGTATTAGGGACTCCTGGTTCTGGGAAATCATACTCTGTAATAGAGGAGTATATCAGACAACATATCAAAAAGCAATTTACCATGTTGGTCTATGACTTTAAGTTTCCATCATTGGCCAAAGAGACCTACGCATTTTATCAATATTACAAAGACCTTTATAAAATAGAACCTGCGTTTAATGTAATTTCATTAGATGATATTGAACGCTCTAGTTTTGTAAATCCACTAAGCCCTGATCTTATTCGTAAAGCGGCTGATGCCATTGAGGCTGCACAAACGGTATTGTACAATCTTAATAAAGAATGGATCACCAAAAAGGACTTTTTTGCACAATCGGCAATATCATATTTTGCTTCTTGCATTTACTTTCTTAAAATTTATGAAGATGGTAAGTATTGCACATTGCCACATGCAATAACATTGGCATCATGCTCTGACGAAAAGGTTTTTAAGATTTTTAGTTCTTATCCCGAACTCAAATTTTTTATGACACCTTTTGCAGATGCCTTAGAAAAGGAAGCATACGAGCAACTATCGGGTCAGACGGCTTCTGCTAGAATCCCGTTATCACAATTAGCAACCAAAGAACTTTTTTGGGTAATGGGTAATAATGTATATCCAGAACTAAATGTTTCACTGAGTATTAATGACCCCGAAAAACCAAGCTTGTTTGTACTTGCCAATTCGCCAGCTACACAAACTACAAACTCTCCTGCATTGGGATTGATTTCGACACAAATACTTAAAGAAATTAATACGCAGGGACGCCAACCTTGTTCGGTAATTATTGATGAGTTGCCTACTATGTATTTTATGGGGTTAGATAACCTAATCGCTACTGCCCGATCTAATAAAATTTCTACCACTATAGGAATGCAGGATCTAGAACAATTAAAACGAGATTATGGTAATGAGGTCGCAGCTACGATTTTTAATATCGTTGGAAATATTTTTAGTGGGTCAGTTCGAAGTGAAACCGCTTCAAAACTGCAAGAGATATTCGGTAAGAAGAAACAAAAACTAAAAAACATTTCTGTAGATACAAATACCACTTCCTACAGTATTAATGAAAATCTAGAATATGCAATTCCTGTAGCTACTATTTCACAATTATCCCAAGGAGAATTTGTAGGTGTAGTTGCAGATAATTTCGGAGAAGAAATAGACAGGAAGATTTTTAGGGGAAAGATCAAAGTAGATAAACGTACAGATCAAATCAAAGATCCCATTCCTCTTACTATAGGAGATGACAATGATATCGATGTCCTTTTAGACGGCAATTTTAATCGAATCGTAGCAGAGATAGATATTTTAATAGAAAATGAACTATTAAAATTAGAAGAAGCTCATTCTGAGTATGAAGAGAACAAACAGGAAGATATAGAGCAACCTGATTTCTGAAAATAAAAACTTTTAAAACCATCGCACTATCATGAAAACATTATATATATACCGACAACTATTTACAGTCATCTTGCTTGTTTGTTATACGACAGCCTATACACAAAATACAGAGAAACAGGTTGCAGAAGGTAATATTAATAACATCCCTACGCACTTTCCTATAGCAAAAGGGGATTTTAAGACGATATCATCCCCATTTGGATATCGCAAACATCCCATTTTACATAAAAACAAACTACATGCAGGGATTGACCTTGTGGCACCAAAAGGAGCTGCAGTATTGGCCACTGCTTCTGGGATTGTACAAAAATCAGAATACCAAAAAGGATACGGTAACTATATACTACTTGCTCATTTTGCAGAAGTGCAAACACTCTACGCGCATTTGTGGATTTCTTTAGTGAAAAAAGGAGATGCTGTAGTGCAAGGGCAAATTATTGGTCTTGTTGGGGAAACAGGACTGGCTACAGGACCGCATTTGCATTATGAGGTACGTGTAAACAACAAAAAACTAGACCCGATGCGTATCTGGAAAGGCATTATCAGAGAACATTCAAATAACAAAGTTTAAAAAAATAGATCACGCAACACAGTAAATAATTATGGACAAAAAAAAGAAAATCATTGTAGCCATTGTAGGAATAGCTTGCTTAATACTCATAGTTGTAGTATTCAAAATAGTCGTATTTCCTGCCGAAAAGACCAAGACTCGAAAAAATCAATTATCGATAAGCACACCCGAAGTAATCAAAGATAAAATAGAGAACAAATCAAAAATTGAACATTATGATAGAGAATCTTTGAAAAGTTTTGGAAAAAATGATGTAGTAAAAGGATTCGGAAATGTAGGCAAAGAAGCTCAAGAAATTGTACAAGAAGAATCACTAATTGTTGGAGAAAATTCTGGACAAGAACAAGAAGGGAACAATCTATTAGGAGCTCTGGGAAAAGGCGGGCATCAATCACAGGGTAGATCGGCACAATCATATCAAAAAGAAGCTGAAGATGAGGAGTTAAGGCAATTAATGGCACTACAAGAGCAGTTATTAGCACAAGCTGAAGCTCCTGCTCGTTCAGAAAGTGATGCTGCTGAAGCAGAAGAAATACAAAAACTGTTGGCTGCTTACAGTCAATATAGTCAAGAAGGAATACCAAATTTTCAGGTTCAATTTGATGAGAACGGTCAACCACTTACTCCAGAAAAAATCACGGATATAGGAACAAGTGTTAGCCAAAAAATAGCAAGTCAAATTAATACCCAATTTCAATCACAAAACTTTTTTCATGGAGCACAATCGTCAAAAGGAGAAGACAAAGTACTTGGGTTAATTCCTGCAGAAACCGTAGATGATGGGGTCCTAGTAAATGGAAGTACTATTGCTATACGCACCAAAAAGGAAATACGTATTAGCACCCCGCAAGTACTAATTCCAAAAGGAGCGGTAGTCTACGGTAGAGTATCTTTTGGGACTAACAGATTATTAATCAATATCACCAGCTATAAAACTAGAGATAAATTGTACCAACTCAATTTTACAATGTTTGATTTTGATGGTATAGAGGGCATACACTTAGATAATCGAACATGGCCAAAAATCCCCGGAAAAGTGACCAAAGATGTATATGATTATGCGTATCAAAAAGGAACACAGGCTTCTACTTTTGGTAGTGGTGATACAGGAGTAAACCTTGACGAAGCTAGAGATATAGCCATCCTCTCGGCAGCAAAAGAAATTGGTAATGAGGTCTTTGAAAAAAGAAGAGTCTTTATGCCTAAGAAATATCACTTATGGCTTAATATAAAAACGAAATAAGATGAAAAGCGATACAATACAAAAAATATTTCCAATCTATGCGGTAGAGGATGACATGATCATTTCTAAAAATGGAGATATTACTTTAGGGTTTAAATTACAGTTACCACAAATTTATTCGCTAGATAGAGAAGCAATCGACCGAATTAACCAGTTATTTGATAAGATCATCAGATCACTGCCAGAGAATACCATTATCCAAAAACAAGATTACTTTTTTGTCGATAAAATAAAAGAAGCAGTAACCGAAGGAGATTTGATGTTATCCAGAAGTGATAATAAATTTTTCTATGAAAAACCAACATTAAGTCATGAGTGTTATTTATTTATAACCAAAGACTCTAAAAGCAAAATTAGCCTTTCTAGTAACGCAAAGCTATACACTAAGTATATGGAAGAAGTTAAAGACTTTATCCAGGTAGTAAATACTTGTATTTCTTTCCTTGCTAAAGAAGAGTTTTTTAAGGTAGATGCCTTAAATTCTGAGACTATCTTAGAAGTATTAGGAAAGTATATTTCGTTATCTAAAGATGGTCAGCAATCATTACAGGATTTATTCTTTGATAAACAACTTAAAGTCGGTAATAAACTTGCAGAGATGTATGCGATTAGCTCCTATAATCAATTGCCGTTAACTATAGAAACGACCAAGAAGAACATCGATTTCTCTACCCAAAAAACTGATTTTCAGATTCCATTTATCCAACCAGTTTGTCTAGGCTTAGAATGCGATCATATCTATAATCAGGTTATTTATATAGAGAATTCGCAGAAGATATTTTCGAAGTTAAAAACAAAATTAAATCAATTTAAGAGTTTGGCGATTTTGTCCAAAGAAAATGAAGTAACCTATAATCAAATCGATCAGTTGGTAAATGAAGTAATCGAAAATGAATTACGTTTTGTATATCAGCATTTCAATATCATTTTGTGGGATATAAATGAAGAAAAACTCGAAAACCATAAGAACCAATTAGAAAACGCATTTAAAGAATTATCGATTGCTCCTTACCAAATTAAAAACTCACTAAAAGATTTATTCTTTGCTAATATCCCGGGGGCCTGTACAGGAATTCCTGAGTTGTACAAATTTATTGGTATATCAGAGCAAACTCCCATTTTATTAAATTTTGAAAGTTATTATGAGGGTAACAAAGATGGGATATTGCTTACTGATCGCAAAAACGGAGCACCTGTGCGATTAGATTTATGGATCGAGCCCGTAAAAAGAGGATTGATCGTTAATCGAAACCGTTTAATTTTTGGTCCATCAGGTACCGGAAAATCATTTTTGATCAATCATATCGCTAGCCAGTATTACGAGCAAGGACATCATATCGTCATGATTGATATAGGTAATTCGTATAAGAAACTATGTAATTTGGTAAAAGGGCAATACTATGCATACGATCCAGATGTTCCTTTAGAATTCAACCCCTTTCACTTTCATCATATTGATGAGGTTAATAATGACAAAAAGATATTTCTTACTTCATTGATTATCTTTTTATGGAAAGGTGATGACCCATTTCGAAGAGAAGAAAAACAGATCATAGGTTTGTACCTAGATGCCTATTATGAGTCTTTCGAGATAGGAGGAGAGAAGTATCCTTGTATGGCTTCTTTTTATGAGTTTGTTGATAAAAATCATGTAATGGACAATGAAGAGAAGTATTTCGATAAAATAAGCTTTCAACTTTCTCTTAGAGATTTTTATGATGGTAAATACAGTAAAATACTAAACTCTAAAACACCTATTGATCTAGTACAAGAACGCTTCATTGTATTTGAAATGGATAATATAAAAGATCATCCAGTGCTATTTCCACTAGTAACAATGCTTTGTATTGATGTGGTAATGAGTAAGATCAGAAAAATACCAGAAGCTAAAAAATCAATTTTTATTGATGAGTGCTGGAAACCAATCTCTAAAGGAGAGATGGCTCAGTTTATCAAATATTTATACAAAACCGTGAGAAAGTTTTACGGAGAGGTAGCCATTGCTACACAGGATGTAGAAGATATTTTGGATACACCAGCGGGACCGGCAATGATTAATAATACAGACACCATGATTTTGCTTTCGCACAAAAAGAAAATGGCAACCAAAGACAAGTTTGCTCAATATTTGTCCTTTAGCGAATCAGATTTAGAAAAATTATTCTCTACAGATAAGCGAGAAGTATTTATCAAAGTAGGGAGTGTGTCTAATGTATATAAGGTAGCTGTTTCTCCAGAACGATATGCTTGTTACTCTTCTAATGCAGACGAAAACAAAGTCATTTTTGACACCTATAAGGAGAAAAACAACATGGAATTAGCCTTAACAGAATTTGTAGAAAAACTTGAAAAATAAAAACACAATGAAAAAACAACTTATTCTTTTAATCACATTAGTAGTCGGACTTAATAGCTCGATGAACAGTCAGAACCATTTGGTTGCTCTAAAAAAGCTAGATACTATACAAGTATCTGATATCAAAACAACACATTTGTTATTCAACCAACAAATTGAATATCTAGATGTTGGCTCTCCGTTTTTTGCAGCTGATACTACAAAGCAGATGGTAAAATTGAAACATATAGGTCAAGAATTGATAGATGCAAGAACACAGCTTTCTAACCTAACAGTAATTACCAAAGATGGGGGATATTACTCTTTTATTTTGGCTTATAAAAGAGTATTACAAAATCTAACCTACAAGGTAAAAAGAACAGAAGAATTTGCAGATGCAGTACAAGATGAAGCTCAAAAAGAAGAGGAAGAATCAAAAGCGCTAGAAGAGTTATGCGGCCAGTTGGATAGAAATTACAATAATAAAATCCATCTCAAAAACGATAAATCAGGAGATATCAGAGTACGAGTCACTGGGATTTTCTATATCAAAGAGAAGATAGGGCTGCGTTTAGAACTCAAAAATGAATCTACTATTGATTTTGATATTGACCATATCCTTTTTAGAACCAAATTGAAAAAGCGTTTTGCAAAGGATTATTTATATCAAGAACGTGTGATTCATCCTGCAGGAATATGTTCTGACAATTTTGAGATAGCCGGTAATGGTGATCAAAACATCACTTTGATATTCGACAAGTTTATGCTCAATGAAAAAGAAAAACTAAGCATTGATATTTTCGAAACCAACGGAGGTCGATCGGCAACTATTGTTATTCCAAGAGAAGAGTTATTAAACCCAAAAGTGATATAGCCATGAAAAAGAATCATATACTGTTTTATATAGTTGCTATGATGTGTGTTAGTTATGGTTATACTCAAATTCCGTATCTAGATCAAGGGGCCTTAGTTAGGGAGTTTTTGGAGGAACCGGCAGCAAAAGATTTTCAAAAACAAAACCTTAAAACGACAATAGACTATACTAGTTTATCCGCTTTAGCTGTAACCGAAAACTTAACAAGAACAAATTTTAGATTTAATTCTGCAACTAGTGCATTTATTAATTATCTGGATTACAGTTCAATGTGCAATAGTTATCTCAATCCTTTTAAAAAGGCAAAGTGTACCAATAAATATAATTATTTGAAAAATGCACATCAGACAATATTACAGTTAGTAAATGTTCCCATGAAAAATAGGGCAAATAAAGGGGTAAAGGAGCAAATCATGGCAAAATATAGCGCTATAACAAATACCATCTTAAAGGAACTGGAACTGCTAAAGTTAAAGGCAGAAAAAGATAATTTTTATACACGATTGATTATTAGATAACACTAACATTATAAACCTATGAAAACAATATATATACTAGTCTTCTTTCTCTTAGTAGTACAGACAACGTTTGGGCAATTTGTTCATGTACACATTAATAATAATGATGCCACCACCAGAAGAAAATTGGCAACCTTAATAGGTATAGTAGGTGGTAGGAATGCTTCTTTAGGGATCTCAAATAAAGAGTTAGAAGATGCATTAAAAGATCATAAAGAACAGATAGAATTACAATACTCTAAGAATCAATACGACAAGAGCAGCAGTTTTATTGCTGGCGCCGGTACTTCTGCAGTGTTGAGCTTAGGGGCCTCGGCATTTACAAGAATCCCCAGACTACCCTATATGACCTCTGCAAAACGAGAGTATTTGGATATGATAACTATGGATAAGGCATTATTACTGGCATTACAATCTGTTAGTACTACAAAAATAAAATCATCCAAACGGCAAGAAATTTATCGTTTGCGGAGCAAATTACTTAGGGAGTTCTCAAAAAATGACCGAGATGCCAGACAAACATTGTATATGTCGGCAGCAGGACTTTTAATTATCAATTTCAATGAGTTTGCAGACATGTATAATCAGTTAAAACAAATTGAGATTGCTCTATAATATTCACATAAAGTTGTAGCAAAGGATCGCCTCATTTTAACAAAAAAAACAATCAGATGAAGACAAAATTAATATGCTGGTTATTCATACTTATGGGAGTATCGGTTATGCAAGCACAATTAACAGATCACCCCTCTAGATTAGGTTCATTTGGAGCATTCATATTGTATAAACAATTAGAAAATGAAGATAAGGAAAATAGAGATAAAATAGAAGCATTTAGGTTTGATTATATCAAGCGACAAGCCTATTTCTTAGGACTTTCAAAAGCAATTACTAATAGAATATCTAATGAGATTAACGCCTCTTTCGTAAGATATAATCAGTTAAAAACAAGAAATTCTTCGCTTAGTATACTTAGCTACTCTAGGAAAAAAGAGAATACCAAAATGTTATCATTTATAGAAAAAATGCTTACTACGATGCAGCGTGAAGCAAATACACAACAAAGCGTTTTAGTGATTTATGGTGAACGAATGAATCTGTTACAAAATATGATGGAGTCTCTAATAGAAATACACAGAGTTCTGGATGTTGTAGAGGATAGTATAGAACAAACCACATTGTATAATCGAATTTTTAATTAGGAGAATATGAAACAATATTTTAAACATATAAAAAATATCATAAGTATGTGGCTGTTAATGCTCTCTTGTATTGGGAGTGCTCAGGTCGTAATTAATGTCTCGGGCTCTTTTAACGATATTCTTTCGCAGCCTAGTTATGATAATATCAATACTTCTAATACAACATTGGCAGGACAAGAGTTAACGAACAAGGCAAGTATTACACTTGTAAGCTCAATATTTAAGGAGCAACTTAGAGAGTTGAACAGCTATAATGAACAATTTGATGTTATAGAAACTTCTTTAAAAACCTTTGTAAGTAGTTCTGCTTTTAGTAGTACACGTGGATATAATAGCTATGGGTATATACAGAAAAAATATCCGAAGATTAACCCTTTGAGCCCTTCATCTGGTTTTAAGAATGCAATAATCCAATTTCGTTTTAGCAAAAAGTTAAATGCAGAAAGAGATAAAATAGCGGGCTATTTGAATAAGGATAATCCCATTCCTGAAGGAGAACGTGTTTTGCTGGTTCTTTCTTCATTAGAAAATGTAATCAATTTAACCTTAGAAAATGAAAAGTATTAAAATTCTGTGCATGCTTTTGTGCACTACCGTGATGGGTCAAAGTGCTTCTATTGCCGATGCTGTAGTAGCTGGTAGCAAAACGACAATAGCTGGTTTGTTAGGTACCGAATTGAGCTTAAGAAAAAGGCAAGGCGAGTTAATCAAGGATCTAGAAGACACAGAGGAAGATTATGACAGTAAGCGCAACGTTCTTGCAAATTTTAAAACTAACACATTAGTAGTTGGTGCTGTGCAAGCTCAATTTGTATTCCTGAGTTCTAAGATAAGCGATATTAACGCCAACATAAGTACGCTAAAAATAGCTTCTTTTGGGATAGGACATGGCTTGACACGATATCAAAAGGCCTTAGAAACTGAAGAGGGATATTTAGCAAAACTGCAGGAAGAGAACTTACTATTGGGCGGAGGAGTATTAATTAGTGGAGGTACAGGGCATGTATATACGGCTTACCTCAAATTACTAATTCGCATAGTAACTGTAAAAAACAAAATTCTACAAATCGACAAAGAGATCAAGGCAAAAATGAAAGTAACCAGAATTTTTGCGAAATAATAATTTTAAAAAAAAATAACATGGACATATTAGAAGCAATAGAGGCCATCAGTGATTCAATATTCGAGGGCGTAGACAATCTAGTAGATATATTAATTCCGTATTGTTCTATTCTGGCATCCATCTTTATGGTGGTATTAGTAGGAGTGAGGGTAATCAAATATTTTATAAATCCTTCAGAAAATATGGATCCTTTAATTTTAGTAAAACCCATTCTGATATTAGCAGCTATAGTTCTATATCAGCACCTTATTGATTTTCTATTAATTAAACCTGTTGACCTCGTTACATCTTTAACGAATAATGCAGTAATGACCACGCTAAATATTTCTAACCTCGATAATTTTTTAGATATAGCGAATGCTCAGCTTACAACAATTAAGAATGAATCAACAAATGATAACGGTCAGTTTAGTATTTATGAAGTATTACAGCTGTCAACTTTCTTGGAGATATTTCATTTATTCATACAAATAATAGCCTTAGTAATAACAGGTTATATTTTAATGAGGCAGGTGTTATTAAAGGCTATTTACTTTGTTATTGGGATATTAGTTTTACCTTTTTCTTTAATCCCTGGAAATTTTGAAATTTTAAAACGTTGGTTTTTCGGTTTCTTAGCTGTGCTTCTCTGGATCCCTATTTTAAGAATATTTCAGGCCATTCTTGTATTGATTAATCAGGCAGAGTTACCGCATTTTTCTCAACCTCTATTTTCTGTGGTCTTACAAATTGTAATGATCTTATTTATAATTCAAGTTCCTAAATATGCTAACTTTTTGGTAAGTGGTAGTGGAGATAGTGATGGTAATGGGTATTTCCATTTTGCGGGGAGAGAATTGTATTACAATAAAATAAGTCCAAAAATATGGGGAGGTAAAAAAGGAGGAACATCAAAAGATAATACAGAAAGACAAGGAAAATAAATAACAAAACCTATGGAATATAAAACACCAAAAGTACTCGAAAAAAAACCAGTAATAGGCGGTTTTGATCTAATGACTATTGTCATAATAGCAGGATGCTTTTTAGCCTTTTTGTTTACCGTATTTGCCTCTTTTTTAGGATCATTAGTATTTATTCTTACTGCAGTTATATATGTGAAAATTCAAAAGAAATATCCAAAAAAGGGAGAGTTAAGCACTTTGTTAAAGTATAACTCAAGTATAAAATGTGTACAAGTAGATCAACCCATAACAGCATTATTAAAAACAAAATAAAACATCAAATAATAATAATCACTTAAAACAAATTTAATTATGAAAACTAGAAAATTAAACACAGTAATGAACAAGGTAATGAACATTGATGTAAAATCATTAACGTCAAAAATTAGAAACCCTAAATTAATCTGTACGCTTCTTTTGACTGTATTGTATATCGCACCGACTTTTGCACAATCAGATGATATAAATGCACAAATAGAAACTTGGGGTGATCAAATAAAAACCATACTTAATGCAGTGGTGGGTATTTTCTCAATTGCAGGAGGGTTCTTAATATTTATTCAGTATATGCAAGGAAATGAACAAGCTCAGAAAAACTTTATTCGATTTATTATTGGTTTAGCCATTTTCGGATTGGTAGCTTTAATTGCTAATGTTTTCTTACCAAGTGCGGCAACAGATACAATCTAAGATACTCTAATTATCTATTTTTAAAACATACATGATAGTAGTTTAGCTCGTGTAGATTATAACAAGGGTCATCCAGTATTCTAAGGAAGACCTATCCCAAAAATTAAATAGTAAACAAACCCTCATTTATTGAGGTACCTAATACGCCCATATATGGGGGATAGGAGAGCCCTTGCTTAATTTTTAGGGATGACCCTTCTTTAAAAACATATTAAAAACTTATAAAAAACATACATGATGGATTTACAAACCTTAAAAAATATACCCGCAAGCTTTGCCTTGGCAAAACGATCCTTAGTCTATTGCTTAATCATATCTATTACGATCTCGGTAGGAAGTATGGTTTGGGCATTTGTGACCACCAACGCTATTAAAAACACGGCATTTGTATTGACTAAAGATGGTCAAGCGGCCATGATGCAAGGTATTGCGCTTAATGAAGTAGACGAATTTAGAAAACCAGAGATTATGAATCATATTAAAATGTTTCATAAAGGGTTCTGGGAAATAGATCAGTTTAATTACGAAAGACGAATTAATAAAGCCTTATACCTATCAGGTCGATCAGGAAAGCAGCTTTATCAAACCTTACAGGCCAATGGGCATTTGGCTAAGATTGTAAGTCAAAATCTTACTCAAAGCATAGATATTGATTCAATAAAGATCAATGATAGGGTTACTCCTTATGAAGCCAAGTTATATGGTAAACTAAAAGTGTCGAGAACAGATCAAAAAGCAGAAACTGTCAATGATTTTAGAGCCAAATTTGTATTGCACAATGTATCAAGAACAAATCAAAATCCACATGGGCTACTCATAGAAAACTACCTTTTGCAATCTAAACCGGTAACCATTCCAAAATAATAAGAAGATGGAAACAGAAAATAAAATATGGGAAGGGACTCCTTCTCAATGGATAAATTTTACATTTTATTTAGCTAGTAGTGTATTAGTTGTTGCTTTTGGTTTGGGTTTGATTTTGGCTTTGTGGAAATACCTAGATACCAAGTTGAACAAGTTAAAAATTACGGATCAGAGAATTATAGAACAGCGAGGCATTTTATCTATTACTACAAATCAATTAGAGCTGTATAGAGTAAAGGATATCAAATTAGAACAACCCCTTCTATTGCGAATTTTTGGATTGTCAAATATCGTTTTAATAACATCTGATAGTACAGACCCATTCTATACTTTGAGAGGTGTAGAAGGAGGCGCTGATCTTACAGAAAAAATTAGACTGGCAATAGATCAACGCCGCGATCATAAGGGAGTGAAAGAGTTAGACTTTTATTAAAAAACAAAACAGTGTCCAAATGAAAAATCTTACAGCTATTATTATTGAAGAGAATATGGCAGAAGCCAGACTGATAAAAAACGTAGTAGAAAAACAGTGTTCGGGTATTACTATTACTACTGTAGGTACAAATCCTAGAGAAGTAAAAAAAGTAATCAATAATACTACGTATGATATGATCATTTTGGGACTCAAATCGGGAATCGATTATGCATTCGAAATGTTACAAAGTTCTTCTCATGGGATTGAGGGCAAGAAATTAATTTTGATATCGACAGAAAAAGAACAGAGATTACAATTGATTACCAATAATCATATAGACTTTATCACAAGACCACTTCAGTCCAAAAATATTGTTGACGTAGTTAAAAAAGTTAAACAACAAATGTTTGATGAAGAAGCTGTGTATGAAATACCTGAGGAAAAAAATATCTCATCAAAACCACTGAATTTACTGGCTATTCCGTCAATAGATGAGGTGAAAATTATAAAAATAGAGGATATTTTATATTTACAATCAGAAGGTAAATACACCACATTTCATACATCAACAAAAGATAAAACTATTGTTGCAAGTATAAACTTAGGGGAGTACGAAAAAAAACTAATAAACAATAACTTTTTTAGAATTCACAATTCGTTTTTGGTAAATATGGATAATATCATCAACGTTCAAAAAAGAGACGGAGTGTATGTGAAAATGAATAACCAAGATGTAGTACCTGTTGCCAAGCGTAAAAAAGACGCTCTTTTTCACTTTTTAGGCATAAAATAAGAACCATAATTGATAGCAAAGTTTTTATGAAGGATACTGTAATTTCATATAGTTAAGTGCTATTAATAGTCAACAAAAAAATATCGGGATTTTCCGATATTTTTTTTTATCCTAGTTTGAGGGTACATGATGTCAGAACTAGTTTTATGTTTAATTTATTCGTCTTATACAATGATGAATTAAAATGGCATAGTAAGTTTCGTTCATTTCATCATTTTTGTACTTTATTGCTCCTCTTTTGTGAGTATTGTTATCAAAAACAATCATTTATATAGGTATATAAATGAGAAGTAGCTTTGTCTTTTTAAGTGAACTAGTATTACTTAAAACTTATTTTTCTTGTCGAGTGTGCCTTTTTTCGAACCGATGACGAGCGTTGCTTTTTTTGTCTACTACCTACCTTATTTTTAAGCTCTGTAGAAAAGTCTTTGTTGATTTGCTTAAATTTTTCTAAGTTCCTCTGCATCTTGTCTTTTTCCTGTCCAAATTCTTTGAGAGCTCTGGTGTTTTCGCTATTCAGTTTCTTTAGGGATTTTCTGTTTTTCTTAGTTTGCCTATTAATTCTTTTTTGAATTCTTGTCTCTTTTTTTTCAGCCCTCAGTTCTTTTATCGCAACATTAACTTTGTCCTTTAATTGTTCATGTTTTTCTATGTTATTTTGTTGTAGATCAATACCTTCTTGAATGGTAGCGCGAGTACCGATGTCGTTGGGGTTTAATTTTTTTAACTCTCTAGTCATTTTTCTTTTTTCTCTTCGAGCTTCTCTAATGACTTTGGTTAGTTCTCTTCTGTCTTTCTTTAAACTTTTTTCAGTAATTGCACCTTTTTTTCCTCTAAAAAAGTCAGCTAATAGTCTTATTATTTTTTTCATAATGATATGTTTTTAATACTACAATGGATAAAGTTTTTACGTAACCAAAAAAATGGGTTTGCATCTGATAACAAAGAGGTTTACGGTTTTTGTACACACATCTTTTAACCTTTTTCTACTTGTTATACATACAAAGTAAATCTATAAATGCATGGCGTCATATCATAAAGTAATAACCGGTGTGTTTGAAGTAATAAATGTAATTATCATAAAGAAATAGCATGAGCTTCTTATGCGTTCTCCTAGATGAGAAAGAAAGTATAGTTATGAAATAAGATAAAATGCAGAATCTTAGTTTTTAATTGTATTTATACCTGAGAAGATATCGTAGTATAGCGTATCAATGCCCAAATAGCTCTTAAAACAGAACAAGAAGGGATGTTGAAGTTATTTTTTTAATTTTAATCATATTTTTGGTGACAATACTAGCATTTAACTACTTTATTAAGTAGAAAATCTATTACAACTCCCGCTATTATGTAAGACTATCGATGTGTTTTCTAAATGCACAAAGGATACCTGTCTAGAAATTAGTTTAACATGAGTGCTTATGATATTTCTAAACCGTATAATGAAGTTGTAGCTTAGTATTTTTTTTATTCTGAATTGCTAAATACTTAGCCATTGTCTAAACTCAGCAGCCTTATTTTTACTAATAATAATTTCTACATCCGAACTATTCTGAATTAAAATTTTAAGCTGACTATTTCCGTATTTAACAATTTTATCAATAGAAGAAATACTTATTATAAATTGTCTGTTAGCCCTAAAAAATAAGGACTTATCAATCGTATTATACAATTCATCCAAACTTAAACTAGTGGTTGACTTTTTACCATTAATACCATAAATATAAGTAATGCTATTTTCTGACTTGATATACGAAATTTGGTTTGTAGAAATAGGTACTAACTCATTTCTGATATAGGTAAGTATTCTTTTCTTTTCTGGTATTGCTTTTTCTTCAATACTTTGATCTTGCGATTGGTCAACACTTGTTTTCTCCTCAATAATTTTTTGTTGATGCTCGATGAGGTCTTTATTTAGTTTTGATAGACTAAATAATTCATTTTCTAAAGCAGTATTTTTTAATTCTAATTGTTTTTCATACAAACTTCCTAAGGTTCGTACAGCAAAGAAAGAACATAGTATTATGAATCCACCCATTAAAAACAGGATACGATAATATCTATTTTTGAGGAGTCCCGTTTGGGTAATGATTTTATCCAAATTGAAGTTAGAGGTTACAATCAGATCTGTCCCTTTGACAGGAGAGAGATACACAATTTCTGATGGCTCAATAGAATTCGTTTCTTTTTTCTTACGGACTAATATTTCGTACAATTTATTGGCTCGATCTTTTTCTTTTAGAGCATCAAGTAAATTTTGATCAGAATTAACCATTTCGCCTACTTTGGTAATATTGGGATGACAAATTTGTTTGCCAGACCAATCCATTACAGAAACGAATGAAGTCATTTCATGTGTTTTTTCTATTGCTGATTGAATATTAACCTTAACAGTATCCAGTTTGATTCCGCCAGATAATTGTGTGCTTATCATTTGAGACATCTCATCAGCCTCTCTTTTACCAGATTCAAGTTGAATAACTATCAACTGATCCGAACTTTCCATAATAAAGTGTTTGACACTAAAAGAAGCTACAATCAAAAAAATAACGGTTATAGCAATAAAAGTCAGTAAGTATAAATGATCTTTTCTCATAAGAAAGGAAAAACTTTAATTACAAAACTACCATATTTTTTAGTTAAAAAAAGGCTTCAGATAAAAGAAAAAACAAGTTTTGTAAGAATATAGATTTGATTTGACTTCCTTTGTTTTGGTTAAGGATATGAGAAAAATGTGTGGGATAGATTAGGAATGTTATAATGGTATATTTCCTGAGATATTTTTGTGTCGCTAAAATGCTTTAAACTAGTACTACCTGTAGACAGTTCTAATTAAGTTATTGATAAGTTTTTGTCGTCATTGAACCATCAAAAACTTATCTTTTTGGTTTAGGATTTGTTTTACTTTGTTGTACGTTTTTGGTAGCTGCGGGACGGTTCGTATTGGCTTTTTTTGATGACTTAGATACCTTTTTAGGAACTCTTGCTAATCCTTCGGTAAATTTGTCGCTAATTTTTCCTGAAACATTTTGAGCTTCATTTTTAACTCCCTTTACAATATCTTTATTGTTTTCTATCGCAAAAGTAATTTTAGCAAGTTGTGTTTTAAAATTTTCAAGGTCAAACGTTAATGTAGTGTCATTGCTCTTGTCTGATATTAGTTCTATTAACTCATTTTGAGATATTTTGGGGTTATCTTTTAAGACTTGTTTTACATCTTTTTGTGTTGTCTCTACAATATGCTTCATATGGTCATTCAATCGTTCAATAGCCTGATTGTTGGTTTGATCACATATTTCTTGCAGTTCATTAGAGAACTTTTGAAGTCTTTTTTCGAGTGCTTCGTTTATATTTTTTTTTGCCATTTCATTATTAATTTTGGTTACTATCGAACTAAATTTTGGTTTCTTACAAAGTTATCTGATACCAATTATGAATTAAAATTAGCTAAGACACTTACCTCTACTTTTTGTTTTTTTAGTTACTTGTAAATATAACAAGATGCTAAATTAGGTTTATATAAATTCGTAAGAGGTTTATATCATGTTTAGATATTTTTAGAATAAAGGACTTCTAGATCTACCACTTTTTTTAGAGTAAGAAGATTTCTCATGTTGCGAAGTTCTTTCTTTATTATTAGACTTTCTTTGAATAGGTTTTGATACGGTATCCCCAGGATCATTTCCGCTAAAATTTGCAAAAGATGGCATTTTAGATCTTGTCTGATGTATTGATGTACTTTTACCTTCTTGTTGATACGTTTTCTTTTTCCTCTTAATTTGTACATCCTTAAATCTTGAAAGGTCTTTCTCTTTATCATTCGTTTTTTGGGGTGTTGCTGACAATAGTTTTTCTAAACCTTTGGAAATAGTATTTACAGTTTTCCCTTTTTTATGATCCGCTATCATCTTTTTAATTTCCTTGTAAAGAGGTGATTCTGGATAAATGATATGTGCATAAGAGCCATCTTTTAATTGCACACGTTCAACTCCATTTTTTTTTGGATAACGCTTAGCAATGTTTGCCTCAAACTCCCTATAACTAATAGAATCCATCAAGACTATACGCGCTTTTTTGCCATTCTTTAATTTTAATCTCAACTCATTTTCTAAACTAATTTGTTCAATTTCAGTACCTTTTTTCATTTGATTTTAAGTTTTAGGGGCAAAAAACATTTTTGTTTGTTACCAGTAATTTCATTCAAAAGTAAAATATATCGGCTTTTTTTACAGCTATAAATCAATAAGTGATGAGTTTGAAGTAATAAGTGGTAAAACTAGGTATATATAGCAAGTTATAGTTATCAATAAGGAAAGTAAATCAAGTTTTCTGCAAAATAGAATGTGGTTCAGTATACATAACCAAATTAAGAACCATAACACATTCTTCATAAACCGTTAAAAGGTAGTAAAGTAAACCACTTATTACACAAATACACCCACTTATTACTTCGTATTAGAAGACTCTGTTATTTCATGATAATTTAGGCGTATAATTTATTACTGATAGTATCCGAATGTATAGTAAGTGCTTATAAATCAAAATGTTTTTACAAAAATGTCTGGGCGCTTAACAGGTAATAATTAAAGAGTAGTAATCAATAATTATAAATCTTAGAAATTATGGCAAAAAAAAAGAAAAACGATGAATTTGGCAACCCAGATAATGTTATCTCAAATCGAATAGAGACATATCAGCCCTTACCTTATGAGGAAAGATTACAAGCTGCAAATTCACAATTACAAATAGTAACAGGAGTAATAACAGAGATACAAAATAGAGTAGCAGGACTGCAAGCACAGAATCTTCCGGTACCGAATACCGCTGCACTTTTGCGATCACTAAATAATATAGAAAATAGGGTAAATAACAGAATAATAGCATTAGAGACTGCCCAGAGAGAAGTGACAGAAGGTAGGGAATCAGATCATGTACTTTTTTTAGATTCAATACGAGAAATAGCTATAGCACGAATGCTAACAAATCTAGCACCGCAAATAGGTCAGATAGCACCAGTTCCACCGCCAATGCCCGTAAATGCTCAGAGAAATCCAAATGCTCAAGGACGGCCTTTACCTCAGCTTCCTGGCCAAGGAAATGCTCAAGCGAATAATCAAGGAAACGCTCAAGGCAATGCTAATAGACCGCATAGAAATAGGAACAATCAAAATCGAGGAATGTAGTAAAATCGTAGAGGCTAACAGCCACTATTTACATGATTTATTGTATCTAAGTAAACCGAAAATATGGAGAGAGTTATTTACTCCATATTTTTTTGTTTTACTTAGATTATTAGTGTCATTTAGTTAGAGAGATAATTTATGTACTTTACTAAGCATATTTATTTTTGTAGTTGCTTTTTCTTTATATGATCTGAATCCGCTGCATTCTGAGTAATCATTTGATTAAGGAAATAGGCGAGGATCATTCATAGTTCGAGAATTCTTAGTGTGTTTTTGAACTTTTTTACGGGTTTTCTTTATAATAGCCTGCTCTCTTACCGTTTTCCCTTTAAGAACAGTCCTTTGTTTTAGAAAGGGTAATTCTTGGTTAAGCTTTGCTAATCGATCTAAGTACTTTTTATCAAATGCTATTTTTTTCTCAATAGGGTTGGTTTTTTTGATGTTTTTTTTGTTGATTATGTTTATACTTTTGATAGTTTGAATTAGGTTAAGAAGTGTAGACCGTAATTTCAGGTGTGCTCTCTTTTTTTTGAAATTAGAATTCTCCTTCTTATTTGTTGATATTGCTTCTTTAGTTTTGGGTTTAACAACATCTTTTTTTTGAATTGAATCCGTTTTTATACGAGATGGTGCAATTTGTATTCCCAGGTTTTTTGCTATTTTAATAAGTGTTTTTTTCATGATCTGTGATTCTTATTATTTCTGTGCAGAGAGTACAGTATACCTTGTTTTTCTTTTTTTAGAAAGTTACCTATAAGATTTTAGAGGTAATAAGTACAAAGTAATAAACGATGATATTCGATTAATATCTGGTGCTTTTGAGGAATGAAACTTTATAAAACGAGTTGAATAGTATAAGTGTGTACATTTTGGATTATAAGTGGGATATTTTAATATTGATGAAGGTTATTTACATGTAGATCAAGTTTTTTTGTTTAAGATTTCAAACCACAGACTTTTCTGATATTCAAAATGTTCAAATACTTTATAAGAAAAGCTTATAGTACTATGTTAATTTTTGTTTAACTGATATGGTTAAAAGTTAAACATTTTTGTAGATTTGAACTGTTAGGACCAACAAATGGGCTTATTAATGAATAAAATTGATCCTAAAAGCTCATATAATTTTGTTTGTCATTGACAAAAAATAGCAACCTCACCTCTTAAAAAAAGAAAATTAATGAAACTAAAGACTGAAACTTTGTTACGACCCAATGGTTACAAATTAGATGGTTTTTCTGTAGATGAGATTGGTGATGATCATATCAGTACCGGACTCGAAACCCCTATGAAAAAAGATGCTTTTGACATTTCTGATATAGAGAAAAAAGAGCGGATAGCTCATTTATTTGCAGAAATCATGGATGTTATGGGTTTAGATTTATCTGATGATTCTCTCAAAGGAACTCCGAATAGAGTTGCTAAAATGTATATAGATGAGATTTTTTCTGGGTTAGATCCAAAAAATAAACCAAAAGTAGCTTTGTTTGATAATAAGTATAAATACCAACAAATGTTGGTAGAAAAGGATATCACCTTTTATTCTAATTGCGAACATCACTTTGTACCTATTATTGGTAAAGCACATGTAGCTTATATTTCCTCTGGTAAGGTAATTGGTTTATCTAAACTTAATAGAATAGTGCAGTATTTTGCGAAGCGGCCTCAAGTACAAGAAAGGTTAACAAATCAAATAGCTGTAGAGTTAAAAAAAGTGTTGCAAACAGAAGATGTTGCCGTTATTATTGATGCCAAACATTTATGTGTTTCTTCAAGAGGAGTTAAGGATGATACTTCTTCTACAGTTACTTGTTATTACGGGGGAGCATTTAATAGACCTAATAAAATAGTAGAGTTGCAAAACTATCTTAATAATTAGGTTTTTAATAAATAAAAATAAGGACATATGCTCGGATTATTTAAGAAAAAAAGTAGGACAGAAGTATTACAGAAAAAATATGAAAAATTGATGAGTCAATGGCATGAGTTGTCAACTGTAAATAGATCAGAAAGTGATGCTAAATATGCAGAGGCTCAAAAGGTTCTCGAAGAGATAGATGCATTGAGTAACACGTAGTTTAGTATGTCTATTGAAAAAAAGTAAACTAGTTTTAAGACCTTATATAGTTCAACCAAAATTTACGGATTAGGAGATTATTATCTACAAAACCTAACTCGTTTAACATTAATGTACCCCTTTAAAATTAATTTTTTAAAGGGGTTTATTTTTCGAGTTTTACAACGTTTATGGCTACTTAGCATCTGTATTTACTTAGACTTGTTTGAGTTTCTATAACGATGAATAATATGACCACAGTACACTACTTCAAAAGAACATAAACTAAGTTTTTTTTAAAAAAAACTCTTAAAACGTGTTATTAAAAATAAAAATTGCGTCATAAGTATAGAAGGTATAGAAAAAATAGCTAGTCAGATTTAGTATAATACCTAAATGATTTATCTATAACAATAATGTGAATACACATTATACTTTTCATTGTGTTAATAGTACCCCTAAATGCAATGCCTTTTTTCCCCACATCATTTTGCGATTACGTGAATACTCACGTAATATAATATTGATTATAGCTTGTGTAGTGCATTTTTAGAAACTCATACACATCATTAAATATCAAGAATTTGCCTTAATAACCAAACAATAAGAATGCACAACTTTAGGGTAATTTTTGTTAAAGTTTTTATTAAAATCTAAAATCTAACTAAATGAAAAGATCACAAAGAAAAAAAAGATTATTTTTAATTGTTTTATCATCTGTTTTTATGTTCTATTCTTGTCAAAAAGAAGAAATCATTAATAGTGAAGAAGTCGTAGTAGCTTTAGAAACTTCAGAAGTACAAAAATCAAAAAATTTTGTAGGTTTGGCCGAAGTAAAATCATTAGCAACAGTTCTTGAGTATCCTGTAATAAATGATATTGAAATTTCTCATGTAAAATCATCTGAAGTTCCTAGCACTTTTAAGGATATTGAGGCTGTTCTAGAAGTACCAGATGAAAACGGTGATCCCTCTTTTTATATTGTTAATTATCAAGATGGGGGATATATTATGATTTCTGCGGATAATCGGTTAGAACCGATCCGAGCTTTCTCGTATAATGAGAAATTCCCCTTTAATTCTGATGATATGCCTAGTGGACTTATACACTGGTTATCTCAAACCACAGATATGGTGCATGATGTCAGAATATTAGATGAAGAGCAAACAGTTTCTGTTGCTCAGGCTTGGAATATTTGTGAATTGCAAGCTACACTTGCCGTTACTAGAATTGCAGAATGTGAAGATCCTAATCCATCATGTCAAAATTCATCAGAAACCGTAGGTCCTTTAATGACTACAGAATGGGGGCAAGGCGGATTGTATAATGACTTAGTTCAGTTTGAAAATTGTACTACTGGTACGGCACCAACAGGATGTGTTGCTACAGCAATGGCCCAAGTTATGAGATTTCATGAATCTCCCGCTAATTATAATTGGGACGCGATGCCTGATAACTCGGGTTCTAATGCAACGGCTATCTTAATGAGGGATATTGGAAATGCTGTTTCTATGGAATATACGTGTACCACTTCGGGAGCGAATATGAATAATGCAGCTGTTGCACTTATGGCTAACTTTGGATATCAAAGTGTAAGTTATACCGGATTTGATCGTGATGATGTTATCCAGCAAATTCGTTGGAGACGACCTGTGATTTTAAGTGGATATAGAACCAAAGATGAGGATTGCTTTTTGTGGTGGTGTTCATCAAGTTATAGTAATGGACATGCTTGGGTTAGTGATGGATTTAGAAAATATAAAAGATGTAATTATGATGATTACGGAAACTTATATAGTACCTCTACTTATTACTATTTGCATATGAATTGGGGTTGGGATGGTTCAGAAAATGGATTTTATAATTGGAATGATTGGAGTCCCGGAACCAGAGATTATCAATACAAAAAAGAAATGATTATTAATATCAGACCATAATTATGAACGCATATTATTTTTTTATACTTCCAATACTGATGTTTATAGGTTGTACAGATGAAGACAAGAAGACTGATCAGTTCGAAAATGTCGATATAGCTGTAGATATATCAGTAAAAAACATAGACTTAATAGACCTTCTTGATCCAAATACTCCCGAGGGATATGATTTTGAAGAAATCAAGTTGTTTTATAAAAACGGAGATGAAAAAATTGAGATCTATGATCAGGATCTAACATACCCTAGAAAACTTAAACTTATAAAAGATGAAACAGCGTATCGATTAAGAATATTTGCCGATATTTCATACGAAGATGATCAAGCGACATTTTTTGTGAAATGGAATAATATTGATGAGGATACTCTTATATGTAGGTTTTTAAAAAGCGAAAATTACTTGGCCATTGATAAATTGTGGTTTAATGGAGCATCAGTTTGGGATTTGAATGTTGATGGAGATGATAGGCATTTTTCGATAAGAAAATAATTTGCAACCACGTAAAATTAAAACTAAAAACTCTCTATTAAAATTTATTTTTAATAGAGAGTTTTTCATTACACATACTAATTAATGCAGCTAGAAAGCTTACTCTAACACCAATAAATAATTTCTAAAAAGAACTCTTGTTGGATTATATTTGATTTTTTTTGACAATATCAAAAAAGCAAGTTTTCATTGATGCCTTTGATGAAACCACTAAACTCATAACCCTAAAGCCCACTTTATTCTTATCAAGTTTTATAAGAAATGAATTCAGAAAGTTTATATATTCCCATCAAATTATAGGGGTTTTATATGCATAGCTATAGAAAACTTGCCATTGATCAATTTTTATTATAAAAATTCATATCAAAAATTATAATCACTCTATTGAACGGTATAGTTTACAATTACTTGATTATCCAAAATGACGTTAGTCGACCAAATGAATTCTGCATCATTTTCGGGGTCATCAAATATATCGGTAAAATTGGTGTATGAGGGTTTGTTATTTACAACAATAGTTTCATTTGTATAGGTGGTTGCATTGGGCCAATCGGTACTGTCAAAATCTTCATTCATCCATGTTTCTGGTAACTCCCAGTGCAAGGCATAAAATGAAGTTCCATCATTTTCGCTATCGGTATTACAATTTGAGGTACTTCTTGTGGTTCCATTTTCGGTAGGACAACTTAAATCTTTAATAGGAGATGTGTAAAATGTTTGTGCCTTCCATTCACTGCCTGTTGTGGCAATACTATTTTCTGAAACATCTTTAAATACAGCTACCATACCCCCGTCACCAGCATAATAATCACTCCCTTGATTATTTTCAGAACCTAAACCTAAATTTTCTTCCCAATCTACCAATTTCATTGCTATTTTGAATGGTCTAGACACCCTAAACTTTACAATGTGAGAGTTGAATTGTGTAAATGGAATGGCGTCTTTTCCTACGGGAACTCCATTTATATAGAGTTCAAAATAGTTGTCAGAAAAAATATATCCAGTGATGATTTCACCACTTGCATCTATTTCGACAATATTGCTGTCATCAAATGCAGACAATGCTTCTGCTGCCGAAGCATATTCGGTACCATCAGGATTAGATAAGTCAGGAGCAAATGGAAAGGAACTATCGGTATAATTTACTTCTGCTGGTACGATCCAAACAGAGTCATCAGTTGCTGTGATTGTGCCAATTCCTGCTACACGCTGACCTGCAGGATAGAGGTTCTCTGTTACAGTAGTAGCGAGACCTTGCGATACAGAAGCTGTACCAGAGTAGTCTCCTGTAGTTACACCATCATCATCAGTTACTACTTCATCATCGGTATTATTGTCGTCTGAATTATCACTATTACAGCTTATGCAAGATATGATTACGAACAATATAGTCATTAAGTACATTTTTTTATTAATTTTCATGTTTACAATATTTAAGAGGTTATAGAATTAAATGTGATGGTCGCTGTTTCAATAATAGTTACTGTAGAAATTGCTTCAATAAATGCAGTATAATCTACATCTAAAGAACTTGTAGTAGGTAGACTTGATGGTGTTTCTGAAAGTGCATAAATAGTAATAATATATTCGTGAGTCCCTGCACCTTGAGAACAAGGAGAAGTATATGATATCGCATTACCATCTTTATTTGCACCCATATACCAAGGTCCTTCATCGGCAGTACCGTAGGGTATAGAAGTGATATCAGTATCAATATTCCATAAAATCATATAGGAGCTTACATTTTCTGTATTATCAGGATCGGGATAATGGATCATATGTATAGCTAATGATTTTGTGCCATCAGGAATTCCTGACCAAGCTAAAGGAATAGAGTTTTCGATACCATCTATCTTATCCTCACATTTATATTCATCAAGAAGTTCTCCATTTTCTATTGCTATACTAGTAATCGAAAATTCTGAAGTATCGTTGGTGTCGTCGTCAGGATTACATGCACTAACGGTAATTAGAAAGCAGAATATATAGATATGTTTTAGCATGGCTGAATGATTTTATCTTTGATACGTTTCAGTAGTTACATTGCCTTCACTATCAACATATTCATAGGTATATAACCCATTTTCATCCCAACTGTAATTGGTATAGTATGTGTCAGTTCCTATTTGATACTCTAGAGAATAAGCGTTGGTACCGGTTGATGTAAATGCTGTTATTTCTGCACCTGCTAATGGGGTTAATGCAGGTCTGACTTCTTGAGTCATTGCTTGCGGCAAAATTTGATCTTCGGGAGCGGTGGTACTTGGGTCTAGTGTAACTTCACCTCGCATTCCTGCGATAAAATAGGGGAATGTATCGGTTGTATGGTATTGGTATGAGCCATCGTCATTAAATTTACCTAAGTATTCATCCAGTTCATCTGTTGTTTGGCCATAGACAGGAAAACCGTCTAGCGCGTAGGCTAGGGGTTGATCAGATCCTAGGATAGATTCTAAGTGAGTTGGCGGAATATGATAATGGTAGTCGTCTGCTCTTCCGCAATGTCCGCCCCAATCATCTAATTCACCGATTGTAAATGCATCTTCTCCTCGGTTGTTAAGGGGGTTAAAAATTGGAATCCCATTTACCGCAATGGCAATGGCTCCTCTTAAAAAATGTTCAGAAGATAGTAACGGAGTTTCAGCAAGTACAGGTTGAATAGGAAAAGCCCAGCTGTTCGCCCCAGTATACTCTTGTGGGATTGGTACCTGCTGCTGCCAATTGGTAATGCCCACCATCATATCATGATCAGGTATACCCGTTGATGAAACATAGAAATAGGTGTCATCAGAACTAGTGGTGACATTTGAAAAATTTCCGAAGAAAGATTCTAACTGAGTGATTTCATTTGCAGGTACAGATATAGGTTCATCTGTAGAATCATCAGAATCGTCTTCTTCAGAATTATTGTCATCACAGGCAAGCAAAATCAAAACCCATGAGCAGAAAAATGTATTTACCAATAGTGGCTTTTTCCGTTTAAAAAGAAAGAAAAGAAGTATCGACAAAAGAAGTAGCCCGATCAGAACTTTTCTTTTGGTACTTTGGTGTAGCAGCAAAGATTGTTTTTTATCACTGCTTATTTTACTAGAAGCAAGGTGGTTAATCTCCTTAATGTGGGTTATTTTTTTTTGAATAAGGTGCTGGTTTTCTGGGGAGAAAGAGGACAGTTTATGCACTATTATTTTTCCTGACCTTGTTTCTAAAAAGATATTGTCTTCTGTCGATTTTAAAAAAGAAGCTTCTATTGTTTTGTCGTTAATGGTCCATTTGGTAAGGTTTTTAAATCCATGTCCCTCTTTATGGGCAAATGAATGAAGACTGAATAGTAAAAAAAATACTATTAGAAATGAAGATTGTTTCATGGTAAAAAGAGTTTTAATTTTACCTTTTGACAAGAACCAATATCAAATCCTTCGTTTGTTTGTTGTTTTTTTTTAAATTTTCTTTGTCTTACCGCAGTATGTAATCGATAGCTTTTTCTTTAAAGTTCTTGTAATGAGGTTTTTGTTCGTTGTTTAGAATAGATTTCATAGCCTCAAAATGTTCCTCAGTAATTTTTATTTTTTTAGCTTCAATTTCTTTAATATGATCTAATAAGGAGTCCGATGGAGTTAAAAAGTAGTTTTGCACATATTGTTTTTGTTCATTTCTCAATAGAGACATAACTTCACCGTGTTTTCTTCCAATTTCTTTGAATTCCTGATCTTGCTTTTGATCTAAATGCAGAATTTCTATAGCATTTGGTTTATGATGCGGGTTATGTTTTTGCGGAGGTTTTTTTGTTAATGGTGTATTACCAATCTGTATTATGTTCAGCACTAGTAAAATAGTTATGGCGATTTTGTAAAGTAGTTCTTTTTTCATTTTTTAGTATTAAAATACATAATTCGATAATAGAGAGACTTCCTTATCAGAACTCTCGGTTACATTTTTGATGGTTGTATTTTGCAATTGCAAGGCATAAACATTTACTACGATTATTGCAACCGCAGCAGCAGCTATCCAGGTTAAGTGAACTAGAGGAATTATTTTGTTTTCCTTTTTCTCCGGAATTTTAGCTAGTATTTCATCAAATAAATCATTTTTTGGGATCGCACGTTTTGCACCTTCTAAGCTGTGTAAAATGTCATCTGCCCACTGTTCTTTTTTATCCATTGTTTCTAAAAAGGTATTTTTCCTTTAGACATTATTTTTTTAATTTCCCTTCGGGATACATTGAAATTAATTTTTTTTTCAATGTTTTCTTACTTCTTTGTAATAAACTTTCAACTGATTTGAGTGTTGTTTGCATAATAGCTGCTACTTCTTGTCGGGGTAACCCTTCTACATAACTTAAAATAAATGCAGTTTTTTGATTGTCCGGCAGTTTGTTGATAACCGAAAATAATAAGGTGGCTTTTTCCTGATTTTCTAACAATATTCCGGGATGATTAAAATCTATACTATGAAACTCTTGTATTTCTGTTCTAGAAAAAAGTTGTCTTTTTCTTTTCTGTAGCAGATTTAGTGCCTTGTTCACCGTGATTCTATAAATCCAGGTACTTACTTTTGATTTTGCTCGAAATGTTTCTGCTTTCTCATAAATGGTTAAAAAAACATCTTGAGTAATTTCTTCTGCCTCCTCGATATTTTGTAAATAACCAATAGCTGTATTATATACTTTGTCCTTATACAATAGGTACAATTGCCGAAAAGCCTTTCGATTACCTTGAGCTACTTTTTTAAGAAGTTGAGTTTCTATGGTCATTCTAAATTACATACTGCGATAAGTGTATGAGTTCAGGATACGCTAATCAAGGGGTATATCTGTGTATGTTATTTGATTATGAATGTTGTACATACACTTGGCCATCACAATATTTTTTAAAATTAAGAATAAAAAATAAAGGTACCATTGGTATGAAACTTAAAACAAACCCAAAGTTTTTAAAAATATGTGAAAATTGAAAGATATAGAACAAAAAAAAGAAAAAGCATTTTGAAGCATTGATTTATGGTTTTTATTTATAATGATTATCTCATAGGAATGTTTTACATCTGGTCCTTACAAAGTTCTGTTTGAGAACAATAAAAATATCATCTAACACAAAAAAGCAAGCTCTTTTATTTTTAACTTTTGTTTATTTATAAACTCTAAAGAAAGAGATCGAAACAGTTTGAAATTGAATTCTCTAAAATCGAATAGTTTTCTTATTATTAGAGTTCAAGATCTCGTCTGTTTTTAAATACGACTTCAACACTAGATATGTTATCATTCCCTGCACGTGTTCCTACTAAAGAATCCTTAGAAACAAATACTTCAAAATTATCAAGAATCATTTTACCAGTTCTTCCTGATTGATTAGAATACTCAATTTCTTTGTATCTATTTATTAATTAGGTAATTCGACAAAGACTTCGATATTTGCTGTTCTACTTGTGAGTGTTTTTAGAAATGCTTCTATGGCATCTTTTTCTTCGGTACTTAGCTTTAGAGGTTTCAAAAGTACCGATGTAGTAGGAAATAAAGTGTCATTTTCTTGCTTTGGTTTTCGTCTTGGGCGAGGCATTCCCACATTGTACATGTTCATAATACCACCTAAATCAGGAAACAAACCATTATGCATGTAGGGCCCTGTTTTGGCTACTTCTCTAAGTGTTGGAGTTTTAAATCTACCAACATCCTCTTTTTTCCCCGTTTGATTATAGACTCCTAAATCTTCATAATAACGTTGATAATAGGTTAAGCCTACATTATGAAATTTTTGATCCGAAAAATAAGGGCTATAATGGCAATTTACGCATCTCCCTTTGGTTCTAAATAGATGTAACCCTAGTACTTCTTGATCTGTAAATACTTCTTCATTACCTCGTATAAAATGATCAAAACGTGTATTTGTACTTTTTATAGTCCGTTGATAGGTTGCTAAGGCCTTTTTAATGCGATTTTCAGTAACTTTTTGATCACCATAAACACCTGCAAATAATGAGTCATACCCCTTTATATTTTGAATGTTTTGTACCGCTACCGCAAATTTTGTATTCATTTCTATAGTACTTTCTACTGGTGCATGTGCTTGTTCCTCTAAAGAACCAGCGCGACCATCCCAAAACAAACTTTGGGCTTGCCCAATATTAATTATGGTTGGGGCATTACGACTTCCTTGTTTTTGTAAATCTCCATGTGAAACTCGTTTTCCGTCTCCCCATGCAAGTTGAGGTTCGTGACAACTCGCACAAGAAACTTGACCAGAACCTGATAACCTTGGATCAAAAAAAAGCTTTTTTCCTAATTCAGCTTTCTCTATAGAATATGGGTTGTTTTTGGGATGGTTAATGGTTTCAAGATTTCCAATTTCGACATATTCATCAATAATACTGCTATCTAATGTAGGAATGGGCCAATTTTTAGAATCACCACTACTGTAAAGTGCTCTTAATTTTTCTATAGTGTAGTCTCCAATTACAAACTCTTTGATACTAAATGAGGTGATCAGGCATGATATACTTACTAAGAAGAATATCAAAGTTAAAACTCTAAGATTCATTAATATGCTAAGTTAAGGTGTATAGAAAATGTATTATTCGTTCCTGTGATGGTATCTATATGGTGGCCCATGCCTATTAGATGAGAATAGAATGCTGCTATTGTGGCGATTTCCTTTTTCTTCATCCGTATTTGATAATTTATTCCTAAAACAGGACCAATTTTATGTAATGAATCATACGTATCATCGAATGCTATCACATCAGCTCCAAAAGTACTTCTAGGAGGAATTACTGATGCACCAGTACTGGTTGAAGAGTTGGTTGCATCATATATCAAAGAAGTAGTAATAGGAAGGTAATAATTAATTCCTGTTTCTAGATTGATAAATGATTTGGGGGTAATTTTCAGATCTTTATTAATAGAGAATTTAGTTTGCCAATATGTAACTTCTTTATCTGTGGTATTGATATCTTGAGTACGAGTCTGTCTTATATGTGTTTCTAATTGCGCTCCAATTTGTGTTCTATGATCTCTAAGTTTACCCCATTGTATGGTACTTTCTACATGTATAACTTCTTGTTTATAATTTGTTTTTACAGTACGTTGGGGATCATTTTCGATATAGTCATCAAAGGTATGAGCATTTGTCCCTTCTCCAAAAATCAATTTGGTATCTGAGATTAAATATTGCGATTTAGATTGTTTGATATAAGAAATTGCCAGTGCGGATTCTTCGGTATTAAAAACAGCAGCTAGATTCGCATTATCTATAAATGGTGTCGAAAAATAACTTTCTTTTTGATCTTTATACGTATAGATTAAAGTAAAGAAATTAGCTCCAGACGTATAGGAGTATCCACCTCCGAATACAAATTTATCTTTTTGAGTTATTCCGTCTAATAAAGATGCATTAAACCCTAGTATATCTCCATATCCAACAGAGTATCCAGCATAATAATCAGTTTCTGTAACAGAGTCAATACGAATCCCATCAATAGTATCACTATGATACGAAAAATTAGTCTGATGTTTTCCGAATTCAGCGATTCCGAATATATGATGTTTCTTGAATTGATACCCTAACTCAAACTTCCCCGAATAATCAATTACTTCCTGTTCAGTTTTCGGGATTGTAAGTCCAAAAAACTTTTCGAGATTGTAATGTATAGTTATGCTAAAGGGGAAACTCTTTTTTATAACACCACTATACCCTCCCATAAGTCTGTAATGCTGATTCTCTGTATTTCCGGCACGTATGGCAAGTGGGTAATGTGGACTCGTTACTAATTCATCAGAAAACTCTTCTGATAGATTTGGCATTAATTGGTAAGAAGATTCCTTGGTATATGATCTAGAGAAATCTAAGTGTCCAAAAAGTTTAGCTTTATTTTGTAGTGTAAAAATACCTCTACTTCTAAAACCGTAAGATTGTACATTGTTAGGCGTCTGTTTTTTGGAAAGAGGTTGTTCTTTGAGTTGTCCATAAAGACCAGTCTCTGTAAAATCAGCGATTGGTAACAGTTGATTATTAGCAGGTGCATTAACAAAATGTTTCCACGCAAGTGAACGAAGTCTAAACATCGAAATGTCTAAACTATCAATTTGCGCATTTAACTGAACGCATGTACAAAAACAAAATGTAATGCAAATACCTAAAATCTTCTTCATAACCATAACTAGAGTACTCCTTGATTTTTTAGTCCATTTCTAAGCTTAAAAAATCAAGAAGTATATTCTATTTTTTTATTCTACAAAGGCACCTGGCGATGCCATGTCTAAGTATGTGAAATCTACTGATGAGTTATTAGTATCGAATAACACTTTACGTCCGTTTACCTCTTTTTCTACTTTTCTGATTACAGATTGCGAAGAAAAATAACCATTTGGTACATAGGCATACCCCGCATCTAAGGCTGTGGGTAATTGTCTAGGGTATAAATTTGTTGGATCTTCTGTGTTTACTTCTACAGCATCCACTATATTTTCTACAGGGATTTGCATATATAAACTGTCATCAGAGGTATCAGGGCTTAGATATGTAGGTAAGTCATTTGGTGTATCATGGGTGAATATAACAAAACTATCAGCCCCACCTGTATTGAGTACCATATCTTTTCCCGATTTAAAATGTATAATTTCTAAATCAGGCACATTGTTATTTTGTACATCCCAAGTTCCTGGATATCCATCTGAACTGGTAATATAGTCTACTAAATATCCTTCGAAATCTGCTTCACTAAGATCAATAGTAAGTGATGGGTCCGTAACAGTCGACTCCCATCCATCACTCTCGATCAATGTTTCCTTATGATTATATGCATTTGTAGCAATTACGATGCCCTCACCAGGATTAATAGGATATGTAGTTCCGTTACCCGGAATTTGATATACAAAATCTGCATAAGCATACTTATCATTCGCATCAGCACCTACCTGATTTGACGGTGATTTAGTCCAATCAAACTGACCATTTTCTAATGTGTAGTCAGCAACACCTGTAAATATACTTCCGTATACTTGTGCTACTAATAAACCATCTGCATATAAAATTTCGTTAGAGTTGTTATAGATTTCGATAAACTGATCTCTAAAAGAGGCCCCATCAAACCCAGAACCTGCATAATAGACTTGTTTAATTAATAAATCCCCTATTTTACCAGTAGTAAGTTCGATATTGGTAGAAGTAACATTGACATTAATAACAATGTTTTCCTGAGCCCCATTAAATGTAACTTCTTCTGTGTCTGGGGTATATCCTAGTTTGTTTTCGAACTCTTCTTTTGTTAATGTCAATGTTGCTATCGCAGCGTATAGCCCAATTTCTAGTTGATCAAAAATAGCAGTTCCGTTTTCATTGGTACTTGTTTCAAAAATTTCACCTGTCGTAGTGTTTGTTAAACTGATGGTCACATCTTCTAGGTCAGCCTCTCCAATATCTGAACTTAATGAAGTTTGTATTGTAAAATCTATTAATTGTGTTTCATCTTCTTCTGTAATTGCCCCAAAATCATCGTCATTACTACAACTTATAATTGTAGAAGTTACTAGGAGGATCATAAATAATTTAAGTACTGAGTTTGTTTTCATGTTTGTTTGTAGTTAAAGTTTATAGTTTAGCTTCATCCCAAAAGATAATGGAGTAATGTCCCTTAGTATTTCATCACCATTATTATCTATATATGTGGGTTTTAGATTCAGAAAATTGTTTGCGTAAAAGTCAATTCTAAATCCATTTGTAAAGTCCTTTGATATTCTTAAGTGCAGATTATGAAATACTTTATCCGAAGTATTTGTAGCTACAGTATTTACCGTTCTAAATAAATGTCCGTATAACTCAGTATTTGATCTATCCGTTTCTGGGATATCGAAATATCTATTTTCTTGATCAAAATAGCCAATAGGATATGTATCATAAGTATCATCGAGAAATGTGTTGTTGATGATAAAATGTTCTGTACGAAGATTTACTAAAAGCCCTATTTTTGAGATATGATAATTAATAGAAGCACCTATTCTGAATAGTTCCTGAATCGTAGTAATACTTTTATCAAAAACACCAATAGTAGCGTTCTCGCTCTCTAATGAACTGTCGGTATAAATATCAGAGATGTTGTTATTTTCAGTTTTTGCAAATAAGCCATTAATCGTAGCGTCTAGATTAAGCCCTCTTATTTTAGGAATTCTAAGCAAAAATTCGAATCCATAATCTAAAGAGGTAAGACCATTAATTGTTTTGGAGTCTTCATAAGTATATAATTTTTCTCCAATAATATCTATGGTTGGTGCTTCGGGTTCATTGAATAGAACAAGGTAATCATCTCCTATTACAGTATTAAATACACGAAGGGATGTTAGACCATCGGATAATTTTTTGTAAAAACCAGTTATACTAAAATCTGCCCATCCCAATTGATAATCTAATCCCAATTCTGTGTTTAGACTTTTGGTAGGTTTTAGGTCAAGATTTTGTTCTTCTTTTACAAAGGTCTGTACATAGGCCACATTGTACTCATTTGATCTAAAATCTCCTATGATTTGATCAAAGTACTGTTTCCCTGTATAGATACTATTTAAAGAAGGAGCTTTGGCAGAGAGTCCTATGCCTCCACGTATTTTTATTTTGTTTTTCTGAAAATAGGTATTAATTCTAGGTGATATTGTATTGTAATTGTTTTGATTGTCCCATCGCAAACCTGCTGCTATACTCAAAGAACTATTATCCCAATATTTTAGAACATTATCTTGGATAAAACCTGCTAATTGAAGTTCTGGACGTAAGCTTTCGTTAAAGCTATATGGTCTAAAACCTGTTGTAGCAGAATTAAATCCACTAAGTACAAATTGCACATCAGCGGTTTGAGGATTACCAATTCTACCTGCTCCTAAATTATCACTATAGCGTAATGTGGCACCTGTAATGAATTTGTGTGTCCATTGTTTTTTAGTAGAAAAGCTCTTAAGCAATTGTATATCAAAAAAACCATTAATTGGTTTTCCGTCTATTTCTCTGGTAGAAAAATAAACAGTAGGGGTGTATACACCCTGAGAAATGCCGGATTCTAATGCTATAGGGATTACCTCTCCACCTGTATTTACCTTAGCCCGTCTAATTGTATGCTGTTGTCTATACTCAAAACTAGAAAGTATAGATACTTCATCAATCCACTGATTAACTTTATATGCAAATCGATTACTTATTCTAATGGACTGATCCTTATTTTTTACGAATGTTTCTGTAATGTCATTAGGGTCTTGTTTTCCATCATCTAAACTGCTAGAAAAAGCAAAAGACAATGTGTTTTTTGTTTTCGTTGTAAAAATCGACCAATCTGTATTTAGATTCACCCGGTTATACACATCCAAAACATCTTTAGGATCTTCTTTAGAGTTTAAATACGAAATCCCCATATTAAGTACTCCCCAAGTATCAGAAATTTTAAATCCTTTAGAAGCATTTATTTGTGTTGTCCCATCTCTAAAAGATATGGATGATATAAATGGAGTAATCCCCGCTTTTGTTTTAATTTTTACTAATCCAGATGTTAGGTCACCGTATCTAGCTTCGGGAATTCCTTGTACAACCTCTATCTCATCAATATTTTCTGTAGGTATTTGTCGTAGATCAACACCCAAACCAGCATTATTATAGGTCGTAGATGTATTAGAGGCATTTGCTTCTACGGTAAATTGATTGAATGCAGCACCGAATACACCCGCAGTATTCGGAGCCCATTTTTGCATATTTTCGTTATTAGATAAAGGAATATCATTAACTAAAACGGCTGTACCAAAGGCTTTGTTTGCATAAGATTCTCCACCTGTCAATCCTACTTCTGCTGTACGGAAAACCATGTTTTTATACCCGTTTAGCGATGTTTCTGAGGTAGATTGCCCGGGTAATTGTTCTAACACTCCTAAGGCAGAAAAAGATTGTATATTATCTACGGCTTCAGATTTTAAAACAATTTCTGAATACTTTTTATTTGTACCAATCAGCAAAATTTCATCAATACGCAAATCATTTTCTGCTAATCGTATGTTAATCGGGGTGTTCTCATCAGATGTAATAAAAACCTGTTGATTA
Organism: Aquimarina pacifica; assembly: GCF_000520955.1. GTDB lineage: Bacteria > Bacteroidota > Bacteroidia > Flavobacteriales > Flavobacteriaceae > Aquimarina > Aquimarina pacifica. The sequence goes on along the minus strand of NZ_JACC01000013.1, from coordinate 40,671 downwards.
ACATAAGATAAATGTTTAACCTCTAGAAATATCTTTTTTGAGAGAGGGAGAACAATTGTAAAGTGTCCAGTAGCATCGGTAATAACCCAAGTGTGTGTTTCTGTATGTTCTACCAGGACATTTTCAATAGGTTTTCCTGTGGTATCGTTAACTATCATCCCACTATAACGAACCTGCGAAATTGCAGACGATAGATGTAGTATAAAGAAATAAAAAAGAAGTTTTTGCAATTGATTTTATTTTGGGAGGGCAAATATATTGTTATTTTTATTTATTCTAAATAAAAACATGTGAGCTCTTTTTTATTTTTTTGCATTCTTCATCTCACTGCTTTTTTATTGGTATTTATTAGGTTTTTTAACAAAAAAAATAAAAATATCAGTAGATAAGTAGAAGGGATTTCTTCTCTTCCTAGGCATGTAACCACAATATTTTTCTAATTAGAAGAGAACTTTGATATAAATTTGTACCGACAAACGGTCTCATATATAATGAACTTTTTATTAAAAGAGTTTTGATGTGCAAAATTGTAGAATTATTTTTTTCTAGTTGATAAATTGCAAGTCAATAATAGTTATAGTCTTTACAATTTAGAAACAGGTACACTAAAATGCATTATGACTGTGTTGTGAAGTCCGAAAATACAATTTGTACAGGTGTTTTCTTAGTTAGCATATGTCACGTAATCGATCTCATATACTCGTAATATTTTTGATTTATCGTAATTACTATAAAATACTAAAGAGATTATATCATGAATTTCTTTTCGACTAAACATCAAACATAAATTCTGTTGTAATGTAGGGATAGGAATTTTTCGTTTCAGATCTGAATTAGAATGATGATGCTCCCAATAGTCTAATTCTATACTTAATAAGTAATTCTTGAAGCTTATAAATTCTTCGTTTGTAAACTCAAACAACAAATTATTATAAGTGAGAAGATATAAGTCACAGGTAAGACATTTTGATAATTGCCCTTTTTTAATTTTTGATACTATTTTTACATCTTTGCACATAGACTTGATACATGTTTTTTAGGGTTTTCTTAATAACAATCCATTCTAATTTGCCCTTTACTAATTAATTCCTGAATGGTAGTATTTAATTTGGTTTGAATAATTTCCTCTAAAACAGCTATGACACCTTTTTGCATCTGCATTGATCCACAGATCATTATTGTTCCATTTTTAGATAAAATATCTGTTACTAATTCTTTTTCTTTTTTTATCAAATCTTGTACATAGGTTTTACTTTTTAACTCTTTTGAATAGGCTATTTGAAAGCTTATAAGTCTTTTTTCAAGCATTCTAGGATTGATTTGTTTTTGGTAGATATCCAAAGAATCGTTTGTTCGAACTCCCCAGATAATATGCTTTTTTATGTTCTTATTATTACAAAAAATCATACCTAAAAAAGGTGCAATTCCGGTTCCATTAGCAATCATAAGAACTTCTGGTGCAGAATCTGGAAAATGAAATTTCGGATTTGTACGAATGGAGGCTTGTAACTGGTTAGTAGTAGTTAATGTATTCAAGTAGTTTGAGCATAGTCCCAAATCATGCTTTTTGATACTTAGTACTATGTTTCTATCAATTTTACCTATAGAATAAAGTCTCGGAGGGTGGCTGTTATCAGCATTTGGTCTTATTGCAATCAAGTCTCCAGATTCAAATTTCAGATGACTAGGAGGCCTTAATTGAAGCAAAAAAGTATGATCTTTATTTATTTTTGTTTTGTGAATAACTGTAAACCTGAACATTTTTTCTGTTGGAGTGTTAATTTCCTCCAAGGGAGTTTTTGTATTTTGTTTCCATGTGGTTGCCCATTTTTGAAAAGCCTCAATAGACTGTTCATTGATTTTGAATAGCGGCATGACTGGATTAAATTTTTCATGCGTATTAAGCATTTTATCTATTTCACCTGCATATTTGCAATATTCGGGATACTTGGTCGACCCTAAGCCAATTACAGAAAATTGAAGAGGGTTAATGGGCTCGGTATTTTGGAACAAATTTGTAAACTTATTTGCATTAGCCGGAGATTCTCCGTCACCATAAGTCGAAGTAAATACTATGAGGTGTTTAGCTTTATTATAGGTGCTGTATGTGTTCAATTCAGATACAAATACTTGTTTACCAATTTTTGTCAGGCTCCTACTAAATGCTCTTGCAAAATTAAAAGTAGTACCTGTTTCGGATCCAACCAAAATAACATATTCACATTCATCTTTGCTGGCGAGATTGACTAATTTTCCTGATTTTTGTCTTTTGATAGTCATAAAAAAACCAGAATACATAAAAAATAAAAGAGAACAAGAACACAGTAATAATACTAAAGACCATAAAACATTTCCTTTTCCTGTATGTAACAAAAAACTATAATAAGATGCTACAGCAAAGAATGGATACACATTTTCTTTAATAATACTCCCGTCAAACTGATTGATTATCAATTCTTTGTTTTTTAATTCTAGTTTGAAATAGTCTTCAATATCCTCAGAAAACGGAAATTCAATAGATTTTACATCGGCTAAACGTGTGATTTTAAAAATATGAAAATGCCAAGGTGCAGTTTTCTTATCGGTTTGATTAAAATTAATTTCATTAGAGAAATTATGTTTGGGTAAGAGAGAAAACTTTTCAAGGGATAGATAAACGCCAGTAATCGCTATAATGAGTATAGGGATAAAGAGCCAACGTCCCAAAACTACATGAAAATATTGATTTGGAGACTCAGGAGTCACCTTAGAAAAGAATTTTTTGATTCCTCCTTGTCTTTTCAGAATAAGAAAAATTCCGGTTATTACAATTACGACTAATAATAAAGAAACAAATCCAACAAAGAAGCGTCCAATACTTTTTAGAAATAAGGACCTATGTAAGTTCGTTGCAAATTTAAAAACAGGATGTTTTTGTTCTATTCTCCCTAAACGTTTACCGTTTTTTGGATTGATATAAATTGTTTCGCTTTCCCCTTCTTTATTGATTACAGATGCTATAACAAAATCAGAATCAGTAATTTTAACCGTAATTATTTGATCATATTCAAGTTGTAATACTTCAATGGTTTCAGAAACTGAGATGCTCTTAATCCGATCTATTTTATAGGGACTTTGATTCTCGGTAATGGGTTCAATGGCAAGAATAATTCCCGTTATTGAAGCGAGCGTAAGAAAAATAGAAGAAGATATAGCCAAAAGCATATGACTATATCTCCATATTGAAATGGTCATTTAGTGATTAAAATTATTGAGGAAGAAGACGTACGTAGCGAATAAAACCTTTTCCCTCTACTTTATTTTTTATTGTCTCTGATGTTAATTCGAACTCAATATCGTCCTTATAGTATTCTTGATCCTCAACAGCTGTTTCGAAACGAATTTTGTACCCAGTATCAATTTTGTCATTTTCAATTTCAAAAACACTAATAGCTCTTTTTCCGCCACTAATAGTTGCTCCGGTGATGGCATCAATATTAGGCCGGTGTTTTCCATAAAAACGCCACCACTCCGGAATATCATGATACCATTCTTCGTCGTCACCTTGAACATATAATGTTTTCTCATAATTACCCTGTTGATCTAATAAGGATATTACGATATATGCTCCTTCTCCTGTATAATTTATCATTTGTATCATACACTTATATGTGGAGGTAGCATTCGAGGTTGAATTAAACCCTATCAACATAAAGCTTAGGAGTACTAAAGGAGTAATTATTTTATATAGTAAACTGAATTTCATTTTATTTTAAAAAATTTATAGCAATTTTATTCTTTTGTAATAGTTCATTTTCACTTGCAAGATCATACACGGATTCTTCAAAATCAGTCTTGATATTTTTGTCTGCTCCTATAGAAAGTAAATATTTAAGAATCGATTCATCCTTTGCAGTCATTGCTGCTTTATGTAAAGGAGTAATACCTTCTTTATTTTTGGTATTTACATCAATGTCAAAAGCTTTAATTCTTTTCAGTAATGTTATGTTATTTTTATCTAAAGCAATGTGATATAATGAGCCTCCATTTTTTTCTGATCTTTCTTTTATATCGAACCCTTGTTTTGTAAGTGTGGTAAGCTTTTTATTAAACATTTCTGGTTGATCAGCATCGAAGCTATGTAGGAGGTAATAGGCCAAGGTATTTCCCTGGTTATCTTTTACAGATACATCAGCGCCATTTGCTACAAGAAAATCAACTACTTTGGTTGTACCCCATTGTACAGCATTAGTCAAAGCTGTTCGTCCTGTATGGTCTTTACTGTTAATAGAAACCCCTTTTGATAAAAAATAACCCAACACATCAGTTTCTTTAGATTTATAGGCAAGAGCATGTAATGGAGTTTGACCTTTTTTTGTGGTTACATTGGGGGCTATTCCTAATTTTTCTAAAAATTGATAGGTTGCCAAGGAATTAGTGTGGCCACGGGTGCCGTTACTTGCAAAAAGCATAGCGTTACCATTGTTATTATTTAGGCCTTTATAAGCTACTCCTTTTTTTACCAGTATATCTAGCAGATTGGTATTCCCTCTTTTTGAAGCATAATTAAAAATCCCATTTCCCTGCTGATCGGTACTGTGTAGATCAATTCCTTTAGAAGTAAAATACTCAATAAAACTATATTCTTTTATGAATGGAGCTACTAATAATAGGGCATTTGCCCCTTCCTTATTTTTCTCATTTACAATATCTGCTCCATGTGCAATACAAAAATCATATAATTTGGTATTCAACTGTCCTGTAACTGCAGTAAAATTAAGTAACGAGTAGCCATGACTATCTATAATATCAGTTTTTGCTCCCTGATTGACCAAAAACTTCATCATTTCTAAATTATCACGATAAGCAGCCCAAAAAATATACGTTCGTGCATCATGGGTAAGTTTATTAACGTCATTTCCCTGTTTAGTAAGCAAATACTTAATAGTTGTATTGTCTGTTTTTTCTATTAATGCCCAAGAAACAGCATCAAAAAAATGTTCATTAAGAGCGGTTATATTGTGCCCCTCTTTGATTTTTTCTTCAATATCAGAAATACTTGGATTAAGTTGCCAATAACTTCTTTGTAAAAAGATATTCTCTTTTTGAGCAATTGTTATAGTCGTTTCTAATAAGATTACTAGAAAGATAATACACTTAATAAATTTCATTTTTTACTTTTTTACAAATGACTCTATAACTTTAGCAATATCATTTTGTTGCTTATAGTCTTCAGAAAATAAATGTTTATAAAGCGGCTTGTTATCTACTTTTGTTGCTAATGATAAGTCCTTATTTCTTGCGTAAACCTCTTGCCATTTGTTTCTTACTAAAGCCCATTTATCCTGATGCTCTTTCCACCAATTGGCAGCTGCTTCACATTGGCTATCAGGAACTTTTACATACGTATTATATCCTTTTTCTTTGGCAAGAAGAACATCATCTTTTCCTTCTTCTCGAATAACTTTATCATTATCCTGATCATGAATCCATCCTTTTTTAGTGATTTCATGACGATTTCCTCTTACAGTAAGATTATAATCGCTTCTTTTTGTATACTCTCTTCTTGGTAGGGGAGCATCAGTAGTGTTTTCCCAGAAACTTTTGCCATCTATATGAACCCATGTAGCAGAACCTTCGTATCGAGGGCTGTCATCAACCTGAAATACTTTTTGAGTCCATTGTCCATTCACCTCCTTTTTTGGTTTATTCTGAAATTTCCATTGGTTATTTGCATTATACATATAGAAAACTGTGTTTTCGTATAACCAATCTTGCCTCCAGTGTTTTACTATATGGGGTTCTGATGGATTACCTACTTGCAATAAATGCTGAATAGAAACTTTATCTTTTTCATCAACAATAAGTTGAGCCCATTCTAAAGCTTTATCTATTTTGGTTTTAGAAGGTTGATAAAGTGAGTCTTTACTGAATTGGAAAGTTTCTGCGAAATTAAAAGTCACTTCAAAACAACCACACATGCTTTTTATCGCATTAATGTCTTTTTCCTTTTTGTCTTGTGCAAATGTATTTAGGATCATACCAATTGCTAATGTAATAGAGAGTAATGTTTTCATCGATGAAATAATTATAATATATGTTTTAACAAACTTTCCGTCAAAAATAATTAAATTTATTTAGAATAAATAAAAATAACGAATATATTTGCACTCTATTAAGAATGATTTTAAATAGTGATGTCAGTTAGAGTTACCCGAATATGTATAGTATTGTTTTTGTTTTTTCAAGAGAGCTTTGGCCAGAAAAAACAAGTAGACTCCCTACAAGTCTCTGAAATTGATGAGGTTGTTATTACGGCTACCAGAACACCACGACAACTCTCTTCATTACCATTGCCGGTAACTTTAATTTCAAAACAGACTATTGATCAAACTGGTGTTGTTCGTTTAGACGAAATTCTTAATGAACAAACAGGAATCATTACTGTTAGTGATGAAAGTGGGTTTGCAGGGATACAGATTCAAGGAATTTCTTCAGACTATGTTATGATTCTAATAGATGGAGTACCGTTAGTTGGGCGCAGTGCAGGAAATTTTGATTTGAGTAGGATTACCACCGGAAACATTAAACAGATAGAAGTTGTAAAAGGGCCTTCTAGTAGTTTATATGGTTCTGAAGCTTTGGGAGGTGTCATTAACATAATCACAGAAAAACCAACTTCTGAGGAGTTTTCTGGGAATTTATCCTATCGTTTAGGAAGTTTTACACAGCAAGATGTTACTATTGATTTTAAACAAGTAATAAAGTCTTTTCGTTATTCCTTTTTTGCTAATCGTTTTTCTAGTAATGGTTATGATTTAACCCCCGAAATAGAAGGGGCTACTATAAATCCGTTTGAAAATTATACCTTAAATGCAAGGATGTATTATGACTTTTCTGATGCACTTTCTTTATTTGGATCTACACGTTTTTATTATCAAAATCAGGATGTAGGTTTTTCATTAGATAATGTGGCCTATGATGGAGATACTAAGGGAAATGAGTATAATACCCACCTTCGTTTTGATCATAAATGGAATAAAAAATTAAATCTCAACTATGAGTTTTATTATACCAATTACAAAGCTAAAGAAACTATAGTCGAAAAGTTATCTCAAGAAGTATTTAGTGAAAGTGATTTTGATCAACATCTTTTAAGACCAGAGATCAGAGGTACATATTCGTTTACCAAAGCAGGAGAATTTGTTGCTGGGGTAGGGTATCAATGGGAAGAATTGGATAGAACTTATTTTAAAGAAAGTGTTGATTTCAATTCTCAATATATATATGCTCAACACGACCATACATTTTTTGATCACCTCAATATCATAGCTGGGATTCGTTTTGATAATCATTCAGAATATAGTAATCAACTCAGCCCAAAACTTGCAGTTCGGTGTAAAATTTTTGATGATTTTGCTTTTAAGGCCTCAGTCGGGTATGGATTTAAAGCACCGGATTTTAGACAATTATATTTTGATTTTACGAACTCTACAGTAGGGTATACCGTATTAGGATATAATGTAGCTCTAGGTGAATTAAACGAATTAGAAGAACAAGGAGAAATTGTTAATGTTGTTGTGCCAGAGTCTGAACTTATGGGGGAGTTAAAAGCAGAAAGTTCTATTGGGTATAATATAGGGGTTACTTATTCCAAAAAGAAGTTGAGTACAGAGTTCAACCTCTTCAGAAATGATTTTAAAAACTTGATTGATACCCGGATTATTGCCCGCAAGACAAATGGACAAAATGTGTTTAGTTACGTCAATTTTGACGAGGTATATACAACAGGATTAGAATTTAATTTGGCGTATGATATTCTTCAGAACCTAAAAATCAGTTCTGGCTATCAATTACTTTATGCATTTGATAAAGCTAGAGAGCAAGAAATTGAAAATGAAGAAGTCTTTATAAGAGACCCAGAAACAAATGAGACCGTGGCGATTACGAAGTCTGACTACTTTGGACTCGTAAATCGCTCACGGCACAATATAAATTTTAAACTATCATATAGATGGGAGGCCACAAAAACAAACATTAGTGCAAGGCTGATTTATAGAAGTAAATACGGACTTCATGATACTAATGGTAACGGGTTACTTGATATATATGATACTAGTTTTGTCGATGGTTATTCTCTTACAAACTTCGCGGTAAGCAAAACCATCTATTCAAACCTTACATTTCAATTTGGGATAAATAATGTATTTGATCATACAGACACTAATATTCCTTCTCTAAATGGGAGACAATTTTATGGAAAAATTAATTATCAGTTATAAATTTTTAAACACAATGCAATGAAAAAAGTATTTCTTTTATTTATCGGAATAATAAGCATGTTAGCCTCATGCGATAGTAATGATGATGCAACACAATCTGAAGAATTTACCGTGGTTGGTTTATCAGTCGACCAAGGTAGTTCTGGCACAGAAATAACCATTTCGGGGACCGGTTTTCCTGATTCCTCAGAGGATGTTACGGTAACATTTAATGGTGTTGAAGCAGAAGTAAGCAGTATATCAAGTACTAGTATTTTAGTTATTGTTCCTGATACTGTTGATAGTGGTGAGGTGAGTGTCACCTTTAACGCTGAGACACTTAGTGCGGGTACATTTACGATTATAGAAGCGCTTGTTGAAGGTACTATCGAAAATTTGTATGCACCGTTAACAAGTAATTTTGGCGAACCTGATGCAGGTGAATTCACCAAATTTGATTTCGAAACAGGAGCAGAAACAGATAGTAATACAGATTGGGATATCGCTTTTAGAGGAACAACCATTGCCGTTAACGGTGGTGCTGCTACAGGAACTGATGATGAACCCGAGCGTAATGGAGATGCTAGTGTAGCTATAGTTACAGGTACTTTTGATAGTGTTGCTTCAGTTGATGGATTAACTTTTTTGCAGGATTCTATTGAAGATGGATTCGCAATACCAACAGGAAGTAATAATGGTTGGTATAATTACGATTTTACTACAAATATTATTTCTGCAATACCAGGTGTTGTACTGGTTTTCAAAACCAAAAATGGAAATTATGCTAAAGTTGAGATTTTGAGTTATTATGAAGATCAGGACAATTCAGGCAATGGACGCTATTATACATTCAATTATGTTTATAACCCTAATGATGGGGGAACTTCTTTTTAAAAAAGAAAATAAGCTATCAGCAAACATTAAAATTGTTTGGTCAAACCACCTAGGTTGAAACTATTTTAAGGACTATATTTTGTAACCGGATACGATAACTATTAGTATCCGGTTTTTTTGTTTAGATATTATTTTTATAAAATCTAAATATAAAGTATTAGATAATAGTTATTTAGATTGTTTCTTGCTGGATTTGAAAGTAACTTTATGAAATAACCTAAAAAAGACAAAATTATGGCTATTAGATTAGGAAATGGTTGCTCTAACTGCGCAAATTTAAAAGATAATAACCTTTGTGGAATACATGGAGTGAAGGTAACTAGTAGTTACACTTGTGATAGTTTCGAAATGAAAGCTGTTTTAAAGGATGATCGCAATTGCGAAACTTGTTTGCGATATGAAACAAGCGATTGTTCGAACCCTCAGAAAGCGGCACCGCATATGTTATGTTCTCATTGGGCTCCTCAAACAGGAATGGCTTAAACCCACTTTACTATAGTAGAAAATCTATTACACTCTAGACCTACTACATACACTAGCACTTCACTACATTTTTTTGTAGTCACTATAGCAATGCTAAGTAGAAAAGAAGAAAATGTCAGTGTTTATTGAAGTTTTGCTGCATAAAACGGGTTAAAGAGAATCTGAATATTTTAAAAAATTAAAAATAAAGTTGGTGTGCTCTTTTAGGTGATATGCAAACTTTGTAGCATCATTCGTACCTACTTTTCTAATAAAACAACAAAATATCTTCTGTTCACCATTTGACCGGATTTGCTTTTTACATAGTCAGTCTTGGGTAGAATACTTATAATTTTGAAAAAAGTGTTTTTTATTAATTTCTTGATTTTCTTTTCGTTATATAACTCAAAATTGTAAAGTGTAACGGGTAATGTTTTCATAAAATCCACATCTGCAAATACAAGACTGCAGCGACCTAAAGTTCGTAAAACCCGGTATATTTCATTAATAAATAGCGAGGGGTTAGACCAAAAATATATGGTGTTAATTTAATACTTACTATTTTATCAAAATGATTATCTCTAAAAGGTATGTTTTTTCCATCATAATGGTAAAAAGAAGCTATGCTATTGGTTATTGCAGATGGATTAATTTTTACAGCTTCATCCCTCATTAATAAAGAGGTCTCTAGCCCAAAGTACAGAAAAGGTTCTTGCTGAAATAAAAATTTACTTAAATGACTACAGTTGCCATGGCCTATTTCTAATAAACGATCTCCTTTTTGTATTTTTACAAAGTCTAATACTTATATAATTCGGTGTCTTCGGCAAGTACTAAGCATTTTACTTTATGGAAAGGAGAACCTTACTTTTAGAAAGTAAGAGCGAGAGATTTGCAAAGAAAAGAAAGTTAATATAGGTCCACAAGAACATTGTATATCGTTCTTGGCGGTATCTCTTAGAAGTCTTATAGATGTACCTCTTGTAGTAATTTATAAATAAGTAGACATAAAATGGTTGATGGGCTATTTGCAGATCATAGCTTACTAAAATATTTACGTTACAAAAGCTGTTACAAATAAGAGTTTAATAGAATAAAAAAACCACAATTACTTTGTTATTAGGTGGTTATGGTTTTTGTTTGTGACCTCGGTAGGATTGCCTTAGGTTTTCCTTTGAACTCCGTAGTCTAAATGAAAAGTCGCAAATCACAGATTTGTACTTTTTTGTTTGTATTTCGATTTTTGAACTTGTTCAAATCTCATACAAACAAAAAAGCTCACCGATTGGTGAGCTTTTCGTTTTTAAGTGACCTCGGCAGGATTCAAACCTGCAACCTCTTGAGCCGTAATCAAGTGCACTATTCAGTTATGCTACGAGGCCGTTAGGCGGGTGCAAATATAGTTTAAATTATTATTATATACCAAACTATTTTTGTCAAAATTTTCTCTTTCAAAAACACAGGAAATCTCCTCTTTATAGCAGCGAATCTAGAGACTTAATAATGTTACGGTCTGTTGCTTTGGTCGCTTTGAACAAAGTTATTTGTCCAGTGGTATCAATAATCATATAGCGAGGTATCCAATCTAAATCAATAAATGTGCAAAATGGGCTTCCTTTCCAACCTCTTTTAATCAAATAATGATCACCATACTCAATTTTGAATTTTTGTATCCCTTTTTTCCACTTTACTACATCGTGATCCACGGTTAGAAAAACAAACTGAACATCAGGGTACTTTTTATGTAGCTTATTCACTTTGGGCATACCAATAATACAGTCCTTGCACCAAGATGCCCAAATGTCTATAAAAATTGTTTTGCCTTTGTGTTTTTCTAATATCTCATCAAAAGGAGTATCAACAGCATCGAGAGTAACAAAAGTATCTTCTAATGAGGTAGTGTCAAATTGTGTAGGAGGTTGGGCACAGGAAATAAATAAATTTCCGAAAATAAATAACAAAATAAATCTCATAGATAATTTTTTAAGATGTGTTGAACAGGAATTTGAGAATAATCTAAGTAAAAATATTAAATTTCATTATTTTCGATTCATGAACATAGAAGATTTTATCAGAGATATTCCAGATTTCCCTAAACCGGGTATTTTGTTTAAAGATATAACTCCACTATTAGCAAATCATAAAGCATTGGTACGTTGTGCAGATCAATTGGCACAGTGTTACTCTGGTGATGTTAAAATTGATAAAGTGATTGGTATAGAGGCAAGAGGTTTTATTTTAGGAGGGATGCTTGCCGAACGATTAGAGGCAGGGTTTATTCCGGTTCGAAAAAAAGGAAAACTTCCGTATGAAGTAAGATCTAAGAGTTATGGTCTTGAGTACGGTACAGATACCCTTGAGATTCATGCTGATGCCATAAAAGAAGGGGATAATATATTAATTCATGATGATGTTTTGGCAACTGGTGGTACAGCAAAAGCAGTATCAGACCTAGTCAAAGAATTAGGTGGAGTGGTGGTACAGTTTAACTTTATTATGGAATTAGGTTTTCTTCATGGAAGGGATAAACTTGATGCACCTATTGCTTCTTTACTAGAGTACTAAAAAACAAGGGACTTTTACACTTTGATTGTAAAAAAGTCCCCTGTCACTTCTTCTATTATTTTTTGGTGATGGCAATAATGGCACCATCTTTTGCTTTGTCTCCATAGATACTTATAGCGGTAATGGGTTTGAGAAAATCCACTTCGGCCAATTGATCTGAATTTGCCAGATCATCTAGTGTCTCAAAATTAGCTTCTTTACCATCAATGATAATGAGTTTCTCGATATTTGGGTTGTCTACAAAACTATATTTTTGAGATCTTTGATTTTGAAAAGGTTGCATTTGTTTTCCGCCAAAAACCAGATTTCCGTTTTCATCTTCTTCAAAATTAAAAGATTGCATGAACTGATCTTTTAACTTGTGGATGTCAAAATGGCTACCCAATATAGAATCATTTTCTTCTTCAAAATTAAAGTTAAACGCTAATCCATGTTTTTTCATAATACTATCCATATCAATATTTGGATAACTGAAATGAGATAAATTGTTCAAGATATTAGTTCCTGATATTCCTGAATTAGTTATGAACAACCCTCCATTTTTATATCCTAATTCTAGTTTAGAGATAGGTGTGTTAGAGGAGGAGGAGTATTGGCTTTTTGAATTTCCTTTTTTTAGAATAATGCTTAAACTTGTTAACTCATTATTCTGATTATATTCAATTTTTTTAATAATCAATTCTATGCCATTATCATAAAAAAAAGCTTTCAGATCATCTAACTCTTTTTCTGAAGTGTCTTTGTTAATAATAGCTGTTATTTCATCGGATTGGATGTTGTTACTGTTGTTACGCAGGGTAGAGTTGGTAGCAGAAGCTGTTAAGGATAGCGTACCTAGTATGCTCATTCCCAAAATGATCCATTTTCTCATACTCAATGTTTTTTGGTTATCTATAATAAGGATATTTGAACTATATTCTTAATTACGAAAAATAAGCAGAAGTGTTGCAAGATTTTGTAAACATCAAATTTTTCTGAAAGAAAATTTTATAAAGCTCGTTTAGTTACATACAATCTCCATCCAAAAATAAGTAATTGAAGTTTTGAAGCCTTACTCAAGTCCAGACCTTTTTTAGTATAGCTTGGGAGAATTAATTTGTTGATTTTGGCAAGTAGTATGAAACCATGTTTAGTCATATATCAAAAGTACAAAAAAACTTAAGTAGTTAAAGAAAGTTGATTGCAGATTCTTAGGGGTAGGTGTGTTAATTTTTTATCAGAATTTTTGAAGATCATTTTTTTAATTATGATATTCCTACTTCATAAAAAATAACATGAACTGTATTAACAATGGGTTACTTATTTTATCTTCGCAAAAAAAATATAGTTTATGATTGGGAGTGTTTTTTATGTTATTGTAGGGCTTGTATTGCTTGTAGTTGGAGGAGAGTTTTTGGTTAGATCCTCTGTTGCATTGTCTTTTAGGCTTAAATTATCTCGTATGGTAATTGGTTTGACTGTGGTTTCTTTTGCTACCTCTGCTCCCGAGTTGTTAGTGAGTATACAAGCGGCATTAGATGGGTTGTCTGATATATCCTTGGGGAATGTGATTGGGTCCAATATTGCTAATATAGGATTAGTATTAGGGATCACGGCAATTATTGGTCCATTGGCGATTGATAAAGATTTTTATAAGTTCAATTGGCCCGTTATGGTTTTGTTGTCTTTTGCATTATACATACTTCTTATGGATGGCGTTTTGACTCAGTTAGAAGGGATGCTTCTGTTTGTATCTTTAATTGTATATTTAATTCTGTTGATAAGAAGGGCCAGAAAGTTCTCTGATACTATGGTAGAAGAAGTAGATGATGCTTTACAAAAAACATCAAATTTCAAAATAGTTATTTGGTTGCTCATTGGTGGCGCTGCGCTATATTTTGGTTCTGAATTTTTAGTTAGTGGTGCAGAAACTATTGCGCTCAAAATGGGTATTAGCGAAGGGGTAATTGCGGTAACGTTAATTGCTGTAGGAACTAGTGTTCCAGAATTAGCGGCATCTGTAATAGCCGCATTAAAACAAGAAAAAGCAATTTCTTTAGGAAACTTAATTGGATCTAATATTTTTAACATAGCTTCAGTTCTGGGGATTACCGCTTTGATTGAGCCCATTATGGTTAAAGATGAAACCTTAATGAATGTAAATATTTATTGGATGCTTGGTTTTGCAATTATTTTGCTTCCGTTGGCTTTTATACCTAAGAAAATGATTTTAGGTAGACCCAAAGGACTTTTGATTTTTGCGTCATATTGTATTTTTATCGCATTGGTTTTTTTGAAATAACGAATAAAAGAGAAGTGCTAGATTCCAATATTTTTTAAACCTTCACGAAATCATATTATAAGATTCGATTTATACAACTGGCTGTTTTTACAAGAGTAGGGTCCAGACCTTTCTGAAAATGAATAGCAATAATGTATTTGATTACTACTTTTTTTGTGATGTTGGTTAATGCTAAAGCTTCAATTTTCTTATACATGATAAATACCTTACGGTTGACTAAGTTTTAGGATATTTATTTGTTTTATAAAGTAAGTTTAGAAAAAATTAAATTTTATAAATAAAAAACACCTCTAGAGTTTGATCTCCAGAGGTGTTTTTAGCGTTTAACCAACAATTGGTGTTTTACAATTTTGTTATGCTAACAAAGCTGTAACATCTGCGGTTTTAACAGTTTTGATAATTCTTGCTGCAATCTTATATGGATCTCCATTAGATGCAGGACGACGATCTTCTAACCATCCTTTCCATCCATTCTCTACAGTAATGATAGGAATACGGATAGAAGCTCCTCTATCTGATACTCCGAAAGAGAATTCATTGATAGATTGTGTTTCATGCTCTCCAGTTAAACGTTGATCGTTAAACTCACCGTAAACTTCTATGTGCTCTTTAGTAACAGGTCTGAAAGCCTCACAGATAGTTTCGTATACTTCTTTAGAACCACAAGTTCTTAATACTTCGTTAGAGAAGTTAGCGTGCATACCAGAACCATTCCAGTCACCTTTGATTGGTTTTGGGTGATACTCAATGTACCAACCAAATTGCTCAGTAAGACGATCTAATAAGTATCTAGCAATCCAGATCTCATCTCCTGCTTTTTTAGCACCTTTAGCAAACAATTGAAATTCCCATTGTCCACTTGCAACTTCTTGATTGATCCCTTCAAAATTAAGTCCAGCAGCGATACACAAGTCTGCGTGCTCCTCAACAAAATCTCTTCCATGTGTGTTTTTTCCACCTACAGAACAGTAATACATACCTTGTGGACCAGGGTAACCACCAACAGGGAATCCTAATGGCAATTGTGTTTGGCTGTCCATAATAAAGTATTCTTGCTCAAAACCAAACCAGAAATCATTGTCATCATCATCAATTGTAGCTCTTGCATTAGATGCGTGAGGTGTTCCATCAGCATTTAAAACTTCAGTCATTACTAAATAACCATTATTTCTTGATGGATCAGGATAAATGGCAACAGGCTTTAATAAACAGTCAGAAGAACCACCTTCTGCTTGTTTTGTAGAACTCCCATCAAAAGACCACATTGGGCAATCTTCTAGCTTACCACTAAAATCATCCTCAACTTTTGTTTTACTTCTTAGATTAGCTGTTGGCTTGTAACCATCTAGCCAGATATACTCTAATTTAGATTTACTCATAATTAACACTTTATAAATTGAACTCTTTATAGTAGACAAATTTAGCTTTCTTTTTTATAATCATGAAAAAAAGAGAGGGTTAAAGTTAATTTGTTCTTATAATTTTATTAATACCCTACTTTTTTTGGGGTATTTTTTATTTTTTTTAATTTTTGGAGAATATATTTTTAAAATCGACAATAAAACTTACTCTATATTTGCATTAAAATTTATGCGATTATGCCGACACTTAGATTTCAAGCATTAAAAGAAACATTACGCCGTAATTCGATTGTTATAAAAGAAACAGAAAGGCGATCCGCTTTGTTTGGAGAAAATGTATTCAATCAAACTACAATGCTTCAATATTTAACTAAAGATGCATATGATAGTGTTATTGATGCGATAGATAATGGGTCGAAGATCAGTAGGAGTATTGCAGATCAAATCGCATCTTCAATGAAAGAATGGGCGTTATCAAAAGGAGTGACGCATTATACACACTGGTTTCAACCTCTTACAGGAGCAACAGCAGAGAAACACGATGCTTTTTTTGAGACATTGGGTAATAGTGGTAAGGGTATAGAGAAGTTCGGGGGAAGCCAGTTGGTACAGCAGGAACCCGATGCTTCCTCATTTCCTAGCGGGGGTATTCGAAATACGTTTGAGGCTAGAGGATATACGGCCTGGGATCCTAGTTCTCCTGCTTTTATTTATGAAACAACACTTTGTATACCAACTGTTTTTGTTGCGTATACGGGGGAAGCATTAGACTACAAAACACCGTTGTTACGTGCTTTGCAAGCAGTCGATAACGCGGCTACCGCAGTAGCTAAATATTTTGATAAGAATGTAAAAAAAGTGAATGCGCAATTAGGTTGGGAACAAGAGTTTTTTTTGATAGATAGCGCGCTTGCCATTTCTCGTCCTGATATTGTAATGACCGGAAGGACTTTGTTAGGTCATTCATCTGCAAAGGGTCAACAATTAGATGATCATTACTTTGGGACTATTCCCGCCAGAGCTTTAAATTTTATGCGGGATCTTGAGATCGAATGTATGCAACTTGGTATTCCTGTCAAAACACGCCATAATGAAGTGGCGCCTAACCAATTTGAAGTGGCTCCTATATTTGAAGAAACAAACCTTGCAGTTGATCATAATTCATTACTAATGGATGTAATGGGGCGGGTAGCTGTGCGTCATCATCTTAAAGTGTTATTGCATGAAAAACCTTTTGCAGGGGTTAATGGGTCAGGAAAACATAATAATTGGTCCTTAGAAACTAATACCGGGATTAATTTATTAAGTCCAGGTAAAACACCTATGAGTACACTTCAATTCTTGACATTTTTTATTAATACTATCAAAGCAATTAATGAAAATGAAGAGTTAATGAGAGCCGGGAGTGCATCAGCAAGTAATGATCATCGTCTTGGTACTAATGAGGCACCACCCACAATAATGTCAGTTTTTATCGGTCAGCAACTTAACAAGGTTCTCAAAGAATTAGAAGGAGTTACCGATGGTAAGTTATCTCCTCAAGAAAAAACAGATCTTAAACTTAATGTAATAGGCAAAATCCCAGAGATATTATTAGACAATACAGACCGAAATAGAACTTCTCCTTTTGCATTTACAGGAAATAAGTTTGAGTTTCGAGCTGTAGGATCAAAAGCGAATTGTGCTAACCCAATGATTATTCTGAATACAATTGTTGCCAAACAACTTATTGATTTCAAGAAAGAGGTAGATGTTTTGATTGATAAGAAAGGTCTTAAAAAAGATGAAGCAATATTTAATGTTTTAAGAGAATATATAAAACAATCTAAAAATATTCTTTTTGAAGGAAATGGATATAGTCCTGAATGGCAAAAAGAGGCAAAGAAGAGAGGGCTAAGTAATAATAAAACAACTCCCGAAGCATTAAGCGCCAAAATATCTGAAAAAAATATTACTCTTTTTGAAGAAATGGGAGTAATGAACAGAACAGAAACAGAAGCCCGCTATGAAATTGAGATAGAAGAGTATATTAAGCGTATTCAGATTGAAGGAAGAGTACTGGCAGATGTTTCTCGTAATCATGTAATTCCTACTGTAATAAAGTATCAAAATATATTGATTAATAATGTGTTAGGTTTGAAAGAGTTATATGGTAAAGACTTTAAGGAATATAGCAAGGAGCAGATAGAAATCATCGAAGAAATCTCAATTCACATAGGAAAAATCAATGCTAAAGTGAGTGAGATGACCGAAGCAAGGAAAAAAGTGAATAAACTCTCTGATCTAAGTAAGAAAGCTACCCAATATTGTAATACCATAAAGCCTATGTTTGATGAGATTAGATATAGTTGTGATAAGTTAGAGTTGATAGTAGACGACGAATTATGGCCGCTTACCAAATACAGGGAGCTGTTATTTAGTAGGTAAAGTAGGAATCAGATTACAATTATTTTTTTTAAGAATACTTTAGTATTTCGCAAAGCCTTTATTAATGGTAGAAGTTTAGTTTTTATGGTTTTTTGACATGTATTTCATCGAATAATGAAAGAATCCTCAAAAAAAACCTTAATATTTGTATAAATTTGATGATATCAAAATTGCATTATATCAATCTGTACTACCCCTTTTAGTCACAAGATATAGCTAAAATGTTCAAGACAAGGTGCTTTAATTGTTTGTCACCCCAGGATTTTGTTGTGTTAAAACCAAGTTAAGTTTTAAGATATTTTTTTGTATCTATTTTTTTTAGCAGGGTTTATTTGGCTTTTTTTGAGGATTACCATGCATGATTATTGTATATATCTTCTCTGTAAAAGTGCAAGTACTTAACGTAAATTGTATTGTAATATAAAAGTAAAGTATTGGTCAAATCTTATAATTCAGATTTGCGTAAATCAAGTGTTACTTCACACATAATACTTGGTTAAATAATAGAAGTAGTGAACTCATTAATCATTTTAATTTAAAGTATATGAAAAAAATAGTATTTAATGTGGCTGTTTTGTTAGGCTCAACAGCAATGATTGCTCAGTCAAACTCGTCAAGTGTAGATCAAATTGGCGCAAGTAATGCCGTTGATGTTTTGCAGATTGGTGATTTGAATTATTCTTCAATTGATCAAGAGGGGGATAGTAATAGTTCTGAGGTGATTCAAGGAAATGATTTTTTCTTTTCAAGCAATGGCTTAGTATCTCAATCCCAAATAGGTGATAAAAACTCAGCATATGCTCAGCATGAGGAAACTGATAATGTAATATTTCAAATACAAAACGGAAATGGTAATACTGCAAGTGTAGTTCAGAATGAGTTATCATTTGGAGGAGGTAATTATGGAGATCAGGAACAAGTAGGAAATGGTAATAGTGCAGGTATAATTCAGAACGGAATCTCAAATTCTGCAATACAGTATCAGGTAGGTGATGCGAATACAAGTACAGCTGAGCAAGATGGTTCTGTTAATAATAGCGATACCTATCAATTGGGATCTTTTAACACAGCTTCAGTACTCCAAGTAGGAGATTTTAACTTTGGGTTACAATTTCAAACAGGGGATGCAAACACAGTAAATTTAGAGCAATGGGGTACTGATAATTTGTCATATCAGGATCAGCAAGGTACTGGTAATACCGCTTTGTCTATTCAAGGGAGTAGCGCATACAGTTCTAGAGGAGGAAGAGTAGATCAGTTACAAATAGGAGATGAGAACTATGCATATGCTCAACATGAAGAGGATAATAATACTGTACAGCAGGTTCAGGTAGGAAATGCTAACAGTGCATCTGCAGATCAAAATTTATTTGCTTTTGGAGGAGAAAATGTAATTTATCAAGAGCAAGAAGGTGGAGGTAATATAGCTACAGCTTCGCAAAATGGTAGTATCAATAATGCTACACAAGTTCAAGTAGGTGATGAGAATTCGGCTGCAGCAGGTCAAGAAGGAGATGGTAATTTACTTTACCAAGCTCAGTTTGGAGAAAGTAATGTTGCAACCTCTGTTCAGGGATCTTTTTTTACATCTAGAGAAGGTCTTGTTCAGCAAATACAAGAAGGAAATAGCAATGATGCATATGCCAGACACGAAGAAGATAATAATATAATATCTCAAGAACAATATGGTAATATGAATAGTGCGTATGTTACTCAAAATCTTGCTACTTTCGGAGGCGATAATGTAGCTTTACAGTATCAAGAGGGCGAATCAAACATTGCACAAGCATCTCAAGAAGGGATTTCTAATATTGTGTATCACTACCAAAGCGGGTTTGAGAATATAGCATTCTCAACACAAGACGGAATCGGAAATGTAAGTGATATTTATTCATCAGGAGACCTTAATATAGCCGAAGATCTGCAATTAGGAACTGATAATTCTACCTATGTAACACAGGTGGGAACTTCGCAAAGAAGTACAATCATTCAATCAGGAGCTCTTAATGATGCAACTGTAACTCAGGTTAATTTCTAGGAATAATAGTAAAAGCCATAAAGTTTTTGATGGTGTTAACCCAATAAAAGAATGTAGAGTTGTGCAAGGTCTTGGTACAGTGCACAACTCTTTCTTATAACTATTTTAAAATTTTTTAAAAGATGCGTATTTCCTTTTTTACTTCTGTTGTTTTTATTTGGATGACCTTCTTTACATCAGTGTTGATAGCACAGGATATAACTAAAGAAGATGATTTTTTTGAAGAAAAAGGATCTCAAAGTGTTCAACTTTTTCAGATAAGAGATATCTTATTACAATCAGAGAAGGTTAATAGTGAATTTCTTGAGAGTAGTAATACGATTTTTATAGAACAAATAGGTGCAAGCAATGTCGTCAATGCTAACATAAATGCAGTGTCATCTAATATAACTATACTTCAGAATGGAAATGAAAATAGGATAGATATTAACGAGTCAGCAGAAGAAATTACTAAAATAATTACCCAGACAGGAAATAATAATTCTGTAGTAGACTTTTCTTTTGATACCCTCGGATCTACAAGCTTAGAGTTAATTCAAGAGGGGAATAATTTGATTTTTGAGAAATTCGGAAGTAATGAATTGTCAAATAATCTCAAATTTAGAATGACAGGAGATTTTCGAACAATAATCGTTCGAAGTTTTTAATTCCTGAAATTTAGGAAAGTAACTAATGAAACTAAAGATTCTTTATACGCTATTTTTTTGTTTTCAAGTTACACTTGCCCAATACACCAATACAGATATTTTAGCCAAAATACATATTGAAGCCATAGATGGTTCTACGAATGTAATTTACAAGGCAACCAATACAACAGAAATTAATAAAAGCTTACGGTATTTGGCTACTGTTTTTAAAACAGATCACAATTCTAATATTTCTAAAAAGATACAAGAGGGAAGATTTACTTTAGAACCAAACGAAAGTAAGGAGTTGTTCAAGAGTCCTATAACGATCCAACCTGATATAAAGTTGGTTGTTCTTTTATTGATTTATGAAGAAGAAGAAATAGTAGGTAAAGATCGTGTGGCATTTAATGAAGAAGTTATCAAAGAAGAAAAAAATAGCGAAGTAGCTAGTAATGACGGAATCGAATTAAAGGGGATTGTTGTCGAAGAAACTAAAACCAAACCCGGCAGGGATTTTTATGAATTTTTCTTTTCGCTCTATTCGCAAAACCAAATTAATGGGAATAAGGTTGTAGAAGTATTAGAGAAACTAAGCTTTGGGAGAAGCACTATTATTCAGGTAAAAATTGAAGATGTAACGATTCATGAATTTATAGGTAAACCTGATTTAGAGTATTTAGAGCAAATGTCAAAAGTAGCTATAAGAAAAGTGTATAAGTATTTTAAAGATCAGAAAAAGCAAAAAGAAGATATTTTTCAGTATTAGCAGTAGGCAATGTATACACTCAAAAAAAGAGTTTCGATAAAATTCTTTTTTTTAATAAAAAATAAAAATTGATAAATAAATACCATTCTCATTCTTAATCAATTCTAAATAATATCTTTGAGATTGTCAAAATGAGATTTTAGTAAATGCACAAGCACATCATGAGAGTCAGTACGATCACATTAGTTTTAATTGTTTTTACAATGAGCTTTTCATTTGGTCAGGATTTGGTTTACAAACCCATAAACCCTGCTTTTGGAGGAGATACGTTTAATTATCAATGGCTTCTTAGTTCTGCAGAAGCTCAGAATACATTTACAGATGATAGTGATTCATCTGCAGATCAGAGTTCTGATCTCGATAGGTTTACAGAAAACCTTAATAGCCAATTGTTAAGCCAAATATCCAGAACCTTATTTACAGAACAATTTGGAGACGATGGTTTAACAGAAGGTACCTTTAATTTTGGTACATTGTTCGTAGAGATTTTTCCTTCTGGTGAAGGTTTAGTAATTGATATTCTCGATACGAGTACAGGGGACCAATCACAAATAATAATTCCAAATTAGATTTTTAATGTTTTTGAAGTTTTATAGAGTAATTACCACATTTTTTTGTGCATTTCTGGTATTCGGATGTGGGACATATTTTAATCAACCTATAGGTGTCGAAAATGCAAGAATCGGAGAAGATACCAAAATGACTAAGGTATTGCGTGATTTTCCAATGCCAGTTGATCCGGTAGTTGTGGGTGTATATAAATTTAGAGATCAAACAGGGCAATATAAGCCTACAGATGCAGGTAGTACATTTAGTACTGCTGTTACACAAGGAGCGACTACTATTTTGGTTAAAGCACTTGAAGATTCAAAATGGTTTGTGCCGATAGAAAGAGAGAATTTAAGTAATTTACTCAATGAACGTAATATCATACGTTCTACCAGAAAAGAGTATAAAAAAACAAATAATACTTCAGAACCCCAATTACCACCACTTTTGTATGCTGGTATGATCCTAGAAGGAGGTATTGTGTCCTACGATTCTAATATAATAACAGGAGGTTTAGGTGCAAGATATTTCGGAATAGGAGGGGCGACCCAGTATAGACAAGATAGAATAACGGTATACCTTCGTGCAGTATCTACCTCTAATGGTAAGATTCTTAAAACTGTATATGTGTCTAAAACGATTTTATCTCAGGCATTAGACGCAAGCTTTTTTAAATATGTGAAATTTAGTAGGTTATTAGAAGCAGAAACAGGTTTTACTAAGAATGAACCTGGTCAAATTGCCGTCTCAGAGGCTATAGAGAAAGCAGTCGAGGCATTGATCATAGAAGGGATAGAAGATAAACTATGGAGTGCCAAAACATCTCCCGAAAATATAGAAGCACTCGTAGAGGAATACAACTCAGAAAAAAATGAGGCTCAAAATACCGCATTGTACAATAGATATTTAAAGGAAAGAAGATCAAAAACTTCTGTCTATTTAGAAGGTGGGCCAGCCCTTATTAGTGGAGACTTTAATAACCCAGAAATTACTTACTCTGCAAAAATAGGAGGGCGATGGTATTTTAATCCATATCTTAATATGAATTTGAATCTGCATAAATTCGAATTGACTAATCAGAATGCTTTTTCGAGCGGATTTAATGCAGTAAACCTTAATGCAGAATTAGTCTTATTGCCTTTTGAGCAATTATCCCCATTTATAAAGGCCGGAATTGGAGTTGTTAATACAGATGATTTTGATACCTCATTGTTTAAACTACAATATGGTGCAGGGATTGAATACCTATTATCTGATTCGATAGGAATTTCTGTAAATGGAATGCATAATTTGGTAATGAGTGATGAACTAGATACTGTGGCACAAGGAAAAAGAGATGATCAATATTTTGATTTCTCCTTAGGTATTCAGTGGTATTTTGGAAACACAATAAAGAAAAAGAAAATTGATTAAACGAATGAAAAAATATATCACAAAAGTTGTAAGTATTCTATTGCTAGCGGTTGTATTTTCTTGCAGTGAGGATACTATTGATTTAGAAGGTGTAGGTTCTATAACAGGTACAGTAGTTCGTGTAGGGACTAATGAGCCTCTAGAAAATGTGAAAATATCAACAAATCCTGCTACAAGTACTGTTTTTACAAATGATGTCGGAGTTTATATCATAGAAAATGTGCCATCAGGGGAGTACTCACTCTCGGCAGAACGCGAAGACTTATTAACTGTTTTTGAAGGAGTAAGTGTATTGGTTGATAGCGAACTCGAAGTAGTTTTAGAAATGGATGTCTCAACAGCAAATAATCGCCCTCCAACAGTCGTGTCATTGGTAACTCCAGCTGATAATAGTACTGATGTTCCTGTAGATGTAGAATTTGTTTGGACTGCAAGCGATCCAGAAGATGATGACCTGTATTATACATTGACGCTCAGGAATGATGAGGATACCAATGTAGAAGTTTTTGAGAATATTACAGATACGACGTATACAATTTCTGAGCTATCCTATGGGGTCAAATATTTTTGGCAAGTTAGTGCTACCGATAGTATTAATGATCCTATTAATAGTACAACGAATGCTTTTCAGACAATTTTTCCGCCTAACAATAGGCTTGTTTTTAGTAGGATAGAAGATGGTAATAGTATTATCTATTCTGCAGATGAGGACGGAAATACAGAATTACAGCTTACTTCTAGTTCAAAAAATAGTTTTAGACCTAGGAGAAATAGCACCACAGGAAAAATAGCCTTTTTACAGTCGGTAGGTTCTCAAACACATGTATTCATAATGAATGAGGATGGCTCTCAAGTAGAACAGGTAACCTCTACCGTAGGTGTATCCGGTTTTAACTTAGAAGAAGTTGATTTTTCTTGGGATGCAGATGGGGCAAAAATTTTATTTCCTAATCAAAATAAACTATATACTATTAATGTTGATGGTAGTGGTCTAGATTTGTTATACCAAACGACAGGAGATTTGATAACCGAAGTAGATAAGAATGAAGATACTGGTGTTATTGTGCTGAAAACTAATAATTTAGATGGTTATGGTGTTCAGATTTTCACAATTGATGAGTCAGGAACCGTATTAGATGTTGTACTTACCGGTGAAAATGGTGCTGCAGGTAGTATCAATCTTTCGGTAGATGGGACTCAGTTACTTTACAGTAGGGATGTCTCAGGGTCAGAAACCGCGAATTATCGTCAATTAGACTCACGTATGTTTCTTTATAATTTTGGTGATATGACAAATACGGACTTATCAGTAGATAAGACCTCAGGGACAAATGATCTTGATGCGAGATTTTCACCAAATGAAGCTAGCGTGATTTTTGTGAATACTTCGAATGACGGAATCTCAGAACGTAGCGTACAAAAACTATCGATTTCTGATATTGAAGTACGAACTATCCTGTTAGAAAATGCGTCAATGCCCGATTGGGAATAATAAATTCTGAATTCAGAATTCTGAATTCAGAATTTCAACTATCTTTGTGCTCTACTATAGTTATTATACTTAAAAATGAGCCAAGAAGTAAGTAAACGCTATGCGCAGCGTGGAGTTTCTGCGTCCAAAGAGGACGTACATAGTGCAATTAAGAATATAGATAAAGGTCTTTTTCCTAAAGCATTTTGTAAAATAGTTCCTGATCACCTTACTGGGGATGAGGAATATTGTTTGATTATGCATGCAGATGGAGCGGGTACAAAATCTTCTTTGGCCTACATGTACTGGAAAGAAACAGGAGATATATCTGTATGGAAAGGTATTGCACAAGATGCATTAATCATGAATATTGATGATCTACTTTGCGTAGGTGCAACAGATAATATAATGCTTTCTTCAACTATTGGAAGAAATAAAAACCGAATCCCGGGAGAAGTCCTATCAGCAATTATTAATGGTACAGAAGAGCTTCTTGAAGAACTTAAAGGGTTCGGAGTAGAGATACATTCTACAGGTGGTGAGACTGCTGATGTAGGTGATTTAGTGCGTACAATTATTGTAGATTCTACCGTAACGGCTCGTATAAAACGTAAGGATGTTATTGATAATGCCAATATAAAAGAAGGAGATGTCATTGTTGGTTTGGCTTCTTTTGGGCAAGCTAGCTATGAAAAAGAATATAATGGAGGGATGGGAAGCAATGGGTTGACTTCTGCAAGACACGATGTGTTTAGTAAAATTTTAGCAGAAAAGTATCCAGAAAGTTTTGATCCTTCGGTACCTTCAGAATTGGTCTATAGTGGTAAAACAAAGCTGACTGATGATGTTAAAGGTGCTCCTATTGATGCAGGAAAACTCGTTTTGTCACCTACAAGAACATATGCCCCTATTATTAAAAAAATGCTCTCAAAATTTGATAGCGAAACAATTCATGGGATGGTTCATTGTAGCGGAGGTGCCCAAACTAAAATTCTACATTTTATAGATAACCTACACATTATAAAAGATAATTTATTTGATGTTCCTCCTTTGTTTAAACTAATACAGGAAAATTCAGGAACAGACTGGAAAGAAATGTATCAAGTCTTTAATATGGGGCATCGAATGGAAATATATGTATCACCAGAAATTGCGGCTGAAGTTATTTCAATTTCTAAAAGCTTTAATGTCGACGCGCAAATTGTTGGTAGAGTAGAAGCTTCAGAAGAAAAGAAACTTACAATTACAAGTGAGTTCGGAGAATTTACATATTAGATTTATATGTTATAAACAATAGGACTAATCTCACTTTGTAAAAAGTGATATTAGTCTAATTTCTTGTTCGGAATAAATTGTTTTGGATCATAGAAAAATTGTTCTGCCATTATTTTATCTCCTTTCCAGGTTTGATAAGCAATTTCTTCTATTTCACTAACAGAATTGTCTTTCCATTCAAATCTGAAT
This sequence comes from Aquimarina pacifica, assembly GCF_000520955.1. GTDB lineage: Bacteria > Bacteroidota > Bacteroidia > Flavobacteriales > Flavobacteriaceae > Aquimarina > Aquimarina pacifica. Next base: position 14,111 of record NZ_JACC01000013.1, on the reverse strand, counting down.
TTCCATCGTATAATTACGTTTTCGTTATTTATGAAAAAGGGACGAACGCATGCTGAAGTTACAGAAGTGGCTTTTTTAAGCATGTTCTGTTCATTTGTTATTAGGTTTTTTTTCCCAATTCTGGGAGTATTTTGATTTTCCTGAATAGATGCGTCCTCGGTATAGAACTTTTCTATTACGGTATCGTGAGGAGTTGTTTCCACAGCATGTATAAATTTTTCAAGAAGTGCTGGTGTAGGCATAATATGTTCTGTTTATTTTATGTATTGATGCGATATTACTAGAATTTAAAATATTTCTGTTTTTCCTAAAACTTTATTTGTTAATTAACATAAGCCTCGGTTGTTTTATTCTTCTTTAAAGGCCACCAACCGATCCTTTATATACTATTAGTCTTAAGAATATGGTATGTTTTTTAGTCACATAACATAAGAAACATAAGATTAATTTTTAGGCTAATTTTTCATTTGTAATCTATGAGGGCTAGTTTTTGGTATCCGCTCTATGATTCCTCTGGCTTCTAAATCCAATTTAACAGTTACAATATACCAAACTACTTTTCCTTCAAAAGAATTGGTAAGTTTTGTTACGGCAAGATCATTTAAAGCTGAGTAAGAAATTTCTTTATGTTCCTGAATAGTTTTTATAATAAAGGCTCTAATGATGTCATATTTATTTTTATCAATATTGACTCCGTTCTTACCTTTAGGATGTAAGGTCATGATTTTATCTAGACTGGTCATTTTTTCTTTGTTACTCCCTAAAGTTACTATTTTTTGTTCTATTCTGGGGTATGAAAGTAGTTTGATGAAATTGCAACCTGGCACGTTAATTATGGATTTTGTACAGGTACAAGTGAATCAAAAAGCGTTTGTGCGGTATTAAATTAAACGGGCGTTCTAGTGTAATCTCTGTGACGTATTAGAATATCTTTTGTAGCTTAAAATTATCACAAATACTATAACTTCTTTTGTTGTTAATGTAATTAGTAGCTTTTTGCTATACCAAAATTAAGCAAATGTCATTATATGTTGTTTTTGTGGGCTTTAAGAAGAAGTTGTAATACATCACAAGTGTTTAGGAAGTATCATTGTTTAGAAAGCAATTTTTGGTACTCGATATTTGAATAGTATTATCTTAGAAAATCAATATGTAATATGAGCTTTTGCTAAAAAAGCGTACTTTTGTATATTCTACATACAGGAGTATCTAATTATGATTGATAAATTAAATATTGTAAAGCAACGATTTGACGAGGTGAGTGATTTGATCATTCAGCCAGATATTATTGCGGATCAAAAAAGATATGTAAGACTCAATAAAGAGTACAAGGATTTTAAGGCCATAATGGACGAGCGGGAACGCTATATTGAACTTACAGATAATATTAAAGAGGCAGAGGAAATTATAGCAGATGGCAGTGATGCCGAAATGGTAGATATGGCCAAAATGCAGCTCGAAGAAGCAAAAGAAGAGTTGCCGGCGTTAGAAGAAAAAATACGATTTATGCTGGTTCCTAAAGACCCAGAAGATGCTAAGAATTGCGTAGTCGAGATAAGAGCAGGAACGGGAGGTGATGAAGCAAGTATTTTTGCAGGAGATCTTTTTCGTATGTATACAAAATATTGCGAAGGTAAAGGTTGGTCAACTAGTGTAGTGGATCTTAATGAAGGTACAAGCGGTGGTTACAAGGAAATTATCTTCGAAGTTAATGGAGAAGATGTATATGGTACATTACGTTTTGAAGCAGGAGTACATCGTGTTCAACGAGTGCCACAAACAGAAACTCAAGGTCGTGTTCATACCAGTGCGGCTACAGTAATGGTGTTGCCTGAAGCAGAAGAGTTTGATGTAGAGTTAGATATGACAGAAGTTCGTATTGAGCGTACAACATCTACAGGGCCAGGAGGGCAGTCTGTAAATACAACTTATTCTGCGATTAAATTGCATCATGAACCTACAGGAATGATTGTAAGTTGTCAAGATCAGAAGTCATCTCATAAGAATCTCGAAAAAGCATTGAAAGTTTTAAGATCGAGATTATATGAAATGGAATTGGCAAAAAAACAAGCAGCAGATTCAGAGAAAAGAAAGAGTATGGTATCCTCAGGAGATAGATCTGCAAAGATTAGAACATATAATTACCCACAAGGCCGTGTCACAGATCATCGTATTGGTTTAACATTATATGATCTAGGTAATATTATTGATGGAGATATTCAAAAAATTATTGATGAACTTCAGTTAGTTTCTAATACTGAGAAACTAAAAGAATCCAATGAGGTGTTTTAAGAAATCATACGCATAAACAAAAAAGAAGACCAAAGGGTCTTCTTTTTTGTTTATGCGATTTAATATAAAGCAGTGTTTCTTTGATTTATAGTATCCATTAATAAAAGATTAAGGGTTTTTCGAGATAATCTCATTTCTAACCATGGCACCAGAAGTAGTAAGTTGGTCTTCAGTCCAACCCCCTAAGCCGCTAGCCCCAGGTTTAAGAGCAGCTGAGAGTTCATCCTTATCAGCAATAGACCAATTGCACCAAGATATTTTGTTTTGGTCTAGGAAATCCCACCATGTTCTAGCTTCGTTTTCATCAATAGAGCCATCTCCAGAAGCTTCTGATACTCCGTATTCTGTGACAAAAATGGGAATATTGTTATTTATCGCATTCTGAGCTTTATCTCTCAGGGATTGTTTGTGGGTAGCTGCATAATAGTGTAGGGTATACGCGACATTATTGTCGTTGATAGTGTTACCGATGACTTCATCTACATCTTGAGACCATGTGCGTGTTCCACAAATGATTAAGTTGTCAGAGTCAAACTCTCTAATGCTAGCAATTACTTCCTCATGATATGGTTTTAGAACCTCTGTCCATGAAACATTAAGGGGTTCATTGTAGATTTCGTAAATCAAATTAGGAGAGTCTCCATATTTTTGAGCAACTTCAGCAAAGAAAGATTTTGCTTCGTTGACATAGTCCTCTGCATGATGACTGTGCCAATCAACAATTACATAGATGCCTTCTTTTATAGCGGCATCAATAACTGTAAAAACTTTTTGTTTTTCTGTTTCTTTGTTCGATAGGTATCCATCAGAATCCTCTACACCCATAGCCGCTCTTACTATGTTGCAATTCCAATCATTTTTTAGCCAGCTAATAGCCTCTTCAGTATAATACTGTCCCATCCACTGACTCCAAAATAAAGACATACCCCTAAGCTGGATAACATCGTTGTTTTTATCAAGGATTTTATTTCCTGAAACCTGTAATCTACCATGAGTTTCTACTACAGAAGCAGTAGGATTATCGGTGTCAGATTCATCCTCCTCGTCCTCGTTGTTATCCTCATCATCGTTTTCTTCTTCCTCGTTTCCTTCTTCTTCATTTCCTTCTTCCCCATTTCCTTCTTCTTCATTATCAGGGGTCTCTTCATCAATGAGTTCATCAGATTCGGTTTCTGGTGTAGGATTCGATTCAGACTCACAAGCTGTAACGATAGAGAATGTTACTAATAAAGCTACTATTGTGATTCTTATGCTTTGGGTTTTCATAAAAAAAATCTTCAAGTTATGGTATACACAACGAGAAGATGTTTTTTTTAGTATCAAGAAGAATTTTCTTTTCTATTGATTTTCTTTGTTTTTCGGTTTTAGAAACTAACCAATATCTTCTTTTTTCTTTAAAGATTGTACTATGAAAAATATACCTGCAATAATGAAGGGGATACTTAGCCATTGTCCTGTGGATAAGGATTCTCCGAGTGAATCTTCAAAGCCACCTTGGCTCTTTTTGACAAATTCAACAATAAATCGCACTGTCCAGAGAAGTACTAGGAATACTCCAAAAAGAAATCCTGAATATTTTCTTTTGTCCGTTTTCCAGTATATAAGCCATAAAATAATGGCTACAAAAATATATCCGAAAGCTTCATATAACTGAGCCGGATGTCTATAGGGTATAGCTTCTAATAATTCAATATATTTTGGGTCATTTGCAATTGCTGCATACGCATCATTTATGTTTTTTATTCCTGTTTCTTTGATTACTTCAGATTTTCTGAGTCCATCTCTGACAAATTTGACTCCTAAAGCAAAATCCCCGGACTCATTTCCGTTAATCTCTGAATTGAAAAAATTTCCTATTCTTACAAAAATTCCTCCAAAAGCTACAGGGATTACAACTCTGTCTAAAACCCATAGCAACTTTTTCTTAATTACATTCTTAGCATAATAATACATCGCTATAATAACTCCTATTGCTGCTCCATGACTAGCAAGGCCTTGAAATCCAATAAATTCAAATTCGGGTTTGAATCTGAAAGGTAAAATAATTTCTAAGAGGTTATTTTTATAATAGTCCCAATCGTAAAAGAATACATGGCCTAATCGCGCACCTAAAAGTGTGGCAATTACAGCGTATATAAAGATCGAGTCAAGTTTTTCTAATGAAATGTCTTCACGGATATAAATTCTTTTCATGAGATACCATCCTAACGAAAAGGCGATTACAAACATCAGGCTGTAAAAACGAATAACAAAAAAGCCAAGATCAATTCCTTCGACCGGATTCCAAATAATTTTTGATAGGATCATGTATGAGTTTTATTTTATGAAAGTAAATATAGGTATTTAAACGAGAATCAGAAATCAAGAGTTAAAACAAATTATGGATACTATAAAACAATTATCAATGTGTTATTTGCGACTCTTTTTTTCTAATGGATCCTCTACCTTGGGGACAGGATCATATCCACTTCCTCCCCAAGGGTGGCAACTAAAAATTCGTTTTAAAGAAAGCATGCTTCCTTTTAATAACCCATGCTTTTGTAGGGCTTCGATAGTGTAATGTGAGCATGTGGGTTGGTAACGACATGCCGCCGGTGTTAATGGCGAAATGACATGCTGATAAAATTTTACCAATACAACAAAAGGAGTAATAAGGATTCGTTGTATTGTTATTTTCGATTTCAAAATAATTTAGTTTAAAGAAAAACTAGTGCCTTCGCGACTATCTTTTAGTTGAATTCCCATTTCTAGGAGTTCATCTCTAATTTTGTCACTAGTTGCAAAGTCCTTATTCGCTCTAGCTTCTGCTCTAAGAGTAATTAACAGTTCTACTGTACCGGTTAGTTTATCACCAAGGTCAGAAGAGGTCTCAGCAGTATTTACCAAACCGAGCACATCAAACACAAACCCATGCATTGTTTTATGCAAGATTGCTAAATCAGATGCCGAAATAGTAGCTTTTTTTTCTTTTACGGTGTTTATGAATTTTACTGCATCAAATAATTTGGCAATAAGTATTGGGCTATTAAAATCATCATTCATTGCATCATAGCAAGAGGTTGTCCATTTTTCTATATCGAACCCTTCTGTTTTGGTATTTGCAGATAAGGTGTCAATAGCTTTGACAGCATCGATCAATTTATAGAACCCTTTTTCTGATGCTTCTAGTGCATCATTAGAAAAATCAAGGATGCTTCGATAATGAGCCTGAAGCATAAAAAAGCGAACAACAGAAGCATCAAAAGCTTTATTCAGGATGTCATTATTACCAGAGAATAATTCACCAGGCGATATGGTGTTTCCTGTAGACTTAGACATCTTTTTCCCATTTAGGGTTAGCATATTCGCATGCATCCAATAATTTACAGGAGTTTGACCGCAAGCTGCTTCTCCTTGCGCAATTTCACATTCGTGATGAGGGAATTTTAAGTCCATTCCTCCCCCGTGAATATCAAAGCGCTCTCCTAGATATTTTGTGCTCATTACGGTACATTCGAGGTGCCACCCGGGAAAACCATCACTCCATGGTGAAGGCCAACGCATAATATGTTGTGGCTCAGCTTTTTTCCATAATGCAAAATCCTGAGGGTTTTTCTTATCACTTTGCGCGGTAAGTTCTCGGGTATTAGCAATCATATCTTCAAGGTTTCTACCGCTTAATTTGCCATAATCATTTGTCTCGTTGAATTTTTGAACATCAAAATAGATAGACCCATTAGATTCATAAGCAAAGCCATTGTCTATAATTTTTTTAATGATTTCAATCTGTTCTACAATGTGTCCTGTTGCTGTCGGTTCAATACTTGGTGCTATAGAATTAAATTTTGACATTACCTGATGAAAATCAAGTGTATATCGCTGTACAATTTCCATAGGTTCTAATTGCTCGATACGGGCTTTTTTGGCCACTTTGTCTTCGCCATCATCTGCATCATTCTCAAGATGTCCTGCATCGGTAATATTACGCACATAGCGTACTTTGTATCCTAAATATTTCAGGTATCTAAATACAAGGTCAAAAGATATAAAAGTACGGCAATTACCCAAATGAACATTGCTGTATACCGTGGGGCCACAAACATACATACCAATATTACCTTCTGTGATTGGCGTAAATGTTTCTTTTTTTCCTGAAATTGAATTATAAATTTTTAATTCTTGAGTTGTATACGACGGATTAGATGTCATAATATGTGCTAATGCTTAAGATTGATTGATGTTGAAAAATAAAATTAAAAAGTGGTGTCTAATTTGATGTAGTCTAAAAACTCTCTTCGTACGGCATTTTCTTTAAACTTACCTCCAAATTCACTAGTGACAGTACTACTCTCTATATCGCGAATTCCTCTAGAATTTACACAAAGGTGCTTAGCGTCAATAACACATGCCACATCTTTGGTTCCTAAAACAATTTGTAGATCCTGAACAATTTGCATAGTCATACGTTCTTGTACTTGAGGTCGTTTTGCATAATAATCAACAATACGATTCATTTTTGACAGCCCTACAACGGTTCCATTAGAAATATAAGCTACATGTGCTCTACCAACAATAGGTAATAAGTGATGCTCACAGGTAGAATATACTGTAATGTTTTTTTCTACAAGCATTTCTCCATATTTATAGTGATTCTGAAATGTAGAAGCATCTGGTTTTCGTTGAGGATGAAGACCAGAAAAAATTTCATTCACAAACATTTTTGCCACACGTTGAGGAGTACCTTTGAGGCTGTCATCAGTAAGATCTAGCCCCAGTGTCTCTAAAATATGTTTTACATCATCTTTAATCAAAGCAATTTTCTCTGCATCACTAAGCTTAAAAGCATCTTCTCTAAGAGGATTGGTAGCGCTAGTAGCTACATGATTATCACCTAGCGCTTCAATAGCTTCAAGGGCCTTGTCAATTTTCACACGTCAAAATTTTGGTATTCATTAAAATTAAAATAAAAAGATCTAGCACTTGTATAAGTGCTTAAAAAAACACTACTCTTATACTTTGCTGTATTACTTTTTACCCATAAAAAACAAGATATTACCTAATACTTGTACTATGATGGGGTGCAAAGATACGATTTTGTTGTTTTCCTGAGTAAAAGTGATGTTAAACAATTATATATGTTAGTTTTTTTGGAGAAGTTATGTATATTTAAAATCCAAATTTTAGACAGACATACAAAAATTGTAATTTTTAACGTTATAAGAACATGGTAAAAGTAAGGCCCCAGATTTTTTTCTTTTTGTTCCTATTGATAGGTTGTTCTACGTTGTTCGCACAGGACGATCTAGAATGTAGAATTTCGAGTCCTTTTTGTTCGGATGAAGCACGAGAGTTAACTTTTAATAATACGATTAGTGATCTTGATGGTCATGGTGAGGTTGGTTGTTTGAATACATCACCAAATCCAGCATGGTATTATCTAAGGATAGATGAGCCAGGAGAATTAATTTTCGATATTCAGCAATGGGTGGATACAGATGATGATAGTAGGTTAGATAGTAGTGAGCGACAACTGGATGTTGATTTTATTGCGTGGGGACCGTTTACTACGTTTTATGTAGATTGTGATATACTTTCTCAAGGTTGTGATCTTAACGGGGATACAGAGAATATACGTCCTGCTGAATGCGAAAACAATGCAGATTTCCCTTTTTTTTATTACGAAGATCAAGACAATACGAATATAGTGGATTGTAGTTATGCTAGAACGCCTATAGAAAATGAAGAAACAATCTATACAGAAACTTTTACGATACCTAATGCTCAGTCAGGAGAATATTATATTATTTTGATGACTAACTTTGCAGATGAGTCGGGAGTAATTCAATTGCAACAAACAAATTTAGATGAACCCGGAGCTGGTACAACTGATTGTTCTATTTTGGATGAAGGTTTGCCAGATAACATCGCTACTTGTGGTGTGATTCCTACGCTTATTCAAGGAAGATTTGATGGAGCAGTGACCTATCAATGGTATGTGCAAAATGGCGCAGGGACGTTTGATCCAATAGCAGGAGAGGTAGCGCCTTTTTATGAAGCCCCCGTACCAGGGACATATCGATTAGAAGGATTTACCGGTGCCGGTTCTAGTGCAGGCTTTGATGATATTGTTATCGCTGATGTATCAGGAGCTGTTTTAGACGGAACTGTAATTGGTGTTGTGACCGAAGAGTCTTTTTCTGGAAGTTATACCGTAACGGCAGAATTCGAAGCTCAACAAGCGTTAGTGAACGCAGAGTTTACGGATTTTGAATTTAGTTTGTTTAGATATGATGCTAGTCTGGGGTTGGGAGAATATAGAATATATAGAGAGTTACAAACATCTCCGATTTTTGAAAATGTGCCTCCCGGTGATTATTATGTAGTTGCCAGATATGCAGATTGTGAAGAAAGTGAAGTGCAATCAGAACCTTTTATGATCGTAGGGTATCCAAAATACTTTACACCGAATGGCGATAGTTTTCATCCTACCTGGAATGTCATTAATCTAGAAGATCAAACGGCAACAGCATTAATTTTTATTTTTGATCGCTATGGTAAGTTGTTGAAACAAATACGATCAGATGGTGAGGGTTGGGATGGTACCTATAACGGTAAAAATATGCCTTCTGCTGATTACTGGTTTAGAGTCGAGTTTAATGAACCTACAGATCCAAATTTTAGAAGACGTGTTGTTACAGGAAACTTCTCTTTAATAAGGTAAGAATAAGCTTTTCTTTGTGCTCTTCTTTTACAAAGGAATCCAATCTTTGGTTGGTATCCAGCGTCTAGTTGTTTTGTAGACGCTGAATTATTTGTAAATTCTTTCTTTTAGAAATTCATTCCCAATGTAAAGGTAAAATTAGTAGTGTTGTTTTCTACTAATGCGGCATTGCTAAATGCAGAATTAGGATAAAATTGTTCTAGACGTTCTTGGTATGTATGTGTATAGGCAACATCGAACTTATATTTGTCAAATGAGAATCCTGTTCCTATAGAGATTCCAGTTTTGTCACCCAGAATCAAGTTGTCTTTGTATGGGCTTTCTTCAAAACTATATCCTCCTCGTATACTCCAGTTATAATATCTCCATTCTGTACCAATTCTAAGAGTTGAAGCGGCTTGTAAATTCTCTTCTATACTATCATTAATAGAAGAAAAATCTATGCCTTCATCAGAACTGAGCTTTGTTGTAGAGTAATCTTTGTAAGAATAATCTAGGCTAATTAATCCTTTTTTATCAAAAAGTAGAGCAATACTTCCAGTTGCTTTTGCTGGAGTTGTAATTTGATATCCTGGAAAAATATTAATAACATTTGGGTTGGCAAAAGCAGTGCCATCTGTATCACTAACTGTTGTTAGCCTTTGAGAAGTTTCTTCTTCTAGATAGTACCAGGTAGGGGTTTCAAAAGAAGCACCTACACGCACCATCTTTGAAACCTTTGCAATTCCACCAATTTGAGCAGAAAATCCTGAACCAAAGGTAGATAGTCTGTTGGTGAATAGTATTTCATTTATATTTGACCCTGTATTATTATTTCCTTCGAAAAATTCGGTTACCCTATCAAAGTTAATAAAATGAGAGTTTAGGTTCAGTCCAATAAAAAAGTCTTTATCGATTTGAGCGCCTATATTGGCGGTAAGTTTACCATTAATACCCGTCGTTGTATTGATGTATTCATGATTGAAGACGCCTGGAGCAACATTAGAAAAATAAGAAGTATTCGATGAGTCATCGGGGTCTGTAGGCTCTATAATAAAGGTTTCATGCCCTAAGAAAGCCTGTTGCGCACTGTATCCCTCTGTTTCACCTAGAAAACTATACAGTTCATTAACTGTTTCTCCTGTTCTTCGAGAAATTAAATCCAATGGTAGTCCTTGTGATTCAGAAAGGAATAGTTCGTCAATAGAGTTAGTGCTTTGTCCGAAAACAAATAATTCATCAGCATTGTCTGTAGTTTGATCATACGTTAACCCCAATGTAAGCTTGTTTATGCCTGTAGATTCGGGATTATAGTCATCATGAATGAAAACTACACCAACCTGATTAAAGTTGGCGTTGCCTGTATTGGTGTTATTGAAACCGTTAAAATATAAGACATCATTGTCAACTCTTCCGCCAGAAAGGGTAATAGAACCAAATGAGTTTAGGAATATTGCTGATCCTGCAGGATTAATTTGTAAAGCAGAAAGGTCTCCTCCTAATGCTCCAAAAGCTCCACTCATGCCACGATATCTTGCTGTTCCTAGTATCTCTTGCTGAGAGTATCTTACGGCATCAGTAATGTCTTGGGCGTTCAAAAATTGCATAGATAGTATACCTATGAATAAGAATATCTTTTTCATATTTTTTATCTTCGTTTTAATAGGACCTAATAATTATTAGGACTGAAAAGAAGTTGAAATAAATTTATTTGATTTTTAGTATCTGCTTCGGCTTCGGCTTGTGCTTCGAGACGATCCACTAGATCCGCTACTTCTTGATCTAGAATATCCACTGCTTCTGCTAGATGAACCACTACTTCTTGAGTATCCAGAACTTCTACTTCTCGATGAATTACCATTAGAGTATCCAGAGCTTCTTCTAGAAGAATTATTGTTTCCTGAAGAAGAGTAGTTTCTCGATCTTGATGTTGAATTTGAGTACCCAGAATTATTTCTACTTGTCGACGTTGCTGATCTTGATCTCGACGAATTAGACGAGTAATTTCCAGAAGAGGATCGACTTCGGTTTGCATTTACATTTCCTCTAGAGTATCCTTGTCTATTTCTGTTGTTGTAATAATTTGAGTTGCTTCTTGATCTAGATGCATTATTATTGTATTTCGAATTATATCTGTTTCTTGAGTTGTATGCATACGCATTTCGGTATCCTCTATTAAAGGCTAGGTTTCCACGACCGAATCCACCATACCAAGGGCTTCCCCATCCAGCATTCCAGCCCCAGCCAATATTTCTTCCCCATCGGGCGTTCCAGCCCCATCCGGCATTCCATCCCCATCCGGCATTCCAACCCCATCCAGGTCCCCAGTTGTTCCAACCAGCATTCCAACCCCATCCGGCGTTCCATCCCCATCCCCATCCTGGTCCCCAGTGATTCCATCCAGGTCCCCAGTTGTTCCAACCGGTACTATATATATTTACATTTACTTCACTGGGATTACTTCCCCAAGAAGCTTGTCCTGTTTCATAACTTAGTCTTGTATTTGTAGTATCTGCAGCATCATAGTCTTCACTAGAATATGAATCTATATCTGTAAAAACAGGGTCTTGCTCGATGGCACTATCAATAAAAGCTGATTTTTCAGAAAAATAATTAGAGTAGTAATTTGAGTTGTTACCCGTGTTATTTTGAGGTCTTTCGGTATTAGTCTCATTTGTTCCACTATAAACCCCATCTCCATAAGGTACATATTCATAGGTGCCACAAGACGTCAACATCAATATGGAGCCTAAAAGTAAAAATCCTTTAGCCATATTTTTGTGAAAATAATTTTTAGGTCGCATATCTTCGTATTTTATTGTTGAACATTACAAATTTAGTTAGTTTTGCGCTAATTAAATTATATTTAACATAGCCGCAACATTTGTGCCAAATACAAGTTTATGAGCAAAAAATTAACAAAACGTAGTGAAGATTATTCAAAATGGTATAATGAATTGGTTGTTAAGGCTGATCTAGCTGAAAATTCTGCGGTAAGAGGTTGTATGGTAATTAAGCCATATGGATATGCTATTTGGGAAAAAATGCAGGCAGAATTGGATAAGAAATTTAAGGAAACTGGGCATCAGAATGCTTATTTTCCTTTGTTTGTTCCTAAAAGTCTTTTTGAAGCAGAAGAAAAAAATGCTGAAGGATTTGCAAAAGAGTGTGCTGTAGTGACTCATTATAGATTAAAAACAGATCCAGAGGATGCATCTAAGCTTATTGTTGATCCAAAAGCTAAACTAGAGGAAGAATTGATTGTACGTCCTACTTCTGAGGCTATTATTTGGAACACATATAAAGGTTGGATTCAATCTTATCGTGATTTACCTTTGTTAATTAATCAATGGGCAAATGTGGTTCGTTGGGAGATGCGTACACGATTATTTCTTCGTACTGCTGAATTTTTATGGCAAGAGGGGCATACTGCTCATTCTACAAAAGAAGAGGCCATTGCAGAAACAGATCAAATGAATACGGTATATGCGGATTTTGTAGAAGATTTTATGGCTATTCCTGTTATTAAAGGAAGGAAAACGGAGAGTGAGCGCTTTGCGGGAGCAGATGATACTTATTGTATAGAGGCGCTAATGCAAGATGGAAAAGCTTTGCAAGCAGGAACTTCACATTTTTTGGGACAAAATTTCGCAAAAGCTTTTGATGTTAAGTTTACCTCAAAAGAAGGTAAATTAGATTATGTATGGGCGACATCATGGGGTGTTTCGACTCGTTTGATGGGGGCGTTGATTATGACGCATAGTGATGATAATGGCTTAGTACTACCTCCTAATCTAGCACCAATTCAAGTTGTTATTGTTCCTATTTATAAAGGAGAAGAGCAATTGGCGCAAATATCTGAGGTAGCTAATGAATTAGTAAATGATTTAAGAGCTCAAGGCGTATCGGTAAAGTTTGATAACCGTGATACATATAGGCCAGGAGCTAAGTTTGCGCAATATGAATTGCAAGGTGTTCCTCTTAGAATTGCTATTGGACCAAAGGATTTGGAGAAAGGTACTGTAGAGCTTGCGCGTCGAGACTTATTGACAAAACAATTTGTAGCTAAAGATGAGGTGGTAAATACCGTAAGTGAGCTTTTAGAAGAGATACAGAAGAGCTTGCATCAAAAAGCAACTCAGTACAGAGATGAGCATATAACTGAGGTGAACTCTTTTGATGAGTTTAAAGAAGTGTTAGAAGGAAAAGGAGGTTTTATTTCTGCTCATTGGGATGGGACAATAGAAACTGAACAAAAAATAAAGGAGTTAACTAAAGCTACAATTCGATGCATACCTTTTGATGCTAAAGAAGAAGAAGGTGTTTGTGTGTATAGCGGAAAACCATCAAAAATTCGTGTATTATTTGCTAAGGCATATTAGGTATTTAATAAAAAAATAAAAAAGACTTGCAGCATTAAAAAATAGTTGTATTTTTGCATCCGCAATTAGGCAAATAAGGCCCGTTCGTCTATCGGCTAGGACGCCAGGTTTTCATCCTGGTAAGAGGGGTTCGATTCCCCTACGGGCTACAAATATTGATATTAATTGCAAGTTTAAAGTGAAAACTATAAATTTGCAATCCTTGAAAAGGAAAAACGGCCCGTTCGTCTATCGGCTAGGACGCCAGGTTTTCATCCTGGTAAGAGGGGTTCGATTCCCCTACGGGCTACAAGATGTTATAATTAAGAAACTTAATAGAAGAGAGATGGCAAATCATAAGTCAGCATTAAAGAGAATTAGAAGTAGTGAGACAAAACGTCTTAGAAATAGGTATCAGCATAAAACAACACGTAATGCTATAAAGAAATTACGTGAATCAGATAAGAAAGAAGCTGAAGCTTTATTTCCAACTGTAATCTCTATGCTTGATAAGTTAGCTAAAAACAATGTTATTCATAAGAATAAAGCTGCTAACTTAAAATCGCAACTAGCTAAACACGTAGCAGCTCTTTAGTAAAATAAGAGTTTTTATTATATAGTACAGAAGCTTCTTCAATTTATTGGAGAAGCTTTTTTTGTTCAAAACTATATGATTTAAGTAGGTCGTCAGAAAATAAGCATACTTTTGTGCTAGCTTGTTTTATGTTATTATTGCTTTGAACTTGATTTAAAGGGATCAAGGCCAATTGTTGTGTTTA
>NZ_JACC01000012.1 GCF_000520955.1 Aquimarina pacifica | reverse complement strand
TAATTACACACTTTGCGGGATAGTGTCTTAATTATCAAACTATATGCTAAACTTATCTAAGGTTACTTTGTCCTTTTGTTTATAAAGCTTAATTAACTTCACTGTTTTGGTCTCATTGACTAGTCCATAGTTTCTATAAATAGTATACTTCATAAACGTAGGGTTGAGTTGGGATACTTCGCCATAAGATTGCACATTAATAATCCATTCTCCCGACATTGATTCATCCACCATAAATTCTTTAGAGGTAATCCCATGTTTCACCTCTTCAAGAAGTAACTCTTTGTTTTTTTCAAAACTATGAGTCCACTTCTCATATTTCTTTTGGGGATTTACGAATTGAAATTCAAACTCAGCCTGTGGGTCATTCCAATCAAAAACAATACGAACGGGCATCCCCTTAACGTTTAGGAATTCAATAGGAATTTCTTCTTTTGGCAAGTAACTGCGATAATGATTGGTCAAATGTCTTAATTCTGACTCTACTTGCTTACGCACTTCTGCAAAGCCAATCTTATTGTTTTGATTCTGTAGTATCGTCTTATACAAATCAAATGCTTTTTGGTATTCCTTCGTATCTTTATAAATTCTAGCTAAATCCAAATATGATTGCGCATAATTTGGTCTTATGTCAAATATGTTTTCATAAACAACTCTTGCTTTATCTATTTCACCTTTTTCTTCTAGGATAAATGCTAGTGTACGCAATGCTCCATAATTAGTACCTGCTATTTCTGATAGATTAGAAATCACTTGTTTAGAAAAATCCTTATCCCAAATCTCAAAGTACTCTGACGAATACACATAAAAAGGCACTTCATACATATGATTTTTTTGAAGATCATAGTAGGTTTCTAAAGCCTCATTATAGGTAATACTATTTGTTAATTTATTAAGGTATTCGGGTTTATTTAGATATGAACTTATCAAATAATTAGATTCGTTATAGTCATTTCCTTTAATCAAAAGAGTGTCTTTTAATTTATTAGCACTCTCTAGAGAAGCTGCCAATTTAGTTTCGATTATAAAGGTGCCATTTCTTGCTGGTGTACCATACCTTATACTTCCTGCAATACCAGGGATAAGTGTTATACTGTGTATTTGGGGAGGTGTCAAATCCGGCATTCTACTTTGTACAACACCATCAACAACCCACAAAACACCATTTCTTAATGAAATTGAGCTTGAACCTCGCACTCTTATTGTTGCTCCTCCATTTTCTAAAATTGACTGAGCTCCTGGAAATCGACCCCGAATCAAATCGAATAAAGTTTGAGCTGCAGTAGGGAAATCATCACTAACCCTAGTATACGTAGCGTAACCCAACTTACTCCTATCAACTTTTTTATTGCCCAAATTTACTTTCTCCTCAGGTATTCTATTTTTCTTTTGATTTACTGCCACTTCCTTTAGCTCTTCATATTTTGATCCAAGTTGTACTACTATTTCTTTTGAAGTAGTAAGAGTTACTTCTTTATTTTTCATACTAAAATGCTGAAATGTCAATACTTCATTCTTATCAGCCTTAATAGAAAAATCACCATGTGCATCGGTTACTGTTTCAATCAGTGTTCCTTTTACAGATACTTTACAGCCTTGAACAGGTATTGTATCCGAAAATACTTTTCCCGATACTAATTCTTTTCTCAAATCATTACTGTATGTAATAGTATCTTCTAACTCATAGTTGATTCTAGTAAGTGCCTTATCGACAGATATTTTTGATAGATCTAAATATTGTCCTTCGCTTGCAGTACTACTTTCTTGTAGGGATGCATTATCAGCTTTTTCGATACTATTAATATAAAAAACAGGAGTTCCGTAGACGAATTGATGATCACCATAGGTGGCAAAGCCATCGGTAAAAACAAAATATTGGTCTGGTTTATCAGTTTCTAGAAACAATTTAGAAAAATCACTACCACCATTATACTTTAGGGTGGTAAGCATATCAATTAGTGCAGTACAATCACCATTAGTGACTGCAAAGCTTTTTCTTTTGCCCAAATCATCAGAAAACGTAACTACATCAACAGTTGTATGCTTAATTTTTGACAAATATTCTTTTAAAAAGGTAAATTCCTTTTCTAGATCCCGAGCTTGCATAGAAAGTGAAGTATCCCAATACAATACTATTTGTTCAGGTTTTTTAAGTGCTTCTAGCGGATTTAGAGATACAGGATAAGAAGTCTCTAGTTTAAAAGCGATACCCGCATCTTTATGTTCTTTCCAAGCATCTTGACTAATACGTTTTATAAACGATCGTCCTCCTTTACCCACACTTACAGCAAATTGAATATCATCACCATAAACTCTCACCAGTTCTAGACTAACCACAAAATCGCTATCAATTCTTATATTGTAAGGAGATAAATCAATTATTTCTTCTCCTTTTTTTCTAAATATAGTATGATAGATATTACCTTTTACAATATTTTCTTTAGGTTTTTTACCTTTTTTATTATAAATATTAACTCTTACTAATATGCTATCTGCAGTATTCTCGACGATATTAAACTTTAAATTATGTAGTTTTGTTCGCTCTTTTTTTACTTTAATAAGAGTGGATATTTCTCCTCCAAGCGCCTCTTTATCTTTCCAATACGCCAATAAATTGGGGTCATATAATGTGTATCCGATCGAGCCTTTTTCCATTTTCTCATCATCTCTAGGATCGAGAACCTTACTATTAGTAAAGGGTAACTTTTTTAAAAATATTTTATTATTATCTTTTAACTTGTCTAAGAGTTGCGACTGACTCAATTTTAATGACTCATAGCCATTACTGGATAGCTTAAATAGATCTTTGTCATTAATTTTATCTTCATCATATTGAAGATAGAACCTTCCTGTTCTGTTGGTAACCGTCCCTATTCCTTTATTAATAAATCCAACATTGACATAAGGAATAGGCTTTTTACTGTCCTGATCAATAACAAAAGCATGCATCGTAATTTTATATTGCCCAAAGGCTCCCATGAATTGTAATAAGAAAGCGAGAAGAAGTAGTTTCATTTTATTCATAACCCAAGTATTTAATGATTTGTATGTGATGTAAATAACCACATCAATTATTTTGCCAAAATCAGTACTATGAATACTAATAATTTGTTAATTAAAATTCATTTTATTGTTAGGAGAAGGTTGTTTAAGTTTTTGATTATCATTTTTTTGTTTTAAAATGGTCGTGTGAGATTAAGGGATTTTATATAAAGTAATTTGATTAATTACAAAGAAAAACGTAGAGTTATTAAAAATCAAGAAAGCGATTACGGATATCAATTAGAGGCATGACAATATACTGGTATTACCTTGTTAATACAGTTAGATAGTTTCAACTGTATTAATTTATCCCTGAATTCAGTTATTATATGGTGTGGCAAAAGTGTTGTTTTTTCTACGAAAATCCTTTGGACGTAATTTTTAGGTTAAAATTCACACCTTCTTATAAAGTATACCGAATTAGGTGCTTTTATGGAATGCAACATTTTAAAATTTAAAATTTTTTAAATAATACTGTTTTTGAATATGAAATTCATAAAAAAAGAAGAATTAATAAAGATATATTTATAAGTGTCTCCTTTAATTTCTGGGACTCCAAGAAAATAATAGGGAATTACCTCATTTAGGAGGCAAAAACTGGTAATTTATATATGTATTTTCTTACCCGAAAACAGGGTTTTGATTTTTACCTGAAAACCGTGACAGGTGTTATTTTAATAAGCTTCACTTTTGATCTATTCTAAAAATAGAAAGTTGTATGTAAAAAATTAAGCAGTGTATCTTTAATAAACCTATACATGGTTTTTATGCCACAAATACATGCACCATAATGTATATTTTGTTTTGTAAATGGAGTAGATCATTACGTAGCAAGAATAGAGAATATAAGTTATTTTAATATACTGTTATTTAGGGGAGGTAATCAAACAAGTGATATGATGACCAGTTCTATAGGGGAATTTAGGACTATGAATAATTTCTTCAAAAAACGATGAGTAAATAGAATTATAGGTACCACTTATTTAGAATAAAATTTATAACAAACTAAAATAGTACACTATAAAGTATTACACTATGAACAAATCTTTTTACCTGAATATCAAATTATCCATTTTTGTATTAGCAGGAATTTTTATTTCCTGTGAAAATGAAATTGAGGAACAGTATGCCGAAGTAGCACAAGAAATGGACACAGAAATGGCATATCCCCATCAAAAAGGGAAATTCGAAAGAATTTCTTTTTATGGATCAGAAGTAATCGCCGAAAATATTAATGATACGTACATTTTAGAAGGAGATATTGTTATTGCTCCAAATCAAATTCAAGTTTCAAAAGAAGAAATAAAAAGTAATGGTCGCATAAATCTATTATGGCCAAACAATATTGTCTTTTTTGAAATTGATAGTAACTTAGATAATCAAGAAAGAATCACCGATGCAATTGCACATTGGGAGGTTAATACCCATATTAGGTTTGTTCAAAGAACAAATCAGGTGGATTATGTTAGGTTTCAATCGGGTAGCGGATGTTCTTCAAATCTTGGTCGTATAGGAGGAGAACAAATCATAACAATTGGTGACGTATGCACAACCGGTAATACCATTCATGAAATTGGTCATGCTGTTGGGTTACTTCATGAACAAGGAAGAGAAGATAGAGATCAGTTTATAACAGTCAATTTTGATAATATGGATCTAGAGTCTCAACCATATTTCGAAACATGGAGACAACGAGGGTTTGTAGCTACGGATCTCACACCATTTGATTTGGGGAGTATTATGATGTATGCATCTTACGCATTTAGTAATAACGGGGAGCCAACAATAACAAGAAACGATGGTAGTGTCTATACAACCAATCGTGAGGTGTTATCTGCTAATGATATTGCAGGTGTCGATGTGTTATATCCTGCCGATAATGCTTCTGTCTGGTGGTTTAGTGAAACAGAAGGAGCTCCCGTTTTTTATCTAGAAGGTGATATCATTTATGAAATGACAGGAGGTAATATTGATTATGAATTTGAAATTGTATATCCAATATTTTCAAAGGTTATAATCGCTCGTGAGCCAGGACGAAATCTTCTTATGGCATTTCCTAAAACAGATTCTGGAGATTATAATCCTATATTTTGGTATGATGATACGAATTCAAAATGGAATACTTGGTTAGAGTATACCTACGTAGAAAATTAAAAAATCAAAACTTAGTTTTTATTGGTAAAATTAATTACAATAATTGCCAGTATACATTTGGGTTTCATTGGGGTATTTTCAAAGTATGCATGGTAACAATAACAAATGCTGGTAACCTCACCAGCATTTGTTTATTCTATTAAAAAAGTTTGTATGTTAGATGTTTTATTGCGTACACTTATATCGTCTAAAGAAAAATACACGGATTGCTAATTTTTGTAAACAGGCAATCAAATTTTCATCCTAGCTTCTGCACCAACGCTCATGTCGGTAAAATCTTTATTTAGATATTTTAGGTACCCCACAATAGCAATCATTGCTGCATTGTCAGTAGTATATTCGAATTTTGGAATAAATGTCTTCCACCCATATTTCTGTTCTCCTTCCTTTAAGGCTTTTCTGATTCCTGAGTTGGCAGATACTCCACCACCAATTGCAATACGCTTAATTCCTGTTTGCTTCGATGCTTTTTTGAGCTTATCCATCAGAATATTGATAATAGTATATTGCAAAGAGGCACAGATGTCGTATAAGTTTTCGGTAATAAAATCAGGATTTTCCTTAACCTGTTTTTGAACAAAATAGAGTACAGAAGTTTTAAGACCACTAAAACTAAAATTGAGTTCGTCTACCTTGGGTTTCGGAAAAGGAAACGCCTTTGGGTTCCCTAATTGTGCATATTTATCTACGAGAGGTCCACCGGGGTAGGGCAATCCAAATATTTTGGCGCTTTTATCAAAAGCCTCACCAACAGCATCATCAATCGTTTCGCCAATGACCTGCATATCAAAATGATCATTTACTTGCACAATCTGAGTATGCCCACCACTAATAGTCATTGCCAAAAAAGGAAATTCGGGAATATCAAAATCCTCTTCCTCAATAAAATGGGCCAAAATATGACCTTGCATATGATTCACTTCGATAAGAGGTATATCTAACGCTAGTGCCATTGACTTGGCAAAGGAAGTGCCAACAAGTAAAGATCCCATCAGTCCGGGTCCGCGTGTAAACGCAATAGCATGAAGATCTTCTTTCTTAATATTGGCTTGTTTAATTGCTTGATCAATTACCGGAATAATGTTTTGCTGATGTGCTCTAGAGGCAAGCTCTGGCACTACACCTCCATATTGTTCATGAACTTTTTGTGAAGCCACAACATTAGATAATATTTTTTGATTGCATAAAATCGCTGCAGAGGTATCATCACAAGAAGATTCAATCCCAAGAATGTATATTTTTTGTGGATTCATTATGAGGAAAAAGGCATAGAAATTGTTAATATTGTCTACAAAGTTAAAAACAATAATTGTACTTACAGTTTATTAAGAGAAATTCAGGGATTTATTCTATGTAATTAGTTACATAATTTACCTTTTTAAAAGAAATAATGAAACGTTTTTTTTAGTTCAATTGTTTTGTTTTCAGTTAGTAAGGAAGAGGGAGTTAAAAATCATAAGTAAGAATAAAAGTATCAAAAGAATTAGAAAAATATTGTTGAGAACATTTTTTGTTCTGTTATCACTATTTGTGTTTTTCGTGATCCTATTTTCTATACCCGCCGTTCAGACTCATTTTGGAAAAAAAATTACCACATACCTTCAAGAGGAATATGATGTAGATATAATTGTAAAGCGTTTAGGTATAACATATGCGGGTAATATACGTCTTAATGAAGTTTTTATAAAAGACCATCATCAGGATACACTCTTGTATGCAGGTCAAATAAAGACATCTATACTTAGCATGCGAGAAGTTTCTTTAGGAAAACCAATTTTAGGAAATGTTGCCATAGAGGATCTCATTTTTAATATGAAAATATACAAAGATGAGCAAAGTGATAATTTAATGACATTTGTCCGAAAATTTGATTCAGGAAAACCTCCTTCCGGAAAAAGGTTTGTTCTTACAACAGAGAATATACAGATTACGAATGGCGCTTACAGGTTTACAAACGAAAACCTAAACAACCCCAAAGCCGTTGATTATTATAATATTAACCTTGATGCAGAGAGTTTATTGGTTGATGGACCTGATGTCTATCTCGATATCAATGGATTAGGATATACAGATGCAAGAGGACTTGTGGTATCAAAATTACAGACATGTTTTACTATTACTCCTAAGTCTATGAATTTTCAGGAACTACGAATCACCACCAAAGAATCTAGTATACAAGGAGAAGTGTTAATGTCTTATGAGGTCGATGGCTTGAGTGATTTTGAAAATAAAGTAAAGATTAATGCTAACTTTGATGCTGCTACCATTTCGACGAATGATCTTATTCCTTTTTATAAAGAATTTGGAGATAATCGAATACTAAAATTAAAAAATACGACTGTTCTAGGGGTTCTCAATGATTTTGAAGTGATAAATTCGAATATTACGGGCTTAGGTAATTCTGTAATAAGAGGAGATATGCGATTACAAAATGCAGTGGGTAATACTTCTAAATTTATGCTTGATGGAGATTTTGAAAACATAACAAGTACTTATCAAGATTTAGTAGGCTTATTGCCAAATATATTAGGAAATTCTCTACCCAAGCTATTAGATCAGTTAGGAAATGTAAGAGGAGACGGAAATGTAATTGTTACCCAAAAAGCTGTCGATCTAGATATGAATTTGTACACCCAATTGGGTAAATTCAATGCTTTTGTACTATTAGAAGGATTAGATGACCCCGAAAAAGCTACCTATAATGGGTCCATTATATCAAACAATTTTAATGTGGGTGAATTATGGAAACAAAAATCAGTAGGGAGAGCCGCCTTTGATATTCATGTAGATGGCAGTGGTTTTACTTTAGAAAGTTTAAACACAAAAATTGAAGGAGATATAGGTAGACTAGAATTTAACGGATATTCGTATACTAGTTTACGTGCATTAGGGAACCTCAAAGAAGGTGTTTTTGATGGAACCCTTACCTCAGATGACCCTAATGTTAGATTTAGTTTTAATGGAGTTGCAGATATATCTGAGCAAATACATAATTATGACTTTGTAGCAAATGTTGATCACATCGATTTAAAAGCACTTAATATTTTTACACGGGACAGTACCTCAGTTTTTAATGGAGATGTATATATGAAAATGCATGGTACTGGTATAAATGATGTTTCAGGTACCATTTCTTTCGAAAAAACACTTTATACCAACCAGAATGCAGGGTATTATTTTGAAGATTTTGATATCATCTCTAGTTTTGATGAGAATAATGTTCGAACCATAAAAATTAATAGCCCAGATATTGTTGAAGGAAATATTCGCGGTGTATTTCGGTTCGAAAATGTATACGATTTATTCAGGAATTCTATAGGAAGTCTATACGCCAATTTTGAAGCAACCGAAATTACCGATAATGAGTTTATGGAGTTTAACTTTAAAATCTATAACAAAATTGTAGATGTTTTTTTTCCAGAAGTTCAGTTTGCACCTAATACAAGTATCAAAGGAAAGGTAGAAAGTAATGAATCTGATTTTAAGCTCACTTTTAAATCTCCATCAATAAAGGCTTTTGATAATGTTATGCAAGAAGTCGATGTTCAAGTTGATAATAAAAACCCTTTATTCAATACGTACATCGCTATTGATAGTATAAGTTCAAAATTTTATAAAGCATCAGATTTTAGTTTAATTAATGTAACACTCAAGGACACCTTGTTTATGCACTCAGAATTTAAAGGAGGCAAACATAATCAGGATACCTTTAATCTAGAGTTTTATCATACCATTAATGAAGAGAATAATTCGGTGGTGGGATTTAGGAAATCTGATTTTACTTACAAAGGATATACTTGGTACGCTAATAAAGAAAAGAGTAAGTCTGATAATAAAATTATTTTTGATAAGAATTTTAAAAAAATAGATATACAATCTATTGTTCTTAATTATGAAAATGAAAAGATTAAAGTTAATGGCGTAACCGATGGTACAGATTATAAAAACCTAACAGCAACTTTTGAAGATGTTGATCTTAATAAAATAACGCCGAGAATCGATAGTCTTAATTTTGGAGGAAGAGTAGACGGAGAAGTATATATACTTCAGGAAAATGGAATTTATTTGCCAAGTACGACCATCGTGGTTCAGGATTTAGACATTAATAAAACTCCTTTAGGAGAACTCAGACTCAATTTAGCAGGGAATGGAGATCTTACCGAATATAAAATAAATACGAGACTGATAAATAAAGAGAAGCAAAAAACATTAGCTGCTCTAGGAAAAATTAGTGTTGTTAAAGAGAATCCATTTATTGATGTCGACCTTGAGTTCAATGAGTTTAATGTTTCAGAATTTAGTGCATTAGGTACTACGGTATTAACCAATATAAGAGGGTTTGTTTCGGGAAATGCAAAAATTTCTGGGAGCTATAAAGCCCCTTCGATAGATGGAGTACTAAACTTAAAAGAAGCAGGACTTACGGTACCCTATCTCAATGTAGATTTGGATTTGGATAATACATCCAGAGTAATTTTAGAAAAACAACGTTTTATTTTTGATAACATTCCTTTCGTAGACACAAAGTATAGTACAATAGGAAGTCTAGGAGGATATATAGCGCATCGTAACTTTTCGAATTGGGAACTTGGTATCGAGATATCCGCACAAGATAAGTTATTGGTTCTGGATACAGAAGAAGATGAAGAGTCCTTATATTATGGTACAGGATTTATTAGCGGTGAGGCTGCCATTCGCGGTCCTATTGATGAATTAGTAATTGATGTTAATGCAACTACCGAAGAGGGAACAATTTTTAAGATCCCGTTAAATGAATCAGAAGCAATAGGAGATAATTCTTACATTCATTTTTTGAGCCCAGACGAAAAACGTGCTCGTTTAGAAGGTAAAGAAATTATACTCGAAGATATTAGAGGGCTAGAACTTAACTTTGATCTTGATGTAAATAACAATGCAGAAGTAGAGGTAGTTATAGATAAGGATACAGGAAGTTCTTTGAAAGGTCGAGGAGCGGGAACGCTATTGATAGAAATTAATACCAATGGTAAATTTAATATGTGGGGAGATTTTGTGGCGTATGAAGGTACATATAACTTTAGGTATGGAGCATTCGTAGAGAAATTATTTACAGTAAGGGATGGAGGGACTATTAACTGGGATGGAAGTCCAACGAGAGCTGTACTGGATCTAAGTGCCGTCTATAAAACAGAAGCAAACCCAGCTATTTTACTAGAAAGCTCATCGATAAACCGTAAAATCCCAATAGAAGTAGTTGTAGACCTTAAGGGAGAACTTATTCAGCCTAATGTGAACTTTAATATAGAATTCCCTAATTTAAGTTCTGTTGTAAAAAGTGAATTAGATTATAAGTTGAGTGATGAATCTAATAAAGAAATACAAGCTCTTTCATTAGTGTCTTCTGGTCAATTTTATAATGGTACTTTAGATGCAAATGCAATTACAGGAGGCTTAGTAGCAGAAAGGGCTTCGAGTCTTTTTAATGGTATTTTTTCTGATGAAGATGATAAGTTTCAAGTAGGGTTGAATTATGTTCAAGGAACAAGTACATTAGATGAAGAAGATGCAGATGAGTTTGGATTAACACTTTCTACACAAATTAGTAATAGAATTTTGATTAATGGTCGAGTAGGAGTTCCGATTGGTGGGGTTGCCGAATCAAGTGTGGTAGGAGATGTTGAGGTAGAATATCTTTTTAATGAAGATGGCTCCCTTAGAGGAACCATATTTAATAGAGAAGATGATATCCAATTTATAGGTTCAACGAATCAGGGGTATGAGCAGGGAGTAGGACTTTCGTATTCCGTAGATTTTGATAACTTTAAAGAATTATGGAAAAAAATTTTTAAAAGTAGAGTTCAAGATTCTATAATTAAACCAGTAGATTCGACGAACATTGAAACACCTAGTTTTATTAACTTTACCGAAAAAAACAAGTAAAACAATAATAATACCCTAAGCGTTTAGATTTTTTTGGGATTAGGAATTCTTGAGTTTCATTTAATGTTTTTTGAGAATGGAAAAAAAGAAAAGTCTTTAGAACTCAATAGATGAAACACATTTAAAAACACGGGGTAGTTAATAAATGACCAACTAAAAATAACTATGGCAAAAGAAATTAGAACCATTGGTGTAATGACCTCAGGAGGTGATGCTCCGGGTATGAATGCTGCAATACGCGCTGTAGCTCGTGCATGTGCATATTATAACGTAAAATGTATAGGTTTTTATAGAGGGTATCAGGGAATGATTGAAGGAGACTATTGCGAAATGAATGCAAGAAGTGTACGTAATATCATTAGTCGTGGAGGTACCATTTTGAAGTCAGCTAGATCACAAGAGTTTCGAGATGTAGAAGGTAGAAAGAAAGCAGCAAATAATCTCAAAAAAATAGGGGTAGATGCCATGATACTTATAGGAGGAGATGGAACCTTTAGAGGAGGCGAAATTTTTAGTAAAGAATATGATATTCCTGTCATAGGAGTGCCAGGGACAATAGATAACGATATTGCGGGGACAAATTTTACGATAGGTTATGATACAGCTCTAAATACGGTGATTGATGCAATTGATAAAATAAGAGATACCGCCAGTTCACATGATCGATTGTTTTTTGTTGAGGTAATGGGAAGAGATGCAGGTTTTATTGCTCTTAATACTGGAGTAGGAGCAGGAGCAGAGGAAATTCTAATACCCGAAGAAGATTTAGGACTGGATCGATTATTAGAATCGTTAAAAAGAAGTAAGCGTTCGGGTAAGAGTTCAAGTATTGTAGTTGTAAGCGAAGGAGATAAAATAGGGAAAAATGTATATGAATTAGCAGATTATATATCAGAGAACCTTCCTGATTATGAAGCAAAGGTAACAGTACTTGGGCATATGCAACGAGGTGGTTCACCAACTTGTTTCGACAGAACATTGGCAAGTAGGTTTTGTGTAAAAGCAGTAGAACTACTTCTTGATGGACAACAAAATGTAATGGTAGGAATTATAAACAACAAGATTACCGCTACAAGTTTTGAAGAAGGTCTAAAAGAAGGATATGGTATCAATAAAGAACTTTTACGTATTTCTGATATTCTTTCGACATAATTACTCCCTTAAACATTTAAATAATAATTTCAAAAATTAGATATCACGCATGACTATAGCTATAATTGCACATGACGGAAAGAAAGCAGAAATGGTACAGTTTCTCAATGAATATCAAGAAATACTACATTCAAAAAATATAAAGCTTATTTCGACAGGAACCACAGGAGAGAAGGCAAAAAGAGCAGGATTTGAAGTAGAGGCTTTGCTTTCGGGACCATTAGGAGGAGATGCACAAATTGCTGCCAGTGTAGCCGAAAAAAAAGTGGATATGGTTATTTTTTTTAGAGATCCTTTGGCAAAGCATCCACATGAACCAGATATTTTTATGTTAATGAGGTTATGCGATGTATATGACGTGCCTCTGGCAACCAATCCGGCAACTGCTCAATTATTGCTCAAGGCATTATAGTGTGTAGAATACAGAATTCTGGTATGCAATCTATATTTCATGTGTCTGTAGTGTTAATCTATATGATGCTATGGGAGTGACTAGTTACAATAATGATTTCAATAATTATTGTACCACATCTTGGTTAGAATACTTCTAAAAATATAGTAACTTTAAGAATTCTTAATGTTCAGTGATAAACTACTCCAAATTGAATACTATTTTTAGAATATTTCTTTTATTATTAGAGTCGAATACATAAGTTTTTTGGTCGAATGGCTGTTTAAACTTGTTATGAAACCTCAATAAAAGAAAAACAAACTTTTAAGGTACTATGAGTTATAAATATGATGTTTTTTTTAGTTACAAACGAAACCAACTAACAGAAACATGGCATAATAAATTAGTAGAACAATTAGAGTTTTGGCTTAACATGGAGATACAGGATAGAAATGTCTCTATTTTCTATGATAAAGAGTCAATAGAGATTGGTGATGAGTGGAAATCAAAAATTGGGGATGCAATTAGACACTCTAGATGTATTGTGGCTATATTGTCACCTGATTATTTTAAGTCAACTTGGTGTTATGCTGAAATATTATCTTTTCTAAAACGTCAGGAAATTATTGAGGATTCTACAGGTTTAGTCTTGGGGGCAAGATTTCATGATGGCCATAGTTTTCCTGAAAAAGTAAAAGCGATTCAGCAAGAGGATTTTAGTGATTATGCATCGGTAAGCGATTCTTTTTGGGATACAAGAAAAGCAGCAGAATTTGGAGATAGAATTAAAGAGTTTGCACGCGTAATAGCGCATCAAATAAAAAATGCTCCAGAGTTTCAACAAGATTTTCCGATCGTAATTCCAGAAGAAAAAGAGTTGTTGTCTACAAAAATAACAAAATTGGTATGAAAGGGAATAAGCAGGGAAAGGTATATACATTTTATTCGTACAAAGGAGGTGTAGGTAGATCAATGGCATTAGCAAATGTATCTGCACTGTTATCTAAATGGGGAAAAAAAGTATTGGTTGTCGATTGGGATTTAGAAGCTCCTGGCTTACATCAATACTTTGAGAAAGAGTACATCTCTTCAAAAGAAGAGGTAGGTACTCAAAAAGGAATATTGGACATGCTACTTTCGTTCAATACCAAAGAAAGTGTCGACTGGCGAAAAGAACTAGTTACTTATGACTTGGGAGAAAGTAGCGTAGATTTGTTAAGTGCAGGTAAACAAGATGATGCTTATACTACCAAATTACAATCGCTTGATTGGCAAGAATTGATAAATACAAATACAATATATGATTACCTAAATGCTATTCGTGAGGAATGGATACATGATTATGATTATGTACTTGTAGATAGTAGAACAGGAGTTACAGATATAGGAGATATCTGTACTGTTTTATTTCCTGATGTTTTAGTCATGCTTTTTGTATCGAACTATCAAAATATTGATGGGATTAAACGTATAATAAAAAGAGTAACTCCAGCCCATAACAACTTACCTGTAAATAGGAGCAAGCTTTTGATTTTACCAATTCCTAGTAGAACAGAGCCATATACAGAGTACGATTTAAATAGAAAATGGCAAAAAATATTTATATCAGAATTTGAAGAACAATATTACGATTGGATTCCCAAAAATGCAGAACCTAACGATATACTTAATAAAATATTTATTCCTTATATATCTAAATGGAGTTTTGGAGAAGCCATGCCTGTATTAGAAGATGATGATGAGATAGAAACTCCGACCTCAATGGGTAATGCATACTCTAGAATAGCCAATTTAATTTACAACAACCTTAACTGGAATAAAACGATAAATAACTCAGAAGAAACGCTTAGCAGAGATTTTAAGTTTATAGAGAAACAGAAGATCCTTTTACAAGAACAAAAAAAGACAACAAGAAGATCTTATATTAGTATTGTTGCGGCGGTTTTATCCGTAATTACCATTGTAATTTCTCTGTATTTGATTAATCAAAATAACAATCAAATAAGTTTAAGAAATCTAGAAGTATCTGCAAGTGACACTTTGTATGTTACTGAGTCTGTAAGTACTTATGGAGAGGTCTATCTAGATAGTCAATCTTATATAAAAATAGCTGATAGCCTCCAAAATGCAGAAATTGTTATCGAAAAATTAACCATTAACGGAGAGGCTACCTTGTTAGGAAATGGAAGTGACGGTACTTCTGGAAAAAGCGGAAGAAAAGGAAGTAGTGGTAAATCAGGACGAGATGGGTTGAATGGCGAAAATGGTTCTTTCGGAGAGTCAGGAGAAAATGGAAAAAACGTAATTCTAATTGCTAAGAAAATAAGTTGGAAGAAAACCGATACATTTTTCGTTAATATTAGTGGTGGTAATGGTGGTAATGGCGGCAATGGTGGTAATGGTGGAGACGGAGGTCCAGCTGATTGCTCAGGAAGTTACCCTAACAGTAATATCAAGGGTAAGCTTAGTACAACAAGCTATGAGAAAGAAGGAGTCGGAGGAGATGGTGGCAATGGAGGTAACGGTGGTGTAGGAGGTAATGGAGGTGGTATCGGTAGATTCGAATTGGTTGGGGATTCTGATTTCCTTCAAAATATTGTTGTAAAGGAAGACTATGGTAAAGGCGGTAAAGGTGGTGATTTTGGATATGGCGGCAAAGGTGGTAGTGGTAAGGATTGTTTTGGAACCTCAAAAAGAAGCGTGAAAAAAAATGGTGTAAACGGAAAAAATGGAATCAACGGCAGAAATGGGTTTGACTATAGTGAACTGCAACAAAAAATAGATAGTATCCAAAGCCAAGTGCAAGTAGAACAGGAATGATGTATTTCTTGATGCAGTCTAATTAGAAGATTTTTTCTGTCATCAAGTGCCAAAATAAGTAGATTAAGCCTATAATGCTCGAAATTGTTTTAAGTTTTTGATATAATTTCTGAAATGAAACATGAGGTTGCAGTAGGTTGTTTTTTTGTGTTAAGCTTATAAATATATCCATTTGTATAAGTTATAAAGCCATTCACTGAAAATCTGATTTTCAAAAGTTTTTTTTACCTAGTTTAGAACTTTGAATTGAATGTGATTTTTAATGCGGTTGGGCATTAAAAGTTAATGTTTTGTGTAGCATTTTTTCTAATAGTTACTAGTCATTTGTCTAGAGGTTCGTAGCTTCTTAATACTGTTTCTATTAGGAAATAAAACCTTATCTCTAGATTTTTTTGTGTATAAGTTCGTAATATGTAATACGATCAAAAACGGTTTCATAAGTATGCATCGAGAAGTTCTATTTAGATAAGGTTTTTTCTTTTAGTATTTTTGATTTCGCTGTCTATTTTATATTGTAATTATAATTATAATAGAAAGTTTCATAATCAGGTAGTTTTAGTAAAGAATTGTCTTAAAGAAGTGTTTTAATATATTATATGCTGTATTGGTAAGCATAGATATTAGCATATGTTACTCATATATAATGTTAGTCTTTAAAATAGGTATATAGAAGATGTAACTAACTTCATGAGTCTTTTATACTCATGAGTCGGAATAATTTTTTTAGTGAAATTTTTATTAGAAAAGTATTTAGAAAATAACTTGATTCGTTTTATCTTATTTTACTGCAATAACAGAAATTTCAACATTTACAAATTTTGGTAAAGCTGCTACTGCCACCGTTTCTCTTGCAGGTGCAGTGCTTTCATCAAAATAATTACCATATACTTCATTTACCTCTGCAAAATTGTTCATGTCGCTAAGAAAAATAGTTGTTTTGATTACGTTTTCGAAGGTCATGTCTACTTTATCAAGTATCGCTTTAAGATTTAGCATTACTTGATTGGTCTCCGTTTTTATAGTATCCAGAATTAGCACTCCGGTTTTCGGATGTATAGCAATCTGACCAGAAGTATATAACGTATTTCCTGTCATAATGGCTTGGTTATATGGTCCAATTGGAGCCGGAGCATTATCGGTAGTTATTATTTTTTTCATGATATATAAAATTGATGTTTTACTTTTAGTAACGAATAAAACTTACTACAGCGCTTACTTTACAGACTTTTATCGGCTTCTCGTCTTTTATCCCATTTGATATCACTCAACATTGAGGATTTGATCCCAATAAAGAAATTCCAGGAGGTTCTATCACTAAATGGAATCCAATTAAAGTTCATAACCCAACTTTCTAAATCTCTCTGAAATCTTAAATTTGTATAGGTAAAACCAGCATCTTTGAGATCATACCCAGAAGATACACCCACTGACCACTTGGGAGCAAGTTCTACATCTCCAGAAAACATAATAGAGTGCGATGATATCTCGTTTTGCCGGGCACTATTACTATAATTAACAGTATATGATAGTCGTAAGTTCCATGGGATCTTGTAATTATAATTTTTTATATCCTTTTCTTCACCACCTTCTTTACGCCTGTCATAGGATTGTCCTTCACCAAAGTCAGTTTCACCTCCGAAAAGATTATCAGGCCTTCCTTCGTTTCTGAAATTTTGATTCTCTAAAGGATCTTCGTTTTTGGCTCCCTTCTCAAAATCTGTACTCGAAAATGAATAGCCAAAATTAGTACTGGCACTTGTTAATCTAAAAAGACTCCCACCGTTATCAATATTCCAGACATCTATTTTGTTATTGTTATTATCAAGGGCATAGGGGTCTAGTCGAGCATTAAAATTAATATCTAATTTGTTAGTTATAATTGGGATATTACCAGATACAGAAATGGGGCTTAGCTTTAATGAATCACCAGCAATATTATAAGCAGTGCTAAAACTAAGGTTATTAAGTATTGTGACTTTTTTTGATTCGGTTGCTAGACTATCTTTACTTTTTACCTTCATCTCTAGATTGTTGCTTAGAGAAAATCCTATAGAACTAGAGAATACATTACTCGGAGCTCCCAATGCACCACCCGTAAACCTTGAGAATTCTACAGTTTCTTCTTCATCTACATCAGTAGTACTTAAATCATCAGGAATTACATAAGAGTCATAGTATTGACTAAATTTTGGATTGATGCTATAGCTAATAGAGGGGCGCATTGTATGGCGTATGGCTTCTATCTTTTTTCCTTTTTTGAAATTAAAGGTTCCGTAAATTGTGGTTCCGATACTGGTAGAAAAATTATACGTACGAAAAGAATCAAATCCTTTTATTGTGTCTCGTACAACTTCTCCGGCACCTTCATTAGCCGTTTCGTCGTAATCTTGATCAATGGTCTCAAAAACCCAGTTTTCCTGAAAGCTCGTTCCTGCACTAGCACTTAAATATTTGAAAAGTTTAAAATTCGTACTTATGGGGATCACATGTTTCATGCTTGTTTCTGCATCATCAAACATACCCGGAGCAAAAAGCTCTTCGTCTGTAGTTTGAACTGTGTTACTTCCAGTAAAATTATATTGCGTATTAATATTGTGGATAATTCCTTTTTTTACACCTATTTTCGGGGCAAAAGGAAAAATACGAGATACGCTGGTTGTTACCGTGGGTAAAGATAAATTTACAATACCAGTATTCGTGTTAGAATTATGTGTAGCGGCAATATTAAAATTCACCTGTGGGTCTCCCTGAAAAGTTTTTGAGTATGATACAGAAGAACTAAGTTGATTATTCAAAAAGTTACCTGTATTTAATTGATTGGTAGATTGCTGAAAGAAGTCACTACTACCAAAGTTTACCGAAGCCGAAAATCGTGAATTAGGGCTTGATTTTGCATCCTGACTATGGGACCATTGTATATTGTACGTTGTAGATTTTGTAAAGTCTGGAAACCCTCGTTCACTTTGTAAATTGTTTTCATATCTAAACCTTAGGTTTCCACGAAATTTATATCGTAATGCATAGGTAGATTGTACCGCAAAGGTGTAACTGCCATTTGTATAATAGTCTCCCTGAAGTGTTAGGTCAGCAAAATCATTCATCGCGAAATAATATCCACCGTTCTGTAAAAAATAACCACGATTATTTTCTTCTCCTGGGCTTGGCATTATAAAACCAGAACTTCTGTCTTCACTCAAAGGAAAAAATCCGAAAGGTAATGCAAGGATGGTAGGGACGTCGGCAATATACATATTGACAAGTCCTGTTACGATTTTCTTTTTAGGTACAAATTTTACTCTTCGGGCATAAAAATAGTATTCTGGATCATCTACATTTTCTGAAGTGGTGAACTTCACATTTTTCATAAATATTACAGAATCATTGACTCGTTTTGAGACTTCATTTTTGATTCTAAATCCATTCTGTTCTGTTCTCGAATTATAAATAAGAGCTTTCTCTGTGTCAAAATTAAAACGGATAGAATCAGGCTCTACAATATTTTGAGCCTGCTTAAAAATAGGTGTTTGTGTGTACTCTCCTAATGAATCTTTTATACCATATGCATAGACTTCGTTTTTATTATTATCAACTATAATATATCCAGCATTAAGTTGTACGTCTCCATAAATAACTTCAGCCTCATTGTATAAGTACATTTTGTTAGTTCTGCGACTCAATTGCATGTAATCCGTAGCTTTATACGTAACATTGTCTGTTAGAACTTCTTTTTTCGGAGGAATAGAGTCTATTTTAGTACTATCCTGATTTTTTTCATCCAATACTTTTTCAGATAGCGGAGTTAGTAGGTTTTTTAAGCCAGAAATCGTATCTGATTCTTCCTCTTGTATTAAATTTTCTGAACTGACTTTAGTGTCATTTTTAGTAGTAACCAGCGTATCTTGGTCTACAGGAATCTGTACCTCTTTAGATTTGTTTATTTCCTGCGCAGTGATTTGAAAAATGCAGAGCAGTGAAAAACTCAGTGAATAAAGTATATGACGTACCGTTGTTTGCAATGGTTTATATCCTATTTTTGTATAACTATGGCTCAGTTTTTGAAGTGCCAAAATTACATATATTTTTTATGCTTAGATTGTAATTAATAAAAAAATAAAAAATAATGTCAAAAGCGTATCTCTAAGACAAATAAAATAAAGAAGATACTGTTTTGTACTATTGGTTACAATCTTTAATTTTTTAACGTGCTATTTTAAATACTGAAATAAGGCAAAGATGTTTCAAGATTAGTTATAAATTTTATATAAATTAATAAATCAATATCATTTAAGTGTTTCTAGATATGTTATTTTTGCCGCATAAGACACTATATAGTGAGTAAAATTATAAAATCAAATATGAGGTATAATCGCGTACATATTACTTTTTTGATTGTTTTAAGTATAGGCATATCTGCGCTGACGAATTCAACCTTTTCTCAAGAAAAAGAAAAGTTTGTAGTTGTATTAGACGCGGGTCACGGCGGGCATGATCCGGGTAATAGAGGAAACGGATATAAAGAAAAAGAAATTGCATTAAATGTTGTTTTGGCAGTTGGGACAGTTCTTGAAAATGATGATCGTTTTGAGGTAGTGTATACACGAAAGAAAGATGAATTTATTGAGTTGCACGAGAGAGGAAGTATCGCTAATAAAGCAGGGGCAGATTTGTTTGTGTCTGTACATTGCAACTCACACCGATCTCAAGCATTTGGTACAGAGACTTTTGTTTTGGGATTGCATGCCAATGATGAAAATTTTAATGTTGCCAAAAATGAAAACTCGGTAATTCTTTTAGAGGATAATTACGAAGCCAATTATGATGGGTTTGATCCTAATTCGCCAGAATCTATAATTGGTTTGACCTTGATGCAAGAGGAGTATTTAGATCAAAGCCTCACACTAGCCAGTTTTGTGCAGAATAGTTTTACGAAAACATTAAACAGAAAAAGTAGAGGGGTTAAACAGGCAGGATTTGTTGTATTACATCAAACATACATGCCTAGTGTACTCATAGAGCTTGGTTTTCTAACAAATAATATAGAAGGAAAGTATTTGAATTCGAAAAAAGGACAAGCAAATATGGCGAAGGCTATTATAACTTCAATAATAAACTATAAAGAAAGCCTTGATGCAATATATAAAGTAACTATCCCAGAAAAGGTAGAAGTAGACGCAACAGAAATCCAAAGTAATAAGATAAATGAAGGTGATCAAGTGTATGAAGATGTAACTTTCAAAGTGCAAATAGGAGCAGGGGCTAGCGAACTAGAGTTATTGCCTTCTAATTTTAAAGGTTTAGATCAGCTTTCTAAATTGAAGATTGATGACTTGTATAAATACTATTATGGAAACACTTCTAATTATACTTTAATAAAGGAGTTAAGAGCAATTGCTATAGAAAAAGGATTTGACTCGTGTTTTGTTGTAGCCTTTAGAAATAACGAATTAATTCCTTTGATAGATGTACTTAAAACCCATACAACATCTAATTAATCTAAAGAAATACTGATAATTCCTTAAAAAATTGTAACTAGAAATGTATTTTTATTCTAAATTTGTCTCTTAAAATGTAATCTGTCTTGAAATTTACCAGAGAAGTTAAAACAGGGGTATTAGCAATTTGTGCAATCGCACTTCTTATTTTTGGATATAGTCTTCTGAAAGGAAAAAACCTCCTAGAAAATGATAGGACTTTTTATGCAATGTATAAAAATGTAGAAGGTTTAATCCCGTCTTCACCTGTTACCATAAATGGTTTGGTTGTAGGACAAGTGGTATCTATAAATTTTGCAGACCAAGAAGGTAATCTAATTGTTAAATTTAATGTAGATAATGACTTTTCTTTTTCTAAGAATAGTCAGGCAAAGGTATACGGAGGTGGATTAATAGGAGGTAAATCATTAGCAATTATGCCTATATACGAGCAAGGTCTTGAAGCAAAAGATGGAGATACGTTGCCCGGGAGAGTAGAAGCAGGATTGCTAGAGTTAGTAAATGACAGGTTAACTCCATTACAAGAAAAACTAGAAGCTGCGATTACAGATGCCGATACATTACTTAATTCTGTAAATGGTATTCTATCCGTTGATAATCAAAATAACCTAAATTCAATTTTTAAAGACTTAAGTGTAGGAGTTAAAAATTTTAGAACTACTTCAGAAAGATTGGATAAAATGCTAGCCGTAAATCAAGAAAAGTTGAATAGTACTTTTTCTAACGCTAACGAAATTTCTACAAAACTGAATAAAGTTTCAGATTCATTAGCGAATGTGAATATTGGTAAAATAGGTAAAGAATTAGAAACGGTACTTGCTAATTTTGAGAAAATATCTAAAGACCTAAATGCAGGGAAAGGAACAGCAGGTAAACTTCTAAAGGACGAGAAATTATATGATAACCTAAAAGATACAAGTAAGCAATTAGAACTGTTACTACAGGATTTACGACTTAATCCAAAAAGATATATTCATATTTCTGTTTTTGGAAAAAAGAATACTCCGTATGAAGAACCGACAGACCCTTTAAACTAAAATAATGATGCAATATATTCCTAATATTTTATTTATTATCGCTTTGGTAGCTGGTGTTGGATATTTTATAAAAAATATACGCAAGGTTATTCGAAATATTAGATTGGGTAAAGAACTTGATCGATCAGATAATAAGAAAGAAAGATTTAAGAATGTGGCAATGATTGCATTGGGGCAGTCAAAAATGGTACGCCGTCCCATCTCAGGGATATTGCATATTGTTGTTTATGTTGGTTTTCTAATAATTAATATAGAGGTTTTAGAGATAATTATAGATGGTATTTTCGGAACACATAGGATATTTGCATTTTTAGGAGGAGCATATGATTTTTTAATAGGCTCGTTCGAAATCCTGGCATTCTTAGTTTTTGTTGGGGTTGTTTTATTCTGGACCAGACGTAATTTGATTAAACTAAAACGTTTTTGGAACCCCGAAATGAAAGGATGGCCAAAAAATGATGGAAATATCATTTTGTATTTTGAAATGGTTCTGATGACACTTTTTTTAGTCATGAATGCATCAGATTTACAACTACAAGAACTAGGAGCGGATCATTATATAAAGGCAGGAGCATATCCTATTAGCCAGTTTATAGCTCCACTTTTTGATGGAATGTCTGAAACATCTCTGATGTTTATAGAAAGAGGGGCGTGGTGGTTGCATATATTAGGAATTTTGGTGTTTCTTAATTACTTATATTTTTCTAAGCATTTACATATTTTATTAGCTTTTCCTAATACATATTATGGTGATTTAAAGCCTAAGGGAGAGTTAGACAATCTAGAAGCAGTTACCAATGAAGTAAAATTAATGATGGATCCTACTGCAGATCCATTTGCTGCTCCTGCAGATGATCAAGCAGAAGGGGAGCCAGAGAAGTTTGGAGCATCAGATGTTACGGATCTTAATTGGGTGCAATTATTAAACTCTTATACATGTACAGAATGTGGTAGATGTACTAGCGAGTGTCCTGCAAATCAGACAGGTAAAAAGTTGTCTCCACGTAAAATTATGATGGATACTCGAGACCGTCTCAAAGAAGTGGGAGATAATATTGATAAGAATGGTAGCTTTGTAGATGATGGAAAACAATTATTAAACGATTATATAACGCCAGAAGAATTATGGGCCTGTACAAGTTGCAATGCTTGTGTAGAGGCATGTCCCGTTAGTATAAGTCCGCTATCTATAATTATAGATATGCGTCGTTATTTGGTGATGGAAGAAAGTGCAGCGCCATCAGATCTAAATAACATGATGTCTAACATCGAAAATAATGGAGCTCCATGGCCATTTAACCAGATGGACCGATTA
Source organism: Aquimarina pacifica (assembly GCF_000520955.1). Lineage (GTDB taxonomy): Bacteria > Bacteroidota > Bacteroidia > Flavobacteriales > Flavobacteriaceae > Aquimarina > Aquimarina pacifica. The sequence continues at coordinate 135,089 of NZ_JACC01000012.1, read as the reverse complement.
AATTGGAGTAATGAATAAATTGTATTAAAGATTTTAACCAATTAAAAAACCAAAATTAGTTTAAAAAAGAAATCATGAAGAAGGAAGAAGTAGAAAAGTTATTGCATGACAAAGTAGAGGCAGGAGAACATATTAGCCCTGTGTTGCCAGAAGGTATTAAAAATTACCTAATTGACATTGATGGTACTATTACTGATGACGTACCTAATGAAGAGCCAGAAAGAATGGCTACTTGCGAACCATTTCCGGATGCGTTAGTAACGCTAAATAAGTGGTATGATGAAGGTCATATTATCTGTTTCTTCACTTCTAGAACAGAGAACCATAGAGAAGTGACAGAAACTTGGTTAAAAACACATGGTTTTAAATATCATAGTTTACTGATGGGTAAACCTAGAGGAGGTAACTATCACTGGATTGATAATCACTTAGTAAAAGCTACGCGATACACAGGGAAATTTACCGAATTAGTAGAAAGAGTAGTTACTATTGAGGTATTTGATGATGGTAAACATGATTAAATAATTCATTTTTGTTTTTAATCTCTTGATAAGAATACCTAAAACTTTTAAAAGAGGATATATATGAGTGAAACAGTAAAGGTGCCTACTATGGCAGAATATATGGCAGAAGGCAAGAAACCGGAAGTGTTATTTTGGGTGGGTTGTGCAGGTAGTTTTGATGATAGAGCCAAAAAGATAACGAAGGCTTTTGTGAAATTACTTCATAATGCTAATGTTGACTTTGCTGTGCTCGGTACCGAAGAGAGTTGTACAGGTGATCCTGCCAAAAGAGCAGGCAATGAGTTTTTGTTTCAGATGCAAGCAGTAACAAATATTGAAGTTATGAATGCGTACGAAATAAAAAAAGTAGTTACTACTTGTCCGCATTGTTTTAATACCTTAAAAAACGAATATCCAGTATTAGGAGGGGCATATGAAGTAATGCATCATACTCAATTCTTAAAATCTCTTTTGGATGAAGGTCGATTAAAAGTAGAAGGAGGAAAGTTTAAAGGAAAACGAATAACATTTCATGATCCATGCTATCTTGGTAGAGCTAATAATGAGTATGAAGCACCAAGAGACTTACTTAGGAAATTAGAAGTAGAATTAATAGAAATGAAGCGTTGTAAGCGCAACGGATTGTGTTGTGGAGCAGGCGGTGCGCAAATGTTTAAAGAACCAGAACCCGGAAATAAAGACGTCAATATAGAAAGAACAGAAGATGCTTTAGAAACAAAACCAGACGTTATTGCAGCAGGGTGTCCATTTTGTAACACTATGATGACTGATGGCGTAAAAAACAAAGAAAAAGAAGAAAGCATACAAGTTTTAGATGTAGCAGAACTAATAGCTACTGCTCAGGATCTGTAAGATTTTTCCTTTATTTACAATATAAGTAGAGTTAATATGTTTGTTCATATTAACTCTTTTTTATTCTAATTTTTTCTGTGAAATTTTGGAGCTATACAAATGAATTGTTTGTGTTATAGATAATGAAGAAAATTTATTAATACTAATAACAATCTATTGTACACCATAAAACAAGATTGAAAGAGTTTTTATAAGGTATTTTTATATGAGAGGTGCCATTATGCCTTGTTTGGGAATAGTTTTTGTTATTTTTGTAAAAAAAAAGAGGTAATGTTAGTAGAATTTAGTGACCTTCCGGAAACAGCACGCGTATGGATTTATCAGGCAAATAGGTCATTTACATCAGAAGAATTAGAACAGATAAAAAGTAAGTTAGATGTTTTTGTAAATCAATGGACAGCCCATGGAGCTGATCTTAAGGCTGGTTATGAGATCAAATATAAAAGATTTATTACTATAGGATTGGATCAAGATGTTAATGCGGCCACAGGTTGCTCAATTGATGCATCTGTTCATTTTATTATGGAGTTAGAAAAGCTATATAACGTTGATCTAATGGATAAAATGAATGTTTCATATAAACAAGGTGAATTTGTAGCCTATAAATCACTAACAGATTTTAAAAAAATGGCTAAAAATAGATCAGTATCTCCAAATACGATTGTTTTTAATAATTTGGTAACCACCATTTCTGAATATCGCGCCAATTGGGAAGTACCAGCAAAAGATAGTTGGCATAATCGATTTTTAAACTAAAATTTTCGTGCAATACATAGTTCAAAAGAATATTTTTTTTCTCCTATTACTTGTATCTTTTAGTTTCTATGCTCAAATAGAGAACCCTTTGATTACAGAGGATTTTGAGGAGCAAAAACAATGGGTAGATGATGTTTATAATACAATGACCCTTAAAGAGAAGGTTGGGCAGTTATTCATGGTACATGTGTCTTCTTCTGATTTAAAAAGCGAAACAGATAAAATAAAGGAGCTTATTGAGGCTTATCAAATAGGGGGGGTTATTTTTTCTACAGGAGGTCCAAAACGACAAGTCAAATTAAACAATGAATTTCAATCGTTATCCAAAATACCGCTATTGGTAGGAATGGATGCAGAATGGGGTGTTGGTATGCGATTAGACTCTACTCAAGCTTTTCCCTGGAATATGACGCTGGGTGCTATACAAGATAATCAGCTTATAGAAGAAACTGGTCGGCAAGTAGCAAGACACTGTAAGCGATTAGGAGTTCATATTAATTTTGCCCCCGTAGTTGATATTAATACAAATCCTAAAAACCCAATAATAGGAAATCGATCTTTTGGAGAAGATAAAGAAAAAGTAACTCAGAAATCTCTCTCATTCATGAAAGGCATGCAAAACGAGGGTGTTATGGCATGTGCTAAGCATTTTCCCGGGCATGGTGATACAGATAGTGATTCACATTTGACATTACCAACAATAAGTTTTGATGCGAAGAGAATAGATAGTATTGAATTGTATCCTTATAAAAAACTAATTAATGAGGGACTCTCAAGTGTAATGGTGGCTCACCTTAATATTCCTAGTCTAGAAAGTAGATCAGACTATCCTTCTTCTATTTCTAAAAGTGTGGTGTCAGAGTTACTTAAAAACGAGTTAGAATTTAAAGGCTTAGTATTTACAGATGCTCTTAATATGAAGGGAGCTTCAGATTTTAAAGCTCCGGGAGATATTGATTTAGCAGCTTTTTTGGCAGGTAATGATGTGCTACTTATGTCAGAGGATGTGCCTCTAGCATCTCAAAAAATAGTTTCTGCTTATTATTCTGGATTAATATCTGAAGAGCGATTATCAAATTCGGTTAAGAAAATCTTACTATCCAAATATAAGGCAGGACTTCATGACTATAAGCCCATACCTCTTGAATATTTATATGAAGAGTTAAATAGTTTTAAAAATAAGGTGCTGAATCATGAATTGGTAGAAAAGTCATTAACTGTTATCAAAAATGATAGAGCTTCGTTACCTATTAAGAATCTTCAGCTTAAGAAAATAGCTTATGTTTCACTCGGAGACGATTCTGGAGATGCATTTTATCAAGAATTAAGAAAATATAGTAAAGTTGATTGGGTAAAAGCATATCAGTTGGGTGATATGATCGAAAAGTTGAAGAATTATAATTACGTAATTGTAGGTTTTCATAAACCAAATGATTCTCCTTGGGCATCATATAAGTTCAAGGATAAAGAATTGGTATGGCTTTATGAGATTGCTAGAATGAATACAACAATTCTTACCATGTTTTCTAGGCCTTATGCTATGTTAGATATGCTGACAACGACAAATCTCGAAGGAATCTTAATGGCGTATCAAAATAGTGAGTTAGCTCAACAAAAAGCAGCGCAAGTGCTTTTTGGTGCTCTAGAATCAAAAGGAAAACTGCCTGTTAGTATTGGAGAAGATTTTCCTGTTGGTACAGGGTATGAAACAAGATCGCTCAAAAGATTGTCGTATGGATTGCCAGAGAGTGTTGGTATGAATTCATACAAACTAAACAGGATAGATTCTATTGTTGATTTTGCTTTGAAAGAAAGAATGACACCAGGTCTACAACTCATTGTTGCAAGAAAAGGGAAAGTAGTTTTTAATAAGAACTATGGCTATCATACATATGCCAAGCAACGTAAAGTTAAAGGAGATGATATTTATGACCTTGCATCATTGACCAAAATACTTTCGACATTACCATTGACCATAGAATTAAAGGATAAAGGAATTATTTCATTAGATACCAGAGTAGGAGATATGCTACCCAATTTTAAGGGGTCAAACAAGGAGCATATAACAATACGATCGATGTTATCCCATTATGCCCGATTGAAAGCTTGGATTCCCTTTTATATACAAACGTTAGATTCTGTGACACGAAGACCGGATAAAAAGTATTACAGAAATTTTAGATCTGATGAGTTTAATATAGAGGTAACGAATAATTTGTATTTCAGAAGTGATATGAAAGATTCATTGCTTTTGAAAATTAGAGATAGTGATTTGCGAAAAAGACTACGTTATAAATATAGTGATCTACCATTCTATCTTATGCAAAGATTTATAGAGGATCACTATGAAAATGAACTTAACGAATTAGCTCAGCAACACTTTTATAGGCCCATGGGAGCAAATAATATGTCCTATTTGCCTTTAGAAAAATTTAAGAAGAGAAGAATAGTACCAACAGAAAATGACCAATTTTTTAGAGGTGATATAATTCACGGATATGTTCATGATCAAGGAGCAGCTATGCTTGGAGGGGTAGGGGGCCATGCCGGATTATTTGCTAATGCTAATGATGTTACTAAGATCATGCAAATGTATCTTAATGGTGGTTACTATGGTGGTAAAGAATATTTCAATACCCAAACTCTAGAAGAGTTTAATAAATGTCACTATTGTTATAAAGATGTGCGCAGGGGGATTGGGTTTGATAAACCGCAATTAGGAGATTTGGGGCCAACTTGCGGGTGTGTTTCTATGACTAGTTTTGGACATAGTGGTTTTACGGGTACATTTGCTTGGGCCGACCCCGAGGAAGAAATTGTATATGTTTTTCTTAGCAACCGTACATTCCCTAATCCTGCGAATAGAAAACTGATATCTAATGATATTAGGTCTGAAATTCAGAGGATTATATATGATGCTATTGATTATTGATTTACGGCTTAACAGTATGATTGCGGTGTTAAAAAACTCGTTTCGTGTTATTTTTTGATTTTTTTTAATTATATTTCAATAATAAAGCCTACAAACGTATTTTTTCACATAATCATAATCATAAACCTAGTAGTCATAGAATAATTATACACTTAACCCCACAGCCACAATGAATAACTATAAACTAACAATCGTAGGATTGGTACTTTCCTCCTTTCTTTATTTTACATCTGTTTTTTTAGAATTAGAAGTGTTTGAACAACTTATTAATTTTTTAATTCGTTTAAAACATCACGGATTTGATAGCGTATTAATTCCTTTACTTGTATTCTTTGGATTTGTATATATTGATCACCGTAGAAGGCATAAAGAGTCTTTGATAGAAAAGACCAAATTAAAAATTTACAAAGCAATGCTAACTTCTAGTCATCATATTCTTAATAATTTTATATATCAAATGGATATATTTAAGGTTACTGCAGAAGATACTCCAGGGTTCGATACGCAGATTTTGGCCTTTTATGAGGATATAATAGATAATACATCAGATCAGATTTATTCTCTTAGTAATATTACTACAATTGATGAGTTTTCTATTCGTACATCTGTAATGCACTAAAAGAATTTTGATTTAATGTTTTTTTAAGTCCTTGTTAATAAAAGTTTATTCTAAATATTTTCGAAAAAACTAAAAACTGATCCACCGTATTTTCTTGAATTTCTTAAATTAACCGCACCTTCTAGAGAGGTGTGTTTTGAGTGTTCAATAATTAATATACCTTCTTCGTTTAATAAATTATTCTCAAAGACCAATGTTGCAATTTCTAGAAATTGATCTGTGGTAAAATCATAAGGAGGATCGGCAAAGATAATATCAGCTTTCGTTTTTACTTTTTTTAGATAGTCATATACGTCACTTTTTATTGTATGTATAGGTAAGTCAAGTTCTTTTGCGACATTTTTGATATAACCTACACAGGCATAATGTCCGTCTACGGCTATAATATTTTTAGAGCCGCGAGAAGCAAATTCATAGCTAATGTTTCCGGTTCCCGAAAAAAGGTCAAGTATAGATATCTCTGCAAAATCATAGACATTGGTTAGAATATTAAACAAGCCTTCTTTTGCGATATCGGTTGTTGGGCGTACAGGCAGTTTTTTTGGTGCAGTAAGTCGTTTTCCTTTGTATTTTCCTGAAATAATCCTCATGTGTCAAAAATGGCTTAGTAATGCGTAATGCTCGTGTGGTTGTATGTCATTTAGATCCTCTGTTAGTTTTATATTTTTATGACGTTTTCCAAAACGTATATTACGAATGTATTTATAAGCAATAGTAAAAAAATCACTATCATCAGAAACTTCACCGAGAAAAATTAGTTCGAATTCTTCTGGATTAAGCCCTAATTGCTCTGTAGTAAACATAAGATAATATAAAAAATCTTCTTTTGTATCGTACATAAATGTATTGCATAATAGTAAATTGCCTTTATTTATTACAATAAGGTCAAAACGAATGTTGCATATATTCACGAATACCGAAGTAGACTCACTGTTTTTTTCCTGTGCTAGCAAGGAATTCATTAAAATGGTGGTCGAATGTTTATAAGTAAAGGCTCCAAAAGTATCAAAAAAGAAATTATTAACATTTATGAGAGGTACATAAACTGTTATGAGATCATGCTGATTAAGTGTGTCGTATGCTATAAAATCATTTGACAGTACTTTTGTGTTATAGCGTAAATATTCTTTTAAAAATTTTTCGTCAAAAAGAGGTTGAGGAACGACTGTATAGAGGTCATTTTGATAGATAACTTCTATAGACTCAAAATCATACTTTAAATTTTTATTAAAGTTAAAATTGTATTTTATTTTGTCTAGTACTTGTTCAGGGGTTAATTGAATTCCGAAATTTTGATGCTCTAATGCAATTATTTCTTGATTATTAACTAGTGCTGAACAAAAAGAAAGTCCATTCAGGCTTACCTGAATGGACAGTTTTCTTGACATAGTGTCTATATTATTATTGGTCGTTTTCACCATATGTTCTTGGCCAATTACCAGAAGTCATTACTTCAGTCATAGATCCAACCGAAAGTGAAGGACCATTAACACCATCAACAGATACAACTTCTTTTTCTTGTGCTAGTAAATCTTTATCAAGATCACCCAATAAAACTTCTTTGTCTACTTTAGCTTCAAAAACAGGAATTCTTAGGTCATTCTTATTGATATAACCCGCATCCATCTTAAAAGTCGCGTCAACTCCCTCTAAAGGAATTTTCATCATATCTTTATGACTGTTGTTTTTAAATAAAGAATCCTTGATAGATGCATACCCCAAAGTGTCAATAACAACAGTATCTCTAGGTTCATCAATTTTAAGTATTTCATTAAATCTTATAAAACTAGAATCTCTTCTTTGAGTAAGTGTAAACTTAGCAGTATCTATAAAGGAAATTAACTTTACAGGATCTTTTTCAAACTTGCCGGTTACCGTTCTATGGGCTAACTGGGCTGTACGAATATCTCTTAAGTTTTCTACAGCTTTTGCGTATCTTACTTTTTTAACTTTATTGAATCTTACGGGTCCCATTACAGAATTGAATACCAAGTATCCTAAAACTCCTATAACTACCCAGAGAACTAATTGAATAACAATTTTCATTTTATGATTAAGCTTTAAACATTAGTGTATACGCAAATCTACAATTTTTTTTCAATCGTAAAAGTTTATTGCCAAAAAATCATCCCTATCTTTGATTTATTAAATTATTAATAGAAATTTTTGATGAAGGAAAATGAATTTTATAAGCTGTTAAAAGATGATTTTCCTTTTGCCCCGACGCTAAAACAGGATATAGTGCTGCAAAAGCTATCGCAATTTGCATTATCTAAGTCTAAAGAAGCTGTTTTTTTGTTAAAAGGATATGCAGGAACTGGAAAAACAACTCTAGTAGGTGCTTTGGTTAAAAACTTATGGAAAGCTAAGATGAATGCTGTTTTGCTGGCACCCACTGGACGAGCGGCTAAAGTGATTAGTAATTATTCTGGAAAACATGCACAGACAATTCATAGAAATATTTATTATCCGAAGAAAAATAAAAATGGTGGAGTAGCTTTTCAATTAAAACAAAATAAAAGTCGAAATACAATTTTTATTGTTGATGAAGCCTCTATGATTCCTGATACACCAAGTGATAGTAAATTATTTGAAAATGGTTCTTTACTTGATGATTTGATGCTATTTGTCTATTCTGGGTTTAATTGTAAAATTCTTTTTATTGGCGATACAGCACAATTACCACCTGTAAAACTAGAAGTTAGCCCTGCTCTTGACGCTAATATTTTGTCTGTTGGGTTTAATAAAGATGTAGAGCAGATAGAGTTAGATGAAGTTGTTAGACAAGCAGAAAATAGTGGTATTTTGATGAATGCAACCCACCTAAGAGAGGTATTGCATGATGAGTTTTATGATGCTTTTCAGTTTCAGATTGATGGATACCCTGATGTTATTCGTTTTTTTGATGGACATGAGATTATAGAAGCCCTTAATGATGCATATACCAATTTAGGGCATGAAGAATCAGTAATCATTCTTAGATCGAACAAAAGAGCAAATATATATAATCAACAAATTCGGTCTCGAATACTTTTTCAAGAAGAAGAGCTTTCATCAGGAGATTACCTGATGGTAGTTAAGAATAATTATTTTTGGCTAGACAATACAAGTGAGGCTGGTTTTATTGCTAACGGTGATATTATCAAGGTTTTAGAAATTTTTTCGATTAAAGAACTATACGGATTTCGGTTTGCGGTAGTAACTATTGATATGGTTGATTATCCGAATCAAAAGCCGTTTGAAACGGTTCTTATATTAGATACTCTAACCTCAGAAACCCCCTCTTTATCGTACGAAGAATCCAATAACTTGTATCAAGAGGTGTTAAAGGATTTTGCAAATGAAAGTTCGAAGTACAAGAAATTTATAGGAGTAAAAAATAATCGTTATTTTAATGCGCTACAAGTGAAATTCTCATATGCAATAACATGTCATAAGTCTCAAGGAGGACAATGGGATACTGTTTTTGTAGAGCAACCATATCTTCCTGATGGTCCTAATAAAGATTACTTGAGATGGTTGTATACTGCGGTAACCAGGGCAAAAAAGAAATTATACCTAATAGGGTTTTCTAAGGATTTTTTTGCAGAAGATTAATAGGGTTAGTTTATAAAGGATGTTTGAAGTGTTTTTTTAATTTCTTCTAAAACTAAGTAATAGGTCAATGAGTAATTTAATTTAAAAAAGTTATTTTTGTATTCACAAAAAAGCAATGAAATTTTGAGCAAAAATACTCTAAAAGTTATCGCAATGATTCCTGCGAGATATGCGGCTACGCGTTTTCCCGGTAAACTTATGCAAGATTTAGGTGGTAAAACAGTGATTACGAGAACATATGAAGCAACTATAAAATCGAAACTTTTTGATGAAGTTTATGTGGTGACCGACAGCGATATTATTTATAATGAAATTTCTTCACAAGGAGGAATTGCTATTATGAGTAAGAAAGAGCATACTTGTGGTAGCGATAGGATTGCCGAGGCAGTAGAGGATATGGAGGTAGATATCGTTGTGAATGTGCAAGGTGATGAACCTTTTACTGATAGAGAAAGTTTAGAGAAAGTTTTGGATGTGTTTTATCAAGAAGATTCTCATCGTATAGATTTGGCAAGCCTTATGACGCCAATGAATGATTGGGATGATATTATGAACCCAAATAGCGTTAAGGTAATTGTTGATGAAAATAATTATGCATTATATTTTTCTAGAGCTCCCATTCCATACCCAAGGGACAAAGAAATAAATCACGTCTATCATAAACATAAAGGTGTTTATGCCTTTCGGAAACAAGCGATTTTGGATTTTTACAGATTGTCAATGAGGTCATTAGAAGCTTCTGAGAAAATTGAATGTATACGATATTTAGAGTATGGTAAGAATATCAAGATGGTAGAGACAGCTCATGAAGGAGTAGAAATTGATACACCTGAAGATCTTGAGAGAGCAAAAAAAATAATTAATAAAGAAAATTCGTTGAATCAACATACTACAATTGAATCAGAACCAATAGTAACTGCTAAGAAACATAAGAATTTCCCTATGGTCCCTAAAGTGGTGTATGGGAAAGGATCATTTAATCAAATTAAGGAAATAATTTCTCCGGAGCGTAATGGTATTGCTCCTTTTATCTACTTGATTGATGATGTTTTTAAAGATCAAAAGCAGTTTGTAGAAGAGAGAATCTCTTTGTCCTATACAGATGAAATATTATATGTGTCAACAGCCGAAGAACCAAAAACTTCTCAGGTAGACAAAATTGTAGAAAAAATACTAAGCAATTCTCAATACATTCCTAGTGGCATTATTGGTATCGGAGGAGGGTCTATTTTGGATTTATCAAAGGCGGTTGCAATAATGGTTACAAATCCAGGAAGTGCAGCTGATTATCAAGGCTGGGATCTTGTAAAAAATAAGGCTCTATATCATGTAGGAGTACCTACCATATCGGGAACAGGAGCAGAAATTTCTCGCACAACCGTATTGACAGGTCCTGAACGTAAATTGGGTATTAATTCTGATTTTACACCGTTTGATCAGGTTATACTCGATCCTGAGCTAATTAAGAATGTTCCTAAGAATCAGTGGTTTTATACAGGTATGGACTGTTATATTCATTGTGTTGAATCTCTTAATGGAACTTTTTTAAACGCTTTTAGCCAAAGCTATGGAGAAAAAGCATTAGAGCTTTGTAATGAGATCTTTCTAGAAAATACGCTTAGTAAAGAATCTGCAGATGCAAAATTAATGATGGCCTCTTGGCATGGAGGAATGAGTATTGCCTACTCGCAGGTAGGTGTTGCGCATGCAATGAGTTATGGATTAGCATATGTATTAGGAACAAAGCATGGTATAGGAAATTGTATTGTATTTGATAAATTAGGCGAATACTATCCTGAGGGGGTTGCAACGTTCAAAAAAATGAAAGCATATCATAATATTGATTTACCGACAGGGGTTTGTGCAAATGTCACAGAAGATCAGTTAAATACTATGACAAGAGTTGCATTAAGCCTAGAACCACTATGGGAAAATGCTTTAGGAAGTGATTGGAAAACTAAGATCAATGCTGATAAACTAAAAGAACTTTATAGGTCTTTATAAAATACTTAATCTTTTGCCTTATGAGAAGTATTGCTCGATTTATATATTACAAACTCATGGGGTGGACCTATAGTGGCAATTTTAGTTCTGATACTGTAAAAAAGTGTATCATAATAGCTGTTCCTCATACTAGCTGGCATGACTTTTATATTGGTTTGCTCATTCGGCAACTAGAAGGTATCAAAATTAGCTTTTTAGGTAAAAAAGAGCTGTTTAAATGGCCAATAGGTTGGTATTTAAGAAAGGTAGGAGGTATTTCGCTTGATCGTACCCCCGGACAGAATAAAGTTGAAGCCATAGCCGAACTTTTTAAAACCAGAGAAGAGCTGCGATTAACAATTGCACCAGAAGGCACAAGGAAAAAAGTAAAAGAATGGAAAACTGGTTTTTATCATATTGCAAAAGCAGCAGATGTTCCTATCATAATGATCACTTTTGACTTTGGTAAAAAGCAAAATGTGATTTCAGAGCCATTTTATCCAACAGATAATATTAAGAAAGACTTCGAGTTTATGTATAGTTTTTTTAGTGGTGTCAAAGGTAAAGTACCTGAGTATAGCTTTGATTTTCATCCGAATTAAAACTTCTGGGTTTTGTTGTTTTTAATTTCTTCCTCAGGAGGTGGGTTATTATCTGTGTTTTTTCCTCCAAAAATAAGTGGGGTGCTAGAATAAGTCGTACCAAAATTTATATTGGCATAATATACTTGAGAAAGTGCACTTTCTAATTGGTTCTTCGTTAGCTCTTTTAGAGGATGAATGTATGCTGACCATAGAATGCCTTGTGATATTGCATATTTTACATCGAGAGCAGAATGAAAATTAGCGGTTAAAGCATCTAATATAATTTCCTCCGAAAGGCTTTGAGACGCCACTATAGGAGATATAATTCTCATTCTATTATTTTTTGAATCTGTTATACAATACATTGGGACTTTGTGGTAAAGAAATTTCCAATTACCAGTGATACCTGTAATGGTGTCTACCTTTTGTTTAATGATTATACCAATTTGATCTGTATTCATATGCTCATTTTGAGCAGATACTACCAATGAGAACCATACTAAGGAAAGTAGCAATAATTGTTTCATAACATGATTTATAGTTTTGTCGATTTTTTACGTCCAACATAACAAAAAAAGACCACCTTAATTAGGTGGTCTTTTTTAAGAGTATACTAACAATTTGATAGTTTTGTACTTGAAAAATTTATAACTCTCTCAGTTAGTGAGGTGAGTATATGAGTTATTTCTAAGCGAAATGACTATAAAATTGGTTAAGATTTTTTAATCTTCTGCAGAGGATTCTTCCATAGTATGATAGACGTTTTGGACGTCGTCATCTTCTTCTATTTTTTCTAAAAGCTTATCTACATCTGCTGCTTGCTCTGGGGTAAGTTTTTTAGTCACCTGTGGTATACGTTCAAAACCTGAAGACAATATTTCGATTTCTCGACTCTCTAATTCTTTTTGTATAGCACCAAAGCTTCCGAAGGGTGCATAAATTAATATACCATCTTCATCCTGAAAAACTTCTTCTGCTCCAAAATCAATAAATTCTAGTTCTAATTCTTCTGGATCTAATCCCTCTCCATTAATCCTAAAATTACAGGAGTGATCAAACATAAACTCTACCGATCCCGAAGTTCCTAGGTTTCCGTCACATTTATTAAAATAAGAACGGATATTTGCTACCGTTCTATTGTTATTGTCAGTTGCTGTTTCTACCAAAATAGCGATTCCGTGAGGAGCATATCCTTCAAAAAGGACTTCTTTATATTCACCCTGACTTTTGTCTGAAGCTCTTTTAATAGCACGTTCGATATTATCTTTTGGCATGTTCACAGATTTTGCATTCTGTATAACAGCTCTTAGACGTGAATTAGAGTCAGGATCTGGTCCTCCTTCTTTTACCGCCATTACGATGTCCTTACCGATTCGAGTAAACGCTTTTGCCATTGCTGACCAACGTTTCATCTTACGCGCCTTTCTAAATTCAAAAGCTCTTCCCATATTCTTATTTTAAAAATCTAAATACAAACATAAGTAGAAACCAAGTTTTTGACAAATGTTAATTTGGTTTATGTGATTAAAAGTTGCTATTGATCACCTTCTATAATGTCATCGATTGTTTTAGCTAATTTGAAGTCTTTTTCGGTTACACCATTTGCATCATGCGTAGAAAGACTGATTTGTAATCGGTTGTAAACATTTGACCAATCAGGGTGATGCTGTTGTAATTCTGCTTCAAAGGCAATTCTTGTCATTACAGAAAAGGCATCTTTAAAGTCATTGAATTCAAAAGAGGTATGAAGAGCATTGTCATTATACTCCCATCCATCTATATTTTTTAATTTTTCGTGTATTTCTAATGCTGATAATTTCGTCATTTCTTTTTTTAATTTATAATCCAAGTTCTTTTCTTAGGACCTCATCCTGATTGCTGTTTTTACGCCAATAGGGTGATTTTATTTGTTTTGTTTTAGTAGCTGTTGTGGTCATTTCTTTTGCACTATTTCCAAATCCACTGGTAAATGTTTCGCTCCATTCTTCAATTTCGTAAGGAAAACTAGTTGTGAATGTGATGCTAATACTACGTTTTAATTCTGGATACTCTAAGATATAGGTAGTCGTTGAATCATTTTTTTGTAGAGATGCCTTTGCTTTGTATGCTTTAATCTCCTTATGCTTTAACCTACAAAACTCAAAAGAAGGAATAATTTCAATAGTTCCCAGAGGAAGTTCTTCTGGACTAATTCTAATCTTTGTCCATATTTCATTTTCAAGAAAAGCTTTATCCAACGTAAATTTGGTGTCTGCTTCATTTTCAAAATACGAATGTGAAACAATCTCGAAGTGTTCACGGTTATTTAACTGCGAATAGACATGACCACACCATTCTTGCATTGAACTGGATACCTTTAGGGCATGCTGATTGTCTGCAACAGGATAAAATGTGCTTTGCATGATAGCGTATGGATAGATACCTGTATTAAAATTTTTGGTTGCATTAAGTTTTAGAACAGGAATGTTTCTGGTGTTTTGATTATCTGCTTTTACTTGCTTTTTTGGAAGAAAGTCTTCTGTTACATAAATAAGGACCGCAGTTCCTTTTCTTATTTCACCATATCTCGCTTGTTCTAAATAATAAGAAGAAATCTCTGCTTTGCCTTCATACCAGTAGTCTTTAAAACCATCGGGAAGATCCTTTTTTGGTTTGGTTTGCTCAATATGCTCAACAATACTTTTTTTTGTAGGCTCAACTACTGCCTCAGCATTCATTTGATTGCAAGCGGTTACAAGCAACAAACTGATTAAACTAGTTAATAGAAATAGCATTTTCATAGAAGAATTCTTTTGAAGAAATAGCAAATTACGATAAACCTATGATTCTGCAAGTTCTCTTAACGTTTCATAAACAAGATGCGTTGGGAGTCCCATTACATTAAAATAGCTTCCTTCTATACGCGATATGCCAATAAATCCTATCCACTCTTGTATTCCATATGCTCCAGCTTTATCGAGGGGTTTGTAGGTGTTTACATAATATTGTATTTCGTCTTCAGAAAGTTTTTTAAAAGTGACTTTGGTACTTTGGTAAACGATTTTAGTTTGTTCAGTAGTTTTAAAACAAACAGAGGTTATAACTTCATGAGTGTCATCAGAGAAAGAACGAATCATCTGAACTGCCTCTTCTAGGTTTTTTGGTTTTCCTAATGCCTTATTATTATGCCAAACAATCGTATCACTGGTAATTAAAATATCTTGTGCTTTGAGATCGTTAAAAGCATTCGCTTTTAGTTTAGCCAAGTAATTTGATATTTCTTCTGCAATAAGATGATCGGGATAAATTTCTTGAATTTCTTTTAGTTGAATAGTGAAATCCAAATTAAGATCTTTAAAAAATTGCTGTCTTCTTGGGGATCCAGAAGCAAGAATGATGTTTTTGTTTTTTAATAAATTTTGTAGCATTATTTTATTTTAAAACGAATTGATATAATAACAAAGAAAATGATGTAGTAACCAATATACCTTTTAGGACTAGACTCAAATGACGTAAACTTTTATCAGATTCTGAGTAAAAACACTTGATCATAAAATAAAGTAAAGGAGCAATAATAAGTGATAAAACAAAAAGCACCGCCTCAGTATTAGAAAAGAGGTACGTATAGATGTAAATAAAGACACACGCGATAGGCAGTGCCGTTAATACTCCGATAAGTTTTATTGTTCTGCTTTTACCAAGAATAACAGGAATTGTTCTTATTTGTATGTTATGATCTCTATCCATATGTAGGCAATCTTTTAAAATCTCTCTTAGCACAACGATGATAAATGAAAACAATGCGTAATCCAGAATAATCGAAAATATAACTGTTTGCGAAGCTTTATTTTTTGGGGTTATTGCAGGAAGAAGATCAAAAACTCCTATGACAATCAAACTAAGTCCTGCCAAAATAGCTGGAATACAATTTTTTAGAACAACAATTTCTTTGAGATATGAAGCATAGACATAAAATATTCCGGATACGATGATAAAAATAGCTGCAAATCCAGGTCGACCAATCATATTTGCCAGATAAAAACCTATAGAAACACCGATTACATTAAGGATAATAAACAATTTATTTGCTGACTTTTCTGAGATAGAACCATACAAAAGGTTTTTTGGATCTGAGGTTTCCCTATTATAGATTTCTATTATAATATTTCCGGCACCTGCTATCAATACAGTTGAAAGTATTAGTAAAAATATTCCAAAATGGTTAAGTGTAATATCGATACCAAATGGTTCAAAAAGACCATATTTCAAGCAGAGTTGTGCTAATGCTATTATTAATAAATTATCTAATTTTATAAGTTTAAGATAAGATCTCATATAATCAATAGTGAATAGGTTAGTTAGTGTCTGAACAAAAGTAACAATTATACGAATTGTACTTTGAATTCGATGTAAAAGAGCACTCCTTTTTTATCTTAAATTCTATATGAAATGGATAAATAATATATTTTTGAGCTATTAACTTATCCTCTGTACCACCTGTATATATTGTAAATCTCTGCTTTGTTAACGTTAACAGAGGGTTAACACCTTTCAAATTGAAGACTTATGATATTCTTTACCTTAATTTTGATACTATCATCAATCAAAAAACGAATATGTTTTTGTGTTAAGTAATTTTTTAGTAGAAACTGTATAGAATCAATCTGTAGAACTTAGTTCTGAAGGTAATATTTATGAAAAAACAAAAAATAACCATATTAATAGTACTATCGATATTGACATTACTGGCCCTTTCTGGGATTCAAGGATATCTTATTTATAACTCATATCAGCTTAAAAAAGATGTCTTTATCAAAGAAACCAAAAAATCGGTCTCTAATTTAGATAATACTAAAGAAATGGATTCTTTGGCAGAATTGTGGTATAATGAGTTAACCAAGAATTTATCAGAATATAAGAAAAAAAACTTAGGTAAGAGTGAGGCGATAGCCATTTTTGAGCCTTATCAGGATTCGTTAAACACAATTTTTAAGGAGTATTATTCTAAAGAAATTAACAAAGCTAATCTCGGTTTTAAAATAAAGTATAAAAAGGCAATAAAAACAGTAATCATTTTTGATGGACAAGAAGCCGATACTATTTTTTCTGCTAAGAAGGGTGATCAGTATTTTGTTTTCGGAGAAGACTTTCTGGATCGCGATGGGTATGTAATAAGTAGAGCCAAATGGTTTACCGAATATGATTTTGAGGATGAAAAGGAGGGAGAGTTTTTTGAAACCAAGTTAGATCTAGAAATTAGAACAGAAGACATGATCAATATTGTTGGATGGAAAAGAATTGTATTTGGTCAAATGACAAGTTTATTTGTCTTTTCAGTACTGTTATTTCTCTTTGTGGTTTTACTCCTTCTTTACGCAATTAATACACTGATTCGACAAAAGAAAATAGTAGATGTGCGAAATGATTTTATTAATAATATCACACATGAACTAAAAACACCTCTGGCTACTCTGGCGATAGCATCAAAAAGTTTGAGAAATAAAGATATTCAGAATTCGCCACTAGCTTTTTCTAACGCGCTAAATATATTAGATCGCCAAAATAACAGATTACAAAAACTAATTGATCAAGTAATGAATAATACCTTGGGGTCTGATGAAATAATTTTGGATAAGGAATCTGTGATAGATGATGATTATTTCAAAGAGATTTTAGAGGATTTTAAGCTTTCGGTAAAAAATGAAGAAGTAACATTACAGATACAGATAGAACTAAAAAAAGTATCGCTTTATATTGATAGGTTCTTGTTTACAACAGCAATATTTAATATTCTCGAAAATGCGGTTAAATACGGGAAGGAAAATATAGAAATTAAGATACAAACTATATGTAAGGATAACAAATATAAAATATTAATTCAGGATAATGGTGTCGGGATTTCAGAAAAGGAACAACATAAGATTTTTGAAAAATTTCATAGAGTTACAACAGGCAATTTACACGATGTTAAAGGTTTGGGATTAGGTTTGTTTTACGCAGATCAAATAATTAAAGCGCATAACGGAGAAATAAATATTGAGAGTGCACCGAATATGGGTACAACTTTTATAATAACAACCCCCATGAGTTAAAGTATGAAGAGATATATATTATTAGCAGAAGACGATTTTGATTTTGGTAGTATACTAAAGCAGTACCTCGAGATACATGAGTATCATGTTAGCTGGGCTAAGAATGGTAAAGAAGCACTTGATATGTTTAGTAGGCAGCAATTTGATATTTGTGTTTTTGATGTAATGATGCCCAAAATGGACGGGTTTACATTGGCAGAGAAAGTGATAGATCTGAACCCAGAGATACCGTTTATATTTCTTACAGCCAAAAAAATGAAAGACGATAAAATAAAAGGACTAAAGTTAGGTGCAGATGATTACATAGTAAAACCTTTTGAAGCAGATATTTTAGTTCTTAGAATTCAGAATATACTAAGACGTTCACAAAGAGTCCCGTCTGTAAAAGAAGAGGTTGTAGTCATAGGGAACTATAAATTTGATCCAATAAATCACTGTCTTAAATTAGATGACAGCCAACAAAAGTTAACAGAAAAAGAAACTAAATTAATTCAATACCTATATGATCACAAAAATAGAATGATTAAAAGAGAAGACCTGCTAAATGAAATTTGGGAAAATGATGATTTTTTTTCAGGAAGGAGTATGGATGTTTTTATAAGTAGACTGAGAAAATATTTTAAACAAGATCATAATATCACAATAGAAAGTGCCAGAGGAGTAGGGCTTACTTTTAGAGTAGAAGAATAAAATCAATCAATCTAATTAATAAAAATCAAAAAACGAACAGTATGAAAACAATAGCATTAATTTTGATCAGCCTTATTTTGGGGCTGTTATCTGCAAAATCACAAACAATTACGAAACAAGATAGTTGCTCTAAAGTATCAGTAAGTCAAGGAAATAATATCGAAGATGATAGGTATTATAGATCTTTTACAGTGCTAGATATGGATAATGATTATCGAATAAAAGTACGATTCATGGAAAATCTAAACACGCACGTACAAGAGTATTTGACAGATCAATTCGGTGAAGAAAACATGACCACTACCGAAGGTGTGAGTTTTTGGAAAAAAGAAGTGGAAGAAGAAGAAATATATGAAGTGCGATTAAAAGGAAACCGACTACGAATTAATGTAAACAAGGAACTCGCTTCGGATAAACTCGTCAAAAGATTTAAGAATATAGGAGAAGAATTAAAATTGATAACGTCAAGATAAATAACCTTTAAATCAATCAATTATTAATCAAAAAACGAATCTTATGAGAACAAGTATAACAGTCTTTTTTATAATGGTAAGTGTATTAATAACTAATGCTCAGACCAAAACAGTAATAGAAACTGTGAGAAGCAATTCAGATCACAAATCAGAAAATCAAGGATACCAAGTAAATATTAGTATTGCAAATGATGAGGAAGAATATACTCTTGAGGCTAGTTTTCCTTCTGATAAAACTCAACAACTTAAGCGCTATTTAGACAAACATTTGGATATCATAAAGATAAAAGATAAGGTGTTTTACTATGGTGATGAGACGAATGGTTCAGAAAAAAAATATCAAATAAAACTTAAAAAGGGAAAGTTAATCGCTTCTTTGGATAAGAATAATGTAGACACTCAATTCGAGGAAAAATTCATAAATATATTTAATTCAATACAGGATATTGTTAAATAATATAATGTCCAAAAAAAAACAAGTTTTATCATTATAGGTAACAATAGTAAGCGTTTGTTATCTATGATGATAAGGCTCGTTTCTCAAAATAGTAAATCCTCGATATAACTGTTCAATAAAAAATAGTCGTATCATTTGATGCGAAAAAGTCATTTTTGACAAGGATAACTTACCATTTGCGCGAGCATACAGTTTAGAGCTGAACCCATAAGGGCCGCCAATCACAAAAACTAATTGTTTGATTCCACTATTCATATGTTTTTGTAAAACATTAGAAAAATCAACAGAGTTATATTGTTTTCCATTTTCGTCTAGAAGCACAACAACATCAGAAGTATTTAATTTGGTCAAAATAAGTGTTCCCTCTTTATCTTTTTGTTGGGTTTCGCTTAGGTTTTTTGCGTTTTTTATATCTGGAATGATGTCAAAAGAAAATTTGATATAAAACCCTAATCTTTTTATATAATCCACAAGTAAGGCCTCTAAAAATTTATTATCTGTTTTGCCGATTGCGATTAGTCTAATGGTCATTTTTTTAATTTTTATTTAGAAAGATGCACTCAATGTAAAAAAACTCATAACTCTTAATTATAATATGAAGGGTAAAATTCCGACTTCTTTTTTTACTTTAGCAAAAATAACCATTCACTATGATTACAAAAGCTCAATTTGACAAAGAAATTGAATTAATAATAGCCAATGCGATTAGAGAAGATGTTGGAGATGGAGACCATAGTTCGTTAGCTTGTATTCCTGATCACATAACTGGTAAAGCAAAACTTCTGGTAAAGGATGAAGGTATTTTGGCAGGTGTTGATTTTGCTAAAAAGGTATTTGAGTATGTTGATCCAGAATTAAAAATTGAGGTTAAAATAGAAGATGGTACCCCTGTTAAGTATGGAGATATTGCTTTTTTGATTTCAGGAAGTTCACAGTCGATTCTTAAAGCAGAAAGACTGGTACTTAATGCTATGCAGAGAATGAGTGCCATTGCTACAAAAACTAATTATTTTGTAAAATTATTAGAGGGTACACAGACCAAAATTTTGGATACTAGAAAAACCACACCTGGGATAAGAGCATTAGAGAAGTGGGCTGTTAAAATAGGAGGAGGAGAAAATCATAGATTTGCATTATATGATATGATTATGCTCAAGGATAATCATATTGATTTTGCAGGAGGAATTAAAAACGCAATCGAGAAGACAAAAAAATACCTTGTAGATACCAATAAAGATCTTAAAATTATTGTTGAAGCACGTAACCTTAATGAGATCAAGGAAATATTAGAGACACCAGGGGTATATCGCATACTTATTGATAACTTTAATTTTGAGGATACGCGAAAAGCAGTAAAATTAATAGGTGATACCTGTCTAACAGAATCAAGCGGTGGAATTAACGAAAATACTATTCGAGAGTATGCAGAGTGCGGTGTAGATTATATAAGTAGTGGTGCATTAACTCATTCGGTACATAATTTGGATCTTAGTTTGAAAGCCATATAACATATGTCAAAACCTATAGAAGATAAGCTCAAAAAAATTCCGGTTATTAATGTTTTAGTATCAATCGGAAAAAAAATTATTCTTCCTGGTTTTGAAGGCTTATCGATATATGATTTAATAGAAATTTATGCAATAGGTATTATTAAAGGGACTTTTTCGGCTAGAGCTAGTGCTATATCATGGAGCTTTTTTCTATCCTTATTTCCTTTTTTATTGTTTCTACTTAATTTAATTCCGATAGTACCAATAGAAGGGTTTCATGATAACTTTTTTGATTTTATAGCATCAGCATTACCTAGTCAGTCAAAAGTCTTTTTTAAAGAAATATTCGATGATATAGCCTCGAACCCTAGGGGAGGCCTATTATCTACAGTTTTCGTTCTTTCTCTTTTTTTAATGACTAATGGTATAAATGCAGTTTTTTCTGGGTTTGAATATTCTTATCATGTCACCCTTAACCGTAATTTTATAAAGCAATACATAGTTGCTTTGGGAGTTTCTATAATTGTGGCATTCTTATTGCTTATAACAGTGATAGGAACCTTATACTTTTCGTATTTGGTAGATGATTTAAATAAAATTGGAGTAGTAGATGATACTGTTTTTTGGTTAACCATTGGAAAATATGCGTTGTTTGTTTTTATGGTATTTGTAATTATAGCAACCTTATTTTACTTTGGAACCTCAGAAGGAAAACAAAATAAGTTTTTCTCACCAGGAGCTTTTATGACCACAATTCTAATCATAGTAACGACCTATTTATTTGGTATTTATATTGATAATTTTTCAAATTATAATAAATTATATGGGTCAATTGGAGCCATGCTCATTCTAATGGTGTATATCTGGCTCAACGCAAACTTACTATTATTAGGATTCGAATTAAATGCGGCTCTAATTAAATTAAGAAAGAATTTTTAATATATTTAGGCATTAAAACATAAAAATTAAGAAAAATGAAAAAAATAAGCATCTTATTTGTCTTTTTAATAACAATAACAAGTACTCAAGCTCAAGTAAAAGTGGGTGACGCAACATTACCAGCTTCCGTTTCATTCGGAGGAGAAGAACTGGTTTTTAATGGCGCAGGATTAAGAGAGAAATTCTTCTTTGATATTTATGCAGGAGGTTTATATCTTAAGAAAAAAAGCTCTAGCGCTGATAAGATAGCAAAGGCAGATGAGACTATGGCAATCAAATTACATATATTGTCGGGGATGATGTCTAGAAGCAAAATGGCTGCAGCATTGAAGGATGGTTTTAAAAAGTCAACCAATAATAATACATCTTCTTTGGACAAAAGAATTAACAAATTTGTCGGTTTTATAAAAGATGAAATAGAAGTTGGTCAAATTTATGATATAGTGTACGAAAAAGGAAAGGGAAGTGTAATTTACAAGAATGGTCAAGAAAAAGGATATGTAGAAGGATTAGACTTTAAAGAAGCACTTTTTAAAATATGGATAGGAGATAAACCTGCGGATAAGGGACTAAAAAGTGAAATGCTAGGCTCTTTCTAGGTTAAAATACGTATTTATCCGATAAAACGCATGTATTTAGCATTTTTTTTAGAATTTTATATGTATGCATAACAAATTTTCTGTATTTTTGGTAAGTAAAATTTAATTTACGTCAATTAACACCTTGATTACCAATGAGAAATATTATTTTATTATGTTTAGTTTTTGTCTCTTTTACCAATGTCAATTCACAGATTAGGATTGGAAAGGCTATTTTGCCTTATGAACAAAAATTTGAGGAAGTAGATCTTAAGCTAAATGGAGCAGGAATGAGAGAAATGTTATGGATCGATTTGTATGCAGGGGGATTATATCTACAGAAAAGTAGTAATGATCCGAGAGTCATTCTCGATGCCGATGAGACCATGGCTATTAAGTTAGATATTGTTTCTGGTTTTGTAACTCAAAAAAAAATGATAAAAGCGGTAAAAGATGGTTTCTATAAGGCTACTTTCGGTAATACAAAGTCTCTTGACGAACGAATACTAAAGTTTATTAAGTTTTTTAATGAACCAATTGTAAAAAATGATGTATTTGATTTAGTATATGTTAAAGGAGTTGGAGTTAAAGCATTCAAGAATGGTAAAGAGCTTGGTGTAATAGAAGGTAGAGATTTTAAGTACAGCTTATTCAAAATATGGTTGGGTGATGAACCCGCTAGTGAAGCAGTAAAGAACGGAATGTTAGGTATACAATAAATTATATAAAAAACATAAAAAAATGGCTGCTTGAGAATTCAAGTAGCCATTTTTACGTTATAAGTAATACAAACTCAAACTATGAATATGATTTTTTTTAAAATGAGCGTGGCTTTATTACTATTGACCACCACAATTACGAATGCACAGCAAGAAGTATTAGGAAGTTGGAAAACGATCGATGATAATACAGGAAAACCAAGATCTATTGTCGAAATTTATCAAAAGGGGAATAAGATCTATGGTAAAGTAAAACAAGTATTAGAAGAATCAGAGAGAGGAAAACTATGTGTAGAATGTAAAGGTAATGACTATAATAAACCAATTGAAGGAATGGTGATTATTAAAGGGTTAGAAAAAGATGGAAATGAGTATGAAAACGGTACTATTCTAGATCCTGAAAATGGAAAAGTGTATAAATGTAAAATATGGGTAGACGAGGACAATCCTGAAATACTTAATGTTAGGGGGTACATCGCCTTTTTATATAGAACACAAAATTGGATTAAAATATAGTTAGTATTCAATAGGTTTTGTTATATTATTACTGCATTTATAGAGTTAAGATTTATTTTGTTAAATTTTAACGTTTTATACCGTTAGGTTTTTACTTTTTATAGACTAATCCATAGAATTATAAAAACTTGACGATGAAAAAAATAACTACCCTTGTATTCATATTTATTCTAGGATTGTCTGTAAATGCACAAAATAGGATAGGTACTATTGTTGTTCCTGACACGCTTTCTTTTGATGGCGAAAAATTAAGCTTTAACGGAGGGGCGATGAGAAAAGTCTTATCCTTTAAAACATATTCTGGATCTCTATATACCAAAACAAAATATACAGATGATAAAAAAGTATTAGACTCAGATGAGACGATGGCTATTCGATTAAATATAGCATCAAAAAAAGTTACCAATGAAAGAATGATAAAAGTATTCAGAAAAGGATTTGATGATTCTATGTTTGGTAATACTCAAAGTCTAGATGAGCGAATAGAGGACTTTCTCAAGCTTTTTGATTCTCCTATGGAGATTAATGATTTTTATGACCTAGTTTATATTAAAGGTAAGGGCATAAAAACGTATAAAAATGGTAAAGAGCTTGGTTTTATTACAGGTAGAGATTTCAAATATGCACTATTCAAAATATGGCTAGGTAATGAGCCCGCTTGTCAATTAATTAAAGGAGGAATGTTGGGTGTGGCAGAATAAAGAAAAGTAAAAGTGTTAAAACTTGTCCGACTACCTATTTTTAGTGAGTCGGTTTTTTTTGCACTATTGTATTCGAAGTCAAAAATGGTAGTGACTAAAGAAGGTTAATATGCTTTATGATATAGTTTATTTAGTATTATTACTAAAATTAATTCTTATCTATATCTGAAATCTTTATTTTTGTTTTGATGGACTTATGCTATTCCTTAGAGAGGGGTAGTAGTAATAAATTTGTAGTTCTTCATATCAACGAATGTCATATTTTATAAATGTAATTCTTCCTATACCACTTGATAAAGAGTTTACGTATAGTATCAATAAAAAAGAAGCAGACTTTTTACATCCGGGAATGCGGGTTGCTGTTCAGTTCGGGAAGAGTAAAATTTATGCTGCTTTGGTTACCAAAGTTCATCAAATAGCACCATCTGTATATGAAGCAAAAGAAATAGAACATATTCTAGATGAATCCCCAATCGTTACTTTACAGCAGTTAGATCTTTGGTCCTGGATTGCAAAGTATTATTTGTGTACCACAGGTGAGGTTATGAGAGCTGCCCTTCCCGGTGCTTTTTTATTAGAAAGTGAAACCACGATACAGAGAAACGATTCTTCTGTTTTTGATGAATCACTTCTTAAAGATGATGAATTTCTTATATACGAAGCACTACAATACCAAAGTCTGCTGCGTATTCAGGAAATCATGAATATTGTAGGTAAAAAAAATGTACTTCCTGTGATCAAGCGGTTATTAGAAAAACAAGTAATTACCGTTCAGGAGGAAATTTATGAACAATATAAACCGAAAACTGTTCGTTTTGTTCGATTACATGCAGATTATAGTCAAGAAGAAGCTCTAAGAGGGTTATTAGATACTATGAGTCGATCTCCAAAACAGAGAGAAGTGTTAATGCATCTGTTTACGATGCAGGCTCAGCAAACAAAACCAATAAAGTTTAGTGAGCTTTTAAAAACTTCAAAAAGTTCTTCTAGTACATTAAAATCACTAGTTGATAAAGGCGTTTTGCAGGAATATTATAAGCAAAGAGATCGTGTACAATATGAAGGGGAGGTGGCAATTGAAACCAAAGAGCTTAATCAATTTCAGTCTAAAGCTTTTGAAGAAATAAAAGTATCATTTGTCCATAAGGATGTATGCTTATTTCATGGAGTAACATCCTCTGGCAAGACCGAAGTATACGTGAAACTAATTAAAGAGGCAATTTCTGAAGATAAGCAAGTACTATATTTATTACCAGAAATTGCGCTTACCACACAACTTATTACGCGCTTACAAGAATATTTTGGAGAAAAATTAAGTGTTTATCACTCGAAGTACTCTGTTAATGAAAGAGTAGAAGTCTGGAATAATGTTAGAACAAAAAAATCAAAAGCACAAGTAATAATTGGTGCTAGGTCTGCTATATTTCTTCCTTTTGTTGATTTAGGTCTTATTGTGGTCGATGAGGAGCATGAAAATACATTTAAACAATATGATCCGGCCCCAAGGTATCATGCTAGAGATACAGCAATCGTTCTGGCAAAAATGTTTCAGGCAAAGGTCGTGCTTGGATCGGCAACCCCTTCTTTAGAAACGGCTTATAATGCTGAGCAAGGAAAGTATGCAATAGCAAAATTAACCAGAAGATATGGTGATGTTCTAATGCCAGAGATCAATCTAGTAGATATTAAGACCAAATACAAAAAAAAGCAAATGACAGGGCATTTTAGTGATACCCTTTTATTGGCCATAAGAGAGGCATTGCAAGAAGGAGAACAAGTTATTCTTTTTCAAAATAGGAGAGGGTATTCTCCTGTTGTAGAATGTAATACATGCGGGCATTCTCCTCAATGCCCTAATTGCGATGTTAGTCTTACTTTTCATAATTACAGAAATCAATTGAGGTGTCATTATTGTGGGTATCATATGGCAATGTTATTACAATGTATGGCATGCAGTAGTACAGAATTATCAACAAAAGGTTTTGGTACAGAGCAAATAGAAAAAGAACTACAAGAATTATTACCTGATCATACAGTAGGCAGAATGGATCAGGATACCACTCGTGGCAAGCACGGATATGAGCGAATAATTAATCGTTTCGAGCAAGGTGAAATAGATGTGTTGGTAGGTACACAGATGTTGTCAAAAGGATTAGATTTTAGGAATGTAAGCCTTGTTGGGATTATGAATGCAGATAATTTACTTAATTTCCCTGACTTCAGAGCACATGAGCGCAGTTATCAATTAATGCAGCAAGTGGCAGGTAGGGCTGGGAGAACAAAGAAAAGGGGTATGGTACTTATTCAGACGTATAACCCTTTTCATCAGATTTTACAGCAAGTTTCTGTAAATGACTATGCCGGGATGTATGCTGATCAAATAGAAGAAAGGTATCTATATAAATATCCGCCTTTTTATAAAATTATAAAAGTAACCGGAAAACATAAGGACTATAACAAAGTAAATGAAGCTATGAATTGGCTAGCCAAGTCGTATAGAAATATTTTTAAGGAGTATGTTCTTGGCCCTGAGTTTCCGCCAATATCTAGAATTCGTAATCAATATCACAAAAATCTGGTGCTAAAAATACCACAAGGGCAATCTTTACAAAAAACAAAAGAGGCTATAAAAAAAATACACACAACTTTTAGTGGTATAAAAGAATTTTCAGGAGTGCGAATTATATTAAATGTAGATAACTATTAATTATTAAGTGCTTCGATTAAGAAGTTCTTTTTGTGTCTACTTAACGGTATTTTCTCATCTGCAATCTCTATATTTCGACTGTTATAGCGTTCTACCTTGTCTAGATTTACGATATAAGATTTATGAATTCTCAAAAAACGGTCGCTTGGTAATTGAGCTTCAAAAGATTTCATAGTTGCCAGAACAACAATAGGATCTCCTTCTTCCATTATAAGTTTTACATAATCACCGAGAGCTTCAACATATTTTAATTGACTCAAGAATATTTTGCGCTTTTTTAGATTACTTTTTACAAAAATATAATCATCATCTTCTACAGCAGGGTTTTCACTACCAATACGAGACATACTCAATGCTTTTTCTACAGCAGCATTAAAACGATCCTTCTTTAAAGGCTTTCTCAAATAATCTATAGCATCATAATCAAATGCCTTGAAAGCATATTTCGTTTTACCCGTCACAAAAATTATGTGAGGTTTATTTTCTAAGTCATCTAAAAGATCAAATCCAGTAAGAATAGGCATTTCTATATCTAGAAACAATAAATCAACTTGAGTATCAAGCAATCCATTCTTTGTTTCAATAGCATTGTTCCACTCAGATACTAATTCTAGTGATGAATGTTCGTCTATTAGCTTTACTATAGCAAGTCTCTGTAGGCGGGAATCATCGACTACCGCGCATTTTAGTTTAGATTGTTCCACTCGTATTAGTGTTAAAATTCTAAGTACAATATTAGTGAATATAAATTATCCATACAAGGATTTTGGGTTTTTTGTCGATTAAAATAGTGTTTCATCGAAACAGTAATGTTTTGAAATCGTTCAATATTCTTAATCTAATTGGCTGTTTTTTTGCGTAAAATATTGTTCAAAATGTTAAAATAATGAAAATAGTGTTCATTTTTTGAGTGTTTTATTTTTGATCAAACTCTATTTGTTGTGAAGCTGTTTTATGTTAAAAACTTTTAACTTTTCCCTTAAAAATTATATTTAAGATCCATGTGTCTTAGTTTTGATTTAAGTAATTAAGAGTGGGTATTTCAAAAAAGTAGAACGAACGGGAAGATTTAGTTGTCTATATATTGTATAAGTTTTTTATTCTCTAGCTTTAGTGATTTGATAATCCAAAAAAATATCTTACTTTTGCAGCCAATTTTTTAATTTAAACTAGATTTTTATGAATCAATACGAAACTGTTTTCATCTTGAATCCCGTTTTATCTGATGATCAGATAAAGGAAACAGTTAAGAAATACGAAGACATTCTTGTTTCTAATGGTGCCAAGATGATATCAAAAGAGGATTGGGGGCTAAAAAAATTAGCTTATGCAATCCAACACAAAAAAAGTGGTTTTTATCACTTATTTGAATTTCAAGTTTCAGGTGAAGTTATTAACTCACTTGAAGTAGAGTTTAGAAGAGACGAACGAATTATGCGTTATCTTACTGTACGTCTTGATAAGCATGCAATTGCTTGGGCAGAAAAGAGAAGAAATAGAAACAAACAAAAAGCTTAATTATGTCATCTATAGAACAACAAGCTAAAGGAAAAAAAGACGGAGAGATCAGGTATCTTACTCCTCTTAATATTGATACTTCGAAAACAAAGAAATATTGTCGTTTCAAAAAATCTGGTATTAAATACATAGATTATAAAGATCCTGAATATTTAATGGCTTTTGTAAATGAGCAAGGTAAATTGTTACCTCGTCGTCTTACAGGAACTTCTTTAAAATATCAACGTAAAGTAAGTGTAGCGGTAAAAAGAGCTAGACATTTGGCTTTGATGACCTACGTTGGTGATTTATTAAAATAAACTTAGTCATAACATTATGGAACTTATATTAAAGAAAGACGTTGAGAATCTAGGATTCGTAGACGATGTAGTAGAAGTAAAGAATGGTTATGGACGTAACTTTTTGATCCCAAATGGCCTAGCTGTTTTGGCAACACCTTCTGCAAGAAAAGTACTTGCAGAAACATTGAAGCAACGTGCTTTTAAAGAGAAGAAAGAAATCGAAGACGCTGAGAAATTAGCGAAGAAAATTGCTGGATTCGAAATAAAGATTTCTGCGAAATCTGGAACAGGTGGTAAGTTGTTTGGTTCTATATCTAATGCAAATGTATCTGAAGCACTTGCTAAAGAAGATATACAATTAGATAAAAAGTTTATTACTGTACCAGGAGGAACAATAAAGCGTTTAGGGCAATATGAAGCCTCTGTTCGTTTACATAGAACTGTAATTGCAGCTGTGCCTTTTGAGGTAGTTGCTCAAGCATAATAATTTACAATTCAGGTTATAGTAAGTATTTTATTGTATTTCTGAATATACTGTATATAAAAAGATCGCTTTGATAGCGGTCTTTTTTTGTTATTTAATGGTGTAGTTTTTTAATTTGAATAGGATATAGTTGATGCTTTTGTCGCAGTAGATAATACAGTATAATGCGCTCGTTATAATTTTATAATCATCTTTTTATAAGTATTTTTGCACTCAATTTTTTTAGAATGAAATATCAAAGATTAAGTAAGGAGCAATTAGAAGAGCTTCATGTAGAGTTTATCAATTTTTTGGCAACTCAATCTATCACAGCTGACGAATGGAGCGCTATAAAAGAAAGTAAGCCAGAGGTGGCAGAAGAAGAGATTGATGTTTTTAGTGATTTGGTTTGGGAAAAAGCATTGACTAATGCAAAGTATCTAGAACATTTCTCAAGTGATCAAATACACTTATTTGAGCTTGCCGAAGATCAAATGTATTTAATAGCTGTCAAAGTGAATAATGAGGCTATTGATATAACTACAAAAGAGGGGTACCAGTGGTTGCAAAATAATTTGCTAAACGATGAAGTTGTTTTTTATAATGCATCAAAGGAGTATAGTACTGATAAGAATATCGATAAATTTGCATTAATTCAGCAAGGAGCAAATATAACACAAGGTGATTTGTATCGATACTTTGCTAAGTTAATTAAGGATAAAGAGGTGTAATCTGAGATGAGGAATTTTCTTGGCTTTTAATTAAGTACCTGCTTTATTTTTTTAGATATTTGTAGCCTTAAATATAGATATCCGTAGGTAATTACTACGATTAAATTATTTTGTTTAAGATTATACTATTCATAATACATAGATAATGGCACAAAAACCATCCATACCAAAAGGAACACGTGATTTTTCTCCAATAGAAGTAGCAAAAAGAAGCTATATTGTAGATGTAATAAGAACGCAGTTCCGATTATTTGGTTTTCAACCTATAGAAACCCCCAGTTTTGAGAATAGTGATACACTTATGGGGAAATATGGAGAAGAAGGAGATCGATTAATTTTTAAGATTCTCAATAGCGGAGATTATTTGAGCAAAGTAAATGATGATTTATATGCCGCTAGGAATAGTCAAAAAATGACACCACGCATTAGTGAAAAAGCACTGCGGTATGATTTAACAGTTCCTTTTGCAAGATATGTTGTGCAACATCAAAATGAAATAGACTTTCCGTTCAAAAGGTTTCAAATTCAACCTGTATGGCGTGCAGATAGGCCTCAAAAAGGACGGTTCAGGGAGTTTTATCAATGTGATGCCGACGTTGTAGGTAGTAACTCTTTATTGCAAGAGGTAGATTTTGTTAATTTGTACGATACCGTTTTTACCAAACTGAATCTTTCTGGAGTTACCATTAAGATAAATAATAGAAAAATTCTTTCCGGTATTGCAGAAGTTATCGGCGAAGGAGATAAGCTTATTGATTTTACTGTTGCATTAGATAAGCTTGATAAAATCGGAGAAGAAGGTGTAAAGAAAGAAATGCTGAGTAAAGGGATTTCTGAAGGTGCGATTACCCATGTAAAACCTTTGTTTAACTTTACGGGAACAACATCAGAAAAGATTGATAAACTTCGAGATATGCTGGCTTCATCAGAAGAAGGTACTAAAGGTGTACAAGAATTGCAGTTTATCATGAATATGATAGAAGAAACACCCTTGCAAACAGCTACATTAGACCTCGATGTTACTTTGGCTCGAGGGTTAAATTATTATACAGGAGCAATATTCGAAGTAGCAGCGCCTGATAATGTAAAAATGGGATCGATAGGAGGAGGAGGTCGTTATGATGATCTCACAGGGGGCTTTGGTTTAAAAAATATTAGTGGAGTAGGTGTTTCATTTGGTTTAGATAGGATTTGTATGGTTCTTGAGGAGCTAAATCTGTTTCCTGAGACAGTCGTTCCGACAACTCGAGTGTTGTTCATTAATTTTGGTGATGCAGAGGCATTATATAGCATGAAAGCTGTAAATATGTTGCGAAAAAATGAAATTAGTGCAGAATTATATCCAGATAATGCAAAAATGAAAAAGCAAATGGGATATGCGAATAAAAGAAAAATTCCATTTGTTGTTTTGGCTGGTACCTCAGAGATTGAAAATGAATCGTTTACTGTTAAGGATATGATAAATGGGTCTCAGAAAGAAATGAATTTTGAAGAATTGAGTATGGTATTACAATAATTTTTTGTACATTAATTTATTAAAAATTCAGAGATACTATTAATAAAAACTGATTGTCCTAAAATTGAAATTATGAAAAAATCCATGGTAATTATTCTTCTTTGTACAGCATTGCTGGCAAATTTTTCTTGTAAAAAAGACCCTAAGTCTGATAAACTGGAGGTTGTTGAGAAAGTTGAAGATTCTACTGCAGTGGCCGTGGAAGAGATTGTAGAGGAAAAGAAGCCGGCAGTAAAAAAGAAAAAAAAGACCGTTAAGAAAAATAAAAATGACGGGAAAAAGGAATTCGAAAGAAATAGTAAATTTATTCCAATACCTGGTACAGGGGCAAAAACATCTAATACGGATGCAAAAAAGTATATAAAAGATTACGAGCGATACATTTCTAATTACAAAAAAGCTGTCGAGGCAAAAGATATGGATTCTTTTCTAAAATTAAATGAAGCAAGTAGTGATCTAACGAAGCAATACAATTCATTGATGACTAAGCTTTCTGGTCAAGAAATAGAGAATATTAGTAAGTATATGCAAATCAAATCTGCACAGCTAAATAAGTTATCTGCTCAAATGTAAGGGGGTAACTCTCTTAGGATCTTATTACTTGTTGGTAAGAAAAATTATGTAAATACAAAGTCAATAAAAATATTAGAACACCCAATAAATAGTATTTATTGGGTGTTTTTTTGTTGCTATTTTTAAACTGTAAAACCTGTTTTTACCTAAAAATAAGCTTTATGATGTCTGTTCATTTATAAATAGGTAATTGTCAAACCCGTCTATTTTTGTGTTTTTTAGAAAAGCTTCGTATTTCTTTTATAGTAGGAAGAAAGCTTAATGAGGCAATTTGTTTTTTATCAATCCATATAAAAAAGTTCCTAAAATAGATGACAGAATAACTAGTGTTATAGGAATGTATCCAGCGCCCAAAAGAGCGAACATAGGACCAGGGCATGCACCGGCTAGAGCCCAACCTAATCCAAAGATAATGCCGCCAAAGATATATCTGAATATCGTTTTTTCTTTCGCAGGAATGTTGATCTCTTTTCCATAAATAGATTTTAGTTGTAGTCTTTTTATAAATTGTATGATTAGAATACCACTTAGGATAGCAGAACCAATAATTCCGTACATATGAATAGATTCAAATTGAAACATTTCATAAATTCTAAACCATGATGCAACTTCTGATTTTACTAATATAATCCCAAAGAAGATACCAATACAGAGATATGTTATAAATTTCATTGATTAATTTTTAACGATTATTACTTTTGATGATATTATTAATCGTGATGGTTATTTGATTTGATTTTAGAAAATTAATGGAAAAAGAAGGTGAACCATTATTAATCCTCCGATAAAAAAACCTATTACGGCAATTAGAGATGGTAGTTGCAAGTTACTTAACCCAGAAATAGCATGACCTGATGTGCATCCGTTAGCATATCTAGCTCCAAAACCGACCAATAGACCACCGACGATTAATGATATACAGGCTTTTGGATTTGATAATATATCATTTGAAAACAACATCTCTGGTAAGAAATTAGTGCCAGCATCGGTAATTCCCATCGATTTGAGGTGGTCTTTCGTTGCCTGCGAGATGTTTACAGATGTGTCTCTAGATAGATATGTGCTTCCAATAAATCCACCAATAATAACACCAAGAACTACCACTAAATTCCAG
Source organism: Aquimarina pacifica (assembly GCF_000520955.1). Taxonomy (GTDB): domain Bacteria; phylum Bacteroidota; class Bacteroidia; order Flavobacteriales; family Flavobacteriaceae; genus Aquimarina; species Aquimarina pacifica. Next base: position 101,705 of record NZ_JACC01000012.1, on the reverse strand, counting down.
AGTTGAGATTTCCAGTCTACTCTAAAAAAAGAAGAAACTTTTCCTGCACCACAAATTGTACAAATAGTTTTTAAGTTTGATGACATTCCGAATTTTTTACCTACAAAAAGTAAAGCGAGTAATACCCATGCAATTAGTGGCCCCGAAATGTACCATGGCCATGGTTGATATAGTTGATCCATATAGCGTATAATTTATTTGTAAATAAATTGAATTATATAGCTTTGGTCAGTAACTTTTGTTACAAAGAGGTATGCTTTTGTTCTTAAAGCTGTGATTTGTAACAGTTTGTTTGTTTTTTGAGGTATTAAAATTATTAATTCACAGCAAATTGTGTTTTTATTAATTACTACATATAAGTCTTAGTATACTTGTTGTATTATTTTTGAGAGCAAGTAGCTCCAGTCATTTTTATAGATGTTTTTTTAATGGCTCCAATTCCACCTTCAACATTGACAAGATTATGGATGCCTCGACTTTTTAATATGGATGCTGCAATCACAGATCTGTAACCGCCTGCACAATGTACATAGAAGCTATTGTTTTCGGGATACTTGGTTAAGTGATCATTAATAGCATCCAAAGGGGTGTTTTTTGCATTGTTAATATGTCCGGAAAGAAATTCGCTTTCTTTTCGAACGTCAAAAACCTGAACTTCAGAATCAGTTATGATTTTTTGTAAATCTAATGCAGTGATAGAATCTATTATATCATATTCTTTAGTGGCTTTTTTCCAAGCGGGAAAACCACCTTTTAGATATCCTAGTGTTTTGTCAAAACCTACACGCGAAAGTCTAATTATACTCTCTTCTTCTTTTCCTTCTGGTGTCACAAGTAAAATAGGATGTTGTACATCGGCAATTAATGCGCCAACCCACGGAGCAAAATCACCGCCAAGTCCAATAAAAATAGAGCGTGGTATATGTCCTTTGATGTACTCACTTTGGTTACGAACGTCTAATATAATTGCGCCTGATTTATTGGCGAGGTCCTCAAATTCGTCGGGTGAAAGAGGGCGTTTTCCTCGTTCTAATACGGTGTCAATATCTTCATATCCTTCTTTATTCATTTTTACATTCAAAGGGAAGTACGATGGAGGAGGTAGTAAACCATCTGTAACTTCTTTTATGAATTCTTCTCTGGTCATGTTAGCTCTAAGAGCATAATTGATTTTTTTTTGGTTCCCTAGCGTGTCAATAGTTTCTTTCATCATATTTTTGCCACATGCAGATCCTGCACCGTGAGCTGGGTATACAATTATATCGTTAGATAAAGGCATGATTTGAGTACGAAGGCTATCATAGAGTATACTGGCTAAGTCTTCTTGTGTCATATCAGCTGATTTTTGTGCCAAGTCTGGTCTCCCAACATCACCCAGAAAAAGAGTATCTCCACTAAAAATAGCGTGGTCTTTTCCTTGTTCATCACGAAGAAGGTATGTTGTACTCTCTAGCGTATGGCCAGGTGTATGTAATGCAATAATTGTACAATTTCCCAAAGGAAACTCTTGTTTGTCTTCAGCAATTATAGCTTCAAATGATGGGTTAGCATTGGGTCCATAAATGATAGAGGCACCAGTTTCTTTTGCTAAAGTAACATGACCACTTACAAAATCTGCATGAAAATGAGTTTCAAAAATATATTTTATAGTGGCATTATCGTTTTTGGCTCTCTGTAAATAGGGGAGTACTTCTCGTAAAGGATCTATAATTGCTGCTTCACCATTGCTCTCTATATAATATGCTCCCTGAGCAAGGCATCCTGTATATATTTGTTCTACTTTCATAGGTTTTAATATGTATGATTCCCGATTTAGGGGAAGAAGGTAAGTTTTTTAAAATTTTATTTTCAAAAATACTTCTTAAAACCTCAAAGTATAGTAACATTTGTTACAGAGTCTAATTATAAAGAGAGTAGGGTGTTTTTTATTGATAACATAAGGAGGGCAGTATGTTATAACTACTATTGAAATTTTTACTAGGTAATTTATAAAGGAGGTGTTCTGGAGGGCAGTTATAGGGAGATGATTTCTATACTATTTCTGTTAAGTTGTATTTTTCCTTCATTTTCGAGTTTTTTAAGTAACCTAGATATAACAACTCTAGATGTATGCAGATCGTATGCAATTTCTTGATGTGTGTTTTTTATAATAGTATTCTGATTGATTTTTGTTTTGTTTTTTAAATATTTTAGTAAGCGTTCATCCATGTTCAGAAAAGCAATACTGTCAATGGTTTCTATAGCCTCTAGTAAGCGATTGTGATAGCTCTCAAAAACAAAATTTCTCCATGAGTAGTACTTTGTAATCCATTCTTCCATTTTTCTTATGGGAATCATGATTAGAGTAGTTTCGGTCTCAGTAATGGCTTTTATCTCGCTTTTATGTTGCCCAAAGCAGCAAGAGAGTGTCATTGCACAAGTATCACCCTTTTCTAAAAAATACAATAATAACTCATCTCCATTAGCGTCTTCTCTAATGATTTTTATAGCTCCTTCTATAATAAGAGGCATAGATGTGGTATAGCTCCCAGGTCGTATAATTGTAAATCCCTCAGGGATGGTTTTAAAGGTACCCACTCCATTAATTTCTAACAGTAATTCTTTTTCGAAAAGATTGCCATAATTGTCCTTTAATAATTGAATCATGACCTTTCTTGTTTTTTATAAATTTCTAATTGTTTTTTTGCTTCCTGGTAACCAATATCAAATACTTCATCTAATTTGGTGCTACTAAATATCCCATAATTAGCAAGGACCGTTGGTTGAACTATAATGTTACAGTGGTTAAATAGGGACTCTGAGTTAGGCATAGTACGCAAATAGTATGCTCGCTGTATTACATTATATGAATGTTTAAAATCTGTTATTTTTGGTTTTTTAATAGGAGATACATCTATACCTATGATCAAATCACAATTTTTGATAAGAGGAGAGACGGGAAAATTGTCTAAGATCCCACCATCGGCATATAATTCGTTATTGATCATTACTGGCGAAAAAATCCCTGGAAATGCTGCCGAAGCTATTATTGGGTTAATAAGTGATCCGCTACTGAAAATTTTTCGTGTTCCTTCTACCAAATTCGTAGCAGTAATATAAAGTTGTTTTTGTAATGCTTCAAAAGTATTCTCAGGAAAAAATGTAGCTAGATCTTCAGCAAATTTTTCAGAGTCCAAAACTCCTGGTTTTTTTCGAGTAAATTTATTTAATTTAAATATGGTTGTGCTGTAAAAAAAGTCTTTAATAGTTTGAGTTGAATATCCACCGGCATATAAAGCCCCTACTATAGCTCCTGCACTTGTACCTGAGATATGGGTAGGCTTAATACCAGCCTCTTCTATTGCGCGTATCGCACCAATGTGGGCTACTCCCTTAAAGCCTCCACCAGAAAGTACCAATCCTATATTTTTTGAGATTTCCATTGTTTGACTATTTTATTTCATCCATAATATTACTTATTTCGGTTTTACGGATTTTAATTCTCAGGTTTGTTGTAAAAAGGGTCAGAATTATCTCCGGTTTCGGTGTCTTCGTACATCAACAACATTGAATATTTTTGCAACATCTTTGAGGTGTACCTCAAAATCATTGTAATAATTATTTAATGAATGTAATGTAAGTATCCCTTGTTCTACATTGTGATTTGATATTCTCTTTAGTAATATCCCTTCTGTTTTGTGTACAATTACAAAATCCCATTTATTAATATGTAATTTACTGCTCCAAAAGTCTTGTCGCACCTCTCGACATAGAATAAGGTCGCTTTCTAGATAGCTTTCATAACTCTCATTGTCCATAGAATCTCCTTTTACTTCAAAAAACACATAATTACCTTTGTATTCTCTATCTGCTAGGTATGGCATTTTTGGTAGGTCCTCTATATAAGTAGTGTCAGTAAAACTATTTAGATATCCTGCATAGGCATATTGATTTATTAAAGGGATCATCATTACGTTTACATTATGAGGATTGATAGTATTGGTATTTCGCTTTGATTCTATATTTTGTAATAATTGACTAGCGGTAGTATCAAGTTTAATATTTTGAACTTTTTCTAAAAGTTCGAAAGGAGTCACTTCTAAAACATTGGATATTTTAAGAAAGGCTTCGAGTGTTATTGGGGTTTTGCCTTTCATGTAATTAAAGAGAGTCCCTTTCTTAATACCCGTACTTTCTATTAAATCCTTAATAAGTTTACCTTTTTGATCTGCTACTTCTTTGATTTTCTGTAGGTCCATATGCGAGAGTTAAAATTTTGAATCTAATTATTTGAAATTCAAAAAAATAAATTAAATAGTTCAATATAGTAAACTTTAATGTTGTTTTGTTTATTATTTTGTACTATATTTGTTTTGTATTTGATTCAAAGATACAAAAAAATAAACAAAATTCTTTTTTAACTATATATAACAGTAGATGATAGAAGAGAATATATAATAATGGTATGTGTAAGTTGAAAATTTTGAATCTTTAATTGTTCAAAAATGGTTTTACACTGATTAGATACATTACACATTAAAAAAAAAGTAGTAAAAGAAACAAAATATAAAATTACAACATATTGCCGTATGTATAAAAAAGGCAACAATCACAGATATTAATCTTTATTCATAAACTTTTTAAAACCAAAAACTCTATGAAATACAAGTCAACGTCAAAAAAAACAATTGCTCAAGCATACGCTGTTACCGACAAAACATTTGCCAATTGGGTTAGGCCTTTTGAAAACAAAATAGGTGAATATCGTTCTCGTTGTTATACACCCAAACAAATAGAAATGATCATATCGTATTTAGGGATGCCGGAACATTCTAATTTGGTATGTGCATAGAATAGATAAAGTAATATGTTTTCTTATGCTCTAGTTTTATGTCATGTGATTTCATAATAAATTACCAAGCTTTTATTTTTTATTCTTTGATTGTATGATATATATAATTGTAACGTATTGAAAACTATTTGTATAAGTGATGAAGCAATATAGGGAAAGGAGAAAAAGAGTATTTGGGAGTATCAGAATAGGCTATTTAAATATCATATTAGTTGTTAAATGATTCATCCTAATAACTCTTTTGGTGTATGTCTTTTTTGGAAATAAAAAACCACTTTTCTTAGGTAGAAAAGTGGTGTCTTAAATCAAAATCAAACAATTCCCTGATTTAAAGCCTCAGGGATGGCAATGTTGCTTATGAAAAGCAGTATCCATTTTCTGCAGCTACTTTATCTGCAATTTTAGTTCTTAATGCTACAACATTGGGCTGGTTAGCATATTTGGTAAAACGTTTCAGTCCCATTAGCATCATACGTTGCTCATCTCCTTCAGCAAAAGAAACAATAGCTTCTTTTCCTTTTTTGATAACGATATCAATGGCATTATATAAATACAATTGTGACATTGCTATTTGCGTTTCTTGAGAGTCTTCACCAAAACGTTTTGCATTTTTCTCTGTACGAAGAATAGTAGATTCGGCCATGTAAATCTCTATAAGAATGTCAGAAGCGGCCATCAATAATTGTTGATGTTCTTCTAACTTTGCTCCGAATTTTTGCATAGCAGCTCCTGCAACCATAAGAAACACTTTCTTCATTTTTGCGATCACTTCTTTTTCTTCAGAAAATAATACCGAATAGTCAGGGGTATCAAAAGAAGGAATACCAGTAAGTTCATCGGCAACTTTCATTGCAGGCCCCAGAAGGTCTACATGTCCTTTCATTGCCTTTTTTATTAGCATTCCTACCGCTAACATTCTGTTGATTTCATTTGTACCTTCATATATTCTTGCTATACGAGCATCTCTCCAGGCAGACTCCATCGGGGTATCTGCAGAGAATCCCATACCACCAAAGATTTGCAAACCTTCGTCGGAAGTATTTTGAACATCTTCTGATACAGCTACTTTTAGGATAGAACATTCGATTGCATATTCCTCAACCCCTTTAAGTTCTGCTTCCTGATGAGAGTTGCCTTCTGCTTGACGAATTGTAATTCTATCTTCAATATTTTTTGCCGCACGATAACTAGCAGACTCATCTGCGTATGTATTGGTTGCCATATCAGCTATTTTGGCTTTGATAGCACCAAAGTTCATGATAGGTGTTTTGAACTGAATACGCTCATTAGCATACTTTGTAGCTTCACCAATAACTCTACGTTGTGCATCTAGACAAGCAGCAGCTAATTTGATACGACCAACATTAAGAGCATTCATGGCAATCTTAAACCCATTACCTCTCTCTGATAACATATTTTCTACTGGTACTTTGGTATCACTAAAAAATACCTGACGAGTAGAAGAAGAGTGAATTCCTAATTTTTTCTCTTCATCTCCTAATGTAATCCCATTAGAGGGGTCATTTTCTACAATAAATCCAGTAATATTTTTATCATCCTCTATTCTTGCAAAGACGATAAACACACTACAAAAACCAGCATTAGATATCCACATTTTTTGACCAGAAATCAGATAGTTTTTACCATCGTCAGATAATACTGCTTTTGTTTTACCCGAATTGGCATCAGAACCTGCACCCGGCTCTGTCAAACAATAGGCACCGAACCATTCTCCTGTAGCTAACTTAGGAACGTACTTTTGTTTTTGTTCCTCGTTTCCGTAAAGTGTAATTGGCATAGTACCAATACCTGTATGTGCTCCGAAGGCAGTACTAAAAGATCCTGTGGCACCGGATATATAATCACAAACTAACATGGTTGAAACAAACCCCATCCCAAGACCTTCATAAGCTTCTGGTACAGAAACTCCAAGTAATCCTAGTTCACCTGCTTTACGCATGCACTCTTCTGTATAGGCATAATCTTTGTTTTCAAACCGTTCCCAATGTGCCCATAGTTCACGATCTACAAATTCTTTTGCACTATCTCGCATCATTTTTTGCTCCTCAGAAAAATCTTCTGGAGTAAATACATCTTCGCATTTCGTTTCTTTGACAAGGAATTGTCCTCCTCTCAGAATGTCTTTGTTTATTGTTTCGCTCATTTTTTATCCGATTTTAATAATTCATATTGAGTATAAAATATAAAGTAGGTGTACTTTATACTCAGGTTTTGTATCTCTATTCTACTTAGTTTAAAAATTCATATATCCCAGCAGCTCCTTGTCCTGTACCTACGCACATAGTTACCATACCGTATTTTCCTTTCATGTTTCGCTTACGCATTTCATCAAAGAGTTGTACCGATAATTTTGCACCTGTACAGCCAAGCGGATGCCCTAAAGCAATAGCACCGCCATTAACATTTACGATATCCTGATTTATATTAAGTTCTCTCATTACTGCTAGGGATTGTGATGCAAAAGCCTCATTAAGTTCTATCAACTCGATATCATCTTGTTTCAATCCTGCTTGTTTCAGTGCTTTTGGTATGGCTTTAACAGGACCAATTCCCATAATTCTTGGCTCTACACCGGCTGCGGCATAATTCACTAGTCGGGCAATAGGTTCTAGGTTTAATTCTTTAACCATTTCTTCACTCATAATCATTACAAAAGCTGCACCATCACTCATTTGTGAAGAATTACCCGCAGTTACACTACCGTTGGCAGCAAAAACGGGTCTTAATTTGCCAAGGACCTCTTTTGATGTTCCTGCTCTCGGGCCTTCATCTTTATTAACTGTGTATGATTTGGATGCTTTTTTACCATTTTCATCAACATAAACCTGATCTACATTAATAGGAACTATTTGATCTTGAAAGCGATCTTCTGCTAGTGCTTTTAATGCTTTCATATGTGAATTATAAGCGAACTCATCCTGATCTTCTCGAGAAACATTAAATTGGTTAGCAACAGCTTCTGCTGTATTACCCATTCCCCAATAGTAATCTTCATGTCCCGCTTTGGCTAAATCATAGTTTAATTCTGTTTTGTAACCTGTCATAGGAACAGAGCTCATACTTTCTGCACCACCAGCAATAATACAATCGGCCATTCCGGATTGAATTTTTGCTGTTGCAATACCAATAGTTTCTATACCCGAGGAACAAAATCTATTTACTGTAACTCCTGGGACATCGATAGAGTTTAACCCCATTAATGAGATTAAACGTGCCATATTTAGTCCTTGTGCCCCTTCTGGCATTGCATTACCAACAATAACATCATCAATGCGATCTTTATCTAGTTGTGGTAACTCTTTCATCATATGTTGAATTGTCTCTGCTGCCAATTCATCGGTTCTTTTAAATCTGAACACTCCACGTGGAGCCTTTCCTACGGCTGTTCTATATGCTTTTACTATATATGCTGTTTTCATTTTGAAAAATAGATTTTAGATTTTAGTATTGGGTACTGAGATTTTTTTCTCAATACTTCTTTGTAATGAATAATTCATTTTTTGAATTTCAGTGACGAATTGAATACTAGGTTTTACTTTTTCCTCTGTTAGGAGATTAAGTTCTATTGTTAGTATCAGAAGTGTTTGAAGTTCATAAGCTGATCCATTAGCAATACTCAAAAAATGTTTAAATTCTTTATTAGAATTTCTTCCTGCACCTTCGGCGATATTTGAAGAAATAGAAATAGCGCTACGATTTATTTGAGAAATCAATCCGTATTTTTCATTAGAAGGAAGAGCACTAGTAAGTTGATAAACAAGTTTAGCCAAATCAATTGACATTCTCCAAATTGTTAAATCTTCAACTTTATGCATCTTATTATTATCTAAGTACTTAATACTAAATTCTCAATATTTTAGTTTCTTAGCGGTTTCCCTTTTTTAAGCATATGTTCAATACGTTCTAATGTCTTACGTTCTGTACATAACGATAAAAAGGCTTCACGTTCTAGGTCTAGTAAATATTGTTCTGTTACCAAAGTGGGCTCAGAGAGATCGCCTCCTGCCATTACATATCCAAGCTTATTAGCAATTTTATGATCGTGCTCTGATATGTACTTACTAGCTTCCATAGAATCGGTTCCTACTAAAAACATTCCTAGTGCTTGTTTTCCTAATACTTTTACATCTTTACGACGCATAGGTTGTGTATATCCTTGATCAGCAATCAATTTTGCATGTGCTTTGGCCGTGGCTATTTGGCGGTCCTTATTGACTATAACTATATCTTTTCCTTTTTGTAGTAGGTTGGTGTCAAAGGCTTCGTAAGCCGAGGTAGAAACTTTGGCCATACCAATGGTTAGGAAGTGCTCTTGTAGTATATTAAGCTCTACATCGTCTTTCTTAAAAAGATCAGAGGCTCTTAGAGCCATTTCTTTTGATCCGCCACCACCTGGTATTACACCTACACCGAACTCTACTAACCCCATATAGGTTTCTGCTGCTGCAACAACTTTATCTGCATGAAGCGATAATTCGCATCCACCACCAAGTGTCATGCCATGGGGAGCGGCTACAGTAGGTATTGATGAATAACGCATGCGCATCATAGAATCTTGGAAATATTTAATAGCCATATTAAGCTCATCATATTCCTGTTCTACCGCCATCATAAAGATCATACCAATGTTAGCACCTACAGAAAAATTAGCACCTTGATTACCAACAACTAATCCTTGAAAATCTTTTTCTGCAATATCAATTGCTTTATTTAATCCAGATAGAACATCACCACCAATAGTATTCATTTTACTCTGAAATTCTACATTAAGAATTCCGTCGCCAAGATCCTCTACAACAACACCGCTATTTTTGAATACCTCATTTGATTTACGGATGTTATCAAGAATAATAAACGCATCTTGTCCGGGTATTTTTATTTGCTTCTTTTGCGGAATATCGTAGAAAAATGTTGCGCCATCCTGCACGGTATAAAATGAAGTGCTTCCTGAAGCAATCATATCGTTTACCCAAGCAGCAGGTTCATATCCTTCTGATTTCATTATTTCAATTCCTTTTTCTACGCCTATGGCATCCCAAATTTGGAAAGGTCCATGTTCCCAACCAAAACCGGCCTTCATCGCGTCATCAATCTTGTAGAGATCGTCTGTTATTTCAGGAATACGATTTGATACGTATGTAAATAAAGCCGAGAAATTCTTTCTGTAGAATTCGCCAGCTTTGTCTTTTCCTGCTACCAATACTTTAAAACGATCAACTACTTTGTCGATAGTTTTTGTCATTTCGAGAGTAGGGAACGAGGCTCTTTTCTTTTCTCTATATGCTAATGAATCAAGATCCAAAGAAAGGATTTCTTTTTTACCTTCTGCACTTACATTTTTCTTATAAAATCCTTGTTTTGTTTTGCTTCCCAACCACTTGTTTTCCATCATTGTGTTGATAAAATCAGGCAGTTTGAAAAGTTCGTGACGTTCATCTTCCTTACAGTTCTCAGCAATACCATTTGCTACATGAACCAAGGTATCAAGACCTACAACATCTACGGTACGAAATGTTGCTGATTTTGGTCTTCCGATAACAGGTCCGGTAAGCTTATCTACTTCTTCTATAGTTAATCCCATGTCTTTCACCATATGAAAAAGACTCATAATACTGAAAATACCCACTCTATTTCCTATAAATGCCGGAGTGTCTTTGGCAATGACCGAGGTTTTTCCTAAAAATTGTTCTCCGTAACCATTAAGGAAATCTAGAACTTCATTAGAAGTATTTGGGCCAGGGATAATCTCAAACAATTTTAAATACCGAGCCGGGTTAAAAAAATGTGTTCCGCAGAAGTGTTTTTGAAAATCTTCACTTCTACCTTCGTTCATAAATTTTATAGGGATACCCGATGTATTTGATGTAATTAATGTACCAGGCGTTCTATGTTTTTCTAAGTTTTCGAAGACTATTTTTTTGATATCAAGTCTTTCAACAACAACTTCGATAATCCAATCTACATCAGCCACTTTATGAATATCATCTTCTAAGTTACCTGTAGAGATTCGATTGGCAAATTTTTGATTGTAAATAGGAGAAGGTTTAGATTTTAAAGCCGCTTTAAGTGAATCGTTTACTAATCGATTGCGGACTACTTTATTGTCGAGGGTAAGGCCTTTTGCTTTTTCTTTATCATTTAGTTCTCGGGGAACGATGTCTAATAGTAGCACTTCGACACCAATATTAGCAAAATGACATGCGATACCGGATCCCATAATTCCTGACCCGACAACCGCAACTTTTCTAATGGTTCTTTTCATTTTTAACTTTTGGTTATATTAAGATGATATAGATTCTTGATTCGAATAAATTTTCTTTGACGCTATTAAGTCATTTATGATTTGAAAAACTTCTAAAAAAGTATCTAACTTTTCTTTAGGAATATTTTTTCGCACCACATTGTCAAATGTAAAAACGACCTCTCTTGAAAAATTCCTCATTTCTTTGCCAAATGGGGTTAAGTGAATTAAAACTCCGCGGCCATCCTGAGGGTTTTTCTTTCTGAAGATCAGTCCTTTTTCTTCCATCGCTTTTAGCGTTCTGGATAGACTTGTAGCTTCCATGCCCATTTTAGGACCCAATGAGGTAGAGGGTGTTCCGTTTTCTGGATCAATGCTTAGTAAGGCAAAACCAGTAGACATTGTGCTGCCTTTTTTGCCTGCTTCTTCATTATACATCTTGGTTACCGCCATCCAGGTAGCGCGTAACACGTAATCTATTGTCTTCTCTCTCATTTAAAATGATTAATATTCTCGTAAAGATAAGAAAATTTATTATGCATGCATAATAAAAAAAATAAAAAAAATGAGAAAAGTGTAAGTAATTTACGTTTTTCTATTGAATTAATAAAAAAACTCCCCAAAAATTGGGGAGTTTACTGATTAATAGTTGAGCTTGTGCACGTATAGTGCTGTAATCAGTGAATTGAATTAGCCGTAAATTTTCAAATATAGTGCTTTATACTTTTCTTTTATTATTTTTCTTCTAAGTTTCATAGTAGGAGTGAGGTGTCCTAATTCGATGCTCCATTCTTCTGGAGTAAGTTCGAATCTTTTTACCTGTTCCCATTTTCCGAATTTTTTATTGTGCTCGTCTATTTCTTCTTGGAAACGATCTATAACTGTTTGATTACTGATCATTTCTTCTACCGAATTACCGATTTGAATATTTTTACGTTCTGCCCATTCTTTTACAAACTCAAAATTTGGTTGTACGAATGCTGCAGGCATTTTTTCTCCTTCACCTACCACCATTATTTGTTCGATAAAGCGAGATTGTTTCATAGCGTTCTCTATCAACTGTGGGGCAACGTATTTTCCACCTGATGTTTTAAACATCTCTTTTTTACGATCAGTAATTTTCAGAAAACCTTCACTATCAATTTCTCCGATATCTCCTGTATGAAAATATCCGTTTTTTAATACTTCGTTGGTTTTGGCTTCATCTTTATAGTACCCAAGCATTACTTGAGGTCCTTTGACAAGAATTTCGCCATCATCGGCAATTTTTACTTCTGTCTCTGGGATAAGCTTTCCTACGGTACCAATTTTAAATCCTTTGTTTCTAACATCATTCACAGATATCACAGGAGAAGTTTCTGTAAGACCGTATCCTTCCATAACACCAATTCCTGCGGCATTAAATACTCTTGCAAGTCTGGGTTGTAGCGCAGCGCTTCCTGATGCTATTACCTTTAGGTTACCTCCTAGAGCTTCTTGCCATTTACTAAATATGAGTTTTTTTGCAAGACCAAGCTTTTTTTCATAAAACCACCCATTGGCACCATAGGGTTGGTATTGAAGACCTAAATCTACAGCCCAGAAAAAAAGTTTCTTTTTAATACCTGTTAAATCTGCTCCTTTTGCAATAATCTTATCATATACCTTTTCAAGTAATCGAGGTACAGCTGTCATTATTTCAGGTTTTATCTCCTTTAAGTTGTCACTTATGGTTTCTAAGGATTCAGCAAAATAAATACTTATACCTGCGTACTGATAGAAATACATGAGCATTCTTTCATAAATATGGCATACGGGTAAAAAGCTTAAAGATTTCACTTCGCCTTCTGGTATTGGAAACCGAGTGTAAGAGTTTAATGCATTACTTACAATATTTTTGTGACTAAGCATCACTCCTTTAGGTTTTCCAGTAGTACCAGATGTATATATAAGTGTAGCTAAATCATCTTCTTTTACAGAAGCCATTAGGGTTTCTACTTCATTTTGGTTACTATCATCATTTCCTAATTCTAATACTTCAGTCCAGTTTTTACAACCTTCTATAGAATTAAATGAATAGACTTCTTTTAAAGATGTATTTTTCTGTATGTTTTTGACTTTTTGATATACTTCATCATCAGATACGAAGCAATAAGTTGCTCCCGAATGATTCAATACATATTCGTAGTCTTCTTGAGAGATTGTAGGGTAAATAGGTACGTCTTGGGCGCCTATCTGAAGCACACCAATATCCGTAATATTCCATTCAGTTCTATTATTACTAGAGATTATGGCTATTTTATCGTTGGGTTTAACCCCCAATCGTAATAACCCCCTACTTATTTTATTTGCTTTTTCTACATATTCTTTTGTTGAAGTAGCAGTCCATTTTCCATCATATTTTGTTATCAAAGACTTTTCTAAATTGAACTTTTCTAGCTGGTAATGTGGAAAATCAAATAATCTAGTAATTGTTGTCATAAGCTGTTTTAGGATAGTTTTCTTAGTTATTTAAAATCATAATGTCTAAAAACAAGATGCATTACACTTAAAATAATCTTAGAAAAAAAATTATTATGCACGCATAGCTTCGCAAATTAAAAAAAATATCATAATTCGCAAGGGTAATATATGAAAAAAAAACCTGTTTTTTTTTATGAACTTGACAATATTTTACGTTTTTGTTGCTAATATCTCATTAATTTACCTTAGCTACTCTTGATTTATAAGTAGTTATAGAATTATCCTAATTAGTGTTTTTAAGATTTTCGGTGTATTATTTATCCTTTAGCCATTCTTTTGCATTAACGAATGCTTCAATCCAAGGAGAAATTTCATCTTGCCTATTGGCGGGGTAATTGGCCCAATTCCATTGAAAAATGGATCGTTCGATATGTGGCATCATTACCAAATGACGTCCGGTTTTATCTGTCAACATTGCGGTATTGTAATCAGATCCATTTGGATTTGCAGGGTAGGTGTCGTATCCATATTTTGCAACAATATTATATTGATCTTCTGATAAAGGTAGATTAAATTTGCCTTCACCATGAGAAATCCAAACTCCTAATGTGCTTCCTGCTAAAGTAGATAGCATTACAGAGTTGTTTTCTTGAATTTTTACCGAAGTAAAGTTACTTTCATGTTTCATCGAATCATTGTGATGAAGTTTTCCGTGTACCTTATGTTCAGGATTGATTATTTCTAGTTCCATAAACAATTGGCATCCATTACAAATACCTAAAGATAGCGTATCTTCTCGTTCAAAGAATTTTTTTAATGCGATGTTTGCTTTTTCATTGTATAAAAATGCACCCGCCCATCCTTTGGCAGAACCTAAAACATCACTATTAGAGAAACCTCCGACAGCACCTATAAATTGAATATCTTCTAGGGTTTCTCTTCCAGAAATTAAATCAGTCATATGTACATCTTTAACATCAAAACCAGCCAGATACATTGCATGAGCCATTTCTCTTTCAGAGTTGCTTCCTTTTTCTCTTATGATCGCTGCTTTTGGTTTATTTACATCTTTTTTGACAGCAGGTTTTATTCCTGTAAAATGATCGGGGAATTTGTAGCGTAAGGGCTGATTGACATAATTTTGGTATCGGGCTTTCGCTAAATTATTAGCAGTTTGTTTTTGATCTAATAAGAAAGAGGTTTTATACCATAGTGAACGATATTCTTCAATCGAAAGAGAGAAAGAATTCTCTTTATTCTTTATTTTTAGGATATTACCATCTTCTGCACGACCTATATTATAAAATTTTATTTCATTTTTTTGTAAAATTTCTTCTACATTAGCATCGAGTGCGCTTTGAAAAACGATTCCTGAATTTTCTGAAAATAATAATTTAATAGTATCTGATTCACCTATACTACTTAGGTCTAACTGTGCTCCTAAATTGGTGTCAGCAAAACATAGTTCTAATAATGTGGTAATAAGTCCGCCAGAAGCAACATCATGTCCTGCAATAATTTTATCCTGACCAATTAAATCCTGTATAACATTGAATGTTTTTTTGAATTCTGATGTATTCTTAATGTTGGGGGTTTCAGAACCCAATGTATTCATAATTTGTGAAAAAGAAGAACCTCCTAATTTATGAGTGTCATTTGACATATTTATATAGTAGATATCTCCTCCTTTTTTTTGTAATACAGGTTCTATTACTTTGCTAATGTTATTACAATGTGCAGCTGCAGAAATAACAACAGTCCCCGGAGATGTAACCTCTTCATTAGGATACTTTTGCTTCATTGATAAAGAATCCTTTCCGGTTGGAACATTTATACCAAGATCAATTGCAAATTCGGATATTGCTTTTACTGCTTGATATAACCTTGCGTCTTCTCCTTCATTTTTGCATGGCCACATCCAGTTTGCAGATAATGAAATAGACTGCAGTCCATCTTCTAATGGAGCCCACACAATGTTGGTAAGCGCTTCTGCAATAGAATTTCTACTTCCCGCTTCTGGGTTTATCAGTCCTGAAATTGGGGAATGCCCAATACTTGTAGCAACTCCATGATTACTTGTATAATCTAGTGCCATTACTCCACAATTGTTGAGAGGTAGTTGTAAAGCTCCAACACATTGTTGTTTTGCCACTTTACCTCCGACACATCTATCTACCTTGTTTGTGAGCCAATCTTTGCATCCTACAGCTTCAAGTTGCAAAACTTGGGCTAAATATGAGGAGAAACTGCTCTGTACGTATGATATTTCTGTATAATTACGTTTTACAGTTTTATCAGTCATTATTGTCTTAGGAGAACTGCCAAACATGTCTTCTAAGGCCAAATCCATAGGAGTATCCCCTTTGGTATTAGATTTGAAGGTAAATCTGTTATCTCCTGTTACATCTCCTACCTGATAGATGGGAGAACGCTCTCTTTCTGCAATACGTTGTAGGGTGTCGATATCTTTTTTACCTATAACAAGTCCCATTCTTTCCTGAGATTCATTTCCTATAATTTCTTTGGCTGATAGTGTCGGGTCACCTACGGGTAATTTATCTAGGTCAATTTTACCTCCTGTTTCTTCTACTAGTTCAGAAAGACAATTAAGATGCCCACCTGCACCGTGGTCATGTATTGATACGATGGTATTTTCTTTACTTTCAACCATACCGCGAATAGCATTCGCAGCACGTTTTTGCATTTCTGGATTAGATCTTTGTATAGCATTTAGTTCAATGCCACTGCTAAATTCTCCTGTATCGGCAGAGGACACTGCAGCTCCTCCCATACCAATCCTGTAGTTTTCTCCTCCTAGGATAACGATTTTATCACCTGATTTAGGTTGTGCTTTGATTGCTTGTTCAACCTTACCATATCCTATTCCTCCTGCTTGCATTATTACTTTATCAAAACCAAGTTTTCTTGCGTCTTCTTCGTGTTCAAAAGTAAGTACAGATCCTGTAATTAGTGGTTGCCCAAATTTATTGCCAAAATCCGAAGCGCCATTGGATGCTTTGATTAAAATATCCATTGGTGTCTGGTACAGCCATTTTCTTTCCTGCATTCCTTGTTCCCAAGGACGATTTTCTTCTAGTCTCGAATAGGAAGTCATATAAACAGCTGTTCCTGCAAGTGGTAAAGAGCCTTTACCTCCGGCAAGTCTATCTCTGATTTCTCCTCCAGAACCAGTAGCTGCTCCATTAAAAGGTTCTACTGTAGTAGGAAAATTATGAGTTTCTGCTTTTAAGGAAATAACGCTATTGAATGCAGTTTCTTCATAAAAGTCTGGCTTATCTGCTGTTTTAGGAGCAAATTGTGTTACTTCTGGGCCTTTAACGAAAGCAACATTGTCTTTGTAGGCAGAAATGATACCGTTAGGGTTTTCTTCTGATGTTTTTTTGATAAGCTTAAAAAGAGATACAGGTTGTTCCTGTCCATCAATAACAAAAGTACCATTAAAAATTTTATGACGACAATGCTCAGAGTTAACCTGAGAAAAGCCGAATACTTCAGAGTCAGTAAGTTTTCGTCCGATTTTTATACTAACACTTTCTAAATACTCTATTTCTTCTTTATTCAGAGCAAGACCTTCAGTAGCATTATATGCTGCAATATCTTCAATTTGTACAATTGGTTCTGGCTGAATATCTATAGTGTATATATTTTGATCTAGCTTTTCATATTTTTGTGATAGCATAGGATCAAAACTAGTATGATCTTTAGAAACGGATTGAAATTCTTCAATTCTCATTATTCCAGTAATACCCATATTTTGAGTAATCTCTACGGCATTTGTACTCCATGGAGTGATCATTGCGGATCGTGGACCAACAAAAAAAGCGTCAATCGACGCCCCACTTATTTTTGGTGTACTACCAAATAACCAAATGAGTTTTTTTATATTTTCTGCTGAGATTTCAGCGTTTGTTTGAACGGCAAATACTTTCTCGTTTTGGTTTCCGAAGAAAAGAATCATACTTCGATTGTTTGTTATAGTTAATTAATAGGTATATGCCAAAATTTGACATCAGATATAATACCCTGCAAATCTACTGTTTTTCTGTATAATTTTTTGCATAAAACTACGTATTCGGTTTGATAGTTATTCACTTAATTTTAACAATAATGGGTTACAGATAAAGTATGACAACATAGTATACATGCTCAGTCAAGAAAAGCTCAGTATTTTAATCCTGAATTATGTGCCTTGGTGCTGTTTTTTTTCTAATAATGCCATGTAAAAACCATCATAACCTGACTCATGCGAAAGGATTTTTTTGTCTTTTAAAAAGGTGAAATCTTTTCCTACCTCTGTGTTCAAGAATTTTTTTACCTGTTCTTGATTTTCTGAGGGTAAGATAGAGCAAGTTGCATATACTAATTTTCCTCCTGGCTTTACCATTTTCGAATAGTTTTCTAAAATTTCAGATTGAGTACGTTTTATGGTCTCAAGAAATTCAGGACGTAATTTCCATTTAGCGTCTGGATTACGCCTTAATATACCCAAACCACTGCAAGGAGCATCAATAAGAACACGATCTGCTTTGTTGTGTAGTTTTTTAATGTCTTTTGTACTCTCGATTACTCGAGGTTCTATATTATGAGCTCCTGCTCGACGAGCTCTTCTTTTTAATTCTTTTAATTTATTGCTATAGATATCCATTGCAATAATTTGCCCTTTGTTTTGCATTAGGGCAGCAAGGTGTAACGTTTTTCCTCCTGCACCTGCACATGTATCTACTACACGTTGCCCAGGTTTAATGTCTAAGAAATCTGCGACTAGCTGAGAAGATGCGTCTTGTACTTCAAAAAAGCCTTTTTTGAACACTTCTGTTGAGAATACATTGGTTCTTTCTGTAAGTTGTACCGCAGATGGATACCCTTTAACAAATTCGGTGTCAATATTTTCGTCTTCGAGAAGACTTCTTAGAGTCTCTTTGGTAGTTTTTAAAGAATTAGCTCTTAAAACGACAGGTGCTTGTGTATTTAGTGCACTTATTTCCTGATCCCACTTTTTTCCCAATTCTTCTTTTCCTATCTCGTCTATCCAGTCCGGTATAGATTCTCGAAACTTTCTTATTTTGCTGAGCTCATCAAATTTACCTTTGATACGTCTAGTTGGAGTAGGGGCGATTTGTTTCCAGTCAGGGAGCGTAATTCCTCTTAATGTGGCCCATACTGCAAATATTCGCCATAGATTATCTCTAGAGAAAGGAGCTGCTACTTCGCCAATCTCTGCGTATAGACGTTTCCAACGTACGATCTCATAAATAGTTTCTGCAACAAAACCCCGATCACGAGAACCCCATCTTTTATCTCGTTTCAGTAGTTTTTGAACTACCTTATCGGCATATGCTTCTTCATTAAATATTTCATGCAGTCCATCTATAACTGCAAAAACCAGATTTCTGTGTAAACGCATTAGGCTGTTTTTTTAAGGTCTGCAAAGGTATGTCTTTGAAGCCAATTAGCATTGCATTTGATGGTAATTTATTAAGTGTAAAAAGAACTAACATACTTATCATTAGTTTCTGACGGTATGTTTTACTTTTGATGTAGTACAACCTATTCAGTAAAAAAATGTTTTGATGTATACTATTCCTTATAGTTGTAAGAACATACCATTGGCATTTTATTCTAAGAAATAGGCTTCATTTTATAAATAATAGATAAAGAATCAATTATTTCTTTTTCGTTCTCTTATTTTATCTAGTATTCTCTTATTAAAATCGGATTCTATTTTGATCAATTGTATCACTTTTTTATCAGATATTATTTTTCTTAATTGAGTAATTGATGTTTCTTGGGATTCATTTTTCTTTTCCTCTGCGTCTAGATAGTTGTTCAATAACTCACTTACTCTTTCATTACTAAGATCTGATGAGTTTTGCGAAGTTTCTTTTAGACTTCTGATTATCTGTCGTCTTTGTTTCTTGAAATTATTAATTATTTCTTGATGCTTATTATATATTGGCCAGAATCGTTCTGCTTCAGAACTGGTTAAGTTTAAATGTTCTGTAATATAAGCAACTTTATATGCTTTTATTTTTTCTTTTGCACCACTCATATTTTGAGCGAATGCGCCTATTGTAATAAAAACAAAACTAATAAGCACCAGTATTTTTTTCATAGGTTTTATTTTATTCGGTAAATATTAATTCGTCCTCAAGCTCTTCTTCAGATAAGTAATTCATTAGTTCTTCATTGGTAGTCATATCATCTACAAAAACTTCTGAATACGTTATATTATCATCAAATAGCGATAATATATCTTCCTCATTTAGAACTAAGGTTTCTTCCGTAAGATATCCATAAAGCTCTGCTACATCAATATCATTAATATTTTGCGTTGACTTGTAATTGATATTCAATGAGAATAGTATGGCAATCATTGCTGCTATACCAGACACATAGATAATAGCACGTTTATTTGTTCTTAAATTTATAAGTTTTCCTTTTGTTACTCCTGAATCTGTTTTTTTAAGAATGTTTTTTTCTACATCGGTAAAATATTCTTTTGGAACCCGAAAACCGGAATCTGATTTTATGTTTGATAAATAACTATCGGACTTTGATGCATAGAATTCAGTGTTTTTTGAGAGTTCATCTTCAAAATTCTCAAAATAGTCTTTTGGGACCTTAAACCCTGATTTTCTTTTATGTATATCGTTTTCTTTCACTTAAGTATGACGTTTTAAATGTAAAAAGGTTTAATAGTTTTTTAAAAAATCTTCTATTTTTTTAGTTGCGATATGATATGAGGCTTTTAATGCTCCTTCACTTGTTTCTAAAATTTCTGACATTTCTCGATATTTTAATTCCTGAAAATACTTCATATTAAATACCTGTTGTTGTTTTTGAGGTAAAGTAGCAATAGCTTTTTGTAATTTTAATTGCATTTGATCACCATCATAGTATACATCGGCCTCGAGGTTGCGAACTAATTGGTTATTTAATTCATCAAGACTTATGTTGTGTTTTTTTGCTTTTTTATTTAAAAAAGTGATTGATTCATTTGTTGCAATTCGATACATCCAGGAATATAACTTACTTTCACCTTTAAAATTCTTTATATTCTTATGTATTTTGATAAAGACATTTTGAAGCACATCATTGGTGTCTTCATGGTTTTTCAGCATATTACGTATGTGCCAATATAATCTTTCTTTATAAAGGGATACAAGCTTACCGAAAGACGTATTAATATCTTTTCCAGATTGTAAATCGAATAGTAAGTCCTTCTCTTCTTGAGTGTTCAAAAATCAAATAAGTTTTAGTTACAAGTTTGGAGTATTATACCTTTATATGACTAATGTACATAAAAAAGGTTTAATTAAGGTTTTTGGGTATATATAATAAGTAGTGTAAATAAATTTGTAAGATGAACATAGATATCCAGAGATATAAGACAGATTAAATACATTTTTTGTTGTTTAAGTGATTCTCTCTATCGATTTATGTTTATAATTTGGGACATGTCATTGTTGGGATTAAATACATTGACTTTTAATTTTGAAATAAATCTTCTAATTTATTATGCTCTGTTCAAAATTAGAGAATTCTAAAGTGTATTTTGAATATAAAGTGTTTTAATTGGCTAAGGTTTTTTTTCTAAATTCGATATAAAAAATCGTTAAAAAACAATTTTATTTGGATAAAGTGCATTTTTTCTTGTTTTATATCAAAAAGTGTTTTATATTCGAAATGTGATTGTGATTTAATTGTTTCACCTTCCCCAAGGTGAATAAGATTTTAAAAAAAGTGAGTTTTAATTTTAGAATAAGCCCCTAAATTAAGATGATTTGTGTGAAGAAAAAGAGTGCGAAAGCGCTCTTTTTTGTTTTACGCCTTTTTAATGTTTATTCTAAAAGTAAGTTTTATCTTACATTTTTCATGATATAAAAGTTAAAAAACATTATTTATACGATAAAATGCATATTTTTCTTGTTTTGTATTAAAAAGTGTTTTATATTTGACCTGTGATTGTGATTTAATTGTTTCATTTTCCCCAAGATGAACAAGGTTTAAAA
Organism: Aquimarina pacifica; assembly: GCF_000520955.1. Taxonomy (GTDB): domain Bacteria; phylum Bacteroidota; class Bacteroidia; order Flavobacteriales; family Flavobacteriaceae; genus Aquimarina; species Aquimarina pacifica. Next base: position 80,137 of record NZ_JACC01000012.1, on the reverse strand, counting down.
AAAGTGAGTTTTAATTTTAGAATAAGCCCCTAAATTAAGATGATTTGTGTGAAGAGAAAGAGTGCGAAAGCACTCTTTTTTGTTTTATGATGTTTTCTAACGTTTGTTTAATAAGTAAGTTTTATCTTACATTAATTGATTTATAAAAGTTTAAAAACATTATTTTGACGATAAAATACATTTTTTTCTTGCTTTGTATTAAAAAGTGTTTTATATTTGACCTGTGATTGTGATTTAATTGTTTCATTTTCCCCAAGATGAACAAGGTTTAAAAAAAGTGAGTTTTAATTTTAGAATAAGCCCCTAAATTAAGATGATTTGTGTGAAGAGAAAGAGTGCGAAAGCACTCTTTTTTGTTTTATGATGTTTTCTAACGTTTGTTTAATAAGTAAGTTTTATCTTACATTAATTGATTTATAAAAGTTTAAAAACATTATTTTGACGATAAAATACATTTTTTTCTTGCTTTGTATTAAAAAGAGTTTTATATTTGACCTGTGATTGTGATTTAATTGTTTCATTTTCCCCAAGATGAACAAGGTTTAAAAAAAGTGAGTTTTAATTTTAGAATAAGCCCCTAAATTAAGATGATTTGTGTGAAGAGAAAGAGTGCGAAAGCACTCTTTTTTGTTTTATGATGTTTTCTAACGTTTGTTTAATAAGTAAGTTTTATCTTACATTAATTGATTTATAAAAGTTTAAAAACATTATTTTGACGATAAAATACATTTTTTTCTTGTTTTGTATTAAAAAGAGTTTTATATTTGACCTGTGATTGTGATTTAATTGTTTCATTTTCCCCAAGATGAACAAGGTTTAAAAAAAGTGAGTTTTAATTTTAGAATAAGCCCCTAAATTAAGATGATTTGTGTGAAGAGAAAGAGTGCGAGAGCGCTCTTTTTTGTTTTATACATATTTCATTAAATATAGGTTAAATCTTACTTTTAATAAAAAACATAGTTGAAATTACGTTTTTTTACGATAAAATGCATTTTTTTCTTGTTTTATATTAAAAAGAGTTTTATATTTGACTTGTGATTGTGATTTAATTGTTTCATTTTCCCCAAGATGAACAAGGTTTAAAAAAAGTGAGTTTTAATTTTAGAATAAGCCCTAAATTAAGATGATTTGTGTGAAGAGAAAGAGTGCGAAAGCACTCTTTTTTGTTTTATGTATATTTTGTTTAAAAGTAAGTTAAATCTTACTTTTAATACGTTTAATGGTTAACATGTTTGTTTTTTACGATAAAATACATTTTTTCTTGCTTTATATTAAAAAGAGTCTTATATTTGACCTGTGATTGTGATTTAATTGTTTCATTTTCCCCAAGATGAACAAGGTTTAAAAAAAGTGAGTTTTAATTTTAGAATAAGCCCCTAAATTAAGATGATTTGTGTGAAGAGAAAGAGTGCGAGAGCGCTCTTTTTTGTTTTATACATATTTCATTAAATATAGGTTAAATCTTACTTTTAATAAAAAACATAGTTGAAATTACGTTTTTTTACGATAAAATGCATTTTTTTCTTGTTTTATATTAAAAAGAGTTTTATATTTGACCTGTGATTGTGATTTAATTGTTTCATTTTCCCCAAGATGAACAAGGTTTAAAAAAAGTGAGTTTTAATTTTAGAATAAGCCCTAAATTAAGATGATTTGTGTGAAGAGAAAGAGTGCGAAAGCACTCTTTTTTGTTTTATGTATATTTTGTTTAAAAGTAAGTTAAATCTTACTTTTAATACGTTTAATGGTTAACATGTTTGTTTTTTACGATAAAATACATTTTTTCTTGCTTTATATTAAAAAGAGTCTTATATTTGACCTGTGATTGTGATTTAATTGTTTCATTTTCCCCAAGATGAACAAGGTTTAAAAAAAGTGAGTTTTAATTTTAGAATAAGCCCTAAATTAAGATGATTTGTGTGAAGAAAAAGAGTGCGGAGGCACTCTTTTTTGTTTTATGTACATTACATTAAATGTAGGTAAAGTCTTACTTTTTGTAAAAAATATAGTTAAAAACATGTTTTTTTACGATAAAATGCATTTTTTTCTTGTTTTGTATTAAGAAGAGTTTTATATTTGACCTGTGATTGTGATTTAATTGTTTCATTTTCCCCAAGATGAACAAGGTTTAAAAAAAGTGAGTTTTAATTTTAGAATAAGCCCTAAATTAAGATGATTTGTGTGAAGAAAAAGAGTGCGGAGGCACTCTTTTTTGTTTTATGTACATTACATTAAATGTAGGTAAAGTCTTACTTTTTGTAAAAAATATAGTTAAAAACATGTTTTTTTACGATAAAATGCATTTTTTTCTTGTTTTGTATTAAGAAGAGTTTTATATTTGACCTGTGATTGTGATTTAATTGTTTCATTTTCCCCAAGATGAACAAGGTTTAAAAAAAGTGAGTTTTAATTTTAGAATAAGCCCCTAAATTAAGATGATTTGTGTGAAGAGAAAGAGTGCGAAAGCACTCTTTTTTTATTTTTCTTACTTACCAATCGTTAATGCATCCTTATTCGAATGACTGCATATTTACTAATTTTTGATAAACTCCATTTTTGGATAGAAGTACATCATGGCTACCTTGTTCTACTATTTTTCCTTTTTGCATTACAACGATTAAATCAGAGTTTTGTATTGTAGATAGCCTATGTGCAATTACAATACTTGTTCTATTTTTCATCATATTCTCAAGTGCAGATTGTACCAGACGTTCGCTTTCGGTATCTAAGGCGGATGTAGCCTCATCTAATATCATTATTGGTGGGTTTTTAAGAACTGCTCTAGCTATTGATAAGCGTTGTTTTTGCCCACCGCTTAATTTATTACCACTATCTCCAATATTGGTTTCTATACCTTGAGGTAAGTCTTTTACAAATTCCCAAGCATTGGCAATTTCTAATGCTTCAATAACTTCTTTGTCAGAAGCTGTTTTGTTTCCTACTAACAAATTATTCTTTATTGAATCATTAAATAATATAGAGTCTTGGGTTACTAGACCCATGAGATTTCTCAGAGAAGCTTTTGTAAGATCTTTGATATCTATATTATCTATTTTTATTGCTCCTTTGTTTACATCATAAAATCGAGTAACCAAATTTGCTATTGTTGATTTACCGCTCCCAGATTGTCCTACTAGCGCAATAGAACTTCCTTTGGGTACTTTAAGCGAAAAATTATTTAGCACATATTCATCCTCATATTTGAAAGATATATTTTCTAAGGTAATATCAGACAGGAACTCTTCTTTAGTTTTGGCATCTATTTTATCTTGTAAAGGAGATTTGGTATTTAGAATTTCTAATACACGTTCGGCAGCAGCATTTCCTTTTTTAACAGAGTAACTTGCCTTGGATATTGCTTTGGCCGGTGTGAGAATGTTATATGCGAGTCCCATATAAGCAAAAAATTCACTAGCATTTAGAGAATGATCAATAAAAACCATTTTACCACCATACCACAATAAAATTGCAATTACACATATACCTAAGAATTCACTTGTTGGGGATGCAAGGTTTTGTCGATTCAGTAATGAATTAGAAAACTTAAAGAATCTAGAGGTTGAATTTTGAAATTTACTTCCAAAAATTTCCTCTGCATTAAAGCCTTTTATAACCTTTAGTCCTCCGAGAGTCTCTTCTACAATAGATAAAAATTGTCCTTGTTCTCTTTGAACTTTTTCTGATTTTCTTTTTAAAGACTTTCCTATAAGTGATATTAGGAAGCCTGATACTGGGATAAAAATAAAAACAAATATGGTTAATTTAATACTTATAGCAAACATCATGAGGATAGTAAAGAGAATCATTAATGGTTCTCGTACTACTAACTCTAGTATGGAAAGAAAAGAATGCTGTATTTCTAGAACATCTGATGTTATTCTTGCAATAACATCTCCTTTTCTTTTTTCTGAAAAATAGCTTAAAGGTAGTGCTACTATTTTCTCATATAATTTATTTCTAATATCTCTTAGTACTCCGTTTCGTAAAAATGTAATAAAATACATTGCAGAATACCCGAAAATATTTTTTAGAAAAAACATTATGATTACTAAACCAACCATAGCAGTTAGGACATAAACTTCTCCTTCTTGCTCGGATTTTAGGGTAATGAAGTAATTTGAATACTCCATTAAATAATCTTTTATACCACTTAGTCCTTCTTTCCAAATTGGTTTTTCATATATGGGTTTACTTTCTTTAAGTAAAACGCTAAGCATTGGTATTAACGATATAAAAGATAAAGTACTGAATAAGGCATAAAAAATATTACAAATAATATTTAAAATACCGTAGGATTTATAAGGAATCGCAAAGCGAAGAATTTGTTTAAAGTAGTTCATTAAAAATTCGGAAACAGGTTCTACTGTTATTTAAGTTAATTTTAGGTCCTTTTTGATGGCTTCAATTCTATTTTCTAATTTTTGTTGTACGTTAGAAAAATCAGCAACATTTGCAAGAGGCTCTTGCACACTCATATAGAACTTTATTTTTGGCTCTGTACCACTGGGTCGAGCAGCGATTTTACTTCCTGATTCGGTATAGAAAATGAGCACATTTGATTTTGGAATATCTATTGTGTGCTCTTTCTGGTCTTGAGTGTTTTTGGCAATACTAGTCTGATAATCCTCAATCAGAACCACCTTTTCTTCGTTAATGAATTTTGGGGGATCGTTTCTTAAGTCAATCATGGTTTGCTTAATTTCTGCAGCGCCGTCAATTCCTTTTTTTACTAAGGACACTAGATTTTCTTTATAAAACCCATATTGACTATAGAGCTCTAGTAATGTGTTGTAAAAAGAACTTCCGTTTGCTTTAGTATATGCAACAATTTCGCAGGCTAGTAGGGTAGATGTTACAGCGTCTTTATCTCTTACAAAATCTCCTACCATATATCCAAAGCTTTCTTCACCTCCTCCGATAAAATTCTTTTCAGGAAAATCTTTAATCAATTTTGCGATCCATTTAAATCCTGTCAGTACTTCTTTGTACTCTACACCGTAGGATTCTGCCAAACTCCTCATCATTGGAGTAGAAACAATTGTAGAAGCAACAAATTCATTACCTTTTAGTCCACTTTGCTTTTTCTTATTCTCTAACAAGAACCAAGTCATTACAATCATTGTTTGGTTTCCGTTTAGCAATTGTAACTGACCATCTGCATTGCGCACGGCAATTCCTAATCGATCACAGTCAGGATCTGTTCCAATAACGATATCTGCATCTACTTCTTTAGCAAGATTCATGGCCATTTCTAGTGCTTCCGGTTCTTCGGGATTAGGAGACTTTACCGTAGGGAAATTACCATCTGGTTCTGCTTGTTCTTTTACTATATGAACATTTTTATAGCCAGCTTTTTCTAAGGTATCTGGCACTGCCGTAATAGACGTACCGTGTAATGATGTAAAAACTATTGTTGTATTATCTTTAGCTTCTTGAGAAGCAGCAAAACTACCGTTCTTTACACTATTCTCGATAAAAACGGGGTCAATTTCACTATCAATTTTTTGTATCAGATCTGTATTTGCTTCAAATTGAATGTCTGCGTAATTTATGGTGTTTATTTCGGATATAATTTCTCCATCTTGTGGTGGGACCAGTTGTCCACCATCTTGCCAATATACTTTGTAACCATTATATTCGGGAGGATTGTGACTTGCTGTTAAAACAATTCCACAATGACACCCTAATTCCTTTACGGCAAAAGATAATTCTGGCGTTGGACGAAGACTAGAAAATAGGTAAACTTTGATATTATTCGCAGAAAACACATCAGCTACAACTTGCGCTAAGGTATCACTATTGTGTCTACAGTCATATGCAATTACTGCTTTGGGTTGTTCTCCCGGAAATTGTTGAATTAGATAGTTACTCAACCCTTGAGTACTTTTACCCAATGTATATTTGTTAATCCTGTTGGTGCCAACTCCCATGATACCTCTCATTCCACCGGTACCAAATTCAAGATCCTTATAAAAACTTTCTTTTAGTTCTTCAGGATTACTTTTTTGTAAACTTTGAATTTCATTTTGAGTGGTTGCATCAAAAAATGGTGTTAACCACTCGTTAACTCTTGTATCTATAACAGAATCTGTGATTTGCATATTTGTGATTTTAGTTGCAAAAATACTATTTAATTTTGGTAAAAAACTTTAGAAATTATAAAGGTTTACAGCTTTTGGATACTGATGACTTCATAATTTAGATAGTTAATAATTCTAAAGATGAATACTTTCAGAAATTTTATAACGTTGTTTGCTTCTTTTGCTTGTTAATATGATTTCTCCAAGAAATCCTGCCAGAAAAAACTGAGTCCCTAAAATCATTGAAGTTAGGGCTATATAGAATTCAGGTCTTTGTGCAATTAATCTACCATTTATTTCTATAAAAAGTTTATCTATTGCTAGATATACAGAAAAACAAAATCCAACAAAAAAGAGCAATGTACCAATTAGACCAAAGAAATGCATAGGTCTTTTTCCAAAATGTGACATAAACCAAATGGTTACCAAATCTAGAAAACCGTTTATAAAACGACTCATTCCAAATTTTGTTTTTCCGTATTTACGGGCTTGGTGTACCACTACTTTTTCTCCTATTTTAGAGAAACCTGCATTTTTGGCAAGAACAGGTATATATCTATGCATTTCGCCATGAACATCAATGTTTTTTACTACACTATTTTTATAGGCTTTGAGTCCACAATTAAAGTCATGTAATTTTACACCAGATGTTTTTCTAGCAGCTGCATTAAAAAGCTTAGAAGGTAAATTTTTTGCTAACACAGAATCATACCGTTTTCTTTTCCACCCAGATATTAAATCATATCCTTGCTTGTGTATAAGATCATATAATTCAGGGATTTCTTCTGGACTATCTTGCAAATCAGCATCCATAGTAATTATTACCTCACCTTTTACGGCTGCAAAACCAGCATGTAGTGCCTGAGATTTTCCAAAGTTTCTAAAAAACCGAATTCCCTTTACATGCTCATCTTTTTTTGATAATGCCAAAATGGTTTCCCATGAACCATCCGTACTACCATCATCAATAAAGATAATTTCGTAAGAAAAAGAATTGGATTGCATAACTTTTGCAATCCAATCATATAATTCATTTAAGGATTCCTGCTCATTGAGCAGTGGTATGACTAAGGATATATTCATAACTAATAGAGCATTTCTAGTACAGCTCTTCTTTCTTTTGTAATATTAATCCGGTTATAAGGGATATAATAAATCCAAAAAATAAACTTCCTACTAGGCCAAGAGCAAATGCAATAGGTGGTTTTTGTAGCTTATCAGTCATTGCATAAATCTGTTCAACTTGTTCTTCTGTCATGTCGGGAGTATCACGTAACATTTTTTCTTTTTGAAACTCCATAACTTGAGCGGTATACTCAGGTTCTATGACTGTAGTAAGTGTCACATTCCAAATACCAGAAATAATACCGCCAATCATTGCTATACCTATTCCTATTTTTAATGCATCAGATAGAATGAGAAATCCATTGTTTTTTGTCTTAAAAGCTTTTATGCCCAGTGTAATGGCAAAAATCATAATAGCAAACCCAATGACACCTACGGACCAATGAGGTTGTTTGTACATGCCCGTCAGGTAGACAATCAGGCTAAATGTAACAGAAGCGATACCTAATAAAACTCCGTAGTTAATAATGATTTTTTTTGTGGATGGCTTTTCGTTTTCCATGTATAATTTTGTTTTGATTATGTTTAAAACATAAGTACACAAATATAGCAATTTGTTACATTTACGGTTTGAAAAAAGAAATTTTAGAGAAAATTGACAAAAAAAATAATTTTATTATTGTTCATTTGAAGATAATGATTAAATTTGCACCTCGAAAAAAGAAAAGAATAATACAATGAGAAAAGATATTCACCCAGAAAATTATAGATTAGTTGCTTTTAAAGATATGTCAAATGACGAAGTTTTTTTAACTAAATCTACTGCAAATACAAAAGAAACTCTAGAGGTTGATGGAGTAGAGTATCCATTGGTGAAATTAGAAATTTCAAGAACATCGCATCCATTCTATACTGGTAAATCAAAACTTATCGATACAGCTGGACGTATTGACAAGTTCAAAAACAAATATGCTAAATTCAAGAAGTAATTTAGTAATAGAATACATACACAAAAAAGCCTTTCTTTATAAAGAAAGGCTTTTTTATTTACAGATCTTTTAAATCCGAATAATTTTCTAATAAATCAATTGAATTACTCTTGATTTTGGTTTAGGGTTTTTATTTTTGTTTTGAAAATACATTGTAGTTAACAAATCTATTTGAAATCATACGTATGAATTATATTCTTTTTGATGGGGCATCACGTAATTCACTTTTGCCATTTACCTATACTCGACCTGTTGCTGAGATTCGTATCGGTATTATCACGATTCGTGAAAAATGGGAAAAGTATTTAGGGATAACAACTTCTACGATTACGGAAGAGTATCTTAGTACCAAGTATCCTATGGTAGAGCTAGAGGAAAATATAATGATTAATGCTTCATATATGCCTACTGAAGATCTCGTGCAGCAAATTAAGGGGTTAAAAATGGAGCAAGCCATTTTTTATGATAATGAACCAATAGCATTTTATGCAAAAGAGGATCAGGAGGTTGATTTTGATCTTTATGATATTATAGAATATGATAAAGATATTTTTACGGTTAAAAATACATGGGATATTTTTTCAAAAAATGAAGAAGCCATAAAGAAAGATTTTAAACTTTTGACAGCAGGAAGAGAAAGTGTACCTATTTCTGAAACTAATCGGGTAATTTCTCCAGAAAATATATTTATAGAAGAAGGTGCATCAGTAGAATTCGCAACTCTTAATGCAAGTAAAGGGCCGATTTATGTGGGTAAGAATGCCGAAATTATGGAAGGTAGTCTTATACGAGGACCTTTTGCTCTATGTGACAATTCTACGATTAAAATGGGAGCCAAAATTTATGGAGGTACTACCGTAGGGCCACATTCTAAAATAGGTGGAGAAGTTAGTAATTCTGTAGTGTTCGGTTATTCGAATAAAGGACATGATGGATTTATGGGAAATTCTGTTTTGGGTGAATGGTGTAATTTAGGTGCAGATACAAATACTTCGAATCTTAAAAATAATTATGCCCAGGTAAGATTATGGAGTTATGAGACAGAAGGTTTTGCAAAAACAGGGCTTCAATTTTGCGGTTTAATGATGGGGGATCACTCTAAGTCAGGAATTAATGTAATGTTTAATACAGGGACTGTAGTAGGAGTGTGCTCTAATATTTTTGGCACTGGTTTTCCTCGTAATTTTGTGCCAAGTTATAGTTGGGGAGGGAGTTCAGGTTTTGTAACATACTTAAGCAAAAAGGCATTCGAAGTTGCTAAGGTGGTTATGCTTAGAAGAAAAATCGAATTCACAACAGAGGAGCAAAAGATTTTAGAACATATTTTTGAGGATACTAAGCAATATCGATCAAGTTATGATTAAATAGTTTCTTTTTAAGTCTTTTGCAATGTAATATAGATGCTATTTCCTTTTCTCTTTCCATACTCGTTTTAATACAAGATGATTCTGAGGATTGGTTGTCATTCCTTTTACGTTTTTATGAATAAATTGTGTTACTTGATCATAATATAAGGGAACAATAGGAGCATTGGCTACTATTATCGAATCCATTTTGATGTAATGTTCTTCACGTGTTTTGGTATCTGTTATAAGAAAACTTTCCTCGTATAGTTGATCAAATGTGTCATTTTTGAAATGAGTATAGTTTGGACCATTTGGTGTGTGGTTTTTACTATAAAATGGAGATAAAAAGTTTTCGGCATCGGGGTAATCTGCGATCCAACTGGCTCTAAAAGTATCCAGTTCTCCTGACCATTTTTTTTCTCTAATAGTAGGAGGGGGCATAACATCTACTAGTACAGTTAACCCCATTTTTTCTAGCTCTCTTTGTATAAACTCACATATACTTTGGTAATTAGAATCTGTAGCGATACGAATTGTAGGGTTGGTATCTCCTGTTTCTTGTATATACGCTTGGATCAATTTTCTGGATTTTTCTGGATTGTAGTCATATCCTTTGATATTTCTGAACCCAGGTAATCCTTTTGGGATGAATCCACTTGTGGCAGGTATACCGATACCATTTTTTAGATAAGTAATCATTTTTTGACGGTCAAAACCATAGTTTACTGCCTTTCTGATATACTCTGACTGAATTTCTTTAGTGTCTCCGTCTAAATAAAATCCTAGGTATTCAGAATTAAGATAGGGGCCTTTTGATATTTTAATACGATTTTTATAGTGATCTCTTAATTTTCCTGTTGGTGTAAGTAATTCATCTTTATAGGAAGCATCTAAGCTATTAAGAAAGTCGAGGTTTCCTTTTGCAAATTGTAAAAATTCACTTTGCTTTTCTGGTAAAAAAGTAATTGCAACTGCTTCAAGATAGGGGAGTTGTCTTCCTTTTTCGTCTTTTTCAAAGTACAATTCGTTCTTGCGTAATACTAGCTTAACGTTTTCTTCCCATAATTTAAATTTAAAAGGACCTGTTCCTATTGGGTTAGATCTAAATAGGGGACCATAAAATTCTACAATTTCTTTAGGGACAACAGAGCAGTAACGCATACTCATTAATCCTAAAAAAGCTGGAAACGGTTTTTTTAATCTGATTTCGAATATACTATCATTTAAGGCCTGGTATTCCTCTACATATTTTAGAACCCAGTTGCCGGGAGATGCTACTTTTGGGTCGATGAGTCTGTTAAAACTATATACAAAGTCCTTGGCAACAACAAATCGTGTGCTGTCCTTAGTCTTAAATTGTGCGTGTTTATGAAATTTTACATCCTTACGTAAGGTGAATGTATATCGCAAAGCACTATCAGATATTTTCCAACTTTTTGCAATATCGGGCAATACTTGCAATGACTCATCGAATTGTACCAATCCATTAAATAGTTGATTGGTAGGCCATATAGTACCCGGGTTTCTTGCAAATGCAGGATCTAGTGATTCTGTGTTAGAGTATTCATTGTATCTAAACACTAGATGATCTCTATTTTCTTTAAAAGAATCTTTGCAGGAGATTAATGTGAAAAGAATATAAAATATTGCTAAATAGCGAATTATAAAAGAATAGTGAAAGATTTTCAATTTTAGTAAACGAATTATTGTTGGTATATTTGCACCCTGAAAAAATAGGAAGACTCACTTATATGAGTATTGCTAATGGTAAATATAAATAGATTTCTGTCTTTACGGAAATGACAGGTGTGTTTTATGAGAAAAAAAGTAGCGTTTTATACATTAGGTTGTAAACTGAATTTTTCGGAAACCTCTACTATTGCGCGTAGTTTTAATGCTGAAGGGTTTGATCGTGTCGATTTCTCAGAAGAAGCTGATATTTATGTTATTAATACATGTTCTGTTACCGAAAATGCGGATAAGAGGTTTAAGACTATTGTAAAACAAGCCCAAAAAGTAAATCCCGAGGCATTTGTAGCTGCAGTTGGCTGTTATGCACAATTAAAACCAGAAGAGTTAGCTGATGTAGATGGCGTTGATCTGGTTCTCGGAGCTACAGAAAAATTTAAAATTACAGACTATATTAATGATCTTTCTAAAAATGAATTTGGGGAAGTACATTCTTGTGAAATAGAAGAAGCTGATTTCTATGTGGGTAGTTATTCTATCGGAGACCGAACAAGAGCTTTTTTGAAAGTTCAGGATGGTTGTGATTACAAATGTACATACTGTACGATTCCTCTAGCTAGAGGGATTTCTAGAAGTGATACCTTAGAAAATGTTCTTGGCAATGCAAAAGAAATTTCACAAAAAGGGATTAAAGAAATTGTGCTTACAGGCGTTAATATCGGGGATTATGGTAAAGGTGAGTTTGGGAATAAAAAGCATGAACATACCTTTTTTGATCTAGTACAGGCATTAGACAAGGTGCAAGGGATAGAAAGGTTAAGAATTTCTTCTATAGAACCTAATTTGTTAAAAACAGAAACTATTGATTTTGTTTCAAAATCACGAACTTTTGTTCCTCATTTTCATATTCCTTTACAATCTGGAAACGATGAAATTCTAAAACTCATGAGGCGAAGGTATCTTAGTGATGTCTATGTTGAGAGGGTTCAAAAAATTAAAGAAGTGATGCCTCACGCATGTATAGGTGTTGATGTCATTGTCGGTTTCCCAGGTGAAACAGATGATCACTTTCTGGACACGTATAATTTCTTATCACAATTAGATATTTCGTATTTGCATGTATTTACATATTCAGAGAGAGAGAATACCGTTGCTGCTGAGTTAGGTGGAGTTGTTCCTCAAGGTGTTCGTAAAAAGAGAAGTAAGATGTTGCGTGGCTTATCTGTTAAGAAGAGAAGACATTTTTATGAAAATCAACTCGGAACAAAAAGGACTGTGCTTTTTGAGTCTGAAAATAAGGAAGGATATATTTATGGGTTTACTGAGAACTATGTCAAGGTAAAAATGCCATGGAATCCAGAGTATGTTAATACTTTACATGAAATAATTCTGAAAGAAATTGATGATGAAGGTGTTGTAAGGTTTAGGTTATTGTAAGAAAACTAGTTTTTTAATGCGATAGTGATGCTAGTGATTAATTTAAGAATAAGAAGAAATACACTATTAAATGTATATTTCTTCTCACTAAACTAAATATTAATCCCAACCGGAAGCAGATTTTTATATTTTCTACGATTTTTTCGCATAAACTTAGCAATAATAGGGCTTGTAGGGACTAGTTTGATATTGCGTTCTTCAATTACATTAAAAACAGCGATAATAAAATCCTGCTCATATCCTTTTTCAAGGTGCTCTTCATTCATGATAAGTTTGGTAAGAAAAACTTTTCTTTCTTGCAAGGCGTATTCTATTTTAGCCTTTTTACCATCAATCATGGTTTCGAATTGTCTTAGAAATTCGTTGTCGATAATTTCTAGTTCAACGGCATTCATATTCTCCATATTTATAAAATTATTCAATGATCATTTTGGATACCTACGAGGGCGTTATAGGGTTGGTTCTTCTATATTATCTATTTAAGTCTCAAAATATTAAAAACGAAACGTCAAAAAAATGATTTCAATTCTGACAATATTTGGCTAATTGATGTTATTTTTTGTTGTTCTTAAAATAAAAATTAATTTATTATTTCTTTTTTCTAAAATAGGAATACTATAATTTTGAAACACAAAGATAATGAAATTAGGAGTTTAAACTTAATATGTACTGTTAAAATACCTATGCAGCAGGAAGTTACCCATGTTTATTTTATGCCAGGAATGGCGGCAGATGTTTCTATATTTGATTTCATCAAGCTTCCGTCAGACCGATATATTGTGCATACACTCGCCTGGAAAATCCCTTCTAAAAATGAGTCGGTAGAAAAGTATGCAAAAAGGATGTGTGAAGATGTGATGCACGAAAATTGTGTTTTAATAGGAGTTTCTTTTGGAGGGTTAATCGTTCAGGAAATGAGCAGATTCCTAAAGCTTAAAAAACTTATCATTATTTCGAGTGTCAAAAGTAAGTTCGAATTGCCAAAACGAATGAAAATTGCTCGGGCTACAAAAGCGTATAAGTTAGTGCCGACAGGAATGATTTCTAAAATTGATGATTGGGAAAAATTAGCTTTGGGAGACTTCGCTAAAAAAAGAGCCGCACTTTATCAAAAGTATTTGTCCGTTAATGATAAAGTGTATTTGGATTGGGCTATAGAGAAAATGGTTTGTTGGGATCAAGAAAAACCACCCAAGGGGCTTGTACATATTCATGGTGATAATGATATTATTTTTCCTGTTTCTAATATAAAAGATTGTATTATTGTAGCGGGGGGAACTCATGTTATGATTATAAATCGAGCAAAATGGTTTATAGAAAATTTACCTGAAATAATTGAGGATAACTAGCATTAAGTTAAGTTTTTACGTATATTGTGTAAATTATATTTTATTCCCCAATAAAATCTACCAAGAAATGAAAATGATTAAAAAAATTTTAGCCCTATTGGGTATTTTGTTTACGTTCGGAATTTTAGTAAACGCCACACAGGAAGAACCTAAAAAGCCTGTAGAACAAGAAGTTTTCGAGGAAAATTTGATAAATGATTATAATGTGTATGCAATACCTATGCCTGATAATCTCAATTTTGCTGGAGAATTAGTACCTATTGAGAATCCTGATATTAAAGAAAGGATGGATAGAGAGTTGTTAGTTAATACCTATTGGCAATCTAATGGTTTACTTCTTTTTAAACGCGCAAATAAATACTTTCCTCTAATAGAGTCTATTCTCAAAGAAAATGGTGTTCCAGAAGATTTTAAATATCTTGCTGTGATCGAAAGTGGTTTGACTCAAGCAGTTTCTCCTGCTAGGGCTACCGGATTTTGGCAAATTTTAAAAGGTACTGCAAAAGAATATGGACTTGAAGTGAATGAGAATGTAGATGAAAGGTATCATATCGAAAAATCAACAGAAGTTGCATGTAAGTATTTGAAAAAGGCAAAAGAAAGATTTGGTTCCTGGACTCTGGCGGCAGCAGCGTATAATGCAGGTAGTGGAGGTATTAATAAAAGGCTAACAAAACAAAATGTTTCTACTTATTATGATCTTTTATTAGGGCAGGAAACAGGGAGGTATGTTTTTAGAATAGTTGCCTTAAAGGAGATTTTAAGCAACCCTAAAAAATATGGTTTTAATTTTAGTAATGAAGATTTATATAGCCATATACCTACTTTCAGTGTACTAGTAGATGAGCCTATAACGGATTTTACAAAATTTGCTGCACAGCATAATATTAATTATAAAATATTAAAGTTACATAACCCTTGGTTGCGAGAGGATCACCTTAATAACTATGGAGGGAAAGAATATTTGATTAAAATTCCGAGAGAAGGGTACTATAAAACAGGTGTAGGACAATAACAGTTGTTTTTTTATCAGTAACTTTTTTATTCCATTTTTGACTTCTGCTTGTTTGTATTAAAAGTTGTGAGAACACGTTTTTTTACATTGCAATATACTCTTTGATCTTTGTTTTGAGATGTTGTTATTAGATATAATTAAATAAATAACTATGATCAAATTGTAATTACTGTTATTTTAGCCTATTTCTACATTAGGTTTAATATGAATAAGCAGATGAATACATCTATATTGATTTCTCTTATCTTGATCGGTTTATTGGCTGGTTTTTTTAGTGGTACTCTAGGCATAGGAGGTAGTGTTGTTATGATACCTCTCTTGATATTATGGGTTAATTTCTCTCAATTAGAGGCACAAGGCACCAGTCTCGCTGTATTAGCTGTGCCAGTTACACTGCTAGCCGCATATAACTATTATCAAGAAGGTTATGTAAATTGGAAATATGCTGTAATAATAGCTGTGTGCTTTATAGTAGGAGGGTATATAGGTAGTAAGCTTGCGATTTCTATAAATCAAGCCTTGTTAAAAAAGATTTTTGGCGGAGTTTTACTATTAGTAGCTCTTAAGATGATTTCAGGGAAATAATTTATTAATTATCTCTTATGCTATTTAGAGAATCGCGTTCCCTTTCATATTGCTCAAATTCCCGATCAATATCTCGTTCTTCGTCAGTCCGTGTATCTTCTTCGTTTTCTTCAGGAGTGTCGAGGTTTGCTATTAATAGCGAAACGCCTTTTGATAATGAATTGAAGTGAATGTTGTAGGAGTTACTAAGAGTCTCGCTTGAATGGTGCGTAACAATCTTCCTAATGTCTAAAATTTCTTTATTTTCATCAATAAAATACATCATAGGGAAGCCTAACGCGTGCTTTAGTTTATTAATTATATAAGAGTCTTGATTGGTTTTTTCGTCAATATGCACCAATTGTATGTTTTCTGTGTATTCTCTTATTTTTTCTTTCAGATTTTCTTTATTGTCCCAGAAAAGAACAACAAAATCAATTTGATCATGAAATTTATCCACTAAGTCATTTAATGCAGGTATTTCTCCTATTCCAGGTACACACCAAGAGGCATAAGTGATAAGAAAAATGGGTTTTTCGTATTCTTCTAATGATATAGGTTCTCCTTTTAATGGATATACATTAAAGTTATCCATATATGTGCCACTTAAATGGTTTACTACCAATGAGTCAAAAAGAAATTCAGCTCTTTCAAGATCTTTATCCTGATATGCAGCATCAATTTTTTGATTGTATTTTACAATATGTGAGGAAATAGCGACTGAAAATGGTATTTTTCTTTCTTCCTGAGCAAAAGAATTAATGGTAAAAAAAATAAGTATTCCTGATATTAAAAATTTCTTCATTGGGATATATTATGGTAGCTAAAATACTACAATGCCTTCAAAAAAACATTTTTCAGGTATGAAATTTAAGTTTACACCATTAATTAACGCTTTTAAAGGTAAATAGCTATTGTAAAATAGTTTAACGTAATTTCTGGTGCAATTAGTATGCCTAAAATTTCTTCATTTGCTGTTTCATCATTGTTATTTGATCCTTTAGCATATTATTTTTATCTAATTTTTTTGCTTCTGTTAGCAGCATTTGCGCTTCTCTTTTACGTCTTTTTGTCATAGCAATGCCAGCTAGATTAAGTTTTGCGGCAGCAAGATCATGATCCATAGATAATCCTAATTTGACAGCTTTTTTAAGATACTTTTCTGCTTGTGTGATATTTGTCTGTGAAAGTATAATGCCATGAAGGTAGTTGTAATATCCTTCTTGTTTAGTAACAAGAGCGCTTTTTGGATTTTTAATTTTATTCAACCATTTCTGAGCGCCATCCATATCTTGTTTTCGTAAACGTAAAAAAGACATTAAGATGAGTTCGTTTTTAAAATATAAAAATACAAAAATAGCAGCTAGAAAAATTAAGAGGATGCCATTACCTACATATCCGTCTATTATTTGCCATATGGCTACTCCAAAAACGATTGTTGCTAATACTAGTTTTATATTTTTATTGTACATTGAAAAGGATTATTTATTAAGTAGGCGCAAAGGTAATAAAAACAAATAAAAATAATTTCATAATTACGTTTGTCAAAGTAAAAACTCTTTGTATATTTGCCCGCAGTTTTGAGAAGAAGTTCTCGAAAGATTAAGTTTAGATATTTCAAGAAGATATACAAATATAGATAGCAATGAAAAGAACGTTTCAACCATCGAAGAGAAAGAGAAAAAACAAACACGGTTTCAGAGAGCGTATGGCTTCTGCAAATGGTAGAAAGGTGTTAGCTCGTAGAAGAGCAAAGGGAAGAAAGAAGCTATCTGTTTCTTCAGAGTTAAGACATAAGCACTAATGCAAGTGTGGATTAAAATATTTAAGGTGTTACTTTTAGAAGTAACGCCTTTTTTTATATCTGGTACAAAATTTAATACAACGCCAATACTTTTATTACATGCCTAAAAACAAAAAACTAAAGAGTATACTAATTATCGGATCGGGACCAATTGTTATTGGTCAAGCATGTGAATTTGATTATTCAGGAACACAGGCTTTACGCTCCTTGAGAGAAGATGGGATAGAAACGATTTTAATTAATTCGAATCCAGCTACAATTATGACGGATCCTTCAATGGCAGATCATGTGTATCTTAAGCCATTGAACACAAAATCTATCATTGAGATTTTGAAAGAGCATCCGCAAATTGATGCAGTGTTGCCAACTATGGGAGGGCAAACAGCATTAAATCTTTGTATCGAAGCTGATGAAAAAGGAATCTGGAAAGATTTTGATGTAGAAATCATAGGAGTGGATATCGATGCAATTAATATTACTGAGGATCGTGAGCAATTTAGAGAGTTGATGATCAAAATTGGAATTCCAATGGCTCCTCAGGCTACAGCTAATTCTTATTTAAAAGGGAAAGAAATTGCTCAGCAGTTTGGGTTTCCTTTAGTAATCAGAGCGTCCTATACTTTGGGTGGTGATGGTGCATCTATCGTTTATAAAGAAGAAGATTTTGATGAATTACTTACTCGAGGATTAGAGATTTCTCCGATTCATGAGGTAATGATAGATAAAGCCTTAATTGGTTGGAAAGAATACGAGCTCGAGTTACTTAGAGATAATAATGATAATGTAGTTATCATTTGTACTATTGAGAATATGGATCCTATGGGGATTCATACTGGTGATTCTATTACGGTGGCACCAGCAATGACCTTGAGTGATAAGACTTTTCAGCGAATGCGTGATATGGCAATCCATATGATGCGTAGCATAGGGGATTTTGCGGGAGGATGTAATGTTCAGTTTGCTGTGAGCCCTGATGATAAAGAAGATATTATAGCAATTGAGATCAATCCTCGTGTTTCACGTTCTTCAGCTTTGGCATCAAAGGCAACAGGATATCCAATTGCCAAAATAGCAGCAAAACTTGCTATAGGGTACAATTTGGATGAGTTGGATAATCAGATAACAAAATCGACTTCGGCATTGTTTGAGCCGACATTGGATTATGTAATTGTAAAAATACCAAGATGGAATTTTGATAAGTTTGAAGGGTCTGACCGTACTTTAGGCCTTCAAATGAAGTCCGTAGGAGAAGTAATGGCGATAGGAAGATCTTTTCAGGAAGCTCTACATAAGGCAACTCAGTCTTTAGAGATAAAAAGAAATGGACTAGGCGCAGATGGTAAGGGGTATAAAGATTATGATCAAATAATAAAAAAGCTTACCTACGCAAGTTGGGATAGGGTTTTTGTGATATATGATGCTATTCAAATGGGGATTCCTTTAAGTAGGATACATGAGATCACCAAAATTGATATGTGGTTTCTTAAGCAGTATGAAGAGCTTTATAATCTCGAAAAAGAAATATCAACATATACTATACAATCACTTACTAAAGAGTTGATTCTAGAAGCAAAACAAAAAGGTTTTGCAGATAGACAGATAGCGCATATGGTATCTTGTTATGAGAGCGAGGTATACAATAAAAGAGATGAGTTAGGAATAAAAAGAGTGTATAAACTTGTAGATACATGTGCTGCAGAATTTAAAGCTAAAACACCATATTATTATTCTACTTTTGAAGCAGAAGTTGCGACTCCTCAAGGAGAAGTGTACGTTTCTAACGAAAGTGTTGTTTCTGATAAAAAGAAAATTATTGTTCTAGGGTCAGGACCCAATAGAATTGGTCAAGGAATAGAATTTGATTATTGTTGTGTGCATGGTGTGTTGGCATCTTCAGAATGCGGTTACGAAACAATTATGATTAATTGTAATCCAGAAACAGTGTCTACGGATTTTGATGTTGCTGATAAACTGTATTTCGAACCAGTTTTTTGGGAGCATATTTATGATATTATAAGACATGAGAAGCCAGAAGGTGTGATTGTGCAGCTAGGAGGGCAGACGGCTCTTAAGCTTGCAGAGAAACTAGATCGATATGGTATCAAGATTATAGGTACAAGCTACCAGTCTCTTGACCTGGCAGAGGATAGAGGGCACTTTTCTAGGTTATTGCAAGAAAACAATATTCCTTATCCAGAGTTTGATACTGCAGAGACAGCTGATGAGGCTATAGCTGTTGCAGATAAGTTGGATTTCCCTATTTTGGTTAGACCATCTTATGTGTTAGGAGGTCAAGGAATGAAGATTGTAATTAACAAGGAAGAATTAGAAAAGCATGTTGTTGATCTATTACGTAAAATACCAAATAATATGTTGCTTCTAGATCATTATTTAGATGGAGCTATTGAGGCAGAGGCAGATGCTATTTGTGATGGAGAAAATGTTCATATAATT
Source organism: Aquimarina pacifica (assembly GCF_000520955.1). Classification (GTDB taxonomy): domain Bacteria; phylum Bacteroidota; class Bacteroidia; order Flavobacteriales; family Flavobacteriaceae; genus Aquimarina; species Aquimarina pacifica. The sequence goes on along the minus strand of NZ_JACC01000012.1, from coordinate 60,345 downwards.
GGTATAATGGAGCATATAGAGCCATGTGGAATTCACTCAGGAGATTCTAATGCGACATTGCCACCATTTAATTTGGGTGAATTTGTAATGCAACAAATTAAAGACCACACGCATAAAATAGCACTGGCTCTTAATACAGTTGGATTAATTAATATTCAGTTTGCTATAAAAGATGATAAAGTCTACATCATAGAGGCCAATCCAAGAGCTTCTAGAACTGTGCCATTTATAGCAAAAGCGTATGGGGAACCCTATGTTAATTATGCGACTAAGGTAATGTTGGGAGAAAATAAAGTTACAGATTTTGATTTCAAACCTTATTTAGAGGGATATGCGATTAAACAACCTGTTTTTTCTTTTAATAAATTTCCTAACGTTAATAAAAAATTAGGACCAGAGATGAAAAGTACGGGAGAAAGTATACTGTTTATAGATGATCTTAAGGATGATCAGTTTTACGACTTATACTCAAGACGAAAAATGTATTTGAGTAAATAATTTTACTCGAAAATAGATGGCAGAATAAGCAAAAGCCTTCTTACTTTATTTAAATAAAGTAAGAAGGCTTTTTTGTGTTTTTTTGTTTGTGGTAAGATGCAAAAATAATTTAGAATTATGTCTATGTTTTTATGGTGTTGTGCTCTTTTAACTATAGTGTATAGAATATACTGAGCTAAGGAAATAAATAAAATTTAGATGCATTAAGTCTACTCATATTCTGGAGTTTATTGCATGCAACATACAAAATCAACATGAGAATCAATTCAACATTAACCATACTTCTATTTACAATTATATTATCTTCTTGTTTTTTTTCAAACAAAGAAAATGTTGATATTGCATCTTCAGAAAATGATAATGTATCGGATCCAATAGAGGCCAAAGTTTCGGCTTTATTGTCTACGATGACCCTTGAAGAAAAGATTGGCCAAATGACTCAGATCACTTTTGAGGTATTAGAAACAGAAGGCAAATTAGATACGGCAAAACTTAAGGAAGCAATTCATAAATATAAAATAGGGTCTATTTTAAATACTCCCACAAGTGGAGCGCCAACTCCTCAAGAATGGAATAAAATATTAAGTCAAGTTTTAGATCAGACGAATCAAACCGATAAAAAAATTCCTCTAATGTATGGTATAGATGCTATTCATGGATCAAGTTATACAAATGGGGCAGTTCTTTTTCCTCAACAAATCGGATTGGCAGCAACTTGGGATCCCGATCTTGTTGAGAAATGTACCGAAGTTTCTGCATATGAAACCAGAGCATCATCTATACCATGGGTTTTTTCTCCAGATTTGGATTTGCCTAGGAATCCAGTTTGGTCAAGGTTTTGGGAGTCCTTTGGAGAAGATGTTTATTTGTCTTCAGAAATGGGAGTGGCTATGGTAAGAGGTTTTCAAGGTGAGGATATTGGTGCTATGAGTAAAGTAGCCGCCTGTGCTAAGCATTTTATAGGGTATGGAAGCAATACTACTGGTAAAGATAGAACGCCAAGTATCATTCCGGATAGGGTTTTAAAGCAATATGATATTCCTATTTTCAAGAAAAGTATTGATGCAGGTGTAAAGAGTGTTATGATTAGTTCGGGAGAAATTAATGGTGTCCCGGTGCATGTGAATAAAAAATTAATAACCAATGTTTTAAAAGGAGAGCTTGGTTTTAAGGGGTTTGTGGTAACAGATTGGGAAGATATTGTGTACTTGAATACACGTCATAAAGTAGCTGCTACAATGCGTGAAGCTGTGAAAAAAGCAGTAATGGCAGGTGTTGATATGAGTATGGTTCCTTATAATTATGTTTTTTGTGATGAATTACTCTCGTTAGTCCATGACGGGGAGGTTCCTTTGTCTAGAATTAATGATGCCGTTAGACGAATATTAAGAGTAAAATATGAATTAGATCTATTTAGAACACCAGTTACAGATCCAAAAGATTATCCTGATTTTGGATCAGACTCTTCTGTAGCATTGGCTTATATAGCTGCATCTGAGTCTATAACATTATTGAAAAACGAGAATAATGTATTGCCAATTTCTAAAGATAGTAAGGTATTAGTTACTGGGCCTACTGCTAATAGTATGAAGTCTCTTAATGGTGGGTGGTCGTACACATGGCAAGGGGAAAAAAGTGACGAATTTGCCAAGGATAAGTTTACGGTTTTAGAAGCTTTTCAGAATAAAATAGGGGAAGATAGAGTGCTATATACTCCAGGTGTTTCAATCTTTGAGGAAATTGATATTGCCAAAGCATCTTTACTAGCTAGAAATGTGGATTATATAGTTTTGTGTCTCGGGGAGCACAACTATACAGAAACCCCCGGTGATATTAATGATTTGAATATCACAAAACCTCAAATCAAATTGGCAAAAGAATTAGCTAAATTGAATAAGCCGATAATTTTGGTGTTAAATGAAGGTCGTCCTCGAATCATTAATGAGTTTGAGGTTGAAATGGATGCTGTTTTACAGTGTTATCTTCCAGGAAATGAAGGAGCGAGAGCTTTGGTAGATATTGTGTATGGAGATGTTAATCCAAGTGGTAAACTTCCTTACAATTATCCTAGATATGCTAACTCCTTGCAAAAATATAATAGAAAATATACTGAAAGTATTGGGAGTGAAGAGCAAAATGATGATACTGGATATGCCAAAAATTATGATCCTCAATATGAATTCGGATATGGATTATCTTATACCACTTTTGAGTATCGAAATTTAGGTTTTGATAAAGTATTCATTAAAAAGAAAGATTCAATAAAAATAACCATTGATGTTCAGAATACGGGAGTAAGAAAAGGAAAAGAAGTGGTGCAATTATATGTTAGAGATATGTTTGCGAGTGTTACACCAGAGGTAAAAGTGTTAAAAAGATTTAAGAAAATAGAATTGCAACCCGGAGAAACAAAAAAAGTGTCGTTTGTTATTGATAATAGAGACTTGAGCTTTGTTGATACAGAGGGTAATTGGGTGTCTGAGGACGGGGAATTTGAGGCGATAATTGGTGGAGTTGTTAAAAAATTTGCATTAGAAAAAGAATTGTAATTGTTTTTTGTTTTATATTTATAGTCATATTAATGTTAAATTAATGTGACTATAAATAGTTTTTAAGCTATTTTTTACGAAATCATAAATACACAAATCACAATCACACATGCAACCTCTTAAATCTGTAGACTCTATATTATGGACCAAACTAAAATTAGGGGATCTAGATTCTTTTAATGAATTATATGATAAGTATATTGATGACTTATTCTTGTTTGGCAGGCAGTATACTCAAGATACAGGTTACATAAAAGATTGTATTCATGATCTTTTCTTGGATATTTATAAATACAGAAAAAAGCTTTCTGATGTAGATAATGTAAAATATTATCTTTTTACTTCCTTGAAAAGAAAAATTAATAAAAAATATAAATCAAAAATTAAATTATTTTCCTCTGAAGACAAAAAAGATGATATAGTGTCTGTCTATCAATCTGCTGAAGATGCTATCATAGAAAAAGAAAATTTTTCTGAAATCACAACCAAACTTTCTGATGCCTTAACTTCACTCTCGAATCGACAAAGAAGAGGTGTTTTACTTAAATTTAATGAAGAAAAATCCTATGAAGAAATAGCTTCTATTTTAGGAATTTCTATTGAATCAGTAAGAACCCTTATTTATCGTGCAATGAAAAAAATGAGAAATGAAATAGAAGTTAAATAAAAATTAAAAAAAGTATTTTTTTTTGTCTACGTTTAGTAACAATGTTTCTCTTAATAATATAGTAAGTCAAATTCACAATAGTAGTATTTAGTTTTTAAAACGAAATACTTGGATTAATATTAGTGTTTTGGTTGTAATACCAAAGAATAAATAAAGCCCTCAAAATGTTAACAGAAGAAGAAAAGAGTTTTCTAAAATATAGAATTAATACTTCTATAAATGAACATCAAAAAAGTGTCAGGAGGAAAAGGCAAAGACAATTTTTGATAGGAAGTATTGCGGCTATAATAGTTGTAGTTTTTTTGATAGTACCTTATACTGGGTTTAATAACTCAACTTCTAATATCAAAAAGTATGTGAATACTACAAATTTAGATGTTGATACAGATGGAGATATTAAGTTAGTTCTCAATAAAGAAGAAGAAGTGCGTATAGCTGATGAGATGTCTGAGATTAAGTATTCAAGTTCTGGAGGACAGGTTGCTATAAATAATTCGAAGAAAGTAGCACAATCCTCAGAAAACAGTTTTAATACGATTATTGTTCCTTATGGGAAAAGAACTAAACTAACACTTTCTGATGGAACTAAAGTTTGGCTTAATTCAGGATCAAAACTTACGTATCCTGTTGTTTTCTCGGGTAAACAAAGAGAAGTTTATCTCACAGGTGAAGGTGTTTTTGATGTAAAACATAATAAAAAGAAGCCATTTTATGTAGTTACCAATCAATATGACGTAAAAGTTTTAGGAACTGTATTTAATGTTAGTAGTTATCAGGATGATTCTTATGCAAGTACGGCACTAGAAAGAGGAAGCGTAGAGATAAAATATAACGGAGGATCTATATTTGGAAAATCGAGTATGAAGATTACTCCAGGGACACTGGCGGTATATGATGTGAAGACTAAAAATATGAGTAGTCGAAAAGTTGATGTTGCAAAATATATGTCTTGGAGGGATGGTAAGTTTATACTTAAGAAACAGCGATTAGATGGGATATTAAAAAAGCTGTCGCGCTATTATAATATTGAAATAGAAGTTGTTAGTGAAGAACTAAATAGGGAAACATTTTCAGGACATTTGGATCTTAAAAACAATATTGAAGAAGTATTGGATATTATTAAACAAACTTCAGATTTAAGATATAAAATTGAGAATAACAAAATTGTAATTAATTAAAAAAATAAGAATATATGATATAATCAAACAAGAGAATATATCACAAAAAAGTCAGAAAATGCGGGAACATCTCCTGACTACGTGATAGTAAACATTACCGACAAAGCAATATTAAACTACATCAAAAACAAAATTATGAATAAAAAAGCGAACTGGTGGTCTTTTTTCTCCGAAAAAAGAGCCTCCAATGTGTTGTTAACCATTATGAGAGTTTTTATTTTATTTCTGTGTTTTGGATTGTCAAGTGCCTATGCCAACAATTCATACTCTCAAACAAAACTCGATGTTGATCTCAAAAATGCAACTCTAGAAGAGTTATTTGAGCAGATACATTCTCAGAGTGAGTATATCTTTTTTTATAACGATAATATTATAGAGGACGATAAGAAAATCACGATTAATCTTCAGAACTCTACGGTCATGAAGATTTTGAATAAGGCATTTTTGAGTACAGATTTGACTTATTCAATATCAGATAGACAAATCGTAATTTCTAAATCAAAAAAAGAAATTCTTCCGAAATCGTTTTCAAAAAAAGAGGAGCCTATACAAAATTCTGTAAGCGGTACAGTGGTAACAGAAGATGGTACTCCTTTACCAGGAGGAAGTGTTTTGGTTAAAGGTACAGATCGCGGAACTCAAACAGATTTTGATGGTAAATACGAAATATCAGTTTCAAATGGAGATGTTTTAGTGTTTTCTTATGTTGGATTTGCTAATAAAGAGGTTACTTATAATGGGCAAGCCACTGTAGATGTTCAGTTATTAGAAGATGCAGCGGCTTTGAGTGAAGTTGTTGTAACTGGATATACAAAACAAAATACGAGAAATATTACTGGAGCAGTAACTGTTATTGAATCTGAAGTTATAGCTGCAACTACACCGACAGGAATAGAGCAAGCATTGCAAGGACAAGCTTCTGGTATTACTGTAGGGTCAGAAGGAGGACCTGGAGGAAATGCAGCAGTTCGTATTCGTGGATATGGTACCATTAATGGAAATGATCCCTTATATGTAATTGATGGTGTTCAAACGGGTCAAGGACTTAGTGATCTTAATCCAAATGATATTGCCTCTATACAAGTGCTTAAGGATGCTGCAGCTGCTTCTATTTATGGTATTGGTGCAGCAAATGGGGTGATAATAATCACAACCAAAGGAGGAAGAAAAAATAACAAAGTTACGTTTACCTATGATGGACTTACGGGTGTAGATTTTATTCCTAAGTCTGTATTTCCAGATATGGCAACACCACAACAATTAGCCGATGCTTTTTGGGGAGCGACTATAAACGATGGTAGTGCACCTAATCACCCGCAATATGGATCTGGAGCTAATCCTGTATTACCAGATTATATATTGCCAGCGGGAACAGTTGGTAGTATTGATGAAAGTGCATATAGTTTTCCTAATAATAGAATAACAAGAGCAAATAAGGCTGGTACAGATTGGTTTGATGAATTCTTTAGTGCCGCTTTTGTACAACAACATAATATTGGTATGCGTGGAGGAAATGAAAATTCTAAATTTTACATGGGTATTGGTGTTTTGAGTCAAGAAGGTGTTGCAAGGGCAACTAGTTATGATCGTTATAATATGAGGTTAAATTCTGAATTTAATGTTACGGATAAGTTTCGTATTGGAGAGACGTTAAACGTTTCTTTTTCGGATAGAACGAGTGTTTCGGATCCTCTAGGGTCTAATAATAATCAAGATAATGAAGGGATAATCGCAGCATTATATCGTATGCATCCAATTATTCCTGTATATGATATCGGAGGTAATTATGCTGGTACGGCTACCATTGGTGGTGTAGGTAATGGATATAATGCAGTAGCAGAAGTAGAAAGAAATAAAGATAATGTTAATGAAACATTGAGAGCTTTAGGGTCAATATATGCTGAATATGATATCACCGAAGACCTTATGTTCAAGACAACCTATACTGCGGATTTAAGAAACTCTAAGTTTTCATATTTTAGTCCAGAAGAACCAGAAACAGGTTCAGGAAATCAAATAAGTCAATTGAGAGAAACTTCTATAAATGAAAACAACACAAACTGGTTTAATATTCTTCAGTATACAAAAACCTTTAATGATGTTCATAGCTTAGATGTTTTTACAGGAACAGAGTTTAAGAAATTTAGTTATGAAGATTTTTATGCTAATATCGCTGATTTTTTATTTACAGGTCCTAATGCAACATATTTGAGTGCAGGTACTGGTACTGCAACTGTAGGAAGCAGCCAGTCTAAGTCTTCGAGTTTTTCTGTATTTGGAAAAGCGGATTATGCATATGACGATAAATATCTTATAAGTGCGACATTAAGACGAGATCAATCCTCTAAATTTGTTGGAGATAATCAAGTAGCTACATTTCCAGCGGCAAGTGTAGGTTGGAGAATCTCAGGAGAGAGTTTTTTAGAAGATTCTTCAATAGTTAATAACTTAATGTTGAAGCTTAGTTGGGGACAATTAGGAAACAATGCAATTCCATCCAATAGAGCGATAACATCTTATGGTCCGGATACGCAGTTTTATACTTATGGAGGAGAGACCGGTTATTATTTAACAAATATAGGTGACCCTGACTTGACTTGGGAAACTACAACTACAACCAATATTGGTATTTCAGGAACATTTTTTGATAATGCTCTTGACGTTAATTTAGATTTGTATGAGTCGGTAACAGAAGATATGTTATTAGCTACTCCTTTAGATCCTACAGTGAGTGGTAATACAATTAGCTCTATCTACCAGAATTTGGGTCAAATGACAAATCAAGGTATAGATGTAAGTGTGCAATATGCGGGTAGTGCAGGAGAAGATTTTAATTATTCTGTAGGAGTAAACCTTTCTCATTATAAAAATGAAGTAGACTTTTTAGATAAAGAGAATCCGGCACCAATTCCTAATCCTACTCTAGGAGGACAAACAGGTTTTGAAACAACGAATACAGTTGAAGGATATCCGATATCTTCATTCGTTGGTCTTACTTGGGAGGGAATAGATCAAAATACTGGAAGAGCTATTCTAACAGGAGATCCAAGAGATGTAATAGGTAATCCTCATCCTGATTTTACATATGGTATTAACTTTAGTGCTGATTACAAAAACTTTGACTTGTCTCTGTTTTTTCAGGGGTCACAAGGAAATGAAATTTATAATTTGACTAAGTTTTGGACGGATTTTGCAAACTTCGAAGGAGGTAAAAGTGTAGATTATATAGCAAATTCTTGGTCACCAACCAATACAGGGGGAACATTACCTGCATTATCTATTACTAATGCGAGTGAAGAATCTATAGGGTCTTCATATTATATTGAAGATGGGTCGTATTTAAGACTTAAGAATATTTCTCTTGGTTATTCTCTTCCTAAGGATATTACCTCTAGATTGAAGGTGGATAAAATTAGAATTTTTATGCAAGGTAAAAATTTATTAACATTTACTGGATATAGTGGTCTTGACCCTGAGATTAACTTGGTGAACTACACAGATCAAGAAACGGCAAACCTTGAAATAGGTGTTGATAGAGGAGCTTATCCAATCTCAAGATCGGTGAATTTAGGCTTAAATGTTACATTCTAAAAAGAAAGAAAGATGAAAGAATTATTTAAATATATAATAACAAAAAGAATATTAGTACTGACATTTTTTTCTGGGATGGTGATTTTTTTTCAATCATGTCAAAAAGAATTAGACGTTCCTCTTCAAGGGGAGTTTAGTTCTGATGTTATCCCTTTTGATGCAGATTGGATTAGTGGTCAACTTGTGGCTGCATATGGGATGTTAGATTTGAATTTAGATACAAGTGATCCATGGCGTTCTGCCCCTTCAAACTGGCTATATGGAGAAGTGCCTTCTGATAATGCATATAAGGGTAGTGAAGCTGGTGATCAAGGAAGTATAGATAATATGGAGTTTTATACGCCAAACTCAGGAGAGAGTAACTATTATGGGTATAAATGGAGTGCTATTTATGAAGGAGTTGCTAGATGTAATGAAGCGATACGAGGAGTTAATGAAGGTGTAGAAAGAGGAAATTTGACAGAAGCTCAGGCAGCCCAATTTATTGGTGAAGCTAGATTTTTAAGAGGGCATTATCATTTTGAAGCAAAAAAAATGTGGGATAATATTCCTTTTATTGATGAGACCGTAACTGTTTCTCAATCAAATGAAAATGTAGATTCATGGACTCTTATAGAAGAAGATTTTGCATACGCAGCATCAGTTTTGTCGGATGATTCAAGGTTACCGGAAGGAGGAGCAACTAGCTGGAATGCAAAAGCCTATCTAGGTAAAGTGCATATGTATCAATTAGATTATACAAGTGCAGCGCCAGTTTTGGATGATGTTATTAATAATGGTCCATATAGTCTTAATCCTAAATATTCTGATAATTTTAATGCAGAAACTGATAATAGTGCTGAGTCTGTTTTTGCAATTCAGCAAACTACGGATGACGGAGCATCACAAGATGATAATGCTAACTGGGGAGATGTGCTTAACTTTCCTAATGGAGCACCCGTAGGTACGACAGGGGGAGCATGTTGTGGATTTTTTCAGCCGTCACAAAATTTAGTGAATGCATATAAAACAGATGCTTCAGGGTTGCCTTTACTTGATACTTTTAATGACACAGATGTAACTAATGATGATGGTATCTCTTCTGAAGATGATTTTACACCATATACTGGAGAATTAGATCCAAGATTAGATTGGAAAGTAGGACGTAGAGGTATAGATTTTAATGGCTGGGGTATTATGCCTGGACAATCATGGATTAGAAGTCCATCTTATGGAGGGCCATACCTTCAAAAGATAACTATTTTTAGAGCAAGTCAATTTGAAGATCCAGCTATAGATAGTCAAGCTGGTTGGGGGCCTGGTTTAAGCGCAATGGATACCAATATTATTCGATTTGCAGAAGTATTACTATGGAGAGCAGAAATTATGGCTGCAACGGGAGAAGGTGATATGGGAGCTTCTTTGGTGGATCAGGTTCGTATGAGAGCTGCTAATGAAGAAGATTTTGTGAAAGCCTTAGATTCTGATGGAGAACCAACGGATGATCCAGCTGCAAATTATGTTGTCGGTTTATATGGTAGTTTTACCAGTCAAGATCAAGCAATAAAAGCAGTTGCACATGAGTATAGAATAGAAACGGCTCTAGAGGGGCACAGATTCTTCGATTTAGTGCGAAGAGGAGTTGCTTCAGAAGTTCTTACAGCATATTTGGCAGAAGAAGTAACTAAACGACCTCACCTTACTAGTGCTTCGTTTACACCAGGTACTAATGAACGTTATCCAATTGCACAAAGTGTAATAGGAGTAAGTAATGGAGAAATCAAACAAAATACGGGATATTAGCCAACTTAATTTATTTATTTTTTTTAAACAGCGTGGAAACACGCTGTTTTTTACATATAATTGTATAGTATAAATCGTCAAATCATAACTTATTCTTCCACTACAATGGCTTATAAATGTTTTTTACTTTTTATTGGTATAATTTTGGTTACTGGATGTTCTAAAAAAGAGGCTTCTAAAGAAGAAGTAGCTATTCTGGATACAAAAATTTTTGAGAATTTAGAGCCTTCCTCAACGGGTATTGAGTTTAAGAATATACTAACCGAAAATGATTCACTAAACTACTTTACTTATTCTTATTTGTATATGGGTGGTGGTGTCGCTACTGGAGATATTAATAATGATGGGTTACTTGATGTTTACTTTACAGGAAATCAAGTAGCTAATAAGTTATATCTTAACAAAGGAGATTTGAAATTTGAAGATATTAGTGAAAAAGCAGGGGTTGCAGGTGACGAAAGATGGTATACAGGGGTAACCATGATTGATATTAATAATGATGGCTTTTTAGATATTTATTGTTCTGTGGGAGGTTTGTTTAAACCAAAAAAAAATCAATTATTTGTTAATAATGGGGATGCTACTTTTACAGAGCGCGCATCAGAGTATGGTATTGATGATCTTGCAAATAGTGTACAAGGAACCTTTTTTGACTATGATAAAGATGGTGACTTAGATTTATATACAGCTAATTATCCACCTACATCATTTAAATCTCCGAATTTCTATTATAAACATAAGATGAAAAATGTAAAAGACCATGAGTCTGATCACTTATACAGAAACGATGGAAATACCTTTGTGGATGTTACTGAAGAGGCTGGACTCAAAACTTTTGGACTAACATTAAGTGCTACCGTTGGGGATCTTAATAATGACGGATGGCCCGATTTATATGTGTCTAATGATTTCAGTACACCCGATTTTTTATACCTTAATAATGGAGACGGTACATTTAAAGAAGTTGTTAAAGAAGCAACTTCACATACTGCTTTTTATGGTATGGGTGCTGATGTATCGGATTATAATAATGACGGATATTTGGATATATTTCAGGTAGATATGGATGCGCAATCCAATCGTCGTCAAAAATCAAATATGGCAAGTATGAATCCAAAATTGTTTTGGAGCACAGTCAATTCTGGTTTTCATTATCAGTATATGCATAATTGTATGCAGCTTAATACAGGAATCTCCAAAGATGGTATTCCTAAGTTCTCTAATGTTTCGCGAATAACAGGAACCTCTTCTACTGATTGGAGTTGGGGTCCTTTATTTGCAGATTTTGATAATGATGGGTATAAAGACTTATTCATAAGTAATGGAACACGTAGAGAGATTAATAACAATGATTTTTTTAATGAATTAGGTAGCCTAAAAAACAGGAATGATAGTTTATTGCAACGTAGTCTGAGTATACCCTCAGAGAAGATCGATAATTTTATGTTTCGTAATAAAGGGGATTATGATTTCGAAAATGTAAATAAACAATGGGGGATTCAATATGAAGGGTTTTCTAATGGCGTTGTATATGCTGATTTAGATAATGATGGTGATTTAGAAATTATAACCAATAACATTGATGATTACGCATCAGTATTCGAGAATAAAAGTTCTGAAAACAATAATTATATTAAAATACATTTTGAGGGGACAGAAAAGAATAATTTGGGACTAGGAAATCGAGTGTATGTAAAAGTAGGTGATCAAACGCAAATGCAAGAACTTACCTTGTCCAGAGGGTTTCAATCTTCTGTAGCACCAGAATTACATTTTGGAATTAACCAATCCAAAGAGATAGAAGAGGTAAAAGTGGTTTGGTCAGATGGAAAAATACAAATACTAAAGAATCCTGCCGTTAATCAAAAGTTACTTATCAAATATACAGATGCTATCGTAAGTAATAGTGTTGAGAACGAACCTTCTTATATTTTCTCTGAAGACGATGATCATTTGTTTCCTGAATATAAACACGAAGAAAACAGGTTCAATGATTTTAGAAAACAAGTACTGTTACCACACAAAATGTCTTCATTTGGACCAGCATTGGCGGTTGGAGATTTGAATGGCGATGGTAGTGATGATTATTTTGTCGGTGGAGCTTTAGGAAAACCAGGAGCATTGTTTTTTCAAAATCAAGTTGGTTTTGAAAAACAATCAGCAGAAATTTTTGAAAAAGATAGAATGAGTGAAGATGTGGGCGCTATGATTTTTGATGCTGATAACGATGGTGATCACGATTTATATGTTGTGAGTGGGGGATATGAATTTAATCCAAAGTCAAATCAACTGCAGGATCGACTATATATCAATGATGGAAAAGGAAATTTCTCCAAAACCGATGCAGAAGTTTTACCAGAAATGTTGACCAGTGGTTCACGAGTATATAATGCAGATTTTGATAAAGACGGTAAACAGGATGTGTTAGTTTTAGGTAGACAAATACCAGAACATTATCCAGCTTCGGCAGATAGTTATATTTTAAGAAATATTTCAGAAAATGGAGCTCCTAGATTTGAAAATGTTACAAATGAATGGGCAAAGGAATTAACTGCTTTAGGAATGGCAACTAGTGCTGTTATAACAGATTTTGATAATGATGATTGGCAAGATATTATTATTGTAGGAGAGTGGATGCCTATACGTGTTTTTAAAAACATAAAAACAGGTTTCAAAGAAGTATCTAAAGATTTAGGACTCACAAAAGATACTGCTGGATGGTGGTGGAGTATAAAAGAAGGGGATTTTGATAATGATGGAGATATGGATTATATAATTGGTAATAATGGATTGAACTACAAGTATAAAGCCACAGAAGAAGAAACTTTTGACATGTTTGTTAATGATTTTGATAACAACAATAGTGATGATATTGTTTTAAGTTATTATAATGATGGAGAACAGTTTCCTGTGCGTGGTAGACAATGTTCTTCGCAACAGATATCTGCAATAAAGACTAAATTTAAGGATTATGAAAGTTTTTCTGAAGCGACTTTAATAGATGTATACACCGAAAAATCCTTAGAGGAATCTAATCATTATCAAATTAAGTCATTTGCAAGTGTATATATGGAAAACACAGGAAACGGATTTACCTTGCATAAATTACCTATGGAAGCCCAAGTCTCATCAATTAATCAAATCTTAATAGAAGATTTTGATAAAGATGGTCACCTAGATGCAGTTGTTGCAGGGAATTTATATGCTTCAGAGGTTGAGACACCAAGAAATGATGCAGGACATGGTTTATTTTTGAAAGGTAATGGAAAAGGAGCTTTTACACCTGTTTCTTTTACCCAAAGCGGATTGTACATATCAGGAGATGTAAAAGATATGTCTTTGATTAAAACGAATAGGGGTGCATTTATAGTGGCAGCAAAAAATAACGATTCTTTGCAGTTTACTAAAATAAACAAAGTTGATTCAGAAGCAGTGGTCAGTAATACTCTAGAATAATAACAGATTAAGAACCTTTTTATTCTTCTAGAAATCCGTCGGCTTCCCAATCCAAAATTATGTCAATAATATCTTGAGATAAATTTCCCTCTGGGGGCATCGGATTGTTTATTGATTGCATTCTGTTTACGAGATCTCTATTGACACCAATTATAGTTTCTGCATATGTACGCATGGCAAAAGGTGCTCCATTTGTTGGTGGATCATCATGACAAGAAACACAATGCATGTCAAAAATCGATTTTACATCTGCATTATAAGTAGTAGTTTTATCGGGATTAGGATTTTCATTTCCAGAATTAGTATCGTCATCAGTATTATTATCTTGTTCAGAATCATCATCCATGGTGCTTGAATCATCACTATCATTGCAACTAAAGCATATAAAGAAAGATAAAATTAAGAAAGCATTTTTGATATATATGTACATGTTGTTGGGGTTTTAGATAATAAATTATAAAAAAGATTGAATGAATACCAAAACTCGAAATATAGTTATTAAACGCTTAGAATCTACTTTAATTATATTTCTATTTTTACGTTGTATTCTTTCAGGATTTCTAAGTGAGCTTCTACATCAAATTCTGACGCCTTAAAACGATCCCGTCTAACTTTTGCATCTTCCTTTCTGATAATACTTCTTACAAAACGTCTAATAGCCGTTTTATTCTCTAGAATTAAACCTGGGATAGGAACACTTTTTCCTTCTTCGTCTTTGGCTACCATTGTAAAGTAACTAGAATTGCAATGTTTTATAGTTCCTGTACGTATATTTTCTGCTTCTACTCGCACACCTACTACCATTGAGGTAGTACCAACATGATTAACAGAAGCCTTCATTGTAACTAATTCGCCAACTTCTATCGGTTTTAAAAAATCAACTTTGTCAACGCTAGCAGTTACAGCATAGGTTTCTGAGTGTTTAGATGCACAGGCAAAAGCAATTTGATCCATTAAGGATAAGATGTATCCTCCATGTATTTTTCCACTAAAATTAGAATGAGAGGGAAGCATTAATTCAGAGATGATTACTCTGGACTCTGTGTTTGTTTTGTATTTTTTCACGATTTGTTTATTTATTTCTAAAATGTGGAGATACTTCTTCTTCGGCTTCGATAATGAAATATTTAGTATCACCTAACCAAGCCATTTTTGTAAAGCGTTCTTTATAAGTGAGTTTTACATATCGGCCTTGTAGTTTTTCTAACTTTTTTACAATGATATCATCTTCTACAGAAAAACTAAATATTTGCGCACCAGAGATTCCCTGACTAATTTCACCTTCCCAGGTTTTAAAAAATACACCTTTATGACTAAACTTAATCAGCTCTCCACTTCGGGTACCCTTGCTATATGATGCGTAATACACTATTGTATAGGAAATCGCAAAAAGTAGCGTGATACTTAAAAGGATTATTGCGAGTGTCTTTTTCATTTTATTTATAATTTACAAATATGATTAATAAAAGAAGAAATAGAAAAAAACTAAATTAATTTATCTTGATTTTGGATATCTTCTTCATCGGTAGCTCTTTTAATTATAACTTCGGGTAATGATTTTTTTGCTTTGGCTCCCATTTTCTTTAACTTTTCTACACTAATGATAAGGTTCCCTTTTCCTTCTACAAGCTTATTCATTGCCGCTGAGTAATCTTTCTTAGTATCGTCAATCTTTTTGCCAATTCCTGTTAGATCTTTTACTAGTCCTTCGAACTTGTCATAAAGGGCTCCCGCTTGACGAGCAATCTCAATAGCGTTACGCTGTTGCTTTTCATTATTCCACATGGTATCGATTGTTCGTAAAGTAGCAAGTAAAGTTGCCGGAGTAACGATCACAATATTTTTCTCGAAGGCTTGATTGTATAGTTTATTATCTTCATTTATAGCTATTGCAAATGCAGGTTCTATAGGTACAAAAAGTAAGACGAAGTCAGGCGACTCGATATCATAAATATCTTGATAGTTTTTTTCGGATAATTGATCTACATGACGTTTTAAAGAAGTAATATGCTCCTTGAGGTAGTTTGATTTCAGTACATCATCTTCTTCATTTATAAAACGCTCGTATGCAGTGAGTGTTACTTTTGAGTCAATAATCATCTTTTTATTATCGGGCAAATGAATTACTACATCGGGCAGTATACGTTGTCCATGTTCTGTTGTAAAACTCTGCTGTACAAAGTATTCTCTGTTTTTTTCTAGGCCAGACTTTTCTAATACCCGTTCGAGTACCAATTCTCCCCAATTCCCTTGCATTTTATTGTCCCCTTTTAAGGCCTTGGTTAGATTAGTGGTCTCTTTACTCATTTGTTCATTAAGATCTTTGAGTCCTACTATTTGTTGTCGTAACGCGGCATGATAATCAATACTTTCTTTATGCGTTTGTTCTACTTTTTTTTCGAAAGTATTTATTTTTTCTTGAAGTGGACTAAGGATGTTTTTGATATTTTCTTTGTTCTGCTCAGTAAATTTGTTCGATTTTTCGTCCAGAATTTTATTAGCAAGATTTTCAAACTCTTTGGTAAATTTTTCCTGAAGTTTTTCTACTTCATTTTTTTGTTCTTGATTTTTGAGTTGTAAATTTTCAAATTCTGTATTACGTCGTGTAAGTTCAGTATTTAGAAAATCTTTTTCTCTACGGATCTCTTCTCGTTCTTTGGTAATTTCAGAAAGTTGATTCTCAACAGTTACCTTATATTGTTGGTGTTCCTGTTTAGCAAATTCGAGCTGTTGATTCCCCATTTTTTTGGCTTCATCAAATTGCATTTGTAATTGATTGTTGCGTTCATTTAGTGCACTATGTTCACTCTTGTTTTTTAGCGAAGCAACATATTTACCAATAAAAAAACCTATTATAATTGCAATTGCGGCAATGATAAGAGAAATGTATTCTGACATGCTTGATTTTGTTTGTTCAAAGATAAAGATTTAGGGAGTTAGTTATTCTATATAAATAAAAAAAGAAGACCACCTTTTCTAAGGTAGTCTTCAATATATCTGAATAAATAAATCTAAATTCTTTATTCTAAAATTTAAAAAAGTGTAGTAATTGAAGATTGTACTTTTATACTGATTGTAATTTGTCCACTAGATCCATCTCCAGGAACTAATCCAGTTACTTTAATTAATCCCTTATTTCCATAACTATCTACAAATTCTAATACATTACCTACGGATAGATTTGTAACTCTTTCACTAGTTGGAATTGAAATGTTATCTAAATCACTTCTTTCCGTTATCGTATCAAAATCAAGTGTCGACGTAGTAATATAGAAGTTGTTTAATTCTTCTTGTGCAACTCCAGATACCCCAGCAATAGCAGAATCAGCGTTTCCATCACCAGTCGTATCAAAAAGCGGAGGGTAGTTTGCTACAGAAGCTAATGATGCATTGTTCGTTGCTCCATAGTAATATCCAAAATCCCATAATGCTGCTGTTTCTTCGCCTTCATCAATTCTATATTTAAGTCCATCAAATACGGACATAAATGTTTGTGATGTTTGACTACTGAGAGGAGCAGCTAGTATGGTAGTTTCATATGTTTTCAAACCAGAACCATCGTTTGTTCCACTTCCGTTTATAGTTATAGTACCAACCGCTGTATCACTTATAGCATTTCGTTTACTAATATCTCTAAAATCTCCTTTACCAGTGGTTGCCCAAATGGTATATACTATTTTACTGTCAGCTGATGCCGGAATTGGAAATGGGATAGCAAACTCAAAACCATTTCCATTGTCTGAAGATAAATCAAGTGATCCATCTTTTTTATCATCAACAGTAACTCCACCAGTAGAAAATTCATAAGGATCTTCTCCAAAGTTTGAAACATTTTGAGTTACATATAGCCTCCTCATTGTATTGGTAGTCGTTTCAAAAGCAATTTTAACTAAGGCTGTAGATGAAAGCCCAGACGCATTAATTGTTACATTTCTGTTATCTCCTCCTTGCTCAAAAACAGAAAGTTCACCGTCATATAAAGAGTCTTCTTCCTCATCATCACTAATGGTAATGGCATCATTATCCGAACCACAGCTAAACGTAAATAGTGCAATAAGCATTAGAATTGCTAATGATTTGAGTTGTATTAAGTTGTTCATAGTAAATAGGTTTTTAATATTTATGCAAAATTATGTTTTTTGTAATTAAGCGTAAGGTGTTAAGGACACCAAATAGTTACAGTTTATCCATAAAAAGCATATTTTTTCGACAAAGAGCATTTTTCAAACGATTTATTACAGTGAGATCCTTTTATGTCTTTACAGAAATATGATTTCTTTCTAAATGAAAAAGGGGCTTTTATTAAAGAAATATATTTAAAAGAAAAGTTGGAATATATTCTAAATGATCATAGGTAGTAATTACTAATAATATTCGATTTCTCTTTCAATAATATATGATGGGTATGCCTCTTCTTTGCCTTCTGCTAAATAAATAACACATTGAGTCCAATTGTTTTTTTCGTCATATATATATTCATTTTTTGACCTTTTAATTACATCTAATTCTGAATTAAAAAAACACACCTCGATTTTATCACCTTTTTCATTATATGTATAGGTTTTTCTCTTTACTAAATTAAATTCATTTTCATCTGTAAACTCTAATTCTTCTATTAGTAAATTATTATCGTCATATATATATATATTATTTACCAAAAGAGTAGTGCTAGAGCCATTAATGGAATAAATTTTCATAGCAACTTTATTACTATTAGTGTCATATTCATTTATACTTTGGCTAAATAATTCTTTATCTGGCATAAGAAATGAAGAAGATTTGATACCGTTTCCTTTAGTGTCATATTCAGAAATCTCCTCCATTGTCATAGCTTCTTTGGCATCATAATAGTGAGTTTTTATTGTATTTCCGCTTAGGTCATAAAAGAGGAGTATTTTATTTTTTAGTTTTGAGTGCGCATCATAGGTGATAATCTCATTTTTATTTTCTTCTTTGTTATGGGTATGCGATGACCTTTCGAGTATTTGATCATTAGAAGATATGACATGATGTTCTGTCAATTGATCATTCGTATCGTATACAGAATAATAGTCGTAGGATTTGTCATTAACCGATAGAAGATCCGCATCTGTTAATCTAGCCCTATTTCCTTTTATTAATTGTTCAGGATCATACTTGCGCAAGTATGATAGTTCTTTGATCGATTTCACGCTTCCGTTAAGCGTATGTCCTTTTTTCATAAGATTTTTTCTTTTTTAAAGTACTTTATTGATATCCTGAATTAAATGGGGTACTTTTTTAACGAATCATATTTAGTTGTTCAAATGTCATCTCGAAAAATAGTAGTTTATAAATATAGCAACAAAATTAATGTTTAAGGGGGTTAAAAATTGATGAAAGGTATCCGAACAGAGGATGGTAAAACAAAAATAGTATTTCGTGATCGATTATTAAGGAATCGGTTTGTACGTAAGGAGCCTATATTTCTAAGCATATAATCTAAAATTCTGGATACAATTATCTATTATTAGAAGAAGATTCATAAAAAATAAATGACCACTCTATTAATAAGGAGTATACGTATACTAAATTTATGAATGACTAACTACATAGTATCACACTATGCCAATTCTCTGTGTTGAGTTAATTTATCTCTAAAGAAGCGAAGTAATCATGTATTTTCTACTCAGAATAAAGCTTTCTAATTCTCTAATAATTTATTATTAATTTAATTGTATTGAAATTGGTTTTGTATAGTTATGATATGGGGTGTTTTATTATCTTTACAGCTTGTATAATTTTCTTAATTAACAATTAAATGTCACACAATTTATTAAAAGGCAAAAGAGGTATAATCTTTGGTGCTCTTGATCAAAGTTCAATTGCTTGGAAAACTGCAGAACGTGTTTTTGAAGAAGGAGGGAGTTTTGTTCTAACGAATGCCCCGGTTGCTTTACGTATGGGAACAATTAATGCCTTGGCAGAAAAAACCAATTCTCAAGTAATACCAGCTGATGCTACTTCATTAGAAGACCTAGAGAATCTCGTTGATAAAGCTATGGAAATTTTAGGAGGTAAAATCGATTTTGTTCTTCACTCTATAGGAATGTCTGTAAACGTAAGAAAAGGGCGACAATATACAGATCTCAATTATGGTTGGAGTCAGAAAGGTTGGGATGTTTCGGCACTTTCTTTTCATAAAACCATGCAAACTTTATATAAGAAGGAGGCAATGAGTGAGTGGGGAAGTATTGTAGGATTGACCTATATGGCAGCGCAACGTGTATTTCCTGACTATAATGATATGGCGGATAATAAAGCATATCTAGAATCTATCGCACGTAGTTTTGGGTATTTTTTTGGAAGAGATAACAAAGTTCGTGTGAATACAATTTCTCAATCACCAACTCCAACAACTGCAGGAAAAGGAGTAAAAGGCTTTGATGGGTTTATTGCCTATGCTGATAAAATGTCACCATTAGGTAATGCTACAGCTTCAGAGTGTGCCGATTATACGATTACATTGTTTTCAGATTTGACAAAAAAGGTAACGCTCCAGAATTTGTATCATGATGGTGGATTTTCTAATATGGGAGTAAGCCAAATGGTAATGGAAAAATTTACTGAAGACGAATAGATTAATAAAGACAACAGTTTACACTAATATTACCAAATCCCATGCTACTTTACGCATGGGATTTTTAACTTTGTTTGTATAAGAAAATATGTAGACTAATTATACGTTCGGTCAATTAGATTCTTTGTTTTCTTAGTTTGTCTAACTTTATACTTTTAAATAATAAATTTTAAAAATGTACTTCTCCTTTATTATACCTGTCTACAATAGACCAAATGAAATAGAAGAATTGCTGGCAAGTATGGTGGCGATGAAGTATGAAGACAATTTTGAAATAGTAATTGTAGAAGATGGATCTTCTCAAACATCAGAAGCTGTCATCGAAAAATATAGAGATCAATTACGCATAAGCTATTATCCTAAAGAAAATACAGGTCCAGGAGATTCTCGCAATTATGGTATGTATAGGGCCAAAGGGGATTATTTTATAATCTTAGATAGCGATGTAATATTACCACAAGAATATTTATATGAAGTAAAAAGGTTTTTATCTAAAACTTTTGTTCATTGTTACGGAGGACCAGATGATGCGCATACTAGTTTTTCGAATCTTCAAAAAGCGATAAGTTATAGTATGACTTCCTATCTTACAACTGGAGGTATTCGTGGCAGAAAAAGCACTATTGGTAAGTTTCAGCCCCGAAGTTTTAATATGGGATTATCAAAAGAAGCATTCTTGCTTTCAAAGGGATTTGGTAATATTCATCCGGGTGAAGATCCAGATCTGACTATTAGATTATGGAAATTAGGATATGATACAGCATTAATTCCTGATGCACGTGTTTTTCATAAAAGAAGGATTTCTTGGCAGAAATTCTATATACAGGTCAATAAGTTCGGTTTGGTGCGTCCGATACTAAACTTTTGGCACCCAGAAACAGCTAAATTTACATATTGGTTTCCACTATTGTTTATTGTATATGCATTGTTTTCTATCGTAATGACTTTTATGGGATTGTGGCATTTTATGTTCTTGTTAGGAGTATATTTTTCTCTTGTTTTTTTTGGTGCTACAAATAAATATAAGAGTTTATCTATTGGTTTACAGTCAGTTTTGGCTGTTGTTGTTCAGTTTTATGGATATGGAAAAGGATTCTTGAAATCTTATTATTATATTCATGTTCTTAAAAAAGTTCCTGAAGTGCAATTTAAGAACTTGTTTTTTTAACATACATTATATGTCCATTCGAAAAAGAAACAAATTTTCCCTAAAAAGGAGTAATGTTAAAACCTTCTTGTTTTTCCTCCTTTTTACTTCACTTTTGTGGTTATTTATACAATTTTCTAAGAATTATACTAAAGAAGTAGAAGTAGCTGTTGAATATATGGATATTCCTGAGGGTATGATTTTTAATGAAGAAAGTGATCAAACATTAAGGATGGTCCTTAATGGTAATGGTTTTAGGCTTTTAGGTCATAACTGGAGGAGATCAGTATTAAAGTTTAATATAGAAGATGGAATAGTTAGTGGCAATGACGCATATTATTTTCATATTGATAATACTTTTTCTACCGTTAAAAATAAATTAGATTTCAAAGGTCGAATTTTGTCTGTTCAAAAAGATACTTTGATGCTTAAATTAGACCGTAATCAAGAAAAAAAGATTCCGGTAAGAATAACAGATAATATTTTATATGCCGGTGGTTACGGAAGCGATAAAGGGGTGCTTGTTTCTCCCGACTCCGTTACGATTAGCGGTCCTTCTTATTTAGTGGACACAATACAATATATAAGTACAGAAAAACTAAGTCTTGAAGGATTAAATAGCGACTACAGTGAGGAAATCAATATTGATGATAATGGTTTACCATCAAATACTTCTATATTTCCTAAACAAGTAACAGCTAATATTTTGGTAAGTAAGTTTACAGAGGGGAGTCATAAAATTCCAATAACAATCCAGAATACACCAGAGAAAGCAGAAATAAAAATATTTCCCAAAGAAGTAACGGTCGTTTACAGGGTCGGTCTAGATATGTATAATGATATTAGTCATAGAGATTTTGTTGTTATTGCTGATTATGCAAAGGCTTCCGAAGAAAGTTCGTATCTAACACTAGAATTGGTTCGTAAGCCAGAATTTGTGCGTGATGTGCGCTTACAAGAAAAACAAGTACAATTTGTGATTTTAAAACAAGAACAGTAATGAAAGTAGTTGGGATCACAGGAGGTATTGGTAGTGGTAAATCTACAGTAGCTCAAATGTTCAAAAAACTTGGAATTCCTATATATATTGCTGATGATGAAGCAAAAAAAATGATGAATACTAATGAGACCATAAAAAAAGAGATTATCTCATTATTCGGAAAAGAGGCATATGTTGATGGAGTTTTAAATAGAAGTTATATTTCCAAGATTGTTTTTAGTAATAAATTGCTCCTTAGTAAATTAAACAAAATTGTACACCCTGCAGTTGCTAAACATTTTGATGATTGGAAGGACAAACAAAAAAGTCCCTATGTTATTAAAGAAGCCGCAATACTTTTTGAAAATGGAGGTTATAAGCGATGTGACTATACTATACTTGTCTCCGCACCGTTAGAGATAAGAATTCAACGGGTTTTAAAAAGAGATATGGTTACTGTAGAACAAATACAGTCCAGAATTGACAACCAATGGACAGATGCACAGAAAATACCCTTAGCCGATTTTGTTATAAATAATATTGATTTATCAAAAACAGAGCTTAAAGTTTGTGAAATCAATAAAAAAATACTCAATTAGGGGGCTCTTTATTTGGATATCGCAATTTGTTAACATTTGGTTAAACCCTAAAGCAGCTAAATGTTAAAGTCTTATTTTTGAAGTATGAATAAAAGATTATTCGTGTTGCTGATACTCCTGATGAGTTTGTCGTTGATTGGGATTATTTTTGTTCAGGGATATTGGATAAACAACACTGTTGAGAATAATGAGGAACAATTTTCTTTTAACGCTAAACAAATATTAATATCTGTATCTAATAAGATTCAATATAGAGAATTTGAGGAGATGTTTTTTCCTCTTAAAGAAATTTTGGATACCATAAATGAGCCACCCGACAATAAAACGTTAAGGAGGCTTCTAAATATTAGCATTGATAATACAACAAAGTCATTCGATTATGCGAATGGTATACTAGAAGAAGACTATAAGTTATTTTCATCTTTTATGAATTTCAATATCGATACTCTACGACTTAAGAATATAATGAATCGTAGTGCTGATATAGAAGCTCAAAAAAACAAGAAAGAAATTAGTAGAGAAGGGTCTAGGTCTAAATTGTTTAGAATAAGAGGTTTGACAGATCTTCAGAGGATGGATTATGAGATTGTAATAGGTGAAATAGCAAGCTTTATACCTATTCATAGAAGAGTACAAAAGAAGGAAATACAGTATTTGCTAAAAAGAGAGTTAGCAGAGAGAGATATAAAAGTAGATTTTGAGTACGCTATTTACAGCAATGCATTGGCAACAAAAGTGCGTTCTGATGATTTTAGTTTAGATTACCCAACAACCTATGCAATACCTCTTTTTGTAAACGATCAAGGTATCAGTAAATATCAGTTGTATGTTAATTTTACTGGAAAAAAACAATTTGTATTATCTACAATTAAAGGTATGGCTATATTATCTATACTTTTTACATTAATTATTGTTGTTGCATATTCGAGTGCCTTATCGCAGTTAATGCAGCAAAGACAGATATCACAAATTAAAACAGATTTTATTAATAATATGACGCATGAGCTTAAAACACCTATAGCAACGATTAATCTAGCGCTTGATTCTATAAAGAATCCTAAAATAGCTGGTAATCAAGAAAAGGTGCAGAGGTACATGAAAATGATTCGTGAAGAAAATAAAAGGATGCATGCGCAAGTAGAAAATGTACTCAGAATATCTCAATTAGAGAAGAATGAGCTTAATATCAAAAAAGAAAAACAAGAGCTGCATGAGATTATCGAAGAGGCAATAACACATGTTTCGTTGATAGTAGAAAATAGAGAAGGATACACTAAAACACATTTGGGAGCACTCAATGAAACGGTACTTGCGAATGATACGCATTTAACTAATGTAATCGTTAATATATTAGATAACGCCATAAAGTATTCAGAGGAAGCTCCAAAAATTGATATATATACAGAGAATGTAAAAAATAGTATAGTGTTAAAAATTCGTGATCAAGGTATTGGTATGGGGAAGGTTGCGCAGAAAAAAATCTTTGAAAAGTTCTTTAGAGAACATACTGGAGATCTACATAATGTAAAAGGTCATGGATTGGGATTAACCTATGTAAAAAGAATTATTGACGACCATCATGGTCAAATATGGGTGGAAAGCGAAAAGGGAAAAGGCTCCACATTTATAATTAAATTACCGTTAATATCGTAAAATATGGAAACAGAAAACAAAAAGATTTTGCTAGTTGAAGATGATCCAAACTTTGGAACAGTACTGAAAGATTATCTGATAATGAATGATTATGATGTTGTTCATGCCAAAAATGGTATGGAAGGCTTTGAAAAATTCAAAAAAGATGATTACGACATGTGTATTCTTGATGTCATGATGCCTTATAAAGATGGATTTACACTAGCTAAGGAGATTAGAGAAAAAAATTCAGAAGTACCTATTATCTTTTTGACAGCAAAAGCTATGAAAGAAGATGTGCTTAAAGGATATAAAGTGGGAGCTGATGATTATCTTAATAAACCTTTTGATAGTGAGGTGTTATTAATGAAGATACAGGCTATTATGCAGCGCAAAAGTACGGAGTCGGTTGCTGATAGCAAGCAATTTGAGTTTAAAATAGGAGGTTTTCACTTGAATTCAAAACTAAGATTTTTGACATTTAATGATGAGGATCCAATTAAACTTTCTCCTAAAGAAAATGAGTTACTTAGATTATTGGCATTGCATCTAAACGATTTAATGCCTAGAGAATTGGCGCTAACTAAGATCTGGAGAGATGATAATTATTTTACTTCTCGAAGTATGGATGTATATATAGCAAAACTTAGAAAGTATTTAAAAAAGGATGAAAAAGTAGAAATCCTTAATATTCATGGTGAAGGATTTAGATTAGTAGTTAGAAATGAAGAATCATAAGAATTAACGGTAATAATTTTTAAAGGGAAAAAAGATTATAAAAAATCGAATAAATTCAAATATAATTCAGCTTCACGCAGAATTATAACACTAAAAAAGGGCAATTACTTTTATAAAAGTAATTGCCCTTTTTTTATAGCGTTTAATAACTTACTTATATAGTGTGCTTTTCGAAATTTTATTATCAGAAGAATAGAGTAGTTAATAAAGGAAAGCGTCTAAAAAACTGCATGTGGGTCATATAATTCTGAAGCATTCTCTTTTGTTATCAGCAGTTCTGGTGTATGTGATATTTTTAGAAAGTTTCTCTTACCATTTAAATATTGTACAGCATATTCTACTGCAGTCTTGCCAATTAGTTCTGGATTATTCATTGCAGTAGCTCCATAAAACTCACTGTCCATAATATACTTTAATGCCTCTTTCTGTCCATCTGCTGCTGCTACAATAAGAATTTCGTCAATTTTCCCTGCTTTTTCAATAATATCAATTGCCCCTAGTATGCAAACATCTGATTCAGTAATGATTACATTAATCTCTGGATGTGTTTCTAAGATTTCTTGCACTGCCCTTTGTCCCCCTGCATATGTCCAATTTGTAAAGGCTTGTGTGGTAATATTTAGATCAACATACCCCAAAGTTCTAAGTTGCTCTTCGGTTATCCCTCTAAATAATCCTTGCTTGCGCATAATACCCACTGGATTTCCTGGAGCACCACTTAGGAGTGCTATGTTCATTTTTCTAGACCCCATTTTTTTTACCAACCAAGAACCTACTAATTCACCATTTTTGAGATTGTTTGATTGAATAGTCGTTATAAACTCTGCAGATTCATCTATTGAACTATCAATAATGAATACAGGAATTCCTTTAGCTTTTGCTTTTTGTGTAACGCCAATTAACCCATTAGGATCCAACGGATTTAATAGTAATACATCGATATCTTGCTCAATAAGTTTTTCTACTTCGGCAATTTGTTTATCAATATTATCTTGGCCATCAGCAGAAAGAAAAGTCATTCCTGAATTTTCTGTGGCTTCTTGTATACAAGTTAGTAAAGCTTTATAATAAGGAGCATTTAGTGATGGTGTGCAATAACCAATCTTAATCTTGCTAAGATCAATTTTGTTGTCAGTTTTGATGTAACTATTTTCTTGATCTTGATTGACTTCTGCAGATGAAGTAACGCTATATTTATTTATATCTTCTTTAGTTTTATTGGTACAGCCGGCTATATTAAATACAATTACAACGATTAGCAAAGTTTTGAACATTTGTCTTAAAATTGCGTTTAATTTCATAACAATACATTTATTAAATGAGATACTTACTTTTTTGTTTGCGCTTATTTCAAATATACATGTAATTTTGATATACTTTTATATGGTTTTGTACTTTATTAACGTTTGTGAACCTTCTTAATTATCAGTAATTTACAGATGTTTTTTTATAAGCTTCTAACCATTTTTATTGTATAATTTGGACACTTTTTAGTTTATTGTTTTTTTTAGAAGTTCATTTTGTACAAAAATCTTATATACTATTGTCTTCTAAATTTACAATAAAAGAATTCAAGAAATTGATGATTTAAAAAAAATCATAGTAGAAATTTAAGAAGGAAAGTTGTAAAAAAGAAATATATCAATGATTAAGTATATAAAATATTTTTTTTCTAACAAAAACATTTAATAATCAACTAAAACAATGGTTTTTTGTCTATTTATAAAATGAAAAATTTAGTTGCTACTTTGAGAACCCTTATATAACTTTAGTACTTGTTTTTAAATAGTTTTTATTAAAATATACTATTACTAAAGTATTAGTACTTTTTCTTGCATGTATATGATTTATTAAAATATATACTAATATGCTTTTTCGTGCTTAATTTACAAGAATATTTGTCCAGATCATGCCTCAAAAAGATTTAATATTGATATAAAAGTTCGGATCAATCTTTAATTTTTTACCTTCAATAGACTTAGATTTCCATGTTTTTTCTGGTTGAATCCATATAGGGGAACCGTCAACAAATATTCGTATTGGCATAGAAAAATCAGTAATACAATCGGTATATCGATACTTTATTTGGTTATTCGTAAAACGATATTCTAATGTTGGTATTTTTGTGTTCCTAAGATATTGATCAAAAAAAGAAGAAAGATCTATATTGATTTTAGAACTTATATATTCTTCTATTTGTTTAGTAGTTACGGTTTGATGATAGAATTTTTTGTTAATACCTCTAAGAACGGATCTCCATACTTCATCATTTTTAATTAGTTGGCGGAGTGTGTGAAGCATATTTGATCCTTTAAAATACATATCTGCAGAACCTTCATGATTTACATGATATTCACCAATAATAGGGCGATCATTTTGTATGTTTTTTCTGGTTCCAATAACGTATTCTGATGCTGCTTTTTCACCATAATAATAATCTAGAAATAGGCTTTCAGAGTATGCTGTAAACCCTTCATGAATCCACATATCTGCGGCATCCTTATGGGTAATGTTATTGGCAAACCACTCATGCCCTGATTCATGAACAATTATAAAATCAAATTTAGTTCCCCATCCCGATCCTGAAAGATCGGTTCCTAAATACCCATTTAAATATTTATTACCATAGGTAACAGAACTTTGATGTTCCATGCCCAAATAAGGAACCTCTACCAGCTTATAGCTATCTTCATAAAAAGGGTAGGGGCCAAACCAATGCTCGAAGGCTTTCATCATTTTAGGGACTTGCTCGAAGTGTTCTTTTGCATTGGTAAGGTTATCCTTTAGCACATAATAGTCAAGGTCTAGAGTTCCTTTCTCACCTTCATATTGTTCTCCAAAATGCGCATAATCTCCTATATTGATATTGACACCATAATTATTGATGGGATTACTCACGAACCAATGAAATGTTTTGGTGTTATTATCATGTTTCTCTATTGCGCGTAATCGTCCGTTAGATACATTCATAAGTTTATCGGGGACGTTTACACTGATTAGGAGGCTATCAACCTCGTCATACATATGATCTTTATTTGGCCACCATATACTTGCACCTAGTCCTTGACATGCAGATGCAACAAAGTCATTTCCTTTTTGATCTTTTTTCCAGGTAATTCCTCCATCCCAAGGAGCATTAACAGCTTCTTTGGGTTTACCGTGGTAAAAAATTTCCAATGTATTAATGCTATTTTTCTTTTGTTTTTTTGATAGTTTGACAAAGTGAGCATTGCCCTCAGAAATGAATTGTAATTCTTTGCCTTCTTGTACTACTTTACCAATTCTTAGAGGAGGTTGTAAATCAATTTGAAGTGTCTGTTGTTCCTCTAATACATTATAATAGATGGTGTTTTTTCCATTAATAGTTTTTTTATCAATATCAACTTTTATATCCAAATGATAATAAGTGACATCCCACCATGCTCTTTCTTTTGTAATAGATCCGCGGAGTGAATCTTGTCTGGTAAACTGATATTCTTGGGCAATTAGCGTATATGTTAATCCGAGGTAAAGGAATACCCATATTGATTTCTTCATTCTTTGATAGTAATTTCTTAAGGTGCAATATTAATATTAATTTCTAAATACTTCTGAAGGAAATACTACAGGACTCTCATAGCCATCTTTTCCTACTGAGGATATTCCGAAAAAGAAGTTATCGATAACAATGCCTTTAAGTGTAAAAGTATTAATATCACCAACAAAACGACTATAATCCCATGTAGGTGAAGTGGTATCACGCCAATAGATCTTATATCCTATACAGTTGGGGTCGTTATTTTTTTTCCATTTTAATTTTGTTGAAGGTTCTACGATTCCTCCTATCTTTACTTCTGAAGGAGGAGGGGGAGACCAAGCTATACTAGCTAAGTTTATTGCATTTACGGCTGTAAGTTTTGCAGCATATTCAAAATTTACATGTTCTACAACGTCTCCATATTTAATTGTATTTTCTTCTCTGATATCTTGGTGCTGTTGTGTATAGTTTTCATGAGCTTCCATAATTCGAATTCCTGCAAATCCCACATCATTAAATGGTCTATGGTGCCCACCCCGACCAAATCGATCCAAACGATAAATCATCATAGGGTTCATTTCGGGCATATATAACTTGGTAGTTTTATATACGTACCTAGCAAGCTGGCGAGAGATACCATCAACTTCGCCACCATAGAAACGTCTTGATTTTCGTTCTTTTTCAGTTTCAGTAGGAGGAACAGGTTCAGAAAAAATTCTAAAACTTCGATTGTCAATAACACCGTCAACGCCCTTGATATTTCCTATCATATCATTATTCATGACTCCAATAATATCCCAATTGTTTTTTTGTGCATATCCAGCAAGTCCTTTACCTCCGAACAATCCTTGTTCTTCTCCAGATAATCCTACATAAATAATACTATTTTCGAAGGTATATTTTGATAGTATTCTTGCTGCTTCGATTGTACCCGCCATACCACTTGCATTATCATTGGCTCCAGGAGCATCTGATGTATAATTATTGGGGTCTGTGACTCGAGAATCTATATCGCCGCTCATTATAATATAGCGATTAGGATATTTAGTACCTTTTTGTATCGCTACAACATTGACGACCATAACATCTTTTACGATACGCTGATTTGTTCCTTTTGTTACCATATCTTTCTGATAAAAGACATTGAGACAATTGTTGCAGTCTCTAGAGATGTTATCAAATTCAGACTTTATCCAACGTCTTGCAGCTCCAATTCCTCTTGTATTTGACAAGGTATCGCTAAGGGTATGCCTAGTGCCAAAATTAGCTAGGGTATTTATGTCTTTTTCTATCCTAGATGCAGAAATAGCATCAATAATATCATATATTCTAGAGTCAGTCTGAGCACTTAGTAGCACTGATAGTAATAGTACTAAACATGTAAGGATTTTTTTCATAAAATTGAGTTTGAGAGACGAATTTAGGTAAAACTCTGTATGACATGTTAATAGTTAACAAATTTATAAGATGTTCCTAGAATTGTGTGATTAAAAAAAGTATGAAAAGGGTTGATTAATAGTTTTACAAATTAGAATGAAAAATGCCCTTTTCTAGATGTATTATTGAATTACACACTCTAAATATTAACTAATAAACTCCTAAGATTTAGTTCAATATTATGATAGGAGAGTGATTAGATTCAAGGATTATAATGTTAGTAATTAGTCTAATTTGCAAAGTCTGAGACTATGGCAAGTAAATTTCCTTTTGCATTTGCTGCTAGCCTAGTGATAGCTATTATATTTTTATCATCGTCACCAGTAAATGTATAGAAAGTCTTCCATTTCTGATCTGTTTTAGGATTATAACTAAATAGTTTGTTGTATTTCCCCATAATAATAGTTCCGTCATTAAGCCAGCATAGGTCTTCTGCTCCAGGAATAGTATTGATAATAGTTTCTGTGACTCCTGTTAATGGATCTAAAGAATTGATTTTCCATTCTTGATTTTCTTTGCTTATATAACTTATTAAATCAGAATTCGGAATTTTATGTAATGACCTCCCAATATTTTTCTGTATTATTTGATTGGTATTTTTGTTAATATCAGATACAGTTAATGATAATGAACTTCCTTCAAGTACAGAGGAAACAATGATATGATTATTAAACCAAACATGGTAACCAACTTTTAGGTCTTCTAATATAACTTGAGATTCTCTGGTTTCGGGATCATAGCAATATAGTAGTTGTTTACCATTGGTGTCTAATCGAATTGCTGATATGCCATCTGAATCAGGAATTTTGTTAGGAGAATATTCACTTCCATTGGGTGTATCGCTTATCCATTTAAGGGTTTCTTCATTAATACTATAGGAAGCAATATCCGTTTGTTGATTTCGTGTAGAAGAAAACAATATATTTTGATTTGAGTCAAAAAATGGTTGATTATCGTACCCTTCGTTATTAGAGATATTTTTCTGATTTTCTAATTTGATGCCCTCTTCATTTTTGATAATCTCAAAAAGATATATTTCTGTACTTCCTTGTGAGAAGGTCGTTATAGTATATGATAAAATAAAAAGAAGTATGCCAGTTCTCATTAGTTTAAATTTTTTTAAATCAGTTTTTTACGCAAATAATATACTCCAAAAAGCGGACCAAAAACTAGAGGAAGAAATAGTAAGGTAGTATCTATTTTTTCTGCCAAGAAGGTCAGTAACTGTATACTAATGATTGTAATAGCAAATCCTATACAATTAGTTATGGTAAGTGCTGTTCCGCGATTTTCTGCTGGTGCTGCCGCCGCTATCATAGTAGAGAACTGCGGAGAGTCAGAAATAACTACCATTCCCCAAATACACATAATAGTCATAAATAATTCTGGAGAGAGTCCAAAAAGAAAAGGAGATGTGATACACAAGATACCGGAAATTAATAAAGAATAATAAGCTACTTTTTTGCTTCCACTTTTTAGTGAAATAAATCCTCCTAAGATGCATGAAATAACACCTACTCCTATAATTATAAAGGACCAGAAGGAAGTTTTGATATGAATAGATTGTAAATCACTATATCGTTTTAACATAATAGGAATAAAAGCCCAAAAGGCATATAGTTCCCACATATGTCCAAAATATCCAAAAGCAGCTTTTCTGAAGCTTGGGATTTCAAAAAGTTGTGTGATCACACCTATTTGAAACTTTGGTACTGGTTTTCTGAATGGCCCATCAGGAACTAAAAAGCGAATCCCAAGTCCACCAATAATAGATAAGATCGAAGTGCTAACTATCACTGCTCTGTAATCACTACTCCAAGAAAATTCATGGATCAAATGCGGCAATGCTGTTCCGAGAACAAGCGCTCCTACCAGATATCCCAGAGCCTTACCTAGACCGCCTTTATAATAATCTGAAGCAATTTTCATACCTACAGGGTAGATTCCTGATAAAAATAATCCAGTTGCAAATCGAGCGGTAAACAAATTGATAATACTTATGTTGGGGATTAATACACATAAGTTACTAATAGCTCCGAGAAAAGCACATACCATAAAAATACGCGAGGGTGAAAATCGATCTACGAGGGTTAATAATGCAAAAGTTAGTGTCCCGACAATAAAACCAAATTGAACAAAGGATAGTAAGTATCCTAGTATATTAAACCCAACATTAAATTGCGCAGCCAAATCATCAATAACAGCATTTCCTGCGAACCATAATGAGGTGCAAAAAAACTGCGAAATAATAATGACCGGAAGTATGTGTAGTTTTGGTTTCAGTAGCGTATCTTTTTTAATAAATAATTAATTATTTAAAAGCAGTAAGTAAGTCGTACACTTGATCAATATCCTCTACATAATAAGGAGCGACGGTCTTTTTAATACCAACTTTTACCTTAAATGCTTCATTTGGTAATTCCTTAAACATGTGTTCATCAGTCCAATCGTCGCCGATAGCAAAAATAAAGTCGTAGTCTTTTTCTGTTAACATTTTAGAAGCAGATTTCCCTTTACTGACACCACTTACTTTTATTTCGATTACTTTATCTCCTTCGAGAATTTCAAGATTATGATTGGCAATCAAATGCTGTATAGTACTTTTTAATGTATTCGCTCTTTTCTTTCCAAGTTCTGGATCTACATTTCTAAAATGCCATGCAAGAGAATATCTCTTTTCTTCGACCAGTGATCCAGGAGTTCGGTCTGTAAACGACTCTAGAACGGGAGCAATTGATTCGAACCATTGGTTATCCAAACGTTCCATTAGTTCCCAATCTTTATTAGTTTCCTTTAACCACGCACCGTGTTCTGTAATTAATGTATATTCTTTATGGCCAAACCACTCCTGAATTGTATCTCTGTCTCTACCAGTAATAAGAATAACTTTTGTGTTTTCTTGTGCATGTAGCATGTCTAACAAATCAAAAACACGTTGTGTAGGTTTTGCATTTTCAGGTAATTTTGCAAAAGGTACCATAGTACCATCATAATCCAAAAACATTATTTTGTTTTTTGCTTGCAAGAACTTGGTGGCCATTTCGGTTTTTACGCTGTCGTTTATTTTTTTTTGTGTGGACTGTTCAGAATCATTGATAGTAGTGCCTAAGGAATCCATAAAATCATTTGCCCATTTTTCTACATTGTATCTTTTAAGACGTTTCTGTAATGCACTATTTCTTTTTATTTGTTCTTCTTCTGGCATTTCTAGGGCAATTTTTATAGTGTCGGCTATTTCTTCAAAATTATTAGGATTAATGATAAGCGCTTCACTCATTTCATTTGCGGCTCCCGTCATCTCACTTAATATTAGTACACCTTTTTTATTAACTTTAGAGGCAATATATTCTTTGGCCACAAGATTCATCCCGTCTCGAATAGGGGTAAGTAATGCAACTTCACTTGATGTGTAAAGATCTATAAGGTTCTCAAAAGGCATGGATCTATAAAAATACCAGATAGGAGTCCAGTTGACTTCTGCAAATTTACCATTAATTTGACCTACTAATTGGTCAATTTCATTTTTAAGCAGCTGATATTGTGGGACATTTGATCGAGAAGGAACTGCAAGCATTACAAGTCTTGTTTTTCCTCTAAATTCTGGGTATTTCTCAAGAAAATATTCAAATGCGCGTAGACGATTTGCAATACCTTTTGTATAATCTAATCTATCAATAGAAAGGATTAGCTTTGATTGATTTTGTTCTTCTTTTAAATGTTTATCAATTCCTTGCTGAATTTCTGTACGTTCTTTAATTGATTTTTGATTATGAAGTATAGCAGCGTCATGAAACTTTTTAAAGTCAATCCCCATAGGGAAAGAATCTATTTTTGCAATGCGATTTTCAACCGTAATATTATTAAAATTGATTTCATAACCAAGAATTCGTTCTACAGAACTCAAAAAATGACGCTCGTAATCATAGGTGTGAAATCCTAATAGGTTTGCTCCCAACATACCTTTAAGTAATTCTTCTCTACAAGGAAGTGTTCTAAAAACTTCATAAGAAGGAAAAGGAATGTGTAAAAAGAATCCAATAGATACATTTGGTCTTTGTTGCCGTATTAATTGAGGTAACAATAATAGTTGGTAATCATGTATCCATACCGTATCTCCGTCAGTAAGATTTTCTAATACTACTTCTGCAAATTTTTGATTTACTAATTTGTAGGTTTCCCAAGTGTTTTTTTCGAATTTGGCATATTCCATAAAATAATGAAACAAGGGC
The DNA here is from genome assembly GCF_000520955.1 of Aquimarina pacifica. Lineage (GTDB taxonomy): Bacteria > Bacteroidota > Bacteroidia > Flavobacteriales > Flavobacteriaceae > Aquimarina > Aquimarina pacifica. Next base: position 25,748 of record NZ_JACC01000012.1, on the reverse strand, counting down.
CAAAGGGTATTATTACTAAATCCATAATAAAACCCGTCTATATCATTTTCGGTAAGCGGGACACTGATGCACTGATGCTTTTTTAAGGCATCATTTACTTTGTTTGTAAGTTCGGGATCGAGCTGTTCCTCGGTAAGTCCACTCCAGCCTATCCAGACGCTTTCTTTTTCAGAGTGCACAGATTTCATTCCTGTTGCCAAACCACCAACACTGGGGGTGGTCTCTATTGTATTATCGAGAATTTGTAATTGTAGTGGTAATCTATTTGAGATTATGATAGTTTTACTCATAAATTGGCTTAAAGGTGATGCGTTTTTTTTGTTTTTTGTTAAATTACGGAAAAGAAGAATTAAAAAACAGGGATCTTAAAAGAAATTTATGAATAATCTTGATTACGGAATTATAGGAAATTGTCAGAGTGCCGCTCTTATCTCTAAATATGGATCTTTAGATTGGTGTTGCTTACCAAATTTTGACTCTTATTCAGTTTTTGCAAAAATTTTAGATGAACAAAAAGGAGGAAGTTTTGAGATAGAAGTAACTGATGATTATAAAGTGTCGCAAAAGTATATAGCTAAGACTAATATTTTGGTGTCTGAGTTTAGCAACGGTACCGACATTTTTGAGTTTATTGATTTTATGCCACGTTATAAAAATGATGATGGTACTTATTATTCACCTCCAGACATTGTACGTTATGTGAAACATATTTCGGGAAACCCTTCTTTTAAAATTAAATATGATCCGAAATTAGAGTATGCCATAGGAGAAACTACACATGAGTTGAATTCTGGATATATAAAAAGTATCAACAATGAAGACAAATATGATACATTATATCTATACTCAAATTTGGATCTTGAAACAATTTTAGAGAGCAAAGAAATACAGATTACTGGCAATGCATACTTTTTGATAAGTTATCATGAGAAAATTTTAGAGCAATCATTAGAGCGATGTTATTTAAAAATGCAGCGAACTAGAGTATATTGGATGAATTGGAGTGAAAACACCACTTCTTATACAGTATATAATGATCAAATCCTCAGAAGTGCTTTGGTGCTTAAATTACTCAGTTATGAAAAATCAGGAGCAGTATTGGCTGCTGCCACCACTTCGCTTCCAGAAACCATTGGTGAGGTGCGTAATTGGGATTATAGATTTTGTTGGATCCGAGATGCCTCAATGGTTATCAAAGTGATTTCAAATCTTGGACATAAAAGATTGGCTCAACGTTTTCTTCAGTTTATAATAGATATTATACCAGATAAAGATGAAAAGATCCAAATTATGTATGGTATTAATGGAGAAAAAAAATTAACAGAGAAAACATTAGACCATTTAAAGGGGTATAAGAATTCTAGTCCAGTTCGTATTGGTAATGCAGCATATCATCAAAAACAGAATGATATTTATGGTATTTTAATGAATGTAATCTATCAACAGTTTGTAAAATTTGATAGTAATTTAGATAACAGTGAAAATTTATGGACTATTAGTAAAAGTATTGTTCATATAGTTAATGTTAATTGGGAAAAGCCTGACAAAGGTATTTGGGAATTTAGGACTGAGGAAAGACATTTTACATTCTCTAAACTTCTATGTTGGGTAGCGGTAGACAGAGCTATAAAAATAGGAGAGCTAATTAATAAGACCAAAAATAACCCAAGATGGATAAAACTTCGGGATCGTATCTATAATGACATTTATGAGAATGCATGGAACGATGATATCAAAGCGTATACGCAGTCATATGGTTCTTCTGATCTCGATGCATCTACATTATTAATGGAGTCTTATGGATTTATAAAACCACATGACCCTCGTTTTATAAGTACAGTAAAGGCCACAGAAAAAGAACTATGCAACGATGGTTTAATGTATCGTTATAAAAACAAAGATGATTTTGGATTACCTTCTTCCTCGTTTACTATCTGTAGTTTTTGGTTTATTAATAGTTTGCATAAAATAGGGGAGGAAGAAAAAGCAAGAAAACTCTTTGATCAACTATTGTCATATAGTAATCATTTGGGGTTATTTAGTGAAGACATTGATTTTAAAACCAAAAGATTGTTGGGTAATTTTCCTCAGGCGTATTCTCATTTGGCGCTTATAGAAACGGCAATCAATTTTTCGGGTGTCGGAATTACGAAAGAAGAAAAACTAAAAGATGCACTTCATTAAGACGGAGTACGTCTGTAATTATAAATTAGGTTCTCTATTTTATTATAACAAAATAGAGAACCTACCTATTCTATGAAATAAGTACTATTACTCTTTCAAAACAATCGTTCCAAAAACATCAGCATTTATCCATCCCAGGTTTTTTTCTTCACCAGGAACAAATACTGAACCTATAAAGTTTTCTCGCTCTTTACTACCGTCATTGTCATTATATGCAATGGCAAAACCTAGTTTTTGATCTTTCTCAAGTACAACAGGATCATTTACTTTTCCTTCGGTATATGAGTCATCGTATATAACAACTTCAAATTCCCAAACAGAGACATCTCCATTGGTTACTCTTTTTGTTTTTACATGATGATTGAGTAATACAGGGTTCTTTGATTCATCAAGATCTACTACATTACCATCAAGAGCAACATGATAAGCAAATGCATTATTAGAGAATTGATGATTTCCTCCAGAATTATCAGCATCAATAAAAATTTCTACACAATCATCATCCCACCAGCGTATTAATGGATCTTTATTTTGATCATAGAGCATTTGGTCTTTAATTTCTGCCAATATGTATAATGCTTCTGGAGTCCATGCTACTTTATATCGACCAAAAAAATCAGAAAATTCATAGGGTTCTCCTAACCATTTTTGGTCAAAACCATACCATTTTGTTTCTTTCCAGATAGGGTCATCCATAATACCGTCTAACTTAGGAACAATAACCGCTTTTTTTACTTCGCGAATTTGATGATCTTTTTTAACGTTTTGGGGTATTGTCTTCTTTTCAATAGAGGCAGCAATATTTTTAGAGTGGGTGCTCACATCTTTCTTACATGATAGTAATAATAGAGAAAGAGCTACTAGAAATGTTATTTTTTTCATTAGTATTTTTTTGTGGATGATAATAATGACACATCATTATACTACCAGTATATAAACTTTATGGTAATATCGAATTTAATAAATATGTCTAACTACATCCGAAAAATAATACTTTCATAGCTATAAATCCTAGTTATGGAACCAAAAAAACAAATGATTTATTGTTTATAAATGGATGAATAGTGAATAATAACCATTTGCTCTACTTTATATTTTTGTACCTGCATCAAACCAAAATTCTAATGTATTTGTTGTTTGTTGACCATTAGATGGTCTATCGGTATTATTTCTATTAGGTGGTCCACCTCCGGATCCTCCTTGAGAGCGTCCACCGCCACCACCTCCGCCAGGTGGGCCTCCACCACCTCTAGATTGGCCACCTCCCATACTCATAGAGGATCGGCCTGAGGGTCTATCTTGATTTTGCGTATTGTTTTTTTCTCGACCTATAATAACTCCAATAGATAGTTTGGATAGGTCTTTTTTGGGGTTAGAATTGATTTGTTCTTTAGGGATACGTAAACGATATATAATTCCGCCCCGTTCCTCGTTATCGAGAGTATGTTCAGAAAAAGAAACATCGATGCCTAAATTGTTGAGGTCTCTATGAAAGGTATTTTTAAGATCAAAGTGTGTATAAATCCCTTTTTGTGATAGGTTCTCGATAATCTCTTGTATTTTAGGGCGTTCTAAACCTTCTATCTCAAGTTCTCTTTCCGACTGATTTTCTATATCTTCTGGAGGACGACGTCGTTCTTGTCTTTGTTGTCCCATTCCCCCTATTTGTCTTTCCTCTTTCTCGGGATATTGCACAGATACATTTTTTTTCTTTTTTCCCTTAATATCAAAATACACTGTAACTCCCTCCTTGAGCATTAACATCATGTTTTTTTTATTATCCGTTTTGATATCAAGATAAAGATATTGTTGATCCCGATGCGTAGTATAAGTAATTTCATTTTCGGTAATTGTTATTGGATCAGAAGTGGATTGACTATTTGATTTTGAATAATAACTAGCGATGCTAACGATTAAAATAAATATATAATGGCGTTTCATATACGTAAGAAGAATTATTTACCTGTTACTTTTTTTGTCAGAAAAGTAACAATGCTATTAATAATGTGGTTTATCATATCAATTATACATTAAACGTTTGACACGTTTTTTTGGGATAAAATACTTTGATATAAATAACTATAAATTTTTGTAAAAGTTATAAAAGGAGGCTTACGTTTCAGTAAATAGAGTGTACTTTTCAGTAGATGTACATAAACACTAATTTTGTAATAGCATAAGATCATGAAATTACTGTTTTCAGACATCATACCGATTGCTTTATTAGTATTATGTGATTTTAAAATATCCGTTATGCCCAAATAAGTTTCTTATCATTTTATAAGAAACCAGTTGCTTTTTAGCAACTGGTTATAGGTAAAGGACATACAATATTTGATATTTTACAAAAGTCATAGCGGATTAAGTCTATGATTTTTTATACTTGAGTTTTGGAAAGCGAAAAAGGAATTTGTGATAAGAAATTTCGAGTTGTCTTTTTTTGTTAATAAGGATTCGATTTCTAGTAGTTTGTAACCCCAACTTTGCGGTTCGTTTTTCTGATTTAAGATTGAGGATTTTTTTCTGTTTTTGTGCTCATATACTATATGTGATATTGCCGTGTCTAATTTTTTATCGCTTGTCTGAATGTTATTTTTTTTAGGTAGTATATAAATGCTAGGGCGATCATTATTTACTATTTCTAAGGATTCTTTTTTATGTTTCCCATTTCCATTATATATGGGTCTTATGTTTTCAACAGTTCCAAAACCACCATCTTCTTTCCTATTTGCTAGTACCAATACCGCTACTATATCAGGGTCAAAAATGTTTTGACTTGTATACATACCTTGTAATTCTTTTATATGGTCTATAGGGTAAGCTACATATAATATGGAAAAGTGTTTTTTAGTTTGGGCCGCATAGTAATATACAAATGGTTTTGTTTTGTTTTTAATTTTTGGATTGCTATTACTTTTCCATAGGTTATATGGGTTATAACTTTTCTCAGGATAGTGGTTATTATTTCGGTTATCATGTTTAAAATTAAATTTATTAGTACTAAAAATATATTGATGAAATTTTGGCGCGTAGCGCTCTGCAATTTCATAGTTGTTGTAAACTTTGCCATCAGATTTTTTTGGTATATCTGTAGTCCCCATGTTTTTTTGAAATAGTTCTTCTCTTGTCTTGTTAATATTACAATTAGTTACTGTCATACCTACAATTATAGGATATGTAATAGAATTAAAATACTTACTCAATGCTGTCATGATTATATAATTTATTGTCTTTCAATTGTTTTGAAATTATATTTTCATTTTGGGGTAATTTGTTCGCTCACATGTATTTAGCTTCTTTTTTTATATGGCTAAAAGCGATATGCAAATATATCTCTAGGTTAGGTATTTCATTTTTTTTGGAGGTAAGAAAAAGGTTGGTTATTTGAAAATTTTAGGTTAGTTTTAGGTTAGTTTTGATAAAATAACCTGTTAATTAGGGTTTTAAGAGTTTGGTTCATTTGTGTTTTACCAAGAAATGGTTCTTTTATTTTATGATTTTTACTATACCTTCTTGGGATGCATTGTACTTTTCTTATGTGTAAATACCTTTTTAATTTTTAATCCTACTACTTATGATAACTGCGAAAATTTGGCAATTTGTTTTTTTCCTGTATTGTCTTAATTTCTATGGGGTTATGCAATCTCAGGTTGTGATAGATACAGATGCTATCAATAGGCTTGATAGTATTTTCAAGAACTATCAGGGAAAACATACGGAAGAAGCCTATATTAATCACCATTATCTTCTCAAAGAATCTATTAAGTTGTCCTACTTAAAGGGAGAACTAGAAGGTTATAAATCAATAGCTTGGTGTCATGGTCATGGTCAGTTTTATAGTGATAGAAATTTAGACAGTACTTTATATTATTTTAACCGTTTCGAATCAAGAATTAACGAACTAGGTACTGATAGGGTAGTCTCTATTGTTGATAGTCTTTCAATAGCCGGTCACTATATTAATAAGGGATATATTTTGGCAAATAGTTTTGATTTTCCGGAGCAGGGTTTAGAGGCTTTTTTTACGGCCTATCCTTTTATTCCCAAAAAAGAAATTAATTTCCTTACTGTTTATGACATTTATATGTCTCAAGTGTATCGTTTTAAAAAACAATATGACCTATCTGTTAAAATATTGAATTCTCGTCTCAAAGATACTTCTCATATACCTCTAGGAACAAAATTATATTTGATGCAAAATGCAGCACGGTCATATGGGCTCATAAAAAATGTAGAGAAAAGTTACGCTATAAACAAAAGAATTTTAGAATTGGCGAAGATGCATAATAAGCCCTATTACATTTGGTGGACAAAAAATGAAATGGCTAACGATTATTTTTTACAAGGGGATTATCAAAAAGCAATAGATTCTGCATTAGCGGTGCGAGATTATTACACCAAAAATTTGAATATATCTGCTTTGTTCAATAACTCTAATAATCTAAGTGATTATTATTATGCGACTGGCGATATTAATAAAGCAATCATATTTGCAAAAGATGCAGCAAAAAATGCAGATTTTTTTCAGAATTTACCTGGAACTTATAATAAGCTCATCAAATATTATAAACAACAAAAGGAATATGGGGCAGCATTAGAAATTTTAGAGAAAAAGGACAAAATTGAAGATAGTTTACGATCGATGGAGCAATCTTTGTTAATTACATATAGTAGCACAAATATTAAGCTATTAGAAGAAAAACGAGCAAATCAAGAGATCATTTATAGAAATCAATTATTAGAAGAGAAGACTAGCAAGCAAAAACTTATTATTTTGATAATTAGTATTGTATTGATTAGTTCCTTTTTATTATTTGTAGCATTATATTTTAGAAAAAGGTATAAAAAAGGGAAAGGCGAAATTGTATATCTAAAAAGTAAAGAAAAAAAGCTTTTAGAAGATCAAATTAGATTAAAAGAAAATCAATTAGGGGCTTCAGAGATTGCAATTTCTAGAAATTACAAAATTCTTAATGAAATAAATAAGGAATTAGATGATATAGAAGACGTAAGGGATATTACAGATACAAAAAGTACAATAAGACAACTAATTAATTCTACAATTTCAGATTTAACAGATATTCGGGATCGTCCAGAATCAAAATACCCGTCATTGGTAATGCGATTAAAGAGTTTACACCCAGAACTTACCGAGGCTGATATTAGATATTGTACCCTTACTAAGTTGAATATGACAATTAAAGAAACGGCTGGTATTCTTAATGTAAACCCCAACACAGTAAAAGTTGCAAGAAGTAAATTAAAAAAGAAAATGGAAATTCCTGCAGAGGTATCCCTAAAAGATTATTTGGATAAAATTTTAGATTCTAATGTGGATAAAATTGCCGTATAAATATAATGTTGTTTAAAAAATGACATATTTATGTTCAGTTACATTGTGTAACTTCAAGAATCTTGATGCATAAATTTTTATGTCTATATGAGATATAATATTTTTGTACCAGATTATACTTTATATGCGTATTCTCTTGACGGCTATGGATATTTTAATAAATAAGAGAATTCTAACTAATTTAATTGTTTTCTGAACGTTCGTCTCATTTTATGCTGTTCATGCTCATATCCATTCCATAGTGCTTGTATTGCTTTGTTTTCTTGTAATTCTGGATTAGTTTCTACCACCTCAATACCATTGCGTAAAAAGACTTCATTCATTTCTTTAAAAATAAGTGCAGTTACTCCTTTGTTTTGGTATTCAGGATCTACACCTATAAGATAAAATGCAGCAGTGTCATTTCGACGTTGAGCTTTTAGGATGTGTAAAAAACGAAGGGGATATACTTTTCCGTTCATTTTTTTTAGCGCTTTAGAGAATGATGGCATTACAATCGAAAAAGCGATAAGTTTACCCGTTTTGTCAGCAATACAGGTAATGTATTCTGGATTTAGGTAGGGCAAGTATTTCTTTTTGTACATATCAATTTGATACTGTTGTATTGGTACAAAAGTTTGTAAACTGCTGTATGTTTTGTTAAGTAAATCAAACATATCATCAGCATACTCTAAAAGATCTTTGCTTTTTTTAAATTTAAGTAGTTTTAGCTCATACCTCTCTTTGATTACTTTGGCAAATTTTATTACTTTTTCTTTAGTCTCTTTAGGGACCTTAATTTTATATTCTACCCAAGTTGCTGCTGGTTCAAAATTAAGTTGTTCAAAATGTTCTGCATAATATGGATAATTATACCAGGTAATCATGGTATTCAATTCTTCAAACCCTTTAATAAGAATTCCCGCTTTGTCCATATTTGAAAACCCAACAGGACCTTCCATATATTCGAGGTTGTGCTGAGCCCCAAATTCAGTAACTTTTTGTAAAAGTGCTTTGGTAACTTCTATATCATCTATAACATCAAACCAACCGAAACGTACTTTTGGTTTTTTTTGTTCTTTTACTTCTATCCAGTTTATGATTGCTGCGATTCTACCTACAATTGTATTGCCTTTGTAGGCTAGAAAGTATTTGGCAATTGCATTTTTAAAAACGGGATTCTTGTCGGGATTCATCACCTCGCGCTCCTCTTTGATAATACTCGGAACATAATAAGGGGAATCTTTATATAATGTAAAAGGAAATTTAACAAAGGTGGTTAAATCTCCTTTTGAAGTAATTTCTTTAATCGTAATCATATATCATATCTACTAATAGCACAAATATATAACCCTTTTATAAAATATGGGTAGTAGAAGTGTATCATTTTATGGATCTATTGTGGTAACTAATGTATATTGTCGTTATTAGTTAATATGTTTAATAAAATGAAATGAGGCTATTTATAGGAGGATATAGCTATATATTTATTTTCTTTTAGTAGTACATATTTTTATATCTATTTTTCTCTTTTATGCATATGAGCGGATGGGGGAGTAGGTGTAATTCTAAAAGATAAGAAAGAAGTATTTATTCAACTCTCTATTTCATTAGGTATAAATTATTTAATGAGGTTTTAAGAATTTGTAGAGCATCGAGAGCATATAAAAAAAATATTCCACTGATCATAAATAAATGATCAGTGGAATATAAGGGATACAAATTCTACATAAATTAAGCACAACTATTAGTATCCTTCATTAGTGAAATAATATTTTGTTTGTTGTAAACATTTATTTCACTTCTTGGTATTTGATGTAAGATAATTAGAATTATACAAGCCTATTATAGATTTTGTATTTTCATAATGTATCAGACCAAACTAGCGGTGATTTTAGAAGGCTAATTCAACTCGTCGCTCTTGTTTGATGGCATTAAAAAATTAATGCCTGTTTATTTATTGTACCAGGGTCTATTGGTTGAGACCAGTTCTGGTTCTAATTTCATCTGATTCACTAAGTATTCTAGTTGTATCACTATCTAATTCTATTGACCAAGATGTACTGTGCTTCTATAATTATTTAAACTAGTACTGTCTTGTATGTATTTAAAAATGATAAGATGTAAAAACATACAAGAACAGTAACTAAATTAAAATACCATTAGGTTTAGTAACCAGGGTTTTGAGGTAATAAGTTAGGGTTTCTCTCTAACTCATCTTCTGGTAGTGGTAATAAATAGTCATCCTCGGTAAAGAAAGGCTTTTCACCTTCTAAACCAGAAGCGCTAAATACTTCTGCTCCTATTCTTCTTCTAGCAATATCATACCATCTTTTACCTTCAAAAGCAAGTTCTAATCTTCTTTCTTCTAATACGTCAGCAACAGTAACCGTACCTGTAAGGTCAGCTGGTACATCACTAGCTGGTATAGTAACCTCGATATCAGCACCTGTTTTGGTAGCTCCACCCATTCTTGCTCTTGCTCTTACTTGATTAACATAATCAAGCGCTGATGCATTGTCTCCTAATTCTACCGCAGCTTCTGCTGCAATTAGTAACACTTCTGCATAACGTATCATTGAATAGTTATGACTTGTCGCTCTACCGCTTCCACGTGCAAATGCTCCTGGGTAACGTGCATATTTTGCAATGTATGGGTTGTTTTTAGCATGCTCATGTCCACTTGCTGTAAAATCCGTGTAAAATTTGTACACTTCTTCGTCTTCTCCATCGCCATCTTCATCTATGATCAGATTCGCTTCGTCATCCATACTTACAGCTCTTCTGTAATCACCCGCATCCCATGTTTCATATACAGCAAGAGTAGGAACAGCAACAGACCATCCTCCTCCTTCATTTCTTGCATCTGATCTAATACCTGTCATTGGTGCTATTTGATCATATGCATTATCATCAGCTTCTACATTATTATAATCTAATGAGAATATAGGTTCAGGAGAGCTGTCTATAACGTCTGCATTAAATAAATTTTGGAAATTTGTATCTAAAGCCAATCCATAAGTCCCTGCATTATCAATCACTTCTTCTGCTTCATCAAAAGCTTTTTGCCATTCTCCTTGCGTTAGGTATACTAAGGCTAAATAAGAACTTGCAGCCGCTTTAGAAGGTTGCGCTCTCGAATCTACCGTTTCTGGTAACCATTCTTTTGCATATTTTAAATCTGCAATAATGTTCTCATATACTTCTGCTGCAGGTGTTTTACTGATAGAAATTGCAGCGTCTACATCTGTAACTGTTTCACCAATATAAGGGATATCTCCAAACAATCGTACTAAATGAAAATAGTAAAATGCTCTCGCAAAATATGCTTGTGCCGTTATTGGGTTTTTAGTAGCATCATCCGTAACTACATCTTCAGCTCCCGAAATAGCTAGATTAGCCGCGGCAATACCTTGATATATTCTTTGCCAAAACGGAGCGATCATTCCATTACTCGCTAGTGTAGTCAATTCATTATGTTCTACTCTTCTTGTTTGGCTAGAGGCAAGATCTACCATGTCAGAACGTAACATTAATGCTATAGAAAGTTTCCTTCCCCAAATCTCTTCATTAATAGCATGTGTGAGCGAACCATCAACTGCTTGTTGAATATTATCTGTAGTCTGAAAAAAACCTTCTGGTGATAGCACACCCACGGGTTCTTCTACTAAATCCGAACATCCAACCATTGATACACCGATCAATAAAAGGACTAAATATTTATATAGTTTCATATTATAAAAATGATTATGATTAGAATTTTACATTTACACTGAAATTCACAGATTTGATTGTTGGATAATTTCCAAAATCAAACCCTTTGGCTGTGTTATCTGATACATTGCTACTACCATCATCTCCACCTTCGTCACCAGAATAATTTACTTCCGGATCTAAGCCAGAGTAATCAGTAAAAGTCAATAAGTTTTGCGCACTAACGGTAAGTCTTACTCCCTCTAACCCTAAGTTTTTGATAAGGTCTGAAGGTAGATTATACCCTAAGGCGATGTTTTTAAGTCTTATATAGCTACCATCTTCTACAAAACGAGAAGAAATTTCTCTACTACTATTGTTTCCAACACGAGGAGCATTTGTATTGGTGTTCGTAGGTGTCCACGCACTATAAAAATAGTCTCTAGTTGTATTTGCATCTCCATTAAACAACTGTACATTGGTCAGGTTAAAAATTTCTCCACCTTGAGAACCTTGGAAGAATATATTTAAATCCCAGTTTTTGTAGGTAAAGTTATTCGTAATACCAAACGTATAATCTGGATTTGGATTACCAATGATTTTTCTATCATCTTCAGTAATTTCACCATCAAGAACTCCATCTTCATCAGGAACATCAGTAAATAAAGGATCACCAGCTATACCACCAGCTATAGTTGCAGTACCTGCTGGCAGTGCACCTCCCTGATAAACACCTGCATATTCATACCCCCAAAAAAGACCAACTTCTTCGCCTTCTCTTAGTACATAAGTTCTATCATGACTAAAATAACTTGGTGCAGCATTAAAAAATAAATCTGAACCACTTTCGTTGGCTAGGCTTACCACTTCGTTTTTATTAAACGCTATGTTAAAGTCTGTAGACCAAGAAAAATTGTCATTTGTAATGTTTCTAGTGTTCAAAGAAATTTCAATACCTTTGTTATTGATCTCTCCTACATTGGCTAAGATGTCATCACCTGTGAAACCTAAATATTCAGATAAATTATTATTTATTAAAATTAAGTCTTTCGTATCAATATTATAATAATCAACAGAAAGAGCAATTTTATTATTTAGTAGGCCTAAATCTAAACCAAAGTTTGTTTGGTATGATGATTCCCATTTTAAATCTGGATTAATAGGTTGTTCTGCTGTAATTGCACTAACCGTTTCCCCATTATTAGAAGCGTAAAGAGTTATAAACTTTTCTAAAGATTCGTAAGCTCCAATTGATGGGTTTCCTGTAACACCATAACTTGCTCTTAATTTTAAGTTAGAAATAGTTTCATTATCTGCTAAGAATTGTTCATTTGATATTTTCCAACCGATAGCACCTGATGGAAAGATAGCATATTTTTCATTAGCAGCAAAATTAGAAGCACCATCTCTTCTTACTGTAGCAGTTAATAAGTACTTATCATCATAGTCATAATTCACCCTTCCGAATTGAGACTGAATGATTACTTCTTCTAAAGAAGCATCTGGTCTTAATACATTTGTTGGATCATTCCCTAAACCATAAAATGAAAATGCATCAGACAGAAACCCTGTAGCTTCTGAATAAAAATTTTCAGTAATCGTTCTTTGGTATGAATATCCCCCAAGTAATGTTAAATCACCTTTTCCTATTTCCTTTGAATAGGTCAAGTAATTTTCACTCAAAAGACTTGTTTTGTTATCATGTTCTACCGAAGCTCTTCCGGACACACCTCCCGCTGTTTGTTCTAATATTGATGGTAGATAAATCCCTCTTGTTCTATTTTCAGTACTTAAACCAAATGTAGTTTTAAAAGATAGACCTTCAAATATATCATAATTTGCATAAAAGTTTGCTCTAAAATTATCCGTTTTAGTTTCATCTATTCTTTCTGTAGCAACTGCGAATGGGTTATCAACTGGATCTCCTACAGTATTCCCAGAGTTATAGCTAAGATCACTATTGAATATAGGTTGATCTGGCGCATATCTTAGAGCCAGAGTAATTACATCATCCCCACCTACAGAAACGGTACCATTCGATTGTGTAGCGGCTCCATTTTTTTCGCCTCTACTACCAAAAAGATTCATTCCTAATTTTAATTTATCTGTAACCTGAGCATCAAAGTTTGTCAAGAATGTTCCTCTTTCAAAATCTGAATTAAGCAAGACACCTTCTTGCTTAAAGTAATTCGCAGAAGCATAAAAGTTTGACTTTTCTGTACCTCCAGAGAAGGAAATATTATGATTTGTAGTATTACCAGACTTATATATTTGGTCTTGCCAATCCGTATTTGCAGGTCCTTGTGTGTATGGTACAGCATCTTCTCCATTTGTTAAGGCAACATTACTTCTTACCAAATTTTGATAAAGTGCGAACTCATCTGCATTTAACAAATCTATTTCGTTAGCAGTAGTTTGTACAGCATATGTACTATTAACTTCTACGCTTAGTTTACCTTTTCTACCTTTTTTTGTAGTTACCATAACTACTCCATTAGCCCCTCTAGAACCATATATTGCAGTTGCAGATGCATCTTTTAATACTTCTAAAGACTTAATATCAGTTGCTTGGGGTAGGGTAGCACCAACAAAACCATCTACAACAATAAGTGGTTTACTACTCGCATTAATAGAAGTGTTACCCCTAATTTGTATACTTATCGGAGCTCCTGGTTCACCACCATTGTTAGACTGAACTACTACACCTGCAGCTCTACCTTGTAGAGCTTGAGCAGCATCTAATACCGGAAAAGCATTTAATTCGTCTGTTGTAACAGAAGATACAGATCCTGTAATGTCACTCTTTTTACGTGTACCATACCCAACTACTACGATCTCATCTAATGATTCAGTATCTTCTTGTAAAGCTACATCTTGAACTTGTTGTCCAGTTATCGCAATCGTTTGCGTAGCGAATCCAACATAAGAAAATTGTAATTGATCTCCTGATTTTACGCTTACCGAATATTTTCCGTCAAAATCTGTAACTGCCCCTGTGTTTGACCCCACAACCAAGACACTGATTCCTGGTATTGGTGAGTTGTTTCCGGCAGAGGTTACCGTACCTGTAATATTATAGTTTTCTTGTGCGTAAGAACCAGTACATATAAATAGTAGTAATAGTATACTCCATAGGTTCTTTTGCTTTTTGTGTAATTGTTTCATTGTTTTGTTTTTGTTTTAGACATAAACATCAAAGTTTGTTTAAGACTTTTTTTGATTTGTGTACACGATTGGTTAGTTCATCATTCACATTTACAAAAAAAATGATGTTCGAATGGTTGTTTTTGCAAAGTGCTTTTTTTTAAACAAAAGTGTTTATTATTCTTAAGTACTATAATTTCTCTTTTTTGCTCGAGAAATGATGTAAGAATAATGAAAAAGAAGAGGTCTTACCTAATTCTTTTTGTTTGACTATTAGTTATTTACATAGGCGTGGTGTTTAATTTAGTATTACAATAGGTATATAAATCTTTGAAATGTGTCTTAAGACTGGCTGTAGCTTCTTCTGGGTCTTTATTTTTTATTGCATTTACAATATTTTGATGTTCGTTAACCAAAGTTGTATAATTTACAGGGTCACATATTTTATTACTAACAAAGTTTGTTATAATTTCTGGTGTGATAATTAACATCAAGGAATTGATCACACTATTACAGCTGCCTTCTGATACTTTAAGGTGAAATAAAAGATCTTCATCAACTGCATTTTCTCCTTTTAGGGATTTTTCAATATAGGCTTCATGTGCTTTCTCTATTTGATATAATTGTGTTTCTGTTCTTCGAATTGCTGCTAGCTTTATTGCTTTTGTTTCTAGAATTAATCGAGTTTCTACAAGTGACTTAAAGTCTGGTGCCTGTAAGTGTAGTATGTTAGAAATCATTAGATTAATAGCATCGACACCAATTTTTGAAACAAATGTCCCACTCTTCGGGAATTTTTGTACTAAGCCATAGAATTCTAGTTTTTGTATAGCTAATCGCAATTGATTTCTACTTACCCCAAATTTTTGGGATAATGCTCTTTCTGATGGTAATTTGTCTCCAGGTTCAAGTTGTCTGGTGATAATGAGTTCTCTTATTTGTGAAATCACAGCCTCAACTTCATCCTTGGTGGACAAATGATTACTTTGTGTATTGATTCTCATAATTTTGGTTGGTGGACCAGATTGGTTAACCAATCTGGTCCACCAAATATAAGAGATTTATTTTAACCTAAACACCTTTAGTGTTAAAAAACCAAGATAATATTAAAAAAAAGTTATTTTTTATTCGATTTCATCATTTTTTTAATAATCCATATGTTTTATTGCAAATTGGTGTAGTGTAGTTTTTTTAAAGAAAAATTGAGAGTGTAATGTGTTAGTAATTAAGGTTTAATGTTTGTTTTTGTTAATAGGGTAGTGGTTTTTTGAAAATGATATTCTCGTAGATTTTATGATTTCTATTACGTATAATTGTTAATTTAATCAGAAAACAAACAAAATATTGATGATAATATTTTTAAACAGTTAATTTCTTATGTGTTTATTGTTTTGTGAAGAACTGCTGATTTTTTAATGCGTATATGTGCAGTAGAAATGCTGACTTTTAATATTTTTTTCCCGTTTTAGGTGAGTCGATGTTATGAAAAGTTTATTAAGTAAAAACTTAAAAAGACCAATCGCATAAGATTAGTTATATTAATAGTTTGTGTGATGAAGGTTTGGTAATAAATAACTTTCTGTCTGCTTTTTGTTTGAAATTAATATTTTTTTATTGGATGGGGAGAAGGTAGGTTATTTACCCTAAAATTAAATGGAACGTATTCTTAATGAACGCAATTTTTTCTATTAGTAGGGTAAAGAAAAAGGCCAACACCAAAAAATACTTTTATAAAGTAATGTCCCATAAATTGTGTGAATAAAAAATAGGCGGGTTTTGAAACCCGCCTATTTTTGTTTACCGTAAAAAAAAGGTATTTAGTCTATATTTTGTTACGTAGAAGAAACTTTATTATTACTAATCATTATCTTCATTGTCTCTTTCTTCTTTTGCTCTTTTCTTTTCCTCTTTTGCTCTTTTCTTTTCTTCTTTCTTTCTACGTTTTTCTTCTTCTTTAGCAGCTTTTTCTTGTTCTTTTTGATATTTATCGTACTCGGCATCTACATCCTCTTCTTTCTCTTCCTCTTTTTCCGCTTCAGCCTTTTTCTTCTCTTGCTCTTCCTCCATATTCAGTTCCCTTTCCAATTGCTCTAACTCTTGGAGTTCTTTGTCAATATTATCAAGTTCCTGATCAACGCCTTGTTCTTTTTCTATCTTATCTAACTCTGCATCAATATCGTCGATCATTTTTTGTTTTTCTTTTTCTGCTTGTATTGCAGCTTTCTCTGCTTGTCTTGCTGCTTTAGCTTCACTTTTGAGACGTCTAGCTTCTTCTTTTTTAAATTTCTTACCTTCTTTTTTGGCTATTTTTTCGTTTTCAATGCGTTCACGCTCCAAACGTTCTGCTGTTCTTCTTTCGTCTAAATCCTGTTCTAGAGCATCTCTGAAGCTGTTATCTTCGAATTCATTAATAAACGGAGTTTTTTCTAACTTAAGGCTATCACTTTCTTCATTTCCTCCGATCCTTTCTATTTTCTGAATACCTAAAGAATTCTGCGGGTCAATAATTTCTACATCATCTTTTTCTATTCCAGCCTCTCCTTCTTTTACACCACCTTCTAATCCTGGTTGTTCAATAATCTCATCCTTTTTGTGCCAATCAAATCTGTAGGAGCCTCCAAAACTAAGTGTCCATAAAGACGGGGTATCTTTAAAGTTAAATGCAATATTTGCATCAAATTGTACGTCTTTATTAAATAAATATGCACCCCCAAACCTCATAATGTCATCACTATAAAAATCACTTTTTTGCCCTTGATATTCACCAAAAGCCGCCCATTTGTCATTAATAGTATGTGTCGAAGTGATGATCCATCCAATGATAGGGTCATTGGTAGTTATTTTATCAATAATAAGATTTGTTACCAATACCCAATCGCCACTAATACTTGTAGACCAATTATTCTGAGTCATAATTACTATTTTGGGACTTATTGCGGCATCATCTGGTGCGGTAAATGGGTTGTCGGCCGATACAAAATTAGCTCCTGCATAGGCAGAAACAGCAGGAATCAAACTTTTCCATTTAAACTTATGTTGTGCTTTCCAGCTATTTAGGTCTATAGAATCCTTTTTTGGTCGCTTATAGGGATCATAGATAAGGTATTTAGCGCCAATAGTATTGACTTCAAAATCACTCCTTTTTATTTTTTGTTCGTTAGCCCCTATTGTTTGCGTTATACCGTCAGCTCTAAATTTACCATTAAGTCGTAGTTCTAATTGTTCTATTAATAATCCATATCTAACAGAATAATCAAAATTAAAAACATTGGTTTTAGTATCTAGCAGTTTGTGTTTTTCTTTTCCAAAACCAAGACCACCTTCTAATTGAAGTACATTATTACCTACAGAGAAAGCTCCTTGGGATGTTCCTGGTCTATTGGTATTAATCTTTTCTGTATACTGCGCAGAAAGAGTAATGCCGACTAGAAAAAAAGGCAGGAGTAATAGGACAGACTTAGGGCTCATAGTCAAAATATTTGTTTCAAATATAGTAGATTTTATTATTTTTTTAAGGTTGTCTTTATGTAATTGTATATAGAGTTCATTATTTTTGAAAAAAAATGATATGCAAGAAGCTTCGTTGCAGGGGGTATTGAAAATAATTCTCATTATAGCATTAATATATTATGGGCTTAAAGTAGTAACGCGAATATTTGGTCCTCTATTGCTTAAATATGTAACAAAGAAGGCTGGAGAAAAGTTTAAACAACGATTTGAACAGTATCAAGAGCCCGAATATTCTCAAGAAGGTGAAGTAACCATAGAAAAAAAATCAAAATCAACTTCTTCGAATAAAGATGTGGGAGAGTATATCGATTATGAGGAAATTGATTAATTTGGTCCTTTATTTTGTAAACCCACACAAATCATGTCTTTAATCAAAAGATTTTTACCTCACATTCTTGTAATTGTAGGCTTTATTATTATTTCTTTATTATATTTTAACCCTGTTCTTAGTGGTAAAATGTTGTATCAGAGTGATATAAAGTTGTATGAAGGAATGGCAAAACAACAAAAAGATCACCGAGAACAAACAGGAGAAGAAACATATTGGAATAACGCTGCCTACGGAGGAATGCCTACATATCAGCTCGGAGCAAGATTTCCTCATGATTATATGGATAAACTGGATCGTTTAATCCGTTTTTTACCAAGACCGGCAGATTACTTGTTTTTATATCTGGTTTCTTTTTATGTGTTGTTACTGGTTATGAGAATTCCATGGAAAATTGCTATTCTAGGAGCACTGGCTTTTGGTTTTTCTGCTTATCTCATCATTATCATAGGGGTAGGCCATAATTCTAAAGCACATGCAATTGCATATTTTCCGTTGGTTATAGCCGGAATTTTATTGGTTTTTCAGAAAAAATACATTTGGGGATTTTTACTTACAGCATTTGCCATGGGATTAGAGATACAGGCAAATCATTATCAGATGACCTATTACCTGGGGCTATTAACATTGGTAATTGGGATTTCATTTTTTATAGATGCTTATAGAAAAAAGCTGCTTCCTCATTTTTTTAAATCGGTAGGTGTTTTGATTGGAGCAGCGTTGTTAGGGTTGGCAACCAATGCGACTACCTTATTATCTACGTCAGAATACGTAGATACGAGTATACGCGGTAAAAACCTTCTAGTTGATGCTAATGCTACTGCTTCAGAAAAAAATGGACTCGATTATGAGTATATTACAGAATATAGTTACGGTAAATTAGAATCCTTAAACCTTTTTGTACCCAAATTGATGGGATTAGGTAGAGCTTCTGATTTGGGTACTGAGTCTGCTTTTTATCAAAAATTAATAGCATTAGGGCAGCCAAGAGAACAAGCACAATATTATAGTGATGTAACAGGATTATATTGGGGGGCACAGCCTTTTGTAGAGGCACCGCCATATCTAGGGATTACCGTGGTATTTTTGGCGTTATTGGGATTACTGTTGGTCGAAGGTCGATTACGTTGGTGGTTATTGGCAGGAATGATCTTATCTCTAACATTGAGTTGGGGAAAGAATTTTGAGTTTTTGACTCGGTTTTTTATAGAGTATATGCCGTTTTATAACAAATTTAGGGCGGTATCAAGTATCCAGGTGATTTTAGAATTGCTAGTACCTATTGCGGCTGTATTTGGGATACATCGATTGTTTAATGATAAAATCCCTTTTGAAGAAAAACAAAAGAAGTTTTTCATTGCCTTAGGTGTTTTTGGAGGATTGTGTACCATATTTTGGTTATTTGGAGGAAATCTATTTGGTTTTAAATCTCCATCAGAAGTTCAGTTAGCAATTGAGCAACCAATGATTTTTGACGCAATAAAGGAGGATAGAATTACAATAATGAAAAGCGATAGCCTTCGTTCTCTTTTGTTTGTACTGCTAACAGGAGGTGTTTTGTGGTTTACTTTAAAAAAGAAACTTTCAGAAAATATAGCCTTGGTGTGCATTGGTGTATTGATCGTGGTAGATTTGGTTGGTGTTGATAGGAGAAGCGTTAATGAAGAGGGGTTTATATCTAAGCGTGAGTATAAGAATTATTTTCAAGCGACAGCGGTCGATAAAGAAATTTTAAAAGACAAGTCGTATTATAGAGTTCTTGATCAAGCAAGAGGATTTAATAACTCTCATACAAATTACTTTTTTAATTCTGTGAATGGATATACAGCTGTGCGTCCGAGAAAAATGGAAGATATCTATTATGGTCATATTGCCAAAGGAAACTTGCAGGTGATTAATATGCTCAACGTCAAATATGTGATACAACAAAATGAAAAGGGGCAATTAGATGTTCAGCAAAATCCTGCGGCCAACGGTGCAGCTTGGTTTATAGAAGAATTAAAGTTTGTAGATGATTATAAGTCTGAGTTTGAGTCATTAGAAACTATAGACTCAAAAAAGACAGCGGTATTACGTAAGAAATATCAAAGTGATTTTAATGATTTCATGATACTAAAAGATAGTGTTTCTACGGTATCTATTTCTAAGACCTTACCTGATCATCTTGTGTATAACGTCTATGCAAATCAACCCGGTTTTCTTGTTTTTTCTGAGACCTATTACAAAGATGGATGGAAAGCCACAATAGATGGAGAAGAGTTGCCAATATATCCTGTTGATTATATGCTTAGAGGAGTCAAAGTACCTAAAGGTAAGCATACATTAGAATTTACTTTCGAACCACAGGTAGTCAAAACAGGTAGTGCAATTACATTAATGAGTTCTATATTGTTGATTTTTTTGGTTTTAGGAGGTCTGTTCTTTGAGTATAGAAATCAAAAACCAGTAGGTTCTGCTGAAGAGAAATAAGAGAATAGTCTTGAAAGTTCTTATCATTACATATTATTGGCCGCCAGCAGGTGGCCCTGGAGTACAGCGATGGCTCAAGTTTGTAAAATACCTTAGAGAGTTCGATATCGAACCGGTATTATATATTCCTGAAAACCCAACATATCCATTACATGATGAGTCGTTGGTTTCTGAAATTGATGAAGAGATCACAATTTTAAAACATCCTATTTTTGAACCGTATAGTTTTGCTCGGTTTTTTTCAAGAAAGGAAACCAAAACAATTAGTAAAGGTATTATTTCAGATACCGAACGACAGTCCTGGATTCAAAAAGTATTACTCTATATCAGGGGGAACTTTTTTATTCCTGATGCGCGAAAATTTTGGGTTACTCCCTCAGTCAAGTATCTAGAAAAATACATTTCTAATCATAAGATACAGACTATTATTACAACAGGACCACCTCATAGTGTACATTTAATAGGTGAGAAATTGAAAAAACAAACCGGAGTAAAGTGGCTAGCAGATTTTAGAGATCCATGGACTACCATAGGCTATCAGTCAAAATTGAAACTTACCAAAAGCTCCCAACAGAAACATAAAAATCTCGAAAAAGAAGTACTGGATACTGCAAATCACATTATTGTTACCAGTTTTAGAACCCAAGAAGAATTTAGAGAGATAACGAATACCAATGTATCTGTTATTACCAATGGATATGATATTGAGAAAGTAGAAAGTGATGTCTTAGACAGTATCTTCACTATTTCTCATATAGGGTCTTTACTATCTGGTAGAAATCCTAAAAAACTTTGGAAAGCTTTATTTGAATTAACTCATGAATATCCTGATTTTGCTGATGTATTTCGGTTACAACTGGTAGGAGCGGTAAGTGAAGATGTATTGATGTCAATCAAAGAAGCTGGATTGTCTGATTTTTTAATTGTTAAGGGGTATGTTGCGCATGCAGAAGCTATCAAAATTCAACGTAGTTCGCAAGTATTGGTATTAATAGAGATTGATAGTGAGGATACTAGATGTATTATTCCGGGTAAGTTATTTGAATATATGGTATCCCAAAGACCAATTTTGGCACTTGGACCCAAAGATGCTGATGTGTCAAGGCTTCTGAAAGAAACCAATGCAGGGACATTTTTTGAATATCACGAATATGAAGAGATTAAAAATCAAATTCTTGACTATTTTAAAAGTTTTCAGGAAGGAGAATTAGCATCTCAAGTTTTGGACATCAAAAAGTACAGTAGGAGGGAACTCACTAGGAAACTCGCTGACCTAATAAAAACATTGTAAATCATATCTTTTTTATTGAAGACCTAATGCTTAATTTTGGGTAATATTATGGGAGTAGTAGTTAATCAAACTATAAAAAATGTCATTGTCACCTGCCTTGGATTTGGCATCGGTGCTATCAATACATTATTTTTGTTTACCAATTTTATGCAAGAAGAGTATTATGGCTTGATAATGTTCCTTTTATCTACTGCTAGTCTTGTTTGGCCTTTGATGGCTTTTGGGGTACATAATACATTAGTTAAGTTTTTCTCTTCATATACAGATACACAGCAGCAGGATCGATTTTTGACCCTGGTTCTTTTTTTGCCTATTGGTATGGCTCTTTTTTTAGGAGTTTTTGGAACTTTATTTTATAAGAGTATTCTTGAATTTTTGAGCAAAAAAAACACTATCGTCGCACCTTATGTTTGGGCAATATTTGTTTTGGCTTTTGCAATGTCTTACTTTGAAGTATTTTTTGCATGGTCAAAAGTAAAACTGAAAAGTGTTTTCGGAAACCTGATGAAAGAATTGTTTTTAAGAGTCTGCACTAGTATTCTATTACTGTTACTTTATTATCAAGTATTGTCTGTACGTCAATTTATATATTTTATGGTAGGTGCCTATGTAGTGAGAATGATTATTATGAAATTCTATGCTTTTAGATTACACCCACTGAAATTACGATTTAGATTGCCAAATAATTATAAGGTTGTTCTGCAGTACTCTCTACTGATTTTGATTGCTGGTTCGGTGGCCACTTTATTACTTGATTTGGATAAAACTATGATAGGATATTATTTACCTATAGAAAATGTAGCAAAATATGGTATGTGTGGGTTTATAGCAAGTGTAATTATAATTCCATCTCGTGCAATGCATCAGATAACCTATCCCTTAACCGCAAAGTTAATAAACGAAAAATCGATGGACCAGTTGCATGTACTATATAAAAAAAGTTCAATTAACCTGTTGATAACTAGCGGTTTGTTGTTTGTTCTTATTTTGTGTAATGTGAATCAGCTTTTCGAAATTATTCCTGACCAATACGAGTTATTAATTTGGATCATTATTTTGATAGGAAGCGCAAAACTCTTTGATAATACATTGGGTAATACGAATTCTATTCTTTTTTGCTCTGATTATTATAGACTTGTTTTGTTTATAGGAATTGGTATCGCAGTTTTGGCTTTTGTATTAAATACTATTTTTATCACCACATATGGAATTACAGGAGCAGGTATTGCTACTTTTTTGACGATCGTATGTTATAATATAATTAAACTATTTATCGTATATACGAAGTTTAGGATTCATCCATTTTCGCCTAAGACCTGGCTAGGACTGTTAATAGTTTTGATATTTGTTTTTGGGTTTTACTTTTGGGATCTGCCATTTTATCCTCTAGTTAATATAGCAATTAAAAGTATCTTAATCGGAATATGCTATACAGCAGTTTTATATGTCTTGAAAGTTTCTGAAGACGTAAATGTGCTTATCAAAAATTTCATTCAAAAAATTTGGGTTAAGTAAGTAGCTAGCTCTCAAAATTGATTTAATTCCTTTGGTACTATTTATTTTCTAAGTTCTTAAAAGTCTTTTTCAATACAATCAATTTCTGCTGTATGACTTTGCTTTTAATCTCCAGTTGTTTCATTACGATTCATATCTATGTCATAATAAAGAAATAATAATAAAAAAAGAAAATCCCTCAAGGTGCTAAGCATACAACTATGAGGGATTTTCCAACTAACCAACCAAAAAAATAAATTTCTTATACTACTTCTAGTTTTCTTTTACATAAATAGAAGCTTATCTAGTTCTTCTATATGTAGAAGATGTGCTTTTTTGTTTGCTTTTATTTGATGTGTTCCTTGTACTACTTGTATTAGAACTTTTTCTTGTCGTATTTCTAGAATAGTTGTTTTTTGAACTCTTTTGAGGCTGACTTACTCTTGCCACAGATTTTTGAGTTCTACTATTTGTATTTCCTTGATATCTTGATCTGTTCGCATTAGATCCATTAGATACAACATTTCTTGATCGTTGTGTTGTTTGCGTACCTTGCTTATTTTGATTAGTTCGGTTTATTGTACGGGTTCTCGTATTCGGAGTTACCTTTCTGGTAGTACTAACCGTTCTTCCCGTGTTATTATTTGTTCTCGTTTTAGTAACCGTTCTATTAGGAGTAGTATAATTTCTACTTCTGTTTACATTGTTTGTATTCTGTTGTTGAGATCTACTTCTGTTTACATTGTTCGTAGTATACTGACGAGATCTGCTACGGTTTATTTTGTTAAAATTTTGATCATTTCTTTTATACATAGAAGTTCTATGATTTCTAGTTCTATAGGCTATATTTCTTGCATTAGAAACTCTATATCCTCTATTATAACTCGATACTCTATTATTAGGTCTATAGTAGGTACGACTTCTATATGGTCGTTGGTAGTATCCAGTATGATAGTTTCTTCTGTATACATTATAAGAACATCTATAAGGTGTATAATATCTTCTATATGGTCTGTTGTATACAATACATCTGGCAGCTATCGGAGCTCTAAAATAGGCGTGAAATGGTCTGTATACATAATGTCTGTTAAAATCATTGATATATCCAGTAAAGTTGATAAAGTTTCCGAAGTTATTGTAATGAACATATAAACCACCTACTCTAGATACACGTCCGAAGTTGTTATAGTTAATATAAATATCTCCGGCTTGTATAATCCTACCATAGTAATCATAAAATACAGGAACATTTTCTATCTGTACAACAGCTCCATAATCATCATACTGTACATATGGGTCATAGTTGTATCCTGAATTAAAACTTATGTTTACATTTGGGGTATTGACACCGATGTTAACACCACCTCTTGATCCATTAAGGTAAAAATCAAATTGTCCATCTGCATAAACAGAGAAATCAACCCCACCTTCGGTAAATATAAATGAGTTACCATTGTTATTATATCGAGTAAAAGACTCGCTGTTTGTTTCTGTGGCTGTAGCTGAAAAAGAAGCTAATAAGAAGCCAGTAAAAAGTACTATAAGATTTTTCATAATTTTTGATTTTAGAGGAGCAACTTAATTTTTATATTTTGTTACTCACTTGTATAGTATCAAGCAGCGTGCCAAAAATTTAAATAATTGATTTTGAGTGTTTTGAAAAGTTGTTGTTGTGAAAGAGAATATATTTAATAAAAATTTTCTATGAAGAAAAGGATGGGTATTCGGGGGTAATGAGATGTTATATTAATACTTGTTCGTTGGTATTTGAGTTTTTGAAGTAACTCAAAAGGCACTATTTTTATATATGTGAAGATGAAAAAATATAATTTTAGCAGTGCCCTATTTAAATATAGGAAGGAAAAGCAATTTTATTAAGGGTGTGATTCTCTTTTTAATACTATTAATAATTTTCTCTGAGAGCAGATAAGCACTTTCGTCCTACCCAAAACACTTTCTACTCTCGAGAGAGAAATTATACTGTATTCATATTTTTAAGATTATACTTAATCTATATATATGATGCAGTTTTTAAAAAATATAACAAGAATGTATTGAGTTTTTTACCCCAAATAGGATCGCATCTATATTTTCCAAATTTCGTTGTCTGTTTTTATTAAAGAACTTCATACATAGCGAACAATTTTTGACAATAGATACTTATTATATAATATTGTTGACATATATTTTTTTGCTAAACAGTGTTTAGGTAAATTTCGTGGTATTAATAATAAAAAACCAGCTACATTGCTGTAACTGGTTTTTATCATTACTTTGTCTTGTCCTGAAATAGCGTTACAATT
>NZ_JACC01000011.1 GCF_000520955.1 Aquimarina pacifica | reverse complement strand
TTAATTACACACTTTGCGGGATAGTGTCAACCTATAGAAATAAACTTTTCTGCAGGTTTTTGGTTACTATTATCAAAATGGATCATAATATTGATTACTTATAAGAATTACTACTTCCCTCACTCAGGATACTACTTCCCTCGGTCATTATTTCTTATGAAATGCTACTACCATACATTTGGTCTTTAACCAAACCAATTGATCTATGTTTATAAAGCAAATACCTCGGTACCTTACCAAATTCTATTTTTTACAACGTCACTTATTTCTTGTCCAGATTATATAGCCTTAACCTTATGTAATGCAATGTTTTATTTAACATTATTTTAGGAAATAATCCTAAAATTTCGGATATTTGTCCCACAGATATTTAAAATGAAACAAAGTAGATTACATACCGTAGTACCATCTCTATACAATCCATGTGATTGTCGATGGATTATAGAAACATCCGGACAAAAAAGGACGCTATGTAACTATTTTAATCATTTTTTGGAATGATATAAATTAGAAAACTCATATAAACAGAAAGCGTCCAAGAAATTGGGCGCTTTTTTTTGATGTTAAGTAAATGAATAGTAATGAACCTGGTTTGAATACCCCAATAAAGCCTGTGATTCGATAAAAACAATAATTTTTTTAAAGTGAATGAATAAATGATGAATAACATATGAAAAATAGTATAGGAAAAGTAAGCATCAGAAAACTAGATGATTGCTGAAATATCCGATTTCCGTAATAAGACGGACAGGAGTTCTTATGTCTTTATTTTAATGTAACCATTTGATTATCAATAAAATAAATGTAATTTTTCTTTGTGATTTCTAGCATTATTCTTATCTTTGTACCATAATTAATAACAAAACAAAAACTAAAAAACAATGAAGTATCATCAATTTTCTAAAAAAGGGCAGGAGGACAGAAGTCACCTGGTAGCCAATGTATCTGGCGGTATCCTTTGGGAGGATTCGTATACTTCGGTTGTTACTCCTCTCCTAATAATGAAAACTAAAATCATAGGCCGTGATATAGAGATGACGTTACCGTTTATCTTTAATACGCCGAATGAGTTAGTAATCAAATCTAATGACACTTTTTGTGAAAGTTCTATTTCTTAAGGGATAGAAAAGGTGATCATAGGCGATAACACTGAGCATTTTCGCTCAATAACAAAATAGTAAGACATACGTTTTTTACATTTGGTTTTATACTTCCCGAAAGGACAAGGCCAGGAAGAATATACATTCATATACTTTTTGTATTGCTTATATCATTTCACATATAAATTGTTGTTAGACTCTGATTACATCATTAAAGAGTTTTAGTTGTCATTATCTATTATTTTCTGTCTTGGTTGACGTTTAAGTCGCTTGTAGCCTCCTGAAGCCGTAATTGTTTTTTCAGGTAGCCCGAATTTTGTACCAATAAATTGGATGCAATCATGCGATATATCGTAAAAATGGAATAGAAAATAAAGACAATTAACCCGCCACAAAATCCAAACTACAGTTTGCTGCTACCCCAAGGGGAAAGTAGGGTATCGCAACTGTAGCAGGATAACACTTTCCCGAAAACCAATCGATGGTTTCCCATAGGCACTGGTATGCAATACCATACCGATCTGGGGTTGACACCTATGGGCGTACCCTATACACTTTGGAATACAAAAATATTAACCACATGAAAAATTTAAAATACATAGCACTAGCAATCCTTTTGGGTATCAACCTTGTTTCTTGTACTCCTGACGATAGTGTCCAGGAAAACGAAACCTTACATACAGAGGTGTCGTTCACAAAAGGAGAAGACCAAATTTTGGAGGAAGATGACAATTAATTAGAAATGATTTTATTTAGTACTTTTGAGGGATGAAACGATCGACGTTTGCATCCCTCTCTTTTTTTGGTTGGTATCTATTGGTTTTGTTAAGCTCATGCTCTTCAGAAAAAACCAAAGATCATCTTGTTCCTTATTCTGCTCAAAAAAAGATAGATTCTTTAAATAGGTATTATGATGTTGCTTCCATAAGTTCGAATGATCAAAATAAGAGACTAATTGCACTCGAGCATTTTTTACATGGAGCTGATCAATTGAGTTTGGATTCCTTACAATATAAAGGGTTTATTTTGCAAACGAAGCTCTTGAATCAATCTGGGAATCCTAAAAAAGCGATAGACGCATCCTATTTGTTATTGAAATTGGCAAAAAAAAATAGGGATAGTGTTTTTATGGGAAGAGCTCTTTATAAATTAGGGCTGTATAACAAAAAGCTAGATAATTATTTAGAAGCCTTTAGGTATTACAATCAATCTTTTAAGGTTCGTAGAGATATTAAGGACAGTGTCAATGCTGGAAGATGTCTTATGGCGATGGCAAATATCCAGTTTACACTGGGAGATCACAATGCGAGTAAAACGACGGCAACGGATGGTTTGGTATATCTTGAAAACTCATCCCAGTACAAATTTTTTTCAAGTTTGTATCATATCATATCAATATCATTTAAGGAATTAGGGAACTATGAGGAAGCCTTAGTTTGGAATAATAAAGTATTACAATTGGCTAAGGATTCTATGATTAGAAAACAGATAGGAACAGGTGTATTATATTTTGAAAATACTCGAGCCAATATTTTAGCAAAGCGAAGGAGTTATGCTGAAAGCATAGGTATCCTTAATAAATTATTAAAAGAAAAAAATATAAATCAAGGACAAATGTATACAAGAGTTTTAAGTAACCTTGGGTATACAAAATTCCTTCAAAATCCAAGCAATGGCGAAAGTGAAGAAATGTTATTAAAAGCACTTCGCATTAGGCAAGAAGAAGAAGATCAATTTGGTTTATTTGCAAGTAATATACACCTCACCAAATATTATAGAGATAAAGATAAAGCCAAATCCAAATATCATGCCTACCAGGCATATGAGCATATAAAAGATTTCAACGATTACGAAGCACAATTAGAGGTGCTTACGCTTATCACAGAACTTAATCCAGATTCTCTAGAAGATCATCAACGTTTTAAGGAAGCCAGCCTTAAACTGATGGAACTTCGTAAAAAGACTCGGGAGATCTATGCGCCTACTCGATTCGAGAATGAAAACTTGCTCAAAGAAAACGAAGAGAAAAACAGAAAAATCACCACCGTGCGCAATCAAAACACTGTCTACTTACTTGGGATATTGTTGTTACTCACCGCCATTGGTTTTGCGATTTACTTTTTTAGACAACGCACTCGGTATCTAAGTCAACAAAATAAAATAGTACAGTTTCAGGCGAGTTATGAAACCGAAACACGTATTGCTAAGCGATTGCATGATGAGTTGGGGAATGATATTTTTCAGGTAATGCTACAATACCAAAATGATCCCCATGATCCGCAAATAAAAGATAAATTAAATACTACATATGCCAAAGCTCGGGATATCTCTCGCGAGAATAACGAATTCGAAACCGATGAAACCTTCTCAGAAGAATTAAAAAATATGTTACAAAACTATACCAAAAATGGGATTCGGTTAATTACCATAGGTTTTGATAAGGTAGGTTGGGATAGTATGGATAAAAACGTGAAGATTACTATATATAGAGTACTACAAGAATTGATGACTAATATGCAAAAGCATAGTCGGGCAAACCTGGTCAAATTATTCTTTTCTAATACAGACAATATCCTGACCATTAAATACTCGGATAATGGTGTGGGGATGGATGCAGAAAGCTTAAAAACAAAAAATGGACTGCGCAATACGGAAAAGCGTATTCAAGCTATTGAAGGAACACTTATCTTTGACTCAGAAAAAGAAAAAGGTTTTAGAGCCGAACTACGAATCCCTAATTAAAAAATTAATACCATGTTTACAAAAGTCTTGGTGGCAGAAGACTATGAGATTGCCAATCAGGGTATTATAAAAGTGCTCAACGAGCATATAGGAATCCCATGCATTGAGGAGTCTAAGTATTGTGATGATGCCTATCTAAAATTTAGAAAAGCATTTAATGACCAGAACACATTTCAATTATTGATTACAGATCTATCCTTTAGAGAGGATCATAATATCCAGACAATAACTTCGGGAGAGGCGTTGATAAAAAATGTTCGTAGTATACAAACTGATATCAAAGTCATTGTATACTCTCAGGAAGATAGACCTGATAAAATCAATATGTTATTCGAAAAACTAAATATAAACGGATATGTCTGTAAAGGACAGCATGCGATACGAGAATTAATAGAATGCGTGCAAGGCGTATATGAAGGAAAAACAGTACATCCGCCAGAGCTTACTAACAACCCAGAAGCGTCGATGATGATTCAGCTTGATGAACTTGATATGATTTTATTAGAGGAATTATCACAAGGTGCTACAAAAAAAGAAATTCGAGTTAAGCTTAAAGACTTACAAATATCTCCTAATGGAGAAAGCTATATTGACAAAAGAGTAAGTAAGCTTTTTGATGATTTTAAAGCTAGAAATACACCACATTTAATTGCCATTGTAAAAGACCTGGGATTGCTCTAATTTTTTTGGAAGAAAGTACAAAAAAAATGAATCTACGCTAGGTCTTGCTATTTCTGGTTTTCAGAAGATTGGCGTTGTTTTTTTTGAAAAAAAATGTTCGCTCATACAGAAATCTGTATGGAGATGTTCTTAAGTCGATTTAAGTTTGTGTCATAAAAAAGTAAGGGATAGATCTAGGGAGTCTATACTAAACATAAACATGCACAAACTAAGTATCATGGTAGACAAAGAGCAAGTAATTATAAAAGGGATTCTAAATGGAGATGATCGTATACTGACTCGTTTTTATAGAGATAACATACGGTATATTAGGGGTTATATCGTTAATAATTCTGGAAACTCAGAAGATGTAGAAGATGTCTTTCAGGATGCTTTGGTTGTGCTGTATCAAAAATTGAAATCAGGAGATTTTGTGATAAAGGTAGCTTTAAAAACTTATTTCTATGGTATTTGTAAAAATGTATGGAGAAATCGATTAAGGAAAAAGGACCTGCTTATTTTTGATGGACAAAATCGCATAGAACAAGAAGCACATGACTCGATAATAGGGGATATCGAATATCAAGAACGAGAGCATTTATATAGAAAACATTTTCAAAGACTAAGTCCTGATAATAGAAAATTATTACATCTTTTTTTTGAAGGAAGATCAATGAAAGAAATTTCGAATGTTACAGGATGCTCTTTGGGAAGTGCCAGAAAAAGGAAATTTGATGCTAAAAAGAAATTATTACAAATGATCGAAAAAGATCCTGCTTATAATGAATTACGCACTATATACTAGATCTAAGTATCGCCGTTTGTATCATAGTAACAGTGTTTTTTCTAGAATACAGCTTTTAAAAAATAATCAACAATCAAGAAAGCAAACCCAAGCAGAGATACGACAACAGAAATGCTAAGAATGGTAGTTTCGCATATTTCGCCTTTTAGGAAATTTTCAATGTGACTAAAAATGTTCATGATCTAATTGGTTTTAATAGAAGTTAATTGACCCAAATACTTCTGTTTTTAGTGTTTGTGTATCTTTAAAGATAAACAAACAAATTAAATTTTTATTTTTTTATTAATGATTCATAGTCTTTTAGGGTGTCGATATCTAATAAATTCGGTTTTGTAGCGACAGTTTTTACTTTTATTTCTTTAGAATTTAATATTTTTTTTGCTCCGGTATCTTTATTTAATTTTAGAAGCTTATCAAAGTATTTTTCAGGAAATATTGCGGGAACTCCTTTTTTACCATTATAGTCAGAGGCGATGACGTATTGCGTATCTTTTGCAACAGAAGTTATCAGCATATCGATATAGTCTGAAGTGATAAAGGGTTGATCGGCAAGAAGTACTACTACCGCATCCAAAGTATGAGGTAGCAAGTGGGTCACACCTGTGGCAATAGAACTACCTAGGCCATTAGAATATTGAGAGTTAATTACAATTTCTATATCATAGGAAAGAATAGATTTTTTAATTATATCTGCATTCGCGCCTAAGACACAGGCAATTGTACTTGCTTTTGATGCCAAAGCATTCTCAATTGTAACCCCCAAAAGAGTAGTGTTACCAAAACGCAATAGCTGTTTGGGGCTTCCCATTCTACTAGAGTTACCTGCAGCCAATAAAACAATTCCTACTTTTATTTGATCCATATAACGTGTCTATCCTATTGATACCAGTATACTCAAAAGTTTATAATGATATTGGTGATACAATAAAAATATACTTTTTTATGTTAACATACTTTACTAATTTTTTGGTCGACTTAATTACCTGTTCAGAAAAACGCCATGGCAAAAGACTAGTAAAAGATAGGGTGTTAATCTTTGACTAAGTTAAATTGTATAAGTTTAATAAAGAGGTATTTGGCGTTTGATGATTGTTTTTTATCAATTGTGTAAAACCGTTTATCGGATACGAAATACCGTTTATCGATATAAAAATGTAATTCGTCGAAGAAAAAAATAGTATTCTTGGTTTTAAACCTAATTTTAAACCATCAACAAGCTTAAAACCAACTAAAATGACAAATCTTAAAACCTTCCTATTTATTGCCGTACTAATTTTTTGTGCTCCTTTTATTTCATATGGATCTCAAAATAGTAATTCAGTAGAAATACTTGCTCTAGAAATTCCTGAAACGGTAAAAGTAGAGGTTACAGGATTTCAATATACCAATATTGTGTCTTCTCAAGAGATGTCTTTTATTAATAAAAAGTTCTTGCCAACAGCGTCTCGTGCTAAAACTACAATTAGTTTTCGACCAAAAAGATCATGGAAAAAATCAAACGTAGTAAAGTTGCATGATTTGATTAAGAATTTTATAAACGTAGCTAAGAAAACACAAGAAAGTAACAAAGAAGAAGTAATCATTATTAGTTAACCTAATTGAATTTATACTTTTGATAAACCAACGAGTATTGGTGTAACAGAAATTCTTATGCATATTGCTGTCATTTATCACGTTTCCTAAATCCATATGTATTTTGTCCCAAAAAGTCCTTAGGAAAGTGTTCGTCCCCAGGAAACCCTAATAGAATTTTGCCACTATCTTCGGGAATATAATTTGTTTTGAAAATGTAATCCCAGAGACTTAAACTGATGCCAAAATTTACACCATATGTACCTTTAGGAATATGATAGGAGTGATGATATAGGTGCATCACCGGATTGTTAATGACATATTTAAGAGGTCCCCAGGTGATTTTGACATTAGAGTGATTTATGTGGCCAATAGCAATGGCTAAAAAATGTACAACATAGGCCTGTTCGGGTTCAAAACCAAATAATATCATAATAGCAAAGGTTTTTAGAGGCTTGTATAGGATATTTTCCATCCAATGATATCGCAGGTGACCCGCAAACCCCATTTCTTTTATACTATGGTGCACTTTATGGAATTTCCATAAAAAAGAATATTTATGCAATAATGTATGTGTAAACCATTGTACAAAATCAAGTACTACAAAAAATGTTAGTAATTGCAACCACATGGGCCATTCTGATGGGTCAATTAAGGCTAGCGAAGTGTGGGTGACTCCTATATTAGTAAATGCTACTTGCATTACTTTGTAAAATCCGCTAATGGCAATAGAGAAAATGAAAAAATTAAAGAACATATAAAAGCCATCTAACCAAAAATCTTTTCTAACTATAGATTGTTCTTTTCGCCAGGGAAAAATAATTTCAAGTAACCAAACCACCAAGGAAATTATAATGAGTCCCCAGAAATAATTGGTGTACCAAAAAACATCAAATAGAATAGATTTCCAAGTCCAGTCTATACTACCTAAAAAGGCATCTATAAATGCTGTTATATATTGTTTCATCGATTTTTTTCTAAAGGGCTGGTGCTATTTACATTTCTAAAAACGTTCAAATTTATTGTGTTTTTAATTATCTGTCTCTAATAAATGTATAATCAATTAGTTTCTCAAAATACGAAGACCTTTCATTTTAATAAAGATATTTAACCCATATTATACATATATATGAGATTTCTTTTAGAAATTAATTAAGTAGAAAGCCTATTCTTTGTTCCTGTTTTTTTAGAGGTATTGTTGGTTTTTACTTGGTGTTTTTTTTGTTTCTATTAAAAATGTGGTAAAGATATAGTACCTCAAAATTTGAGTAACCGTAATGAGAATTGTAAAGATTCTATCATAATAGAATAATTCATTAATAGCAATAAGAGGTATCCCAAATAGGATAAGATATGCGATGATCAATAATTTAATACTTCCTGTATATCCATCAGATATATATATTCGATATGACATTAAGAAATAGCATAAAAAAAAGATGGTCGCACTAACAAAAATTACAATAAAATCTTTGATATACGGGAGTATTAATAGAGAAAAAGCGAATAGTATATAAATAGTCAAAAATGAACCAATAACGAAGGAAAGAGATACGAATGATTTTAACGTTATTTTTTCTGAAGGGAAAAATGTTCTCAGGACTAACATACATAGTAGAAAGTATGCAATCAATAGAATAAGTAAATATGGGATATTAGCCTTAAAGTCTAAATAGACTAAACTATTAAAAATGGCCAGAATCAGCAAAATGAGAATATAGAAGATGTTTATTTTTTTAGTATTTCGAACATACAGAATGCCAATAGATACAATAATTGCTGGTAGTGCAAATGCTAAAAATTTTCTATCAAAAAAAGTAGCGATTATTAATGCGACTAAAGAAGAAAAGTAGTAAAAAATATATGTTGGCTTTATATTTTTCAAAAAAAAACAGAGATTGAGAGTCTTACGTTTGGTTCTTATAAAATTGAGGAGGTTACAGGAGGTTTATGCGAATAAAGTAATTCTATTTTA
The DNA here is from genome assembly GCF_000520955.1 of Aquimarina pacifica. GTDB lineage: Bacteria > Bacteroidota > Bacteroidia > Flavobacteriales > Flavobacteriaceae > Aquimarina > Aquimarina pacifica. The sequence goes on along the minus strand of NZ_JACC01000011.1, from coordinate 151,841 downwards.
ATTAGTATTAACGGTAAACAGCGTTGCTATAGTTATACTAAAGATAGTATATAAATTTTTAAAAAAGTAGGAAATGAATACTAATTGTACGAATTGATAATTTATGAGGTTTAGATACCCCGAGTACAAATAGTTGATGATTCATAAAATTTGATAAATATCAATATTTCGAGGGGTAATATTTTTTTATCCGAAATAAATTTCATAATTTTTTATCACAAAACTTATGATTGTTTACTCAATCAATCATATAAACTGTTCTAGGGCTTTACTTTTTTGATAGTTCATTTTGTTACAATTATTCACACATTACAGTAAAAGTAGTTTTAAGTTGTATAATAAGTATACTTTATAGAGTTATATGGATTTAATATCAAACATTTAGTTTTTGTATAACTTTATTAAGTTAATTCACTTTTATTATGCTTAAGGTGCGATAAAAGTTGTTTTACTTTAAACATTTTATACATTTGCGCAGCATTTTGTATTTTTTAAATAAAAAGCAGTTATGGAATTAATAAAAAAAGCTTTGGAATTCGAAAGCATGAAAATGAGTAATATGACCACGAGTGATAGAGTTCAAGCTTCTCGTGAGGCAAAGGCGCTTATTTTAGCGTTGAATGAGGTTTATAAGGAAACCAAGGATCCTGAAATCATGGATGTTATGAAACTTCTTACAGTAAAGAAGCAAAGAATAGAGAAACGTTTAAAAGGTATGCCTGACCTATAGGTCTAAGGGAGTGGCGTTGCTTAACCATCGCAACGCTTACTTCTTATATTGATCTTCCGGGTTTTTATTTTTTAAAAAGTCTACTTCGTACATGTAAATTGATTTTTACCCAAATGGTTTTAGAAACCACATATGCTAATAAAAAAAACAGGAAATTAATCAATAATTTGGTTGGTTCTCCATTTACATTTATTCAAATACTTAGGTTAAAGGGTATTGGTTCTAAGCGCATGATTATAGATGATGTAAGTCCAAACCTGAAAATCATTCTTAATGATGTCTCTGACCTTAATTATGGTAATATAGAATTAAGGCCTAAAGGTATTTTGGTTGCCATAAATAAAGGGTTGCGAAATTTTACTTGGGTAATTCCCTACTATCAATTATATGTTTATAAAACAATAGGAATGAGTATTCATGGTCAAGGTCGTTTTGTCAATTTTAGAAATAGTAAGACTCAAAAAGAAAATGCTTCTTTTTTTGATAAACTACAAAGACTTAAAATTGAGTATGACCAAAATCATCCACATATTGATTCGATCTAAAAGTATATTGCCTAATAATACTTGGTCACAAGGCATCTCAATATATTGAATTTGAGTTTATAAAGTTTCTTCTCGCTTCTTTTCTTATACCAAAGCATTATTACTAAAAAAAAATAGGGCGAACAGGTCTTCTAGTTTTTATCTGTACTTATTTAAAAAGGTATCATCAGAAAAAAGAGACTCCTGGTGAAGTCTCTTTTGAATAAATTTGATCAATTTTTAGAGGCGTTGTTTCTGTTTAATACCACTCTAGTTCATTAAAATATATGGTTGTGCCACCATCATTTTGGTTATACACTCCAGCTTTCCAATAGCTAGGAAAATCCCAGAATGAAATATTTTTTGTTGTTTTTGTAGCTCCATTAATTTTTATAGTCATAGATCCTTGGCTAATAGAAACATCACAATCAAAATACCCTGAGGGCATTTCACCACAATCTACATGTGTAGTTGTGCTTCCTCCGTCATCAGTTTTGATAGCCGCCCAGATATGATTTCCATCTCCTTTACTTATACTTCTGTACATTCTTAATAATGGTTTGTTAGGACCGTTTCCTGCATTGGCATCATCATGAATTTGTAAAAAGGTGGTTTGATCTCCTGTTTGCGAAATAATTTTTAGGTTTGCATGAGCGTTTCTATTACTATTGTGGGCATACCAATTATTTTCGAAACGTAATTCTGTTCTTTTGCTTGATCCAGTCTGATAAAATGCCATTTTATCATTATCTGCTACATAAAACCAGTTCGATGTATAACCAGCCTCTAGTTGTGATGCTGTTGCCGCAGTAGAACTTGTAGGAGCTTGTAGTTTAGACTTGCTAATGGCATCTTTAAATTTTGGAATCTCATAAGGGTACTCATATCCATTGTTGCTTCCTCCATTATCGTCCTCCTCAGGAGTTCCCCAAACTTCTAATAGATTAATGCTGTTCCATGAATTTGAACTATTGCCTTTACAAACAAGTTTTACAAACTTTGCCGAAGTATTCGTAAGGTCAAAGGTTTCTAGATCTGTAGTGGATCCGCTACTTGTTTTAGAATTAATATGGATCCATTCATCAGATGAAGATGTTCTTGTCCATATTTCAAAACTTGCTGTTCGGGTATCACCTTTGTAAAAGGCAATTTTTATATAATCAATTAGCGCTGTAGTGCTCAAATCGATAATAAAATCAACCGATGTCCCTTTTCCGGACCATCTTGTGTCTCCATCTTCAAGTACATTTTCCGGAATATTCGGGTTTTGTACTACAGAAGCAGATACATTCGAGATAGCTAGCTGCTCAGATTGAGGGGACACTTTTGCTTGTAAAATATCATCCTCAGAAAATTCTTCATTAGAACAATTATAAAGAAAAATTGCCGCTAATAAGAGAAAGTAAATTTGAATAATTTTACTGAATTTAGGAAATAAGAAAAAGCCCTTTTTAAGTTTTGCTATTTTCATTTTTTGTTAATTTAGTGTTTCTTGTGTGTGTTTTTGTAAGGACAACCAACTATTGAATTGGTCGACCAATTTTAGTGACGTACAAAAATATTAAAAAAACAATAACAAATAATTGCTATTTTACATAAAAACATAATAAATTAACAGTATTGTTGAATTTTTATCAATTGCTCATTCTTATTAATTTTTTAACATAAATGAGGTAATTATTTAAATGTATTTAACATTATTTTTTAATTTTTTTTTGAAAAAATGTTGATTAGTTGATTATTGTCGAAAATAGCTAGATGCAATGACGTGTTATTTTACAAAAAAGGGAAAACATCATTCCAAGAATGATGTTTTGGGAGAAATATAAAAATACTAGTAAAAAATATAATTAGAGATTAGGTATTGAGGACATTAGTATATCTTTTACTTTTGTTATTATGCAGCTAAGGCATGGATTGGTTGTTCAAAGACTTCGGTATTTAATTCGGTCATTTGATAGGTGTTCGAATAGTTAAGATTCTGTAGAACGCTATAATTAAACCAGATTGATAACAACCTATAAGGGATTTGAAGAGAATCTTTGATTCCTAATTTAGAATCTTCCATATGAACCCATCTTTGTAAAGGTTGTTCGTATATTTTATTTAGAATCATAACTTTACCAAAGTGTTTTTTCATTCTTAGGAACATTTCGATATCGAATAACCAACGACTAAAGAAGTTTGATTTAAAAATTACAGGGACAAGTTCTGATCTAAATACTTTAGCCCCACACTGTGTGTCTTCTATTGGTAATCTAAGAATGAAAAAGACTAATGTTTTGATTATTTTGGAAAAGAGTGCTCGTATGGCATTTTTTTCAATTCCTTGAGAGGTTTCTTTTGCTCTAGAGCCAAATACCATACTAAGATTAGTATCTTTTTCTAATGTTTTTACAAGATTTTTGAAATCTTTAAAATCAGTAGAGAGGTCTGCATCCATAAAACCGATAAGGTTTATATCTTCTCTTTTATGAAAATATTTGGCTCCAGCCCTTACTGCCTCAGCTTTTCCTGAATTCTTTTTGATATCAATTACGCTGATTTTGTATGGATTATTAGACTGAATCTCTTTTAGTACATTAATCGTATTGTCACTGCTGCCATCATTCACAAAACATAAATGAAAACTATTTTCTTTTTGTATAAAATTTGCAAAAGCATTTATGTTTAATCTTTTCTCTTCGTTATAGCAAGGTATGATAATTCCAGTTTTCATAGTAGTATATTTTGGGGATTACACTCCGAAGATACCGGCATTTACTAGCATAAATCCATCAGATTCGATCACTTGTACATTCGTTTAGATGAAGTGTTTTTATCGAAAGACATACCATTCGTCGATACTTGTTATCGAAAAAGGTCGATTGGCTTTAAAATTATATTCGAATAAAAGGGTATTAAACCTTTGTTGTATATTTATGAATAAACTACGGCGAGCTTTTATGGATAAAACCACAAATAAGTATTTGATCAGTGCATTGCTCATTGGGGTGATTTTTCATGGAATCACCATTTTTTTTACGCTTGAGTCAACATATGATGCACTTATTCATCTTTTTTTTGGAAACCATTATGCCGATAGTTGGTTCGATCCGTGGGATTATAGTTGGTATACGGGATTTACAGTCATGGGGTATCCTCCCTTAGTACATCAGAGTATTGCATTATTATCTTATGTAGGAGGATTAAAGTTCGGAATGTTTACAGTGGCTATTATTGCCATTATTCTTTTTATCACAGGAGTATATCGTTTTGCTTTGGTTCTTACATCTAATAGACAGGTAGCTGGATATGCCGCGTTATTTGGGGTGTTTTCTTCAGCTTTTGCAGAAACGCTACATATTTTTGGGCAATTACCTAGTATTATAGGACTTTCTGTATTAATGCACGCCTTACCAGAAATCTATTTATGGCTCAAAATAGGCAAATACAAGTATCTGCTGAATAGTTTAAGCCTTCTTGCCGTGACGGTAACTTCTCATCATGTTACTCCAATTTTTGGAATGGTCTTTTTTATTTTTCCATTAATAGGAACTGTTTTAATGGATGTCTCTAGAGAAAAAGCAGGTTCATATAAAGAAATACGGTTTTTACTTTTTTTAAAAACATTTCTATCTCTTTTTAGAAGAATTGTCGTTTTTGGTATAGGATCCCTTCTCCTAATTATTATATGTATCCTACCGTATTGGATTAATACAAAGAATAATCCTATCACCCAAGTACCGATCCCTCATGGTTCTAGAGACAATTTTTTAGAGGTTACCTCGTCGGGATTAGTGTTCTTTTTAATTCCGTGGGGTATTTTACTATTTGTAATGCCTTATATCTGGTATCGCTTTTTTAGTAAACGATATTTATTTTTCGGATTGTCGATTACTTTACTTACTATTTTAGGAACTGGTGGTACCACACCGTTCCCAAGAATGATGTTGGGAGAGAGTGCATTTAATATTCTTACTTTAGATAGATTTACTTTGTGGGGATCTATGATGGCATTGCCAATGTTTGGAGAATTTGCATATCGCTTTGTAGAGGGAGATTTAAAACAAAAAATTAGAGAAAAGTACGGAGGTATTGTACACAAGATTTTAGGGGGATTACTTATGACGGGAGTAGTGTTTATGACGTTCTTTACTATGAATTTGGGGTATTTTAGACCCTCTCAGCCCCAAAAAATAAAAATGTTGCCAATACTTAATTTTTTAAGTCAAGATCAGCATGATAAATGGAGGTTTCTTCCTTTAGGTTTTGGAGACCAGATGGCCTGGCTTTCTGCACAAACAAAAGCTATGACTGTAGATGGTAATTATCATTCCGCCAGAAGGCTTCCTGAACTTACTACGAGAGCTGTCGAACGCCTAGAAAATTCAAAATATAGAGGGATAGAGGGTATAGGTTCTTTACAGCAATTTCTTACAGTACCCGAAAAATATAATCTCAAATATGTGTTTTCTAATGATAAGTTCTATGATCCGATTTTGTATTTCTGCGGATGGCAAAGACTTCGGCAATTAGAAAATGGAATTATGGTTTGGGAAAAGCTTAATGTACCACCTGTATCTACCATCTTACCAAAAGAAGAAGTGGCTACGTTTCAAAAGCTAATGTGGGGTTTGATTCCTATAGGTACAGTATTGATTGCTTTTATTATCAATATACAATTGATATGGATACATGGTCTCAAGTCAAGAAATAAAACTTTTCCTGTATATTTTAAGTTTGGGATTGCCTATAATCGTTTTAATGGTACAGTTGTAAAGTCTTTATCAATATGGTCTGTCTTTTTGATTATTAGTATAGGATATGGCTCGTATCTGTTTTATATTAAAAATGAAAAACAGTTAAGTCCGGTAAACGTTGCCAAAGCATATTATGATGCGTTGGATTTTAAAGAATTCGTAAGAGCGCATTCATACCTCGATCCGTATAGTGATAAGACCCTTGATCAATATATGTTAGAAGTTTCTGTGACTGATGGTTTATTGAGTTCGTATTCGAAATTAGACCAAATTAAAGTGCATGTGGTTGCGCAAACAGATAGTACAGCAAAAACTCAGGTGTTTACACGTTGGATAACAGCTCTAGAAGCAATTGATAAGGTCTTTTATCATGAGTTGGTAAGAAGAAATAATAAATGGTTTCTAAAACCCAGAGCTTATGATTTAGACATACCACCAGACCAATTATTAGCAGAAAACACCACCAAGTTTTATAACCATGGTAGACGAAGAATTACTTCAGAACAAACATATCATGAGGATGTTCTAAAACAACCAGTCTTAGAGGTGTTATCGGCCAAAATAATAGAAAATAATAATCAATATATGATAATAGGGGAGGTGCAAAATATCGATAATGTACCTGCGGATGTCGTTATTACAGGCACTTTGTATGATCGAGAAAGCAAGGAATTGGCAAAATACAATGTTAAACATCAAATGAAGCATAAATTAATTCCAAAAGAAATCACAAGTTTTCGTATTGATTTTGAGGGGATTGCATGGGTGAATCATGAAGAACGTAAGCCAGAAACATTTGATCCTGATCAATTTACAGCAATAGATTTTAAAGAGACTCCCAATACATTTAATCTGCAATGTGCAGGAAATGTAGCTACAGTAGATTTATATAAAGGTGTAGTCATTAATGATTTGACTATACAAAATCAACAAATTCATGGAGTGTTGTTTAATTCAGGACTACAAGAGGTAACCATCCCTATGTTATTAGTTTCATACTATAATGAGAATGAAGAATTAATTTGGGTAGATCATCAATATATTTCTGAAGGAATTCGTCAACAACGAAAACAGTATTTTACCCATAACTTAATGGATTTGTCAGAAGTTTGTGAGATAGATAAGGATATGAGTGCTGTTTTTGTTAATGGGTTATCAAATACAGTGATTAGTCAAAAAGTAGTTCCTAATCGAATAAGCGATCATAGGTTAGTCCCTCTGATACCCGTTCAAGGAAAAGGGTTCGCATATGTTAAGTTAGAAATCAATACCTATATAGGAGCACCTAATTAATGAAGATAAAAGCAGTATATACCATATTTTTATTTGTTGCACTATTAATATTGTACGTGTTAAGTGCTGCCTTTACTAATTTTCTAAAAACAGAAGAATCAGTAACTGCAAAATTAGTAACTAAGGAAACCGTATTTAAGGCAGGTAATGAGATACAATTAACATTTGAACTCAATGCACAGGTTTTTACAGAGCTATTACTGCACTACTCTTATGGTACTGTCCTAATTTCTTCTGACTTATTAGATAAACCAAAATTCAGTATTCCTGAATTTATAGTTAATAAGAAAGGTATGGTGTCTTATACCTTATTTTATGAATCAAAAAACATATACCAATCTCAGTTTTTTATAGAAGCAAATACTACAACTCCTGTACAATTAGAATCTTATATTGGTCCGCCTAGTATTATTGCAGGAGGGAATGATTATACAATGCATGTTGTTGTACCTACAGATACGTATGATAATCCGCTACCAGATAGTACTGCAGTTATTCTAAAACACCAGTTTTTGGATATAGTAAATGAGAGACAAGTTAGTAGTAAAGATATGTTGGGTTGGGAGCAAATATTCTCGTATGAAGAGTCCGGTCAATTACTGTTGTCATCTCAGGTTAAGGAAACATATTCTAAAGAGCATGCAATAAAAGTTTTTCCTGCATTTCCTGAGGATTTTACAATAAGCTATATGCGCAAACATAGGTATGCCGATGGTAACCAAGTGATCAATTTTAAAACATCAATAGTAAACGATCAATACGGCAATAGTATTAGTGATGGTACAATGGTTAATTTCATAGTTAAAAATTCAAGCGGTAAATTATTACATACCCAAGGGACTATAATTAATGGCTCTGCAGTCGCGAAAATGTTACACCCTGATCATGAAGACACATGGGAGGTCAAAGCCTACGTTTATGGTATGGGAGAAAGTGACAAATTATCTTTGTCATTTGCCAAGGTTCTAGAGGATTTTGATGTCAACTTTGGTAAGGGTAATCGAGAAATTATAGTAGGACCATTAAAAAGTTTTATGGGACAATTAATACCAGACGGCGCTATGGTAAAATTAGATATTTATAGAGGTAACAAAAAAATAGAAACGAAATCTGAAAGTTCATCCAGAGGAATGGTTCGGTTTTTATTAGAAGAGGGATTCTTTGGTGCAGGCAATTATAGTTTTAAGATAGGATCTATGGGAGTTCATAAAGAGTATGATAATATTGTTATACAATGATAAAGTGGAATAGAAATATATACAGGTCTTTTATTATTATTTCATTTATAGGATTAGTAATTGTTATGCTTTTTGGGATAGGTCAGGCATTATCTTATCTTAATACAGGAGCAGATCGAACAGCAATGTTACATCTTACACTAAATAAAAAACCAGTCTATTTTCCTAAAACAAGTTGGAACGATACGATTAATCCTGGGCGGCCAATAGAGAAACAAACACTACTAGATATTAAGCGAGATTATCTCAATGCTTGGTATGTGCGAAATATTGCATACCAAATGAATACTATTGATGGAGTCGCTGATTACTTTACAAAAAGTGCGAGAAAAAATATCTATAAAACGATGTTGTTTAACAAAAAAGAAAATGTCACAATACACGGAACCACCATTAACCATAATTTACATTTGGATTTTTATAGTGCAGATGGACAGTTGGTTGTTATTTCTGATATAGGGGTAAAAGAGTATCAAAGAACCTATAAAGAAGATGTCGTTTTGGTCGAAAATAAAACACGATCAAACTATCAAGTTATGCTAATGCTAGAAGATGGGTTTTGGAGAATTCGTCATATGGTCAAAAAGAATAAAAACGAAATTTTAGATAGTACTCAACGACTGTCAACGCAGGCAAAAGTAGTTGGTGATAACATATATGTTGATGAAAAAGAATTTCAGATAAAAGGTATTAATTATTACCCTCAGCAAACTCCCTGGGATATGTTTGGAGATTATTTTGATACTACGGTGATCCAAAAGGATTTTGAGATTATTAAAAAAGCAGGACTGAATACCATTCGAATTTTTGTGTCCTATGAAGATTTCGGAAAAGAAACAGTTAATTCTACAAAAGTAAATAGGCTACAACAGGTACTAAGTAGTGCAGAAAAAGCAGGTATAAAAGTGATCGTTACCCTATTTGATTTTTATGGAGAGTATTCTGTACTTAATTGGACTTTGACGCATCGACATGCAGAACAAATCATACGTTCGCTTAAGGATCATAAGGCTATTTTGGCATGGGATATTAAAAATGAACCTAATCTTGATTTTGATTCGAGAGGAAAAGAAAATGTGCTTTCATGGTTAGACGAGATGATCGACCAGATACGAGTATTTGATCCTAATCATTTGATAACAATAGGTTGGTCAGATCCAGAATCGGCAGCCTTATTAAAAGATAAGGTAGACTTTGTGTCTTTTCATTACTATAGAGAACAGCAGGATTTTGAAAATGTATACAATAAACTAACAGAAAAAATTGATAAGCCACTAGTGCTGCAAGAGTTTGGTATTTCTTCTAATAGAAGTTTGTTAAATCCATTTGGGTATTCAGAAAAAGGTCAGGCGATCTATCATCAAAAGTTTCAGGAAAATATTCAAAAAAGGGACATTCATTATTTGTCCTGGACCCTATACGATTTTATAAAAATACCCAACGATGTGTCCGGTAGCCTACCCTGGAGAAAACAAAAGCAGAAGTACTTTGGGTTTATTGATGCTAGTGGAAACAAGAAACCAGCTTTTGAGTTTATTAGCGAATAGATATATGGTATATTGTATTGATTTTGACATTCAGTACAATCATAAAAAAGCGAAACACCTGCAGAATATACAGGTGCTTCATGAATATAAAAAAAACTAAATTATTTCATGTAAACTTTAAATTCGAGATAAAAGAAAATTAGTACTTATTAATCTGAAAATTAGGTTGAAACAACATTTATCTCTAATTCAAAGCTTACATGATGTTGTAGGGGTAATCTCGGGTATCATTGCGTGATAGAGTCACTAATTGACGATATGATGTTGAGGTGCTGTTTTTATGGTTTTCTTTGATTTGGTTATTTTTATTTTTTCCATTTGGATTGTTTTAAACTCATTGAGGTACATTTGGGTAATTTTACTCATAGGGTATGCAGTGGCGGCATTATAATTTGCTTTGCCAAGAGCCATTTGATACTCAGGATCGATGGCAATTTTTTCAATTGCATTTGCTAGACTTTGCACATCTGTAGGGCTAAAAAACTCTCCTCTATATCCTTCTTCTTTTACTAAAATACTGAGATCTCCTAGGTCTGGCATAACAACTGCCTTACCATAGCTTCCTGCCTGATGTAATACTCCAGAACTACCTGTTGTTGAGGTGTATGGGAATACAACCATGGCACTTTCTTCAAAAATTGTAGCCACATCTTTTTCTTCTACATAACCCGTAAAAGTTAGTTGAGGTACTTCTCTATATTTTTGTTGTACTGATTTTAGGTATCCAGGTACGTTCGGATTATCGGTACCTGCAATTACAATTTCTAAATTTTTGTTCGTTCTTTTACGCACTATCTCTACCGCTTCTATCATGATTTCTACCTTTTTATAGGTTCCAAATTTTCCGAAAGTCATTATTTTAATAGGGCCTTCTTTTATGCTATATGTAGGTTCTTTGGGGATTTCGAATGTGCCATGAGGAATAAGCGTAACATTTTTTGCTTTGTACTTTTCTTTAAGAATATCTACATATACAGGTATGGTTACTGCTACTTTATCAGCAGCAAGAATGCATCTGGTCAAAAAGTTGCCAATTAGGTTATAGGTTCTTTGTAAAATTTTATTATTAGTAAAACCAGCACTTCCTAAATCTACTTGTTCTAATATATTATGAAGTAATGCTATGGTTGGGATGTTCTTTAACTTACACAGAAAAGGTAATAATAAGCCAAGTGCAGCAGGTATTTTTTTGTCACCAAATTTCATAAACTGTAAATTGAATAGTACGGTATCAGGCTTTGACTGACGTACCGCTTTCATGACAGAAAAGATGTTAGTGTATGAATTAAATGTCCAGCATTGCTTAATGGTAACTCTGCAACCTAACTCACTAAACTCAATATCGGCTTGATCAGGTGTCGTATCTGTTAATAGGATCAATTCGGTTACATTCTGGTGTTGTCTGAAACTTTTTACCAAATGATATGCATATTCGTTTAATGTTACTTTGCTAGGCGGGTAGGCAGTTACAATGGCTAGTTTCATTTTTTCATTATTTTGGGTTACACTACAAATATGGTTCTAATTGTAAGATGTTTTTACTGTTTTTCGATGAGCGACAGCTATGTATAGATAGATGGATACCTCTGGTAGCTTATCTGCCAAATCTAAAAAAATAGATTCCCTGTACAACTAATAAAACAGCCATGGCTATAATTTGCATAGTTACAACCTGTGTTAATGAACTATGAAATAGCACAACTAAAACAATCTGTGAGATTCCTAATATACCGGATAATAATACTGGGATATAGCGGTCTAATGATAGAAAGTAGTATGCAAAAATATTTGATATTGCGAATAACGAAGTAGCGATAGCGTATTTCCATAATAATGGTGCTATAAAAATATACTCGCTTCCGAATAATAGTTTGATAACTGTTTCTGGAAATAGGTAGCATCCTGATACAATAGCAATAGCAAGAATAGTTATATAACCAACATATCTAAATAGAATTGACGTATGTTCTTCTCCATCTTTTTGCTTTTGAACTACTTTGGGCAATAATAGCATCACGAACATCCAAGCGACAAAATATACCACTCGACCTATTAATGCCAAAGAAGCATATAGACCAGCATCATATTCTTCGAAATAGTGTTTTACCAGTAGTATATCACTATTATTAATAATGATTTGAGTACATTCATAAAACGCCGTTAACACAAAAAAGCGAATCACCCTTTTTGAATCTTTTGGGCATAAGGTTGCTTTTTTTATTAGGTTTTCTTTTTTTGTTTTAAAAGGATAAAGACCTATTACAAAAGAAACAACAAGTCCGATAGCTATGATTATCGAGGATTGTACAGAAGACAATACATACAGAAGTACTAGGGTAATAATGAGGCGACTAATCATTTCGCCTTGATACGTTTTGGCGAGATCATCAAATTTGTTTTTACCTTGTAAAATACCACGGTTGACACTCATTATAAAATAGACAGGGATACCCAGACCAAAAAACACAAACATAAAATGTGTTTGAGTATTAAACATATGTTGTAAATCTTTAGCAAAAACGATCAGAGCTACTCCCAGAGCGATACCAGCTATTGAAGCATATTTATAACTAATAGCGACAAAATTTGTAAATACTTCTTTCTCAAAAAGTACAGAAAACTTCGCGGTTGCTAATTGAAATGTCATTGCAATAAAAGACACAATCAATAGAAAAGTAATCAGTAGTGCTGCGTCTGCAAATAATTCGGGGCCTAAAATTCTTCCTAATGCCAAATTGTAGAGATAGTTGCCCGCATTCACGATCAATACACTACACATGAATTTTTGTTCAGCACTTAGTTTTGATATTGATGTACTAATAATCATTTCTAAAAATATGAGTTAATTGATTTTGTTTAAGTGCATTGACTACAATAGTATTTTTAGTTCCTAATACAAACAATACTTTACTTCTTTTAGTCGCTTTGGTATAGATTCGATTAAGAGTTTCGATTCCTACTGCATCTATTTTTTTTACTTTTTCTAGAGACATGACTATTTCTTGGTAATGATCTAGCAGGTAATCAAAGTATTCCTGTATCTCATTATTGTATAACGAGGTAAACTCTCCTAAAACTTCATAAGTGCCTGCGTTGTTTCTTATATTCATTGCTCTTTGGGTTTTATATAGAAATTGATTTATATAAAATCATGTCTCAGGATGTAGTTCATCTTCCCAAAAGCGTTAGAAATACTTCTATTATCTTTTCCGATCACATAAAAAATTTTGTTAAGCTCCATTGCTTTTTTACATAATGTTGTTACTGCTTCTACACCATTTAAATCAATTGTTTTGACATGATCTAATGAGAGTACAATTTTATCAGTATCGCTTAATAATTCTTCGAAATAAGATCTCATAAAGACGGTGTTTTCTCCGATAATATTTCCGTTTACTTCTAATATTCCTTGATTGTTTGTAATCTTGAATGCCATAATCTCTTAATTTGGGGGTTTCTATTTCTACAAATATGAGGCGAGTAAGCACTTTTTTTTATTAGATTTCGACAGAAAGCATTTTGCTGTAGACGAATAGAGGATATTTTCTGTCATATACCATCAATTCTATTAAAAGATATGCTTAACTTGTAATAACTACCCCACGTTAAAACTTGAACACCTAAAACTTAGTTACCTATATGCTTCGATTACTACTTTTTGTTTTTTTGATAGTATGTATTCCGGTTTGTACTATTGCGCAAGAGCTTCAACAAGGTTTTGATGCATTAGAAACAGGGAAATATGCAAAAGCTAAACTTTTTTTTGAGAATGTATTACGGGACTACCCTCAACATCGAACAGCTCGTTTATGCTATGGTAGGGCAATAGGATTATTAGGAGACTCTACTAATGCATTATCACTTTTTATTAAGCTAAAGCAAGAGTACCCGAATGATTTTGAAATTAAATTAAACTATGCAGAAGCTTTACTGTGGGATAAACAATTTATACAAGCAGAAGTTTTTTATGAAAAACTGATTATTGAGAATTCACAAAGCTTTCCTGCAGTATTAGGATATGCAAATACGTTATCTAATTTAAAAAAATATGAGCAGGCTCTTAATACAGTGGCCGCTGCATTAAAGATTCAAAAAGGAAATCCTAACGCAATGGTCTCTAGAAAATACATTCGTTTGGGATATGCTAACACTATGGCTCAAGAAAAAAAGTATGCGGATGCTATAGCGTTGTTAAAAGAGAATTTAATAGACTTTCCTAATGATAAAGACACTCAATTAACCATAGCGAATATCGGACTAATGAGCAATGATTTAGTGCAGGCCCAAAAGGCATATATTGCATTGGCAGTAGATGCAAAGGATAGTATCATTTCTTTAAATGGTCTTGCATTGGTAGCGCATAAAAGAAGTAAAGAAAAAAAAGCATTGTGCATTGCTACAGACGCCAAAAATCGAGTTGCCCGGTTCAAACAAGATTCGATACTATATGTATCAACACAAGCAAGATATATACAAGCCTTGTTATGGAATCAAAAATATAAAAGTGCTAAGATAGCAACAGACCAGTTACAGTCTTTTTATCCGCAGGATATAGCGATACCTTCGCTGCGGGCTACTAGGGGAATGTATCGAGGTAATTTTAAAACCAGTTTACAGCATTATGAGCAAATATTAGAACAAGATACCACCTCTTTTGATGGTAATTTGGGGATTTCTAATGCGTATCGAGCATTGGGGGATGATATGAAATCGTATGAATATGCATTCAAAACCTTACAGCAGTATCCCAAACAGCCTGATGCCGAAAAGCTGATAAAAGTGCTAAAGAAGTCGCATACTCCCTTTGTCGAAGAGAAAACCGCATTAACCTTTGATAACGGTGATAACGAGGCAATAGCAGTACACTTAAAAGCAGAAGTACCTATTTCTACTAATGCAAAAACTATGGTGCAGTATGACTATAGGACTACCAAAAATACAATGACAAAATTTGAGGCAAGCTCTCATGATTTTTGGTTAGGAAGTGAATATAAATTTAGCGGTCGTACTTCTTTGCAAGCTAAGATAGGTGTCAATAGTACCCAAGGTTTTACAACAGATTATACAGCAATTATTGCACGAGCAACACTGTCATTAAAACCATGGAGATTACAGACCTTGAATTTTGGATACACGCGCGAATTACAAAATTTTAATGCGGATTTGTTAAATCGAGAAATTATTATGAATAATTATATCCTTACCTATAATCTAGGTACTACTATTAATTTAGGTTGGTTTACTCAATTGATACATACTTCGCAAACTGATACAAATAGTAGAAACTTGTTATTTACCTCTTTATATTATACCATGCATAAGAAACCTGTGATAAAAGGGGGAGTGAATTTTCAATATATAACATTCGATAAGCAAGTTCCTACTATCTATTTTAGCCCAGATCAATTTAAGTTAGGGGAGTTGTTTTTAGAAGTATTAAGTGACAAAAGTAAAGATTGGTATTATCATCTAAGTGCCGCTTTAGGACAGCAGTTTGTAGAAGAGGATCCTGCTACATCAACATTTAGAACAGAAGCAAAACTTGGGCATCATTTTTCTGAGCGCTTTGATGCGTATATATATGGTAAATACAGTAATATTGCCTCGGCTACCGCTGCTGGTTTTGAGTTTGGTGAGGTAGGCTTTCGTCTAAAATGGTATTTTCTAAGCACACCTGTTTTTGATAAAAAGATTGAAGCGTTGAGACAAGATTAAGTGGTTTAGACACTATGATGAATTTCGTATTTTTATTATCTGCAAAACGGTCTATGGTAGTTATAGATAATTAAAACTAAAAAGTTTAAATGAAAAATCTGAGTGACATCTTATATCTTGATCCTAATGCAACTACAAGAACCTATAAAAAAGGAGATATTCTACAACATTTTGGAGATCATCATGTACATACATTTTTTGTAAAAAAGGGGCTATTACGCAGCTATATTATTGACAGTAAGGGTAAAGAACATATTTTTATGTTTGCTCCCGAAGGGTGGATCATTGCCGATGTCGAATCCCTAGAGTTTAATAAACCCGTAGAGTTATATGTTGATTGTTTAGAAGACTCAGAGATTGTCGTTTTTGATAAAGATTGTCTTTTTAAGGCCGATTTATCCAAAGAAGCCATGGTGAACAACGCGAAGCTATTATACCGAAGAATGGGTGTTTTACAGCGTAGAGTCCTGATGTTAATGAGTGCTCCTGCTATCGACAGATATACCTATTTTGTAGAAACGTACCCCGAATTACTCAATCGAATTCCGCAGCATATGATAGCTACATATCTGGGCATTACTCCACAAGCGCTAAGTACGATACGAGGAAAGATTGCCCGGTCAAGATAGGAGCTATTAATTAATCTAGATGAATGCATACCATCATATATGTGCATACATTTGATACAAATAATAGTATTTTAATTATAAGTACTTCATTGCAGATACTAAGGTAGGTAAAACTTAATATGACATATACGCTACATGTACTATTATATTAAATAAATAGCATCCAAAACGTTCTGGTGTTTTGTAATTAAAAAATTGAAAATTAGTCTTTTGGCTCTAAGTTTTTGGGTTTATGGGACACTGTAAGATGTTATGTTTTTTTGGCCTATCGAAAGTTTGTCGTGAAATTTGAAGTGAAAACTCCGAAGAATTTCAGACTGTTTGAGCGTATTGAGTTTCTGAAATTCAGGGGTTGAGCAAAAAATTTAGACAAAGTTTCGTAAGCCTAGACTTTTTTGTTTCTTTTTTTGGCAATGAAAAAAAGAAAAGTAATAATGTTTAGGATATAATTATATCAAATTAATAATCGCTCAAGTAGCGCTTTAAAAAAATAATCATGAGTAAGATTTTAACTATTGAACCGTTAGGATTCCCATGGAAAACACAAGATCCATTTTTGTTTTGTGCATATCATAGAGATGAGTATCCTTCAGGAAATGATAAGATGGGGATAGATACAGAACACTTGTATGGCAGAAATATAGGTCAGGATTTTATGTTGAAAGAAGGATGGCGTATGTATCATGGCTCTAGCATCCCTGGATTTCCGTACCACCCTCATAGAGGGTTCGAAACAATAACCATTAACAAAGAAGGTGTTGTCGATCATTCAGACTCACTAGGTGCTGCAGGTCGATTTATGACAGGAGATGTACAGTGGATGACTGCAGGAAGAGGTATTCAGCATTCTGAGATGTTTCCTATGATTAATGAGGAAAATGGAAACCCATTAGAGATTTTTCAGATCTGGTTGAACTTGCCTAAAGTATCTAAAATGGTCGAACCACATTTCAAAATGTTATGGGCAGAGAAAATCCCGGAACTTCTACATAAAGATAATACCGGTAAGACAACTACCGTGCAAATTATAGCGGGTAATTTGGCAGAGATTCAGGCATTAGATCCCACACCAGATTCATGGGCTGCCAACAAAGAAAATGCAGTTGGTGTATATACCGTAAAGATGGATCCGGGTGCGCTGTGGACACTGCCTAAAACAAGTGCCGAAGCTAATCGAACCGTTTTTTACTATAAGGGAGAATCGGTAACGATAGATGGTCAAAATGTAGTAGAAAATCAACGTATCACTGCCCTTGCAGGAGAGGATATAGTATTCGAAAACGGAACTACGGAGTCTTATTTTTTGATCCTTGAAGGAAAACCTATTAAGGAGCCTGTAGCACAGCACGGGCCTTTCGTAATGAATACGCAAGAAGAAATTAGAGATGCTATGAGAGAATATAGTGTCACTCAATTTGGTGGATGGCCATGGAAAGAAACAGAGGTAGTGCATGCAAAAAATAAAGGGCGATTTGCCTTGTATAGTGATGGTACAGAAGAAGTACGATAATATACAGGGTGAAAGACTTGTTCTTGTGTGCGTTTAAGAATTTATTTGAGTAAGGGAACCAAGTTTTGTCCTCATATATACATATCTTTTGGCTTTATTTTTTTGCCCTTCGGTTATTCCGAAGGGCATTTGTATTATAAGTATTTCTGATTTTGAACCAATTAATACACAAAGCAATGGATACTAGCAGTAACAAAAACACATAACTCATGATTATAGAACTTCTATAGGAAATGAGGCCTAGAACAATAGGTCCTATAAGAAAACCGATAAACCCAATGCCGGATACTGTTGATATCGCCAAGGAAGCAGAAATTCCCTGGGTGCGCCCCGCCAGTCTAAAGATTTCGGGGATAATCACAGAAAGTCCTAGTCCTAAAAATCCAAATCCCATGGTGCTCATATATGGGTTGGATGATAAAACCAAGAGATAAGCACCAATTCCCAAAATACATCCGTAATTGATAGTTCTAATAGCCCCAATTTTATAACTAATGTCATCTCCAAGAAAACGACCCAGTGTCATCGTTAATGAAAATAGAATAAACCCCAAACCAGATTGATTATGTGACAATTGTGCGACCTCAAAAAGGAATAAATTACTCCAATGTTCTACGGCACCTTCATTAAACATACTTATAAAAGCTAATATTGAAAGTGCTAGAATGGGTTTGATATCTTTAAATATACGACCACTTTTTTGAGCTTCTTTTTCAATGAATTCCTTTACTTGATCATATTTCTTGAATAAAAGTATATTGGAAAGAATGATTAGAGATGATATAAGAAGCATATGATAACTAGGAGAAGGTAAAAGAATAATCACTAAACTTCCTACTCCTGCACCAATAAAGCCTCCTAAACTAAAAAAGCCATGAGCCGCAGACATAAAATTTTGTTGATTTCTTTTTTCAATTGTAGAAACTAATGCATTCATAGAGACATCAGTAAACCCCGAAGCAATACCGATCAAAAGCAAGTATAAGCATAATACCCAATAACTAGGTGCTAATGGAGGAAGATTGAAAAGTAATGCATATGCTATAATTCCAATTTTAGTAGAATGCCCAACTCCAATTTTTTTATTTATATAGGGAACACAAGGAATTGAAATAAGTAGTCCCAATGCCATAAAAAAAAACAGGGTGCCCATTTGAGCGTCATTGAAACCAAATTTTATTTTTATATGAGGAAGGTAAAGAACCCAAGTTCCTGTTACTATGTTGATAGAAGCAAATACCCATACAGGAGCAAAATATTGCATATCAGAAAAAATAAGGCGTAAGGATTTCATAAGATTTCTTTCTTGCAAAGAAACTATGATCATGGTAGTAGAAATATAAATATCTATTCTAATATTAACACAATATATTCTTTTGTAATAAAAAATAGATATATTTTAGATAATTTTGCGATAATGAAACCTTCTTTCCGACCTGTATCCTATTCTTTTCAAAGTGCTTTTCAGATAGAAAAATTTGATAAGAAAATCCCGTGTACCCATGATGGGTTACATTTTCATAATAGTTATGAAATTGTCTTTGTAAAAAACGGGAGCGGGAAAATAAATATTGAAGGAATTGAATTTAACTATAACAATGGGACATTAATTTTTATGGGGCCTTGTATTCCTCATTTTGGTTTCTCTAATACAATGTTCGAGAATAATTATGAAATTGTCATTCATTTTGATAATGTTTTTGTCGAGCAGCGCTTAAAGTTATTTCCAGAGTTTACATATTTACTTCGATTATTACATCTCTCTAAGCGATTTTTGGTTTTTGATACCGAAACAAAAAATAAAGTTGCTCCTATGTTTGAAAACATTTTGGGACTAACACAGGGTAAACAGTTACTGTCAATATTTGGATTGCTTGATGAATTGTCATTGTCAACATCAAAAAAAGTTTTGATCAAAGAGGGAGTCAGTGATCGGTATGCGCAAAACAAACAGGTAACTAAAATATTCGAATTCATTAACAAAAATTATAGTCTTCAGGTTAGTACACAAGATGTTGCAAAACATATTGGTATGACTACAAATTCTTTTTGCAGAATGTTCAAGACATTGACTCACAAACCTTTTGTCGAGTATCTAAATGAATATCGAATACATAGGGGTACAAAGTTATTACAAGAAACTGATGATAGTATTTCTGAAATTGCTTATCAATGTGGTTTTGAGAATCATTCCTATTTCTCGCTACAATTTTGTCGCGTAACGGGCAAAACCCCTATTAATTATAGGAAAGAGTATCGTGAGCGTATCGATGTAGAATATCACAAAAAAACAAAAAGACACCCTGAAAAATAGATGCTTTTGTATGATGTTTTATAATGTTCAAAAAGCTGATTTACAATACAAATGACATTGTCTTGTAAAATGTCATATCAGCACAACCAATAACTTTGTATTGCAAAACAAAACTATATTGAATAACTTGTTTTTTTATTAAATATGATAGAAGTTACGGCTGTTGAGATATTTGATATCTTTTGTGAAAGATTCGCAGATATCCAAGATAAAATAAGAATGTTTTCCTGCTATCCAAAGTCTCCTGACTTTGGGGCATTTACAACGAGTGTATAGATTGCTATAATTTGACTCAAAACTTGCCAATAAGAGAGTCAACAGCATAGGATCGCTCAAAGTCGGGAGACTTTGCCTTTACTTTGCCAAGTGGGTAAAATGAAGTGAACAAGGGATCATACATGATTTTTTATTCCGTGATGAGATCCAAATAATAGATTTGATGCAAAAATACTCGAAGTAAATTTAATGAATGACGAGTAATATTCTTGACAAAATTCTATGGAGAAATTATTTTTTACTTTTGAATCTAAAGAAAAGCCCTTTTGATTCATGAGTAGTACACAACCAATCAAGAATACAGTAAAAAAAGCATGGCATATATGTATCAGTAGTTCTGCATGGCTTTGGTTTCAGAGAGCAATTGTATTGATAATTTTCTCTTTGGTGGTCAACCATTTAGCAACAAGAGACAGTTTTCCGGATGGTGGATCATACAGATTTCCCATTGAAGGATTCTTGGCGTCTATTATTTTATCCACGTTCATTGGGGTCATAGCGCATCTTAATTTTAAATTTTACAAGAAGAAGTATTTTTCTAAAAAAGTAGAAGCTAGCACTATCGCAGGATTTCTAGCTTCTACTTTAGGATATATTACCATCATGTATATTCCTGTAAATATTATTGTAGATAAAGTTGTAGGTGGTCAAACAATATTCTATTATTTGCTAATAGGTTTGTTGCTTACCTTATTACTGAGTTTTATTGGTGTCATATTGGTTTATGCACGCACTATGTACGGCTTGTATATTGTATCTGTAAAAAGTGCTGAAATCACGATTGAAAGTGGTGCAAAAACAACCAAACTTACTTATGAAGATATTGCATGCTTTTATAGCGAAAATAAAATTGTATACACAGTTCAAAATGACGGTAGCACAATGAATACTGATTTCACATTGAATGAACTGGAAGAAAAAATAAACGATCAATTATTTTTTAGAGCCAATCGAAAAATTATCCTTCACAAAGATGCCGTAGACCAAATTGAAAAGATTGAAAATGGTAAGTTACGTATTCAGCTAAAAGCCTCTATTAAAAACGATGCAATAGCAGAAATTAATATCAGTCGTTACAAGAGAAAAGCATTTATGGATTGGTTTCAATAAAAGATACCAAAAACTATCGACTATTCAGTTACAAATTTATGACCATTCAGTAAAAACATAAGTATTTAAAGGGGTTTTCAGAGAATTTGTTCATTATTTCGTTTAGAATTTGAAATCAAAAACAATGAACAAAATTAGCTTACGACAAACATTAATTCCATTAATTACCATTGCAATTATCTGTTTTTTATGGTTTGGACCAATCCGTATAAGTTATATAGAAAATATCATTATTTCTATATTAATTATTATAGCGAATTATATAGAATACAAAGGAAAACCATTTTCGGCACTAGGGTTTCAACGTGAAAAATTTACATTCAAAAATATCTTAGTATTTGCTCCCTTAGTTGCACTAGGGCTCTTTGTTTTTTATGTTTTTATATTGGTTCCCGGAATTACAAAACTCACAGGAGCTCCTATAGATTATTCAAGTTTTGATCAATTGAGAGGAAATCTCCCTGCCTGTTTGATTGCATTATTAATAGTGTGGGGTTCTGCAGGATTCGGAGAAGAAATTATCTTTCGTGGTTATTTTATGCGACAATTTGTAAAATTCTTTGGAGAAAGCAAAGTTAGTATTGTACTTAATATTGTCCTACTTTCTTGTTTTTTCGGCTTTATGCATAGTTATCAAGGGATTACAGGACAACTTGTTACAGGGGTTGTCGGTGCACTCTTAGCCCTGATATTCTACTTGCGCAAATATGATTTGTGGTTTCTTGTTGCGGTACATGGTTTTTTTGACACTATTGCTTTAATTTGTATTTACTTTGGTTTCGTGTAACGATATCATGCAATACTACTTACATCTTGAATTTACATAATAAAATGTGTTTTTTGGGACTATATTTTGTGATATAAATAAAACAGAACTATAGTAATACTTGATGGTTTCTTGAGATGTTAACTAAATTACGGAGCTTAACCTGACTCAAAAAAATAACAAAAGTAATTACGATTGTTGTGTTTTGAACTTTTGTTAACACCATACATTCTTGATAGCTGTTAATTGCTTATTTACAAAAATATTCGCTATCATTATAGTTGTTTTGATGAACTATTTTTTAGGTGAAAGATGCTAAATGCATATATATCTGGTGTTGGTTATGGGTAAGAAGAGGTTAGGCGGTGTATCTGTCTCAAAATCGTAAGGTTTTGCTGAGCGAGGTATGAAGTTTCAAACTCTGGATAGGGGATTATTGAGGTTTAGTAATGGGTTATAGAGCATAGATATACCAATGTAACTGAAAACAGGTAGTGTCAATAGTAGTATAACAAGTACTTTTGAAGTATAGAACTTATATATAGCATATGAAAACACACACGTTAAGGTACATTATCCTTTTCTTTTTATTTACAATTTATTGCAATAGTCAAAATAAAAGAATCGAGTTTGACATACAAGAATGTATGATGAATTGTTTATCTACACAACAAAAAGACCATATAAACACTACTATTTCTGAATATGAGAGTCTTTTGATAAAAAAGAGAATTTTGAAATCAAGAGAACCCGAGAGTTATTATCAGTTATATGAAAAAGTGGCAAAAGGCGAAGTTGTTGATTTTAGTAATGCTTATGAATTTACTTCAAAAATACGGGTCACTGATACAGTAGCTAATAAAAAAATTTCTAAATGTTTTGAACAAATTGTTAATACAGAGAGGTTTGAAAAATCAAAATTCAAAAAGATTATAGAATTAGAAAACCGATGGGGTGCAGCGCAAATGGGTGACAAAGAAAGATCTCCTGCTTGGTATTCACAAAATGTAATTAAGATTCTATCTATCGAGGATTTCGAATTAGAATATTATAGAACCTATGCACTAACCTTTATTGAGCGCTTTAAATAGTCGGGGATTCAGTGATTGTGTAATGCAAGGGTAAGATGCAAAATCTGTGCTTTTAGGTTATGTTGTAGTAACTAGAATAAGGTTAGGATTTTTCTTTTAAGCAATGTATGATATTGTAAGAGGATTGATTTTTTATACGTCAAATTCCCTGAAAGCAGGGGTGTCTCCTTAAAGAAAAGGAAATATTTTTAGGCACTCACATACAAAGCAATTTATTATGAAATTAAACCTTACTTATTACGTAATTGTAATTTTTAGCATCTTTACATTCTCATGTACCAAAGAGGATGTAGAAACTTTTGATGAGACCCAAGAAATACAGGAGTTAGAGTCTAGCATTTCAGAAATCCCTCTGAAGGATCTAAATATTCCTACAGAAACAGCAAAACTATCGAATCCTTTACCGGGCAACAAAAACACCAGCGAATCACAAACCAAAAACCAAGTATATGGTCCAGAAGTAGGAAATCAAGTATGGTATGGAGTAGGTAGTACAGTATCAGACTTTTATAGAAACGGAGATATCGTACAGGAGGAAAATTATTTTGGTGAGGATACGATTACTTTTACTGTAGAATGGGAAGATGATAATTTTGTTTATGTTCTGGATAGTA
This sequence comes from Aquimarina pacifica, assembly GCF_000520955.1. Taxonomy (GTDB): domain Bacteria; phylum Bacteroidota; class Bacteroidia; order Flavobacteriales; family Flavobacteriaceae; genus Aquimarina; species Aquimarina pacifica. The sequence goes on along the minus strand of NZ_JACC01000011.1, from coordinate 127,742 downwards.
ATAGAGACCTATATTTGGCATTACCTATCTGGTATCCTGGTGCTAATAAAAGAATGTATTGGTCTACTGATCTTTCCTCTTCATGGAACACATGGGAGGAAGCAAATTACTACGTTCTTTTAGGTAACAGTTGTGATATGGACAATGAAAAACCTACTATCGATCCACCTTGTTACAGAGTAAGTGGTGGGACCATATGCAGAGGGCGAACACATTGGGTGCCAAATTTTCCATCGAAGGTAGGAGACTATAGATCTTTCTTGGTATATACACTTAATATGGATGACAATTGTGATTCGTATCTTACCGTAAGACAAAACCCTGAACCTGGAATGGAGATCACCGGACCAACCAGAATATATGTTACTCACACTATTATCGATAATCAAGGAAATACAAATGAAGTAAGACATCATGTTGATTTTAGAAATTTTTCTGATCTCGATGACTCGACCAACTTTTAAGAGCCGCTATTCCAAATTGGGGGTATGGCTACAATCTTTTTAGGTGCTGCCAAAGCTCAGTATTTAAAAGTAACTATTTAAAATAAAAAAGTAAGAAACAGTCGCCTATTAAAAGGTGACTGTTTTTTTATGTGGTATGCATAGGCAGTAGGTAGTAATTCCATAGAAATAATAAATTTTCTACTGCATAAAGCGGGTTAAAAAACAGACAAGGATAACTACAACAGTTATCCTCGTCTTACCCAAATTTTGAAACTAAACTATTTCATTACTTATTGTATTAATAAATTACCTATATATTGCTTATTGTTTATGTCTTTTATAATGTATTGATACATACCTGGAGTCAGGTTTCTTGTCTTAAAAGTAAGCGCGGTAGTTTTTGAGGCAACCTGCTCATGACGTACTGTTCTTCCTACCATATCGATAACCATTATTTCTAATGTTTCATTTGTTGTATCAGGTAATTGTATGGTTGTGGTCGTAGTAAAGGGGTTAGGGTAGTTCATTAATCTTATTGGTTTGCTAACCTCTTCTATAATTTGTACCGTTTCTTCTTCGATTATTTCTGCTACTTCACTTTCTTCTAATTCTTCTACTGATTCTGGAGCTGGCGTATCTTTTGTGGTATTTGTAAATGCCAGATCAGAAACAGATAGATAAAAAGGGATGAAGGTTTGGTAGTCTCCTTGTACTGAAAACACAATACCTCTCACTCTGTTAATTTCTTCACTTTTATTGTTGTTATTTGTAAAATCTGCAAATGAGATAGTATGCATTGTATTTTCATCTGTAGCAGTAATGGTGTATCTCAACCTGTTATTCCAATCGGTAAGTCCTTCTGTTACAAGAATAAGTTCTATATCTGTATTACTTGTCATTTCGAATTGTACTGCATCGAAGTTAGAGACATCAAAAGTAAGGTCACCAGCAAGAATGTTTCTAAAAAGATTTATAGTTTCTTTTACTTCTCCTTGCACAATGGCATTACGTTCTATGGTATATTCATGATCACTTGCTTTTTTGTGATGCTCAATAACTTCAAAACTGTCAATAACAACTCCTTGTTGTAAGTAATCAATACCCCATGGCCCATCTGCAAGGTATAATGCATCTAATTTTGTAGAGTGTTCTCCTGCAATTGAGAACCCTATATCGAATAAGTGCCCTGTATCAATTGAGATTTGTTCTGAGTATGCTCCTGATAATGCTATCGTCTTGTTGATATTCGTTTCAGAGGTTTGCTCCGTCTTCCGGATATTTCCGTTAAAAATCATGTGGGTAGCTCCTAATTTATTTATGATATCAAGAGTTAATTTTCCGTTAGCATAAAAACCTTTTTGTACAAATACGGTTGGGATACTATTACTTACTTTGTGACTTCTTATCGGTTTGTTAGCCAAAAAAGAGTCTAAAATATGGTTTGCAATATTTGATACTTGTGAAACAGATCCTCCCCATACCTGAAAGTTGATATAATCACCTGCAGGATATTCATTAATATTCCATAAGCTATATACTTCATTTTCTGCATCTTCCTTTTTTATAGAAAAGGTCAGCGTATATTCAATTTCTCCGGTAGCACGCATTATTCTCGTGCTTACAAGGGTATGGTTTTTTATGTTTACTGTTCTTACATCTAATAAAGTAGAACCATTAAGACGATCACAAATAGTTTTTGAATGGTCATATATCGTTCCTTTTGTTGAGGTTGCCAGAGCTGCAGCAACTCTTTCTTCGCCATCATAGTAATCTACAGAGAATACGGATTGGGCATTGGTAATTCCTAATAAATCTTCGGGACTTGAGACATAAGTAGTCTCAGTACCTAACATTCCTGTTTTAGGAAAGTGAACACTTAGATCTTCGTTGTTACTCGACTTATATGATTTAATACCCGGTTGAAAGCTTTTTTGTGTTTTTTTAGTATTAAACACAGCATTGGTTTTTGTTCTTATAAAGTTACGCTTAGCGATAAGGTTAGCCAAATCTCCGTTACTTTCTAACCCACCATTGTTACCAGAAGTTACCGGAGTAGCTGTTTCGATACCTACATAATTCGTGGTCTTAATTGCAGTATAAGGGCTTGCTGTAATATAGAATAAAGCATCATTAAAATCTTGATCACAAGAAGCATAATCTCTTCTAATATCTTCAAAACCAAGGATGATTCTCTCATTGTCTGGGTCTGATAACAAAACGTTGTGATATCTCAAAGATGCGTTACTTTCTGGGTTATAATCTGGATTCGAATGAACTTGCCAGTGACCAGTTCCTACACAGCCGTCAGACCATGCATTTGCCAAAAGTACCCATCCGATACCAGTATTAGCAGAGAATGTCCCTATCTTTACTTTATCACCAACTTCTAAGCTACCACCGCTTCCTACAGCTGATACATTCGGAAAAACAATAGTAATATCTTCTGGAGTTGGAGCAGTTACCGAAGGAGCATCTTTGTCATAGGTGTAAAAACCTAAAGTATTTTTGTAACCAGCACCTTCTCCTACGAATGTTATCCAAATATCGGCTTGTTCTTCTAGAATGACGTCAGTGTCATATCCAGAGGAAATATAATGAGGGTTATAGTCAGGAACAGGATACCCTTCTGGTAAGGCATTGTTTATCATATCAATCGTTTCTTGACTTACGGTATCTTTTTCATCAAAGTATAGGGGAGTACCATCAGAAGTAAAATCTCCTAGATAGTTATATCTGTCACATATTTCAGGTACAGGAAAACTAGATGGGGTTTGGTTTCCATTCTCTGGATCAAAACTACTCTTTCTTAAATCGTAATTATCATCTAACCCATCTTCATCATTATCAATACCTGAGGGGGTTGTTTCTGCAATGCCATCACCATCGTAATCATAGGCTATAGTATTATCTAAGATTCCGTCATTATCAGAGTCTATATCAAGATGATCGTATCCATCGTCTTGATTATCTGTATTTACAGTTCCATTTGTGGTGTTTCCAAAATCAGGATCAAACGCATCATCCATCCCATCTTTATCTTGATCTATGCCAGAAAGCCCTGTATATGATCCAGGATTTTGTCCTTCTATAATGTCTACAATACCATCATTATCAGAATCCGTATCATAGCAATCATATATTGTATCGTTATCAGTATCTAGAGGAGTAAAGTCAGTGGTTGCGTGATCTGTGTCAAAAAAATCTGCAACACCATCATTATCGCTGTCTATATATCCAGCGTCAAAACCATTGTATACACCATCATTATTGGTGTCTTTGTCACCATGACCAGCCTCTACAATATCATAAATACCATCATTATCTGAATCAATATCCAGAAAATCGGGGTTACCATCACCATCTCTATCAAAGGCATCTTGTACTACATTATTACCGTTACCACTAAAATCGTTGTCTAAATAATTATACATATTATCTCCATCTTGATCGCCATAGGGATCAATCCCCTTAGATTCTGCAGTATTTGTAATACCATCGCCATCACAATCTGCATCCATAGAATCTAGAATACCGTCTTGGTCTCTGTCCAGAGGAGAAATTCCAGATGCACATTTAAAACCATCATTAGAGTTTGTTGTTTCTGTTAGATTAAGTAATACTGCTGTAGGAGATGCTTCGGTGTAATCATTAATAAGATATAGCCCACCTTTATTATCAGACAAGTATAATCGATTAGTCGCATCTGCATAAGCTGCGCCAAAAGTACTATTTGGTAGGTTCGCCACTGTTTTACTAGAAAACACAGGTGTACCCGAAGAAAGATCCCAAGTAAATAATTTTCCTTTACTTCCTCCGTAAAAAGAACCATTAACGAATGCTATATCTGCGCAATTACTCGGTGATGCTACATCTGCTTGTACAATTTCAAAAGTCGGAGAGGACGTACCATCATATGTAGTAAGGTTTGTTATTTTGTGGAAACTTATTTTGTCGGTATTCTGAAAAACCCAAAGATTTCCTTGATCATCAATATCAGCGGCATATCCTCCTCCAAACTCGGTGGTACCATTTATAGTTACTTCTCCTAAATCGATTACCATGTCTTTGGCAATCCTTAGTAAATGCCTATCGCTATTTTTGATTGCATATAAGTAATTGTCTTCGATGTTGTATCCTCCTGCATTGTACGCAGAGTATGAGTGTAAAGCTTCAGAATAAGAACCGGTTATTGGATCGTATGCTTTCATTACACCAGAGATTACTTGATAGAAGTTTCCTTCATTACAATCAAAGGGCTGTTGTGCAATTATTATAGAACCTGTAATCAAAAAGATTAAAAGAGTAATTTTTTTCATAGCGTTATAGATTATTAAGTTTTTCAGATACTTAAAATTAATCTATAGAAGTGCTAGGTAAGGCCTTTATTCGATCAGTAGTATATTAATATAGGTGAGTGGGTTTTATGCTCAGATAAATATTTATAGCATATTGAGGCGTTTCATTAATTCGGGTCGATTTGATCTACTTACTGGGATTACATCTTTGGCAATAAGCACACTATTGTCCTCTATGTCTATGATTTTCTTTATGTTAATGATATAGGATCTATGTACTTTTAGAAAAAGGTCATCAGGTAATTTTTCTTCTATTTTTTTTAGTGTAGAATGTACAGTATAATTTTGACTTTCTGTTTTTATAAGTATATAATCTCCCTTTGCCTCGATCATATTGATAGTTGGGATATTAATTTTGATAAGTCGGCGGTCGATATTAATATATAATTCTTTTTGTTCTGTACTATTAGAAGAGGATTCTATATCATTTTCTTTGACTGTTTCTGAGGTAGGTGCAGTCTGGGCGCTTTCAGCTTTTTGAATAGCTTTAATAAATCTAGGTAGTGTAATTGGTTTTACTAGGTAATCTACTATACACTCATATTCAAAAGCTTCTAGAGCAAAATTTTTGTCAGATGTGGTAAGTATGATTTTAGGAGGGTTTTTGAGGGTATCAATAAAATCAAACCCGGTAAAATCAGGCATGTGAATATCTAGAAATATTAAATCTACTTCCTCTTTATTCAAAAATTTGATAGCCTGCATTGCATTAGGAAAATCTTCTATAACATTAAGCTCATCAACTTGTGAGCAAAGTTGTTGTGTAATAACTCTTGCGGTCTCTTCATCATCAATTATAATGCAATTCATACAAGTTTCGTTTTAAAGGGTTTCAAGAAAATGCTCTATAGATTCTAAAATTAACATAAATTTTGGATATAAAGAAGTATTCTTTTTTTTTAGTTCTTCTTCAAAGTCAATAGCAGTTTGATATCCATCTTCGAAACCAAACATTCCTATTTTGTGTTTTAATTTGTGCACATTCTCTGCTGACTTGCCAAGATTTTGTGCTGTATAATTTTGTAAAAATTCTTTTTTTTCCTCGGGGAATTCTCTTTTGATAATACCAATTATTTTTTCTTTAAAGGCTTCAGAGTCACCTGCTAATTCTTTGATATAATTTAGATTAGGGATTTCGTTCATGTTTTATTTTTTTAATGTGAAATAAAAGGTGGTCCCTATTCCTTCTTGGGATTCGATCCAAATGGTACCATGATAAAACTCCACTATTTTTTTTACAATGGACAAACCAATACCCGTTGATTTTTTTTCTGTATCCAAGGTCTGAAACATCTGAAATATCTTGTCGTGGTATTTTTTAGAAATTCCTTTTCCGTTGTCTTTGACTCCAAATTGCCAGAAATCTTCTTTGTCTTCAAAAAGAATTATAATTTCTCCTTTTCTTTTATCTATTGCATTCACTGCATTATTAAGCAAATTTTGAAATATTTGTTTAATTCTTGCGGGGTCTGCATATATGATTGGTAGTGAGATATCTGAAGTTATAGTAATATGATCAGAGATTTGTAATAATCGTATGATGTCATTAACTACTTGATTAAGGTCAATTTCGGATTCGAGATTTCTTGATTTATCATCGATTACTGAATATTCTAAAATACCACTAATCAAATTATCCATTTTTTCGATATTTTGATCAATCATATCTAGATTTGTTTTTACCGTAGGTTCTAATCGCTCACTATCTTCTTTAATCCAGTTAATAAGAGTATTAATGCTTCTCAAAGGAGATTTAAGATCGTGAGAAACAACATGTGCATAGTCATTAAGTTCTTTATTACTTTTTTCTAAATCTTGTAAAAGTAATTCTCGTTGTTTTTCTGCTTCAGAAATTTGATATGCTTGTTCTTCGATCATAACAGCTAGCTCTATACCACTAAGCTCAGAACCATGTTTATTGCCTTGTTGATTTTTGATGGTTATCGTTTGTAATGTTTTTGTAGCATCTGTTAATCGGGCAATTACTTTTTTTTGTTGTTCGGCTTCTTGTTGTAGTTTTTGATTTGCTTCGAATAACTCATTAGAGCTTAGGTCCATAGCTCGTTGAAGCATACCAAACTGTTCTTCAAAATTGTGGTACGATCTATCAATAGCATGAAGAAATTTTTCTATTTTTTGAGACTCTTGAGCTTGTGGAGTCAAAAATTTTCTGATTTGTCGTGCTAATAATGAATGCATTTTATTCACTAAATAAAGTTAATGTCATTGTTTGGTTATGTAATTCGCAACTTTGATTTCCTGCAAAAGGAGCTAGTTCTCCATACGAATAAAATCCGCTTACAGTGGCTTGTGATCCAATTGCTTCGATAACCTCTTCTATTTCTTCTTCGACACGTTGATCAAGCACTAATTTGCGCCCAATACAGCTAATTAAGAGTGCTAGTTCTGGTTTGTGGATTCGATTTTTCATTCCTATTTCTGCAGCATGCAATGCTCCATCTACAATATGGTCAATATTAGCCATCATAAGTTGTACGATAGATCCTTCGGGAACATCTCCTGCAAGTATCATCGCATTTGATTCTTCATCGATGGTCAGAATTGTTCGTACGATTGATTCTTTCTTATTTTTAGTTTTTACACTTAGAGGATAGAGCAAAGCCGATTTTGGGAGTTCGGCAGCTTTGTCACCGAGATATTTCTTGTATAGATCTAATGCGGGTTGGTTATCTAATTCATACAATATATTTTGATCAGATTTTGTAATAATTCGCTCTGGACCAAAAGGGGTCCACCCTCCATATTGAGCGTAACTTATTTCTAATGATGCTCCGTAAAAGGCAATTAATATCACTTCTCCTTCTTTTGGGTTCTCATTATATCCTGATATTGTTTTTTCGAATCTAGCATCATCACCACACAATCCTCCTGTAATGGCTACATTAGAAGTCATAGTTTCTAAGCCTTCTATTAATGCCGATCCGTTAATAAAACTTCCTTCAGAAATAATAAAAATGTGTTTTAAACCTTCTTTGGGGACTTTTCGGATTAAGGCTTTTCCTAATTGTATGGCATCTTTATTATTATCAAAACTATTTTCTCTAAAAACAGTGTAGGTACTTTTTTCAAACTCAATTGCAGTAAGAGTTAATGAGTCATCTAGAACTTGTGCTCCGATAATTTCGCCAGCCGTAGAGCCAAAAATAATTTCTCCGTCAGGAAAAAGTTCTTTTACCTCTTCATAGACATTTGTGTTTTCTAAAGCATATCGGTTTCCAAAAACCAACACGAGTGGTTTCTTAAGAGTTAGATGATTAGCTTGCAGAGCGGTCCAATTTTTATTTTTTTTCTTTTCGAATTGCTGAAATCTCATAAGGTTTATTTTTTTAGTGTAAAATAAAATGTGGAGCCAATGCCTAGAGTACTTTCGAGCCAAATTTCTCCGTCATATAGCTCGACGACTTTTTTGACAATGGCAAGTCCGACACCAGTAGAATTTTCGTTATCTCCGACAGACTGAAACATTTTGAATATTTTATTGTGATATTCTTCTTTGATCCCAATACCATTGTCCCTAATGATAAAAAGATGATGGGTATTCTTGTCTTGGTAATCAATTTCTACTTTTCCATTTTCTTTGTCCATATAGATTACAGCGTTACCTATAAGGTTTTGAAAAAGTTGTTGGATTCTTGTTACATCTCCCTTTATTACGGGTAACTTTTTGAGAACGTTCACCGAAGTTGTTTTAGGAATCAACACAATGTTTTTAATATCATTGACCAAAGAGTTGAGGTCTATTTTTTTGGTATTTAGATTATCTTTATCTCCTGCGCTCGAATAACTTAAAATATCATTTATTAGAGTTTCCATTTTTTCTAATGTTGTTTCTATCATAGAGAAATGATTCAATCCTTTTGTATTAAGGACATCACCATAGTCTTCTTTAATCCAATTTACCAAAGCATTAATATTACGAAGAGGAGATTTTAAGTCATGAGAAACGATATGGGCGTAATCTTTGAGTTCATTATTCGTTTTTTCGAGGTCCTTGACGAATTTTTCTCTTTGTTTTTCAAACTCTAATTGTTCAGTAATATCTTCTACAAGAGTCACTTGGTATTTTATAGACCCATTTGGGTTGCGAACCGCTGCGACATTTGTCTTAGCCCAAAATGCTGATTGATCTTGCCTTATATATTTTTGATTCATAGAAAAGGTATCTATTTCACCTTTTTCCATTTTTTGTAGAAATTCGGCCGGAGAACCATTGTGAATAGCCAAAGAGACATCTTTAATTTCTTTTGATAACAGTTCTTCTTGGGTGTACCCTAAAAGATCTTGAAAAGCTTTGTTGCATTGTAGTATTTTATCCTGTTGGGTCAATGCAATGCCTAAGGAAGAGTTTTCTACAATAGCTGATAGTTGTTTTTTTTGCTCCTCGAATATCTGTTTTTGTTCTAGCTCTTCGGTAATATCTCGAATAATTCCCTGAGCTCTTATCGAGTTATTTTTTTTATCCTTAATAAGACTAGCATTAATATGCACTGTTCTTACGCCATTATTTTTGGTGTATACTCTAGCTTGATAGTCTGTGAATGAACCTTCTGATACCAATTGCTGAAATGATGTCATGGCGTATTGGTAATCTTCTTTGTAAACCAGAGACATAACGTTAATTTTTTCTTCAGTAATATCATATCCAAAAAGTATTTTGGCAGCATTATTCATTTCTAGAATATTACCATACACATCAATAAGTACATAGGCATCTACCAAATTATCAAATACTCCTTGTAGCTCTAGTTCTTTTTTACCAATAAGGTCTTGTAGCTTTTCGTTGGCACCTTTAAGTTCATGAGTAAGTAGAAATAATTCTCTTGATTTATCTTCAAGAATTTTTTCGGCTTGTTTTCGAGCGGTTTTTTCTCTTACGAGCGCTCGTTTTAATATAAGAATATCATCACTACTCATTTGTTACCACGATACTAAATTTTACTTCGGTTCCGGTAGGGGTAAGTTTTTCAAAATTGATGTGTGCTTTGGTATTAAAATGCTCAAAAGTTTTGCGCATTAATCCTAATCCAAAACTATACATGGCTCTACTTGACTTGTAGATCATAACAAGCTTAGAATTAGATTTTTCTGTTATCTCAAAAGTGGGTAATTCGGCTTTAGGATATATTTTTTGAACTTCGACGTGAATATGATTTTCTATAGATGATAAAAGTTCTATAGGATCAGTATATGTATTGATTAAGCTTGGGTAGCTATTGGCTAGAATTGCAAAAAAGTGCTCCCCATAGGTAAGAAGAAGGTCATCAATACTTATTTTAGTGTGTTCACTAAGATGGGTAAGAAGGCTTAACATTTCAGAAAAATCATACGTACCAATTGCTGTATAGGCACCTTGAGACGAAAGATTGGATTGTTGTATGATTTTGTCAACTACTTCGAGTCCAAATTTGTCTTCGACTAGTTCTAAAAATTCTGTAAACACTATTCCTTTCATAAGTATACATTCTATAAGTTAAGTAGCTATACTTGTAGAAGTTCATTAACACTCCAGTATTCGATTAGACATTTTATCTTATGCATATAATCTTCATACTTTAATGGTTTCACAATATATCCTGCTGCTCCTATTTTATATGCCTCTTTAAGATCTTGATGATTGTTAGAGGTGCTTAATATAATCACAGGGATGTATCGCAAATCTGCATTTGATTTTAACTCTCTTAAGAACTCTAAACCGTTCATTTTTGGCATGTTTAAATCCAAAAATATCAAATCCGGTTGCTCTTTTTGAGCTAATATCTCTAATGCTTCTTCACCATTCTTGGCTTCTACAATACTGTGGGGGTAATTATTTTTTTGCAGAACTCTTGCAAATTTTAGTCGTTCTATTTCGTCGTCGTCAATTAATAAAAAGTTCAAACTCATTTTTTCAGATTATTAAGTTAAGTCAAAATTTGTTGTTTCACAATTATAAAGGTCTTCTTTTTTAGTAATGTTTTTTCTTTTCTTTCGTTCAAAGGGGTTTTAGTATAGACGAATGGTATTTTTATATAGATAAATGAAATAGATGTTTTTTTGTCAAAAAAACGCAAGTGTTTGGCGATAAGTGTTTAGCAGTGGGGGTGTTATGGCAGGTAATTCCTATGAGAATATATTCTTAGACTCATTTTTCTGTTATTCAAATTCAATAGAGAAAAGTAAATATAATAAGTTTCTAAAAACCGTTACAGTTTTTATTTCTTGAATGATTAGAAAATGTGAGAATTTGAGATAAATAGAGTATGTCCTAAAGATTAGATAGAATTTAGATAGAATAAGAAAAACGACATTCTGTAGAAAATGTCGTTTTGCCCCACATGCCAGTTGTGTATTTGTTACTCATACATTTACACAACTGTTTATTATATATTTATATGTCAACCTTTTTGGTTAACTAGTAAATTGTTACTCCTTTGACAACACGCGAAATAGCACCGCTTAGAGAGGGGGTGTCTGGTTGTAAATTTTTGTTTAATGATTTAAAAAAACCTAATACCTGAGCAAGTGTGATATTTGATACAGCTAGATAGGGTTCGTCAATGGTATAAGAATCATTTGATAATACGATTAACATATCAATATTCTTAGAAATATCGTTTATCTTTTTTTCTGCTATTGCTAATTGAAATAAAGGTTTTTTTCCTTTATCCATTCCTTGTACTAGGTCTTTTTCATAGCGTAATACGTCATCCTTATTAGATAGATAGTAAATCATAAGGGTATTTTGGTCTACTACCGCTTTTGGGCCATGTCTAAATCCTAGATAAGAATCGTGCTTACATATTACCAGTCCATCTGTTAATTCTTGCAATTTGAGATGTGATTCCATAGCGGTACCATATTGGGGGCCAGAACCCAGAAAAACAGCTCTATCAAAAGGTAGTTCTGCGATATCTCGTAGTGCCTCTAGTTTTTCTGAGATTATAGTAGTACCATACTTTTTGAGTTGATCAATCGTCGGTTTTAGAGAATCTATATTTTTTATGTCATTAATAAGTAAAGCAGATAATAACATTCCAGAATAACTTCCTGTCATTGCCAAACTTTTATCATCAGCCTCTTCGGGTAAGATAAATACGTATCCATTATTTTTGAATGTATGTTTGGCGAGGTTACCATTAGCATTACAAGTAATGATAAGGTGGTAACAGGTATCAGTAGTCATATCTGCGAGCTTAACCGCCGCGGTACTTTCTGGACTATTTCCTGATCTTGCAAAAGAAATCATTAATGTAGGAGTATCAAGCTCAAAATAGTCTTCTGGATGTGATACCAAATGAGTAGTAGCTACAGAAACAGTTGTAATGTTCGTTTTTCTCTGTAAGCTCCCTTCTATTGAGTAGCCTATATAGCCACTTGTTCCTGCTCCGGTAAGAATAATTTTTTGAACACTATTAAGAACGTTGTTCATAAATGAACCTATTTCTTTTTGTTCTGAAATTATTTTATCAAATATAGTTTCCCATAGTTTTGGTTGTCCGGCTATTTCTTTTGCAGTATGCAAAGCACCATTATTTTTAAGGATGTCTTCTTCAATATTAAGATACGTCATACTATGGTTTGTTGTTTATAATTTCGAAATGCTTTCGAAACATTTTGATACAAATTTACAAAAGTTATTTAAACTTTCAAAACATTATTTTTTTCAAATAAAAACTTTGTTAAAATTGGGGATGTTGTAATATTCATGACATATTCTTGCGATGTAAGTTGCAAATGGTTAATTTTGGTATATAAACTAGTTACTTAAGGTATGGGAGAAAGCAAGAAAAAACGATCTACAGTAGAACGACGTAAGAAAATATTAAATATGCTTAATGATAATGGTCAGGTTTTTGTTCATGAATTAAGCGAGCAATTTAAGGTAAGTGAAGTAACGATCAGGAACGATCTTGATTTATTCGAATCAAAGAAATTGCTTATTCGCTCTAGAGGAGGAGCAATGAAATATGAAAATAATGTAAGTATAGATTATCAGATTTCGGATAAAGATAAGATTCATTATGGCGAGAAAATAAAAATAGGAAAGAAAGCATCTAGTCTTGTCAATGAAGGAGAAACTATTATCATCGACTCTGGAACAACTACTATGGAAATCGCCAAGAATTTAGATACCAAGACTTCTCTTAATGTGATTACCAATGCATTTAATATAGTTAATCAATTGATTGGATTTCCTGGTATTAATATAATAGTCCCTGGAGGTACTTTGAGGAAAAATTCGCATTCTTTGGTAGGGCCATTAGCCGAGAAAAATCTTAAGAATTTTTATGTAGATAAAGTATTTATTGGTGTTGATGGTTTTGATACCACTGTGGGGGCATTTACTCCTAATATAGAAGAAGCTTCACTTAATCAAATTATGATTGATATTGCCAAAGAGGTGATTTTGGTAGCCGATTCAAGCAAATTCAGTAGAAGAAGCCTTGCTTTTATTTGTTCTTTGGATAAGATAGATGTGGTGGTGACCGATGAGAATATAGATCGGGCTGATCTAAAAAGGTTAGAGGATGCTAATATAAAGGTAATTATATCGTAACTACTTAAAAGGAGTTACCCATTCAAGCTTTTAACTTGATAACCTACATTATATATATCCTTATAGGAACGTTTCTATATTTTTTGAGGCGTAAATGGGAAACTCCTGTTTTTTGACATACTTGATGTCCTACTTTGTTTGATGTTGTTTCTAATCCTTGACTAGTTAACATCTGCATGGTAATTTGACATTAATTCTGCGATTAGTACCAAACATTCGATTACAGCTTTTTTCATAATTTCTAATTTTAAGTTATGTATTATTTACAAGGCAAAGATATGCATGAATGTAGAAGTAGAACACATCAATATTTACATATTTATATGCTATATTAACCTTATTTTTTATTTTAAGTTTTAATTAAGGTAATTTAATATATTTTTTAGCGAATATGATTAACTTTTAGTGAATTTATTGATGGTTTGTTATCATTTAGAAATAAATTTGATGAGATTATTAATTTTTGATTCTTTTGATTAGATAATAAGTATAGCATAAAGGGAGCTTATTAGAAGAGAGTAAATAGCTTGTTGTGAGTGCAATCACTTTAAAATAAGCGTATTAAAGTGTTTTTTTTTATTGAATTGTATCTGTTGTTTTATGAACTTACTCTAAGTGTAGATTGTGATAAATGCAAAAAATGATGGTATTACTTATTAAAACTAGATACGCCATTAATAATTTATAATGTACTTGATTCTTTTGCGATAAGAAAAAAGAGATAGAGGTCAAGAGAATATTAAAATTTGATATTAGATAATGGTTATTCTGTGGTTTAGTTTGTTAAAACCTGTGTTTTCTTCCCATACGTCGTCGTTCGCAAAACGGATGCTATATTCTATACGATCTTTAATGCTTTCGTGGGTGTCCTGAAGCAGCAATAAGACTTCATAATCTCCTTTTGGCATAGATGCTTCTGTTTCAAATTCTCCAGAAAGGGATACGCTTGAGAACCAAAACCTTATATCAGTGTCAATTTTGAATTCGGTTAAAGTTGCGTCTGCGGTATTTCTCAAAATTAGTTTTACATTTCTTTCTTTAGAAGGAGATGCGTAGCCTATATTTTCAAGATTAATGGTTAGGTTAATAGTATTTCCGGCAGTTACTTCTTCAGGAAATTCAGCATTTTTTAGAACAAATCGATATCCCAGATTACGTTTTATATCCTCCATGCATCCACCGTCGACCCAGTCATTATTTACCTCATTATTATAATCTGCATTGAGGTATGTGTAATGTAATGTTCTTAAATCAGTATCTGCTATGCCTGTGGGAGAGCAATCATTTTCTGGGCTATAGCTATCGTTACATGTTTCTCCTCCAACTATTACATAGTTACTATCATCTGCAAAATAAGGTTTTAGGTTTGTAATATCTGTTGTGCTAGAAGTGGCTGTATTTCCATAATCTTGATAGGTTCCAAAATCGTCGGCACTTGCAAAAAGACAATCGTTATGAAACCCTATTCTTGCTTTATCTGATGAGGTAAAAGCTTCGGCATTAGTTAATGGTGCAACATCAGTTGTTGCATTAATACCATATACAAAACGTTGTTTCATTTGTGGATATCGTACTTGTATCATCAGTTCTTTTGGCGTGGCATCAAGAAGAGCTTGTAGTACAGCTATTCTGTCTGTCCAATTTTCATCAAGTAACTTTCCTTGTGTATCGTTTGAAGAGGCATCTCCAAAATAATCGGTATAATAATTTTCTCCCCAAGTGCCAATAAATCCCATTTGTATCGCGGTAATAACGTCAGAGTTGGCGGTCAGTACGGTACCTAATTGCTCAATCTGTGCCTGTACAACAGATTTTGAGGCATCACCATAAGGGGGGCATATAAACCCTTCAGAACAACTACCAGAATTAGATGACACGGTGTATGTGAATCTCGGGATTAGTTTTACTCCTGCATTTCTGGCAGCGTCAAAATCTAACTGCATGTTGTCTAAAAAACTTTGAGGAATCGTTCCGGTTGTTAAACCATCTAATATGTAATATCTAAAAACTAAAGTACTTATGGTTTGGTATGTTGCGCCCGAGGAAGTTGAAGGAGAACTATATGTTTTTAGTTCTTCTTCTGATAAGACAGTATAATTACTAGCTCTTGTTTCTGAATATCTATAAAAACCTCTGTCAGGGTTTGCAAAATCAGCTGTACTTTCTGTATACTCAATAGTTACGCTGCTTTCGGTTGGATTTTCATCCTCATTCCCATTTTGATCTTCGTTTTCAGTGTCATTTTCAGTATCATTTTCAGCATTAGTACCATTATCATTGCTACAGTTTAGAAAAAGGCAAATTGATAGGACTAAAAGAAGTGTGTTACAAATAGTTTTCATAGCTGTTTTTTTTATACCTCTTAGAGGGCTGTTTCCTTGCAATTTGTTTCGAAATCACAATGTTTTTTCTGAAACATAGCCAACATACCTGTCTGGGGTTGTTGTGTGCTATGTTTATTTATTTGATTTTGAATCAACAAGAAAACAAGATGTTTGATATAAGATGTTTTTTTGATGTTCCCAGTATTACGTCATCATCATTTACTGTCATTTTATTTTAAGAATTGTTATGATCACTGTAAACAATGATCGTTTTCTAATAATAGAACTACGTTTTCTACCTTTTATTTTCTTTTGTTTTATCGTCTGGGTCTAATGCTAATAAGAATGCGGCAGCAACAGCAAGTATAATCCCTGTTATTTTGAACCCATTCGGAACATATCCTAAGAGTATCATGGCTATTATAGCGGTAATTAATGGGGCTCCAGCATTCGTTAATGGAGATACAACCATCGCTTTTCCGTATCTAAAGGCATATACAAGGCATAATGCACCAATAGAATTAAGAATTTGAATACCAGCAGCTAACCATGGTCCGTCAGGCCCATAGTTAATTTCTTGAGAAAAATCGGTCATATAGAGTGCAACGGGTATGATAAATAGGCCAGAGAGCATCATATAAAAAAAGATACTTTCAACATTCATCGTATTATTAGCAAGTTTCATAAAGTATGCTTGTAGTCCCCAAGCGAATAGTACAAGAATAGCAAGAACGAACCACAAGTAGCCATAATCAGCTTCATTTTCGCCATTAGAATATTCGAATAGTGGTAGTGCAACAAGGGCCAAAACAATCCCTAAAGTCCCTAGACGACCTGTCCTTTCTTTTAATAAATAAAAGGATAACATAATGGTGACCATTGGGGAAACAGATATAATTGGAAATATTAGATACGTTGGTCCAATAGTTACGGCATGAAAAAGTATCATTTGTCCGCCAGCGCCCAATAGACCAATAATAGCACCATAGATAATTGATTTTTTATCGTACTGAAGTTTCCAGTTATTTAGTTTTAAAATAATAAGTGCTGGAGGAATCATTGTTAGTGCCCATACGCAGTAGATCAAAGTATCGGGAAATCCATTTTCTGCAGGAACTCCTGTAAATGCTCCCCAAATACCCCAAAATAATGTTGTTATTATTGCGTAAAATAACCATAGTTTAGATTTCATAAAAAAATGTCGTTTAGTGGATGTCTCTAGAGAACCCTTGTTTTAGTACATAACTTTTAGCAATTTCTCTGGTTTATTTTAGACAAAAAGTTAAGTAACTGTAAATATAAGAAAGTTTTTGAAAGATATTAACTTTCATTATATTATGTTTTGAATAAAAGATGAGGTGTTTTTTTATATAAAGGTTTATTTATCTGAGTTGCGGTGATTGTTTCCTATGTTATTAACAATATACCTGCCGATTTGAGTTCCCTGTTTAACTCCATTCTCGATAGCAGGCATATAATGAATACCGCCATAGAGTCGACTTATTGCAGCCTCTTCTGCTGCTGCAGTAAAAGAATCGAACGATCTTGCTGGCAGTCCATATGGGATTTCGGTAGAGTCGGTGAACTTGTAATTATTTCCGAATAAATGAGTGAGCATTATTGCGGCTGAGCTTGAAGCTACACTGTGTCCGCTGGTATATTCTGGAAATGCCGGTGTTTGTAATATAGGTTTCCAATTTTGATCAATGTAGGTGTTGATATAGGTTTCCGGCCTAATTAGACTACTTTTATATTTCTCTGACCAGCAACTAATAAATGCATCTGCAATTGTAATTCCTAATTTTGATAAGGTCTCACTGGCTTGTAATGAAGAAAGTTTTTGCTCCTTAATAACTTGACAAGCAATCATCATCCAATGTCCTCCTGGTGATATTTGTTGTTTGTAGTACATAATATGTCCTTTTGTAAAAGAAATATTAGGGTTACAATCCCAAAATTTTGCCTTTTCGAGGTTTTCGGGGCTTAGGTTTTTTACAGCATCATAAACGGCAATAGTTTCTTGGTAAAATTGAGAAGAAGGTATGGTGTCAAAAGCAGTAGGAGGTTCAGGGAGGAATTGATTAGCCGAATCTAGAACAAAGGTGCGCAAGGTATTCCAGTTTGGTTCTATCGCTTCCATATAATCGGGAGGTGTTGGTTTCCAACTTCCAGGATCATTTAGTTTTAGCTGATAGCGAGACAGTGCTGATCGCTGATGGTATCCATCAGTATTGGCCCAATCTAGAATATGCGTTCCTACTATTTCTCCGTAATTAATAGAATTTTGAAGTGTTTTAGTGTCAATTTCTGTTTTTTCTAATTGGGAAATAAAATCTTCTTTATGTTTTTCGATTGCTTCACTATTGTATACTAGAGATTTTCCTGCCGTGGCAAAGGCAATCACACCAGAAATAGTAGCATTTATTTCGTGATGATTTTGTGGTGTTGGGATATCAGACAGTTTATTTAATTTTTGCGATAAGGAATTCTTATTTCCTTCTGCTGCTTGTATGGCTTCGTAGGCTGCAATATTTGAGTACGCATAAATTCGGCTTGCAACAGGAGGAGTGAAAACATCTGATATCATTACTTCAGTTAATTTTTTATTCCATTCTATCAGTTGATACCCAGTTTCGAGGTCTATTTTTTCAACAGGGAGGTCCTTTTTACAACCAAGGGAGGTGAGTAAAAAAGCTAGCATAATACTCACCTTTATATATATGTTTTTATGAAATGTTTGCTTATGTTTCATTAGTGATACTTTTCTAATTATCATTCTTTTTAAAAATTTTAAGCATGTCTGAGTTTGAGCTTACTAGTAATAAGGTGTCCTTTGTTTTTGTATGTATCGTGGCAATATCTTTGGCATCTGAATCTACAAAAAAACCAGTTTTATTACCCAAAATGGGTTCGAAATTTCCGTTTCCGTCACCCATGAGAGAAAGTCCAATCATAGCATTATAATCACCTACAGAGGCGTCAACTGATAAATTATTGCCTACAACCAGAGCATCCAAATTATGGTCTCCGTTAATATCCATAACTTGAATAGCGTTGATAGGAGCAAACTGGGCTACTGTGGGTAGTCGATGTAATTTGAAGGTATTGTTTCCTAGGTTTTCGATATAGGAACTATAGAATGTTTCACTTTTTACAACATGGGCTTCTTCTAATTCTTTTGGAAGAAAGGCTTCTTCTAAGGTAACAGCGGCGTACTCTTTATATGTTTTGAATCTTCCTCGCATTGAATTTATTTGACTAATCATCAAATCTCTTGGGGCAGCAGGGTAATTTTTATTTTGAATGTAAAAACAAAGCACAGGGTCGATACTGCCATTTTTGTCATAATCACTAGCGTATATACATAATGGTTCCTCGGGAGTTGCTTTGTATCTGCTATTCATACCTAGGTTTCCTGCTAAATAATCGGTATCTCCATCATTATCAAAATCTCCTTCTGCCAGACTATTCCACCAACCTTGTGAAGGGCTTAAATTCGCTTTTTTTGTAATTTCTGTGAAGGTTGTTCCCTTATTTTTGAAGTAACGAATCGGCATAAACTCTCCTGCTAGCATAAGGTCTATTTTGGAGTCATTGTCAAAATCAGTCCAAAGTACAGAAGTGATCATCCCACTTTTTTTGAGTGTTTTACAAGCAATTTCTGTAACATCTGTAAATATCCCATTTGAATTATTGAGGAGAAAGCTTTGAGGTGGCATAGGATAGGAGCCTGGTACAATTCTTCCGCCTACGAAAAGGTCTAGGTCCCCATCATTATCATAGTCACAAGCTTTTACAGTTGATCCTGATGAAGTTATTTTGGGTAATATATTGTTTTTACTGTTGCTAAAATTTCCTAACCCATCGTTTAGGTACAGTCGATCTTGATAGGCCGTACTGTTTTTTGGATATTCGGTTCCACCACTTACCACATAGAGGTCAAGATCATTATCATTGTCGGCATCAAAAAGAAGGGCATCAACGTCTTCTTGATCAATATCGAGGTCGAGTGTTTTTTGATCAAAACCTCCAAGTTCGTTTTGTAGAAAGAAGGTCCCGCTATATCCCTTGGCTCCTCCTACATAAAAATCTTCTAAGCCGTCTCCGTTACAATCTCCTACAGCCAGTTTAGGGCCGAGTTTTGAATGCATGTGGGGGAGAAGAGGTTGTAACCTAAAATCAATAAATTCATTTTCTTTATGAGTGAATTGAGCGTCTTTTTGTCTAGCTACCTCCTCAAAAAGTTTTTTAGATGTTTCAGGAAATTCATTTGCTTTTATTAATTTTTGAGGTTCAGCATTTTTATGATCAATTACAATCAAGGTATTGATTGCTGGATTGTAAATCGTTTCTGTTTTTTGGTCTGGCCAAGTGATATTAATACTATCAATTGTCTTTGCATTGCTAATTCCGAAATGAATGAAATGGTCAACGCTTGATTCGTAACCCCTACTGAGATAGTGCTGATAATATTGATGCTTCCCTTGATTACTAACTCTTATTTTTGAGCCAATACCGTTACAATTATTTATGGCGCCTATAAGTTTGATTTTTATAAAATTGGTGTTTGCTAATTGCTCACTATTATTGCGTAATACGGTGGCTTTAGAATTAATTGTATTGACAACCAGATCTAGGTCTCCATCATTATCTAGGTCTGCATATACGGCTCCACTAGAAAGATCAGGTTTAGTGATTCCCCATGCTTGTGATGTGTTGGTAAAAGTAAGGTCATTATTATTTTTGAAAAAGTAATTAGGAATTGCAGCACTAGGCATTTCTTTAATAGCTTTTAATTTGTTTTCTTTTTTAGAGGCATCGGTTCCAAAAGGGTTAGAGGTCTTTTGTTGGTAATGAATATAATCTAAGTCTCCTAGATCACGGCGAAAACCATTGGTAATAAAGATGTCCTTAGCACCATCATTGTCATAGTCTGCTGATAAGATGCTCCAGCTCCAATCGGTATTGCTTATACCAGATAGAAAGCCGATTTCGCTAAACGAATTGTTACCATGATTAAGTTGTAATGTATTGCGTGTGTATTGTTTCTGATAGGATTTTTGATTTAATAACTTAAATTTATTATAGCTACTAGCCGGGATAATCATTTTTTGCCGTTTGTTATCTTCTGGTAACATATCCATAACCATTATATCTGTTAATCCATCATTATTGATGTCGGATAAATCATTACCCATTCCAGCAAAGCTTGTATGTTTTAGCCAATGGTGAGATTGATCTGAGAATGTACCGTTTCCATTATTAATATACATTATGTCGTTAGTTAAAAAATCATTTGATATGTATACATCTGGCCAGCCATCATTATTGATATCATTAATACCAAGTCCCAGGCTGTAGCCTTCGATAAGAATGCCCGATTCGGCTGATACATCTGTAAAGGTGTTGTCCCCGTTATTGCGATATAATCTGTCTGTACTTTTTGCTTCACCATTTATTTTTCGGGGACGTATTCTATTTACACTAGATAACGAATAATCTACGGGGTTGATGATAAGAAACATGTCTAAATCTCCATCGCGATCATAATCAAAGAATGCAGATTGCGTAGATTGTGCAGGATCATTGAGACCATAAGCAGCTGCCATTTCTTTAAAAGTATTGTTTTTTTGATTAATGTATAGTAGATTATTGGTCTCTTTGTATTTGCTATTTCCGGATACAGATACGTATATATCTAACCAACCATCTTGATTAATGTCTACCATACTTACCCCAGAGCTCCATCGATTAATAGTGAGCCCTGCGTTTTGGGATATGTCTTTAAATTTAAAATCACCTGTATTGAGATATAATGCATCTGATACCAGATTTCCGGAGAAAAATAAATCAACAAGTCCATCATTATTAATGTCCCCTACGCCAATACCCGCACCCGTGTAAATATTCATAAAATTAAACATATTATTTTCTTCATCTTCTTCGATATTATTAGAAAAGTTTATGTGGGTGTATGAAGAATCCATAGCCGTAAATAGAGTATCCTGATTTTTACAAGAAGTAAATAAAAGGGTAAGTAAAAAATACAAATATGGTGTTATATGATATTTCATGGTAGGTTACTAGTATTAAAGCGAAGTATTCTTTCTTTTCCTTGATATGAGACAAGTTTTATAGAATCAACAATGGTTTTGTTTAGTTGTAAATGCCGTGTTGACTGGCTTAAGTACCCATCACCATAATGAAACTCATGTCTATATCTGGATTTGTTTTTTCGGTATACTATCGCATAGTATTCGTTGTTTTTGGGAGTGACTGTTATTTGTTTTTTGTTTTTTTTGGATAAAGTGTAGGATTGTAATTTCCCTGAATTTTGAGAAAAAAGATAAAGCTTTGTATTATTCTGGAGCGTAAGTTTTGTTGCTGATTTTGCATCACCCATAATGGCGAGTCCGCTTTTATAAGAAGGCGTTACTTTAAAATTACCATTTCCATCTCCCAAAAGAACAAGTCCTGTAAATGCATCGTATTGTCCGGTAAGAACTTCTGTGCTATACATATTTCCTGTTAGGATAACATCTAGATTATTGTCATGGTTTACATCGTCTGTAAGCATTCCGTAAACAGGAGCGAATTGAGCTTGAATCGGTAGGGGTTTTTGATCAAATTTTCCGTTCCCTAAATTTTCAAAATAAGAGGTAGAAAAGTTATTGGCTTTTAGGATTTGACTGTTTTTTATTTCTTTAGGGAGAAAAGAGTTTTGGAACGATGTTGTTGCATAGGATTCAAAAGTTTTAAAACGACCTCGCATAGCGTTAATCTGCTGAATTAGCAAATCACGAGAGTATATTATTTGTTCTGTACCTTCTCTATAGCAGGTCAATATTGGGTCAATAGATCCGTTATTGTCAAAATCTTTAGCATATAGCGTAACGGGTTCTGATGGGGATGCGATTAGGTTGCTGTTATAACCTAAGTTGCCTACTATATAATCCATATCACCATCGGTGTCAAAATCTCCTGCGATAATACTGTTCCACCAACCCGAGGTATGTTTTAGTCCTGTGTTTTTTGAAATGTCTTTCAGTTTTCCTTTATAATTTTTAAAGAATTTGATTTCCATAAATTCTCCGGTAACTATTAAATCAATCCAATGGTCGTTATCAAAATCTGTCCATATGGCAGCACTGACCATTCCGAATGGCATTTCTCCGTCAAAATCTTCTTGGGTGGTATTTATAAAATTACCATTTTGATTTTTGAGAAGTACACTCGAAGATGTTTTGGGGTATTCTCCTGGTGAGATTCGATTGCCAATAAAGAAATCTAAATCTCCGTCTCTGTCATAATCGGCAGCGGTGATAACCGAACCACTAGCACTATTGTTGTGTTTTTCCTTTTCGGTAAAATGGCCTTGACCATTATTTAGGTATAATGTTGTATTGTATGTGTCTACTTTGGAAGTATTTGTAATTCCGCCACCTACAATGACTAAATCTAGATCATTATCATTATCTATGTCGAGTAATAAAGATCCCATGTCGTCAGAATTAATGTCTATGTCTAATTTCTGTTCTATAAAAGAATGATCTCGCTGTTGAATAAAAAAACTACCAGATTTTCCTGAGGCATTACCAACAAAGAAATCTTCTAGTTGATCTCCATTGATATCACCAACAGCCATGCCGGGACCAAGTCTTGAGTGCATTTGTTGTACTAGGGGTTGTTTTTTAAAATCAACATATTCATCTTCGGTATGCATGTAGGTAATGCCTAAAGAATCATGGGTTTTCACGAAAATGGGTGCTTGGGTATTTTTGAATGAAGCTTTTGGTAAGACGGCACTTGCGTACTGAGCTTCTAATTCTTGGTTGGCATTTATATTAGTCAAGATTTGCGATTTCTCATCAGGCCAGATAATCTTAACAGAATCAATTTTAGAAGATTTCCCTAATCCAAAATGAATGCGGTTTTCTACAGAGGATAAATATCCCCGCGTCGTTGAAAATATTTGATGTTGAATAGATGTGCTGTCGTATAAAAAAACTTGAGTGCCTTCTGGATTGATGTTTCCTTTTAGTTGGATTCTTAAATAGTTGTTAGAAATTAGTGTATCCTTCTTTACTTTGGTTGTGTTATTTTCGAAAATAAAAGCAGGGTCATCAATGTTATTTACGATAATATCTAGGTCACCATCGTTATCTAAATCTGCATATGCTGCGCCATTAGAGTAACTTGGGTGATAAAGTCCCCAATCCTTACTTACAGAGTTGAAGCGTAGGGTCTTATCATTTTCGAACATATAGTTCGATAGTTTTACTTCAGGGAGTGTCTTTAATTTATCGAGTTTTTGTTTTTTTATGGCTTCTCGTGTTCCCATTTTTGAGGATTCTCTTCCATAATTAATAAAATCAAGATTAGTAACATCTCTTCTATAGCCGTTAGTTATGTATATGTCTTTCCACCCGTCATTATTAAAATCGGCTATAAGGGGAGCCCAGCTCCAATCCGTGTTATGTATTCCAGAAAGCTGCCCTATCTCACTAAAAGACCCATTTCCGTTATTTATTTGTAGCGTATTGCGTACAAATTGGGGTTGGTAGCCATATTGAGTGTTAAGAACAAATTTATCATAACTAAAATACCCAACTGTCTGTTTAAGACGAGCATTGTCCTTAGGGAGCATGTCTAGAACTATTATATCTGATAACATGTCATTGTTTATATCAGCAATATCTAACCCCATTCCGTTATAACTTTGGTGGCGTATGTAATTACCGATTTTATTGGTAAAGGTACCGTCACTATTATTGATATAAAGAATATCGTTGGTGAGAAAATCATTAGACACGTATATATCTAGCCATCCATCATTATTTATATCACAAATCGAAACTCCCAGTCCGAATCCTTCAATTAGAATACCAGCTTCATGAGATACATTAGTAAATGTGCCATCTCCATTATTTTTATATAATCGATCGGTACTTGCGGCTTCTCCATTTTGTTTTTTTGGTCTAGAATTATTTCTGTTAAAAGCAACTAGCGCATTGGTTAAAACATATAGATCTTTATGTCCATCTTTGTTGTAATCAAAGAAAATCGCCTGAATGCTATAACCAGCATCATCAATCTTATACTTTTTAGCTTCTTCGCTAAAGGTGCCATCTCCATTATTTACAAAAAGTAAATTAGCCATGTCCTTTGTCGAAGATCCTCTTGGACCTCCTTTACAAACATAAATATCGGGTAAGTTGTCCTGATTGATATCAGTTATAGAGACACCGTTAGACCATCCTGTACTGCTGGTATTCGAAAAATCAGTTTTGTCTTCAAAAGAAAAATTCCCTTTATTGATGTAAAGTCTATTAGACACCTGATTTCCCGTAAAATAAATATCGGGTAAACCATCAATATTAGCGTCTAGGATGGCAACACCCCCTCCATTAAACATGTATTCGAAATCTAGAATGTTTAAGGAATCATCAAAAGAAAGTTTATTTTGGAAAGTGATACCCGTCTCATTAGGTTTGAGCAGTGTAAAAAGCGTCTCTCTCTTTTCTTGATCACACCCAATAGTAATACTAAGAAAGGAGCATGAAAAAGCAATTAAAAAAAAATTCTTAAATTTTAAAAGAAACATCATGTGATATACTGTTTAAAATTGATGTGTAAGTCTAAAATACCATATTCTTTTTTAATACTAGAGATGAGTTAGGTTTTGACATAGGTTATAGAAAACAAAGACATCTTTGTCTGGATAATATGATGAACCAGAGCAAAGATGTCTTCAAAAACAAAACTACGTGCTAATTCATTTCATTTTTTATAATCCAGGTATCTGAGTTAGTACTCCTCCACTTTTATCGATTTCGGTTTGCGGAATAGGAAATAACCCATTTGCGGTTCTTGTGCCCCAAGAATGTGTAATTACGGCATTAGGATCTTCTGTTGCATCAATAGCATCAAATGTTTCTTGGGCAATGCCCCAACGTACAAGATCAAAATATCGGTGTCCTTCAAAAAATAATTCTAACCCTCTTTCTAATCGCAATGCATCTGTAAGATCTCCGGTTGATAATCCGCTTGCAATAGGAGTAGCAGTAGGATATGACCGCAGACGAACTTCATTTATCAAATTCGTAGCAAGACCTGTATCTCCGCCCGTTTCTATTAAGGTTTCGGCATACATTAATATAAGGTCTGCAAAACGAAATATACGTTCATTGTTGTAATCTACAGCGCCATTACTAGGAGCCATTTTTGGAACATTTTCGCCGCGGTACTTTTTAATAAGTGTATTTGTGGTCCCATCTGATTGATCAATCCATTCTAGTGTATATGACTCAAAAGCAGTATAGTAAGTGTCTCCTAACTGATAAATATTGGTTGCTACTCTAGGGTCATCGTCCTCAGAAACTTCGAAGTATTTGGGAGAAGGTTTGTATTTGTAGCTCCATATTCCAATATCAGATTCTCTATTAAACCCTTGTGTAGCTTTAAAATTCTCTGGGTGGAAATCATCTAAAACCCAGCCATTATCATCTGCGGCACCTGCGAATTGAATTTCGAAAATTGATTCAGAATTATTTTCTTGGCTAACATCAAAAACCTCATCGTAAGTAGGCATTAAGCTATATGGACCATTATTGTACACATCCTGAAATTCTGGCAATGCTCTTTCGAAATCTTTGTTGTACAAATGAGTTTTACCTAGATATGATTTTGCTGTCCAAGCAGTTGCTCTTCCCAGATTACTGTCATCCCAAGATGTAGGAAGATTGGCGCTAGCAAAAGAAAAATCTTCTAAAATAGCTGTTATTGTTGCTTCTGGGGTAGAATTTCCTACAACCAAGTTATTAATATCCGTAGTGGTTTCTAGCATTAAAGGAGCATGCCCTCCCCATATTTTGTAGCTCTGAAAATGAAACCATGCTCTTAAGAATTTAGCTTCTGCTTCGTATAGTATTTTTTCATCGGCAGTCAATTCATTATCCGTATCAATTTTCTCAAGGACGAGGTTAGCTCTATGAATTCCTTGATAGATAGTTACATAAACGTATTGAAAACCTGGGTTTGTATCGAGGACTCTAAATTTACTAAAGTTTAAAATATCAAAATTCCATGAGAACGTATTGACCATATCAGATGTGACATAACAGACCTTAAACCACTCATTAAAAGCGGGGTAATTTTGTTCAGTGGTAGCAAAAAGACTTTGCATTGAGGAATAAGAAGCTAGTGTTGCTCCTTTGAAATCAACTTCGGTAAGAAAAAAGTTTTCTTCGGTAACCGCATCTAAGGGTTGTAAATCTAAGTCAGTACATTCTGAAGTTGTAGCTACTATCATAACTAAGACTAGAACGTATTTGAATCTGAATGTTTTTATTTTTTTCATCGTATTAGAATTAGTAGTTAATTTAGAACGTTATTCTGGTGCCAAACTGAAAGGTAATAGGTTGTGGAGTTGCATATCCGTCATCTATACCAGTTGCTAGTGCATTTTCACCTTTTATAAAACTCTGCGCTCTTGTTACTTCTGGGTCTAGTCCTGAATACCCAGTAATTACAGCTAAGTTTTGTCCTGCGACATAAACGCGAATATTAGAGATAATGTCCTTAGTGTTCTTTTTTAACCAATCAGGATTAAGGGTGTATCCTATTTGTATATTTTTTAATCTTGCGTAGGATCCATTTTCTATCCATCGATCAGAGAAACGATCATTATTATTAGCATTATTGAGGTCGACCCGCGGTATCGTGCTACTTGTGCCTTCTCCGCTCCATCTGTTGAGAATGGTAGTGCTTTTATTGGTTAACGCGTTTAAGTTTTCTAATTGCTGTCGAGTATAGTTATAGATGTCATTCCCTCCTACACCTTGAACAAAGATAGAAAAATCAAACCTCTTATAAGAACCTCCAATAGTCAACCCATAGTAGTGCGTTGGTATTGGGCTTCCGATTCCGGTTCTGTCATCTTCATTGATAACCCCATCATTATTGATATCTACAAACCTTATATCTCCTGGTGCTCTTGCATCTGAGTTAAAAGCAAGATCATCAGGTGCCGCCCCAGCCAATTCGGCCTCATTTTGATAGATACCATCAGTTACATATCCAAAAAACTGACCAATGGGTTCACCTTCTATAGTTCTGCTTGTTGTTGTAGCTACAGCGTCTGCAAATAAACTGTTGCCATCTAGGGATTCTACTTTATTTTTTAATGTCGAAAAGTTTCCGGATATATTATAAGAGAAATCGCCAATTTTATCCTGATAATTAAATGAAAGTTCTATACCTTGGTTCGAAACTTCTCCGAGATTAACATCTGTAGGAAATGTAAAACCTGTTGTTGCGGGCAGCGGTACACTTACTAGAATATCTTTTGTGAGTTTATGATAATATTCTGCAGTAAAGCTTAGTTTATTGTTAAATAGTCCTACATCTAAACCTACGTTTGATTGTACACTTTCTTCCCATTTTAGATCCTCATTGGCAAAAACAATTGACGTTGGGGCTGTAATCACATCCTGATTAGAGCCAAGAACATATCCTGGTATAAAAACTACTTGATTAAGGTATGCAAAGTTGGCTCCGGTAAATTGGTTTCCAACGACCCCCCAAGATCCTCTTAGTTTTAACTGATTGAATAATGAATTATTATCCATAAACGATTCATTAGCAATATTCCACCCTACTGCAACAGAGGGGAAATAATCAGCTCTATTTTCTGGACTAAATCTAGTTGTTTCATCTCGCCTTATATTAAAGGTTAATAAATACTTGTCATCATAAGAGTAATTAAGTCTTCCTAAGAAACCTCGTAAAGCCCATTGATCAGCTTCTTCTCCTGATGTGGCTGATGCCGATGCATTTACGATTCTAACATCTGTATTGATTAAGTCATTTCCTTGAGACCTTAATTTTGTATATTTAAACAGCGTTTCTTCGTGACCTAATAGAAGAGAAAGATTGTGCTTATCTATTGTTGTATTGTAGGTTAGTGTATTAGCTAGGTTAGTAGTTAGTTCTATAGGACGTTCTTTGACTAATAGGCTAATATCTGTTCTATTCGCATCATTTGCTCCGAATTCATAAACGTTTTGAAAAAATTCACCATCTCCAGTAGAATAATCTATACCCCCAGAGGTTTTAAAAACTAAGTTTTTTAGTAATTCAACTTGCCCATATACACTCCCTATTATTCTTCGGGTTTTTATTCTAGTTTCATTGAGTTCTAGATCATTTAACCCTACAATTTGAACAGGTTCGTCACTGCCGTTAGCTAGGTCACCTACAGTATCTGCATTCATTACTGCGTAACCATTGGGGCCATTAGGGTCAAAAATAGGAGCGAATGGTTGGTTTAATGCTGATCTTAGAGTGGTACTACCACCAGGTTCTGAGGCAACCAAACGATCCGTAAAACCTACGCTTATAGATTCTCCGAATTTGAATAACTTACCAACTTTAATATCAGAATTAGCGCTAAAAGAATAACGTTCAAAATTCTGCGCCAATGTAATTCCTTTTTGATCAAGATATCCTCCAGAGATACTAAAATTACTTTTTTCACTCCCTCCGTTGATATTTAGATTATGACTTTGTGTAATTCCTGTTTGAGTTATTGCATCTTGCCAATCATATGTTGGTGCTCCTCTAAACTGACTTAAGTTGAAATTTACATTCCCAAGTTCGTCCATAAAATCTAGATATTGTTCTGTGTTCAGGACATCATAGAATTTTCGTCTTTGCGCAAACGTAGTATAGGTATCATAGTTAAATTGTGTTTTTTGTCCTTGTTTTCCTCTTTTGGTAGTTATTATAATTACACCATTCGATGCCCTTGATCCATAAATGGCTCCAGCAGAAGCATCTTTTAAGACAGAAATAGATTCAATATCGGCTGGATTCATCGACGCCAGAGGGTTGCTCTCTGTGGCAGAAGAGGTGTTTACCGTTTGATTTGAGGTTTGAACCAAGGGGATTCCGTCAACCACAAATAAGGGTTGGTTGTTACCGGTGGTTCCGACTCCACGTATTCTCACGTTAATTGGTGAGGCAGCATCACCTCCACGATTGGCGATAAAAACTCCCGAAACATTACCTCCTAGCGATTGGTCAAGTGAAACAATTGGAGACTTTTGTAACTCTTTTTCGCCAATTGATGCAACGGCGCCTGTTAGGTCTTTTTTTCGTTGTGTTCCATAACCAACAACAACAACTTGCTCTAGGGTAGCAGTATCTTCTGTTAATTGTATGTTGATTGTTGTTCTGTTGTCTATTGCGACTTCTTTAGTTGTGAATCCGAGATAAGAAAAAATAAGGGTTGTTGCATCTGGACCAGCAGAAATTGAATACTTTCCGTCAAAATCTGAGGTTACTCCTTGATTAGTTCCTTTAACCAAAATGGTTGCCCCAGGCATTGGGAGTCCGTCGGTTTCAGTTACTTTTCCTGATATTATAGTCTCTTGTGCATAGAGAGAAGTAGCAAAAAATAGAATCAGTAAAGCCCCTGTAATTCTTTTGTAATTGATATTCCACATTACTTAGTTGTGTTAAATTAATAAACATAATTTCTTAACGTATACTTTACAAAGTTATGTAATATAAATATCTTTCACAAACTTATTTTATAATAATTATATCTTTTGTTATGTTTCAATTTGTTGTAATTTATGTTTTTACCTCTAAAAATGCATGTTTAACAAGTAAAAAACTTCCTAATATCAACAGATTTAATGATGTATAGTTGTTTTTTGATATCCTTTGAAACTTTTTATAAATTATTAAGTGATGTGTATCAAGGTAGTCCTAAGGTTGTGTAGTTTTGTGCATTTTTTGTTTGTTTGTGTCTGTTTTTCAGCTGTTTGTATTCTTTTCTTCTGTTTATTTAGTGAATTTTTCTTTCTTTTTGTTTTTAGTTAAATAAAAAGAAAGAAAAAGATTTTATTTAAAATTAGAAAGGTTTTGTAAGTTTAAGGTATTTTTGATAGATTTGTACTCAGAAACAATTAGCTTTATTTTAATAATTAGGGATTTGATGTTGTTTTTTGTTTTATCAAAATAGCAAAGATGCCTAGCAAAAAAGTAGTGTGATGAATAAAAACCTTAGAAGTAGTGCAGCGCATGCAAATCAGTCATTACTCGATTATATATTGGATAGAAATGCCAAGATAGCAAAAAAAACAGGTGTCAATAGGACCATTTTTGCTGCTTGTCCTAATTCTATGGCTGTTATAAAAGCAGCTTTAAATTCTGCAAAAAGGTGTAACGCTCCTATCAAGTTTGCTACTACATTAAATCAAGTAGATCTTGATGGTGGATATACAGGTCTTACTCAGCATCAGTTTGCAAACAAAGTAAGGCTTGCTGCAAAAGCAATTAATTTGCAATCTCCTGTAATTATAGCTATTGATCATGGCGGTCCTTGGTTAAAAGATCAACATAGAAAAGAAGGAATGAATTATGAGCAAACTATGAAGGCTGTCAAGGATTCTTTCGAAGCAGCAATTGATGCGGGCTATGATCTAATTCATGTAGACCCTACTATAGATACTACATTGGCAAAAGGAGAAACTATAAAAATAGAGGTAGTTGCA
This sequence comes from Aquimarina pacifica, assembly GCF_000520955.1. Taxonomy (GTDB): domain Bacteria; phylum Bacteroidota; class Bacteroidia; order Flavobacteriales; family Flavobacteriaceae; genus Aquimarina; species Aquimarina pacifica. Next base: position 96,497 of record NZ_JACC01000011.1, on the reverse strand, counting down.
TCGAGAACAGTAGAGCTGATAAAACATTGTGAAGAGTATAGACGGGACAAAGGTTTGCCTAAGATAGCTTATGAAGTCGGTACAGAGGAAGTTCATGGTGGGCTTGTTGATTTATCCGTATTTAAATTATTTTTTGAATACCTTAAAACGGGACTCAAAGAAGCAGGGCTAGAAGATGTGTGGCCTTGTTTTGTTGTTGGTAAAGTAGGTACAGATTTACACACTACTGAGTTTGATGCACAGGTTGCGAAGACAATTGTTGATATTGCAGCAGAATATGGAAGTGTCATAAAAGGTCATTATTCTGATAATGTTACAAATCCAGAACAATATCCTTTGTCAGGAATGGGCGGAGCTAATGTGGGTCCAGAGTTTACTGAAAGAGAGTACGAAGGATTAATGGAGTTAGAAGAGATTGAGGGGCGGTTGTTCAAAGAAGGTGCTGTTGCCAAAAGAGCTGATATCAAAAAATGTCTATGGGATGCTGTGGTTGATTCAGGGCGTTGGGTAAAATGGTTAGAGGATGCAGAAGATTCAAGTGATTTTTATGCGAATGAAGAACAACGACAAGAGTGGTTGGTTAAAACTGGATGTCGATATATATGGCAAAACCCCGAAGTTATAGCATCAAGAGTATTGTTGTACGAAAATTTAGAAAATAACGGTTTTCGAGCCGAGGAGATCTTACTGTCTCATATAGAGATGGCAATGGATAAATATTTCTATACCTTTAATCTGGTTAATCTTAATGACTTACTTTTTAAAAAAGAGCACGAATTAATACTAATATAAACTGCATTTATGAAAGATTTTGATGTACTTGTTGTAGGAGAACTTAATGTGGATATTATTTTAGATAATATAAAGGCATTTCCAGAAATCGGAAAAGAAATTATCGCAGAGGATTTAACGGTTACACTAGGAAGCAGTTCTGCAATATTCGCTAGTAACCTAAGTTCATTAGAAATCAATGTTGCTTTTTTGGGTAAAATCGGGAATGATAGTTTTGCAAACCTTATAAATGAAACATTGATACGTAAAAATGTTAATACGGATTTTGTAATTACTTCTCCGCAATACAAAACAGGTTTGACTATTGTAATGAACTATGATATGGATCGTGCGAATGTTACTTTTCCTGGTGCAATGGATTATTTAGGAGAGGATGAAGTTACTGATAAGGTTTTGTCAAAAGCCAAACACTTGCATGTCAGCTCTGTTTTTTTGCAAAAAAAACTGAAAAAGGATATTGTAAAATTGTTTCAACGAGCAAAAAAAATGGGATTGTCTACTTCTATGGATCCGCAATGGGATCCTGAAGAGAAATGGGAGTTGAGTTTAGCAGAATTACTTCCTTATATCGATGTCTTTTTACCCAATGCAACAGAATTTAAACACTTGACCAATTGTACGGATATAAAATCGGGAATAGAGAAAGTAAAGAGATATGCCAATACAATTGTGATTAAGGATGGTGAACATGGAGCGCATCTTTGGGAACAAGGTGAGTTAACCTCAAAACCAGCATTTCTCAATACTCATGTGGCTGATTGTATCGGGGCTGGTGATAGTTTTGATGCTGGATTTATTAGTGAGTACATAAAAGGAAAACCTAACTTATATTGTTTGGAGATAGGAAATATAACAGGAGCAATTAATACTACCGCTTCTGGAGGTACAACAGCATTTAAGAATTTTGAAACGATAAAAGACATAGCCAAAAGCAAATTTTCTTACCATTTTTAAAATTATGAGATTACAAGATAGATTACAGCAGAATAAAAAGGAAGGGAAGGCTTTGTTGGCGACCAATTTTTACAACTTTGAAACACTGTCAGCAGTATTAATTGCTGCCAAAAATACTGGGTCAGATATTATTTTACAAGTATCAGAAAGTTCTATTAAGTATATGGGACTGGGAGTTGCAAAGGCATTGGCAAGAAGTGCAGCACATCAATATGGAGTAAAAGCATGGCTGCATCTGGATCATGGTCAAGATGTTACATTGGTAAAGAAATGTATCGATGCTGGTTATGATTCGGTAATGATTGATGCGAGTGAAAAACCTTTTGAAGAAAATGTAAAAATTACAAGTCAGATTGTTCAATATGCCAAGGGTTCTGCTACTAATGTAGAAGCAGAATTAGGGTATATTTCAAAGCTCGGACAGGATCAAAAAATGATTTATACCCAGCCTAACGAAGCACATGCATTTGTTCAGGATACAGGAGTAAATGCTTTGGCTATCGCTGTTGGATCAGCTCATGGGTTTTATAAAGAAACACCCCAACTGCAAATAGATTTAGTTCAAGAAATTAATACGGTAACGTCGGCAGCATTAGTACTGCATGGCAGTTCAGGAATTCCGGATGATCAATTGCAAGAGGCTATCAAAAACGGAATTACTAAAATAAACCTGGCAACAGAGATTAAGAATGTTTTTATGACGAGTTTGCAAAAAGAATTTTTGAGGTCCGATGATATTGATTTAAGAAAGGTTTTTCCTAAGGCTACTTTGCAAGCTACTTCTCTAATCGAGGATAAGCTAAGAACAATTAATTTTTTGAAAACCGTGAATTTTAGTTGATATGAAGGCTTTTTATATAGGATGTATTCTTTTTTTGATTACTAGCCAGATGCTTATTGGGCAGCACGAAATCCTATTGAAGGATTATGATCCAGTTTCAATTTATAACATTCCTAAAACAAAAGTATCCAAAGCAAAATTTCCAATTATAGATATGCATTCTCATCCCTATGCAATGTCTGATGAAGAAATTAAAGAATGGGTGGCTACTATGGATGTAATAGGGATAGAAAAAACAATTTTACTTACCTATCAAACAGGTAAAGCATTTGATAGTATTTATGCGGCATATTCTAAACATAAGGGTCGTTTTGAGATCTGGTGCGGTTTTGATTTTACAGGGTATGATCAAAAAGGCTGGAGTCAAAAAGCAATTAGAGAGTTAGAAAGGTGTTATAATGTTGGCGCACGAGGTGTTGGTGAATTAGGGGATAAAGGAGAAGGGTTGTTGTATTCGAAACCAGTAGCTGCTTATGGGATGCATATTGATGATGAGCGTATGAAGCCGGTACTTCAGAAATGTGGTGAGTTGGGAATGCCGGTAAACATTCATATAGCAGAGCCATATTGGATGTATGAACCTGCTGATGTTCATAATGATGGCTTAATGAATGCAGCAAATTGGAAAGTCGATATGACAAAGAAAAACATACTGTCACATCAACAATTAATCAATACATTAGAAAATGCAGTTAAAGAACATCCTAATACTACATTTATTGCATGTCATTTTGCTAATTGTAGTTATGATTTAGATCGTGTTGGGAGTCTTCTAGAAAAGTACGATAACTTATATGCTGATATTTCTGCACGCTATGGCGAAACCGCTTCGGTGCCCAAATATACAAGAGCATTTTACAAAAAATATCAAGATAAGTTGCTCTATGGTACCGATATGGGTATAAAAGAATCTATGTATAATGTTACGTTACGAATTTTAGAAACTGAAGATGAACATTTTTACAAAAAAAAACTGTTTAATTATCATTGGCCCTTATACGGATTTGGACTCGATGACTCTATACTTAAAAAGCTATATCATGAAAATGCAAAAAGAATTCTCAAGTAGTTTACTATATTACCCTATACTCTTATTTCTTTTCTTAAGCACACTTAATAGCTGTGTACGTCAGAATGAAAATACATCAACATCCTCAAATTCTGTTGTAAAAATTACCCACGGTTCGTTGAATTTTGAAGTGAATGAAAATTTAAAAACAAAATTTTATACAACACAGGATGATATTAAGTCTATAATGAACGATTTTCAATCTTCAGAGACAATAGGGGTTAACGAAGAAAGCATCATTGAGTTTAAGTTTTTAAATATTGATGAGCTGGAGTTAAAAGGGGTTTTGTCAGGAAGACAATGGGTAGTAAACGGAATTCATACAGATGAAAAAGTATCTATAGAGAAAAAGATGATTATTACCGCTTATGATGTCTACTCTGATCTGTTGACTACTAAAGTTATATACAAGAATGTTTCGGATGAGGATGTTTATATTACAAAATGGACTAATAATCAATATAGTATTTTGTCTCAAGAGGATTCGCCTCTTTTTTGGGCATTTCAGGGAAGTTCTTCACAAAGTCGAAGCGATTGGATTAGGCCTTTAGAGCCGGGATATTATCAAAAGAACTTTATGGGGATGAATGCAACGGATTATGGCGGTGGTGTTCCTGTAACGTCGATATGGAGATCAGACGTTAATATTGCAACAGGACATTTGGCTTTAGTGCCTAAGGAAGTAAATCTTCCCACAGAAATTCCAAAAAAAGGAAAAGATGTAATAATTGGTGTTTCTAAAGATTTTAAGGAAAGAACAGTATTCAAATCTAAAAGTCAGATAGAGACTTTAGAAACATTTATATCGATTACAAAAGGAGATTATTTTGAAAACCTCTCTAGATATTCGAAGTTGATGCAAGATAAGGGTATTCATATTGTTGAGCCAGAGCCCGCAGCTTTTGAACCTATTTGGTGTGCTTGGGGCTATGAGCGTAAATTTACATTAGATGAAATCGTAGGAACACTCCCAAAAGTTAAAGAATTAGGTATTAAATGGGCTGTTTTAGACGATGGATTTCAGATAGCAGAGGGTGATTGGGATGCAAATCCAAAAAAGTTCCCAAATGGGAATAAAGAAATTAAAAAACTAGTAGATGATATTCATGATCATGGATTAAAAGCAAAAATTTGGTGGACCCCTCTTGCAGCAGATCCGCATAGTGATGCGCTTAAGAAGGATCCCGATATGCGAATTTTTAAAGAAGATGAATCTCCACAATTTATTACCTGGTGGGATGCGTATTGTCTCTCTCCTGCAAATCCCAAAACAGAAAGACATACCAAAGAAATTATTGATCTGTTTATGAATCAATGGGGATTTGATGGTCTCAAAATGGATGGACAGCATATGAACGGTGTTGGGGCTGATTTTGGGATTGATGATCCGCAAAAATCAGTAGAAGAGCTTCCTGCTTTTTTTCAAATGATCTATGACGAAACGCGAAAGATAAAACCTAATGCAGTTATAGAAAACTGCCCTTGTGGAGCGTGTATGTCTTATTTTAATATGGCATCAATGAATCAAGCAGTGTCTTCTGATCCGTTATCCAGTTGGCAGGTGCGCCATAAAGGAAAAACCTATAAGGCACTGGTGCCTAATACCGCATATTATGGAGATCATGTCGAGTTGAGTGATAATGCAAATGATTTTGCAAGTTCATTTGGAATTGGTGCGGTTCTGGGAACAAAATTTACGTGGCCTAAAGATAATCCATATGCTGAAGCAAGTTATTTGTTAACTCCAGAAAAAGAGAAAATATGGAAAAAATGGTTTTCCTTATATAATGATATGATGCTATCTAAAGAAGCATACATGGGAGATTTATATGATATAGGGTACGACAAACCAGAAACACATGTTATTAAAAAAGGTGAAGTTATGTATTATGCTTTTTATGCTAAAAGCTGGAATGGAAACATAAATCTTAAAGGGTTAGAAGCAGATAGGTCATATACCATCAATGATTATTTTAATAACAAAAAAATGGGGACTATTTCACCTGATAACCATACTCTAGAGGCTAATTTTTCTGATTTTCTTCTTTTAGAGGTGATTCCTATGAATTGAATTCAGTCTGGTCTATAAGAAAATAAGGGGTGCCAACATTAGGATGTAAAATTAGTGTTCTTCTGAAAACTATAGGTTTTGAGAGTGAATTATAAGTAAAAGATTTTTATAAAATAAATAGCTTGAAAATGATGATAAAAAAAATGAACATTGCTTTTCTTTTTTTAACCACATTTTTGACTTTTGGTCAGAATTATGGTGATACAATAAATAATCATGAGGTTGATGATATTTCTGGATTTAAAAGTAAAGCTATACCAGTGTACAATCATGCGTATAATGAGAATTATGATGGAGATAATATAGCAGATATCATCGAAAATGCCAAAAACGCCTATGTCCTTGTGGATCCATTTGGCAATGATATTGCAGATGCCATTACTACCATAAAAGCTAATGGAAATGAAGTAGGTGCTTATATAAGTATAGGAACAGGTGAGGATTGGAGAGATGATTATAATGAGATGAAACCCTATATAATTACCACTGCATGGGATGAATGGAAAGGAGAATATTTTGTAAATGAGGTAACTACAGGTGTTGTGGATATTATGAAAGCAAGAATTGATAAAATTGCGGCTTGGGGTTGTGATTGGGTCGAGTTTGATAATATGGACTGGGCTTCATATGATGATGTAAGAGAAAAATATGAATTAAAGGTTACTAAAGCTGAAGGGATTGCGTACTATAATAAATTGTGTGATTATGTACATGCCAAGGGAATGAAATGCATGGCTAAAAATACGGTAGAAGAAGGTGTTTGTTTTGACGGTGTCTTATATGAGTCATATAAAAAAGATAAAAATTGGTGGGATCAATCTGGAGCGCAAAGTTTTTTGGATGTAGGAAAAATAGTAATCATTAATCATTATGGAGAGAAGAACTGTGGAAAAGTATATGCAAATTATAAGGAGATGTATAATAAGAATGTATCCTTTATTTGTGAAGATATAACTTTGAGAAAATACATTCATTTTAACCAATAGAATATTTTAAAAACCATACTTATATATAGCTTGGTGTTTTGCCAAGAGATTTTTTACTGTAAATTAAGGTGAAGACTTTTTGATTTGATAGTAAGAAGCCCTTTATTTTCTTTAAAACAAAACTAAAATTATTACATAGCTTTTTTGTCAAAAAACTTTCGTTTTATTTCTTTTTTTGTTTTTATATCTTATTTTTAGTTATATTTATAAATATTTATCATTGTATCGAAATGATATGTATAAAAGTAATTGTTGAATATATGTGTTATAAATTAACTAGACATGAGTACAAGAAGAAAATTTATTAAAAATGCATCAATCATTGGGGCAGGGTTGTTTTTGGCACCACAATTTAGTTATAGTTCTAATGGTAGTAAAAACGATAAACTCAATATCGGCATGATTGGGGTGGGATTGAGAGGTACTCATCACCTTAATAATTTATTACTGAGAAAAGATGTTAATATTACAGCTGTATGTGATATAGATCCTGTAAGAATTGATCTCGTTCTTAAGAGTATAGAAAATGCTGGAGCAAAAAAACCAGAGGTCTTTGGTAAAAATGAATACGATTATCGTAATCTGCTCGCATTAGAAGAGGTAGATGCAGTGATTATCTCTACTCCTTGGCTCTGGCATACTCTGATGACCAAAGAGGCAATGTTGGCAAATAAATATGCTGGAGTCGAAGTCTCAGCAGCCAATACACTAGAAGAATGTTGGGACCTTGTTAATACTCATGAGCAAACAGGGACTCATATGATGATACTCGAAAATGTCAATTATCGTAGGGATGTTATGGCGGTTCTTAATATGGTTCGTCAAAATGTTTTTGACGAATTAGTACATTTTAGATGCGGATATCAGCATGATTTGCGTGAAGTAAAATTTAACAATGGAAAACAACCCTACGGAGGTGGGGTTGAGTTTGGAGAGAAGTCTACCTCAGAAGCACAATGGAGAACGTTACATTCTGTTAAAAGAAATGGTGATGTATATCCTACTCATGGCATAGGTCCAATAGCGGCCATGGCAAATATCAATAGAGGTAACCGTTTTGTTTCTATGACAAGTAATGCCACCAAGGCGATCGGTCTTCATAATCATGTTGTAAAGGGAGGAGGTGAAAATCATCCTAATGCAAAAATAAAATTTAAGCAAGGAGATGTGATTACTTCTGTTATAGAAACGGCGAATCAAGAAACTATTGTGGTTACACATGATTGCAATCTACCAAGACCCTATTCGCTTGGTTTTAGGGTTCAAGGAGCCAATGGACTTTGGGAGGTAGATGGTAATAGAATATATATTGAAGGAAAATCAAAACCGCATCAATGGGATACTGCTACATCATGGTTAGAAAAATACGACCATCCATTATGGAAAAAATATGGTGAGTATGCAGAAGGGGCAGGTCATGGCGGAATGGACTTTTTTGTGCTTAATGCTTTTGTAGAATCTGCCAAACAAAATATAGCTCCTCCTATGGACGCATATGATGCAGCTGCTTGGAGCGCAATTACTCCCTTATCAGAAGTCTCAATTGAGAAGAATGGAGAACCTCAGGAATTTCCGGATTTTACCAGAGGAAAATGGGTCAAAAGACAACCATATAATTGGATAAAAGATTCACATTAGATTTGTAGGGTTTACCGCATGTTCTGTATTAATAATAGAAAGTAGTTTTTGTGCTTTCTTTTAATAAAAATAGAATTCGAATTATTGATACGTTGCGTAGCAGCTTGATTTGTGGTACATTTCGATTAAATTTAATTAATAAAGAACATAGTGCTGACAAAACTTATGTTCTCTATGCTCACTTTTGTCACATAAATAATAAAAAAACAAAGGCTCACATATGGTATTTTTAAGCACATTAGACTACATTTTTATTTTTGGTCTATTCGCAATTATTTTGATCGTTGGGATCTATTCTTCAAAAAAAGCGGGTAAAAATGCTGACGAATATTTTTTATCAGGTAGAAACATGCCTTGGTGGCTTTTGGGTTTGTCAATGGTAGCAACCACTTTTTCAACAGATACCCCGAACCTTGTTACTGATATAGTAAGAAAAAATGGAGTTTCTGGTAATTGGGTTTGGTGGGCGTTTTTGATTACAGGACTTCTTACTGTGTTTGTATATGCCAAGTTGTGGAGAAAATCAGGAGTAGCCACAGATATTGAATTTTATGAATTAAGATATGGTGGTAAACCTGCACAATTTTTAAGAGGGTTCAGAGCGGTATATCTTGGTGTTATTTTTAATATTTTGGCCATGGCAGGAGTGACCTTGGCGGCTATAAAAATAGGACAGGTAATGTTAGGTGTAAGTCCTTTGATGGTTGTGGCAATCGCCGGAACTATTACTGTTGTTTTTAGTGCCTTCGGCGGGTTTAAAGGAGTCGTGTATACAGATTTTGTGCTGTTTTTTGTAGCCATGGTGGGAGCTATTGGCGCTGCGTATTACTGTGTTAATTTACCAGAGGTAGGAGGAATGAGTAGCCTCATGACCAATAGCAATGTTGTGGATAAATTAGATATATTGCCAAATTTTAGTAATACAGAAGCATTAATTACATTATTGATTATACCGTTAGCTGTTCAATGGTGGAGTTCATGGTATCCAGGAGCAGAGCCAGGAGGTGGTGGATACATTGCACAGCGTATGTTGGCTGCCAAAAATGAAAATCATGCTATAGGAGCTACTTTTTTCTTTAATATTATGCATTATGCATTGCGCCCTTGGCCATGGATATTAGTTGCCTTAGCATCCTTGGTTGTGTTTCCAGATATTGCTAGTATCCAAGAAGCATTTCCTAATATAACTAAAGATAAATTAGGACATGATCTTGCCTATTCTGCAATGCTTACGAAATTGCCTAATGGATTGTTAGGAGTTGTGATGGCTTCATTGGCTGCTGCCTATATATCTACTATATCAACCCACCTTAATTGGGGTTCTTCATATATTGTGAACGACTTTTATAAGCAACAAGTCAATAAGAAAGCATCGGATAAAGAACTTGTTGCCGTAGGTCGTATTTCAACAGTAATACTAATGGTAGTAAGTGCATGTTTTGCACTGGTTCTAACCAATGCAAAACAAATTTTTGATATTATTTTAATGTTTGGAGCCGGTACTGGTCTTATATTTATACTCAGGTGGTTTTGGTGGAGAATAAATGCTTGGAGTGAGATTACGGCCATGTTTACTTCAGGAATTATTTCTATTTTATTTAATTTCACAGATATAGGTACATATTTTTTTGATCATACGGATGTAATGACAGGTAATGCTATAGTGGGTGTGTTGCCAAGTTGGTCAAAATTTCCGGTAATAGTTTTAATAACCACAGTTTTTTGGGTAGCAGTAACCTTTCTTACTAAACCAGAAAAGAAAGCAGTTTTATTTAATTTTTACAGAAAAATACAACCAGGCGGGCCTGGTTGGGATACCGTTTTAACCAAAGCAAGTGAAGATCAGGAAAAGATTGTTACACAAACAGGAAAATGGAGTGTGCCTTCAGGGATATTAGCAATGTTATTGGGTTGCCTCTTTATATATGGTTGTCTATTTGCAACCGGATATTGGATATATGGAGAATATATTATGGCCATTCCTGTTACTTTGGTTGCTCTTCTGGCTGGGGGTCTGTTGGTTAGAGTTTGGTCAAAGATAAAAGTTAATATACTTTAGGGTAGTTTATAGGTTCTCAAGGCATTCTCAGAATAGATCTTTTTGATAACCTCAAAGGGTAATCCTAGTCCTCTAAAATTTTCTGAAACCTTTGGCGCAGACATCATTTCTTGTCTCGTAAAAAACTGCCAGTGTTTTTTATATCTTTCATCCATATAGGCAATTAGTTGTTCGTCAGATAAACTATTATCGTCAATAACATCAGAACCATAGATAATACGATCTTGATATCTGATAAAAAAATCATAAACTTTTTGCCAATTAGTGACCGCTTGATGCTGTAAATGACAAATTCGTTCTGCTAAATCTACCATTGCATTAGGAAAAGTGTCTAAAAAAGTCGCTACTAGGTCGGTCTCCCATTCTTGACTAGATAAATGTAATCCAACAAAATTCAGGTTAGGGTGTCTAGCGAGTACCTTATCTCTGGCATCAATATGTTCTTGGTAATCAGGATATTCTGGATGTAAGAACATGTGGTATTCAGGATGAGCAGCAAAGTATTTCCTATCTTGCTCGACTGTCATTTCTTCTAGAGGTAGCCAACAGTTCTTAGGTTCACCAATATGACCAATGAGAAGAAGTTTGTTTTCTTCTAAATAACTAAAAATAGGAGCAAAAGAAGGATGGTCAATTTTTATATAATGTCCATTATCATCTTTTAGACTCATGCCTATGTTTTTCCAAACTTTAACTCCAACGGCACCTTGATCAACGGATTTTTTTATTCGATCCAGACTTTCCTGCAACCATTGTTCGGACCCCCATTTATGACATGAGAAAGTAGTTACATAGTCTATATGATCAGGATGTTCTTTTTTAAGACTTAAAATCGTTTTTTCTTGATTATCGATAGATGGAAAAAACGGAATATCAGTATTAATCGAAAGAAAGCGGATATTATTTTGCACTCCATATTCAATAAGTGAAGTCCTTAGTGTATTAAAGTGTACGTGCGCGTCAATTTTGTTGATGGTCCAATCCAATTCCATGAGTATGATATATAGGTTAAAAACAAATGTTTTGTAAGTTATTAATTTTCAAAAACTTTCTTTTTTATAAAAATAACATTTTTTTTGGTTGAAATCAATTCTAGAGATATTAATTGAACTTATAGGCTTATTTGTGTTTATATATTATCGTTTTTGATAATTTGATGGTACTTCAGTAGAACTGGTTTCAACGATATGAAGTCTTGTACAATGTATACATTCGGTCCATAATATCTTATTTTTTGAGAATAACAAATTAATAGTGTAGTGTTTTAGTATAATGAATGATTTCTGGTTTTTCTTTCTTTTACGAATCAGATTCATATACATAGAATTGTTTGTAGAACATTCATAAGGTTTTTATGCTGTATTTCTGAACCTAAATAGGTTCTTATTGTCTTACAAGAGTATCTGTGTTAGGTTGATATGTATGAATTTTTTAAAAAATTAAGTTTATTTTTTATTTTAATGCCTTTAAAATGTTAAAAAAGGGGCATTTCCCTATTTATAAGGGAATTATCCCCGTTTTTTTTGATAGATGATGATTTATAGTGTGAGTGGGTTAAAAACATACATGTCTCACAATCCCTTTATTGATAAGGGGTGCAGGTGATGGTTTTCTACAGACAGGTGGTTTTTAAGTTGGTTTTAGAGAATTTTAGTGGTATTTAAAACGAATTCTAACTAAATCGTTACGAATTCTAAAACAACATCTTTTTAATTAAGAAGTCGTATTACATTTGGCAACAGATAGTCATTCTCAAAATCTACTGTTATGAAAAATGTCGCCATAATCATTATTCTACTCCAGAGCTTTCAGTTTGTTAGCGCACAGGAAGGTTTTGCAGAGACCGAAAAGTTTTTTGTAACAACTGAAATTATGGACCAGAAAGAAGAACACTCCCCATATGTTATAACTCTGGTGCGATCAGGAGATAAAGTGAAAAAATTATCTACTCTAACAATTGAAGACACAGAACTTTTTGAGGATATCTTTTTAACTACCTTAGAGAACCCTGGACTAGCGGGGGTCTCTGAGGTCATTAAAATGGAAGTAGAATACCTTGCTTGTTGTGCACATGTTGAGACTTTTTATTATATGGTAAAAGAAGATCAAACGGTAGTACCTCTTCCTGAAATTCAAAATGTGTATTGCGAAAATTCTGATACAGACTATCAGTATATATTTCCAAATCAAGAACATGGTGTAGAGGGAAGTATATTGTATACGCAAACTTTTTATAACGATACATCAACTAATATTAATAATATTAATTTGAAACAAAGCTTTACCTGGAATGATGGCACCGTCTTAGACTCTAAGACATCGGCTATTACGGGCTATTAACCAACTTAATATAAATTCAATCTGATAGACAAAAAGGGGGAAACTTTTGTTTATTTATACCGACTCGCTTACCAGTGGGTCGGTTTTTTTTACAATTATGGTTCGAGTTCAAGAAACGAGTTTGATTATATTTGTAAGAAACCATTTAATTTTCTTGAACGTATATTACTATATGACTATCAATCTTTATCTAGAGTTCAAAAGACTGGCACTTATTTTTTTGTTGATGTTTAGCCTTAGCTATGTCAATCCTCTACTATCTCAAAATAATCAGCTTAGAGCATATACGTTAGAGGATGGCTTACCCCAATCTCAAGTGTATGATATCATACAGGATGAAGTGGGATATTTATGGCTAGGGACCCAAGGAGGAGGATTATGTCGATTTGATGGAGAGGAGTTTAATATATGGACCGAAAATGATGGCTTACAGTCAAACTATATCCATTCATTGGCCTTTATTAAGGATAGCCTTTTTATAGGTACCAAAGGAGGATTAAGTATAAAGACAAAAAATAATTTCACAAATTTCGAAAGTCCTCGAGTCAACAGAATAACCAAAATTGAAGGAAAGACGTACTTAGCAACTAATCTTGGGATTTATGAATACCGTAAAAAACTTGGGTTAATAAAAATTGATCTTAACGCTAAGATCAATACAAGTATTATTAACGATATAGTTTTTGATGGAAAATTATTTTGGATAGCTACAAGTAAAGGTTTGTGGAAATTAAGCAATATTAAAAAGGGCGCTAAAATTATTGAGAGGCATAGTAAGAATGAATATACAGCAGCCATTTTTTATAATAATAAAGTTTTTGCGGCAGCATTTAATCGGGGCGTCTTGGTAATTACTACCAATGCTTCAACGTATGGTAATCGTTGGATTCCTAGTCCTGTTAGAGTAACGCATATAGGGGCGCATGCTAATGGTGAGCTATGGTTTACAACTGATAATGTAGGCGTTGTGGTAATAGATGCCATTCTAGAAGAGCAAAAGAAAGTCATTAATCGTAAAAGTGGATTAGCGGTTTCTCACATTAAAAAAAGTATTTTGGACCGTCAGGCGAATACTTGGATTGCAACTTCAGGAGCGGGATTTTATAAATATTTTCAGAATAATTTTGTGCATTATGATCAAAATACAGGATTAAAAGCTGATCGTGTTTATGCCGTTCATGATATAGAAAATAAAATATGGGCATCTAATTCTGAAGAAGGATTGGTGTTAATAGATTCTACCGGTGTGCACCCCATCCCTCAGGAGGATCGATTATCTAATCTAAAGATTAAAACAATTACTAGTGATGCGAGCGGTAATATATGGGCAGGTACAGATGGTCGAGGGATTTTTTATAAGGAAATTTTTCAGATGGATTCACTTCTTGTTGATGATAGACGGATTAAAGCGCTAAAAAAGGATCCCAAAGTGATGGTTGATACTGTTTTGCAATTGGCATTTAAGAATCATAGTATCGATAAGGGAAAAGGTTTAATATCTAATTGGATAGGAAAAATTCAAGTAGTTGGGGATGATATTTGGGTAGCCTCATACTCAAAAGGGATAGCCAAACTTAGGTATGATCCCAAACGAGGAAGGATACGTTCTCAGAAAAAATTTACACAGAAAAATGGTATAAAGGATTTACAAATCAAAGACATGCAACCTGATCCTACAGGTAAGATTTGGTATTCTACTCAGAACGGAAATCTAGGGTATATTCATAAAAATAGAGTAACTCACATAGAGAATGTATTGAATAAAAAAGTGGCTATTAAGACGTTGCTTTTTCACAAGAATATGCTGTACCTGGGTACCGCAGGACGAGGAATTTGGTGGTCTAGTATAGATGGGAATCTTGAGTTCAAAAAACTTAAAGGGAAAAAACGACCATATTCTGATAATATTTATCAAATGATATTTGATGATAAAGATAATTTATGGGTCGGAAATGAGCAGGGAGTAGATAAAATAGAATTGAACCAATCTAATGACATTGTTGATGTTTTTCACTTCGGTAGAAATGATGGTTTTTTGGGTATTGAGACATGCCTGAATGCGGTTACAAAAGATGATAATGGAAATTTATGGTTTGGAGCAATACATGGTTTAACAAAATACCAACCTTCTGAAATAACTAAAGAAACTATAAAACCAAGTTTACATTTTGAAAATCTTGAGGTTGCATATCAAAATGTAGATTCGATACAATTAGGTACATGGGCTAATAGTAGTAGGGTTCTAAAATTAACACCTAATCAAACAGAATTATCATTTGCATATAAAACTATCGACTTAGACCACCCTAACGATATAGAATATAGGTGGAGGCTCAATAACTCTGAGTGGAGCCCATGGTCTAACGACTTTAGACAAAATCTTGCAGGACTAGCTTATGGGCCGCATTCCTTTTCTGCCCAATCTAGAAATTATAGATGGGAAGAAAGTGACCCCATTTCTTTTCGGTTTTTTATTGACAGCCCTATTTATAAAAAAACCTGGTTTCAACTAGCAGTATTAGCATTAATTATATTGATAATAGGGGGATATGCCTTATCTTACGTTCGTAGGGTAAAGCAAAAAAATAAAGAAGTACAGGAGCGTTTAGAAATGCAAAATCATTTGCTTTCACTAGAGCAAAAAGCATTGCGACTACAAATGAACCCTCATTTCATATTTAATGTGCTTAATGGTATTAAAGCCATGGGAACTAGTGATCCTAATCGTATGAATAATACCATAAATACATTTGCGATTTTGCTTAGAGAAACATTGTATAATTCTAGGAAAGATTACATAACTTTAGATCAAGAGGTACAAACTTTAAAACATTATATTGGAATAGAGAAATTAATGGCAAGTAAATCTTTTGATTATAGTATTGCCATAAATACTGATTTAGACCCAGAAGAAATACTGATTCCCCCAATGTTAATTCAGCCTTTTGTAGAAAATGCTGTTAGGCATGGTATTCTAAAGGGCAGTAGGTATGGAGATTTGAAAGTAGGGTTTCATACCACCGAAGATTTCTTACATTGTACCGTATTGGATAATGGAATGGGAATTTTTGAATCACAAAAGGAGAAAACAAAAACGGATCACCAGTCAATGGCATTAACAGTAACTAGAGAACGATTAGAATCTATATCAGGAAAAGATTCTCTGAATATAAGAGAGTTGAAGGAAGATAATGCTGTTGCCGGAACTGAGATCACATTTAAAATACCATTACAAACAGACTATTAAGATATTATACTATGCTTACAGCCACTATTGTAGACGACATGTCTGATGCACTTCAGTTATTAAGAAGTGATCTAGAAACAAATCATCCCGAAATAGAAGTAGTTGATACTGCACGAAGTGTTGTTGAAGCTGCAAAGTCATTACGAAATAAACAGCCTGATATTTTATTTTTAGATATTATGCTGGGTGATGGTACAGGGTTTGACGTACTAGAGATATTTCCTAATCTGAAATCGAAAATTATTTTTGTGACAGCTAGTGATGAATTCGCAATAAGAGCTTTCAAATTTGCGGCTATTGATTATGTTCTAAAACCTTATTCGAATGAAGATTTGGCTCTCGCCATTGCAAAAGCAAAAGAACAAATTCAGCCTAATCAAGAACGTATAAATATTTTAAAAGAAACACTATCTGCACCAGAGCAAAAGCCTGATAAAATATCATTACATACACTTGATAAAATAATAATTGTTAATCTAGATGATATCATCCGTTGTGAATCAGATAGCAATAACACTATCTTTTTTCTTCAGGATGGACAAAAGATCTTTGTAACCAAAACACTAAAGTATTTTGCTGATATGCTTAAGAATTATCAGTTCTTGAGAGTTCACCAAAGTCATTTGGTTAATCTGCAGTGTATTAGTGCATTTATAAAAACAGATGGAGGCTATCTCATGTTGAAAAGTGGAGAAAGTATCCCTGTCTCTGTTCGAAAAAAAACTGAGGTGATGGAGATTCTAGACCGATTACATCGATAGGTAAAAAAGTAAAGCTAATTTATTGGTATTCTAACCAAGGTATCTTTGATTGAACAGATGATTTAGTAGAAAGTTCTGATAAAAATGAATATACTGGTTCTGGAGTGTTTTTAGAGATAGAAAAACTATTAAGTTTCGGACAAAAATCGAATTCAATCAGACTTAAATCAATCCAATCTTTACTTTCTATAAGTTCAAGTAAGAACATGGTAGTCTTTTGTCTAAAATTATATTCCTGCTTCAGAGAATTCTGAATATCAGAACCATTTTCGGGCGTTTCAGATAACCAATTGATTTTCATGTAAAAAGGGGTGAAATCAGTAAATTAGAATGTAAAAATACCTAATTTTACAATAAGTTTACATAAAATTAACAAATTAATTAGGGTTTCCCCGTAGTGTATTAGCTTTTATCCCCTTTATGCTAAGTGTAAATTAAGACTATGAGTAAGGTGTTGTAAAACAATGTTTTATGCTCTTGGTGTCTGCGTTATGTAAATAGAGATTCCACAATTGTTGATACATATGTTAAGCAAAACCATATCAAATGCAAATAGGTGCTTAGATAGAGTAGCTAATAGATAAAGTGAATATGGTTTTGAGTTACGTGAGCGCTTCATAGCATATCAGTCTACTTACTCGTTGTATAAAATATTTTGACTAAAAATAGGCGTGATCTGTTGTATTCTTCATAAAAAGATCGCGTAGAAAATGTTGTTACAGAATGTGGGAGTTACAAGACAAGAAATAGAAAATTAGTTTTCTAAAGAAAGAGTTTTTTGATCTTTATGTTAAAATTTGTGTATTTTGTCGATTTTATTTGTTTTTAATCGTTGTTTTTTAGTATTTTAGTAACGCTAAGTAATAGCATTGATGTTGTTAAAAATATTATTTTGAAGATTATGACGATAGTTAGATAAATAATAGTTTTTATAACATCAGGGAGAAATAAAGTGTGAGGACATTAGCAAAAGACCCTAAATCTGTGAGCTAAAGAGAGTACTTAAATACCCCAGGGAAAACCCAAAATAGATCTACCTTATGGTAACATTGTGTTGCACATTGGGATACCTCCAGAGTTTCTGGATGCAATGAGAAATAACGAACACTAAAAAAATTAAAACCACTACGATCGTAGTGGTTTTTTATATTTTCTATGTGAATTAGAATATATATAAAGATGTATTATATCATCTTAAAATCTAATAATAATTCTCCTTCTATAGACGCTTGAAGATGATCTCCTTTAGAAATTAAACCAACTCCAGCAGCTGGTGTTCCTGTAAAAATAAGATCTCCTGGTTCTAGAGTCATAAACTGTGATATGTACGCTATAATTTCATTAAAATTATAAATCATCATATCAGTAGTACCTACTTGTTTTTGTTCTCCATTAATTTTTAAATCAAAATTAATAGCATTTAAATCCTCAAAAGAAGAAATACTGATAAAAGAAGAAATTGGTGCTGCACCATCAAACCCCTTGGCCAAATCCCAAGGACCTTTGGTTTCTCTGTATCTACTTAGGATATCTTTTGCGGTATAGTCAATACCTACTGCAATTTCAGAAATATAAGAAGCAGCGTTATTTTCTGCGATGTCTTTTCCTTTCTTTCCTATTTTTATAACTAATTCAACCTCATATGCTACTTCATTAGAACATGCCGGAAAAACCACATCATTATTGTTGGTAACCAAACTAGATTCAGGTTTAGAAAAAATAACTTGTTTTCCATTTTTTATGGCGGCAATTTCTTCTTTGCTATTTACGTAGTTTTTTCCAATTCCAAGTATTTTCATGTGTACCTAATTTTAATTACTGTTTTATGTGAAAAATGAGGGGCAAAAATAATGTTTTTGCACGAGTATATTAATTGAAACTCATCTTGACTTTTTATAATTTCTTTTAAAATCATCTTTTTTAAACATCTTTTATGCTTTTATGACCTTATAACCGTGTCATCAAGTCAAAAAAAGAGGTTTCAAATTATCAAAAAATCACCTTTTTTATCCTCAAAAAAATGAATTCATTGCTTGAGAAAGAATCGCTCGGAGTAAGAAGTTGAAAAATGTTTTTTTTACGGAATAATGAATCGTGTAAGCAATTTTTTTTAAAAAATTTAGGCACAAAGCAACGTCTTTTCTATGATCAAATTGTGATGGTGGATAACAGTCATATTTCCTATGGTTAATAGTAGGTGTAAGCAATAGGGTATAATAACACAAAAAATAAATATTTAATTTAATTAACTGATAAGCAGATATTTAGTTCGTTTTTTTGGCATGGTGAGTGTTAACCTTACTTGTTATAAAGTAAAGCCGTAAATTCAAAATTATTTTTTTTCAGAGCGAATTCAATGAACTTTTTTTGTATATTTAGAGAAGATTACCCCCTGACAAAAAGAGATTTTAGATTCCTTTTTTTGTTGAACATTTTTTTTCATTAATAAAGGAGAAAAATGAAGTTCCTGTCTTTTAGGAAGGAGAAGATTTGCATAGTTCTTATGTGAGTCTAGATGTCAATGATTATTATTTTTTTTGAGTTAGATAGCTTTTATGTTTTCAGACGAAGTGTGTTTTGTTTTGAATACAATTGATACTTATAAACCACTGTTAAATGATTTTTCAAGTACTACAAATTGTCAAAGAAGAAGTGAATTCTTATTTTGAAGATACTACGGTCGCGCTTGGTAATATTGCCAATGCTTCGACTGGAGATGGTGAAGATGATGAAGATTCTGATGTTATTTTGTCATTACTTAATATAGACGAAGAACCTACCTTAAAAAACATTCCTAATTACAGCATAGAAGGAAATACGGTATCCTACAAAAACCCTAAAGTAAATGTCAATTTGTATGTGATTTTTAGTGCCAACAATCAATTATATGTAGAGTCATTAAAGAGTATTTCTAAGGTTATCGAATTTTTTCAGGGCAAAAATGTATTTACACATGTCAATAGTAATTTCAATCGAGATGACGCAGATATGCAGGAGATTGGCAACTTTAAGTTTATTACAGAATTATATACCCCATCATTCGAACAACTGAGTTATATCTGGGGGATATTGGGAGGTAAACAATATCCTTCGGTTATATACAAGATTAGATTGCTTGAAATCGAAAGAGATGTAACTACAGTTCAGGGAGCAATTATTACAGAAATCGGAGCAACCTTAAACAAAATCTAATGAGTTTTCGAATTGTATATAAGCCATTGTTAGAGGTCAACATAGACCATGATTATTTTTTGGATGATGGAGATGATAAGTTTATCTCAATGTCTGAAGAAGATCAGAAAAATCAACTTTTAGGGTACAAGGTTTCTGAGTATTTAGAAATTATACCAACTCCTATTACACGAATGCGACTCCAAAATCATAAAATAATATTCCGATTATCAGATAGAGGTTTTGTTATGTTTATTCATGTTGATCAGTATGAAAAAGCTTCGGATAATTCTGAGGTATATGCTCCGAAGGTCGAATTAGGTGATGACCTCACATTCACATTTGAATTGAGGTATAAAGATTCAACATTTACTAATTACACCAATACAATCGTAGATGATGAAGCACAGTTGTATTTTTTTACAAATGTAATACCCACTACAGAGCCTGTATCTTTTCCTGATCTCTTTGACTCGAAACAAGAGCATACTAATTTTTTATTAACTCCAGAGGGCACCAGAAAAATGACTCATGAGATTCTGAACAATGAAGTTGCTCCTATGAATGATACCGGATTAGAATTGATTATCAAAATGGATGAAGCTGATATCGAACTCCCCGAAAATGCTACATTATTAGATAGTTATAATGCCGCTCAAAAGAGAAACGGACAACTGGGATATATACAAATTACAGTGAAAGGAGATGCCAATGATCTATTAGAAAACAATACTGTTCTTATTCCCGATGCACCTAATAAGGATATTGCTTGTTTGCCCGAAGAGATACTGAGTTCAGAAATTCAGTTTAAGAATAGAGAAACTTATTGGAAATATATTAATGTAGAAGAGGATAAAGAATATATTACAAATATAGCGTATCCCTTGACTCAAAAGGGGTTTATAGCATTAAGACCTAATCGATTAACCCCAAGATTAAGAAATACATTTCTTCTTAATCCAGATAAGGATATCATAAGAACAGAAGAAGGTAAAGTTTATTCAGAAATATTTATTTAAAAAGTTAATCAAAATTAAAATTCACAAATTATGGCACCGTACAGTACACCAGGAGTTTATGTTGAGGAGATTGCTAAGTTTCCTCCGTCTGTAGCTCAAGTCGCAACGGCTATTCCTGCTTTTATAGGATATACAGAAAAAGCGACGAATAAAGAAGAAGGAGATCTCAATGAGATTCCTACAAGAATATCTTCTATGCTAGAATATGAAAACTATTTTGGCGGAGCAGAATTAGAAACAGGAATCGTTGTCAATGTTGTTGATGATGTTATTTCTGTACCTACTCCTGCAACACGTTCACCTTTTCTGATGTATTATTCTATGCAACTATATTTTGCTAATGGTGGTGGGCCGTGTTATATTGTATCTGTAGATCAATACGGCGACGGTTCTATTTCTACGGTCGCCTTAGGAACAACAACAACAGTTGGTTTGCGAAAAGGATTAGAAATTATAAAAAAAGAGGATGAGCCTACTTTGATTGTTTTTCCAGATGCAACATCACTACCCGATAGTGGCTCTATGTATGGTCTCTATGAACAAGCACTTATTCAGTGTGAAGACTTACAAGATCGTTTTACCATTATTGATACATATAGTTATGATAATACTGCAATCGTAGATCCTAATATAGGAGAATTACGAGCTGGGATGACCCTTGGAAAAGATTTTATCAAATATGGAGCCGCATATTATCCATTTGTAGAAACTATTTTGGATTATCAATATGCTGATAGTCAGGTTACAGTTAACGAAAGCTCTACAGATACAACGAATCTTCAAGAATCGGTACAAGACATATCTGATGCCATAGACACCACCGATCTAGAAACACTTATTACAGAGTTAGGTGTGATTGATACAGATATTACAGCTGCAGGTAACGATGCTGATGCTATTGCAATGATACCAGATCTTAAGGCTAAGATTAATGAGATCATAAGTTATATTAATGGAGTCAGTAGTGGTATTAATAGCGCAATAGATATTGCCAGAACCGACGGTAGCGTTGATGCAGAAGCTAATGCATTAGATACATGGTTGACCGATGTACTCGAACAAACTATTTTGGATCTTAATAAAAGTATTGACAGATTAAATGCAGATGATTCACAATTAAAAATTGTAAATGAAATTTCTGTTAATCAACCAGGACTTTTTGATGCACTAGGGATTCATTCTACAGATGCGGCAGGAGATGCATTAAAAGCTCGAATTGATACCTTATTAGCTTCTGGGGAGTTATTTGCATTAATAGCTGCATTGCCAGCATCTGGTGGATCATCACCTACCTCTGGTACGTTAGATTCTTTAGAAGTAAGTGATAATGCCTTATATAATAGAATAAAAGCAGAAATAAGCATACTACCAGTGATATTGCCTCCAAGCAGTGGTATGGCAGGTGTTTACGCGCGAGTTGATAATAGTAGAGGTGTATGGAAAGCCCCGGCTAATGTGGGGATGACCTACGTAAGTAAACCAACAGTACATATTTCTCATGCAGAACAAGGAGAACTTAATGTACATACAAGCGGTAAGTCTATTAATGCTATTAGAACTTTTGTTGGTAAGGGGACTTTAATATGGGGTGCCAGAACATTAGCGGGTAATGATAATGAATGGAGATATGTTTCGGTGCGTCGATTTTTTAATATGGCAGAAGAATCTATCAAAAAAGCAACAGAACAATTCGTTTTTGAGCCTAATGATGCCAATACTTGGGTAAAAGTAAAAGCGATGATCACTAATTTCCTCAATTTACAATGGCGCGCAGGGGCGTTAGCAGGACCGACACCTGATAAAGCATTTTATGTAAATGTGGGATTAGGAGAAACTATGACAGCTCAAGATATCTTAGAAGGGTATATGTTTGTAGAAATAGGTATGGCTGTTGTTCGCCCAGCAGAATTTATCATACTTAAATTCTCTCATAAAATGCAAGAAGCATAATCCACAAATTATCAAAATTAATTTTTTAAAGTATACAAAACATGGCAGCAACATATCCATTACCAAAATTTCATTTTAGAGTGTCTTTTGGTGAATCAGAGTTTAATTGTACCGAAGTATCAGGTTTGGACTTCGAAAGAGAAATGATAGAGTATAGAGGAGGAGCCGATAATGAATATCATAAAACAAAACAACCTGGACTAGCTAAGTATAGCAATATCACAGTCAAAAGAGGAACATTTATAGATACAAATAAGCAGTTTTACGAACAATGGATCAAAACAGTTTATTTTCAAGAAGGTGAAGAGCAATATAGAGGTGATTTAACCATTAGTCTCCTTGATGAGAAACATGAGCCCGTTATTTCCTGGAAAGCAGAGCAGGCATATGTAACCAAAATACAATCTACCGATCTCAAAGCTGATGGTAATGAAATAGCAATAGAAACAGCAGAATTTGTTCATGAGAAGTTATCCTTATTATAATGGCTGCATACTATCCACCAGTTGGGTTTCATTTTAAAGTAGAATTTCAAGGGATTACCAGTGCATCTAATGATCATCAATTTCAGTCGGTTTCGGGACTTTCTGTAGATCTCGAAACCGAAGAAATCGCTGAAGGAGGAGAGAATCGATTTAAACATAAAATTCCTGTTAGGACTAAATACCCTAATCTAGTATTGAAACGAGGACTTTTGATCGATTCTGGATTAATAGATTGGTGCAAAAAAGCCATTGAGGATCTAGAAATAGCGCCTATTAATCTTACTGTAATCCTACTCAACGAAAAGCATGAACCGCTACTTACTTGGGATGTTGTTCATGCATACCCAGTGAAGTGGGCTGTAGAAGATTTTAATGCAGAAGAAAGTAAACTGGCGATAGAATCTTTAGAATTAACCTATAATTATTTCAAAACCCTTAACTAATGCCAATAGAGATCAAAGAATTACATATAAAGATAAACGTTGATGAAACCAAAAATCAGTCTCAAGGTGCTACCTCTTCTGGTCAAAAAGGAAATGCCGAATTGATTGCTAATTGTGTAGAAAGGGTAATGGAAATCTTGGAGACGAAGAATGAACGTTAAACGTTGAGAAAATGAGTACAGGCAAATTACAAAAATTGGTTATTCGTTGTTTTAAGGATGAAAAGTTCACCGAAGAACTACCAGATCTGAAATATACAGCATTATTAAATCCAGAAAAGTATAGCTTCTCCCTTACTACAGAGTTTAATGAGGAACAAGCCCAAGGAACAAGTTCTAATGATCTACAATTCGTAAGATCTATTCCCGAAGACCTTGATCTTGAATTTCTTTTTGATCGTACAGGTGCAATCGTGCATTATGGTGATGATCCTAATTCTAGTAGTGATGATACTGTATATAAGGATAATGGGAATGGTATTATTGACGATCTAGATGCTTTTAAAAAAGCAGCTTATGATTATAACGGAGATAAACATAAGCCTAACTATTTGATGGTGATTTGGGGATCATTAACATTTCCGTGTCATCTGGTTTCTATGGATATAGAATACAAATTGTTTAAACCAGATGGAACCCCACTTAGAGCATTGGTAAAAGCCAAGTTTAAAAAATTTATAGAAAAAGAAAAGCGCTCAAATGAACAAAATGATCAATCACCTGATTTAACACATTATAGGATAGTTAAAGCAGGCGATACACTTCCGTTAATGACCTTTAGAATATACGGAGATCCTAAGTATTATCTAGAAGTTGCTAGAGTTAATAATATAAGTAATTTCAGAAAACTGAATGTAGGTCAAGAGTTGTTTTTTCCACCATTACAAAAGCAGTCATAAATGAATAATAGTGGAGTCATACAAACCTCAAAGAGTTCAGATTTAGTAACTTTTAAGATACTGGTTGAAGGGCAAGAATTGTCTAAAAAATATCAAGTAAAAAGTGTGCTGGTCCATAAAGAAATAAACCGAATTTCAATGGCAAAACTAGTACTTATAGACGGTGATGCTACAGCACGGGATTTTGAGTTAAGTAATGAAGATTTACTAATCCCAGGCAAGAACATAGAAATTACTGCAGGATATCATTCTGATGAGAGTACCATTTTTAAAGGAATTGTGATTAAACATAACTTACGAATTAGATCTAATGGCAACCAATTGATTATAGAGTGTAAGGATGAGACTGTTAAACTTACGATTGGTAGAAAGAGTAAATACTTCTATGAAAGTACTGATAGTGATATTTTTGAAGAAATTATAGGTACTTACGGGCTATCCAATACGATTGAAGCAACAACGCATTCGCATGCAGAATTAGTACAATATAATGCTTCTGATTGGGATTTTATTATAGCACGGGCGCAGGCAAACGGAAAAATCTGCTGTGTTGATGATGGTGAAATAACAATCAAAGCTCCCGATTTGGGGCAGGAAGCAATAGAAACAGTAACTTTTGGAGCAAGCCTGTTAGATTTTGATGCAGAAATTGATGCACGACATCAAATGAGTACTGTATCCTCGTATGCCTGGAATTATTCGGATCAAGAATTGTTAGAAATCGAAGGAACAGATCCAGCAGTATCACTTAACGGAAATTTATCTTCTTCAGATTTGTCAGAAACGATAGGGTTAGAAAATCTTGAATTAAGACACGGTGGAGCGGTAACTGATGCCGAATTACAAAGCTGGGCAGATGCAAAGCTGCTTTTTCAACAATTATCAAAAGTACGAGGACGTGTTAAGTTTCAAGGAATTTCTGAGGTTAAACCGAATACCATATTAAAACTTGAAGGAGTAGGTGATCGGTTTAATGGTAATGTATTTGTAACCGGAGTTCGACATAGTTTAACTGATGGTAATTGGACCGTTGATGCACAATTTGGTTTGAATCCAGAATGGTTTACAGAGACATATGATATTCATACCCCACCGGCTTCGGGATTACTTCCCGCAATCCAGGGACTTCAAATTGGTATCGTATCACAATTACAAGATGATCCTGATGGCGAAGAACGTATTTTGGTGCAAATACCAATTATTAATAATGAAGAGCAAGGGATTTGGTGTCGTATGGCGTCATTAGATGCGGGAGAAAATAGAGGCGCTTTTTTTAGACCAGAGATAGAAGACGAGGTTATCATTGGTTTTATCAATGAAGACCCAAATGATGCTGTTATTTTAGGAATGCTTCATAGCAGTGCCAAGCCAGCTCCATTAGTAGCATCTGATGATAACCACGAAAAAGGTTTTATTACGCGAAGCGAGATGAAAGTACTTTTTGATGATGATAAAAAGACACTCAATATCACTACCCCTGCGGGTAAGCGAATAGCACTTGATGAAGATGAAGGAACCATAGTCGTAGAGGATGAAAATTCGAATATCCTTACCCTAGATAGTTCGGGGATTGTAATGGAAAGTGCTGGCGATATACAAATCAAAGCATCGGGAGATGTTACTATAGAAGGGACCAATGTAAATGTAACTGCCAATGCATCTTTTAAAGCCGAAGGAGCTTCGGGAGCAGAAGTGTCCTCGGGAGCTACTGCTGTATTAAAAGGATCATTAGTGCAGATTAACTAGTAAAAAAAGAAGATTAAGTAATATAAATTAATTCAAAAAAAAAATAAAATAATATGCCACCAGCAGCAAGAATTAATGATATGCATGTATGTCCTATGGTAACAGGAACGGTACCTCATGTAGGAGGTCCAATTTTACCTGCGGGAGAACCTACAGTACTTATTGCTGGGATGCCAGCAGCGAGAGTTGGTGATATGGCAACATGTACAGGTCCTCCTGATACGATAGCCGTAGGATCAGGAACAGTTATGATAGGTGGTATGCCGGCAGCCAGAATGGGTGATAGCACTGCGCATGGCGGAACCATAGTGGCAGGAGAACCTACTGTATTAATAGGATAATTATGATGGATAATAAAAAGTCGTTTTTAGGAACTGGCTGGATCTTCCCGCCAGAATTTACCAAAGAAACAAATTCGGTAAAAATGATTTCTGCCGAAGAAGATATAAAAAGTAGCCTCGAGGTGTTATTATCTACCCGTTTGGGAGAACGTATTATGGTTCCTAATTATGGCTGTAACCTTGATGAGTTATTGTTCGAAAACCTTAATAGAACCTTGATTTCTTATGTTACAGAATTGATAAAGACAGCTATTTTATATCATGAAGCTAGAATAGATGTAGACAAAATTGATATTACCCAAAGTGATACGCTACAAGGAGAATTATATATAAAAGTAGCATATACTGTAAGAGCTACAAATGCTAGAAATAATGTAGTGTTCCCATTTTATTTAGAAGAAGGAACTGATATTTAAAATTTTTTAAAACAAAACAATGTCAGAAAATTGTGAATATATTGATAGTATTTTAGAGAGAAGTGGCAGGGATCAGGAACAACGGTTTAATGAAAAGCTCGATCCGGATAATCTAAAACTTCATGATCTTGATATAGAAGATTGGATGCTTTTTGCGTATAATTTTGCAAAGCATGTAAATTATTTTGATACTAATAACGATAATACACCTTCAGGAAACTGGCAGGATTTATTCAGATACTTTGAGTTTGATGAAGAAACAATACCATTGCGAGGTGCTACAGAGTATCAGAAAATCAAAGAACAAATAACAGCAAAAATAGCTGCGCAAGAAAGTGAGGCAGAAATAACGCCTCATTTTACGTTGTTTATTTGTTTTTTGAAGCTATTGTCGCTTTCTAGAGAACGATTTAACAATCTTACCAAGAGGCATTTGGATTTTTATTTTGAAGAAATTTTAAAAGTAGAAAAACTTCCGGCTTCTGAAGATAAAGTGCATATCCTGTTCGAAATTGCAAAAAAGAGTGTAGAAGAAAGAGTTCCCGAAGCAACAGCCTTAGATGGAGGTAAGGACACCATTGGTGTTAAACGTATTTATAAAACTACAGAAGAACTTATTGCCAATAAAATTAAGGTCTCAGCTCTTAAAAATGTATATAATGATGCTGATTCTACAAGGATAAAAATTAGTGAAATAGCAAACTCTTATGGTGGAGATGGAGAGACTTTTCCTGATGAAGAAGAAAATAGTTGGTGGCCCTTTGGATATCCCAAAACTGAGACAGAATATCCAGAATTACAAAATGCATCGATAGGTTTCGCAATAGCCTCGCCTTTACTATTGCTGCAGGAAGGAGAACGAAAACTGAAAATTACTATCACTTTTGAAGAAAACTTGAGGGCAATAGGAACAGATGAATTAGTAGCTTCATTAAGTTGCTATGCTTCTGGAGAAGAAGAATGGATTGGTCCACTGGCGTTAGATACTTCGGTTTCTCAAATTATAGGAAACCAACTTATTATTGGATGCACATTGGCTAAGGATGTACCCGCAATACTACCTTATAATAACGAAGTTCTAGGAGGAAATTTTGATACAGATTTTCCATTATTTAGAGTATTTATAAAACAAGAAGATATAGATCTCACCCAAGCAGAACAAGAGGTAATAAAAGGATATGATTTATATACAACCCTTGCAAATCAGGTAGTAGAAACGATTACCGTTACTAATGAGGTAACAGGAATAAAATCTTTGAATTTAGAAAATGATACAGGAAAAATAAATGCAGAAAAACCTTTTTTCCCATTTACAACACAACCACTTAAAAAATCCAATTTTTATATCAATTATAACGAGGCTTTTTCTAAACAATGGACTGAAATGTCAATATATGCAGAGTGGAAAAATACGCCTGATCCTGCTACTAGTAGTTTTACAGAACTATATGAGGGGTACTCAGTTAGCGGAGTGTCAGATTCTTATTTTACAGTAAGATCGGCAATGTACGCAAATGAAGAGTGGGAAATCATTCAGAATGATAGTAATAGTGGAGATTTGATAACGGGTTTATTTAATAAAAATGCACCCACCAATAGTGTATATGAGTTCAAATATTCATTATCCAATGCGGGTCGAGCATACAAGGCAAATTACAGTGGTCCTTTGCGAATTTCATTAAATCAATCGTTTTTACATGATGTTTTTCCTAGGGTGTATGCAGTGCAGATTGCTAAAGCCATAAATGATACTTTAGGAGATGAGGTTGTCCCTCAAGAGGCCTATACACCACTTGTAGAGTTTTTGACCATGGACTATAAGGCAGAAGAAACTACAGATTTTAGTGTAAAAACGGAAACTGCATACCAGAATAATCGAATACAACTGTTTCATATTAATCCTTTTGGTCAGAATGAAGAGCACGGTTTTCTTAAAGAAATTAAGATAACCAAAGATGTACAAGACCAAAATGATCTAGCCGAAATTTCTGAGGGTATTAGTAATGGATTATCAGAAACACAAGCAAAAAATTTGATTACCAATAGTTATTTAATCCCAACTTATTGCCAAGGAGGATCACTATATATAGGATTAGAAGAAGCAGAAATCTCGCAACAAGTTTCTCTGCTAATACAGGTTTTAGAAGGTAGTGAAAACCCAAAAGCGGATAGTTTTGAAGGGAAACAGCGAGTAGAGTGGTCTGTTTTATGTCAGAATCAATGGAAAGACCTTGAGGAATCAATGATAATTAATAATATCGACAATTTTCTGAGTTCGGGAATTGTAAGATTTACGATCCCTAAAGAAGCCACCAAAGAAAATACAAGATTATTAACAGGGCTGACATGGGTTCGTGCACGAATGCATAAAACTTATGACGTAGTAAGTAAGGTAAAGGCAATTCATGCACAGGCAGTTGTGGCTGTTTTCGAAGACCAAGGTAATGAGTTATCGCACTTAGAGTCAGGGCTGCCTGATGGTACTATAAGTAAGTTAATAACTAGAGTGCCTCAAATAAAATCAATTACTCAACCCTATACTTCTTTTGATGGTCAACCCCAAGAGTCAGATGATGCCTACTATAGAAGAATAAGTGAGCGATTACGTCATAAAAATAGAGCAATTACTCTTTGGGATTATGAAAGTTTGGTACTTCAAGAATTTCCAGAAATCTATCAAGTAAAATGTCTGAATCATACTAATGATTCCTCTTTTTTATCCCCAGGAGATGTCACGTTGGTTGTGATACCAGACACGATCAATAAAAATGTATTCGATATTTTTCAACCCAGAGTAAGTAAAGCCTTGTTAAACAAAGTAGCGTCATTTATCAATAAATTGAACTCAATGCATGTTACTGCGGCGGTAATTAACCCATCTTATGAAGAAGTAGAAATTTCTCTTTCGGTTAAGTTTTATGAAGGATACGATGAAAGTTTTTATGCCAAGCAGTTGAGCGAGGATATTACTAAGTTTCTTTCTCCTTGGGCTTTTGATACTTCCCGAAGTATAGATTTTGGAGTTACATTACATAGAAGTATACTGATTGATTATATAGAGAAACTAGCGTATGTCGATTATTTACAGGATGTCATCATGAAAAAAGATGACGAAGTATTTGGCAATAGTATCGCACCTTCTAATCCCTCATCAATTTTAGTATCTGCAAAGACACATCAAATAGACACAGCGATCCAAACATGTAAAACAACATTTATAGAAGAAATAGAAAAATGTCAAATTTAGATTCACATATTAGCATTCCTAAAGATGTATCCACAGAGGATGATCTGGATTTCTATTTCTTAAGGAAACTAGGGATAGAATATATTTCTCAGTTAGGAGGAAATCTCTGGACAGATTATAATACACATGATCCAGGAATCACAATTCTCGAAATGTTAGCATATGCAATTTCTGATTTAGGAATGAGGATTAACATGCCGATAGAGAATCTGTTAGCCTCTGATGATAAGAAAAAAGGACTAGAAACACAGTTTTTTAAGCCTGCTGATATCTTTCCTATCAAACCTGTAACAGCATTAGATTATCGAAAATTATTTGTTGATATAGCAGGAGTTAAAAATTGCTGGCTGAGTACATATGAGAAAATGATGTATTTAGACTGTAAGAATGATGTACTTACTTATAATCAAGATGATGTTAGTGACCTAAAAGATGAATTCAAAAAAGAATTTATGCTCAAAGGTTTATATAATTTGTATGTTGAATATGAAGATGATGTAGAAGATGATACTGCGAAGAATCAAATTATAGACAATATTAGAGTTGTTTATCATCAAAATAGAAATCTCTGTGAAGATCTAATTGATATAGAAGAAATACAAACCCATGAGATTGCCATATGCGCAAGTATTGAAGTAGAGAATGAGGCGGATGAGGAATATATACATGCACAAATATTAATAGCAATTGATAACTATTTTTCGCCCACCATAAATTTTTACTCTATTCAGCAAATGTTGGATAAAGGGTATACCACGGATCAAATATTTGAAGGTCCAATTCTTAACAAAGGTTTTATTGATGCCATTGAGTTAGAAGAAGCGAATTTACGAGAAGAAGTTCGGCTATCAGATATCATAAAATTGATCATGAATATTGAGGGTGTGAAGTTCGTAAAAGAAATTACGATTGGTAATTGCGATGATAATATAGCCGAGTCAAATGATTGGTTGATTTGCATAGAAGAAGGAAAAAAACCAGTATTATGCGGCAAAAGTATTATCAACTACAATAAAGGCTTCTTACCTCTTAATCTTAATCAACAGAAAGTTGAAGCGTATATAGAAGAATTGACGCCGGAAGAAACTGAGGTATTAGATCAGGAATTAGATTTTCCCGAGGGACAATATTTCGAAAATGAAAAATATACAACTATCCAAAATGATTTCCCAAGTACTTATGGTATTGGGAGAGATGGATTATCCGGTAATGCGACAACAGAAAGAAAGTCTCAAGCCAAACAATTAAAAGGGTATTTGTTGTTTTTTGACAAGATTCTCGCAAGTTACTTTCAACACTTAGGGAAAGTAAAAGAATTACTCTCTGTTAGTGGAGAATCAGTGAATACTTATTTCACGCAAGCCATAGAAGATATTGCAGGATTCGAAGAGTTGGTAACTAATTATAATGCTGATAATGATGATGAATTAACAAATTCACTATTCAAAGAGATAGATAATAATGTAGAGCGAAGAAATCAAGTTTTAGATCATCTTCTAGCACGATTTGCAGAACGTTTTAGTGAGTATACTTTTTTAATGAAAACCTTATATGGTGATACTACAGGAGAGGTGGTACTTCGTAATAAAGAAGCTTTTTTAAAAGAGTACCAAGTGATCAGCAGCGAAAGAGGAAAGGCATTTAATTATTATAATCAGGAGTTAGATTCTTTATGGGATACCGATAATGTTTCGGGAACTCAAAAGAGAATTGCCAGATTATTAGGGATCAAAGATTATAACAGAAGAAATGTCTCAAACTCCTTTATCAGAATTAAAACAGATGTTGATAAAAACGATTGCATTGTATTTAGATGGGAGATTCTCGATACGAATGGCGACCCCATTTTTAGGTCTACAGAAAATTATGGATCAAAAACAGCTGCGATAAATGAGCTGCATTTTACAGTATTATTACTAATAGAAACGAGTGTATATGATTTAGAAGAAGCGTTTACCAAAAAACTAAAGGACGACACCTATGTTAGTAATATCAAAATTAATATATCAGAAAAAGAAAAACTGTATTCTTTTTCGGTTATCAATCCTGAAGAACCGGTATCAAGTACAAAAATGATTACCTCAATACATTCTCGTTTTTATGATACACAAGAGGAGTTGAGAGAAGCAATTTTTAACGCATTGGCATTTATAGAAAATGACTTTACAGAGGAGGGATTATTTCTTGTAGAACATATATTACTGCGTCCTGATGTAAAGAAAGTAGATGTAGATCCTTCGTGTTTTATACCTATATGTGCAGATACATGCGAAAATTGCGAACCTGTAGATCCATATTCATTTAGAGTTAGTATTATTTTACCAGGATATACCTATCGATTTGCAGATACTGATTTTAGAAATTATATGGAGAATGTTATTAAGCAAGAAATTCCGGCACATGTGGTTGCCCGAATATGTTGGGTAGGACATAGAAAAGGAGAAGTTGACGATACAGAAAATGGTCTATTACTTTTCGAAAATGCATATAAAGAATTTTTAATGGCGAAGACCGAGTATCCGCAAGAAAACGATGAAGAAGAGATGGCAAAGTTAAAAGAGTTTATAGCACGATTATTTAGTTTACAAACGCTATATCCTGCGGGTAGATTAATTGATTGCGAAAATGATAGTGATATTGATGGTCAGGTCATTTTGGGTAAAACGACCTTAGGAACCTTATAAAGAATAATGATGTAAAACATGTTTTCACCAAAAACGGCAAATACCGCAACCAAGGGCAACAATACGCCTTCTGTTTTTACACAAAAAAACAGAAGCGATATGTTTATACAGCCTAAATTGAAGGTCGGAAAACCGGGTGA
The DNA here is from genome assembly GCF_000520955.1 of Aquimarina pacifica. Lineage (GTDB taxonomy): Bacteria > Bacteroidota > Bacteroidia > Flavobacteriales > Flavobacteriaceae > Aquimarina > Aquimarina pacifica. Next base: position 63,199 of record NZ_JACC01000011.1, on the reverse strand, counting down.
TAAATATGAAGTAGAGGCAGATCATGTCGCCGATCAAGTAGTCAATAAACAACAAAGTACAATGCCCGGATTGGGGTCGGCACCATCGACCATTCAAGCCAAACCTGATGAAGAGACTATTCAAGAAAAACCTATAGCAGAACGTATTCAACCAATGGTGCGTTTGAATGAGGTGTCCCCCGTTCAGCGAATGGAAGAAGAAGAGGCACAAACAAAAGCTGAGGATGAAGATGTTCAAACTCAGTCAGACGAAGAAGCGCAAATGCAGGAGGATGAGGATGTTCAAACTCAATCAGATGAAGAAGCGCAGATGCAAGAGGATGAGGATGTTCAAACTCAGTCAGACGAAGAAGCGCAGATGCAAGAGGATGAGGATGTTCAAACTCAATCAGATGAAGAGGCCCAAGCAAAAGTAAATCCCGGCCGTTCAAGACTTACTCCAGCATCATCAATTAGTAGCTCTATCAAAAGTGCAAGAGGACAAGGATCTCCGTTACCAGATGGTGTTAAAACTCAAATGGAATCAGGTTTTGGAGCAGATTTTAGTGGAGTGCGCGTGCATACTGGTAGCACATCAGTAGGGATGAATAAAACGTTGGGTGCACAAGCATTTACTTCGGGTAATGATATTCATTTTAATGAAAATAAATTCAATCCCGCAACTACAGAGGGACAAACGCTATTAGCTCATGAGCTGACCCATACAATACAGCAAGGTGCATCTGGGCCTTCAGGTCAAGAAGGCACAAAACTAGAGGGCACAGCAGTAGAGTCAGCATCAGGAAATACAGTAGCGCCCCTAGAATCAGAAAAGCCTCAACTTGAAGAGGCAGCAGCATCAGGACAAGGAGCAGTTGCAGAAACAATAGGAGCTGAAGAAGTAGCAGCAGATGAGCAAGGACAAGAAGCAGGAGGACAAGAAGGAGGAGCACCACAACATACAACACCAAGGAGTCCAGAAGAAGATCCAAACTTTAAGAAACTAGAAGGTCGTGTAGAAACTACCTCTGGGGAGCAACAAGGTCATGCTCCAGCCACTTCTGCTGCCGGCAGTGCGCAGGCCGCAGCCGTATCTCCGGATAATGAGCAAGAAAGCGGAGCTCAAGCTGCTCAGGTCGATACCATGGAAGAGCAAGAAGCAGGAGAATTTAGTGCAGAAGCTTTCAAAGCGCAATTGATGCAGCGTATCGAGAGCATGCAATTGCCCAAGGATGAAGATGAGGCAGATGATTTTGAAAATAATAACAATATTGATGAGGTAACCGAGCAAGGTACTCAGGATGCTGCAGCCGAACGGGATAATGCAGCAGGAGCTATTGCATCTGCAACAGAGGCAGCACCTAATACTGCTGCGATACCAGCAAGAGAAGTAACACCTTTAGAACCTGAACAAGCCGGCGCTGTTCCTAATAGTGTAAATGCCAATCAAGCCATGCCGCCTTCACGCGGAAATGCAGAGGTAACCCAACCATTGCAAGAAAATATGGGTGATGTAGATCAGCAAATGGCGGATAACGAAATCACAGATGAACAATTAGCAAACTCAAATGAGCCGCAATTTACAGGGGCGCTAGGAGAGAAGCAAAAAGCACAAGAACATACCGATACTGCTCCAGGTCAATTCCGCCAGCAAGAACAAGGAATATTAGCCAATGCACGTGTGAGTGCAGAGAACCAAAGTCAGCAGACCTTAGGAGGAATGCATGCAGATCGTGCCAATTTACTAGGGCAAGTAGCAGGTAACCAACAACAAACAGGAACCACTGATACTGCAGAACGCGAACGAATTGCCGGAGAAATTAATACAATCTACGAAAATACCAAAACAGATGTAGAGACACTATTAAGCGATCTCGATACAAAAGTAAGTGCTTTATTTAAAGCTGGGGCCTATATCGCCAAATTAGCATTTGAGAATTATGTCGATCGCAAGATGGATAAATACAGAGATGAGCGTTATGCAGGAGTAAGTGGATTTTTTAGTAGGATCGGAGATGCCTTTACAGGTTTACCTGATGAGGTGAATGAGTTTTTTGTAGAAGGGCGACAGGTATTTATCGATAAGATGGATAAAGTGATTACTGTGATTGCAAATCTGGTTGCCAGTAAATTAACAGAAGCCAAAACGCGAATTACAAAAGGAAAGCAAGAAGTACAAGATTATGTAACCGCTTTACCACAAAATCTACAAAATATAGGTAAAGAAGCTGCTGAAGGTATACAAAACAAGTTTGATGAATTAGAGCAATCAGTAGATAGTAAACAAGAAGAGCTAATTGATAGTTTAGCAGAACAGTACAATGAACAGTTAGAAGCAGTAGATGCCCGTATAGAGGAGATGAAAGCAGCCAATCGTGGACTGATCGATATGGTTATGGATGCTATTGGGGCAGTAATCAAGGTCATTCTCCAGATTAAAAATGTACTAACGAATCTATTGGCTGCTGCTATTGATGCTATCGGTGCAATTATCAGTGATCCGATAGGGTTCTTAAGTAATTTAATTTCAGGAATCAGTCAAGGATTTACCAATTTCGGAAGTAATATTTTCAAACATTTACAATCAGGACTCATTCAATGGCTTACAGGTACATTGGGACCAGTGGGTATAACGATGCCTGATGATTTATTTAGTCTCAAAGGGGTCTTTAGTCTGGTATCTCAGATATTGGGTGTGACATGGGATTTTATTCGCCGCAAAGCAGTGAAGCTCATGGGAGAGAAGATGGTCGCTGCTATGGAAACTGGATTCGAAATGTTTATGATTATCAAAAACGAAGGAATTTCAGGACTTTGGGAATATCTCAAAGAACAGTTTCAGGATCTTAAAGAAACCGTACTTGATGCTATCAAGGATATGGTGATTACTACCGTGGTAGAAGCAGGGATAAAATGGATTTTAGGATTGATGAATCCAGCAGGTGCCTTTGTCAAAGCAGCAATGGCAATTATTGAGATTGTCAAATTCTTTATAGAACGAGGTAGTCAAATTTTAGAATTGGTCAAAGCCTTTATCGATGGGATTAGAGCCGTGGCTTCTGGATCGGTGCAAAAAGTGGCCGAAATGATAGAAAAGGCATTGGCAACGGCACTACCTGTGGTGATTGGATTCTTAGCGGCTTTACTAGGAATCAGTAAGATCGCTTCTAAAGTGCAAAAGATTGTCAAAAAGATCCGAAAACGTATCGATAAGGCAATTAATAAGATGATTAAAAAGGCCAAAAAAGCCTTTAAGAAACTGATCAGAAAAGGCAAGGCGAAGGTCAAAGGGGCTATTGCCGGAATCATTAAATGGTGGAAGAAGAAAAAGAAATTTAAGGCCAAGGATGGTCAACAACATACTTTATATCTAGAAGGAGGTGAAAAAAATGCAAAGCTGTACGTTCGTTCAAAACCGAGAACAATAGATCAATTCTTAAAAGATAAAAAGAGCCAGTTTCAGAATGATCCTTTATTAAAGAATCATTATCAGACAGCCGTTACTTCTAATAACATAATTAAAGGAGAAATTACAAAATCAAAAAAAATAAACCCAGAGACAGAAGCCGGTAAAAAAGCTTTAAAAACATCTAATGGACTTATTGTTTCTAATATGGATAGACTTAGTGGTGCATTAAGAGATTTAATGCAGGAAGACATACCTGAAGTAAGCAAAGCAACTAAAATGAGTATGAACAAATCTAAGTTCGTCACCCGAGATGGAGTCAAATACCCTAAAAGAGCAGTTATGGAGTTGATTCCGTATCAACCGAATTATGGATCTGCTCCAGGAAGCACCGTAAGCGCTTCTTGGCCTTATTTTACGAGTAATGGGTTAACTAATTTATGGGTAAGAATGCATTTAATTAATGATAACTTGGGAGGACAAGGGATATCCCAAAATTTAGTTCCTGGACCTAAAACAGTGAATACACCTATGGAAAAACTGTCTGAGTCTCCACATAAGCAAGCAGTAGGTGTTGGGACTACATATGACAAGTCGGTGATTTGGATGGAAACAAATGTAGCCTATTATTCGGCTAGTGAAGGAAGAGATGTTAATAATGATACCACAGGAAAGCCTCTATATCTTTTTGCAAAATCTATACATGTTAAAGGAGGGTTACATTTTTATGATGGATCAAAATGGAAAAGAGACAAACGTAAAATTCTGGATAGGTCCTTTCCAATACCTTTGCCTAGTACTACAAATACTGAAGCTAAAAAAGTACACTTCCCCTCCGCTGATTTTGTACAAATCATGGAAATTAACTTTGATCAAGCAGGTGTAAATAGAACTACGTTTAAAAATAATTTAAGAGATAAGAGAACAGGAGGTAAACGTTTATATGATCATATTTGGGAGCATAAATCTGGAGCTTCAGGAGTTTCGGATTTAGAAAGTAGAATTCAAGCCGAAGGAATTGACACAACAAAAAGTGCTTTTCCAGATATATTTAGAACTCTTAGAGTTATTGATAGAGAAAAATTAATTAGTTGGTAAAATTATGAATTTAGAAGTTCTAAAAACCCCATTCGAATTAGAAGATAAAATACAACGTATAGACGGAGTGTTTGCTTGTTCTAACCAACGGAGTAGTAAATCAAGTAAAAAAGAAAACGAGAAGTTTGAAAAAACTATTGGTTTTGGTATACCCGATGAAATGTTGGAGTTGTACAATTATCATGAATCTATTAATTTATTATGGCAGTATAGAAAAGATGGAGTAGGATTAATTAACGGGCGATCTTGGTTACACGGACCTTACTCTTTTAATAAAGGTTATTTTAATGCTAGAAGAACAAAAAAGAAAGGCGAGAAACTTAAGGGGCATCTTTGGGTAGAAGGGATGAATACAGAATGGATCAACGAGTTAGAGTCGAGATATTTTATTTTGGATTTTATATGTTTTTACTCCAATACATTTGTATTGTTAAGTTTTAGTGAAGACCCATCTCCTAAGCCAGAGTTGACCTTATTTATATATCCAAATTTCTTATTTCCGTTAAAAATATCATTTCAAGAATATGTCTATTGGGTTGATAAGGTAAGAGCATTGGATACGTGGATGGAACATTTTATAGATAAAGAAAAATGTACAGAGGAGGCACTTCAACAATTGAAAATCATGAGAAGCGGGCGATTTTTTGCAAATATGTCTTCTGTGTTTCCAGAGGTAGATCTTACTGATTTTTCAGGGAATGATAAGACGATTGAACCATCTTATCCTTTTACATCTATTGCTGTTCAAAAGAATTATTTTGAGGAATTAATAGCAAAAAGTGAAGTTTTTTTTGAAGATAAACCTGTAGAAGGAGAAAATAAAATTCCATATACAGAGACTTGGACGACTGAATTTTCTCTTATATCGTTTGTTCCAAAACCATTAAATATTTATATGGTTCGTAAAATAGAAACGTGTATAGAAAGACAATTACCTGACTCTATGCTGGCTTTTTACAGTCAATTAAATGGTTTTAGAATGGATTGGAATATACCTAAAGATTCAGATTTCTGTAAGAATTACGAAAAAGAGGATAGAGATTATTTATTTGGGAATTTCAAACTCTATGCATTACATGAGGTGTTCGGAGGAAATAAAGCTATCGATACTTTTCATTGGAATAGAGATAATTGGCCGGGTGCAGTATCTGATCCAATAAACATGAGTGATGAGGAATTATTATTTGCCAATACTTGTTTTCTAATTTATGGATCAGAATTAAATAACGTAGTTATACGATTTGAAGATGAGGAGGAGGAACCATACCTGTATTTGTGTGAATATATAAATGGAGGTTTTTTTCATAAACTCAATATAAATTTTGACGAGTTTATAGCATTTTTATTTGAAAATATGGGGCTTCAATATTGGGTGCGATTTTTTATAGAAGATGATGAGGATGCTAGAGAAATTATTAGAAAGTCTCCAAATGTTCCTAGAATTTTAGAAAAATTAAATCCTAATGCTAATTTATCAAAATATAGAAATAAATAGCTAATCCCGTTTTGCAAAGTTTCCAAACAAGAGGAGATGCAGGAATAGATAATAAGAAAGAGTCACAACATACAGATTGGAACTCAGTAAAAAAACAGATACAACAACAAAACACACATAAGGTTATGACAACGACATTAGAGGCAATAACCACCAATTTTAGAAGGTTTACCAAAAATCAGGTACTTACAGAAGGACACCTCAATCAAATTGTAGACTATTTTGATGATCAGATACGATTGTCCAGGACCTGTCTTAGCGGGGTAGGAATCGTATGTGGTTTTGAGGTAAGTTGTGATGATACAACGCAAGAAATTACCATTACTCAAGGGGTGGGGGTGACGACCGATGGCGATTTATTTCATTTGTATAAAGAAGACCTTGATGGAGATTTTTCTATAGATTTGGAGTCTTTAACCTATGCAGGATACCGCAGTTATGATAATACCGATGCACAATACACACCATTCTTTTACAGAAATAGTGCGCAACTTACACTTAGAGAACTCACTTTAGAAAGTTCAGGAGATGGGATCAGGCCTTTGAGTAATTTGTCTACACTCAAGGATATGGTAGTTTTAATATATCTCGAAACCTATATTGAAGAAGCAGATCTATGTACTACGTTGGGATGTGATAATCAAGGAGAAAATAAAGTGGCTAATTATAGAGTGCTGATCGTAAGCAAAACGGATGCAAGTTATATTATGAGTCATGATGACACGATCCAAAAGACAAATTATGGTAAGTTGTATTATGACCTTCCAGAAATAGTGTTGCATAAGGTGGTTGCGGCACCTGCGATTTTTGACACTTATGATGATCTTAGACAGAGTTTTGTTGATGCCATAACGATTGATAATACCATTCAAAAAGTACGAGATGGATACGATATTTTGTTTAAAACATTAAAAGCGAATGATCTGGCAGCCGAAGTAGATGCCAAAATCCTAGAATTATTAGATTTTGACATAACCGATGTTCCAGATGATTTTCAATATCGCTATGATCTATTAAAAGATCTAGTAGATACGTATAATGAAATTAAAGAGTTGCTTCTCAATATTGATGTGTCTGATTGTTGTGCAGACTATAAAGATTTCCCAAAACATTTGATGTTAGGAGAAATAGAAAAACAAACATATTGCCATGAATATAGACATGGATTTTATAAATCTCCCATTTTAGCGGATCAGGTGGCGAATACATGCGATAGCTGTGACCCGATTGAACTAGATTACGATATCGAAACTGGCGATGATGCTGGAGGGTGTGTCGGTAGTGATGGTACGGCAGACAATCATATTGTTTTTGTTATTGATGAATCAGGATCTTTTAGGGCACAAATAGAATTCGTAAAGGACGCTCTTAATGGATATTTGACTTCTATTTCGGAGACCCAAACCCAAATATCTTTAATAGGAATGTCCAGTAGTATCGATAATTCAAGAGATGATCATGTGATATATAAACAGGCTAATGATCCAGAATTAACCAATTGGATTGATAGTATCTATGGGACCTCGATCTCTGAGGGAGGAAATAGTTCAGATTATTGGTCTAGCGGATATCAGGTAGTTATAGAATCAATTCTGGATACAGAGATTCCTGATCCAACTATAGTTATTGTATTGGGGGATGAAGGTCCAGGACCATATTCAGATAGTCATAGTGTTACACTAGAGAGGGCAGGCGTTATAAAAAGAGAATCGAAATTATTTAACTATATAGTTGATAATGATAGCAGTGCTACCTTGACTTCCATAGCGGCATATGCGATTTCTTCTGACTCAGTACCCAGTGTGGATGGAGAAACAGATATTGATACCACTGATTATTTTCTGGCAGTAGATTTTAGAGATCTAGAAATCAAAATTACCAACCTTAACGAGTCTCTAATAAATTCTAATATTTTGTGCCCAGAAACCACCGAAGATGAGGTGGTCATAGATCCAGATAATAGTGAACTCACAATTTGCTATCGTGCAGGAAAAAGTGAACAGCGATTTTTTACATTATTAAAAAGAGCTGCGCAACAGATAACGAATTATAACGCTGATTATAAATTTATAAAAATAACACCTACACTGGATTTGGGTATACTTAGTAAAAAAGCAATACCTTTTTACTATAATGTCGGTGAAAAACTAATTGAGTATTGGGATTTTGATAAAACTATACTCGGTAGACAGAAAACAAACTTAAGTTATCACGATAGTCTATTGGTCATAAAAAAGCCACTAGAATTTTCTTTGGATAGTAATTTTTATCGTGTAGAAGGACATTTGGGGCGTAATTATGTAGAAGTTGTCGGTAGAATCAATACGATAAAAAAAGAAAGTAGTCTTGGTTTTAATGTAGTAGCACTTCCCATGGAAACTACGGATACTTTAGGCGAAGACTATAAGTCGTATTATCTTAACAGAAATTATGGTTTAGAACACAAAGCAGGAGTACCTCCTGGAGGAACCCTAGTATTATTTTATTTAGAAGGAACGGTATCCAATATAAACAATCCTGTCGTTGCTGATTTTTGTTTACCCTATTTATGTTGCGATGAAAACGAAATAGCTGTAGGCTTGCCAGATGAGGTCATTTGTTTTGATGAAACCACAGAGCCAGTTCCGTTTGAAGTAGTTCCTGCAACAGCCGTGGTTAGAGCAGATGTACCCGAAGGTCTTAATGGTGGTGTTATTAGAAATGATGATGGGACATATTCCTTTGATGCAAGGTTAGTAAGCCCTTCACTACACGGTACAAGTATTCGATTTATAGTCAATAATCAGAATGCTAATTTTGGAGTGCGTGTATATGAGAAACCTACATTAGAAGTACGTAGAACAATTTCTTATAATTATAACAAAACCATAGCTACGGTTACATTCATTGTTACTGGTAGCGAATTAGAAACAATCTCAGAATATACATGGGATTTTGGTGATGGGTCCCCTCTTTCTAATGTCGAGCCTAATTTATCAGATCAGGTTATTTATAGCTACAGTTTACCTTTAACAGGAGGAAGTGTGGTATATCCAAAATTAACCATATCAAGAGATTTTTGTACTAGTGATATCCCTATAGAATCAATTGCATTTGACGAAGTACCTTATTACTATTACTATGGTTATTCGGCATCAGATAGTGAAACAGGAGTAGAAATAAGTGGCGATACCATATTGTCAATGTCAATTGGGGATTTATCATAAAGGATGCATACAGTAAAAGGTATATATAGTCTAAACACACATCCCATTAGTAACAATCGATGGAATATGGGTGATAAGTTCACAGAAACAATCTATATGACTGCCCTAAGCATTTTATATGGATGCCGTGTATTTGACCAGATTGAGTTTTACGTAGATGCCAGAGGCTATGAATACCTAAGTGAGTTACCTTGTAAAGTAACTCAAGTAAACTTTGATGAAGATCAAGAAATATGGATGAAATCAAAAATATATGCAATCAAGGATCAAACAGAACCATTTATTCATATAGATACAGATATTTTTCTAAGAAAACCAAACCAGTTTGAGTTTGATCAGGTTTTGGTAGAACGAAAAGATAATGGTTATCATAATTATAGAGATCTGATTTCTTTTTTTGATACGTATTGCCAAGGTTTCGAATTCTGGAACCCTACAATCAACTATGCGTGGAGTTGTGGAGTTTTGGGATTTACTGATTTACAATTGCGGGATGATTTTGTGACTGCATTTGAGGTTTTAGAAAATATTTTGATTACCAATCAAGATGCTTACCTAAAGTTTAAAAAAAACTGTCATAATGGGGGCGGTTATCTTGAACCAAGTTTGTTATTAGAACAGTATAATCTTACTAGCCTGTTAACAGAAAGGCATATTGAGCCAAGGGTAATCATTCAAGGAGAAAGTCATTATGAGCAATCAAAATATGCCAATGAAATTGGTTATGTACACCTTTTGGGAGCATCAAAGTATCATACTAAAAACGTAGATAAAATTAAGGAACTATTACAAAAAGAGTTCTATGATGAGTATACAAAAATTCAATACAAATTAGATGAAAGCCAACATAAACTGGTAAGATTAAAATTATGAATAAAATCGTTTATAGCTTTTGGAAAGCACCTCTTGCACATAGATGGGAAAAATATAGCAAAGGATTAGATTTAGAAGATGTGCTACAATCTTCGATCAATTGCTTGTATCTTTCTGTTTTGTATGCTAAAAAATTGGGTTTTGAAATAGAAATTGTTACCGATGTCGATAGCGAAAGTTATTTTAAGGACTTGCCAATCGATTCGATATCTACAGATCTAACTTTTCTAACATACAGTGGGTCTTGTTGGGTAGAGGGCAAGATGTGGGCAATATCTAAGCAAACCGAACCTTTTGTACATTTAGATTGGGATGTAATGCTAAGAAAAGAAGAGGTTGCTAACATTATTAAAAATTGCAAAGCAGATTTTATTGTTCAGAGTATAGACGATGTAATATCATCAGAATTTCCTATTTCTGGAGTTGGGGTTCATGAAGGACATTTAGAAAATTTTAAATGGGTAGTTGATAACAGTCCTTTTTATATAGAAGGACTTAGTCGATCACATAGAAGTGTTTATAATACCGCAATATTGGGGTTTAATAATCTTACACTAAGAGATGAGTATATTCAAAATTTCTTGATGTGCCTTAGAATTAATGGTGATGATTACATATACAAATCTTTTGATGATATCTCAAGGATGATTGATCAGTATCTCATGTACTGTTTAGCAGATTCAAAAAAAATAACTCCTCATGTATTATTTCCTAAAAAAGAAGACATACAATCAGAAGCAAAAAGAATTGGATATACACACCTTACTTTTTTGAATAAATATACCAAACCCGTACAAGAACAAATTGTTACCACCCTAAAAAAGGAGTTTCCTAAGTACAGCTTTTTGGTAGACTCAAAAGTATCAAAAGATAATAAGATTAAAATTAGCCTTTGTACCGTTGTGATGAACAGATTGGATCATTTGATCACAACCTTAAAACATAATCTTGAGATTGTCAAAACTTTTGATGGAGTAGTAGATATAAATATTATTGATTACAATTCTACAGACGGCTTAGAAGAATATCTGTTTGATCAAGATTGGTTTATTGAAGCTCTTGAGAAAGGGTGGATTATTTACTATAAAAACTATACAGCAGAATATTACCATCGTTCTCTACCCAAAAATGTAGTTCACCTTTTGGCTTTAGGAGAATATGTAATCAATATAGATGCAGATAATTTTATAAGCAATGCATACATTCACTACTGTTTACATGTTGCAAGATATAAAAAGAACTTTTTCTTGCGCCCTTCTATTTTATGCAACCGCGGGGCATATGGTCGAATTATGGTCAATCGCAATGATTTTAGAAAAATAGGAGGATACAATCTCAAAATCAGTAATTATGGTTATGAAGATACAGAGCTTTCATTGCGCTTACGTAAAATGGGAATTACTCAGCTTCAGGCACCAGCGCATTTATTTAGTGATGTTATTGAGCATGATGATGATCTAAGGATTGCCAATGAAAAAAGAAATACCGAGAACCCAAATGGGATTCACCCAATAGCCGAATCAGATTTTCAAAATAAAAGAATCAATTTTGAGCTCTACCCAAATAAGGATAAAACAATTAATCTGGAGCTTTTTAAACTAAATCATAATCAGAAGAAAATAAAAGTCTATGACGCCAGTACAATTACTTTGGACTAAACCATTTAATGAGAGTAATACCAAATTTGAGTCCTGTATATATATGTTTCTAAGTGCACAAATGACCAAAGATATATATGGAGAGGTTCATATTCTTACGGATTATTATGGGCATGATATTGTTAGGTCTCTAGAGCTTCCGTATGATAAGGTGTATACAACTGATGGGTATATGGAAGAAATGTCATCATTTGTTGATGCAAAGATATATGGGTATAAAACATTAGCAGATATATTACCTGGTTACTTATATCTCGATTATGATATTTTTATAACTAAGGAGATAGAAAAGAGAGATATTATGGTGCAATGCGATGAAGGAGAAAACTCTCACCCTTTTTGCTTACACAAATACTTTATTGACAAAGGAGTTAATTTTTGTTACGAATATGAGCAAGAGGATCTACGTTTTTTAAATATGGGACTTTTTAGATGTACTGATAAAAAAGTTATTTATGACTATTATGATAGTTACTTTACTACAATATATGAAAACAAACATATAGGTATGGACTCACATGATTTGGCTCAATATTCTATTTTTTTAGAACAAACCTATATCTATAAAACCCTTCAAAAACATAATAAGCTTGATCATGTTTATGAGCATTACCCTAGAGATAAGAAGGCCTATAATAATTACAAATTTTCGGCATATGACTACAAATTGGGTGAAATAATGGATACCTATTTAGGCTCAGAAAATTACCCTGATAGAAATTATTATATGTCTCCATCAGATATTAATAATATAGATAAAACAGGCTATACACATCTGATGCACTTTAAACAGATGAAAGAAGTCTCTACAGATGTAATCGAATTCGCTTTTACAAAGTATCCCAAAGAGTTTGCGAAATTAATGTCAAATATGAAATATATATACTAAATGGCGGGCTCTAAGAAACATATCATTAATAAAGTTTTTGTTGAGGTACAAACTACCTCAAAGTCTAAAGCTTTTGAAATCAAGGATCGATTAGATATGTTTTTGAAAGAACAAGTGTTTCCTGAACTAGAAAAGTATTTTGAAAACCTCGAAGAACTAGTAGAACACAATATTATAAGAATAGATAGATTAGAGTTGGATATGAATGTTCGCCCTGATTTTTCATACGAAGATGTGCAAAATGCCATTGTAAAAAGTGTAGGTACTCAAATAAACGAACAGGTACAATCAAAAAGTAAAAATATGTCCTTGGATCATGAGGATTCTAAAGTTTTTTTGAGTGAACGACAAAGTGATGTAGCTACTTTTTTTTATTTTCTAGAACAGGGAGTTTTACCCTGGTGGGGTGATAAAAAAGCACTTCATTTCTTAGAGCAAAGAGAAAGATTTCTTGAAGTAATCCGTTCGAATGTATTTAAAAATAAATTAATAGAAAGTTTAAAAAGACCGATTATAAGGCAACGTTTGGTGAAGCAACTTGCGGATGAATTGATTCTACAAATAGTAATAAACTTATATGAGAATATTGAAGGTGTTTCAGGGATCCTTACTGAAAAAATTCTGACTCATGAGTTCAATGATTTTTTAAGCCAAGTATCCTCAAAAAATAGAGAACTACTTTGGGAGGAATTGTTTTTATTTTTTCAAACCAAAAATGTCTTGAGACTTTACCATGTGCTAAAGAAAGTACAGGAGATTCCTCAAATCAAGATGTCTAAAGAACAACAATGGTTAAATGCTATTCTTGAATTCTTAAAATCAGAAAAAAGTAAAGGAGGCATGATACATAAGAAATTATCAGAGGTCAAACCTATTAACAAAAAATTAGAAAATGATATTCTTTTAGAAAATCTATCAGAAGATCTAGATGCATTGCAAAGTGAAGAAAAAGATGCAGAAGTTAAAAAATCAGAAGAAGTACAAAACGGTTTGATATTGCAGGATGAAGAAATTCAAAAAGAAATAAGCTATGAACAACAAAGTGAGTATTACATAGAAAATGCGGGTTTATTATTATTGCATCCGTTTTTAAAACATTTTTTTGAACATTGTGATTTACTTGATGAAAATAAAAATTTCAAAAACCCTGCTTTGGCGGTCCATGCCTTACACTACATAGCCACAAAAAAAGAGAAACAATTAGAGTGTGCTATGGTTTTTGAAAAATTTATATGCAACATCCCGATTCAAGAACCCATAGACAGAAATATCAAACTTTCTGAAACCATAAAGGACGAAGCCGACGAATTACTAAAAGCAGCTTTAGAAAATTGGGAGGGGCTAAAAACATCTTCTATTGATCTATTGCGAAATGAATTTGTACAACGTCCAGGGAAATTAATACTCACAGAAGAGCATCCCAAAATTACTATGGAAAGAAAGACACAGGACATTTTACTGGATAGAGTTCCATGGAATATTAGTATCATAAAACTTCCGTGGAAACCAAAATTAATTTTCGTGAATTGGTAATGGGAAAACAAAATATATTATAAAGAATAATTAAAAGAATATAATCATGATCACCAAACTAGCAAAAGTAACGCAAGGTTTTAGAAGGTTTTCAAAGAGTCAGTATCTCGAAGAAAGCCATCTTAATCAAATTGTTGATCATTTTGATGATCAAATTCGTTTGTCCAGAATAGGCCTAAGTGGCGTAGGCATTGTTTGTGGTTTTGAGGTAAGTAGAACTGCCAATGAAGTGATTGTTAATCAGGGTTTAGGAATAACTACAGATGGAGACTTACTTCATTTGTATGAAGATTTTGGGGATCAAAAGACGCTTAATATTTCGCAAATCACCTATAATTATTATCGAGAATATGATAACAGCAAAGCTGATTATTCACCTTTCTTTTATCAAGGAGAAGAACAAATCATCTTATTTGAGTTACTTTCAGACAAAGAAGATAGCGAAACCTTTGCCATAAATGAATTTGAGGATAATCAAGGCACTGCTATAGAAGACATGGTCGTCCTGATTTATCTCGAACACTATGAGCGCAATACCAATCAATGCAGTAGCTTAAGTTGTGATGGGGAGGGAGTCGATGTAGTGGCGAATTATAGAATGCTCATGACGACAAAAGCAAATGCAGCATATATTAATAGTCATGACACCACTATACGCAGAACAAATTATAAAGCGCTGTACTATGATCTCCCCGAAATTTTTATACCCAAGGTAATCCCAATTATCGAAAATTTTGAGTCCTATGAGGATTTAATGGCATCTTTAGCAGCACCATTTAAACAAGATCAATTAATACCTAAACTTAAGGAAGGGTTTGTGCAACTTCTTGAAGCAATAGAAGCTCCTGCTTATTCTATAATAATAGAAACCAAAATTGATGAAATTTTTGATTTTCCTGAAGATGTTATTCCTCAGGATATTCAATATCGGTATGATGTGCTCAAAGATATTGTAGATACATATACAGAAATTAAACAGTGGTTACTTAAGTTATCAGGCACGGTATGTAATCCAAATGTTCTAGATTTTCCGAAACATTTAATGCTCGGTGAATTACTAAAAGAAGGGCCTTGTTTTGCTTATAAACATAGTTTTTATGCCTCTGCAGTGAATACGTACAAAAGTGCAACTTTGTGTCATAATTGTAATGATGAAGGATTCGAAGATATACCTATATGCTTTGATATTCATCAACCCGAACAACGACTAAAAAGTTTACTTTTTAGAGCAGTTAAACAATTAGAAAATTATCATCCCAATTACGATATAATTAAAATCACACCTTCGTTGGATCTTGCTAGATTAGGAGAAAAAGCGATTCCATTTTATAGTCAGGTAGACACACATTTATTAAAGGTTTGGGATTTTGATAAAACATCAAAAAATAGAGAGGCATTTAATATCGGATATCATGATACTTTATTAGCCTATAAGAACCCTCTAAATCTATCAATCGACACCAATTTTTATAGAATAGAAGGACATCAAGGTAGGAATTATAAAAATGTGATTAGTGAACTAAAAACTATTAAAAGTAAAAAAGGAATATCGTTTAATATTGTTGCCTTAGGCGTTTCTGAGAATATTATCGAACAAGAGGACTATACACAATACTATCTTAATAAGCGTTCAGGATTAGAACATAAAGCCGGAGTGTCTCCTCGCGGAACTTTTGTTGTGGTATTTTTAGAAAATTATATTGGATTCGAGGGAGAAGGAGAAACAATTTTAGAAGAACCGGTTATAGCAGATTTTATGGTTCCTTATTTATGTTGTGATGAAAGTGTATTAGCATTAGAGTTGCCTGTAAATACACTGTGTTTTGGTCATGATACAGAGCCAATTCCTTTTAATGTTACTCCACCAGATGGTTTTGTGACGGCTATAATCCCTGTAGGTTTAAGTGCAGGAATTATAAGAGATGAAAATGGGCAATCGTTTTTTGATCCCAATCAGGTCAGTCCAGAATTAATAGGGACCTTAATAAAATTTGAAGTAAATAATCAGGATACCGAAGCAGAAATTACAATTCATCGCAAACCTGAACCAATAATAACAACGAATGTTAACTATGATAATCCTTATAAAACAGTTGCCACAGTGACTTATACTGTTTCGGGCTCTCATATCGATGAAATAGAAACATACGAATGGGATTTTGGCGATGGTACTGTAGGGAACGATATTCCCAACGGGATGAGCCAGGTGCTTAGAACATATGATAATCCTCCAGAAACAGCCCCAAAAACAATTACTCCATCCCTTAGAGTAACCACAGCATTCTGTGAGAATACGATACTCTTGGATCCGATTACTCTAGATGATCCAATAGTAATAGAACTAGAACTGGATAGAAATGAGATATGTGTTACACCATCTGATTGTGATCTTCCTATTCATATTGCAGTTATTGTTGATGAATCAGGTTCTATTAGAAACGAAGAGATCACCCAAATCCAGGATGGATTAACATTGTTTATAGATGATCAGGAAGGAACCAATAACCTGATCACATTATTAAATATGAGCAATAATGATGATGAAGCACCGTTGCGAATAATTGAAGAAACTCAAGTAACTACGAGCACCAAGAGTTTGTTTACAAATTGGATCGAAAATTATAGAAACGGACAAATTTCTTCGGGTGCTGATTATTGGTCGAGTAGTATTGGGTATTTGGTAAATGATCTTCCGGGGATAACAAATGGGTTACAAACGAATCCCGATATTGTGATCCTTATTACAGATGGGATTCAGTTAATTGATCCAGAACGCATTAAGGAACGAGTGGCTAGTCTTAATGAACGCTCTCATATCTTTTTCTATGCACTAACCGATCCCGATGTAGCAGCCGGAGGCTATGGAAATGATTTGCCCGGATACCTTAGAGACACTATTCTTGATAGAGTTCCTATTGAAATAGATGACAGTTTCAGCACCATTGAAACAGCTGATTATGGCACATTTAATAGTTTTGAGCAATTAGGAGAGTTTTTGAGAAATCTCAAACAGATTTTAGATAATTCTGTAGGTTGTATAGAAGTAGTGAATGCCATTGTACTAGAACCTGAAGATGGTAGTATTGATACTGCAGGGATGCAAGTATATGCAGGGTTAACTATTGATGAACGAAGTATTTTTATCAACCCAAAAGAATTCGAAGCTTTTGGAGAGGTGATAGAATTTACTGTTGATGGTTTCGCAACAGAAGCAACCTTAATTGTTGGCAGAACAATAGAAAATGTAAGATTAGTTGTAGAAAATATTACTTATAACGCCGAATATACAGAGGCTAATGTACAGTTTAAGTTGAGCGGTGATTATCTAGAAGAACCTGTAGCGTTATTATGGAATTTTGGAGACGAAGAACCTGTGTTTAGAGGAGATACACTCGTACAGGAATATCTATATACAGACCTCGAAAGCTTTACAAATAGAACTGTAAATGTTGCAGTAATATCAGAAAAATTGATTTGTGGTTCAATAAAAGAAGCAATAAATATTGTTTTTGATGAACCTGCCGAAGAAGTATCCTTAAAAATACCAGAAACACTCTGTTTAGATACATATAACGAGGCAATACTACCAGAAAGTGTACCATTCGAAACAACACCAGACAAGGCAGAAGTAAAACCAGTTACCGAGGTAAAAGGAATGACAGTAGGTATTAATGAACTATTATTTACAGCAGGAACATTTACTACATTTAATATACCTATAGAATTTACGGTAGATGGTCAAGTTGTTACAAATACTATAACCGTATATGAAAAACCCCGAGCCGTAATACGCTCTGACAGCTTTATTGAAGAAGGGGTGCTTGTTACAGAAGGGCCAGTAATAGGAAGTGGACCAAATAGTTTATGGAAAATTCGTTTTACCTTCTATTCAAGTGAAGAAGACGATAATGAATATACCTACAGGTGGGATTTTGGAGATGGAAGCACTCATGAAGGCAATGAAAGTCAAATAGGACACATATATAGTACTACAGATTTTGATTTTAATGTAACCGTGAAATTAGTAATTATAGATAAGTTTTGTGAGTCTTATGAAGCATCTTTAAACATAAGACGATCCATTGAGTAGTGGAGTGGATGATAATTAATTTTTGAATACTATAGAATAACAAATAAAACTATGAAAACAATACGCTATCGTTCACGAGGAGAAGACGTTCATTATTTAGAAGAAATTCTTACACAGTTGGGATATACAGTGTATGTGTCTAATTATTTTGGAAGAGATACAGATGCTGCTGTAAAAGACTTTCAAAAGAAACATAATTTGGTGATTGATGGTATTGTGGGAATAAAAACTTGGTTAAAACTTATAGAAGTTCAGGATAATGCTATTGCCTTTAACACAAAACTATTGTCAGAACAAGATGTTAAGGATTTTGCAAATCAATTTGGTCTTGAGCTGGCTATGGTAAAGGCAGTCAATGAGATAGAAAGTAGTGGTAAGGGTTTTTTGGTAGACGGAAGACCAAGAATTTTGTTTGAAGGCCATATTTTTTGGAGAGAATTGGATAAGAGAGGTGTAAATCCCGCTCAGTTTGTTTCTAGTGCTACCAAAGATGTACTCTACAAAAAATGGACAAAGATTCACTATAAAGGAGGAGCAGGAGAACATGACCGCCTTAAAAAAGCAGCAGAGATATCCACTCAGAAAGAATTTCACGAAGCTGCATATTCTTCTGCTTCCTGGGGATCTTTTCAGATTATGGGATTTCATTATAAGAACCTTGGATATGCCTCTATAGATGAATTTGTTTCAAAAATGCATAAAAATGAACACGAACATCTCAAAGCTTTTGGTAAATTTATAGAGACTACCAGTTTTAAGGGAAAAAAATTATTAGACTGGATCAAAGAAAAAAATTGGGCTCGATTTGCACATGGATACAATGGCCCCGGGTATAAAAAGAATAAATATGATACCAAATTAAAAAATGCTTATGTCAAATACAGCAACAGCTAATACCATTCATTCAACCGAAATCCAGATGCTGTTTCAGTATTTAGAAGATTATATTACTTATAGACTCAATAGTGAGTTCAAAATTAAAACAACTAAGCTTCCTGAATTACATTTGGATGCTGCCACATCACCCATTGCTCAATTTATTGTTTCTACCAAGTTATCAGAAGCAGAAGTAATCATATTGCTTTTGGCATTAGTTCCTCATATAAATCCATCTTTGTTACAACAAATAATTACTGTTTTTTTTCCAGATGGAGGACAATTTATTGCCTTTGGGGGGGCGACGGGTAAATATCACAGAGGTATAATTCCTACAGGAGAAACAATTTTGTATGTTTTGGCGGGAAATCATTTAGATGATCGCATGACATTATTAGATTATATTGAGTCCGGTTCTATACTCTTTAAGGAACAAATAGTGTATTTAGAACAGGTACCCATAGGAGAACCTAAAATGAGTGGGAGACTATTTGTTGATGATGAATACCTATCTCTTTTGACTACAGGAAAAGTTTCGAAACCTAAATTAAGTCAAAGTTTCCCCGCCAGTCTGATTACAACAGCATTAAAATGGGAAGATCTTGTGCTTCAAGAAAAAACATTGGATCAAATACAGGAAATAGAAACTTGGTTGAGCCATAATGAAGTACTCATGAATGACTGGAATATGAAAAATAATATAAAACCAGGATATAGAGTCATGTTTTATGGACCTCCTGGCACCGGAAAAACTTTAACAGCAGGTTTATTGGGTAAATACACAGGCAGAGATGTGTATCGAATAGATTTGTCGATGGTGGTTTCTAAATATATAGGTGAAACCGAAAAAAACCTATCTTCCCTATTTGACAAAGCTATAAATAAAGACTGGATCCTGTTTTTTGATGAAGCAGACGCAATATTTGGTAAACGTACAAATGTAAGAGATGCACATGATAAATATGCGAATCAAGAAGTATCGTATCTTTTACAACGAATAGAAGCCCATCCGGGATTAGTGATTTTGGCATCTAATTTTAAAACAAATATTGATGCTGCTTTTACGAGAAGGTTTCAGTCTATAATTGAGTTTAAACCTCCGGGGGTGCAAGAACGATTACAATTATGGCAGAAAATATTGCCCCAGAATATAGCCGTTGATAACGATGTTTCTCTCGAAGATTTGGCTCGAAAATATGCAATCACAGGAGCTAATATTGTAAATATAGCACAGTATGCCTGTTTAAAAACGATTGCCAAAAAACAGGATAAAATTCAGCGAAATTATATTCTTGAAGGGCTCAAGAAAGAATATACTAAAGAAGGAAAGACAATTACTATTTGATTTTTAATATTTAGTGAATAAAGACAGGAATTATTTATGTTCAAGACAATAGAAGAGAGTATTGCTTATTTTAGTTCTTGGGTGTGGGATTGGCCTTTATTGGTCCTTTTAATAGGAGGCGGTTTGTTTTTACTTCTATATTCGAAATGTGTACCTTTCTTTTATTTCAAACATGCCATTCAAATACTTATAGGAAAATATGATGACCCAAAAAATCCAGGTCAACTAAGCCATTTTCAGGCTTTGTCATCTGCATTAGCAGCTACTGTAGGTATGGGTAATATAAGTGGTGTAGCTGTAGCAATTATTTCTGGTGGACCAGGAGCCATTTTTTGGATGTGGATTAGTGCTTTTATAGGGATGGCAACGAAGTTTTATACCTGTTCTTTGGCAGTGATGTATAGATCAGAGGATGATAAGGGAAGTGTACTGGGTGGTCCTATGTATGTTATTATGAATGGCCTGGGAACCACATGGAAACCCTTGGCCGTTCTTTTTGCATTGGCGGGGTTAGTAGGAACAATCCCTGCATTTACTGCGAATCAACTTACCCAAACATTGATAGATGTATTAGCGTGGGATGATAGTGATCGTTTGTATATAGGCCTTTTCTTGGCAGGCATAGCTTCATTAGTAATTTTTGGAGGCATCAAAAGAATTGGGAATGTGGCGGGTAAATTAGTGCCTGCAATGGTCATGCTATATTTTGTGACTGTGATTGTTGTTTTACTACTACAATTAGAAAAAATCCCAGATATGTTTATGTTGATTTTCTCTGATGCATTTTCAGGAAAAGCAGTTGCAGGAGGTGCTTTGGGATATTTGATAAAAACCGGAGTAAAAAGAGCAGCGTTTTCTAACGAAGCAGGTATTGGTACAGCACCCATGATGCATGGTATCGCAAAAACAAATGAACCTATTAGAGAAGGATTGGTCGCCATGATTGGTCCAGCAATTGATACACTGCTAGTTTGTACATTAACCGCTCTGGCGATTCTATCAACGGGAGTATGGCAGCATACCGATAGTAATGGGATTACCTTAACATTAGATGCATTTAACTCTGTTTTGCCTTATGGATTAGGAGATATTCTGGTTATGATAATGGTACTGGTTTTTGCATTTTCTACGTTGTTTTCATATTCTTATTATGGTATTGTATGTTTAGGGTTTTTGACAAAACCAAAATTTGGAAACTATTACAATGTCGTCTATATAGCCTCAATTGTTGTTTCTGCAGTGGTCAAAATAGAGTTTGCAATAAATCTTATAGACAGTGCTTTCGCTCTGATGGCAATTCCAACCGTAATTTCTACCTTGATTCTTGCTCCAAAAGTAAATAAGAGAGCAAAAGAATACTTTACTAGTCTAAAAGTGTAGTGCTTATAAAAATCATAAAAAACAATAAAATTTAAATATCTCACCATTAGATTTTTAATAGTTTCTTGTCTACTACTTGTCTACTTTTTTTTAACAATTGGTTTCAGTGAGTGCACTTATTGTACACTTCATTTTTATGATCCATGTTTATGCTCTTTTTTACATTAGCAAAAACAAGAAATAACATGGATAAACTAACTCAATTTTTCAGTAAAACATTAACCAATAAGGATAGATTATACAACTCGAATATAGATTTGAGGAATGTTGAAGCTACTAGTAGTAATAGACAAAAGAAGGTAAACTCTTCAGGAGTTAAATATGCAAAGGATACGAATGAGGTATTGATTCAGGAATTACCAAAATTAATAGAGCAAGAATTGACTCAGAAAAACAGTATTGATGTAGAAATAACGATTTGTGACTTGATTGTACAGCAAATGTTAGGATCTCCAGAACGTACGGCTATTATTGATGGTAATACAAAAATAGATTATAGGAGTCTGATAAAACGTGCAGAAGAGGTTGCCGTAGCACTTGAATCCCGTGGTGTAAAACCCGGCTCATTGGTAGGGGTATGCATGAATCGTTCTTGGGAACTAGTCGCAGTTTTAATAGGTGTGATGCAGGCAGGGTGCGCATATGTACCGCTTGACCCTGAATATCCGAAAGATAGGATACATTATATGTTAGAGCATTCTTGTGCTGCGGCAGCTATTGTAGATAGTGATAAGGCTGCAAGCCTATGCAGTCGAGTTAAAGAACTAGTTTGGATCAACACAATAGGTAATCAGTCAGGTAATTTGGGACGAGTATCGATCACTGATTTAGCATATGTTATCTATACTTCGGGATCGACAGGGAGACCAAAAGGGGTGGCCGTTGAGCATAAGAGCATAGTACATATGAGTGAATCAATGGGTCAGCTATTTAGTGAAGAAGAGTTGAAGGGAATGTTTGCGGGTGCCTCAGTATGTTTTGATACCTCTGTCATGGAAATTATGGGGACTTTATCACTAGGAGGTACTATAATACTAGCAAAAAATGCGCTTGAACTAACCAAACTTCCTGCTTTGGATCAGGTTAGAACATGTGTAATGGTTGCATCCTCAATGCAAGCATTACTTACTACCGAAAAATTGCCAACTGGAATACAATGTCTCGTTTTTGGAGGTGAAGCACTCAAACGTTCATTAGTTGAACAGATCCATGCACAAAATCCAGATCTAAGGATATTAAATGCCTACGGTCCAACTGAAGATACTGTTTATTCAACCATTGCCGAAATTCCTTTTGGTACCAAGATGGTAACGATTGGTAGATCTGTTCCGAACTCACGTGCATATATTTTAGATGATACGCTAAAGCCCGTTTCTATGGGTGTTTCTGGAGAATTATATCTTGCAGGGAGCAAACTAGCTCGTGGTTATTTGTTTGATGAAAAGCTTACAAAAGAGCGTTTTATAGATGTCAAACCTACCGATCTGATTCCTGATAATCGATTGTACAAAACAGGTGATTTATGTTGCTGGACAGGTAATGGAGAGATCGAATTTCTTGGTCGAGTTGACCAACAAGTAAAGATAAGAGGTTTTCGGATTGAACTTGAGGAGATTGAGTCAATACTTGAATTGATGGATGGTATTGATGCTGCCGCTGCTGCCGCTGTAGAAGGTGGTGTTGGTCAGAAAATATTAGTGGTTTATATAGTCAGTAAGAATAAAGCAGTAACAGAAGAAAAAGTAAAAGCTTATTTATCACAACGATTACCTAAGTATATGGTTCCACAGGTCGTAAAATATCTAAAAGAGTTCCCCCTTTTACCTAATGACAAAATTGACCGTAAGAAACTTGCAAACCCAGAAGCTATAAGCTGTAAACAAAATGAAGCAATAGAAAGCCCAAGTTTTGATACCGTTAATGACCGCAGCAATAGTGTTCTCATAAAGAATTTTAAAGGATCCGACAATGAAAAACAAGCAGTAATACTATCTATTATTCAGAAGGAAGTGGCCTATCTGCTTAATTTAGACAACCCCAAACAGGTAGTGCCAGATTACTCATTTAATGACCTTGGCCTAGACTCATTAACTACATTAGAGTTTAGTAGTAGGCTCACAAAAGTGTTGGGTCAAGAATTGCCAGCTCAGGCGATTTTTGAATATTCTAGCCCCAATACATTAACAAATTATATAATCAATAAGCTAGAGAATGGTTTTGATCATCACTCCATGAATACACCTTATAGTTTGGATAAGGATTCACTAGGTAGTTTTCAGACACATATTCAGTCTAGTCATCCGACATTTCAGGCTGCGAAAGCCTCTGCGTGGAGTGCTACTGATAAGGGTAAACTTGTTCAAGAAGTCTTGCGCATGGTGAATGATGATCGCAGAAACCCTTACAGTAAGGTACTTCGAACAGGAAGTGCAACCCGAGGTATTGTTGGGGATGCCTATAATGATGAAGAGAAAGAGGCAATTATATGGACAACTAATCTTTATCTTGGTTTGAACCGAGATAAGGAAGTCATGAAGGAAGCCTCAATTGCTTTGGAACGTTTTGGAACAGGAATGGGAACCTCTGCTGCCGCATCAGGAATGACTAATCAACATCTAGAGTTCGAAAAAGAATTTGCCAATTTAGTAGGAAAACCGAGTGCTTGTCTTTTTCCTACGGGATATACGGCCAATGTTGGAGCCATTGCAGGGCTTCTAGGGAATAATGATATTGTTGTTATTGATCAATTATGTCATGCATCTATTGTGGATGGTGCTCGTTTGTCTGGAGCTACTCTTCGAACATTCAAACACAACAACGTAGCTGATCTAAAAGCTGTCCTTGAATCAGAAATGTCACCCTATCGTACTATTCTAGTGGTATTAGAAGGTGTGTATAGCATGGGAGAAGGTGCTGCGCCAGTCGCAGAAATTGTGCGTACAGCAAAAAAATATAATGCACTCGTTCTCGTCGATGAAGCACATTCTTTTGGTTTCTATGGCAAAGGAGGAGCCGGCATTTGTGCTGCTCAAGGTGTTACCAAAGAGGTAGATTTTATTATGACAACACTCAGTAAAGCCTTAGGTAGTCTTGGTGGAGTGGTTGCTGCTAGTCAAGAACATATTGACCTTTTGAAATCATCATCAAGGGCCTATATCTTTCAGGCCTCTGTTAGTCCAGCCGATATGGCTGCAGCACTCACAGCATTACGACGACTCCGTTTTGATGATCGGTTGCGTGATCGGTTGTGGGATACAACTCGGTATATGCGCAAAAGATTCGAGGATGCAGGGTATGATTTAGGAACAGGAGATGGCCCTATTGTAACACCACATTTTAGTAATAAAGATAAGCTTTATGCAATAGTGCAAAGGTTGTATAAATTAGGCATTCAGACATCAGCGGTGACTTATCCGATAGTAGAAAGTGGACAAGGTCGCTTGAGATTTATTTGTTCTGCTTCTCATACTATTGAAG
The DNA here is from genome assembly GCF_000520955.1 of Aquimarina pacifica. Taxonomy (GTDB): domain Bacteria; phylum Bacteroidota; class Bacteroidia; order Flavobacteriales; family Flavobacteriaceae; genus Aquimarina; species Aquimarina pacifica. The sequence continues at coordinate 37,894 of NZ_JACC01000011.1, read as the reverse complement.
ATGTAGACAAAACTATAGAAGCGCTTATCGTAGCAGAACGAGAGGTAGATGAGCAGTTCGCTGTAATCGCGAGTAAAACAAGTAAATTAAATATAACAAAATCTGATCTTGAAATTTGGGCCAGTACATTCTCTTTGTACCTAAAAAAATGGATGGGCAAATTTGCTGCTCCGACTCCAAACCTTTCTATATCAGTTAGTATTCCCGAACCATCAGAACCAATTACAATAGTTTGCAAAGATGGAGATGTGACATGGGGTCCTCATAAGGATTCTAATTTGCCTTTTTGTTCATTACGTTTTACTAATAATGATGCTTTTTTGGCATTGAAGTTATCTGATATAAAAGAATTGCTATATGGTATTTGTAACGGTACCTGTGTGCTAAAAGGACAAGTGGAGCCTTTTATATGGCTTATTGGACGCATTGTAGATCAGCAACAGCAACAGCGTGAAGTTCTAAATGTTTCATAAGTGATATTCTACATTCATCCATTAGTATTGAAGATTGGTATTATTTTAATGGTAATCCTCAATACTAATTCTTGTAATAATACATTCATTTCTCCTAATTCGATTTTTATCTCACATTAAAACATAGATTAAATGCTTTTTTTATCGATTAAGTGTTGGTTTTTATTATCTTAGACCAAATTCAAATATGATGATACAATTTATAAGCGCTTTAGTAATTGTTTTCGCTAGTTTTTCAATTACATCTTGTAGTTCGAATGAAGCCTTAAACTCTCCTGAAAATGAAATTGAAAATAACCATGATGCTGCTGTCGATAATTCAGATACAGAATCATCTAATGAAGAAAACCCTACAGAGGAGGAAGAGGTAGAAGAAGAAGCTGAGGAAACCGAAGAAACTACTGCTGAGCCTTGTGGTAGTTTAAATCCAAGCCTTTCTCCATCTGAAAATTTTGATTTATCTAGCTGGTACATTAGTTTGCCTACTGACAATGATAATAATGGAAAGGCCGATAGTACGTATGAAGCAGCTTTAAACAACGGTTTTGAACATCCAGATTATTTTTACACAGGTGAAGATGGTGGTATGGTGTTTAGATGCCCAGTACAAGGAGCCACAACCTCGTCAAACACTAAATACGTACGTGTAGAATTACGAGAAATGCTAAGAAATGGAGATACCAGTATTAAAAATACAGGTGTAAATAAAAATAATTGGGTATTTAGTAGTGCACCTACTGAAGACCTAAACGCCGCCGCCGCAGTAGATGGCGAAATGAGTGCGACATTAGCAGTAAATAAAGTAACCACTACTGGTAGTAATGGTCATATAGGTCGACTAATAATAGGTCAAATTCATGCCAATACTGATGAGCCTATCAGGATATATTACCGTAAATTAAAAGATAATACATTAGGTTCTATCTATTTCGCTCATGAAATAAATCATGGAGAAGATACCTATTATTACATGATTGGTGATAGAGGGAACAATAGTGAAAACCCCGAAGATGGAATTGCCCTTAATGAGAAGTTTTCTTATACCATAAAAGTAGTAGGTAATGAAATGTGGGTGACTTTATCCCGCGAAGGAAAAGAAGATATTATTCAGTATGTGGATATGAGCGAAAGTGGTTATGATGAAGGTGGACAATATCAGTATTTTAAAGCAGGTATTTATCATGCCAACAATACAGGGGATGATGATGATTATGCCCAAGTAACTTTCTATGAATTAGAAACATCCCATACGCAACTTTAAAACATGTTTTGACATGAACATTATTTTTAAGTTACTGTGGTTTTTAGTAGTTACTTAATTGATATCAACGGTTCATATTATGTAGACTTTTCAATTTACCGAAACAAAATGCTCTTTTTTAGATCTGTCTCAGAAGAAAAATTAGCTGATTTTCTTTTAATAGCACATGGAACGTACAATTGGGATAATACTTTTTTAAAAAATCGTATCCTTTGTAAGAAAAAATGTAGATTAATGGAATTATATGAATCTGTGTATAAGTCTTATGTTTCTACTCCAAGAGAGGGTTTAATCAGTACCAATTCTTGTAATAATAAACTCACTCCTTCTATTTTCTTGATGTTGTTCTTCTGTACATGGGGTATCATCCGTACAATTATTAATTGGGCGTCGTTCTCCATAAGCCTTGCCATGTAATCTGCGCCAATCAATCCCTCCTTGTCTTACCAAGTAACGTATGGTCGCTCGCATACGTTCTACACTAAGTTTTTTATTGTACCAATGACTGGATCTACTATCGGTATGCGAACATACATCGATTTTCATTTCTGGATATTTTTTAAGTACCGAAATTATTTTTTGTAGTTCTACTTCATCATCAGAACTAATAACTGCATCGTCGATTCCAAAATAGATGGGTTCAAGTTGCAGTGTTTTAGACAGATCATCACCAATATTAATCTCGACGGTAGTAGATAAAAGTGTAGTTTCATCAAGTTTTAACGGGATATGAACGGTATGTGTAAACTCAAAAGTATCATCACTTGTCAAATCAATATCTCTCGGTAGAAAATTGTCTAATTCTGTTCTCAGGATATAGTTGGTTTCACAATCGATAGTAAACTTATATAGGCCATTATCATCAGAGATCATTCGGTCTATGACATTTCTAGAGTCATCTAATAATGTGATGCTTGCTCCAATTAGAATTTCATTTGTTCTACTATTTTTTACGGAGCCTTCTATATATTGAAGACAGGAAGTAATTAATTCTTCGGTTTGTTTGAAGCTATATAGGTCATCATTCCCTTTACCTCCTTTTCTATTGCTGGCAAAAAAACCAACACCAGTATCATCATTAATTACAAAAGTAAAATCATCCTTTGGGCTATTTATAGGTCTTCCTACATTAAAAGCATTAGAAAAACCAGTTTCGTCTGGTTTGGCAATAAAAATATCCAGTCCTCCTAACCCAACATGGCCATCACTGGCAAAATATAATGTGCCATCTTTACTAATATAGGGAAACGTTTCTCTACCCTCTGTATTGATTGAGGCTCCTAGATTTCTTGGACTACTAAATTTTCCATTACCCAGAATGTCTACTACGAATAAGTCTGATTGACCTATGGTACCTGGCATATCACTAGCAAAGTATAATTTACTTCCGTCAGCACTTAAGGCAGGATGTGAAACCGAGTAATTATTACTAGAAAATGGTAACTCTACAATATCTCCCCATCTATCATTTTTGAAGGTAGCTTGATAAAGTTTCAGTAAAATAATCCCTTCTTTATTTTTTCCTATTCTATTGTTATTATAATTATTTCTCGAAAAATACACTGTTGTTCCGTCTTCGCTAAAAGTAGCTGATGACTCATGAAATTTTGAGTTAATTGGACCTTTTAATTTTACGGGTTCATCAAGATTTAGTTGGTCTTCTGAGATATTCGAAGAATAAAAATCCAGAAAAGGCATTTTGGTCCATCCATGAAGTTTTGTATCACTGACATTTTTTTCTCTAGAAGAAGCAAAAATGATTTGATTTTTTCCATTAAAACTGGGTGCATACTCAGAATTTTCTGAATTGATACTCAAAGAATATAAATCAAATTTTCCTGATTGCATATCTATAAAATCGAGATAGTTTCTTTTTTCTATAAATTGTGTAGCTCTTTTATCCCCTTTGGTAAACTCATAAAATTGATTCATTATTTGGTCAGATTCCTGATAGCGTTCTACACTTTTTAAACTTTGTGCATATCTGAATAGATATTCAGGGTCGAGATCTTCAGGGTAGTTTTGGATTAATTTTTCATACCACTCTACAGAGTTTTCCATATCCGCAGTAAAATAATATGAATCTGCTAATTTAGAAAATAAGTTTTTAGATGTATATCCTTGCTGTGCTACATCCAAATAGATAGCTCTTGCATCGATATATGCAAATTCTTTAAAAACCTGATCAGCTTTTGCTATGATTTTACTTTGATCTTGAGAGAGGATAGGAGAGGAGAATATAACTGCAAAATAAAAAAAGAGATATTTTTTTATTGCAAAAATTTGTGTAAAAAGTATTAAATTTTTTTTCAAACGAATCCGAGATTTAATTGCGAGAACGAGTCTTCACGGGGTTCTTGAAAACAAACTTATGTTAAATTTAGTAAAATTTTGATTAAAAAAAAATTCTTGATCAATAGTTTAGTAACATCTTTTTACCTGTAAATGTTAATAAACTGATATCGTTTTTTTCAAAAAATAAAAAGTAGGTTTTTAAATGAGATTAGAAAAGTTTACGCTTACGACACCGTATTCAGGCCTTAGTTATTGTTTTACTGGGCAATATTCATTTACCTTTGCGTAATTAAAATTCTTTTTATGACGCATAAAGCTGGTTTTGTAAATATAATAGGAAATCCTAATGTAGGGAAATCTACATTGATGAATGCTTTTATTGGTGAAAAACTGTCTATTATAACATCTAAGGCTCAGACTACAAGACATCGTATTCTGGGAATTGTAAATGGAGAAGATTTCCAGGTAATTGTATCAGATACACCTGGTATAATAAAACCAGCGTATGAACTTCAGGAGTCAATGATGGGATTTGTAAAATCTGCTTTCGAAGATGCTGATGTACTTATATATATGGTAGAGATAGGAGAGAAAGAACTTAAGGATGAGGTGTTTTTTAATAAAATTACCAATGCAAAAATCCCTGTATTACTATTACTTAATAAGATAGATCAATCTAATCAAGAACAGTTAGAGGAACAAGTTCAGTTTTGGGCACAAAAAGTACCAAGTGCAGAATTATATCCAATTTCTGCTCTCGAAAATTTTAATATCAAAGAAGTTTTTGACAGAATTGTAGAATTGCTGCCAGATTCGCCTCCTTTTTACCCAAAAGATCAACTTACAGATAAACCCGAACGTTTTTTTGTTAATGAAACAATACGAGAAAAAATCTTAGAGAATTACAAAAAGGAAATCCCTTATGCAGTCGAAGTTGATACCGAAGAATTTTTTGAAGATGAGGATATAATCAGAATTCGATCAGTTATTATGGTCGAGAGAGACTCTCAAAAAGGAATTATCATTGGTCATAAAGGATCTGCACTAAAAAGAGTTGGAACGCAAGCGCGTAAGGATCTTGAAAAATTCTTTGGAAAAAAGATACATATAGAATTATACGTTAAAATCAATAAAAATTGGCGGAGTAATAATAATCAATTAAAGCGGTTTGGATATAACAATTAAATTGACCTTGATGGCAATCTCCTGAAAATTTTATTGCCCCAAAATTTGTATTGGCGATAATACATTAGGTGCTTTCGAGGTTCTTGATTTTTTTGTTTAACACATAATCGTTAAAGTTTTGCATAGGAATAGTCAATTTTCTTCATTGATTTATTTTATAATAATTAGAAAAAAAGGGGATAGAATGTTTAGAGAGTTGTTATTGAGATCTAAAGAATAAGTATATGTAAATAAAGTATATATGAGCATATCTTTTTATGTTAATTATTTATACTTACCATAACGTTTAAGAAATATTTGTTGTGAATTTTAGAGGGTTTAATCACACAAATTATTCAACATGAAAATCTTCAACAAATTGTTTCTTTTTTCTCTATTTTTTTCAGGACTATTCAGTGCTTGTAATTTAGACGACTATCATGGTGGTGTCGGGAGTGCCGAATTGACATTTACAAAAATAGGTAGTCTTTTTAATGGTTCGGGAGATGAAGGGTTCGCAGAAATCTCTGCCTTTGATCCAAAAACAAATAAACTTTTTATCGTAAACCCAAATGATACAGAACTTTCTGTTTGGGATATTTCTGATCCAAGTTCTCCAGTTAGTGGCACAGATATACCGCTTTCGGGTATTCCTAATAGTGTTGCAGTTCATGACGGTATGGTAGCAGTTGCCTTAGAGAATGCCATAAATAAACAGGATAATGGTGTGATTGCAGTCTATGATTCAGGCTCTCAAGTTCTAATTAATACCTATGCTGCGGGTGCATTGCCAGATATGGTAACATTTAGCCCTAATGGTAAATACATTATTGTTGCAAATGAAGGAGAGCCTAATGATGAGTATACAGATGATCCAGAAGGTTCAATAACCATTATAGAAGTTGCAACAGAGCAAATTTCACATCTTGATTTTACTGCATTTAATGGGCAAGATATTGGGAATGATTTTAGGGTTTTTGGACCTAACGCCTCCCTTGCTCAAGATGTAGAACCAGAATATATAGCTGTTTCTAAAGATTCTAAGAAGGCCTATGTGACACTACAAGAGAATAATGGATTAGCAATAGTAGATTTAAGAACAAAAACAATAACCGATGTTATTGGGTTGGGAGTAAAGGATTATAGTGTATCGAATAATCAAATAGATGCTAGTGATAAAGATGACGTTTTAGGCAACTTTAAGAACTGGCCAGTCCTTAGTTTTTATCAGCCCGATGCAATCGAATTTGTCTCCATAAGAGGAACCGGGTATTTGGTTACCGCTAATGAAGGAGATGCAAGAGATTACGATGGTTTTTCTGAGGAAGACAGAGTAGGTGATCTTACTCTTGATCCAATGGTGTTTCCTAATGCAGAAGCTTTACAATCTGAAGAAAATTTAGGGAGGTTAAAGATTACCAATGCCAACGGTGATATAGATGCAGATGGAGATTATGACGCTATTTATGGATATGGGGCCCGATCTTTTACTATATGGTCAACTAATGGAACTGTTATTTATGATAGTGGAGATCAAATAGCTAAAACAATTTTTGATATAGATACCAATGCGTTTAACAGTAATCAAGGGGATGGGCCCGATAGCCGATCTGATGATAAAGGTACTGAACCCGAAGCTGTAGTAACCCTAAAAGTTAAGGATAGAACTTTACTTTTTGTAGGGCTAGAGCGAACAGGAGGAGTTATGGTGTATGATATGACTAATCCATCAAATCCTACATTTTTAGAATGGTTGTATGATGAAAATGATATTGCCCCAGAAGGGTTGATTGCAATAAAAGGAAAAGATAGTCCTACCGGGAATGATTTGATCATTGTTACCAATGAAGTATCAAACACAGTAGCGATTTATGAAATTGATAGGAATCACTAAAATAAATATTTCTGTATTCAATTGTGCTAATTGCCTTCAAAATAAGATGTTAAAGTTATCATTAAAGATGTTAAATATTTATCCATAAAAACTTTGTTGTTTTACAGTAACCAACTAAGGTACAATACTTGTTATCTTTGATTTGAGTAATTATTTCACTGACTGACTATCAATTTTTGAAAAGTTCCATGGACCCAAATGCGGGACATGGAATTTTTTTTTGCCACCTTCATATTTATTTTCATTCTTTAGCTGGACTAAATAACCGGATGAATTTTATGATAAAGAACATTGTCCTTCTGAGTATTATATAGAATTATTTCCAAAAAAGAACCTCAATATATTAGAGTTGCCAAAAAGAAACAGCGAAAAGAAAGACATTTTAGTTTAGGTAGATATTTAAGAGTGAGTTCTAAAATAAAAAGTCTAATTTTGTGCAAAATTTAGAAAAAGATAATAATGAGTGGTATTGTAGCAATTGTTGGACGACCAAATGTCGGAAAATCAACATTCTTTAATCGATTAATTCAAAGAAGAGAAGCGATCGTTGATGCTGTAAGTGGTGTTACACGAGACCGTCATTATGGAAAAAGTGATTGGAATGGTGTTGAGTTTTCTTTAATTGATACTGGTGGATATGTAGTTGGTAGTGATGATGTTTTCGAATCAGAAATAGATAAACAAGTAGAGTTAGCTATAGAAGAGTCAGACGCCATTATTTTTATAGTCGATGTAGAGTCTGGGGTAACAGGAATGGATGAAGATGTAGCAAACTTACTTCGCAAAGTTGATAAACCTGTATTTCTTGCCGTTAATAAAGTAGATAATACCAAGAGGGCAGCAGATGCGGTAGAGTTTTATAGTTTGGGATTAGGGGAGTATTATACGATCGCAAGTATTAATGGTAGTGGTACAGGAGAACTTTTGGATGCATTAGTAGAAGCTTTGCCAGAGAAAGAAGAAGATGTTCAGGATGATTTGCCTAGATTTGCTGTAGTTGGTAGGCCTAATGCAGGAAAATCTTCTTTTATTAATGCCTTAATAGGAGAAGATAGATACATTGTAACTGATATTGCAGGTACCACTAGAGATGCAATTGATACCAAGTATAATCGTTTTGGTTTTGAATTTAATTTGGTAGATACAGCAGGAATACGCCGTAAGTCCAAAGTAAAAGAAGATCTTGAGTTTTATTCTGTAATGCGCTCAGTTCGGGCGATAGAGCATAGCGATGTGTGTTTAATTGTTTTGGACGCGACACGAGGCTTTGATGGACAAGTACAGAACATATTTTGGTTGGCAGAACGCAACCGTAAAGGGGTAGTGATTCTTGTAAACAAGTGGGATCTTATAGAAAATAAAGAAAGTAATACGCTCAAAGATTTCGAAAAATACATCCGAAAGCAAATAGAACCTTTTACAGATGTTCCTATTGTATTTATTTCGGCGTTAACAAAACAGCGTTTGTTTAAAGCAATAGAGACTGCTGTCGATGTATATAAAAATAGATCAAAAAAGATCAAAACTAGTGAGCTTAATGATACGTTGTTGCCTATTATTGAGCGTAGCCCACCACCAGCATATAAAGGGAAGTATGTGAAAATAAAATATATTACCCAATTACCTACACCGCAACCGCAGTTTGCATTTTTTTGTAATCTACCACAATATATACGAGATCCTTATAAACGTTTTCTTGAGAATCAATTACGTAAAGAATTTGATTTTCACGGAGTACCTGTTTCGGTGTATTTAAGGAAGAAATAATAAAAAAACAGCTTATCGTTATTTGGATAAGCTGTTTTAATATTTATCTGCAAAAAAATATATTACTTATTTGCATTGTCAGAATTGTCAATAGGTTTAGGTGGTGCACAAGGATCAATACCACAGTTTGCTCCGATAAATCCACCAGAAATAGTGCTTTGTTGAGTTTTACTTAAAGTTGTGAAGTTTTTTAAATTTGATAATGCTTTCATATTAATAAATTTAATGATTTGTTATTCCCTGATTTTCTTTTAAGGCATTCAGGGTGTTCTGCCTTTTTTTATAAATGTTTTAGCTCATTTTTTCGAGGGTATAAAGAGACCAAAACTATCAACTGTTATTTTGGGTAGCATACTTCCGGATTGTCCAATGTGCAATCTGAGTAAATACAGATACGCTTACAATGACTTTTCTTAAGTATTCATACATCTCTATATTAATGATGCATGATTTAAAAAATATAACAAGACAATGTGAATGTGATTTGGGTATTTCAAATGTAAGCTTCGAAAAAGCAAAAGAATTTTTTTGTTAAACCCAGTTTAGGTTATTATACTTTGTCATGAGGCTTTAAAGCCCAATAAAAGCTAGTATTTTTTGTTTTTGATAGGTGCCTATTTCAGTGTACTTAGGGAAAGAGTTACGTAACGATAGTCTTAAAAACAAAAAGCACATCTTGATAAAGATGTGCTTTTGATATTGTAAGTTTAACCCGCTTTATGTGCTAGAACTTTGTAATGAAGCTTAAAAATGCAATAGGATCACTGTAAAGCCAATGGTTTGGCTTTATATAAAGAGGCCAGATGATGTGGGGAAATGTTTTATTGATTTTCAGCGTAGCTATCTACGGTTAAATTGAAAAACAGAGCAAAGCTTAAGGTTTTCCGTCAGTTTTCAAGATGTAATAAATTTTCTAATGCATAAAGCGGGGTTAATGACTATTCGTTTATAATATCCCAATCATCTTTCTCTTCAGAATCACATGGTGATGGTTGCAGGCCATTATTACAGATATAAAGTCCACCATTGATACTTTGTTGTTGTACTCTGTTAAGTGTTTTGAATCCTTTTAAACTTGATAAATTTGTCATAAATTTGTTTTTTTAAATAATTATTTTCCCTGAACATTTATAGACACTCGAGGATTATGTCTTTCTTATTGTACACTGTTATTTTCGAGGGATCTTTCTCAAAAAATTATATACATAAGATTGTATTCAAATTCCTTTTAAATTTTAGACATAGTTAGTCGTAATAGCGCTTAACGACAACCTAATTGTTGTAAGTGATACGAAAACTTTGGTAAACGATAAGAAAGAAGAGGTAAGCGATATATGGTTATGAAAGGAGCTTAATCAAATCTGACAAATTCGATTTATTTCTTTGTGAAACCATAATCTTTTCTTTAGTATTAAGTATTATAGCCTCTTTTTTATAAATAGAACTAATGTGTTTTACATTTATTAAGCAAGAACGATGTACCTTAAAAAAGCCTTTGTGAGATAATAATTCATCATAATACTTTAGTGTATTTGATGCAAGTAATTTTTTGCCATTAGATAGAAAAAAAAGCGCATAATTATTGTCGGCCTCACACTTTATTACATCGTTTAGATTCACCATAATATGCTCATTATTGACATGAAGCATCAACTGCGAAAATTGATCCTTGATAAACTTTGAGAACACTTCGTATTTGGCAAAAGAAAACATACGCTCCTTAAGGGTTTTATACCTTTTTATAACATGCTCAAGTTTTGATAATTCAATGGGTTTTAGAATGTAATGAAAAGCATAATGTGCTATGGCTTTTTCTAAGTATTGATTATGAGCAGTTACAAATATAACTTCAAAATTAGAATTATCAATATTATCTAGTATTTCAAAAGCATTACCGTCTTTTAAAATGATATCCATAAATACAATTTCAGGCTTTAGAGTATTGATCATTTTTATAGAAGCTTTGATCGTATCACAATGACCTATGATTTCAATAGTGTCTAGATTCTTATCAATAAGTAATTTTAGATCATCAAATGCGTCTTGATCATCTTCTATTATGATAGTCCTAATTTTCAGATCCATATCCTTGTATTACATTTTTTAAATACTGACTATAGTGAATATTTACTTAGATTTTTTTTCTAGTTTTAACAAACTTAAAATAATAGTTTGAATAACATGTACAAATTTACAGTCGCATTTTTTTTAATAACAAGTGTCTTTTATGCTCAGACAAAAAAAATCACTCAACAAGAATTAGATACAATTAAATTATACAGAGCTTCTTCTCAAAAGTTAGATAGTTTCAAAATGTATTTGGAGCGTGATAAAAGTTTGTTAGGTTGGACATATTATTATGGCAATAAGGGAGTTCAACAGTATTTTGAAAAAGAGTATGACTCTGTGTTGTATTATAGCCAAAGTGCTGTGGATAATTATAAAAGATCCTCTGTAAAGCGCGATCTAGATGCGGAAAGTTTATTGATAACTTATTTTTATATTGGTACTGTTTTAAAACATAAAAAACAGTACAAAAGAGCGATAGAGAATTTTCATAAATCGTTAAATTTGTCAGAAAAATATCCCTATAAATTTAAGTCATATATACTTGCTGGGATCGCTAGCTGTCATCTGGAGTTAGGAAATCCGGAAACCACATTAAAATACTATAAAAAGACGTTGAAAGATTCTTTTTATATGTCTATTCCGAGAACAAATATTGCGGCTCATACGAAAATTGGTGTTGTTTATTTGTATGAGAAAATCGATGAAGACTCTGCTAAGTTTTATTTAAAAAAGGCATTAGACAAATCAATTCAATCTAATGTTACAGGAAATATTACAGCGATCCATTCTAATTTGGGTTACTTGTATGAAAAAAACAATAGCATTGACTCGGCGGTATATCATTATAAACAACAAGAAGAAGCCTATATTAAGTTTAAACCAAAGTATGAGTTGGCCAATTTATTTGTTTTGGCAAATAAAATTTATGTAGAGCTTCAAGAGGAACACTATCAAAAAGCATTGACTAATTTACTGGTATTGGAGGACTCAATAAAAGTAATAGAAAAAATTGACAGGAATGATTATGAATTATATCAATCATTTTTAGATCGTAACATATTATATCATAAAAAAACAAATAATCATAAAGAAGCATATAAACTGCTTGAGGAGAAAAATAACTATATCAAGACTTTTTACGAAAAGCTTTTTAAGGAGAAAATTAATGACTTAGAAGTTGCGTATCAAAGTAATCAAAAAGATGAGTCAATATCTCAACTTGAAGAAACTACGAAGTCGCAGAAGGTGATTATCAAGCAACAGAATGTTATTGCCATTAGTATAGGGACATTATTGGTTTTGTTTTTGGTACTGGGAGGAGTGCTGTTGAGACAAAGAAACCTACAGGGTAGATATGAAAAGGTTAGTTTAGAGCAGCGCCTTTTGCGATCTCAAATGGATCCTCATTTTATTTTTAATGCACTTAGTGTTATTAGGTCTTTGATCAATAAAGATACAGAGAAGGCAAGGATATATATATCAAATTTTTCTAGTCTGCTTCGACTTATTCTTAATAATTCTAGAGAAGAATTTGTCTTATTAGAAGATGAAGTGATGGCATTAGAGAATTATCTGGTCTTACAATCAGATTTCAATAATAAATTTAACTATACACTTAGTGTAGATAGATCTCTGGATCAAAATAGAATTTGTATACCTCCTATGTTGATTCAGCCCTTTGTTGAAAACTCTGTAGAGCATGGAATTGAGAAAACAGATAAAGGAGAAATACGTGTTACACTTTCTTCTTATTATGATAAGAAATTAATTAAATGTATAATTGAAGATAATGGTATTGGTTATACTCAAGGAAAAAATAGGAAGAGAAAAGTCAATGGGGGGTATGAATCTTTATCTACTGATATAGTTCGAGAGAGGCTCGATATTTATAGAAAAAAGTTTAAAACAAAATTTAAATTTCAAATAGAAGATAAGATTGATGAATTCGACCAGGTCATAGGGACTCAAGTCATTATTTTGATTCCTTATTTAGAGGATTAACATCTTGTCACTACCAACTTCCTCCGGCTCCGCCACCTCCGAAACCACCACCTCCGAAACCACCGCCAAAGCCACCACCACCAAAACTACCGCCAGAAGATCCGCCACCAAAACCACCACGTCCCATGTTACTTAGGATTATAATGTCTAATAAACTGCCTCCTCGCGATCTATTACCTCGGTTTCCGCTACCATCGTTATGATTGCTTTTAGAAAATGCTCTAATGATGATAATGATAAAAATTAAAAGCATGAACAACTGTCCTATGGGGAGGTTATTATTGCCTTTTCGGGATCCTTTAAAAGTGCCATCAAGAACTGCAAAAATTGCTGAGGTTCCTTTGTCTAAACCTGTATAAAAATTACCTGATTTAAACTCCGGAGTAATGATTTGATCAATAATTGTTTTGGTCGTAAAGTCCGTTAATTTTTCTTCGACACCATATCCTGTAGTGATCCATATTTTTCTGTCATTTTTGGCAACCAATAGAAATACACCGTTATCCTCATCTTTTTGACCAATCCCCCATTTGTGTGCCCATTCTGCAGCATAGAGTCCAATATTTTCGCCTTGTAATGAAGTAATAGTGGCAACCACTATTTGAGTAGAAGTTGTGTCAGCGTAGCGAATTAGTTTATCTTCTAATTGCTTGGCTTGAGACTTTGACAGCATACCAGCTTCATCAAATACCGAAGTTTGTAGTGATGGTTTCTGAGGTATTGTTCGTTGCGCCATTACTATGTTTATAGAACATAAATAAATAGCGATACTCAGAAAAAAGAGTGGTATAGTTTTTTTGGCACCTTTCATTAGCCTTTTGAGATTTCATCTGAGAGTTCATTGGTATCTGTATGATCCCACGGAAAATATTTTTGTAATTGAGCACCTGCGCTTAGAATTCCATTAATAATACCATTACAAAAATTACCTGCTCTAAATTGTTCGAGAATCGCATTTTTTGTCTGTTCCCAAAAATTATCAGGAACTACTTTATCGATCCCTTGGTCTCCTACAATGGCAAAAAGGCGATCCTCTACAGCGACATAAATTAATACACCATTGCGTTGTGCTGTAGTATCCATTTTGAGTTGATGAAAAACTTCTGATGCTCTCTCTAAAACATCTAGTTGGGTATGGGGTTCTAGGTGTACCCGAATTTCTCCGGATGTCATTTTTTCGGCATCTCTTATTGCAGCAATAATTTGCTGTTCTTGAGCTGCGGTAAGAAATTCTTCGACTTTAGACATTACTTAAAATCAAAATCAACATCAGGAGCTTTTTCTGTTCCGGCATCTGCTTCGAATCTAGTCATTTCTTCGAAATTACTAAAAAGGCCTAAGATGAAATTATTAGGGAAAATTTGAAGGTGTTTATTATAGGTTCCGACTTTCTCATTAAATCGATTACGTTCTACATTAATTCTATTTTCTGTCCCCTCTAATTGTGTTTGTAGATTCATAAAGTTCTGATTTGCTTTAAGATCAGGATAACGCTCTACGGTTACCAATAATTTAGATAAGGCAGAGGTTAATCCTCCTTGTGCTTGCTGAAATTGAGCCATTTGGTTAGGCGTGATATTGCTAGGATCAATAGTTACCGAAGTAGCTTTTGCACGTGCTTCGATTACTTCTTTAAGAGTGTTACGCTCAAAATCGGCAGCACCTTGCACAGTTTTTACCAGATTTCCGATAAGGTCACTACGCCGTTGGTAGGCACTTTCTACATTAGACCATGCAGTTTTTGCATCTTCTTGAAGTGTAATTGCCGTATTGTATCTTCCTACAAAAAGAGAGTAGATAACGCCAATAATTATTACAATTACGATTATGGGGATTAAAAACTTTTTCATGAGTCAATTGATTTGTTATAATTGTTCTTTAATTTTAAGTAGTTGTCCTTTGATAGATTCTAATTTTCTGATAATATCAAAACTATCTAAGGCATCTTGTTTTTGTTCTTTGAGGTGAATTTTTGCTCCTTCGAGTGTAAATCCTCGTTCTTTTACTAAATGGTAGATTAGCTCAAGGTTTTTGATGTCTTCTGGAGTGAATTTTCTATTACCTTTAGCATTTTTTTTGGGTTTAAGAATGTCAAATTCTTTTTCCCAGAATCGAATTAGAGACGTATTAACGCCAAATGCATCAGCAACCTCACCGATACCATAGTACATCTTTTTAGGTAAGTCTACATACATAGTTTATTCTTTTTGTTGTGTAAAACTTCCATCATCCTCAAAAATCAACTTGCTTTCAGGGAAATCTTCGGCGGTTAACTTTTTAATTTCTTTCAGTGCTCTTTTTTTATCATCTATAAATGGATAAATCTCATCAATTTGTCGTGCAGAATGCAATACCCCTTTTATAAAATTACCATCGGTATCGATTTCAATTTCTGCAATAGGAGCATATCCTTTGATTCCGCTGAGGTTAAATCGTGAGTATGTACAAAAATTACCTAAACTATAGGCGATAAATTTATTGTTATATACTTCAAAGGCTCTAGAGACATGAGGCCCATGACCGAGAACAATATCGGCACCTGCATCAATTAATGTGTGGGCGAATTTATAAACATCCCCACGGTCTTCACCATAAAAACGTTCGGTTTTTCTAGGAACATGAGTGTATTTAAGTCCTTCGGCTCCACCATGAAAAGAGACAATCACAATATCTACCTTTTGTTTAAGTTCAATTACTATCTTTTTTGCATTGGTTAAGTTATGAATTTTTACACAATCTTTGTTGGGAGCAAAGGCACAAAATCCATATGTAATTCCATTTTTCTCAAAAATTGTGGACGGTTGTGCAAAAACTCCGGCATAGGCAATACCATGTTGGGTTAATACTTTTGTCGTGTTTTTAATACCGATTGGACCAAAGTCACCTATATGGTTATTGGCAATACTCATTACGTCGAACCCAGTTTCTTCGAGATATTTACCAAAGTATTCGGGAGATCGAAAAGAATAGCATTTAGAAGGATCAGAACAGCGTTTTGCATTTTCTCCTTCATCGGTTAGGGTACCTTCTAGATTACCAAATAAAATATCTGCGTTAGTCAGGATACTATTTACATCATCAAATGGTCCTTTGCCCTCAGGAGGGAGATAGCTTGTATTAGGGAAATCAGTACCCATCATAATGTCGCCAACGGCCATTATTTTGATGCTTTTGGGAGCTGCAAGTTCTTGCTGTGTTTTTTTTGCGATGACAAACATCGAATCAATAACTTCTTTCGAATATTTTTGGGATTGTATAGAGCTACTGAAACCAAAAATGATGGCTAAAAGAAGAAGTTTACGCATTGATTGGTGTTTAGTCTAAAGTTTCGTTAATCAAATTAGAGGCTTTGAGCATTTCGCTAAACTCTTCAGAAGTTAAGCTGCCATAATAAAAGTTACGGGGATTAATACGTTCACCATCTTTAAATATTTCGTAGTGTAAATGAGGAGCTACCGATCTTCCGGTACTTCCTACAAATCCGATAACATCTCCACGTTTTACTTTTTGTCCTTTTTTGACATTGTATTTGCTTAAATGTGCGTAGAGACTAACATAATTAAAGCCGTGATCAATTCGTATATGTCTTCCGTATCCTGTTGAATTAGCATCTGCTCTGGTGACAACGCCATTGCCAGAAGCATAAATGGGTGTTCCTGTAGCTGCCGAAAAGTCCATTCCGTAATGAAACTTTCTTGCCTTTGTAAACGGGTCACTTCTCCACCCATATCCAGATGCCATTCTTTTTAAGTCAGAGTTTTGTATTGGCTGAATTGCCGGTATAGTTGCTAATAATTCTTCTTTTTGTTTGGCCAAATCTGCAATTTCATCGAGTGATTTTGATTGCACTACAATTTGTTTTGTTAGCTTGTCTATTCGCTCACTACTGTGTATAATAATATCAGAATTATCAAATCCTTCTAAATTTTTATACCTGTTAACACCGCCAAAACCTGCGTTACGCAAGGCTTCAGGAATAGGATTTGCGCCAAAATATAAACGATAAATATTGTCATCACGTTCGGCAATTTCTTGTAGAATATTCTCGTCACGCTTGAGTCGCTTGTTCATCAGGTCATACTGAAGTTGCATGTTCTCTAGCTCTCTGCGATAAGCTTTTTCTTTGGGGGTCTCTAACTGAGGAATATTTAAATAAATAAGAAGAAGGATAAAACCGGCTAAAAAAGACCCGATGATACTTAATGCTGCTATACCAAATTTTCGCCCCTTTTTTTGCTCTATTCTGCGATATGATAGCGTGTCACTATCATAGTAGTATTTAATCTTTGACATAATTTAAAATATGCTATTTTTGCAGGATATCAACCAATGTGTGGCATGTTAAAAAACATGACATCACAACAAATATAATAAATTGTTGTAAAGTTTGAGGTAAATCAATGGTTTTCTGTTAAATGATTCTTGCATGTAATCCTTGTAAGGTATTGTTTTTTAGATAATTGAGAGGTTTTTTTTTGAGTTTGAAAGCACGAGGTAAAAAGTGATTTTTATTCAAAACTCCACGATTAGAGGTGTATTTTAAAAATAGTTATAAGTGTTATTTAAAGAATACAGTTTGGATCAGATCTCAAAATATAGACTTAAGAGTATCGGTTTGATATGATAATTAATGAAGTAAAATAGTAGACTTGTGAAATCCCAAGAAATAAGAAATCAGTTTTTAGAGTTTTTTAAATCCAAAAAACACGGTATTGTGGCATCTGCCCCTATGGTAATCAAAGATGATCCCACATTAATGTTTACAAATGCAGGGATGAACCAGTTTAAGGAGTTCTTTTTAGGGAATAGTATTCCTAAAAGTAACCGTATCGCAGATACTCAAAAATGTTTGAGAGTAAGTGGTAAACATAATGACTTAGAAGAGGTGGGTATGGATACCTATCATCATACGATGTTTGAAATGCTCGGGAATTGGAGTTTTGGCGACTATTTTAAGAAAGAAGCTATCCAATGGGCTTGGGAGTTATTAACAGATGTATATGGTCTTGATAAAGATATACTTTATGTTTCTGTTTTTGAGGGAGCAAAAGAAGATGATTTGGAGATGGATCAGGAAGCATATGACCTATGGAAAGAAATTGTGCCTGAGGACCGCATTATTATGGGGAATAAGAAGGATAATTTTTGGGAAATGGGAGATCAGGGGCCTTGTGGTCCTTGTTCAGAGATTCATGTTGATTTGCGGTCAAAAGAAGAGAAAGCTAACATATCGGGTAGGGATTTGGTGAATCAAGATCACCCTCTAGTAGTAGAGATCTGGAATTTGGTTTTTATGCAATATAATCGCAGAGCAAACGGGTCTCTAGAAAAACTGCCTGCGCAGCATGTAGATACAGGTATGGGATTTGAGAGATTATGTATGGCATTACAAGGAGTAAAGTCTAATTATGATACAGACGTCTTTACACCTTTAATACGTGAAATAGAGACCATCACTAATTCAACATATGATAAACTTAGTGCACCTACAGACAAAGACGGTAAAGTAAGTGTAGCAATTCGGGTAATAGCGGATCATGTTAGAGCAGTTTCGTTTTCTATTGCAGATGGGCAATTGCCAAGTAATACAGGCGCAGGTTATGTAATTCGTAGAATTTTGCGCCGAGCAATACGATATGGTTTTACATTTCTAAATACCAAAGAGCCATTTATTTATAAATTGGTAGAGACATTGAGTTCGCAAATGGGGAGTACATTTCCTGAACTTAAATCTCAGAAAAACCTTATTGTAAATGTTATTAAAGAAGAAGAAAATTCTTTCTTGAGAACGCTAGATCAAGGATTGACACTTTTGGATACTGTACTAAAGAATACTGATGGTAAAGTGGTATCGGGAGAGAAGGCGTTTGAGTTGTATGATACTTATGGTTTCCCTATAGATTTAACAGCGTTAATTCTAAGTGAGCAAGGGTATGAGTTAGATGAGAAGAGTTTCGAGGTTGAGTTACAGAAACAAAAGGATAGATCTAGAGCAGCATCACAAGTTTCTACAGGAGATTGGGAGCTTTTAGTTTCAGATGTTTCAGAAGAATTTATAGGGTATGACCATCTCTCTAGCGATGTTATGATTACACGATACAGAAAAGTAGATAGTAAGAAGGACGGAGCTTTATATCAGTTAGCATTCGATAAGACTCCTTTTTACCCAGAAGGAGGAGGACAAGTAGGAGATAAAGGGTATTTAGAGGCTGCAAATGGTGATGTTACCTATATTATCGATACTAAAAAAGAGAATAATGTGATCATGCATTTTGCAAAAAATTTGCCTAAAAATATTTCTGACAAATTTAAAGCAGTAGTAGATAATAAACAAAGAGCAAGAACAGCATCCAACCACACGGCAACACACTTATTGCATCAGGCATTGCGATCAATTTTGGGGACACATGTAGAACAGAAAGGATCCATGGTTCATAGTGGTAATTTACGTTTTGATTTTTCGCACTTTGCAAAAGTGAGTAGTGATGAGTTACAACAAGTCGAAGATTTTGTAAATGCTCGTATTAGAGAACATTTGATGCTAGATGAACAACGAGGGATCTCGTATGAAAAAGCTATTGAACAAGGTGCTATTGCTTTATTCGGAGAAAAATACGGAGATTCGGTAAGAGCAATTCGATTCGGAGAATCAATGGAGTTATGCGGTGGAATTCATGTTGAGAATACAAGAGATATTTGGCATTTTAAGATAACATCAGAAAGTGCAATAGCAGCAGGGATTCGACGAATAGAAGGTATAACAGGAGATGCAGCAAAAGAGTATTTTACTTCTCAGTCAGAATCATATAATCAGGTAAAAGAAGTATTGAAAAATGTGAAAGATCCTGTAAAAGCGATAACGTCTTTACAAGAAGAAAACACTAGTCTTAAAAAGCAGATTGAAGCTCTTCTCAAGGATAAGGCTAAAAACCTTAAAGGAGAACTCAAGTCCCAATTTGAAGATATTAATGGGATTCAGTTTTTGGCCAAGAACGTAGATCTGGATGCGTCAGGAATTAAGGATTTATCATTTGAGTTAGGAGGAGAAGTCGATAATATATTTGTGGTATTTGGTGCTGAACAGAATAATAAAGCGCTATTATCATGCTACATTTCGAAGAACTTGGTAGAAGAAAAAGGGTTAAATGCTGGGCAAGTAGTTCGTGAACTCGGTAAATACATCCAAGGTGGTGGTGGCGGTCAACCATTTTTTGCAACTGCAGGAGGTAAAAAACCAGAAGGAATTCTTGAAGCATTAGATAATGCAAAGCAATACATAAAATAATAAATGACAACATAACATGTCATCACTCTCTTCCTTAAGGTATGAGAGTATGTAGAGGGTATGAAATTACAAACAAAAATACCAATTCAAGAGCAGCAGCCAAAAATAGGGTATGATAGTGAAATCGTACTTCTGGGATCTTGTTTTGCCGAAAATATAGGTGATAAATTAGCGTATTTTAAGTTTAAAAATAGCATAAATCCTTTTGGGATTTTATTTCACCCTAAAGCCATAGAAACTTTTTTATGGATGGCCTCTCAAGGAGAGCGATATACAGAAACGGATCTTTTTTATGTAAACGAGCAATGGCATTGTTTTGATGCGCACTCAGCCTTAAGTGGCCCTGATAAGAATGAGGTGTTAGCAAGTCTTAATGAGGCCTTGTTGCTTACTAAAGAAGAGTTAAAGTCAGCAACACATGTTGCGATAACCCTAGGGACAGCATGGGTCTATAAATTGAAGGCATTAGATATGCTTGTAGCTAATTGTCACAAGATTCCCCAAAGAGAATTTGTAAAAGAATTACTCGCTGTAAAGGATATCGAACAGAGTCTTCAGAATTGTATACACTTAATACGCAGTATTAATCCTTCTGTACATATTATGTTTACGGTATCCCCTGTGCGACATAGTAAAGATGGTTTTGTGCAAAACACAAGGAGTAAGTCTCACTTAGTTACTGGTGTACATACTGTACTGGATAGAAACCAGAATGTATCTTATTTTCCTGCATATGAGATTATGATGGATGAGCTTAGAGATTATCGTTTTTATGATACTGATATGATCCACCCTTCTGTGTTGGCCATTGAGTATATTTGGGATCGTTTTTCTAAAACTTGGATTGAAGAAAAAGTATATCCAATAATGAGAAAAGTAGAAGAGATTACCAGAGGATTAAACCATCGTGCTTTTAATCCTAATAGTAAGCAACATCAGGACTTTCTGCAACAGCTTCAATTCAAAAAACAAGAACTACAGGAAACATATCCTTTTATGGATTTTTAGAAAATAAACTTTTGTAGCGCTTAGATTGGCGCTACAAAAGTATACTTCGGGTTGTGCATTTGTATCTATTTCTAAAGTCACCCCATACCTTGACCAGCCCTTCTGTTATTGTTCTGATTCTGGCGTCTACCTCGGGCAGGCTGATTTCCTAGACCATTTTGGTTTTGGGCAGCTGCTCCTGGAGGAAGTTGTCCTAGACCTGCTAAATTCTGCTGTTGGTTTACAGGATTATTTCGAACAGGTAATGCCGGTATTGGTCTATGTTGTCTCGGTTGTCTCGGAGCAACATACGGGGGTACAATACCTTGTCTTTGTGCTAAAGATCCTGTTAAGAGTTGTTCGTTCTGCACTACAGTATTGCGATTTTGTTGTGTTGGTGGTGTAACACCTCGAGCAAATCTCATGTACTGAGGCGGTATATTATTGAAGCGAGTAGTAACGTCAGTGATTTGTTGCGCAGTAGGATATTGTATTTGTTGTTGTGCTGCTTGAAAAGATGCTTCTAACAAGGGTATCGCCTGTTGTATGATTGGAATGAGATTAGCTGTTGTGATATTTCCATTAGTAGGAATCATTTGCTGAATTTGTTGCATAACGCCTTGAGCGTTTTGCAAAACTCCAGGAGCTAGCTGTTGCTGTACTTGTAGGTTGTTTATGTTTTGCAAGCGAGTGTTGATAAGACCCGCTATGTCTCTGTTCGGAACACGATTAATCCCCGGTTGGTATGCAATATTTTGTTGATACATAGTGATTAAATCATGACGAAAATTAGCAAGCTCTTGTTGTATTGATTGAATTTCTATTGAGCGATTAATTTGACGAGTATAATTTCTAACGTCTCTCAAAGTATTCATGTGCATTACTGATGCTGGTACTCTCATAATAAATAGTATTTTAAAGTTAATATTCAGTGTATTTATTTATGTAGAAAATAGTGCTGTATTTTTATTATCTACAAGATTAAATCTATGGCAAATACTACTTAGTAAGAAGTACAAAGTAATACACGATGAATTTGAGGTAATGATCGGGTGTTTTATAGGTTATCCCAAAAATTACTTCAAATATCTTATTACTATTTATAGTGATTATATGTGCTAAGAGGTTGTATTAGTTTATAAAATCAGTAGATTTTACTAGGAAACATGAAGAGTGTCTTTCTAAAGTTATAAACTATGTGTTTCTTGATAGTTGTTTACTGTTTTGAGACCACCATCAATAAGATGAGCAATTTGGGGTTTTTTAGTTTTTAATTGGGTAAGATGTTCTAGAATAACATTGGCAAACGCCATATCTCTATCATGTACTAACTCATAGATTTCTATCGAAAGTAACCAGTCATCGGTATGGTCGGTTTTTATGATTTCGAATATTCCTTCCAGAGAAAATTTGGCATTTTTACCTTCTCTGATATTTCGAACACTTTGATACAAGTCGTGAAGCTCTTGTTGCTCATGAGTATACGTTTTTTTTACAGCAACCGAAGAAGGGTTATAGGTGATTAGATCAAAAGATTGATCATCTGCAGGTCCAGAAAATGCCGAAATAATTTCTTTGCCAACGGCTAGATCAAAGGTTCCCCATTCTGGTTTAAAGAGATACTCTTCTTGATACATAATAGTACATTCACTAAACTGAATAATAATTAATTCCCCTTTTATATTTCGGGTTCCGGTAATAATTGTTCCTGAAACCGTAATGCCACTATCAAAAACGAATTCGGCATATTTTCCTTCGTGTAGATTATAGGCTTTTAGATCTCTAGGAGACATGTTTTCTATGGCAAGATTAATTCCTTTTAGCTTTCCTAAAGGAGAGCCAAAACCTTTATTATGTGTTGTAGTTCCGTGACCGATAAGTTCTTTTTTGCTGTAAGAAAGCGCTGTAGGACCTTTGGTTTCAAAATAAATTACTTGATTATCTTCATTTGTAATCATTCGAGTAAAAGTTCCTGAGATTTGTAATCCGGTACTTAATTCTATGGTTCCTAAGTTTTCTGACGCTATTAATTTTTTAAGTCCACGATGCCCGCCTTTTCGTAAAGCCATAGTGTCTGCAAATTCCTCTAAAACTTGACATAAGTATGCAAAATCCGGAGTTACAAATAGCTGCGGTTGTGGTTTTGTAATGTCAAAATCCTGAAAAGCCGCGTCTGGAGAATAGGGTAGTTTTTTTACATGATCAGTCATGCACCATTCACTTTCTCCAATAGAAGATAATAAGCCCGCGCCATAGATACTTGGGTTTTCAGGAGTCCCAATAAGTCCATATTCTACAGTCCACCAATGCAGATTACGTATCAATGCCATTTCTGATGGTGTTTCTTTTATATCTTGAAGAGCTTCAATTCTTTCTTCGGCTTTTTTAATATCCTTTGGATTAGTATTCTGTGCTTCTTTTAGGATAGAGAGTTCGCGGATGGCCTCGTACATATCATAATCTTTTTTAGAAGAGATAGCCTTACAGCCAATTTTTCCGAAACGTCTTAGGTATTCTGCATAATCAGGATTCGCAATAATCGGAGCATGCCCTGCGGCTTCATGAATGATATCGGGAGCCGGAGTATATTCAATATTTTCAAGTTGCCTTATATCTGAAGCAATAACAAGAATATTATAGGCCTGAAACTCCATAAATGCATTTGGCGGAATAAAACCATCAACTGCTACCGCTGCCCAGCCTATTTCTTTAAGAATTCTATTCATACCATACATACTAGGAATTTCGTCAGTAGAAATCCCTGTTTTTTTTAACCCATTGAGGTAAGAACTATGGGCTACTTTACTTAAAGAAGTGATGTTTTTACGCATAACATATCTCCATACCGCTTGATCAATAGGAGTGTATTCATCATAATTTTGAGGTTTTATGAATTGTTTTAAATGATCCGGAAGTTTATCTATCAAGGGGTTGGATGTTATATTTGCAGACATATTTTGAAAATATATTTTGGTCAGAATGAAATGAAATCGAAAATTAATAGTTTTATTTTAATATAATAGTATATTTAAATGGTTAAATTTGTTTACGTTTAGTTAAAAAAGAAAGTTTTGAATTTCAAATTGTTATTAGTGGCAGTGATGTGTGTATTCTTTATGAATGCTCAGGTTACTAATGAAGATGTGCCTGTTAGTTGGAAACTAGGATTGACTAGCAAACAAGTGAATACTTCTGTGTTCATGAAAGATTTTGATCTAAATACGATTATAGCAGAGGATGCACAAAATGATACAGACAAATCAATACCTTATAGATTCGGATATGAATTAAAAGTGGATTTGGGTCTAGAGAATTCTGGAAGCTGGTATACATTGGATAATGGGGATAGAATTTGGAGAATTAATATTGTTTCTGAAGGAGCCAAAACAATGAATTTTATTTTAGATTCATATAACATTCCTGAAGGAGCTACATTATATGTATACAATAATGACAGGTCAGATCTTCTGGGAGCGTATACGAATATTTTTAATAGACCTGATCAAATGTTAGGAACATGGTTGATAGAAGGAGATGACGTTTGGTTAGAATATTTTGAGCCTGTTTCGGTATCGGGAGAAGGAGATATTCATATTTCAAAGGTGATACATGGATATCGTTCTGTTACTAATGAAGAGATAGAATCAAAGGCATTAGGCTCATCAGGTAGTTGTAATCGTGATGTAGATTGTTCTATTGGGGATGATTTTGACGAGTTAAAAGAACGATTAAAGCACGCTGTAGGGTTTATTATTATGGACGGGTTCGTTTGTACAGGTACCCTTATTAATAATACAAGTAATGATAAAGCTCCTTAT
The DNA here is from genome assembly GCF_000520955.1 of Aquimarina pacifica. GTDB lineage: Bacteria > Bacteroidota > Bacteroidia > Flavobacteriales > Flavobacteriaceae > Aquimarina > Aquimarina pacifica. The sequence continues at coordinate 12,879 of NZ_JACC01000011.1, read as the reverse complement.
TTTTTAACAGCTAATCATTGTAATGGTGGTAATACAGCTACTTGGGCATTTCGTTTTAATTGGATTAGCCCTGTCCCTTCTTGTGCTACAAATACAGAAAGTGTAGATGCTGTAATTAATCAAACAACTAGTGGCGCAACGATATTGGCTACCAATACAGAATCTGATTTTAGATTATTAAGATTAGATGGTGGCTTAGATGATTCTTGGGATCTAGAATGGGCTGGATGGGATAGAACTGGTAATAAACCTGCTTTTGTAGTAGGAATCCATCATCCGTCTGGTGATATTATGAAAGTGTGTAGAGAGGATAATGGGGCAAATGATGCCGGAAAAGTGTCTATTGGAGGTATTAGTTTACCAGTCGATTCATGGGAGGTAGAAGATTGGGATTTAGGTGTTACCGAAGGTGGTTCGTCTGGCTCTGCTCTCTTTGATCAAAATGGTAGAATTGTTGGTCAACTTGCTGGAGGAGGTGCCCTTTGTTCGGGATTAACCGATAACGGAGCTCCAGATTATTATGGTAGATTTGTTATTTCTTGGGATTTTGGGAGTTCTGATTCCTCTAGACTTTCGAACTGGTTAGATCCAGAAAACACAGGAGAAGGAACCTTGAATATGCTTTCTCAGCAAGATACAGGACCTACAGAACCCGAAGAGATTCAGGGAGATGTTGATGTGTTTTTTAATATCACAAAAAGTACTGTTACTGTTGCTAATGCTGTAAGCCCAACACTGCAATATATCATTTATGATATGACCGGTCAGAAAGTAAAATCGGGACGATTAATATCTAGAGAACAAGAAATAGACTTATCTGATAAACCCGCCGGAATGTATTTTGTAAATATAGAGAATACTGAAAATGGTGCTTCATTTACCAAAAAAGTAATTATCCTGTAGACTTTTACGTATGTAAAGTTTGAACTTTGCTGAATTTATCTCAATCCATAGATTTTATCCCAACAAATAATTTGTTTTGGTCTGAATCTTTTAGAAAAAGAGAATCATTTTGTATCACTTTTGTAGAGACCTGTTGCAAGCTGGTCATAAATTCATGTTCTAATTTATGATTTTCTTCGCAGTACATTTTAGTTGCTCTTGCAAACCCAAATGAGATTGTTTCATTCTCGGTGGTATATCCACAAGAAAAAGAATTGCATCCAGCGTTTCCTGATGCTGCTTTTCTCGCTTCATCAAAAGTTATATGTAGTTTTTTGGAAGTAATATCATTTCCATTAAGGGAGACTAATAAAAAGGTTTCTTTTTGAAGGGTCTGATTTTTTGGTTTTTCTGTAGTTTTGAGAGCAACTTCTTTTTTTCCTTTGCATGTTGAGGTACCTGAAAGTATAAAAAACAAGAGTGTTACGGTTAAAAATTTCATAAGTAGATAATTTGAGTAAATATATTGTACCAGTAAAAGTATTATAATCTTTGTTTTTAATGATAAAAAACTCCCATTTTATGAGATTAAAATTTATTTTTGGAAAAAGGGAAACCTAATGTTTGTTTGTGCATGTAGTAGTTATATAAAGATATTGCTCAGATTTAGTATTCTGTCTAGGTGTCTTGCGTACAAGAAATAATAAATAGAAATACATGAAACCCGAAAGTAGAAAACAAGAGATAATAAATGCAGCATCTATTCTTTTTAAAGAAAAGGGGTATAGCGCTGTAACAATGCGAGATTTGGCAAAAGCAATGGGGATTAAGGCTGCAAGTCTTTATAATCATATTCAGTCAAAGCAAGAGATTTTGTCTACTATCATTATAAATCTTGCAGAAGAATTTACATTAGGGATGAGCCAGATTATGAATGCTGATATAGATCCTATTCAAAAATTAGAGAATATCATTAGTATGCATGTTGATGTTACTTTACGTAATTCTGATGGATTAGGAGCATTAAATAGTGATTGGATGCACTTGGAAGAAGAAAATCTAATATACTTTGAAAAGATGCGTCATAATTATGAAGAAAACTTCAGGAGTATTGTAAAAATGGGAGTAGATGCTGGTGAGATCAGTCCATACAATATTGAGATTATGGTGTTCTCTACACTCTCTACCTTAAGAACCCTTTATTTATGGTATCCAAAACAGAAAAATATCGACCCCGATATACTCAAAAGAGATATGATTTCTGTATTACTCAAAGGAATGAGAAGCGGCAAATAAGTATTTTGAAACTTATTTGTAAGTTCTGCCAAGTATTGCAAAAACAATATCGTTTATTGGTATCTGTTAATAGAATTACTATCTGGCTTTATTATTTGTTTTTGATAAGGCTTTCTGTGATTTCTTAAGAATATCTTTATATTGCATATAAAACGAGCACTATGGATAAGATATCTACCATTGTTTTGGGAGTAAGTTTGATTATTATTATGTTAGGGATGGGACTTTCCTTAACACTTAGTGATTTTAAAAGAATATTTATTTATCCCAAAGCAGTATTTGTAGGACTGACCAATCAAATTTTGATTTTGCCACTTGTAGGCTTTTTGTTAGCCTCTATTTTTTCTTTGAAGCCAGAGATTGCAATTGGTATTATGATTTTGGCAGCCTGTCCTGGTGGAGCAACTTCTAACTTGATATGCCATTTGGCAAAAGGAGATATAGCTTTATCTGTAACGCTAACAGCCTTGAGTAGTTTTATTACTATTATAACAATTCCTTTCATTGTCAATTTTTCTTTAGAGCATTTTCTTGATAAAGGACAGGTAATAGAGCTAGACATTGTTAAGACGGTTGTTCAGATTTTGGCAATTACTGTTATTCCTGTATCCTTAGGAATGGTAATTAGAAGATATAAAGAGAATTTTGCAGCAAAGATGGAAAAACCTGTTAGGATTGCTTCTGGGGTTGTTATGGCAGTTGTTATTTTAGGAATCACTATTCAGGAAAAAGATAGTCTTATTACAGGTTTTAAAGAGGCAGGTTTAGTTTCTATATGTCTTAATCTTTTTACTATGTTAATAGGGTATTTTTCAGCAAGATTATTTAGGGTTACTACAAAAAGATCGATTTCTATTGCAATCGAATCAGGGATTCAAAACGGAACGCTGGCTATAACAATTGCAGTTGTTCTTCTTAATAATAGCTCTTTTGCTATTGCACCAGCAGTGTATAGTTTGTTAATGTTTTTTACAGGAGCTGCATTAGTATATTTAGGGATGCGCAACGATAAAAAAACGGTATAGTTATCTTTTCACATACAGTATAGAAAAATAAAATAAGGCCTGTTTGTTTTTGTAAACAAACAGGCCATAAAGTATCATTAGTAAATAATTGTTTATATGTAAATAGATAATTTTTTCTAGAACTTTTCTAGAGGTAGAACATGATCATTTAAGAGGTGCTGCATTTTAGAATTTCGTTTTTTATTTATTTCCTAACATTAAGAGCTCGCTACAGACAATTTCTGTGATGTATCTTTTTGTACCTTCACTATCTTGGTAACTGCGTGATGTGAGTTTACCTTCTACGGCAATTTCTTGTCCTTTATTGATGTATTTTTCTACGATATCGGCTGTTTTACCCCATGCAATTATATTATGCCATTGGGTGTCGGTAATTTTATCTCCTTGTTTGTTGTAGTAATAATCATTTGTTGCAATTGAGAATTTCGCTAGTTTTTTTCCAGATTCGAGAAGTAAGATTTCTGGCTCTTGTCCTAGGTTACCAATTAATTGTACTTTGTTTTTTAGTGTGTTCATAATATTAATTTTTTATGGTTATTATTTTCTTGACTAGTAGTATTCAATTGTTATGTTGATTTTATTTGTACTAACATGATATCAGCGTTAATCTCTGGTGTTTAATTCAACACTGCAAACATAGGATGCTTTAGAAATGTGATTCGGTTAGGAAGTGTTTAGTTTCGCTTGTATGTGTTTGTAAGCGATTGTAACCGTTTGTAATTAAATAAGTGTATGAATATTTTCTATACGAACAAGGTGACTGGGGTTTGGTTAATGTATACGAATATCAATGAATTGAAGTCTTAAATGATGCAGTTTAGAAAAGGAAAGCGTATATAAAAAACATCATCTTTGAATAAGAAGATTAAATTTTCAGTAGTAGTGCAAGAGCATCTTTTATTGACAAAAATATCGACTCCCTATACCTTGATAGAAAAATTAAAATAAAGTTTAGCGAATTAACAAACAGAATAAAAAAGGTATGTTATAAGGTTTGTGTGATTACAGCTACTAGGAAATGAATTGAATGTTTACTTCAGATTTGTGAAGACGAAATACCAATAATTAAGTAATGATTGATTGTTATAACGTGTACTATTTTTATCAATATATTGTATATTCAAGAATTCCCTACAATTCGAAAAGGATAAAAATTAGTTTCTTTTTTTTAATTATAAAATCGGATATGCAAAAAGTCGCAGATTATATTTTCAATCTTTCCCCAAAAAAAATAGCCATATATCTTGTGTTAGGTCCGTTAATTTTATTTTTGGTGTACACTATTATAATTATTACTTTTTCGATCATTTCTGAGGAATCTCACGCAACACAAGTTACGTTCACAATGTTATTGAGTTTTCTTTCTGTTTTTTTTGGTATTTTTCTGTCGTTATGGTTTGTTTGGTTGCGCTGTACAGTCTATTCTGTCGAAGAAGCAAAAATTGGATTGGCCCGAAGAGGGTTTAAAATCGCTTAATTTTTTATAGGGTTCTTCGTTATTTTTAATCTAATAGTATTGTCGCTAGAAACCTATTTTGACAATAGTAGTTGGAGAGAATATCGATCTCTAATTAATGCCTCGCGCGAATTTATAAATTTTGGAGGCATTATGATTGCTTACCCAATAATCTGTCACTATGCCGCGCGGTCAGCTATAGTTAAACGAAGTAAAGAAACTGCTACTTTCACAAATGCCATTCCTTTTACTCTATTACTAATATTTGGTACTGTTTTGGGGGTTCCTTTTATACATAAATATTTCAGCCCTAAAAGTTCTACAAACTCAGAGGTAGTGATGATTTATGCTATTGGCTTGTGCCTGTTTATATTGATTCTTGTTACTGGATTCATTGCCGCAATAACCGGTGTTATTTAGGACTATAAAAGTTGTTACATTAAATTATTAATACAGATATTTGAACCTAATAAACTTTACTACATGCATACTTTTTCTTTTGATCATATAGCGCTTTCGGTAAAAGATGTTGACGAATCCGTTGAATTTTATCAAAAGGTATTTCAGATTAAAGAAATCAAGAATACCGCTTCAAGCTCTAAAACCAGATGGTTGTCTTTTGATGAAGGGATACAACTTCACCTCATTCCTCGTCCAAATGCTGAAATAAAAATCAATAAAGCAGTTCATTTTGCTTTAACAACAAACGATATACATTCATTTGTAAAGCATTTGCAAATACTGAAAATTGATTATTCTGATTGGCTTAATACACCAAACAAAGATTACATTCGAAAAGATGGGGTTAAGCAGGTTTACTTTCAAGATCCAAATGGATATTGGGTTGAAATAAATGATGATGTTTAATAACATTATTTGATGTTCGATTTACAATATCTATAACATAGAACTTCATATCTATATGGGTTGGTAACTCAGAGGTATAATAACTGATAGCACTATAAATCAGGATATATCTGTATTGAAATTGATGGATACTAATTTTATATAATCTAGGTGTTTAGAATAGAATACTCGAGAAATAGAGTAGCATTTTTCTTCACTGATTCATAAGTGTAATGTCTAAATTAAAAATTAGGCTAGATAAATGATAATTAACGTTTTTTGAACTAAAAGACAGCGTTGAAATACGTAATTTGTTTTGCCAAATGAATAAAATATAATAGCCAAATGAAAAAAATAATACTCGTACTATGCGTATTTGGGATTCATATAAACGCGATAGGACAAATAGATACATTACCCTTAAAGTCAATAGAAGGAATAACGAATAAAATGATAGAATTAATATCAGGAGAAATCGGAGAAGAAAGAAATTGGGAGGAATATAGAAATTTGTTTTTGCCTACTGCTCAAAAAACATCACTGAGAAAAACAAAGGATGGCAAAAGTAAGGTCAATGTGATGAATTTAGAAGAGTTTGTTAGAAACGTAGGGCCCTATTATGCAAGAGATGGTTTTGAAGAATATGCTATTGGGTTGACTATAAATGAGTTTAATGGAATTGCAACTGTGTTTCAAAGTTTCTATTGTAGAAATTTAAAAGGCACATATGAAAAGAGAGGAGTAAATAGTTATCAGTTAGTATATCTAGAAGATAGGTGGTGGATAGCAAGTACGCTATTCACTAATGAAACAAAAGACACCCCCATTCCGAACGTCTATTTATTCAAAAAGTACCAAACAACATCTAATTAGTGATGAGTAGTAGCCCTTTGATTGATGTGTTAAAGAATTTAGGAAAATACTAACATGAGAAAAAGACTATTGATTCTTTCGGATTTATGGGGTAGAAGACATTCTAAATGGGTAGCGACTTATAGCGCAGCTCTTGATAGAGATTTTGATATTACATATTATGATTGTTGCGAATTAGGTCAGATTAATATTGCAGAATATCAAGAAGAGAGTCTTCATAAAGAATTTGTAGCAGGAGGGATTGATAGAGCTGTTGAGGCGTTGATAGGGTTAGAAAAAAATAAAGTACATATTCTTGCTTTTAGTATTGGAGGCACAATTGCTTGGAGATTCGGCATCGAAACCAATAGAATTAATTCCCTTATTTGTATGTCCTCAACAAGATTGCGGTATGAAACAGAAAGACCAAAAGGCGAAATAGAGCTGTACTATGGAGCTGAAGATATATTCAAACCTAAAAATGCTTGGTTTGACAAAATGAAACTCAATTATAAGATCATAAAAGGAAAAGAACATCAGATGTATATTGAAGATCGCGAACAATTGAGTATTGATGTAGCCGAAGCGTTAGCGAAAATTTCTCGATAGCCAAGAAAATTATTCCAACAAAAAAGAGGCGACTGAAGCCGTTACTTGCGAAGTTTCGTTTTTGGGTGTAGCAAGTAAAACATTAGTAGAAAAATTAGGGTCGAGGTCCAAAAAGGATAATTCTGGATATATATGACTTTTTTGTAGACTTGTAGGAACAATAGAAACTCCCAAACCATTTCTTACCAATTGAATAATAGAGTTTATATTATTAGATTCATGAACAATATTAGGCATGAACCCATATCGAGAACAAATTTGTAGTAATGAACTATAATAAACAGGAGCATGCTCTTTATTAAAAAAGACAAAGACTTCATCTTTCAGTTTTTTTAAGTCATTTACGTGTTTGATTTCAGTATGGGTATTATTGAAAACCAAAGAATATGAATCTTTAAACCAAAGTCTAGAATCAATTTTTGTAGATATAATAGGAGCTCTGAGAATACCTAAATCTAATTTATTTTGTTCGAGTGCCAAGATTTGCTTTGCCGTAGAAACTTCAAATAATTTGATATTGAGGTACGGGTATTTTTGTGTCAAAAACTGAACAAGTTTTGTAATCGTATCAGAAAAAGTAGAACTTATATAAGCAATTCTGTATTCACCACTTACACTTTCTGAAATCTTCTTGGTTTTAAGAACTATCGCTTCTAAATTTTGTAATTGATGGGTTATTTCTTTCTTAAAGTACTTGCCAGCTTCTGTCAATAGTACTTTTTTATTGGTGCGTTCAAAAAGTTGAACTCCGATCTCATTTTCAAGCTCTTTTATTTGGCGACTTAAGGGAGGTTGAGAAATAAATAGCTTCTCAGAAGCTTTTGTAAAATTTAATTCATTGGCTACAGCCAAAAAATATCTGAGGTGTCTTAATTCCATAGTAATACTTATAAGGTATTATTCTATAACAAAATAAGTCTTTTTGAATCATATTATGAAATACTATTTTTAATTATTCGATAAATACAAATACATAAATCAGATAATTATGAAAAAATCCACAGTAAAAGAAATTAAAGAGCGGTTTGATAAGGATGTAGAAAGATTTTCAAATTTAGAGACAGGGCAGGTGGCGACGATAGATGCAAAAATCTCATTAGAAGTATTAACCGAAGGTGCAAAAAGAATCCAGCCAAATGCGCAAAGAGTGTTAGATATAGGCTGTGGTGCAGGTAATTATACATTAAAAATGTTATCCAAAATCCCGAATTTACAGTGTACCCTAGTTGATTTGAGTCGTCCTATGTTGGATAGTGCCTTAGGGAGAGTTTCTTTACATACAAATCAATCTGTACGGATTATACAAGGAGATATAAGAGATGTGCTTTTAGAAGAAAATCATTTTGATATTATATTGGCTGGAGCGGTTTTGCATCATTTAAGGGATGATAAAGATTGGGAAACTGTGTTCAAAAAATTATTTTCATTACTTACCGAGAATGGATGTTTGATGATTTCGGATTTAATCACGCAAGAAACGTATGCGATCAATGAGTATACATGGCAGCGTTACGGAGAGTATTTAGAAAGTATAAATGGGAAAGAATACAGAGATAAAGTTCTTGATTATATTAAAAAAGAGGATTCGCCTAGGTCAATGACGTATCAATTAGACTTGATGAAAAAAGTTGGTTTTGGTACCACAGAAATTTTACATAAGAATATGTGTTTTGGTGCTTTTGCCGGAATTAAATAAAAAATAGCCATAAGTGAATGAGGTATTTTTAATTCTGAAAATTAACAGTTAAATAAATTTTCAGTGTTTAATTTTCGTTTAGTTCTTATAACTGCCTCACTATTTTTGCTTTGGTGTAGCTGAAAATTTGATCTCTATATAAAGTCGTAAAAAAAAATGGCGATCGTTTGTAACATTTTGAGTTGATCTTACATAAACATATATCGTTTACATGGATGATGTATAACGATGTGAAAAATTACAAATAATCAAATTTAATTTTATGAAAAAAAGAAGTCTATTTTTAGCAACGATGATTTTAATTTCAATTACGATGAACAGTTGTGGAGTAATGTTTGGGGGAAGTAAATATAACGCAACAATAGTTGCGAAAAATCACCCTAATGCAGATATCTATGTTAATGGAGAAAAAGCAGGAAAGGGTTCTGTTAACGCTTCTTATTACCGTAACAGGCCACTAGAAGTAAAGCTAAAGCATGAAGACTGTGAAGAACATAAGAAAACATATCACAGTGTTTTTAGAACAGGTAGTTTTATGCTAAGTGCTTTTAGCTGGGGATTGTTGGGTATGTTTATTGATCTAGGGACTGGGGCAGCCCATAAACCAGATCATAATGGAGAATCAAGTGTGATAAAGAAAAATGATAAGGATTACACCTTCAATGTAGAGTATCCAGAGTGTAGTCATCAGAGTGGTATATAAGAGTACTAGCAGGTACTATGACATAAGTAACTTGTATTATTGTGAGCAAAAGGATAGTAGAAGTTACTATTTTCAGGAGTTGCGATAATAAATAAACTTATAGTAACGAACTAATAGAATTTGTAATCTTTTATCAAGAGTATTTTTTTTAAATAAATATTAGATAAGGTAGGGTATATCATATGTGGTTCGTTCTATATACGTAAATAATAAAAAAATCTGTATAATACGTAGCGTTTAAGGGACAAAATAAATTCTATTAACAATTCAGATTTATATAAAAAGAGATGGAGAAAGTTTTGCTTTTTTCATCTTTTTTCGTTCTAGGTACAATGAAAGTGATATAATTTTGGTGATGCTTTTGGTGTTTGTAAATCTTGGATTAAGGATGTAGAATTAGTTCCTGAATATCGATTTGAGTATTGATTACTTTTTCTTCATATTGTAGCGTCCATCCCAGAGAATTGGTAAGAATGTATATTTTTTGTAGTTCGCTAATGAGACGATTTTTTGAATTTGCAACCAGTGTTGATGTTTTTACTCTTTTATCTAATTCTGAAATTACCGTTTTTCTAATTTTATTATGATCTTCTGGATCGAATTGATTTAAAAAATCTTCTTCTAGGGCATGGTACTTTATTTCGGGGTTAATATCGATTTCGGGCTCAGGAATTTTGGTTATGGTTACGATTTTATTTTCAGTATCTATTTGATGAGTAACCATACTCAAGTCATAAGAAATCAAAACTTTTGCATTCACCACGACAATTGCTTTTTTCGTTGCTGTAATTAGATCCAGATACAGTTTTTTATCATCTTTATATGTAATTACTTCAGCAAAATGCCCTTCGGTTACTACCAATTTTCCTACATTTTTTATTTGTGATAAAATAGCATCAGAAGACTCGATTACTGCTTTTTCTGTGTTGTGTTTATCTATAAAAAATGTAACACCAAATACCAGAATTGCGGTAAAAATAGCACCTATAAAAAAATTACGCATATACGGATATGTCAAGATTTATATAAATGTACATAAAAATATAGCCTTTCTAAAAAAAGAAAGGCTATATCAATTAGTATAAAAATGGTTTTTATTGATTTTCTGGGGGGTACTTCTCTAATATTGCAGAAACTATTTCATTCATTTTTTCTTGTTTTCTATCTACATTTTTAGTCAAAGCTGCGGTACCCATTCCTTGCCATATTAATTCTTTTTTTGTTGCATCTATAAGGTCTATGTATAGAGTGCCTTCAGTTGTTCTTGATACAGTGTTGTAGCCTGCTCCCCAGAACCATGGATTCCAACCCCATCCATACCCCCAACCAAAGTTGTTTTGGTATACATTTACGTTTTCTTTTGTTTTTGTAAAAATACTTACGAGGACATCAGGCGAAGAAGATTTTGAAAACCCCTTAGAAATCATATCAGTTTCGATGGCTCTAAGAATACGTTTCTTGTCAAGGTCACTAACTTCTGCTTTATCAATCCCTGGTTTATAAAAAGCAAAACTTTTATACGTGTCAAAATTTGCCTGCTTATCATAATCCGATGCAACACGCACAGTTGAGCAAGAAGTGATGGTTATGATAAGGATTAGTGATAGCAATGAAATTTTTTTCATAATCCTGTTTTTTTACTATCAAGAAAAAGTAAGCCCCTAAGCCTTTATTAATGAACGGGGTATTTGCTTGATAAAGTTATTATTATTTTAATTTTCTAGTCACAATAATCATACCATGTAATTCGATTATAGTATTGGTTACTTTTTTTTGTAACTATTTGTTTTCTTGTCATACCCATATGGGCAATGTCTACAGCCACTTTCGCAACAATACCCTCGTCTAAGATGGTATTTTTCTGTAAAACATCGATATCCTTCTGGAGTGATATAATAATCTCCTTCTTTGGGAGTTAATACTTTTTTAGGATTGTTCATATGTACAAAAATAGTATCTTGCAGTAATATGCCTGTTGTTGTTAACAAATATTTGATAGGTCGTCATTTTGTAGGCATTGCCTTATGGCCCTTTATTGTGATTAGAGATCCCTTTCTTAAAGCGGATGCGGTCTTTATTAATCACGAAAAAATTCATTTGAGACAACAAGCAGAACTTCTCGTACTCCCTTTTTATATTATTTATTTGTTCGAATATATAATTAGACTATTGCAATATAGAAATTCTCAAGAAGCTTATAGAAACATTTCTTTTGAACGAGAGGCTTATAGAAAAGAGGAGGATCTAAATTATCTAAAAGGACGAAGACCTTGGAGTTTTATTAGATACATGTAGTTGCAGAGAAAATTTCTAAAATTAGTAACGGTTGTATTAATTCAAGAATGTTCTGCTAATGTTTTAGTAATGATTAGTTTTTACTTCATATAGGATAACTTCGGCGGATTCTGTGTAATCAGAATTCCATTTAAAATAATTTCCTGTTTTAAAATAGTTGTCAAAATCATATCCATTACTTACATAATCATATAATTCTTGGTAGGGTTGTACGATACTTTTTGCTTCACATGTTAAAGCATATTCTAGTGTGCCATCTATAATGCGAAGCTTGATCGTGAATTTCTCATAGTCTACGGTGGCAATTGTGATTTTTTCAATGTAATCGCTGGTCCATATACCGTTATCAGGCTTTATGTAATATTCAATCACCAGATCTCCGTTTTTCCATAGTACTTTTACAGTGGCAGCAGAGCCTGGTTTGGTAGGACTACTTCGTGCGTGAATTTGTGCGACATAGGTTTGGTTACTTCCACCGCAGTAATTTACTTTTAGGGTTGATTCCATTTCATGTGTACCTGTATCCATATACCAATTATCCGTCGCATCCTGATTCCCTTTCCAATATTCCCTTAATTCTGTTCTGCAAAATTTGGTTCCTCCATTTGGTGCTGTTTCAGAAAAGCCCGATGTCGTAAAACCAGTAAACTTGGTGTACATTGTGTAACTGCCGTCTTCATTTTTATAGAAATATTCTCTTTGAGGAGCTGTTAATTGGTCATTTATAATATCTTCATAATATATAGAAGTTGCTTTTCCTGATGCATCACTTTTTTCAAGGGGAACAGAAAGATACCAGTTTTTCCATACAATATTTTCCCTTTCTTCATGCTCTTCTTCTTCTTCTTCCTGTTGTTGTTCCTCTTCTTGTTCCTGCACTTCTTCGGGTTCTTCCCCAGAAGTATCTTCTTCTCTTATTTGATCTTCATTAATTTGTTCTTGAGAATCTAATTGGTTCGAAGTATTCTCATCAGAACTGCAGCTATTCAATAAAAGAGCCAAAAAGAATAAAGCGATTATGTAAATAGTTTTTGTAGATATAATCATAGTTTTAATGGCCGTTTTTGATAGGTGTACAGATCTTTTTTGTGCTATTAAAGAAAATCAAATGTGCTAATATAATAGTTTGATTTTTAAAGATATGTGTTTAGGTCTTCGATATCTAATAGTGTCTCTTAGTAATTATATGATTGTGACGTCCTGAATAATCGTTACAAGA
>NZ_JACC01000010.1 GCF_000520955.1 Aquimarina pacifica | reverse complement strand
TCGTTTGAAATATGCTGAGTAAATACTTCACTTCCTTTGATATCATAAATAGTAATTGATGAATTGGCAGCATTTTGAATCGTTGCTACTGCGCTTACCGGATTTGGATAGATGCTTATATCATCTATTTCTGTAGTAGCGATATCCTTATTGCTTTGGGAACTGTTATTAAATTCGATCCAGTTGAGATTGAATAAATAGCCGCTTCCTCCGGTAAATACCAAATAAATATCTTGTATTCCGCTTGCATTAGAAATGCTTGTGTTTAGTGTTTGCCAGTTTTGATTACCTCCTGTGTTAGAGACTGATATAGAGCCTATCAGAGTTCCTGTTGTACTTCCAGTTCTTACTTCGATGATTCCTCCTGTATAGTTACATGCGATACGTGCATCCATATTCGATAATCCCGATATGTTAATGTCATCAAAGCGTAACCAATTACCATTATTAATCCAACCTACATTTTCACCTCCTCCGTCATCTGTGGTGACTTCTGTTTGGATACCATTCATTGCATCATAATCTTCCGCTTCTATACGATCATAATTGGTTATATTTGATGTACTAACTTGTATGTTCGAAATAGTATAAGTTTCATCAGCATAACTCGTAAAAGCATTTATTATCAATTCTAATGAATCTCCCGAAATATTTGACATTGAAATGTTTTGACTTGATATCGTATTGGTGTTTTCTAATAGTGTTTGTTGTGATCCTCCATCGACTTTGTAATACACATTTAAGTAATCAGCTGTTTCCATTGGTCCTATACCTTCTACAGTCATAGAAATATTTACTGAAGAGGCACATGAAATATCAATTGATCCAGAAGTGTAATTCAATGTATCCTGAGTAACTGAAAGGGTTCCTTCTAACCATGGTAAATCACAATCTACAATACTTGGTGAAAATTGAAAGCTATCCACATCCAATAAATACCCGGATCCACCAGTAAAAACAAGATATATGTCCTGAACACCACTCACCGAACCAATGTTTGTTGAAATTGTTTCCCAAGTAGTCCATGATCCCGTATTTGACACCTCTAAAGTTCCTAATAAATTACCTGTAGTACTGCCTTGTCTTATCTCTATATTTCCCCCAGAACTCCCACTAGATACGGATGCCGTAATTGATGCTGCACCATTCTCAAAATCTACATCCTCAAACATAATCCACTCCCCATTCTCTATATAACCAACATTACCACTACTAGTAATTTGTGTTCCAGATTCATTGCAATAATCTTCAGCTTCTATTTGTGTAAAGGCATTAAAATCAGAACACTCTATAGGTATATTGTCAAAATCACAGTTAGAAGATTGAGTAATCGTATTGCCAGATCCATAATCGGTTACTGAACCACATGTAATTATGGTGTTCCCACTAGCCGAAGATTCAAGTATAATCCGATACTCTGTTTCATTCACTATAGTAGAATTATCACCTGAAATAACAATAGCGCGTTCCTCATCGGAATCTAAAGGCCCTGGGGTTCTATGAAAAACAATGTTATGGTTACTACCCAACACATCACATAAATTATGTGGTCCTGTTGCATGCGGAGAAGGAATTATTGTCCATTCAATATCCATATTGCTCCTGTTCAATCTGAAATCAGATAAAGTGGCATAAGCAAAATTTCCGGATGAATTCGTTATTTCGCCTCCAGAAGGCATGTTCCAGTTAGTTGCACCACAATCAATAGATGTTGTGTTGGTAACAGTAGCTGGTCCACCTAAGTATAATCTAACGCCACCTCTCATTTTTTTTGCTACACAATTTTCTACCGTAACACTTCCTGGTATATTGTACATTCTAAAACCATCCTCACAAAGAGAGTGTACCTCATCGGTGGGAATAGGAGCATTGTCATCAAGAGGCATTTGATAATTAGATCTATAGGGTAGGTCGTAAGAATTCGTTTCTTGGTATAAATCTCCTGTAGGACGAACTCTGCCTTCTACTAATGTGTTTTTTATAACAGTCTCGTCTGCATCTCCTTGCATATATATCCCATGACCGAAAGCTCGCTGCTGAAGTTCAACATTGTCTATAGTATTTCTTTGTCCTCTAACAAGTATACCACAGCGTTTATCTAGTCCGTATACATTATTTGACCCAATACCATACATGCTTCCGTATCCGTAAGGATAAGATCCTCTTACGGTTAACTTAAGGCCATTAATTAAGTTGTCATCTCCATCAATATTCATAACAGCATCGCCACCTAGACCATGGGCTAAATTAGTTCGGTCCTGATTGTAAGCACTGAAATCTGTTATCTCGGTCAGACCATTGCGGTAAACATCTTCTACTTCTCCACCAGTGATAGTAATATTATTTCCTTCAACTAAGAGATACGATTCATCAACACTACCTACAGGAACTCGTATATACACACCAGTTAAATCAATAGTATTATTTGAGCCCGAAAAAATAATATTTCTGGATGAACTCGACAGATCTTCGAGATCATAATTACCAGAGGCCATTACAATACTTTGGTTACTATTTTGAACGGCCGCTCGAAGTTGTGCTAATGAATTGACATTTGTCTGGGCATTTCCTGAGGATAATGACATCAAAATCATTGTTATCATTATAAAAAAATGGTATTTTTTCATTTTTGAGGTTTTAAGTGATGTTGGCGTTTTTATGTTTATTAATGTGGAAAAAGTATTTTAATTCTTTATTACTTTTTTGATTTTGCTACCATTGAGATCTGTGATTTTCATGAGATACATGCCAGAACGCAGACGTTCTAAATTCATAGTGCTTATGCCTTCTCCATTGTTGATAATAGTTTTTGCAGCTACTACCTGTCCGGTTATACTAATAATTTCTACTAACGCAGTGGTGTCTATATTGCCTAGTTGAATAGTTACTATATCGTCGATTAGAGTAGGGTATACAAGGACTTGGTTGTTCGGGATTAAGTTTTTTGAATTAGAACTATCCGCAGAAAACTCTAACCAGTTTATATTAAATAGATATCCACTACCACCATTAAATACTAAATAGATATCCTGAACTCCGGAGGTGTTACTTATAGAAGTGTTTAGCGTTATCCATTCTTGGTTCCCTCCGGTATTCGAAACAGAGGTGCTTCCTATGAGAGTTCCTGTTGTACTTCCGGTTCTTATTTCAATAGTTCCACCAGTAAAATTACAGGCGATTCTTAGATCAACGCTTTGAGCTCCTGTTAAATCAATTGCGTCAAAACGCAGCCAATCTCCGTTATTAATCCATCCTACATTTTCACCACCTCCGGCATCTGTAGTAACTTCTGTTTGTATTTGATTCATTCCATCATAATCTTCTGCTTCTATTCTTGAAAAATTAGCTGGCGAATTACTAACTTCTGTAATACTAAAAGATTCCCAAGTTCCATTTCTATCACCTCCAACCATTTTTACGGTTCCAGTATTGTCTATTTGTAATCTTTTAAATTCTGTATTCACAGCGGGTAATGTTAAAAAATAGGTATTCGCTATGGCGCCTTCAGAAAAATCATAATAGGTCCATGACCCACTTGAGGATGTTGGTTGCATATCCGCATATTCCTGTTGATTTGTTCGTAATCTTGGTTTGGTTCCCCCGGCAGCTCGTTGTATGTGCCAGTATCCATTCCCTTTATCCACAAATTTCCATTCTACATCTTCTCCCGTAGTTGTAGTTGTTGTTGTGTATGCGTCTTCACTTTCTCCGGTAGCAGCAAGTCTAAGGTTATGATGCGGAGCATCGATATAATAAGTTTTACTCGGATCCGGAATAAAGTCTACAGTAATTGAGTTTAATAATGGGATTCTAAACGTAACAATCGATTTACCTGGAATGGAATATGAGTTTGCTAGATTGTGATTTTCGACTTGAGCAAGGTCATTTGCATCGTTAGTGATAAAAACTTCTGCATAATCTACATATTTGCCATTAGGAAGGTTATTAATATTTTCTTTAATAGCTATTGTACTATCCGACCAATTGGTATAGACAGTTACTAATTCGGATTGTTCAGGATCAATAAAAGAAACTCCCATTAATCCGTTTAGATCATCTGCTCCTGAAGTGCTTATGCGTTGATAACCAGGTCTAATAAATCTACTAAAATTACCTAGTGCCCATAGATTTTTGTCGGTATCGATAGTTCCGGGGTTTTCTAACGAAGCATAATTCCCACCTCCTGGAATTAACCGTATCAAATAAAACCTATTTTTTTGACTCCATCTTTCTCTTTCTAAGGCGGTCCAATAATCCCAAATACTTACTCCTGCAATTTCGAGATCTGCATAAATAATTTTGGCTAAAAAGATGGCATTGTCTAATTTATCGTCATAATGCTGGCTTAATAAATTATATTCAGTTTGATAAAGTTCTAAACCATCATAACTATCCGTTTTGGCTTTTGCATTAGCCCTTGTTGAACGAATTGAAGAATCAGAGCCATTTATCCAATAAGAATGCGCCCCTATACCTTTAAGAACTTGAGAAAAATTTCCCAAATAATAAGGACTACCAGAGTTAAAATAGTTATCTACGATATCACTTTTTTCAGCATCTTCCTGCACCTGATATAGGTATTTGTAACTGCCCGCTTCTGATAATAAAATTTTAGTATCTAACCCTTTACTTAATATGTCTCTATTGAGCTTGTCTACTAACGCATAAACTTCGTCATGTTTCCAAGGACACCCTTCTTGACCACTATTCCATTCATATTGGGGTTCGTTTATTGGACTGATTTGTGAAAATTCTATGCCTTCATCAGAAAAGTGTTTTAGGACATTGACTAAAAATTCTGAGAAACTATTGTAATTATTAGAAGCTAAATTTGTTGTTCCGTACCTGTTCGTATTATCGCTATTAGTTCTTCCATTTTTAGTATAAAAACGAGGAGGACTGTTTACAAAAGCAACTAACTGGTGTACATTATAATCATTTGCAGCTTTTAAAAACCACTGTTGTCCAGATTGTTTGTTCCAATTGTAATTGACAATTTCTTCTCCATTAACTTCTTCTACACTTTCAATAAAACATTCAGACCTTCTTTCCTCTTTTTCAATATTACTAGCACTTCCTTGTTCGGTACTGCCTCCTCCAATATTAAATCTCCATCTGGATAAACCAATTCCTTGAGGTGTATTATTGTTAATCTCTGTAGAAAATAACAATTCAGCTATTTCTTCCTTTACATCTTGATCCCAATATTTGCCAACAGCATCAAAATTCCAAGCATCAGAAGCACCAAAACCTTGTATGGTTTGGTGTCTATTTTCAAAATCTATTTCAACGATTTGCTGCGCTGATATATGTAAACAAAAGAACAGGATTACTATTGGCAGTATTTGTGTTTGAAGTAATTTTAAAACAATTTTCGAATTTAGAGGGTACATTTTGTGGTTGTGGATTAATTAATTATTCTATTGTTAGTTTTTATTTTTGAATACTTATTTTTTTGAAAGAAAACGGTTCTTTAAAATGATTTTCATAACTTTCTTTGTATTATTTAATTTGATCAACTCAGCATCGAATATCCTTTTAGCTTTAATTGTATGTTCATCTTCTCATCTTTTAGATACAATAAAAACGCTTCTGGAAAATTCATTTTAGTAAGCGTATGTGTATAAGAAAATGGAGAACATAAAATCGTTAAGCATGGAGAAGCATTTATTCGTGAGTCTGATTTTTTCATTTTTTTGAAAACGCTACTTTTCATATTACAAGATCGCGGCTATTTTTTTAGTTAGCAGAATTGTTTTTGTAAAATATACTTGGAATAGTAGTTGTGGGCTATTGTCTGAAAGCTTTGAATGATCGTTGATTTTTTCGAAAACGATAAGTGGTATAGACCAGTTGAGTATTAAGTGAGTTTGTTGTGAAAAAATAAAAAACAATTACATAGATAGCTTTTTTTATAGTAGTGTTGTGGTGCATGATTATTGGTTTTAGTGTTATTTTACTTGTGTTTTGTTGTTTTTTTTGTTAAAAAAATAAATTAAATATATTTTATTAACAAATATAAGTTAAAATTATCAACTTATAAATTTATGAATATTTTCCTTTGAAAAGATGTCTTAACTAGTTGCCGAAGTATTTAAAATAGAATTCGTTCTATTTCAATTAGAATTAGGGAATCACATAGTCTTTTTCGTTTATGTCTTATATAGGTTCTTTTTTTGTTTTTTATGATAATAAGGTCTCCTTTGATAGTTTTCTATGTTATTATTTTTTTTTGAGCAGTGATTCCATGGATCATCGAATACTACTTCATAATTGACAGATTCTATTTTTTGATCACCACATAGTAGTTCATGATATTCCAATCATGATTAGGTCAGTATATTAACATTATGGTAATTGTTTTGCGAGCAAATAATTCGGGAAACTAGAAAAAATCTTAAAACACAATGTTGAAATATAGTAGTGAAGTAAATATTCATTCATGCTATACAATCCAAATCAAAATCATGAAATCAAACTTTATTTTTTTTGCATTAGTATTATTAAATTTCACCCTGATGGGGCAAACCACCTCAGGTGAATTAAAGAGATGGCACAAAGTAACTATAGACTTTAACGGTCCTAATACTTCAGAAACAGCTGCTACAAATCCATTTTCGGATTACAAATTAGATGTAACTTTTACTCATTCTTCCTCGGGAACAACCTATGTAGTGCCAGGTTTTTATTCTGGATGTACAGATCCGGAGGATAGTAATTGTAGTTCTGGAGACATTTGGAAAGTTCACTTTTCTCCAGATCAAACAGGTACCTGGAACTGGTCTGTTTCATTTATGACAGGTTCCGACGTAGCTATAAATGGTGGTGGATCGGATGCGGGATATATGAATGGTGATACAGGTTCAATAGTGATTTCTGAATCTGACAAAACAGGAAGAGATTTTAGAAATAAAGATTTGGGTCGACTACAATATGTAGGAGAACATTATTTAAGATATTCAGGAACAACTCCATCATCTCCCAATGGAAAATGGTTTGTAAAAGCAGGGGCAGATTCTCCCGAGAACACATTGGCCTATGAGGACTTTGATAATACTCCGAATAGGGGTAGTAGACGAAAATCATGGACTCCTCATGAACAGGATTATAATGCTAGCGATGCATCAGATTATACTTGGGATGGTGGCAAAGGAACCGAATTATTAGGTGTTGTAAACTACTTATCCGAAGAAGGTGCTAATGCGATGTCATTTTTAACTTTTAGTCTTGGAGGAGATGATGAAAATGTTTTTCCTCATTTGATGAAAGTGTCAGAAAGTGTATATAATGGTTATGATGATGCTACCCAATGGAGTAGTGGGGTTCATAAGGACCGGTTTGATGTTTCTAAAGTAGCGCAATGGGAAAAAATATTCGAGTATGCCGATAAAAAAGGAATGTATTTGCACTTTAAAACCATGGAGACAGAAAATGATGAGTTTATGGACGGAGGAAGTTATTTAGGGCGAGAACGAAAATTGTATTATAGAGAACTTGTTGCTCGATTCGGACATCATTTGGCATTAAATTGGAACTTGTCTGAAGAGTCTACTTTGGATTCTGACGTTATTATTGATAACATAGAATACCTTAACGAAATTGACCCTTACAGTCACAATATTGTATTGCATACCTACCCAGGTCAAAAAGACCAACGATATAATCCGTTGTTAGGAAGTCAATCAAACCTTACAGGAGCTTCCTTACAATCGAATATGACATCTGTACACGGAGATGTAATCGAATGGATTGCGAATTCTAATAGTGCCAACAGAAAATGGGTTGTAGCCAATGATGAGCAAGGTCCGGCAGATATAGGTATACGCGTTACAGACAAAGAGGTGCGAGAAGAAATTCTTTATGGGACACTCGTGGCCGGAGGTGCCGGAGTAGAATATTATTACGGATATACAAGTAATGATGGTGATCTTTTTAATCAAGATCATCGACTAAGAGGAGTGAAATATCAAGAGGCAGGTTATGCGATTACTTTTTTTGAGAATTACTTTAATGAATATTTAGTAGGGGCCGTAAGTAATGATGGATTAACGGGAGATTCAGATGATTATGTGCTTGCTAATTCAGGAAATGCATATGTTGTATATCTTCCAAACGGTGGGTCAACAAGTATAACTTTGCCATCAGGGAATAGTACATATGAAGTGCAATGGTATAATCCACGAAGTGGTGGAAGTTTAACTACTGCAACAGTATTAGGAAATAATTTAGTTGCCCCAGATGATAATGATTGGTTAGCCTTGATTAAGAAATCGGATGGAACCAATACAGCTATCACATTACCAGGTTTTTTTGAAGCAGAAGCGTATACAAGCCAATATGGAGTGCAAATAGAGACCACTGAGGATACAGGTGGTGGTTTTAATCTAGGGTATATTGAAAATGGTGATTATGTAGAGTATTTAGTAGATGTTGAAACATCAGGAACTTATGATGTAGAAATCAGAGTAGCAAGCCCGAATAATGGTAGTAGTATATCTTTGACATCTAATGGAATTGAAGTTGGAGAAGCGGCAGTTACCAATACGGGTGGATGGCAAAATTGGACAACTATAGAGACCACTATAGACCTTTCTGCTGGAGAACAAACATTACGTTTGGATTTCACTGGAGAGAGTTCGTATTTGATGAACTTGAACAATTTAGAATTTTCTGAGAGCACTGATGATATAGGAGATTGTATTCCTCTAGAAGTTGATGGAGTTCTTGCTGTAGAAGCAGAAAATTATACGAGCCAGACAAAAACAGATATTCGTCAATGGTACTTACAGGATGGATCTGGCATAACAACACCGACTCCAGATCTTGATGAAAGTCACCATAGCAATGCCAGTAGTGGTGGTTATCTAGAAGTTTTGCCAGATACGCGCGTTACACATGACGATCAGTTGATTTGGGGAACAAATATCACAAATACAGGAGGAGAGGTTGCTGTACTTAATTATGATGTGAAGTTTACCAATCCTGGTAGATATTATGTATTTGTAAGGGCATATTCTACAGGGACAGAAGATAACGGGATTCATGTAGGACTTGATGGATCTTGGCCGGCTACAGGAAATAAAATGCAATGGTGCTCTGGTAAGAATGCATGGACTTGGGAGAGTAAGCAAAGAGATACAGGAGATACTTCTTGTGGAATAGATGAGACTATCTATATAGATGTGCCTACTGCTGGTGTACATACAGTTTCATTTTCTATGAGAGAAGATGGGTTTGAAATAGATAAGTTTGTATTTACCCAAGCGTTTACAAAGCCTACAGGAACTGGTCCAGAAGTAGTCTTAGATGATTGCGATACAACAAATGCAGCACCTATTGTTTCTGTTACCTCTCCAGCTAATGGATCGACATTTGAACCTGGAGCTTCTATTTTGTTAAGTGCAAATGCTTCGGATTCTGATGGTGCAATTGCTAAAGTTGAGTTTTTTATTGACGGAAGCTTAGTCGCAACAGAAAACTTGGCACCCTATGAGATCGCTACTACTTTAACAAGTGAAGGAAGTTATATCATAACTGCACAGGCCACGGATAACGAAGGAGCTGTTACCTTGTCAGAAGCCGTTACTATTGAGGTAGAGGAAGAGGTGATAGAAAATACAATCGATATACCAGGTGCTTTTGAAGCAGAAGATTTTGAAAGTAATTCAGGGACCGTACGAATAGAAAGTACTCCAGGAAGTACAGGTAGTAATTTAGGTTTTATTAGAAATGGTGATTATGTAGAGTATTTGGTAGATGTAGATTCCTCAGGAGATTATTCATTTGATATATATGCCTCTAGTCGAGGTATAGGAGGTACAGTAGAAATTCTTGAAGATGGACTTTCTGTTGGCTCTTTGGATCTTCCTGTAACAGGGGAATGGCATGAATACGATGCATATAATACAACAGTTACCTTGTCTGCAGGTGTTAAAACCCTTAGGTTTTTGTTTGTTGGAGGAACTGGATACTTATTTAATATTGATAGGATAGAGGTCACTGCTTCTGACGAACAGCCTATAATTCCTGAAACAGTAAGTCTGTCTCCAATTCATGACGCATACTTGCAAGGTTCAACACGATATGATTCAAGTATTGTACGTGTTGAACAAGGAAACAGAACAGGGTATCTTATGTTTGATTTGTCATCAATTAGCGGAGTAGTTACAGATGCTAGTCTTAAGTTTACGGTGTATTCAGATCCGGGTAATGGAAACCTTACCGTTCATAAGGGAGGTACAGATGATTGGACAGAGGATAATTTATCAACTTCTAATAGTCCAGAGCCAGTAGAACTATTAGGTAGTATAAATGAAACGTATGCTATTGGTGATACAAAGACAATTTCGTTGGATGTGAATGGAGTTTCAGGGGATTTATTAAGTCTAGTCTTAAATGCTACGTCAGGAAATGACTTGGCTTTTGGATCAAAAGAAAACGCAGCGGTAAGTATACCTGAATTAGTGGTTACTTATACCTCTGATGTAAAAAATAGTAATGAGTCGGCGGATATTAAAGTGTTTCCAGTACCTGTACTCAATACTATTAATTTTTCTGGAGTTCCTCAAGGAACAAAAATTAAGATATACAATATCTTAGGAGCAATTCAGAAAGAAGTGGTGTTGAGTAATAATCAAAACTCTATAGACATGAGTGGTATGGCGGCAGGATATTACGTTATGATGTTTCTTGAAAACAACAAGGCTAATAAGCCTATTAGTACTAAGAAAGTAATTAAGCTATAGTTAAAAAAAAATGATTATTACTAACCATTATATGGCAAGTGGCTATTTAGAATAATTTGTTAGAGTAGTTTATTATTTAAAAAAAAGCGGTAAGAATATATATTCTTACCGCTTTTTTAAGCATTTAACCTCTTTTCAGCGCGTATAAATTAATTTTATTGTACTAAGAAAGGTGTCATGATTACGTGTTCTGAATAAAAAACAATTATACAAATTGTAATAGGTGAATAAATATATATATTCGGTTAAGATTTTTTTTATTGTTTCGGAGTTTCTATTTTGATACCAAGTTTGGTCATTACCTTTTTAGTAAGATCATAACTAGGATCTATATATGCCAAACCACTAGAAGTTATTGTAAAAACCTGAGTAAACTTTTCGGCTTGAGATATTTCTTCTAGTGCTTTCCCTATTTTTTGATATAAGGGTTGTAATAAATTGTTTTGTTCTAGCTGAACAAGTTGTGATCCGTTTTGACGAAATTTTGCTATATCATTTTCTAAAGCAATGATTTCTTCTTGTTTTGTTTTTTTCATTGGATCAGTAAAAGAAGCCACCTTTTCTTGATACTCTTTTACTTTAGATTGGTAATCGTCAACCTTAACTTTTAATTCAGTTTCGAGTTTTGCGTTATATGCCTTTAACTCTTCCTGAACTTGGGCAAGTTCTGGCATCTGTGATAGGATATATTCGGTGTCAATGGTTCCTGTTTTAGACTGTGCATTTACCTGAATGCTAACTGCCAAAATTATTATAGCTACTAATACTTTTTTCATCTTATTTTTAATTACTGATTTTTGATTTTTGCAAATATATAAGGTCTTAATCAATATATATGCCATGAATTATGTTTTTTAAGAACATGAATAGAAGTAGCGCCTTTATAATGATTGATTTAGCCCAGATTATATTATGAAGCTTAAAAAATTAAATGAGGTATTAAGAATTATTGGTTATAATTGTCAAAAGACGTATCAGGTGTTCTAAAAGTACTATCTGGGTTTTGGGTTAGTTACTTTAAATGAATCAATAGAGGTCATACTTGGTATAATTGTCCACGGTGAGGTTTTAAGGCATCTCGAACAGTTTTCATTTCAGAATCAATTACCACCATGTATGCAATACTGTGCATATCATTCAAATTTTCGGTTCCGGTAATATTCACAGACAATTTTTCTGACTGAATATATTCTTTAAGATGAAATTCATGATGTATAGCTGTTTTCGCTGCGACTGGACCTCTAAAATCCCAGATTAGTTTTAGTTTTCGCTCCAAATTATCTTTTTATTTAGGTATTAGTTTGTTTTTTCTTAATTATTTTTTTTTAAATAAGACATGTTAGTCCATGAGAACACTTTTTCCGTCTTCAATAAATACCTTGAAATTTTGCATTTGCATATAGGATTTATTTTTGAAAGCTGCATACAAGAAAGGCTTCATGAATTTTAAGGAGCCACTAAATCTGAATTCATTAGTAGAGGTCCACTTTGTACTTCCGTTGGGTAATTTTTCAAAATTATTTTCTTGAATGTTATATATGTTTTTAGAATCAAAGGTGCGGTGTATTGATTCCGGAAGATCCATAAGGATAATAGTTTCAGTTACTTCGATCTCTTTTTTTCCGATTCTATATATTAGCTTAACAGTAGTTCCTGTTTTTTCTTCTTCAATAACCAACGGTTCAACACTAACAAAACCTTTTTGCCAATGCTTCATGTTTTTTCTGGATTTATATTCTTTGGTAACTAGTTCTAATGGTTGGTTAATGATCACACGAGTAGTATATTTCATTTTGGGGATTCTAGGTTATTAGGTGTTAGAGTATGGGGGCGCAATATACGTAGAACATAAAAATTTTAAAAACTAATACTATACCTTTAATTGCTTCGTTAGAAAAAGAACTTGTAAAACATCTTAATATTATTATTTTTGTCCAGTTTAGGACTTCATAACAAATAAATCATGCGCAAAACGTTATTGTTATTCTTTTTAGGGGCTTCTTTTTTTGTTGCAAATGCACAGCAATCAAAGGATGTATTATTTACGATTGATGATTCACCAGTATATATATCAGAATTTAAGAGGGTTTATCTTAAAAATATTGATCTAGTAAAGGATGATTCTCAAAAAAACATCGATGAATACCTTGATTTGTTTATTAATTATAAGCTAAAATTAAAAGAAGCAAGAAACCTCGGTTTAGATAAAAAAGACACTTATTTAAAGGAATTTGAGGGATACAGAAAACAACTGGCAAAAGGATATCTTAAAGATACGAGAATTTCTGATGCTTTGGTAAAAGAGGCATATGATCGGTCATTAGAACGAATTCAGGCAAGTCATATTCTTATTGGTGTAAAACCCAACGCATCGGCCAAGGATACTTTGGCGGCATATCAAAAAATTGTAGAAGCAAGAGATAAGATCATAAAGGGAGCATCTTTTGAAACTATTGCAAAAGAGTATAGTCAAGACCCTTCGGTTGTTAAGAATGGTGGGGATTTAGGTTGGTTTTCTGCTTTTAGAATGGTTTATGAATTCGAAGACGCTGCTTATACTACTCAAGTAAATGATATTTCTATGCCTTTTAGAACACAATTTGGTTTTCATATTGTAAAAGTAAATGCACGAGAAAAGAAACTAGGCGAAGTTACTGTTGCCCATATAATGGTAGCTATAAATGCAAGGAGAACAGCAGAAGAAGCAGAAAAAAGAATTAAAGAAATCAACCAACAACTCAATCAAGGAGTTGCATTTGCTTCATTGGCCAAAGAATATAGTGATGATCCCAGTACAGCTATTGAAGGTGGTAAAATTAGAAGGTTTGGACAAGGAGCACTTAATTCTAAAGAATTCGAACAAACTGCTTTTAGTCTTCAGGAAAAAGGAGAGCTTTCTAAACCTATAAAGACCAAGTATGGATGGCATATTATCCAATTGATAGAAAAACATCCTCTCAAAACTTTTAAAGAGCAAAAAAGTGAATTGGCTAAAAAAGTAGAAAAGGATGGTAGGTCTAAACTTGTAACAAAAGCATTTATTGATTCGTTAAAGCAAAAGTATTCGGTTATAAAAAACGAAAGTGCAATTTCTTATTTTAAACAAACAATACCAGAAACATTTTTTGATCAAGAATGGGTCATTGACGAAAATACAGATCTTACTAAGGACTTATTTAGTATAAAAGATGAAAAGTATTCTTATAACGATTTTGTAGTCTATCTTAAAAAAAATAAAAGTAGAGGGTCAGCTTTTGCAGATACAGATATTTTTGTTGATCAACTGTATAAAACTTTTGAGTCTTCAAAATTACTAGAATACTATGAAAATCATCTCGAAGAAGATAATGCCGATTTTGCAAATATTATTAATGAGTATCGAGAAGGACTTCTTCTTTTCGATCTTATGGAGTCTAAGATATGGAATGTGTCCAAAACAGATTCAATAGGTCTTAAGAAATACTATGAAGCGCAAAAGGATAAATATACTAAAAACGAGAGTTATAAAGTAATCAAAGCTTCATCATCAAAGCTAGAAGCAATTAATAAGGTTGAGGGGCTACTCACAGCAAAAAAGTCAATCGAAGAGATCAAGAATGAGGTTAATAAAGGAGATGTTAGTTTAGTCTTAATTTCTGAAGAAGAATTAGTCAAGGGAAAGGACGTATTACCAAAAGATTTTACTGTTGAAGAAGGAGAAATTACAATTACTAATAAAGAGAATTTTTCTACTCTTATTATGGTGAAAGAAATAGTGCCTTCAAGAATTAAAACTTTTGAAGAAACTAAAGGAGAGGTTATTAGTGATTTTCAAGAAAGCATTGAAAACAAATGGTTAGACAGTCTGAAAACAAAATATTCAGTGCAAGTCAATGATAAAACCCTAAAAAGGGTTAGAAAAGAATTGTCTATATAAGCTCAAACAGTCTTTAAGCTTTTTCTGAATAGAAAAACTTTAGAGTTGCGATCTTGCGGGTATGGAGCATAGGGGTTTTAATTTTTGAATAATTAAAAGATAAAAACAGGTGAGACGTTATATAGTAGTGTTGTGGGTATTAGTACTTGTGTCGTGCCAAAATTTTGAAAATCGGATAAAGAAAGAGATAGTAGCAAGAGTAAACAATAGTTACTTATATAAGGAAGATCTCAAAAATCTTGTGCCCGAAAATACACCATCAGTTGATAGTTCTAATATTATCAAAACTTATATTAATAACTGGGCAACCCGCCAATTATTTATTGATCAAGCAAAACTTAATCTTACAGAAGAAGAATTAGAAACCTTTGATGATCTTGTAGAAAATTATAAAAACACCTTATATATAAATGCATATAAGAATGCAGTTATTAATAAGTCTATTGATATGGAGATAACTGAGCAAGATCTTCAGTCCTATTACGAACAGAATTTAAAAAATTTTAACCTTAATGAGGAGCTAGTAAAATTACGTTACTTACATTTGCCTGCTGATTATGATAGAATTGTTGCAACACGAAAACAATTTGGTCGTTTTAATGAAGAGGATAAAGAAGAATTAATAGAGAAAAAAGTACAGTATTTGGCATATTCTCTCAATGATTCGACTTGGATAAAATTGGACCAAATATTTGGTAGAATCCCCATACTTAAAAAGCAGGATAAGTCAAAGCTTCTAAAAAATAAAAAAGAAGTGCAACTTAAAGATTCTACAGGGATTTATTTGGTTAAAATAGAACATTTTTTAGGGAGAAATGAGTTAGCACCATTAGAATATATTCGACCAAGAATAAGACAAATAATTCTAAATAAAAGGAAGCTAGAATTGATAAAGAAAATAGAAAAAGATATTACAAGAGATGCAGTCGAGAATAAACAATTTGAAGTATATGATTAAAACTACTATTTTTTGCGCTTTAGTTACGATAAGTGCAGGATCACAAATATTTGCTCAAGAAAATGTAGAAGAAAAAGTAAAAGACTCTGCGCAGGTCGTTCAAAATGCCATAGTTGTTGAGAGTGGTTTGTCTGATAATGATACAATTGCCAAAATTAATGAAAAAGATTCATTGATAGAAAATGCTGTAGATGTACCCAAAGATTCTGTTAAGGCACCATTTAAGAGAATGAAGATAGATGGTGTTGCTGCTGTGATAGGCGAAAACGTGATTCTTGATAGTGATGTAGCCATCGCATACCAACAATTAATAAGTGAAGGTGTTTCTCAAGAAAATGTAAGTCGCTGTGAGTTAGCAGGAAGTTTGTTTGAGAGTAAATTATATGCACATCATGCTATTCAAGATAGTATTATCGTAAAAGATGCAGAAGTGAACGCTATGGTTGAGCAACAACTAAGCTATATGACTAGTGAGCTTGGTACCGAAGAAAAAGTATTAAAGTTTTATAAAAAGGATAATATTGATGATTTTAAAAAGGAACTTTTTGAGATCAATAAGTCAAATAGATTATCTGAACAGATGAGAACAAAAATTATTCAGGATATTCAGATTACTCCAGAAGAGGTTAGAGAGTTTTTTGATGAAATTCCAAAAGATGACCGACCACTTTTTGGTACAGAAGTAGAACTGGCACAAATAGTAATAGAACCTGAAATCCCTGAAGAAGAAGAGCAAAAAGTTGTCGATAGATTATTGCAGTTTAGAGAAGATATAGTAGAGAACGGAAGTAGCTTTGCTACCAAAGCAGTATTATATTCTCAAGACCCAGGGTCAAAGTCTACTGGAGGAAAATATACACTTAACCGTCAAACCAATTTTGCAAAAGAATTTAAAGATGTAGCATTTAGTTTGCAGCAAGGAGAGGTAAGTGAGCCTTTTAAAACTGATTTTGGATGGCACATCGTAAAAGTAGACAGGATTCGAGGAGAAGAAATAGATGTTAGGCATATATTACTTATTCCTGAGGTAACAAGATCAAGTATTGAAATAGCTAAAAAACAAATAGATTCGATAAGAGATAAGGTTGTTTCGGGTAAAATAAAATTTAAAGAGGCTGCAAGAAAATTTAGTGATGATAAAGAAACAAAAGAAGATGGAGGCCAGTTAATTAATCCAACAACAGGGGATACGCATTTTGAACTTACCAAAATTGATCCTATATTGTATGATCAAGTATCTAAATTAAAAACAAATGAGGTTTCGTTGGTAATTCCTGATCAAGATAGACAAGGAAGGAAGAAGTATAAATTAATCACGGTTTTAAATCGTTATGATGAGCATATAGCAGAGTATTCTACCGACTATCTCAAAATACAAGAGTTGGCTCTCAGGAAAAAGCAAATTGAAGCTATTAGAAAATGGCAGAATGAGAAAATTGCAGATACGTATGTTAAGATAAATGGTGAATATAGAAACTGTGAGTATAGTGGTAACTGGTTAAAAAAATAAAAAATAATATGTCAAACGACGTAGTGGCTATAGAAAAACTAGTAAAAAAACATTCAGAACTTAAAAAAGAAATTTCCAAAATAATAATTGGGCAGGAAGAAGTTATCGATCAGATACTTATTTCTGTTTTTTCTGGAGGTCATGCGTTATTAATAGGTGTCCCTGGGTTGGCAAAAACTCTTATGGTTAATACCATATCCAAAGCTCTTGGATTAAGTTTTAAAAGAATTCAATTTACACCTGATCTCATGCCTAGTGATATACTCGGTAGTGAAATCCTAGATGAAACAAGACATTTTAAGTTTATAAAAGGACCAATATTTTCTAATATTATATTAGCTGATGAAATTAACCGTACTCCTCCTAAAACACAAGCTGCATTATTAGAAGCAATGCAGGAGAGATCGGTTACCGTAGCAGGACATCATTATACATTAGATTTACCTTATTTTGTACTTGCAACACAAAATCCTATAGAGCAAGAAGGTACATATCCTTTGCCAGAAGCACAATTGGATAGGTTCATGTTCGCGATTGAACTCAAGTACCCAAGCTTTGAGGAAGAGGTTGAGGTTGTTAAAAGTACTACAGGCGATCATACCAATACTGTAAACCCTTTGTTTACAGCCCAAGAAATTATTGATTTCCAAAACCTTATTCGTAGAATACCAGTTGCTGATAATGTAATTGAGTATGCGGTAGGTATGGTTGGTAAAACAAGACCTAATTCAGAAACAGCAACAGACTTGGTTAAAAACTATATTGATTGGGGAGCAGGACCTAGAGCTTCTCAAAACCTAATTTTGGCTGCCAAGGCAAATGCAGCAATAAAAGGTAAATTTTCCCCAGATATAGAAGACGTTCAATCAGTGGCATTGGGTATTCTTCGTCATCGTATTATAAAAAATTATAAAGCTGAGGCAGAAGGGGTGAGTACTGAGGATGTAATTAAAAGTTTGTTTTAGTAAATAAGATGGGTATATCAGAACACTTACATGTGTCGTGTTTTTGATAAATAACTTAGGTCTTTTTTCATGATAATTAAATTATAACTTTTTTTTAGTAAGTATTAAACCTTTTGATGGTTTAATAGTCAAAGTAGTAGATCCTCAAGTTAGAGGAGATGTTTAACTTAATATGAAAATTAAATAGATGAAAAAAATTGTAACCTACGTAATGATATTGTGTCTTGGTGTAATCTCAGTATCTGCACAATCAAAAGAAAAATCAGATCATAAAGGAGCTCAAAAAGAATTAAAAGAAGAGTTTAAAGCAAGTCTTTCTGATGGTCAAAAAGCGCAATATGCAAAATTGGTAGAGCTTCGTAAAAATCACAGAGAGTCATTAAAAGCAACATATACAGAGGAACAACTAAAGGTGTCAGAAAATAAAGAGCTTTCAAGAAAAGAGAAGCGCTCCGCAATCAAGTCGACATTTACAGAAGAGCAAACCAATATGGTTACCGCTCATAAAGAAGCTCTGAAGAAAGAGCGCGAAGTTTTTAAAGCTAGTTTGAATGAGACTCAATTAGAACAATATGAGAAGTTGAATAAAAAAAGAATGGGCAAAAAGAAAGGCGCTAAGCGCAAGGAATAGTGTCCTATTCTATTAGTATAATTTTAAAGAAGTGAGACCCCTAGGATCTCACTTCTTTGTTTTTATAAACCCTGCTTTCTCCAGGACAATTAATAATGTAACTAAAACGTTTTCAATTTGATTATAAATATGATCCCTATTTATTATCTTTTTTTAATGATTTTATAGTATTAGTAAAATTAATTTGTGAATTTCAGGAAATGACTATCCTATTATTTTAAAAAATGTAAAAAGTTAGGAATAGATATATTCATTTAATAAAATCGGTTAAAATTCGTATTTTCGCATGACTTTTCAATACTTAAAAATAATAAGAGATGGCATTCGATATCGATATGATAAAAAAGGTCTACAGTCAGGTAGCAGAACGTGTTAATTCAGCGCGCAAAGTTACAGGTAAACCTTTAACATTGGCAGAGAAAATTTTATATGGACACCTTTGGGATGGTAAAGCAGATAAAGCTTTTGTAAGAGGAAAGGATTATGTTGATTTTGCACCCGATCGTATCGCTTGTCAAGATGCAACAGCTCAGATGGCCTTGCTTCAGTTTATGCAAGCAGGTAAAAATAAAGTAGCCGTTCCAACTACTGTGCATTGTGATCACTTGATTCAGGCAAAAGTAGGAGCGGATAAAGATTTACAATCAGCATTAAATACCAGTAATGAGGTTTTTAATTTTTTAGAATCTGTTTCTGATAAATACGGAATAGGTTTCTGGAAACCTGGTGCAGGGATTATTCATCAGGTAGTACTAGAAAATTATGCATTCCCAGGAGGAATGATGATTGGTACGGATTCTCATACAGTAAATGCAGGAGGACTAGGAATGGTTGCTATCGGAGTAGGAGGAGCAGATGCTGTAGATGTTATGGCAGGAATGCCATGGGAACTTAAATTTCCTAAATTAATTGGTGTTAAGCTTACTGGTAAACTTAGTGGGTGGACTGCACCAAAAGATGTAATCTTAAAAGTAGCAGGAATATTAACTGTAAAAGGTGGTACCGGAGCTATTATAGAGTATTTTGGACCAGGAGCTACGGCTATGTCATGTACAGGTAAAGGTACTATCTGTAATATGGGAGCAGAAGTAGGAGCAACAACTTCTACTTTTGGTTATGATGAATCTATGGAGCGTTATTTACGTTCTACAGATAGAAGCGATATTGCAGATGCGGCAAATGAAGTAAAAGAGCATCTTACAGGAGATCCTGAGGTATATGCGAGTCCAGAGGATTATTTTGACCAGGTAATAGAAATTAACTTATCAGAATTATTACCACATGTTAATGGTCCTTTTACACCAGATTTGGCAACACCTGTTGGTGAAATGTTAGACAAAGCAAAATCCAATGATTGGCCATTAAAAGTAGAGTGGGGATTAATAGGATCTTGTACAAACTCTTCTTATGAGGATTTATCAAGAGCAGCATCAATCGCACAACAAGCTATTGATAAAGGACTTAAAACTAAGGCAGAGTTCGGTATTAACCCAGGGTCTGAACAGGTTCGATACACTGCAGAAAGAGACGGCTTATTAAATATTTTTGAAAAACTAGATGCTAAAATATTTACAAATGCATGTGGACCATGTATTGGACAATGGGCAAGAGAAGGAGCAGATAAAGAAGAGAAAAATTCTATAATTCATTCTTTTAACCGTAACTTTTCTAAACGTGCAGATGGTAACCCGAATACGCACGCTTTTGTTGCATCACCAGAGATGGTCGCTGCAGTAGCAATTTCTGGTCGATTAGATTTTAATCCAATAACAGATAAGTTAATTAACGAGAACGGAGATGAGGTAATGTTGGATGAGCCAACAGGATGGGAGCTACCTCCAAAAGGTTTTGAAGTAGAAGATGCAGGATATCTTGCCCCTCAAGAAGATGGTTCAGGTGTTCAAGTAGTAGTAAGCCCAGATTCTGAGCGTTTACAATTATTATCTCCATTCGAAGCATGGGATGGTAATAATATAACTGGTGCTAAATTATTGATTAAAGCATTCGGAAAATGTACAACAGATCACATTTCTATGGCAGGACCATGGTTACGTTATAGAGGACATTTAGATAATATCTCTAATAACTGCTTGATAGGAGCAGTAAATGCATATAATAAGAAAACCAATTTTGTAAAGAGCCAATTAAATGGTGAGTATGATGGTGTTCCTAATGTGCAAAGATCATACAAAGCGGCTGGTATACCAACTGTGGTTGTAGGAGACCATAATTATGGAGAAGGATCATCTAGAGAGCATGCGGCAATGGAGCCACGTCACTTGGGAGTTCGTGCAGTAATCGTAAAGTCATTTGCTAGAATTCACGAAACCAATCTTAAGAAACAAGGAATGCTTGGTTTAACTTTTGCAAATGAGGCAGATTATGACCTTATTCAAGAAGATGATACTTTTAACTTTACAGACCTTAATCAGTTTGCTCCTGGTAAACAATTAACGTTAGAAATAGTGCATGCTGATGGTTCTAAAGATACAGTTATGCTAAACCATACATATAACGATTCACAAATAGAATGGTTTAAAGAAGGTTCTGCGCTTAACTTGATCAAGAAGCAAAACGTATAAGCATAAGCAACAAAATATTTTTTTGACTCCCGAATATCAAATGATATTCGGGAGTTTTTATTTTTTAAATATTTTTCTCGACTAATAGTATTGTGAGTATGTTTTATATCCTTTTTTATTACTCTTGAAGATATAAGGAGGTTAAGAGATTTTGTACTGTGAATAATTTTTGGTTTTTTATTGTAAGGTTTGGTGTGTTTTACGAACCTAACTTATAACTAACTCTTAAAAAACAATCATCATGAGTGCAATCTGGTATTTTGAGGACGAAAACCTTTTTCAGGTATTGTGTCCTCATAAATTCAAAGCTTATAAAAAAAATCATGATTTCGATGAATATCGGAAGAATGACTATATTTATTTTGAAGAGGATTCAGCTAATAAAGTGTATTTGATCGAAAAAGGAAAAGTAAAAATTGGTTATTATTCTGAAGATGGTCAAGAGGTAATAAAAGCCATACTGACTAGGGGTGAAATTTTTGGAGAAAAAGCAATATTAGGAGAAGATAGAAGAACAGAATTTGCTCAATCTGTTGATAATAGAACTTCAATCTGTCCTGTTGGGGTTCAAACAATGCACGATTTAATGCGAGATAATCAATCCTTTAGCCTTAAGATTTATAAGTTTATAGGACTGCGATTTAGACGTTTAGAAAGAAGGCTGCAGCTACTTCTTTTTAAAGATACTAAAACTAGATTATTAGAATTTCTTAATGAACTGAAAGAGGATTATGGGTACTGCTGTCCTAATACTGGCGATATGGTAATACAGCACCCTTATACTCAAAAAGATATTGCTAACCTTATAGGGACTTCAAGACCAACTTTGAATATTATTCTGAACGAATTAAAAGAATCTAATATAATTGATTTCGATAGAAAGCAAATTCGGCTAAGAAATGTTGCTTAGTGTTAGTTAGCTAACATTTTATGGTTTTTTGTATTGATACTTTTACAGTATAATAATCATAAAAAATATAAGCAATGTTTAGAAAATTAATTTTGGGGATTTTGGCAGTAGGCTTTACTGCGATCTCATGTAGTGATGATGATGGTAATATGGACGTTAATGCTGGTGCAATATCAGGGGGACCATTCGAGTTTAATGTTGATGGAGAAGCTGATTTTGTAAGTGGTATTATTCTAGATGATACTCATGTTGTTGGTAGCAATAGTACTTGGGTAATTACTGATGATTCTGGTAATATATTGGGGTTACCACCGACATTAGAAGCGGTAGAAGGAGTTAATTTTGACGGAGCCGGCGCCGGTACATGTTTAATTTGGTATTTACGTTATGAAGATGATACGGCAGGGGTAGAAGTAGGAGAGAATACTAGTAATATTACAGGTACTTTTGATTTTTCTAACAGTATAGAAGTAATTCGTAATCAAGTTACAAATGCAGGTACATTATCAGGTGGACCATTTGAGTTTGATGTCGATGGAGAAGCTGATTTTGTAAGTGGTATAGTATTAGATGATACCAACGCCTTTGGTACAAATAGTACTTGGGTAATTACTGATGATTTAGGGAATATATTAGGATTACCACCAACATTAGAAGCTGTAGAAGGAGTTAATTTTGATGGTGCCGGTGCTGGTACATGTTTAATTTGGTACTTGCGCTATGAAGACGATCTACAAGGTGCAGAGATGGGGATGAATGCAAATGATCTTACAGGTACTTTTGATTTATCTAATTCTATCGCTGTAGTGCGTAATCAAGTTACAAACGCGGGAACTCTATCCGGAGGTCCATTTAGTTTTAAAATTGATGGAGAAGCTGATTTTGTAAGTGGTATTGTGTTAGATGATGCAAATGCTTTTGGTACAAATAGTACCTGGGTGATTACTGATGATTTAGGAAATATATTAGGATTACCACCAACATTAGAAGCAGTAGAAGGAGTTGATTTTGATGGTGCTGGTGCTGGTACATGTTTAATTTGGTATTTACGTTATGAAGACGATCTACAAGGTGCAGAGATGGGGATGAATGCAAATGATCTTACAGGTACTTTTGACCTATCTAATTCAATTGAAGTAGTCCGCTCATGCGGTGTAACGAATGCAGGTGTACTTTCAGGAGGTCCCTTTAACTTTACTGTTGATGGTGATTCAGATTTTGTAAGTGGGATTTCTTTAGACGATATGAATGCCTCGGGAAGCAATAGTACTTGGGTAATTACCGATGATTTAGGAAATATTTTGGGACTACCACCAACGTTAGATGCTGTAGAAGGGGTTGATTTTAATGGAGCTGGAGTTGGTACATGTCTAATTTGGTATTTGAGATATGAAGATGGGTTACAAGGAGCAGAGATGGGTATGAATGCAGGCGATCTTCTTGGTTGTTTTAGTTTATCTAATTCTATAGAAGTAATTCGTGCTGAGGCTCCTTAGGATAAGAACTCTTGTTTTTGAAGTATCCTAGCTATGAAAAGTAACTTTTTCTTTTAAAAAAAATAATTTAATATTGTTTGATTAATTGTTAGTTTTAAAGCGCAATCATATAGATTGCGCTTTTTTTATTCATAAATTTGCTTCTACTTTTTGTCGCTAGACTTAAAAAACTATATGTAAAAATGAATCTCGTTTTAGGTAACAACCTAAAGAAATTTGTTAATTCATGTATTTATAAAGGTTTAAGAGATGTGTAAATTTTTATACCATTATTTGAACTATAAAGTTTGATTGTAATAAGAAAAACTACGAATGAAATTTAATAAGAAAAATATAACAAACTTAATTTTTGCAACCATATTGGTATTGTTTTTTATTCCTAACACTAGAGGAATGATGCAGATTTATTTGACTCGTATTTTTACCGTAAGCCCTGATATTATGGCTCTCAAAGAGAGAAAGTCACTAGAGTCTTATGATTGGAAATTACATGGGGTTAATACCGAATCTATGAATTTTAATACAACTAAAGGGAAGGTAGTTGTACTTAATTATTGGGTTACCTGGAAGGCTTCTTCAATTGCAGAAACGCCTTCTTTGCAAAAACTATATAACGACTACAAGGATAAAGTGGAGTTTGTGTTTTTAACCACAGATGATGATCCCGAGATTGAAAAATATATGAAAGGCAAAAAATATAATTATCCGATATACCGTTCTCTTTCAGAGCATCCTTCATTATTTGCTTTAGATGGTAAATCATTTCCTACAACATATTTGATTAATAAAAATGGAGAAATTGTTATAGATAAAGTAGGGCCTGCTTATTGGAATAGTGATAAAGTTCGAGAAATACTAGATGCTCTCGTTTCAGAATAGTAACGTTCTTTCG
This sequence comes from Aquimarina pacifica, assembly GCF_000520955.1. Taxonomy (GTDB): domain Bacteria; phylum Bacteroidota; class Bacteroidia; order Flavobacteriales; family Flavobacteriaceae; genus Aquimarina; species Aquimarina pacifica. Next base: position 150,823 of record NZ_JACC01000010.1, on the reverse strand, counting down.
AATTATATCTTAAATTATCTAAATAAGAATTAAAATAGAGGTCAAATTACGCGGTACGTCTTTTAAAGTACTTAAAAGGAACGATTAACATCCCAAAACATTCACCTTTTTCTTTTCCTATATTTTTATGATGCATTTTATGCGCTCTTCTCACACCTTTTGCATACCAATTATTAGCGTTTCTTAAGAGTTTAAAACGTTGATGAATAAAAATATCATGAACGACGAAATATGCGATGCCGTATGCTAGAATTCCTAATCCTATAGGTATACCCACCCAAAAAGATTGGGGATTATGAAAAAAAATACAGGACATACTTATTACTGCATAAAAAATGAAGAAAAAATCATTACGCTCCCACCAACTATCATGATCTTTATGATGATGGTCTTTATGAAGAGACCATAAAAAACCATGCATTACATATTTATGAGTAAACCAAGCCATAAACTCCATCAGAGAAAATGCGGTAAGAAAAACTAATATTTGAATGAAAATTTTCACGAGTTTTAATTTTTAACAAAAATACTATTAAATTATTTTTAATCGACAGTCAAAATAGGATTTGGCCAATAACCCAAATTTTTGGTAGTTAGGAACTCGAATACGGGTGTTTTTAATATCTTTTGAAGGGGTCTTTTTTAATTTGTTTAGCAATTTTCTATAGTATGTAAAAGCGGTGTATACTCCGAATTTTGCTTCAATAGGCAGCTTTAAAATCCCTTCTAAACCTTTTTCGAAATCTTCTTCTATTTCATTAATAATTCTAATCTTAGAAGCTTCATCTAATTGGTTTAAATCGGTATTAGGGAAATATGTGCGGTCGAGGTCTTCGTAATCTGCCTTAAGATCTCTTAAGAAGTTGACTTTTTGAAAAGCAGACCCCAAATACATAGCACTTTGCTTAAGTTCATTGTACTTTTCTTGATTTCCGTTGACAAAAACTCGTAAACACATAAGTCCAACTACATCGGCAGAGCCATAAATATATTCTTTATACTCTTTTTCTGTAAGATATTTGGTTTTATAGAGATCTAATCTCATACTTTTCATAAAAGCCTCATATAATTCGGGTTCAATATCATATTGATGAACGGTTTTTTGAAAAGCATTTAGAATGGGATTTAGGCTAATCTTATTATTGATTGCCTTATACATTTCTTCTTCAAAATCATTGAATAATTTTTCCTTATCGTAATCATGAAACGTATCAACGATCTCATCGGCAAACCTTACAAATCCATAGATATTATAGATATCTTGTCGAATAGAATCTGACAACATCTTTGATGCTAAAGAAAAAGAGGTGCTATAGGAGTTCGTAACAATTTTACTACAGCTATAGGAAACAGTATCAAAAATAGACTTCATGGGATAGGTTTACTAATTAGTTTTTTTTAAGATGATATTCTGTGTTTACGTATTTATTAGTGTTGGTTGTTGTATAGTTGGTTTATTATTTGATTGTATTAATCCTGCAACGAGTTTTCCAGAAATTAATGATGGTGGTACTCCAGGTCCTGGCACAGTAAGTTGTCCTGTAAAATACAAGTTATCTACTTTTTTGCTTTTCAATTTTGGACGTAAAAAAGCAGTTTGAAATAGCGTATTAGCCATTCCGTATGCATTTCCTTTGTACGAATTATACTCTTTTACAAAATCGTTGACACAAAATGATTCTTTAAATATAATATTGTTTTTTATATTTTGATTGGTTATTGATTCGAAACGGGTAATAATTTTATCAAAGTATTGTTCTCTTAGGTCGGGAGTATCCTGAATTCCTGGAGCTAGAGGAATTAGAAAAAAACCATTTTCTTTGCCCTCGGGAGCCGAATTTGGATCCGTTAAAGATGTGAAATTGGCATAAAACAATGGGTTTTCTGGCCATTTTGGAGTGTCGTAAATTTCTTTGGCATGTGTATTAAAATCGGTATCAAAAAATAAGTTATGATGATTAACATTTTTAAGTTTTTTATCAAACCCTACATAAAAAAGTAACGAAGAAGGGGCAAAAGTTTTTTGCTCCCAATATTTTTCAGAATATTGTCTGTATTGGGCATCAAGTAATGTTTCTCCGTGATGATAGTCTGCCCCACATAAAATAATATCAGAATCTATTTTTTCAGAATTTATGATAATACCATCAGCACTTCCATTGGTAACCGTGATTTTTTCTACTGTTGCATTTGTTGTAATTTTGACTCCTAAGGATAAGGCTAATTTTTCCATACCAAGAATTACCTGATACATTCCTCCTCTTGGGTGCCAAGTTCCTAATCCGAAATCTGCATAATTCATAAAACTATAGAAAGCAGGAGTGTCACTCGGTTTAGCTCCTAAAAATAAGACAGGGAATTCGAGAATCTGAATTAGTTTTTCATTACTAAATTCTCGTCGTACTTCTTTTGAAATAGTACTAAAGAATTGACCAACTCTCTGAATAGTTTCCTTTGTAATAAGTTCAAGAGGAGATACTCCAGGGCGATATACTAAGTTTTTAATGGCAATCTCATAGTTGTTCTGAGCGGTTTCTATGAACTTTTGTAGTTTGAGAGAACTTCCTTTTTCCTCTTTTTCAAAAGCCTTATAAATTTTATCTAAAGTATCCTCTATGAGTATACTTTCGTTGTTCTTAAAAAAAACTTTATAAGCAGGGTTTAGTTTATCTAATGTGTAAAAATCTGATGCAGAAGTATTAAAATCTCTAAAAAAATTTTCAAATACATCTGGCATCCAATACCAAGATGGGCCTATATCAAAAGTAAAACCTTGTTTTTTAAGCTGCCTGGCTCTACCACCGATGGTTGAATTTTTTTCAAAAATGCTTACACTGTATCCGAGCTTTGCCAAGTAGCAAGAAGCCGAAAGAGATGAAAACCCAGAACCAATTATTACAATTTTTTTAGACATAAATACATTATGAGATTAAAATTCTGAAATGAGTGAACTAATAGATTCAAAGTAACGATGATTGGATTGACTTGATGTTGGTAAATGCATGACTTGTTTTCCTAAGACCCAAAAATCACTTTGTTTATCTCTACAGACTATACTCTCAAAATCTTGCATATAAGTATCTAAATGTTCTTTTTCAGGTTTGATGGTGAAATAGGACACAAAGACAATTTTTTCATGAAAAGATAAAGCACTAGGTAAATTATCTAATGGGATACTAGATCCCAGGTAAATTGATTTATAGCCATGTAGTAGTGTTTCGTAATGAATATATAACAAGCCTAATTCATGTATTTCATTTTCAGGAAGAAATAAAACAAACGCCTTGTCTGTTTTGGTATTCTTGTTGTACTGAAGTTTCTCTATATTCAGCAATAACTTTTGTTTTACCAAATTTGTAATAAAATGTTCATGAGATGGACTTATGGTATCTGTTTGCCATAATAAGCCTATTTCCTTTAAAAGAGGAATAAAAATATCAATAAAAATGCTTCTGAAACTTTTTTTTCTTTCAAGCTTATCATAGGTTACAGAAAATAGGGTTAAATCATAATTAAGCATTGCAATTTTAAAAGAATTGATAGCCTGATTTTTTGTGCTACTATCTGATACAATACCTTTTACATAGTCATTAATCTCATCTTCACTTAACTTTGATATTCTGGATATTTTATAACCACTATTTACTAAGTACGTTACATTAAGTAATCTTTGAAGGTTTTTAAGGTTGTACGTTCTTATGTTGGTTTCAGTACGATCCGGAGAAAGAAGATTGTAGCGTTTTTCCCAAATTCTAATGGTGTGCGCTTTTACGCCACATAGATTTTCTAAATCCTTAATGCTAAAAACTTGCTTTATATTGTTCACTTTTTTCTAGAAATTGTTAAACAAAATTAGGTATTTATTTTTCAATATTTGTTAAAATAGTATATATAACTGTTAAAATAAGGTATTTGGAAGTTATTTTTAAGTGATTCTAAATTGTTTTACCATCGTTTTTATGGTAGGGTTTTGATTTTGTTTAAAATATTTTTTTCTGATTTAATGTAAATTGTTGTTTTTAAAAGGTTTGAATGAAGCTGTTTGTTAATAATTGTTAAAAATGGTACTATTTTATACATAGTACTGTAACAAAAATTCATTGCTTGCGTCTAGTAGGTATATAACAATAAAAACAAAGAATCATGAGAACATTAAATAACGATCAAATCACCCAAAAGTTAAGTGCCACTAGAGGATATGTGTGGAATTTAAAAAGACGTTACAAGTAATTATTAATCCATCAATCAAAACACGAAGAATCATGAGAACATTAAATAACAATCAAATCACTCAAAAGTTAAGTGCCACCAGAGGATATGCGTGGAATTTGAAAAGACGTTACAGATAATTATTAATCAATCAAAAAAAAAACGAATAATCATGAGAACATTAAATAACAATCAAATCACTCAAAAGTTAAGTGCCACCAGAGGATATGCGTGGAATTTAAAAAGACGTTACAGGTAATTATTAATCAATCAAAAAATGAATAATCATGAGAACATTAAATAACAATCAAATCACTCAAAAGTTAAGTGCCACCAGAGGATATGCGTGGAATTTAAAAAGACGTTACAGATAATTACTAATCAATCAAAAAACGAATAATCATGAGAACATTAAATAACAATCAAATCACCCAAAAGTTAAGTGCCACCAGAGGATATGCGTGGAATTTAAAAAGACGTTACAGGTAATTATTAATCAATCAATCAAAACACGAATAATCATGAGAACATTAAATAACAATCAAATTACCCAAAAGTTAAGCGCCACCAGAGGACATGTGTGGAATTTAAAAAGACGTTACAGATAATTACTAATCAATCAATTAAAATAACTAACTATGAGAAATATAAAATTGAGTAAGAAAAATCTATTGACTGGCGTAACCAAAAAGCAAAACGCACTTTTTAATTATGGAGTTAGTCTTTATGGTTTTCGAGGAAGTATTTGTGTTCAGGATCAACGTTACTCCTATGGTATTGAGTACTAATAAAAGTGTATAAATAACTGGTAATGTGGTTAATATATTGTATTGGGTTAAGGTTGCATAGTATGTGAAAATTAGCATCCTAATTTCATTGTAATGAAGGTAATAAGAAGTGCCCAGGATGGGAGTCGAACCCACACGCCCTAATGGACACATGGCCCTCAACCATGCCTGTCTACCAGTTCCAGCACCTGGGCAAAAATAGGTGCATAAATATACTATTAAATAAAAAAAGTACCGTAGAAACTACGATACTTTTTTAGTGACCGGGCTGGGGCTCGAACCCAGGACCCTCTCCTTAAAAGGGAGATGCTCTACCAACTGAGCTACCAGGTCATAGATCATTTTAATATCAATAATAGTTTAAGAACACTACACATATATTAATATGTCTTAGTGACCGGGCTGGGGCTCGAACCCAGGACCCTCTCCTTAAAAGGGAGATGCTCTACCAACTGAGCTACCAGGTCAATTCTTTTCCTTGAACGCGGGTGCAAATATACTATCATTAATTTATTTTTCAAGAAGAAATTGATATAAATTTGCATTTTGTTTAAAATGATGTTTTTTTTGGGGAATATCTATTTAATTTTAAGAGTATGAATATAGTGTTAATGGGATACATGGGCAGCGGAAAGTCGTTGATTGGCAGAACCTTGTCTGAAAAAGTAAAAATGGAATATTTGGATCTTGATGATTATATAGAAATTCAAGAAAAAAAAACTATTTCGGATATTTTTAGTGATAAAGGCGAAATATATTTTAGAAAAAGAGAAACTGCGCATCTAATAGAAGTGCTAAAAAAGTATGATAATAAGATTATTTCACTAGGAGGAGGTACTCCTTGTTTTTTAGGAAACCTAGAAATTCTTAAAGAGGATTCTAATGTTCAAAGTATATATTTGCAAACCTCGCTCGAAGAATTAACCAAAAGATTGCTTCCAGAGCGCCATAAAAGACCTCTAATAGCACATATAGACACGTTTGATGGTTTGATGGATTTTATTAGAAAACATGTGTTTGAGCGCTCGTTTTATTATAATCAGTCAAATCATATTATAAAAACAGATCAAAAAGATGCGAATCAGATTAGTGAAGAGAGTATAGCGCTGTTATTTTAATTATTTCAGAAGTGCAATATCGGTATTTCCAAATTCGATGAAAACATGTTCATGAAGTGAGGTGGATAAAGATATTCCCTTAAAGTCCGCTTTTATTGGGTATTTTTTGTGATTTCTATTTACCAATACCGCTGTCTTAAATCTAGTCAGAGGAACATCAAGAAAATGCTTTACTCCGTAAATAAGTGCTGTTCCAGAATTTAAAACATCATCTGCAAGAACCAAAGGTTTGTTTTCATATTCAGATGGCGCTATAGAAGTTGATACTGTATTTTGAGGAGATTTTTTATCCATGGTTACTTCGCACAGCGTTATTTTAATATCAGAAATATCCTCTAAAATATTTTTTAGGCGCTGAGCAAAAGTGAAACCGTTTTTTGCAATACCAGCAATTATGATTTCTTTTTCATTTACATTAGTCTCATAAATTTGATATGCAATACGTTTTATTTTGTGCTGTATTTGCTCATGAGTTAGTATAATATTATTATTCGTTTGCATATCAAAACTACTTAATTACTATTGTTTGGTGTTCAAATATATAAAAGAGTTTGTTATCAGGATCAGAATACTAAGAATTATAGTGTTTTCATAATCTTTGATAACGAACTTATTCTTCCTCTTCATGATTTTTATTGGTGTCATCTATAAACCACTCATCAATATCCCTTCGGTCTTTTTTCGTAGGTCTTCCTGTACCTTTTTTACGATAATAATCTTTAGAATATTTTAAAAGATCTAATTTTTGCAACGCTTCCTTTGGCGTAATGTCTTTACGATAGATATCGACTAGTTTTGCACCTAGTCGACTTTTTGGTGTGTCCAAAACTAAAAGTTCATAATTAACCTGGTTTTTGCGAACAGTAATTTTATCAGTTGGATATATTTCTCTTGAAGGCTTAATAAGATCGCCATTTACGCGTACTTTACCTTCTTTACATGCCTTGGTGGCAATACTTCTTGTTTTGAAGTAACGTATACACCATAAATATTTATCAACTCGCATAAAAAGTTTGTATCATTGGTTTAAAAAAAGAATTTACAGCGAATAAATTCGTTATTAATTAGAATATTTTTTTTGAAATCCCTTTAGAATTTAAAAAATTAGTAATGGGACGCAAAGATTAAAAGTAAAAACTCATAAACAGATGGAGCAAAAGTACAAGAAAATCGTATCTTGCGCCTTCAAAAAAAGAATTAGATGAATGTAATAAAATATTGTGGGGCCATTGTACTTACTTTGGTTGTTTTATACGCCTGTAATAACGATGATGATGATTCGATTATAATAGTAGAGTTAAGAGATAGGGCAGAGCAGCAAGTAGATGAAGCCCCTATTGTTCTAGAATACTTAAATAAACATTTTTATACTTTAGTTGATAATCCTGCTAATCCGGATTATCAAATTGCTGTATTTGATACTATTGCAGGAGAGAACTCAGAACAGCCTTCAATTGCTGAGTCAGATTTTTTACAAAGTAAAACGATTACAGTAGAGGATGTTGATTATACATTGTATATTCTTAATCTAAACAAAGAGAAAAATGATCTGGTAGGAACTCCAAAACCTACGTTTGCAGATTCTACATTGGTTACCTACAGAGGAGAAGTTTTTTATGATTATAATGATTCAGATGGCGATGGTGTTCCTGATGTGGTAGATGTAGATTCTGATAATGACGGAGAAGCCGAGGTTGATGAAATAGATGGGGAATCAGTCACTAGAGTTGATAGTGATGGTGATCAAATTGTAGATGATAGTGATGCAGATACCGATGGTGTGCCAGGAACTGATAGTGATAAAGTAGACTCAGATGGCGATGGTATTATTGATGAAGATGATTCGGTAGATAATACGGATCTTACAAGACGAGTTTTTGATAATGCAGTAACTCCTGTGTGGTTTGATCAAGTATCTGTGATTACTGGGTGGAGAGAGGCATTGGTAGAGGTTACAGGAGCTTCTGATTTCGTAGAAAATGAAGACGGAACCGTAAGTTATAACATGGATTTTGGGAATATAATAATTTTTATGCCTTCTGGTTTAGGGTATTTTGGAAGTGCGCAAACAGGAATTCCTGCATATGCACCTCTTATTTTTCAGATTCAATTATATGGTGTTAATGAGGCAGATCATGATAATGATGGAGTACCTTCTTATCTAGAAGATATTGATGGTGATAGGATTGTTCTCGATTTTGAGTCAGATGAAGATGAAGATGATACTTATGATGACACTGATGAAGATGGCTTTCCAAATTATATAGATACCGATGATGATGGAGATGGTGTACTTACTATAGATGAAGACCTTGAGCCAGATACTGATTTAACTGTTGATAGAGATGGTGATGGTGATCCAACGAATGATATTGGTGATGGTGATCCAACAAATGATGATTCAGATGGTGATGGAGTGCCTAATTATTTAGATGAAGATAGTACCGAATCTAGATTAGACGAAGAAGACTAAATAGTACGTTTTACTTTTATGAAAAAGTAAGTATATAAAAAAGCTGTTTGGAGTTGCGTGTAACTCCAAACAGCTTTTTTATTTTCAAGAAATTTCACAATACGATTACTATAAATCTATGCCAATACCAAGGATGAGCTGATTAGGTCTAGTGTCTATCCTAATATCTTGGTTTAAAGCTTCTGCTTGGTTTTTGCTAAGACCACGCTCATAGCGTATATCAATATTAATACGTTCAAGTTGTATTCCTGTACCAAATTGTACTCCAATTGTAAATTGATTTTTTACTTCTTTTAATTGTACATCTTGCAAATCATTTTCTACTATGTACTGTAGTGCAGGACCTCCAAAAAGATGAATTGGTCCTAAGACTGAAATTCCTAATAAGATTGGAAGATCAAGTTTTCTAATGGTATAATCAATAGTTGCATTATCGACATCATAGTTACTATTGTTAATAGTGTATTGAAGTTCGGGTTTAAGGTATAAATGATCGGTTAATTGTCCTCTTATAAATACACCTAGGTGATACCCAAATCTATCATTTCCTAATAATCTTGCGGCATCAGTAATTTCTATGCTGCCGTTATCCCCATAATTAAGTCCCGCTTTAATACCCAATACTATTTTTCTCTCTTGAGCTGATATTGCGAAAAAAGCAAATAACATAAAACCAACAAATATATTTTTCATGTAAATAAAGTTTAGTAACAAGCTAATACACTATATACCATTAGTAGTATAATAGGTAAAGTTGTTAATTAATAATTAATTCGAATGATTTTGGTATTGCGGCTAGTATATGATGAACGGGTATTGTTCTCATATATTTTGAGTAAAAACAAAAAACCTTCTGAAACTTATCAGAAGGCTTTCTTAATTATTTCAAAATGAAATTAGTTATTTTCTTTTAACCACTTTTTGTGCCGCTTTGGTAATAGCATTGGCATTTAGACCGTATTTCTCCATTAATTGTTCAGGAGTTCCACTTTCTCCAAAAGTGTCTTTTGTGGCAATAAATTCCTGAGGTGTCGGGTGTTGTTCTGAAAGAACTCTAGAGACACTTTCTCCTAATCCTCCTAAGAAGTTATGTTCTTCTGCTGTTACAATAGCTCCTGTCTTTTTAACAGAGGTTACAATAGCTTCACTGTCTAGAGGTTTTATAGTGTGAATATTAATCACTTCTGCGCTTATTCCTTCTTCTGATAATGTCTCAGCGGCCTCAAGAGCTTCCCATACCATATGACCTGTTGCAACAATAGTAACATCTGTCCCTTCTTGAAGAAGAACGGCTTTGCCAATCTCGAATTTTTGATCCTCAGCCGTAAAATTAGCAACTTTTGGCCTTCCGAAACGGAGATAAACAGGACCTTCGTGATCTGCGATAGCAATAGTCGCTGCTTTTGTTTGGTTATAATCACAGGTGTTTATTACGGTCATTCCCGGCAGCATTTTCATTAATCCAATATCTTCGAGAATTTGGTGGGTAGCACCATCTTCACCAAGGGTTAATCCTGCATGAGATGCACAAATTTTTACATTTTTACCACTATACGCAATCGATTGGCGTATTTGATCATATACACGTCCGGTAGAAAAGTTAGCAAATGTTCCTGTAAATGGAATTTTACCTCCTATCGTAAGTCCGGCTGCGATCCCCATCATATTAGCTTCTGCGATACCGATCTGAAAAAAACGTTCGGGGTTATTAGCTATAAAAGCGTCCATTTTTAACGAACCTATTAAGTCAGCACACAATGCTACTACATTTTCATTCGTTTTTCCTAATTCTTCCAAACCAGCTCCAAAACCAGAACGAGTATCTTTTTTTCCTGTATCTATATATTTTTTCATTTTGTCCTTTAAATATGGGTGCTTTAATAATCTCCTAGAGTCTCAGGGTTTTGTGAGAGTCCAATTGCTAATTGCTCATCATTAGGAGCTTTACCGTGCCAAGCATGGGTGTGCATCATAAAATCGACACCATGTCCCATGATAGTGTGTAGCAATACACAAACAGGTTTTCCTTTTCCAGTTCTACTTTTGGCTTCTTTTAATCCATCGACAACAGCAGCAATAGAATTACCTTCTTTAATATCCAAAACATCCCATCCAAAAGCTTCAAATTTTGCCCGTACACTACCCATTGCTAATACATCATCAGTAGAGCCATCAATTTGTTGACCATTAAGATCTATGGTTGCTATAATATTGTCTACTTTTTTTCCGGCAGCATACATAATAGCCTCCCAATTTTGACCTTCCTGAAGTTCTCCATCACCATGTAAACTGTATACTAAATGAGGATCATTGTTTAATTTTTTGGCTTGGGCGGCTCCAAGAGCTACAGACATCCCTTGTCCTAAAGATCCAGAAGCAATTCGTATGCCAGGAAGCCCTTCATGAGTCGTGGGGTGTCCTTGTAGTCTACTGTTAATTAGTCTAAAAGTGTTTAGTTCTTCTACTGGAAAATATCCACTCCGCGCTAAAACACTATAATATACGGGGGAAATATGACCATTCGATAAGAAAAAGATATCCTCATTGATACCATTCATGTCAAAATCATCTTTTCGTTCTAAAACTTCCTGAAAAAGTGATACGAAAAACTCCGTACATCCCAAAGAACCCCCAGGGTGACCCGAATTAACCTTATGTACTTGTCGTAAAATGTCTCTACGAACTTGCGTAGCAAAATCCTCTAATTGTTTTGTTTTTGGCATTATAATGCTGATTTCTTGATAATGAGTGACCAAAAATACAGGTTTTGTATATGGTGACAAAATGTTAAACCCGATTTATGTAGAGTAACTTTGATATAGTCGTTTTAACTACTATGTAATATGATGTTTTATTAGATTTTTGAATTTCAAAATCATAGTTAAATAGTATATTCTAAAGTAATCGAAAATACAAATGAGTTTTTAATATGTAATTAGGAGTAATAAAGACGTTAAATTATGAAACTATTTAGAATAGAAAAAGTTTTCAAAAAAGTACAGGTATTAATGTGATTCTAGTTAGTTATCTTTGCGCTCTATCAAACAGGAACTATGCAATTTGACCTTTTGTCTAAAGACCCAGAAAGTAAAGCACGGGCAGGAAAAATAACAACAGATCATGGTGTTATTGAAACTCCAATATTTATGCCAGTGGGGACAGTGGCTACCGTAAAAGGAGTACACCAAAGAGAACTTAAGAACGATATTAATCCAGATATTATATTAGGTAATACTTACCATTTATATTTAAGACCACAAACTCCTATCTTAGAAAAAGCAGGGGGATTACATAAATTTATGAATTGGGATAGGAATATACTTACTGATAGTGGAGGATATCAGGTATATTCATTATCGGCTAATCGAAAAATTAAAGAAGAAGGAGTTAAGTTTAAGTCACATATAGATGGTTCTTATCATGTATTTACTCCCGAAAATGTAATGGAGATTCAGCGTACTATCGGCGCAGACATTATCATGGCGTTTGATGAGTGTACACCTTACCCATGTGATTATCAATATGCCAAAAGAAGTATGCATATGACGCACAGATGGTTAAATCGTTGTATGCAACATTTAGAAAAAATTCCGGTTAAGTATGGATATGATCAAGCTTTTTTTCCGATAGTGCAAGGTAGTACATATAAAGACCTTAGAAGACAATCAGCAGAATATATTGCAAATGCAGGAGCGGTTGGTAATGCTATTGGGGGATTATCAGTAGGAGAACCAGCAGAAGAAATGTATGCAATGACAGAAGTAGTTACAGAAATTTTGCCAGAAGATAAGCCACGTTATTTGATGGGGGTAGGAACACCAATCAATATATTAGAAAATATAGCTTTGGGTGTAGATATGTTTGATTGTGTAATGCCAACAAGAAATGCAAGAAATGGAATGCTGTTTACTGCACACGGAACCATTAATATGAAAAATAAAAAATGGGCAGATGATTTTTCTCCAATTGATGAAATGGGGATTACTTTTGTCGACACAGAATACTCAAAAGCATATCTGAAACATCTTTTTTCTGTTAATGAATTGTTAGGAAAACAGATTGCAACTATTCATAATTTAGGTTTTTATTTATGGTTGGTTAGAGAAGCTAGAAAGCATATATTAGCAGGAGATTTTTACTCCTGGAAAAATATGATGGTGAAACAAATGGATAAAAGGTTATAGCAGTAAGAAGGTAAAATAGGTTGGGATTGATTTTTTATTAAATGAATCTGGAAATGCCTTAATGTATTTATTTTGATTATTTAAATACAAAAATTCAATTAAGAAAACAGGTATGAAAATACTAGATTGGTATATACTTAAAAGGTACTTAGGAACATTTTTTACAATGATCTTATTATTTATACCTATTGGGATAATAGTAGATCTTTCTGAAAAAATAGATAATATGTTAGAGCATAAGGTTCCTTTGAAGCCTATAATGCTATATTACCTTGACTTTACGGTATATTTTGCAAATTTGTTATTTCCTCTTTTTGTATTTCTTTCGGTAATTTGGTTTACCTCTAAATTGGCAAATAAAACAGAAATTATAGCTTTTCTAAGTTCTGGTGTTTCGTTTTGGAGGTTCTTACGACCCTATATGATTGGCGCAGTTATAATTTGTGTAGGAGCTTTGGCAATGGGATTGTTCCTTGCACCAAAAGCAAGTCAAGGTTTTAATGAGTTTAGATATTCTTATCTAAAAAAGAATAAAAAAGTTCAGGAAACAAAAAATGTATACAGACAACTTAACGATAGCATGTTTTTGTATGCTAACAACTTTAAACCTTTGCAAAAATCAGCAACGAACTTTACTCTCGAACATTTTGATGGTAATATGTTATGCACCAAAATATCAGCTAGAAAAATAACGTTCAAAGATAGTATATATGAATTGAAAGGGTTTGTAAAACGTTCTGTTACAGATGGCGATGATATTATAGAAAAGGCAAAAGTAAAAGATACAGTATTACCTTTTAATATGGACGAATTTACACCTGTTACTTATGTGGCAGAGACACTTAACTATAACGAATTAAGCGCATTCATAGAAAAAGAAAGTAGAAGAGGTTCTTCTGATATAAATCGTTACAAAGTAGTTGCTTACAAGCGTTGGAGCTTGCCTATTTCAGCATTTATTCTAACCGTAATTGGGGTAGCAGTTTCTTCTATGAAACGAAGAGGAGGAATGGGAGTCAATCTAGCGGTAGGTATTTCATTAGCATTTATTTTTATTTTTTTAGATAAAGTATTAGGTACATTGGCTAGACAATCAGATTTTTCTCCTTTAGTAGCAGTATGGTTTCCAAATGTATCTTTCGGAATTTTAGCTATTTATCTTTTATATAATGCCAAACGTTAAGGTTAGAAATTATCTTCATCTACATTTTATAGTGTTTATATGGGGGTTTACAGCAATATTAGGAGAGTTAATATCAATTGAAGCGTTGCCATTAGTTTGGTATCGAATGCTTTTGGCTTCAGGTTTTATCTATGTGTTTATTTATAGTAAGAAAATATCTCTAGTGATATCTAGACGTTTGTTTTTTAAACTTTTTGGAGCCGGAGTCATTATTGCATTGCATTGGATTACGTTTTTCGCTGCAATTAAGGTTTCAAATATTTCCATTACTTTAGCAATGCTATCTACAGGGGCATTCTTTACTTCAATTCTTGAACCCATTTTTTATAATCGCAAAGTAATATGGTACGAAATTCTTTTTGGAGTTTTAGTGATTATTGGGTTGTATATTATTTTTAGCGTAGAGAGTGGGTATTCGTTGGGGATTGTATATGCTTTATTATCAGCTTTTTTATCTGCAGTTTTTTCGATAATTAATGGTAAAATGGCTCAAGAACATAATCCCTCAATGATTTCTTTCTATGAATTGGTAAGTGGTACCCTTATAGTAACTCTGTTTTTACTTGGTATAACTTTTTTTGGTAATAGTGTAGAAGGATTTACTCTCTCATTCTTTCAATTATCAACTTCAGATTGGTTGTATTTGTTGTTGTTAGCATCTATTTGTACTGCGTATGCTTTTATAGGGTCTGTTCAGGTAATGAGGTATTTAAGTCCTTATACTGTTATGCTAACTATAAATATGGAACCTGTTTACGGAATTTTACTTGCCTATTTAATTTTTGGGGATGCAGAAAAAATGAACCCTCAGTTTTATTATGGCGCAATGATTATTCTGGGGACTGTAATTTTGAATGGGATCTTCAAAAATGCTAAAAAAAGAAAAAGACCATCAACTTTAGGCGACATTACGGACTAAAGTTTTTATATTTGTCGGCTAACCCTAGTTAATTAAAATATATTCTTGATTATGGAATATTTAGAATTTGAACTCCCGATAAAAGAGCTTGAAGAGCAATTTGAGAAGGCTTGTGCGATAGGCGAGGAAAGTGAAGTAGATGTAACAGATACATGCAAGCAAATCGAAAAAAGGCTCAAAGAAACTAAAATAGATATATATAAAAACCTTACACCATGGCAGCGGGTCCAGTTATCAAGGCATCCGTCAAGACCATATACATTGGATTATATAGATGCGATATGTGGTGATTCTTTTTTAGAATTACATGGAGATCGCAATGTAAAAGACGATAAAGCCATGATTGGCGGTTTGGGTAAAATTGGTGATCAAAGCTTTATGTTTGTTGGTCAGCAAAAAGGATATAATACAAAGACAAGACAGTATCGTAATTTCGGAATGGCAAATCCCGAAGGATATAGAAAAGCACTACGTCTAATGAAAAGTGCCGAGAAATTTAATCTTCCTGTTGTATGCTTTGTTGATACACCCGGAGCTTATCCAGGATTAGAAGCAGAAGAACGTGGACAAGGAGAAGCAATTGCTCGTAATATACTAGAGATGACACGTCTTAAAGTTCCTATCATAGTTATTATAATTGGTGAAGGAGCAAGTGGCGGAGCATTAGGTATTGGTGTAGGAAATAAAGTACTGATGCTTGAGAATGCTTGGTATTCTGTGATTTCACCAGAGAATTGTTCTTCAATATTATGGAGAAGCTGGGAGTTTAAGGAACAAGCAGCTGATGCATTAAAATTAACAGCCAAAGATAGTGTTAAGATCAAAGTGGTAGACGAAATTATTAAGGAACCATTAGGAGGAGCGCACAGTGACAGAGAAACTACGTTTAAAACCGTTCGGGATAAAATTTTAACATCTTACGAAGAGCTTAAAAACTTATCACCAGAAGAATTGGTTGAAAAGCGAATGGACAAATATGCAAACATGGGAGTCTTCAAAGGGTAGCCCCCAAAAAATCACTTAGTACCTAAATCTGAAGTTTGCACTTCAGATTTTTTTTATGCTTATTAACAATAAAATAAATTTATTAACAGTTCTTTTGTTGAAGAACGGTGGACATTCGTATCTTTAGATATAGGTGCATCTCTTTACAATTTTTTTACATTCGTAGTCATGGAAAAAGTACAGCAATCACAGCAAGTAAAGTACGGTCGGGGGAACGTAGTTACGCTTGAAAAAGGAAAAATACCACCACAAGCAATTGATTTAGAGGAGGTTGTGCTTGGAGCGATGATGATTGATAAGAAGGGGGTAGATGAAATTATTGATATCTTAAACCCAGATGTTTTTTACAGAGAGGCACACCAATATATTTTTGAAGCCATTTTTAAACTGTTTGAAAACTCAGAACCGATTGACTTATTAACGGTTTCTACTCAGTTAAAGAAAGATTCAAAACTAGAATTAGCAGGAGGAGATTATTATTTGGTTCAGCTTACCCAGAAAGTATCATCTTCTGCACATATTGAGTTTCATGCTCGTATCATTCTTCAGAAATATATTCAACGAAGTTTAATTAAAATTTCTAATGAAATTATTGAGGAATCATACGACGAAACTACCGATGTTTTTGATCTCTTGGATATGGCAGAATCTCGATTATATGAGGTCACTCAGGGAAATATCAAAAGATCGACAGAGAGTGCACAAAATTTGGTAATTCAAGCTAAGAAAAAGATACAAGAAATATCAAACAAAGAAGGTTTAAGTGGGATACCGTCCGGTTTTGATAAACTGGATAAATTAACCTCAGGATGGCAGCCAAGTGATTTGATCATTGTGGCTGCCCGACCTGGTATGGGTAAAACGGCTTTAACGCTTTCTATGGCAAGAAATATGTCAGTAGGTCAAAACATCCCCGTAGCATTCTTTTCATTAGAGATGTCTTCGGTACAGTTAATTACCCGTTTGATTTCTTCAGAAACAGGACTTTCGTCAGAAAAGTTGAGGACAGGGAAATTAGAAAAACACGAATGGGAGCAGTTAAATGTAAAAGTGAAGGATTTAGAAAAAGCGCCTTTGTTTATTGATGATACACCATCATTATCAATTTTTGACCTTAGAGCAAAAGCACGTCGTCTTGCATCTCAACATGGTATTAAAATGATTGTAATTGATTATTTGCAATTGATGACTGCCGGGGGATCAGGAAAAAATGGAAATCGTGAACAGGAAATATCAACGATTTCGAGAAACTTAAAAGCACTAGCCAAAGAATTAAGTGTTCCTGTGATTGCTTTATCTCAGTTGTCGCGAGCCGTAGAAACAAGAGGAGGAAGTAAAAGACCACTACTTAGTGACCTTCGTGAATCAGGAGCGATTGAGCAGGATGCTGATATTGTATCATTTATTTATCGACCAGAATATTACAAAATAGATGAGTGGGATGACGAAGAAAGATCACCTACACAAGGGCAAGGAGAATTCATTGTAGCTAAACACCGTAACGGAGGTTTAGAGAATATTAGGTTAAAATTTATTGGTCACTTAGGTAAATTTGATAACTTAGATGACTTTAGCACTCCTTTCGAGTTTCATTCTAAAATGAATGATGGTAAAGAAGAAGGGGATGAACCTTTTAATAAAAGCCATCTTCCTAGTGCAGATGAAGCTTTCGGAAGTAGTATAAATGATTCTAGTGATGATGATGACGAAGTACCTTTTTAAAACAAAACTTAATAATAACGAAATTTCAACTTTTACAATTCGAAAAAAGTTAATTTCATTATTGGTTTTTGCATGTCTTTTAGTTACGTTTCAGTCCTATGCATCCTATGTTTTATTGCCTATGGATGCAGATGAGCAGCAAAATCATTTAAAGGCATACGGGATTACCTATTGGACTTTGAGTAAGGATATGAAGGTAAAGTGGTTACTTAATTATAGAGGAGGAGCTTTTCTTTTACCAGACACAGAAAGGATAAGAAAAGAATGTACAATTCGCGGTGTTTCTTATGAAGTATTAAGCGATGCAGAAGCCCAAGGGATTTTGGAAGAAATTAGTAGTCCATCACAAAATATGGAGGCCGTTATATTAGAAAAAGCACCTAAAATAGCTGTGTATTCTCCTAAAGGAAATCAACCTTGGGATGACGCTGTTACTATGGTATTGACTTTTGCCGAAATTCCTTATGAAACAGTATATGATAAAGAGGTACTAGAAGATAATCTGATATTGTATGATTGGTTGCATTTACATCATGAAGATTTTACAGGGCAATATGGTAAATTCTATGCTTCTTACAGAGCCGCTCCTTGGTATATTAGAGAGAAAGCAGCAGCAGAAAAATTGGCGAATTCATTAGGTTATACCAAAGTTTCTCAAGAGAAATTAGCAGTAGCATTAAAAATTCGTGATTATGTAGTAGGTGGTGGATTTATGTTTGCCATGTGCAGCGCAACAGATAGTTTTGAAATTGCATTATCTGCAGAAGGTGTTGATATATGTGAGCCTATGTTTGATGGAGATCCTAGTGAACCCGGGTATCAAACTAAAATAGATTATAATAAGACATTTGCTTTTAAGAACTATACCTTAGAGCGAAGTCCAACGGTATATGAATTTTCTTCGATTGATATGACAAGAAATCGAAGGATCTCTAAAACTACAGACTATTTTACTCTTATGGATTTTTCGGCAAAATGGGATCCTGTACCTACAATGCTTTGCCAGAATCATACCGCATTGGTAAAAGGGTTTATGGGGCAAACCACGGCATATAATCCTAATGAAATAAAATCCAATGTTTTAGTTCTTGGAGAAAACAAAACCAATTCTGAAGCACGTTATATCCATGGTATAAAAGGTAAAGGCTTCTTTACTTTTTATGGAGGGCATGACCCAGAAGATTACACACATCGAGTTGGGGATCCAAAAACAGAATTAGAACTTCATCCCAATTCACCCGGATATCGTCTTATCCTAAACAACGTTCTTTTTCCGGCTGCGAAAAAGAAAAAGCAGAAAACCTAAATAGGTCAACTGATATTGTTCTTTATTTATAGCCTATATTTTGGTATTAGGATAATCTAAATAGGGTTATAACTTTGTTTAGAGATATTAGTACCAGAACCACTACTATAAAAGGGCTAACGCTAACAAAACAGTACTCCTTCACTATTCTTTTTTATCCCTGTATTCAGGGTAGTAGAATTTCAATCCAAAGACTATTTTTGAAAATATATAGAATACAAGTAACGAATTGGGGTATACTACTGTAGGTCTTTTGACTGTCAGTTTAATCGTAAGACAAGAAAAAATGAAGGAATTTAAAAGACTTAAAAACATATCTAAGCAATTTAGACCATATATAGGTTTATATAACATCGAAGTTCCTAAAGAAGTAGAATGGGAAGGAATTGATGAAGGGAGTACTATTTTTATTTATGATCACTATGCTCTGGATGAAGAGGTAAGAGAAGGGCTAACGACGTATTGTTTGCGATATGATGCTAAAGGAGGGGTGAGTTTAGATGACATATGGCTCTATTGGAACTGTAAAAAAGATGAAGAAACATTTGGAGGAATGTATGCACCTTTTGCTTTTATCAAGAAAGGGATCTGCAAAGGACCATTTAATGAGTTTGATGGGATGCTGTATTTAGAAGAAGGTTCTGCTGATGATTTTGAAAATATGACCGTTCATTTATATTCGAAAGAAAAAAGAGCATCTACGGTAGTGGCAAATTCTTTTAAGGAATTGAATATTCAGAAAAATGAACCGGATAGAGTACGTTCAGAAGCAATCAAAACTGAAGGAAATCAGTTGTTTGGAGAAGGAAAACCAAATGAGGCTATTGATAATTTTTACGAAGCTATTCTTGTTGATACAACAAATCCACTTCCTTATAATAATATTGGAGCGGTAGGAATACGGCAGGCCAAGACAATGCATGATAGTTATAGAGCAGAGTCTTTCTTTCAGTTATCATATCTTGTAGATGATTCAGAACCAATAGGAATACAAGGACATTATAGAGCCTTGGCCAATAGAAAGAGTTATGATGCTGCCATACCAATTGCAAAAAAAGCAGTTTCTGTGGAAAAAGATGATAAAGAAAAGGCGATTATATATTCTGAACTAGCCTATTATTACAAAGTTACGGATCGATTAAAAAAAGCCCGAAAAGCTTGTGAAAAAGGATTTCTTTTAGACGCAAACAATGAATTAATCCTGAAGTTACTTAAAGAACTTTAGACGGAAAATTATTTTTCTAAATTTTATATATTCATAATTGATCAACATGTTAGAATATCTCTTTTTTTACATGGATATGATTACCATTTTTTGATTTTTTTTGCCAAAAAACGTACCATAATCCATACCAAAAATATGCTCATTATTCAGGGAATTCTTTGTGTATTAGGATAAATAGTAAAGTTAAGTAAGTATATAATAGGTGAATAAAGAATTAGTTTAGTATTTTTAGATAAACTAATCGACACTATTATGATATCCGAATCTAAAAATCTATCCTTACTTTTTGTAATTCTTTCTATTATTTTCTGGTCTCCAGATGCTAATGCACAATTTTTTAAAAAATTAAAAGAGAAAGCAGAAAAAGCGGCAGAGCGAGCTATTGAGAAAAAAGTTGAACAGAAAACGGAGAAAGAAACAGAAAAAGCGTTTGATTCTACATTTAATAGGGGGAGTGCGAGTAAAAAAAATAAAAATGTTTTAGGAGTTTCAAAAGTGCAACCTGCCAGTTCTTATTTATTTACGCATAAATATGTTATGAACTTAGAAATTGATAAAAACACGACTACATTTGATTACTACTTAATAGAAGATAAAGAATATATGGGGTTTAAGGTACCCGGACAAGAAGCTTCAGGGATGTTTGGAGTAATAGATATGTCAAGAAGTGCCATGTTTTCATTTATGAACAATGGAGGGCAGCAGATTTATATAGCAACCAATATGAATCCAGATGAAATAGCTAATGAAAACTTGAATAGGTCAAAGCCCAAGGTGACCAAAACAGGAAAGACTAAAAACATCTTAGGGTATTCCTCATATGAATATTTGATCAAAAGTGATGAATTTGATGGTATAGCATGGATAACCGAAGATGCAGAGGTTGAGTTTTCGAATTATTATAGTGCCAAAAATAGAAAATCAAAAGCATCTGATATAAATGATTTATGGAAAGATTTACCTGAAGGATTGGTCATGGAAATGGATATAACAGATATTTCTCAAAAAAAACCCACCACTATCAAAATGAAATGCCTTGCTCTGGAAAAAGAAGCACTGACAATTGATACTAGTAGTTATAAGAGTATGTACTAAAACTAGGGTTGTTTTTTTTAGAAGATAATGGATAAGCTGATGTGTCAAAAAACAAAAGTGTTTATTTCTGTATTGGTGCTATTAAGGTCAATATATTGACTGTTAATTATTGACCATATTTGTTGCTGTACCGTTTCCAGAGTTCGGTTTGATGACTTTCTAAACTAATTTCGCGTCCTTGTATAAATGCTTTTTCTATCTGATTGGTTCGCATATCTAGTGCATCTCCAATACTTATAAATAATGTTGCGTCTTTGCCGACCTCTAGGGTTCCTACACTTTTATCTATACCAAGAATAATAGCTGTATTACCTGTAATTAGTTGAAGCGCTTTTTCCTTATCTAATCCGTGCGCAGCAACGGTCCCTGCTTGAAAAGGAAGATTCCTTGTATTGGCGCGCTCCATTTGTCCGCTGTTTTGTAATGCCACTAAGATACCCGCATCCATCAATAGTTTTGCATTTTTATAGGGGAGATCATAATCATCATCTTCGTTTTTGGGCGTGCTATGAGTTCTTGTTAGTAATACCGCGGTATTTTGTTTTTTTAGTCGATTAATAACTTTGTATCCTTCATCAGCGCCAACGAGGACTATGTTCTTTAAAGAGTATTTTTTTGCAAAAGTTAAAGCGTCAAGAATTGCTTTTTCTCTGTTGGCATGTATGAATAATGTCTGGCTTCCGTTAAAAACCCCTTTCATTGCTCTATAGGGAATACTTTCGGTATTAGAAGCTTTAGAAGAAGCTTGCGCCTGGTCCATAAAGTTTGATAACTTGGCAAGTTGTTCTTCGTATTTTTTGTTTACCTTATATCCTGGTGATTCATCCATCCACCAACGCCCTTTCGAATAAAGATTTGGCCAATTAAGGTGAACCCCATCATCCATCTTTAGTACAGCATCTTCCCAGTTCCAGGCATCTAGTTGAACAATCGATGAAGTGCCCGAGAATCTTCCTCCTCTTGGTGTAATTTGAGCAATAAGCACTCCGTTCGGGCGCATGCTTTCTACAATTTTACTCTCTGCATTATAGGCTATAATGCTTCGAATATGCGGGTTGTAATTACCTAGTTCGCTATCATCATCAGTAGCTCTTACGGCACCAATTTCTACTAATCCTAATGTTGTATTTGGAGCAATAAAACCAGGGTATATATGCTTGCCAGTGGCATCAATTATAGTTCCTTTTGGCTCTATATCTGATCCAATTGCGGTTATTTTTCCATTTTCAAAAGTAAGTACACATTTTTCAATGATTTGACCGTTGCCAATATGAGCAGTGACACCTTCTATTGAGATAATTTCGGTTTGTTTTTTTGCAGGTGTTTGCTGTCCTGTTATAGTTCCCACGAAAATAAGTAGTAAGGTAATGGTTGCTAGAATGTTTTTCATGATGGTATCTTAATTATTCTTTTGTCTAAATGCTATTTATTAAAGGTGTCTATCGTATGAGATTTCCTTAATGTATTGCTTCTAATGTATCGCAGTGAACATGTTGTTTTGCTTTTTTCTTGGGTGGTTGTGTCTTGCCTCCTTTGTTTTTGGTTTTTAGCATTAGTTCAGTAAGTTTATTTCGTTCTTGAGCGATAGATTTTCTTGCGGCTTTATCCTTATCCAAATCAAAATAAACGGCTCCGTCTATCAGTGTCTTTTCCGCTTTAGCGTATATAGAAAGGGGATGATCGGACCATAACACGATGTCCGCATCTTTTCCTACTTTAATGCTGCCTACACGATCATCTATATGAAGTAATTTGGCTGGGTTGAGGGTGACAAATTTTAAAGCCTCTTCTTCACTAACTCCTCCATATTTTACAGATTTTGCAGCTTCTTGATTAAGACGGCGAGACATTTCTGGATCATCGCTATTGATAGCAGTTACAACTCCTTGACGATGCATTATAGCTGCATTATAAGGAATAGCGTCATTAACCTCGTACTTATATGCCCACCAATCTGAGAAAGTTGACCCTCCTACACCATGAGTCACCATTTTGTCTGCAACCTTGTATCCTTCGAGTATATGTGTAAAAGTGTTGATTCTAAAATCAAACTTTTCAGCTACTTTCATAAGCATATTAATCTCACTTTGCACATAGGAATGACAACTCACAAAGCGCTGTCCGTTTAGAATTTCTAACAATGTCTCCATTTCAATATCTTTTCGATATGGGAGTCCACTTTTTTTACGTTTTCCGTACGCTATTGCACGCTCAAAATAATCAACATATACTTGCTCTACACCCATTCGTGTTTGAGGAAAACGGCTGTTGCTACCCCAATTACTTTGTTTTACATTTTCACCCAGAGCGAATTTGATGAATTTTGGTGAGTTTTTATAGATAAGATTTTCTGCACTTTCACCCCATTTTAGTTTTAAAATAGCAGATCTTCCGCCAATAGGGTTTGCAGATCCATGCAGTATTTGAATAGAAGTAACACCACCGGCTAAATTACGATAGATACTAATATCATCAGGTGCAATGACATCTTCTATAGTTACTTCTGCAGACGAATTATGCCCTGCTTCATTAATAGAAGCTGTGGCAATATGGGAGTGCTCATCAATGATTCCTGCAGTAATATGTTTTTTGGTAGCATCTATTATTTTTGCTCCTGCGTCATTTAGTTGTTTACCTATTTTAGATATTTTTCCATTTTTGATAAGAATATCTGTTTCTTCTAAGATACCATCTGCTTCATTAGTCCAAACCGTTGCATTTTTAAAGAGTATTGTTTCTGCTTTTGGAAGTTGTTTATTCCCGTAGGCAATATTAGGGTAAGTTACAGGTAAGACTTCTGCTGTTTCGATTTCATGGGTTTCTTTTGAATTGGTTTTATTGTCTTTAGCACTCTTGGGCTTCTTTTTTGCAGTAAAAATGGTTTCAGATCCATCGGATAAAATGGCTTTTCCGCTCAAGAGATCAGAAGATGTATCCACAGGAACGGCAATTCGTATATATTTCGCTTCTGTAGTGTCGCTATCTTTAATTGTTAGTGTTAGCCAATTATTAGCATAGGTTGTTTTTGAGTCTAAAGAAATGGTATCTAATTTTATTTCACTTTTTAATTTTTCTGGTGTACCCGTAAGTACCATATTGTACGTTTTTGCTGCTATTTCTACATCATATGAGCCGCTAATATCTTTAATATTCATGTTAGTGATACTATATTTATGACCTTGTACCCAGTTTTCATAAATGACATTATCTTTTGAAAAAAGTTCGTTTTTAGTTATCAAAAAATTGGCATAGGCTCCTTTTTTTAAACTTCCTAGAAGCTCACTTTTCCCGAGTATTTGTGCCGGGATAGTGGTTAGTGACGCCAATGCTATTTTTTTATCAAGTCCATATTTTATCGCTTTTTCTAAGTTGGGTTGAAAATCAGACAATTTTTTTAACTTATGTGTAGTAAAAGAAAATGGAATATTGTTTCTGGATACGATAGATGGGTTTGCGGGAGCTTGATTCCAGTGGCGCATACTTCCCAATGTGATAATATCTGCATCATATGGATTAGAAACATCATATGCATCCGGAAAATTAATAGGAAGTATATAGGTAGCGTTGGTAGTCTTTACTTTATCTATTCTGGCATATTCATCTCCACCACCTACGATGGTATATTGTATATTAAATTGGTCTCCGATTTTATCAGCTCTAAATCCATTAATACGACTTCCTGCTTCAAAAATTTGAGGTAATTTTTTGTTGCGTTCTAATGCTTCTAAAGAAAGATCTTTGTTTTCGCAATTACCGCTTTGATACCATTTGGCATCATGATATACTTGTCGGATCAGAGCAATAGCTCCCATTAGAGAAGTAGGGTATACTTGCGGGCTGATATTACTTTTTGTAAATGATAAAAATTGCGCAGATTGATCACTTAATAATCGTTCTCCTTCTTTTCCTTCTGTATTTAATGCGACCAAAAGCCCTGTCCCTCTCATAATACCATCTGGCATGTGTGTTTGTAAAACTCCAAACCCTTGTTTTAAATATTCTTTTGCTTTTTTAGCATCATAAGCAAAATTATTAAGAGCGTTGGTTTCAGGTCGAATATGGTCATTCCAGTAATATCCATCTCTGGTAGCATCCCATGCTGGTTGTGCACCCGGACTAAAGATACCTCTTGCTCCAGCTTTTTTCTTTGGTTTTTGTATGCCAAAATTGGTAAAAGGATCAATAAAGGATGCGTATATATGTTTTCCGTCTAAATCAACGGTAATGCTATTTTTTGGAATAGTTACAGAAGTTCCAATCTCAACAATTTTCCCTTTTTGAATAACTAATGTCCCCTTTTTAATTGTTACTTCTGGGGTTGGATGTATAGTAGCATTTGTGAAAACCGTATAATTTGTGTCTGGTGTAGTAACACCATCATTTTTCGGAAAATACTCTTGACCAGTCGTACTTAATAATCCTGATATAATACAAAGTGAAGTGAATAATTTTTTCATAACGATGAAGTAGCCTAAATTGAGTGAAGGTTTAAAGATACTTCTTGCGCTATATATGGTACATGCCTATTAATAATTATTTAACAACTAAAAAGATTTTGATAATTATCTATGCTTAACAGGGTGGGTTTTATAATAATTTACGATTAAAGCAACTACATAACTATACGTGGCTATTCCGTTAGGTTGATCATTTGCCTTAAGATAGGTGTCATATGTACTTTTAAAAATAGGTTCTAAAGGGTTTTTGTATGATTCCCAAAACTCATTTACTTCATAATAATTTTTTCTGATACCCGGTCGTAATTTTTCGATAAGGCAGATGGCTTTCTGCTCATCACGTCTATATAAATCGTTAAGACAGAATTTTAAAGCGAATGTAACGCCACTATAATTAAAATAAATGTCCTCATAATTAATGGTCACTAAGGCCGCAATAAAATTAGCTTCATTTTCTTTTGCAAAACCCAATTGATGTGCTTCTTCGTGGCAGCTTGTGGTAGGGGCTTTATAATTTAAAATTAATCGATTTACTTGAGCTTCATTTGTGATTGGGTTAAGATATCCGCTAAATCCCATATAGGTAAGGGGAGTGCTAATGAGAGATGTCTTAATACTTTTAGGGTAATATTTTAATGTTGGGAATATATGATTTAATTCCTCGTATGCTGGGACTGTTTTATCAAATACTTCCTTTTTGGTATATGGAATGTGTACTGGTAATGAGTCGTTTGGTTCTAGACTTTTATGTAATAAATTAGCTTCAGTAACTAATTTTTCAGAAACCTTAATCAGTTCTTCTTCAGTATATTGGTCTTCTATTTTTAAAAGCTCATGTAGTGGGAGCCTATAATAATTCAAGCCCCAAAATAAATGAAAGCAGGCATAAACTATAGATAATGTGGCTCCGATATCAAACAAGACCTCTTTTAGTATAATATGCTTTGTAAATACTTTTTTTATCAAAAATCGTATGAGTATAATAATAAGTATACAATATAAAATATCCCCAAAAGAAAACGGAATCCAGCCAAAAGCATACCGCAATAGGATAGAAGTATAAATGAAAATCCCATTACTATAAAAACGTTCTACAAACTCAGGAAAAAAGGAAAGTAGTTGTATCAGAATAATCTGTACAGGTAGAAGAAACGTAATAATGCGTTTTGTTTTATTAAGCATCCTGTAAATATATTTACAATTCTGATATTATGAGGAAATGATAACTTTTTTTTAAAGTATTATAACAGTTACTATTTTTTATCCTACAAGTTCTAGTAAAAGCGCTTATAACTCTTTAGGAGTTTTCGAATAAGAGAAGCTGTACTTCTTTCTTTGGTGTTCTATCTTCAGACTTTTATGATTTTATATTGGGATTTGGGATTTAAAATTTAGAATTTCGTAATCTATTAAATACAAAATTAAGACATGAACTCAGAAATAAGAGCTTTAGAGCCAAAAATGCTTTGGAATAAATTTGCAGACCTTAACGCGGTTCCTAGACCATCAAAAAAAGAAGAGCGAGTTATTGCATTTATTAAGGATTTTGGCACCTCATTAGGATTGCATACAGAGATAGATAAGGTTGGTAATGTTTTGATAAGAAAACCTGCCACACCTGGGATGGAAGATCGTAAAATGGTAGTAATGCAATCGCATTTGGATATGGTGCATCAGAAGAATGCGGACACCGATTTTGATTTTGATGCTCAAGGTATCGATATGTATATAGACGGAGATTGGGTACGTGCAAAAGGAACGACATTGGGTGCAGATAATGGGTTAGGAGTTGCAACAATAATGGCAATTCTAGAAGCAACTGATATTATACATCCTGCAATCGAAGCGCTATTTACGATTGATGAAGAGACGGGTATGACGGGTGCTATAGGATTAGAAGGAGGTTGGTTACAAGGAGATATTTTATTAAACCTAGATACCGAAGAGGATGATGAGATAGGAGTTGGTTGTGCAGGAGGTGTTGATGTAACAGCAAAAAGAACATATGAGGAAGAATCAGTTTCTGAAGGGAAAGTGGCATACACGATTGCTGTAACCGGGCTAACAGGAGGTCATTCAGGAATGGAAATTCATAAAGGTTTGGGAAATGCGAATAAAATTATGAATAGACTTTTGTTTGATGGCTTTGAGAATTTTGGACTCAGAGTTCATAGTATAAAAGGAGGAAGTCTTCGTAATGCTATCCCAAGAGAGAGTTTTGCTACTGTTGTAGTAGATGCTGTGCAACAAAAATCATTTGAGTATGAGATTAGAGAATTAGCAGAAATAATCAAAAATGAACATGCTGTTCTTGATTCAGAACTGACAATAACATGTAATCCTGCAGACTTACCAGAAAAAGTAATGGATCTTGGTGTACAGGAAGGTGTCTTAAAGTCTTTATATGCAGCTCATAACGGGGTTTATAAAATGAGTATTTCTATTCCTGATTTGGTAGAGACATCTAATAATATTTCTAAAATTACTATCGGAGAGGGACAGGTGGTTATTGAGTGTCTTACCAGAAGCAGTGTAGATTCTTCTAAGGTTGATATGGTGAATACTTTAAGGGCAGCTTTTGAACTGATTGGGTGCGAAGTTACCACAGGAGGTGATTATCCTGGTTGGGCACCAAATATGGATTCTCCTATACTAAAAGTTTTGGATGTTATTTATGAAAAATTAAATGGAGAAAAGGCTCATATTGCAGCTTGTCATGCAGGTTTAGAATGTGGGATTCTTGGACAAAATTATCCAGAGATGGATATGATTTCTTTTGGGCCAACAATTCTCGGAGCGCATTCTCCAGATGAAAGAGCAAGTATTTCTTCTGCTCAGAAATATTGGAAATTTGTTTTAGAGATTTTAAAAGAAATTCCTAAGAAATAATTGTAATATATATTACTAGAGGTTCTTCGGTTTATCAAGTTATACCATTAGAACTTCTTTGTAGACCTGTAAAAAGAATGGGTTTATACAGCTAAAAACAAAAACATCCCGAACAAATCGGGATGTTTTTTTATACTTCTAGTCTAAGTACAATATTTTTCTAGTGTTTATGGTCACCGTGGTCTGCTCCTTCATGATTATGCGCCTTATTATCTTCTGATTGATCTTTAATACTTACTAAATCAATTTCGAAAATAATGTCAGAATTAGGAGGTATTGGTCCTGCTCCTTTTTCTCCATAAGCCAAATGAGAAGGTATAAAAAGAATGGCTTGGTCACCTACATTCATTTGTTGAACACCTTCCTTAAAACCAGCAATCATTTGTGCATCCGGAGAATATGGCATTGGGATTGGTGCATAACCTCTAGGGTCTGCAGCTCTTCGCTCATTAAAAACACCTAATTTTTTTGCTTTTTCTGCGATATTAGTATCAAATACTTTTCCGTCAGAGAAATATCCTGCATAATTTACATTTACAATATCAGTAGCTTTAGGCTTTTCTCCTTGTCCTTTAGTAATGTAAACCATTTCTAATCCGCTTTCTAATTTTGTAGCAGTAGCTTTTAGTTCATTGAATTTTGCAGCTGTGGCACTATTTAACTCTTTTTGAACACGCTCTTTTTCTGCTTTTTCTTCTTCGATTGCTTTTAGTTGGCTAGTAAAAGCTGTTTCTGCATCAAAAGCTTTTGCAGATGCACCTTTACGAATAATATTTACTTCTACCATCTTAACTTCTTCTACCGGTTTGTCTCTTGCTGCAGTTTTTACAACTCCTAGACTATCGATAAGATCTTGCCCTACAACAATTTCTCCGAAAACGGTGTGCTTACCGTTTAACCATGGGGTTTCCTTAAGTGTTATGAAAAATTGGCTTCCGTTTGTATTTGGTCCAGAATTGGCCATTGATAAGATTCCTTTTGATTTGTGAGTCAATGAATCCACAATTTCGTCAGGGAATTTGTAACCAGGATCTCCACTACCAGTTCCTAAAGGATCTCCTGTTTGGATCATAAAGTCTTTGATGATTCTATGAAAAATAATACCGTTGTAATATTTTTTCCCTTTATAGAGACTATCTACCATTGTATTTGTACCCTCGGCGAGAGATACGAAATTGGCAATGGTCATAGGTACTTGTTCATGATATAGTTTAGCAACTGCAGTTCCTTTGTTTGTGATTATTTCTGCATATATACCATCCTGTAAATCAGGGTATTTTTCGTTGCAACTACTGATTACGACTGTTAAAATGGCTAAGAGTAATAAATTTATTTTTTTCATTTTTATTGGTAAATTAATTTTCTGTTTTTGATTCGTGTGTGATGTTATTAAGTGTTACTTCTGTTATTAACGGAATATTTGTTCCGATCTTATAATCGTCACCATAATACCCGTAAGCCTGATAAGAGGGAAAAAGAAAAGTAACCATTTCTCCTTCTTTCATAAGTTTCAAACCTTCTCTAAGTCCTAAAAAGAGCTCTTCTTTATCGATTCGATAGGTTATAGTATCTAATTCTTTTTTTGTATAAATAATATTACCATATAAATCCTTTACATTGTAATTAAAAGAAACTTTATCTCCGAACTTTGGTGTTCGATAGGATACTGTGTCTTTTTTTGTGTAAAAATACCAGAAACCAGTCTCTGATGTTATATAGTGATTGATTGTATCGGTATTAATGATTTTTAGGATTTCTGCTTCTTCTCTTGCAGCAAGTTCTTTATTTCTACTGATAGATTCATCAATAAAAGATCCCGATTTTATATGTACCGGTTTTCTGGCTTCTGAGGGTTTGCAAGAAGAAAATAAAAGAATACAACAGAAGAAATAAAGTGCTATTCTCATTGATTTAAGGCATTTTTATAAGATGGTAAGATACTAATAAATTTTTCAACCGTGTCGGATAATGAAATATTACTTCTGCCACCTGCTGCATTATGATGTCCGCCACCTTCAAAATGATTTCTCGAAAATTCGTTTACAGAAAAATCCCCTTTAGAACGAAATGAGATTTTTATAATTTTATCCCCTTTATTTTCAATGAAAATTACGGCAAATACAATTCCTTGTATTGATAATCCCATATTAACAAATCCCTCAGTATCTCCTTTCTTAAAATTATGTTGATCTAATTCTTTTTGAGATAGGGTGATATAAGCAGTTTTGTATTCTGGTATGACTTTAAGATTATTTAGAGCAATTCCTTGTAACTCTATTCTAGAAAGGGTGTTGGTGTCATAGATGTCTTCATGAATTTTGGTGTTGTCGGCACCGTGATCAATCAAATCTGCTATAACCTTGTGTGTAGTACTAGTTGTTGATCTGAACCGAAAGGACCCGGTATCCGTCATAATTCCTACATAAATACATGTAGCAATTTCTGGAGTAATTTTATCAAGATCATCGAGTTTTTCGATAAAATGGTAGATCATTTGACAAGTAGAGCTCATGCTTACATCACTATACGTGTATGATGCATACGTGTCTGGCTGTTGATGATGATCAATCATTATAAAACAAGTTTTTGTCTTTGCTAAAATATGCTCCATATCACCACTTCTTGAGAAATGATTAAAATCTAAAGTAAAAATAAGATCAGCAGCTTCAATTTTGGATGTAGCTTTACTAGAATTATGGTCATATTTTAGGATTGTATCCATCCCGGGGATCCATTTAAGAAACTCTGGACAATCATTAGGAGTAATTACCGTGACATTATGCTGTTGAGATTTAAGGTAATGGTATAACCCTAAACTCGAACCAATAGCATCACCATCGGGATTTTTATGAGTTACAATTACAATGTTTTTGGGAGAGGACAATAACCCCTGTATTTCAGTTATATCTTGAGTATGCATAGGTCAGCGAATATACAATAAATAATATTTTAGTAATATTAGAACCTCTAATTTTGTTATGATTTTTAATTTCATATTCGTGATAGTTGTTCGCTGTAGATACTTCTTTTTTTTTGGAGGTAGTTAGTTCATGTTACGCACATAGGGATATGAAGAACTAATTTCAAATGATTTTGTACGACAGAATATAGTTTCTGATTATAAGAAATTGAGATCAGCTTAGTGTCATAGTTATATGATATGTGATTTCATATGATATTTCTTGTTTTTGATAGTTTTATACATACTTTTGCACAAAATTCGAAAAAGAGTTGGGTTTAATATACCCAAATAATGAAGTGAATTGCTTCTGAATGTTTAGGAGCGAGAAACATTAAAAAAATAATAATGGCAACAAACAGAACTTTTACAATGCTAAAACCTGATGCGGTAAGAAAAGGGTACATCGGGGCAATTCTTGAACAAATCACAGCTTCTGGATTCAGAATTGTAGGAATGAAATTAACGCAACTTACAACGGATGATGCAAAAGCTTTTTATGAGGTGCATAGTGAGCGTCCTTTTTATGGTGATCTTGTAGAATATATGACAAGTGGTCCTATTGTTGCAGCTATTCTTGAAAAAGAAAATGCGGTCGAAGACTTTAGAACTTTAATCGGTGCAACAAATCCAGAAGAAGCAGCAGAAGGAACAATTCGTAAGAAGTTCGCAACTTCGATTAGCGAAAATGCAGTGCATGGTAGTGATAGTGATGAGAATGCTGCAATCGAAAGTAATTTCCATTTTTCTGGTAGAGAGCAGTTCTAGAAAAAGAATATATTGATTATAAAAAACCATTTCAAATTTTTTGAAATGGTTTTTTATTTAATTGTTGTGTCTTGTCCTAAAATAATATTACACAAAATGTTATTGATTCGTCTAGAAGCTCTTACCAAAACACTCTAAAACTTAGGTTAGGGTTGATGCCTAAGGATTGTATGTCATTGTTGATTAGTCTATTGCTTAATGTGTTTGTGGTTCTAAACTCTTTGTTTAATATGTTTTTTCTATTGTAAATATTTATTAAGGAGAATCCAAGACGGTATTTTATCTTCGAATTAAGTTTAAACCTAAAATCATAAATTGCAGAAAAGTCGAGTCTGTGGTAAACAGGTAAATTGTTACTATTTATTTTATCAAATTCTAAAACAATTATTTCACCAGAATCATCAACTCCAGAAATATTAGTGAATGACTTTCCTGTATGCCATATCCAGCCCAAAGAAAACTGAAATGTATTGATCTTGTAAAAGTGAGACCATTTCACAGTATGCTCAATATTCCAATTTCCTGGGAAAGATTGGTTGTCATTAATACCCTCAAATATATTGCGTGTATCTATGTATGAGTAGCTCACCCAAGTTTTGTAATTCTTAATTCTTTTTTTAATGAAGACATCAGCTCCAAACACAGTACTTTCACCATTGTGATATGTATTGTCGATGGGGTTTATAAAACCTGCAGTAAGCGTAGTAATGTTATCTATTTTTTTATAATAACTATCAATGTCGATGTACCAATTGTTTTTTTTAATACTATTTCCGAAGGTAAACTGATAGGAAGTAGTCAAAGGAAACTTATCAGTATTAGCTAATGTCCATACTTTGTTTTCTAAGGATAGATCACTCACAACAGATTCCTGAATTTGACTTACTGCCTGACTTCGAAACTCTCCACTTGCGTTGATCTTCCAGCTTTTACTTAGATTTTTCTGTATAAATAACCTAGGTTCTATAGAAGTTTTGTTTATTTCTGTATAGTGATTTATTCGTACTCCTACAGCGGTGTTAAAACTCGTTGGTTTATCAAATTTATATTCGACGTAACCTGCGTGTGTATTGAGACTGCGATTGTCTTGATCCAAAATTAACTCGTAGTCAGGAGTGATAGAAGAAAAGTTATATTTAATTGTATTGTTCGAAAATTGATATCCTCCTGATATATTTTGATATTCGGATAATTGATAATCTATATTATAGTTGCCACCGAAGTCTTTGATTCGGTTTTGTTTGCTCTCAACTTCTATAATATCTTCAGATTTTATAGTAACGAAGTTGTAATCTAATAAGTATCTTGTGTAATATCCGCTTACATTTTGAGAAACATTCTGATTATATGAATGTTTCCAATTTATGTTATACCCTTCATTTTCTGTTACTAATTCATCATTAAATGAATCTACAGTATCACTTCTTCTGAAATCAAGGTCATTTTTTCCGTAAATCGTATTAATTTCGATGGTATTCGAACTAGAGGGTTTAATCAATAAATTTGCATTATAATCGGCGTAATAAAAAGTATTGGTATTATTTGGAAATACAGCTGAGTCTGTGATTTTGGTATTCTGAAAAACACGTTCTGATAATTGATCATATGTAAAGGTGTTGAGTAGGTCTGCAAACGATCTTCTTGCTGATACCTGAAAGGAAACTTTATCCTGTATGATGGGTATGCTTGTGACAATATCTGCGTTTATCATATTAAAACCAGCGCCACCTGTAAATTTATTAGGTACTTCGTTTTCTGATTGTATAGAAACAACACCCCCGATGCGATCTCCATATTTGGCGCTTACACCACTTTTAGAAAATTCGACTTCTTTTACCACATAGGGATTAAACGCAGATAGCATTCCGAAGAAATGACCTTGCTTATAGGTTTTAATACCGTTCCATAATATAAGGTTTTGGTTTGGTGAACTTCCCCTTACGTATAGCCCAGAAGCTGTTTCAAAGGGGTTGTTAACTCCAGGTGTTAATTGCACACTCTGTAGAATGTCAGGTTCTGTTTGTCCCGGAAGGATTTCTATATCCTTTAGGTCGATATGAATAATCTTTTTGTTTTGAGTAATTCCTTTGATAAGATACTCTTGTATGATAACTTCATCGAGAATCTCTTCTTGAGTATTTGTAAGATATATTTCAGTACATTTTTTTGTTTGAAAATCTCGGCTCTTTAGTACTTTTTGACGAAACCCCGGAGCACTAATTAAAACGACAGAATTATAGGGAGCTAAGTCAGTTTCAAAATACCCTGTTTCATCTGTTTTTATGCTTGTACGATTTGTCTTAAAGAATATTTGAATATTTGATAAAGGTATTTTTTTTTCATCAAAAATGTATCCGCAAGCTGTTGTTACATCCTTTTTTTTGAAAGGACTAATTGTTATATAATCATCACCTGTAATGGTAAATTTTAATCGCGTCTGGTTTTGTAATTCAATAAGAATATTTTCAATAAGACCTTGAGGCGGTATTGTAAGAGATACCTTTTTATTGTCAATTATTTCGTCAATGTAAGAGAATTTTACATCATATAATGTTTCTATATGGGTTATGGCCGATCTAAGTTGTTCATTTTTTAGTATAATAGACTGTGCTTCTTCTTGAGAAGAAGCAAGAATACTCCATAAAAAAAGATATACGCCTAAAAATCTGGTCATTGTTTGCTATTCTACTACTACAGTTTTGCTATCATCAGATAGCTTATAGGTCATGCCTAAAGTACTAAAAACTGTTGTAAGAGCGACTTTTTTATTCGTATTAGGAAAAGATCCTGTATATATAGTTTTAAGATCTATATTATTTGTAATTATCTTTATTTGATATTGTTCTTCTAATTCCTTGAAAACATATTCTATAGGTGTGCTTTTAAAAGAACTAGTTTTGGTAAGCCATGAGGGTTTCTGAGATTCAAAAGACCATCGTTCGGGTGCACGCTTCTCTATATTTCGATAACCTTTTCCTTTGGTTAGAACTTCTTCTATGGTGTCATTGTTAACTCTTACTTTTCCTTCGTAGCAGGTAACTTCAAAGAACTTATTTTGCGATTGCACATTAAACTGAGTTCCTAGTACAGTAATGGTTCCGTTTTTTGTTTTTACTGTAAATTTACTTCCTTTTTTTACTTTAAAATATGCTTCTCCATTCAGAGAAACAGTTCTATGTTCCTTCCATTCATTTTTATTAAAGCTTGCCTCAGATTTAGCGTTTAGAATCATTTCTGATCCGTCAGGTAATACTACTATTTGCTGTTTTCCGTAGTTGGTAGCAAAAGATGTGTCCATTTGATATAGAAAAAGACCAATAATAATGGCAATAGATGCGGCGGCTGCAAAATAAGGTACAAGTTTAATAATACTCCTTTTTTTAGAGGTATTATTAACCCGAGTTGATTTAATACGAGATAGAGCGTTTTCGATATCATATTCTCTGATAACTAAAGAGTCTGTGCCCTGTTTAATTTTTGTAAAATATTCATATTCGGGATGTGATTTAAACTCAGAAAGTTCTTCTTCAGAAAGTTCTTCGTTTATCCATCTGGATAAGAATATATCATCTTCTTTATTACTTAACATATACCTTGTTATATATAAGTGAACGTTTTATGTGTTAATTACCCTACCTTTAATATGTTAAATATTTCCAATTTTTTTTCGTAGCGTCACTAAAGCTTTGTGCATTAGTTTTTCTATGGCCTTTATTGATACATTTGACATTTCTGCAATCTCTCGATATGTTTTTTTGTCGATTCTACTTAAAAGGAAAACCTCACGTTGTCTTTCGGGTAGATCTGCAATTGCCTTTTTTAAGATCTCCATATATTCATTCTCTAGTGCAATAAATTCTGGAGATTCATTATTGATGTCAGTATTTCTATGTTTTATGTAGTCTCTATACTTAAATTTTACTTTCTGGTGACGTGTATTACTAATCCCAAGGTTGGTTGCAATCGTAAATATGTAACTTTTTGCTTTCTCTAGAGGAACCTTGGCGCAGTTATTCCATAATTTTATAAATGTATCCTGAACAATATCTTCTGCTTGCTCTAGATCTCCAAACTTATAATACATGTGGTTTCTCAAAAGAGTAGCATGACTTTTGAAAAAGTGATCAAAAGTTTGCTCGTTGCATATAGAATTTTTACTGTCAGACATTTTGGGGTATCAATATGAATATTCAAAGCTAGATTTTTTTTTTAAGCTATCAAAAAATTAAAAAAAAGAAAGTAGGGGGTAGGGTATTTAGTTTATTAAGCGTTTTATTATTGAAGGTAAATTATAATGTGTGTTTATATCTGCCTTTTAGAAATAAGTGAGTTAAGTTGGTTAAATTAATTTGGTGGATTCCCTAAAAGTATTTGTCATTGCTTTTGGGGAATTTTTTGTTAAGAGCTATTTCTATACATACAGCAATGCATTAGTTCTTTACAATAAAAATGTACTGATCTCTGTTTTCTTATATATTAGGTATGCTCTGGATAAGATAAATGCCCTTCATTTTATACCGGTAAAACCGTTTTTTTTGATATTTTGAGTTTGGGTATGCTTATTTTTTTCTACTTTTCTGATCAACTAATTGCGCGCTTAATGTAAAATTAAGAATCAATTTTTGATGGTAGTTGCTTTAAGAGGTAGGGTGTTGGCTTTCTTAAGCGTTATAGGTTTAAAACAAATTGATGTTGAATATATTCAAAATAGTATATAGAAATTATGTGTTAGCACTATTCATCATAGTAACTTCTTGTGTCAATGATGATGGTGTTCTTACAGATGATAAAGAGGTCGATATTACTTCTTCGACTTCAATAGTTGCCTTACTCAATAGTTTACAATCGGATGTTTTTACACTTCCTGAGAATGCGTTATGTTTTTCTTTTCAATATCCAATAGTATTGGGGTATAACACAAGTTCGAGTATAGAGATTACTACATTTCAAGGATTAGTTGATGTGCTTTCTAGTCAAAGTGCTAATTTTAATATTACTGGTTTACAATTTCCTGTAGAAATTATCTTAGAAGGAGGTACTCGAATTTCTGTTGAGACAGAGCGTTCTTTTCTTGATGTTTTTAGTGCTTGCGAACTTACTACGTTTAGAGAAAATTTTGAACAGTTTTACGGACAATGTTTTGAACTTGAAACACCTATTGTATTACTAGAAGAAACAGGTCAAGAAATAAGTTTTGATTCTCAAGATGGGTTTATAACTTTTCTTGATACATTGCAAAGTATCTCTTCTCCAAATTTTAAATTTCCCGTTGGTATATCCGTATTGCCAGATGTGGCATTTTCCGAAATATTAACATATTATGAGTTCTATGAAATTATGAATACATGTTCTGGTTGTCCCAATGTGAGTTTGGGCATAGAACAAATTTCTGGGAATGTGTATATATTCTCTCCTGATTTTGAGGTCGAAGATGATTATGAATTTATTTATTCTATTAATGGAGTAGTGATTGCACCAGCTTTGTTGGTTGGCAATACACTAACTAAAGACCTTGATGGAGGGTCAAATGAAATTTGTCTTACGGTAATCACACCTGATTGTTTAGATGGTGTAGAGATCTGTGAGGAAGTTTTTGTGCCATAAAACTCTCGTTACTTTACTTTATTGGTTGCTTTGTATTCGCTTTAGGTGTTTTTTATAAATATGTGGTGTACTCATTACTTATTAGTAAAAAAAATAAGAAGTAATCTTACATCAAAATTGCAATAAATTCTGATTAAAGTTTTTGTTTTTTGAATATTCTTAGGGTTAAAATTATAAAATAATAATTCTTTTAAAGAAGGTCTTAAATTAATAACCATATGGGGTTTTTTTGATAATTTAGCGGTAAACAAAAAAAGCCCCATGAGATACCATACACGAAAACTTGTAAAACCAGGAGACCTTAACCCAAACAACACACTTTTTGGAGGAAGAATGTTAGAATGGATAGATGAAGAAGCAGCATTGTATGCCGTGATTCAATTAGAAAGTAAGAGAGTTGTAACAAAGTTTATGTCAGAAATCAATTTTGTGAGTTCGGCAGTTCAGGGTGATATTATAGAAATAGGTACTGATGTAGTAAAATTTGGTAAATCTTCACTTGTACTTACTTGTGAAGTTCGTAACAAATTAACTCGAAAAACAATAATTAAAGTTGATAAGATAACAATGGTTAACCTCGATGAGCATGGAAAACCAACTCCTCACGGTAAAACAAAAATCGAATACGTAAAGGATAGGTTGTCATCTTCACCTAAGGACTAATTTTTTGATTAATGATTTACCTAATTCACTATTAAGGTTATCAATAATTTTTTGTTTTCCATAACTTAACTCTTCTCTCAGTACAGATGAGGTGAGTTCTACAAATAATGTTTCTCTTTCTAGTCTTATGTTCCTTGTGTATTTGGTGATTGCGGGCCCCATGATGCTTTCCCATACATCACGTACTTCGACTTTATCTAGTCCTTTTTGTAGGTTATTGTCAGAAACAAAGTTTTTTAAAATATCCTGAAGACTCTGTTCATCTTGATGACGTTTTGCCATTATAGTTTGATTTTTTTGAAGCGTTTGTAAAAATAAATATTTCCTGTTTCATTCTTTATAGCCATTTTGTTTTCTTTCGACGAAATTAAAGATTCTTTCCAGGTAGCTTGTTCTGTTTTATAGTACATCCGGATACTATCGTTTTCTATTTTTAATCTGAATGTTTTACTGTCATTATTTATAATAAAACTTCCGTCAAGTTGGGGTTGTACTTTTTTACGAACACCAATAGAGTCTTTAATCTCAAAAAAATCAACACTCTTATTAAAATTGTATTGTTTCTTTGATCCGTCTGATAGCATAACATATTCTATCTCCCAATACCCGTTAAGATTTTTTGCGTCTTCTAGTTTAGTCTGTTTTGCACAGGAAATAAAAACGAGTAATAAAATATAAATTATCTTTTTTATCATTCTGGTGAGTTTTTTAATTGAATAATTTTATAAGATTTTGATATTTTTTTGACGACCTCCTCAGTTCTTTCTGCATGCGTGTCACTTATAAATAGTTGTCCGAAATTTTGATCGTCAACAAGTTTAATAATATGTTCAACACGCTTTTCGTCTAACTTATCAAAAATATCATCAAGTAGTAATATAGGGTTTACTTTGCTTTGTTTTTTTATAAAATCAAATTGTGCCAGTTTTAGTGCAATTAAGAATGACTTTTGTTGTCCTTGACTACCAAATTTTTTAATAGGGTATCCTTCAATTTCAAAAGATAAATCGTCTTTGTGTATCCCTACGCTTGTATACTGTAGCATTTTATCTTTTGCTAAATTTTGTTTCAACAGCGTTAGTAGATCTGTACCAGATAATTTACTCTCATATGTCAAAGCGACTTTTTCAAGGCCAGAACTAATAGCTTGATATCTATTCAAAAATATTGGGGTAAAAGTTTTTAGGAAATCTGTTCTCTTTAAATGAATTTCTTCTCCGTATTCATGAAGTTGTTGATTGTATATTTCTAAGGTATCTGGATCAAATGTGTTATTAGCTGCAAAATACTTTAATAGTGCATTTCTTTGGGATAAGGTTTTTGAGTATTTTAATAACAGTAAAAGATAGTTGTTATCACTTTGAGAAATTACGCCATCAATAAATTTGCGACGCGTATCACTACCTTCTGTAATAAGGTCTCTATCCGCAGGAGAAATAATTACCAAAGGAAGGAATCCAATATGTTCACTAAATTTATCATATACCTTTCCGTTACGTTTGATAACTTTTTTTTGACCTCTTTTTGCACTGATGAGCACTTTTTCCTCTCTATTTTCTTTTTCATAAAGACCATCTATGACAAAGAAATCCGTAGCATGTTTTATATTTTGACTCGTAATAGGATTAAAATAACTCTTGCCAAAAGATAAATGATAGATGGCGTCAAGAATGTTGGTTTTTCCGACTCCATTGTTTCCAACAAGACAGTTTATCTTATCATCAAAATCAAAATTGATAGTGTCAAAATTTTTATAATTTAATAAAGATAGCGATTTTAAAATCATAAAATATTGATGACCAATGTGTCATGGCGTTAATGGAATTCATAAATAATCTGTGCAAATTATTGAAAAATAACAAATCTTTTCCCTTTTAATTATGAATAAAAATTTTATTTTTGCCCTTCATTAAAGAAAAGATATGGCAACGTACAAGAAACGAGGATATAAACCAAAAAATAAAGTTGAAGAAGTTGAGGTTACAGAAGAGAACTCAACAACTGCTGAGGTGTTTAATACCTTAGATGAAGGAGCTTCCAAAACCGAAGAATGGGTTGCAGCGAATCAAAAATATATACTAGGAGGAGTAGCTGTAATAGCAGTAGTTATACTTGGGTATCTTGCATTTCAGAAATTTATACAGGCTCCCAAAGAGCAAGAAGCTGCGAATGAAATGTTTAGAGCACAACAATATTTTGAGAATGCAGTAAACGGAAATTCTGCAGTTCGAGATTCATTATACACACTAGCTCTTAATGGTGGAGATGGTAAGTACGGGTTCTTAGAGATTATAGAAAATTATGGAGGTACTAAAGCAGCTAATCTTGCAAATTATTATGCAGGGTTTTCTTACCTTAATACAAATAAATATCAACAAGCAATAGATTATCTTGATGATTTTAAAAGTGATGATGAAATGTTAGGCCCTCTTGCATTAGGCGGTATTGGAGATGCATTTTCTCAACTTGGTCAGGTAGATGAAGCTTTAGGTTACTATGAAAAAGCATCTAAGGCCAAAGTAAATGATTTTACAACACCAAAATTTTTACTTAAAGCTGCAATTATAGCTATTTCTTTGAAGAAGTCAGATATTGCTGTTACATACTTAGAAAGAATTAAAAATGAATTTCCTAAAAGTGTAGAAGCAAATCAAGTAGACGTTCATTTGGGTCAGGCAAATGCAATGCAATAGTTTTGGATTAGAGCTTAAATACTTATTATTGCTCTGTATCATAAATAGTAAGAAATATAATGGCTACAGAAAATAAAAATTTATCGGCATACGACAAAAATACAATCCCAAATGCGAAAGATTTTCGATTTGGGATTGTTGTTTCAGAATGGAACGATACGATTACTCAAGGCCTGTTTCAAGGAGCGTTTGACGCATTTATAGATTGTGGGGCAATAAAAGAAAATATTGTACGATGGAATGTTCCCGGGAGTTTTGAGCTGATCTACGGATGTAAAAAAATGCAGGAGTCTTTTGATATGCTCGATGTTATTATTGCTGTAGGGTCTGTAATACAAGGAGAGACTAAGCATTTTGATTTTGTATGCGAAGGCGTAACACAAGGTATTAAAGACCTAAATATACAAAGTGATATTCCTGTAATTTTTTGTGTTCTTACGGATAATACACTACAGCAATCAATTGATCGATCCGGAGGAAAACATGGAAACAAAGGAACAGAAGCTGCTATTGCTGCTATAAAAATGGCTCAACTGCGCAAAGACGCTACCTTTTATAAGTAGTTTTATTTTTTACATCTCCTGTACGGCATACTACTTGCTATAGATATATTTTGATGTTATTGTAATGCTAAAACCTTTAGATTACAATTCATTTTTAATTATATTTGAAATGATTATGGGAATATTTAAAACAAGAAAAAATAAAAAGTTTAGTTATTCACCTCGGTATTGGGATGATAATGGAGAAGGTAGCCCTTATCGAATAGAGAATAAGTTTGATAAGTATAGAAGTACTGTTGGTACTAGTAATAACCTCAAAGATAAGTTTAGTAGAGCTTGGGAAGAACTGAGGCATGATTCAGATAAAAATGTGAATCGTAGAATTTTATGGGTTGTTCTCATTTTACTTTTTATTTTTTTGGTTATCATAGATTTTGATTTATCCATATTTACTGCACGACGATAAATGTCCGATATTATCCAATTATTACCAGATCACGTAGCCAACCAAATTGCTGCAGGAGAAGTGGTTCAAAGACCGGCTTCGGTTGTTAAAGAGTTGTTAGAGAATGCAATAGATGCAGGGGCTTCGCATATAAAACTTATTATAAAAGAAGCAGGTAAAACACTTATTCAAGTTATTGATGATGGTAAAGGAATGAGTGTTACAGATGCAAGATTGAGTTTTGAACGTCATGCGACTTCAAAAATAAAAACCGCAGAAGATCTTTTTCAATTAGATACAAAGGGATTTAGAGGAGAAGCTCTGGCTTCTATAGCAGCAATTGCTCATGTAGAACTCAAAACAAGACAAGAAGTAGATGAGGTGGGGACTGTAATACATATAGAGGGGAGTGAGGTTATTTCTCAAGAAGTTTGTGTAACTCCCAAAGGAACATCGATTAGTGTCAAAAATTTATTTTATAATATTCCTGCCCGGCGTAATTTTTTGAAGTCAAATGCAGTAGAACTGCGACATATTATAGATGAGTTTCATAGAGTAGCAATGGCACATCCGTCGTTGCGATTTGATATGTATCATAATGGTAACGAGGTTTTTAATTTGATAGCATCTAAGCATAGACAACGTATTGTAAATGTTTTTGGAGGAAAAACGAATGAAAAGTTAGTTCCTGTTACCGAAGAAACAGATTTAGTTGGTATAAGTGGTTTTGTTGGTAAGCCCGAGTATGCTAAAAGAACAAGGGGAGAGCAATTTTTCTTTGTGAATAATCGATTTATAAAAAGCCCATACCTCAATCACGCTGTTAATGCAGCATTCGAAGGGTTGCTAAAGGATAAATCGCATCCGAGTTATTTTTTGTATCTCACTGTAGACCCACAGTCAATAGATATTAATATCCACCCTACAAAAACTGAAATCAAATTCGAAGATGAACATGCTTTATATGCTATTTTGAGGGCTTCTATTAAGCATAGTTTGGGGCAGTTTAATGTAGCTCCGGTGCTTGATTTTAATAGGGACTCTTCTATGGATACACCATACGAATATAAGAGTAAAGCTGCTCAGACTCCAACTATTGAAGTAGATAGAGGTTTTAATCCATTTAAAGAAGAAAAATTATCAGGTGAGAATAATTCGTCATCAACAGATAAGAAATATACTTCTTTTAAAAAGGAATCTCCGGGGAGTTGGGAAAATCTATATACGGGCCTTGAGTCAGAAATGACCAGTCAGAAATCAACACAAAATGATTTTTCTTCAGTAGAATTTGAAAGTGAAGAGGTGACAGGCTCTTTATTTGAGAATGATGACAAGAAAGTGGGGCACCATACGACATATCAACTTCATAAAAAATATATTGTAACAACCATCAAAAGTGGGATGGTTATTGTTAATCAACATAGAGCTCATCATAGAATAGTGTACGAAGAATTATTGCGCAATATTACTATGGCAAGTGCGGCTAGTCAACAATTATTATTTCCTCTTACCTTATCTTTCTCTAAAACTGAAGTAGCTCTTATTTTAAGTATACAGGAGCAATTAGAAAATATGGGGTTTGTTTTTTCAGAAATGTCAGAGTCATCTACAAATGAAATAGAAATCACAGGGATACCTTCGATAACTTCAGAGAAAGAAGTGTCGCTTTTATTAGATAAGTTGTTAAGTGATCTAGAAAATGAAGTTCCCGAAAGTGGTTTCTCACAAACAGATCTTTTGGCAAAATCTATAGCAAAGAGTATTGCTATACGCACTGGAGTAGAGTTGGCCTCTGAACAGCAACAATATATGGTTAATAGTTTGTTTGCCTGTACAGAGCCCTCTATAACACCCGATAATAAGCCGACATTCATAACGTTAACGGTAGACGAAATAGATACAAAATTTTAAGGAATACATGGGGAGAATTACAGAAACAGTAAAAGTACTACTAATTATAAATGTCATTTTTTTTGTAGGGTCTTTGACCTTGGCTGATAACGCATATGAGTGGTTTGCGCTTTGGTTTCCGAAGAATGATAGTTTTCAAATATGGCAAATTATAACTCATATGTTTATGCATGGAGATGCAGGGCATATATTTTTTAATATGTTTGCCTTATATATGTTTGGAAGCCATTTAGAGAATTCTATAGGGCAGAAAAAATTTCTATTTATTTACTTTTTTTCAGGTTTAGGGGCAGCGGGTTTTCAGATTATGTTTACACATTTTCAATTCGACCCAGGATATACGGCATATTTGAATGCGGGTTTTTCTGAAACTGAAATAATTAAATTTATACAAAATACAA
Organism: Aquimarina pacifica; assembly: GCF_000520955.1. GTDB lineage: Bacteria > Bacteroidota > Bacteroidia > Flavobacteriales > Flavobacteriaceae > Aquimarina > Aquimarina pacifica. Next base: position 106,303 of record NZ_JACC01000010.1, on the reverse strand, counting down.
TCTCAACAGGTCAGTATTCTGTTCATCCGAATATTCCTCAGGAGGTTACAGAGAATATGATTAAATCATATACAACGCCTATGGTTGGTGCCTCGGGAGCAATTTTTGGAACTCTGGCTGCTTTTGCAGTATTATTTCCTAATTTGCCTCTTTATCTCATGTTTATACCAATTCCTATTAAAGCAAAATATCTTATAGGAGGATATTTTCTATTAGATTTGTATTCAGGTATTACAGGACAATCCCTTTTAGGACCCTCTAATGTAGCACATTGGGCTCATGTCGGAGGCGCAGTAATTGGTTTTATTACTATGTGGTATTGGAAAAAAAATTCGTTTAATCAAAATCGTTGGGATTAGCATATGGCAACTAATAATCTAGGATATCAATTTAAAACCGCTACTATTAGTACGAAACTTATTGTTATTAATGCAGCTATATTTTTATTTGCAACTTTAGGTGCATGGGTGTTTGAGACAACACCAAGTATTTTAATGAAATGGTTTGTACTTCCTACCGAGTTTAATGCATTTCTGTTACAAATATGGAGTGTGCTAACATATAGTTTTTTGCATTTTGGGTTTTGGCACGTCTTCTGGAATATGCTTATGCTTTACTGGTTCGGACAATATGTTTTGAATTTGTTTACCGAAAAGAGGTTTCTTACTATTTATCTTTTAGGTGCTATTTGTGGTGGATTTTTATTTGTATTAGCATATAATTTGTTCCCTGTTTTAAGTGGTCAGTTGGGGTATTTGGTAGGTGCATCCGCTGCTGTTTTGGCTATAGTGATATTTATAGCAGCATATACCCCGAATGCAGAAGTTAGAATATTTGTACTTACAGTAAAATTATGGCAAATAGGAGTTTTTATGGTGCTTATGGATTTGGTTCAGATTCCAACATCGGGAAATGCTGGTGGATTAATTGCCCACATGGGCGGTGCGATTTTTGGATATCTTTATGCCATTCAACTCAAAAAAGGTAAAGATATAGGGGCATGGTTCGAAAAACTTATGGATGGAGTTATGGCTATATTTAAACCCAAAAAGAAAAGCCCATTAAGAACGGTACATAAATCAAAAACTCCTATAAAAACGGCAAAAAAAACAGCTGCATCCTCCGTAAAATCTCCTAATCAAAAACAGATAGATGCTATTCTGGATAAAATTAGTAAAAGCGGATACGAAAGCTTAACCAAAGAAGAGAAGGATTTTTTGTTTAAGGCAGGGAGGGAGTAATAATTTTATATTATGAGGAAGGTGGTTAATAAGCTGATTTTTGTGATGAATTCTGTCGCGGCTTTTATCTTGTTGCTTGCATATTTATTGCCCTACGTTTCTCCTAAAACATTTCCGCTTCTTTCTGTGCTTAGTTTAACTGTGCCTGTACTTATTCTAATTAATGTACTGTTTCTAATATATTGGCTGATTTTATTAAATAAAAGATTACTACTCTCTTTCATCGTATTACTTCTAGGTATTACTCATGTTTCATCGTTGTACAAGCTACGTGGTAAATCGGTTAATCAGGTAGATCATGACCTTTCTTTATTAAGTTATAATGTGCATAGTTTTAATAGGTTTCGTTGGATTGATTCTGATACGATTCCTCAAGATATTTCTCGATTAGTGCGAGAAGAAAATCCTGATATATTCTGTGCACAAGAATTTTATAACAACCCTAATATAGACTTTGAGCAGTATAGGTACGAATTTCAGGATTTTAATAATGGAAATAAAGAGTTGGCATTAGTTATATTTTCTAAGTATCCGATTATTAATAAAGGGTCTTTAGCATTTAAAAAAACACCTAATAATGTGATTTTTGCTGATATAGTAATTCATAAGGATACTATACGGGTCTATAATATTCATTTGCAATCTCATAAAATAAATAGTAAAACTGATGAACTGGCAAAAGCTGATTCACAAAAATTATTAAAACGTATTTCTATTTCTTTTAGAAAACAACAAGCGCAAGCAGAACGGCTTATCGCCCATATGAAAACCTCTCCTTATAAGAATATTGTTATGGGAGATTTTAATAATACAGCCTATTCTTATATCTATGATAAAATTCGTGGAGAAAATCTCTTAGATACATTCAAAGAAGCAGGAAGCGGGTTTGGTAAAACGTTTAAGTTTGAGTTGTTCCCGGCCAGAATTGATTTTATTTTAGTTCCTCAGGAATTTGAGGTTTTAAGTTTTAAGAGTTATGAACAGGAACTTTCTGACCATTACCCAATCTCTACACGACTAAAGTTTTAATGCTAGTTTCATACTTGGTTCAGTCTACTGAAAATTTATTCTTTTTCGCAATGTACCGAATTGATACTAAAAGATCTTTAGGTTTGGAGCTATGATAATGTCTACTTCGCTCGTGTTTTTAATGAAGCCTATAATTTGGTATGAGGTGAGAGAGGCCCAAGAAGCAGAGTTGTATTACATCATCCAACAATCTATTTGGTCAGTAATGATATGCCATAAAAGGGCGCATGCAAGAATTCTTGTTTTAGAAAAAAACAATCCAATACTGTAAAAAGTAATAGCAAAATAGCTGTGAAGAGGATGAAAACCAATGCTACATCGATTTGGGTCAAAAACGGGGAAAGCGAATAAGTGATCTAAATCAATGAGCATAACTCCTATAAAAATGAGATATGTTTTTTTCCAGTATTTAGGAAATAAAAGGAATGCAATACCTAGTGGAATTATAAGGTGTAAACCATAGTGCAGAATAGGTCTAATCATTGAGGTAATAAATTAAATGAAGTAATTACGATAATCATTATCAGCGATGCTTTTTATTTTAATAAATGACTTTTTATTATTGGGCATAATAAAGAAGTATATTTTTCTGCACCTTTACTATTAAAGTGGTTTTTGTCTAATAAATAACTACTATTTGTTATTTCTTGAAAAAAGTCTTCAGAATATTTTAATTTTAGATGATTAGGTAATTTATTATAAATGGGTATCAAGAGATTCTTTTCTTTTTCTTTTTTATAAGTAACAGGTAAAAAGAAAATTACTCTAGAATTTGTTTGTTTACTTAAGGCCTCGAGATAACTCATATATTTTAAATAGATGTCAATATTCTCATTTTTATATTTAGTTGTTTCTAGGTCTTCATATTTTAGAAAGGGTAATATTGAGTTATGACTATTCTCGTCAGTTGATATAAAACCAATGGTACTCTTTTTTTTTGATTTGTTCAATTGCATCAAATCTCTTCCGTCGTGTTTTAGTGATACTCTTGAGAATAAATAATCATTTAGGATATTAAGGTTAAATAATAGTTGCTCTTGAGAGTTTGTGCTGTTAAAAGTATTTATACTTTCGAAAATATTGAGGTTTGCTTTTGTTGAAAAATGTATGAAGTGTTGTGATAATTTTGGTTTTATTGGGCTAAGTTCTATGAATAGAACTTTTGGAGATTCTTTTTTTAGTAAATGTTCACTTAAAATACAGTTTCCTAAAAAGGTAGAGCCACTTATTCCTAAATTTTGAAAATCGATTCCCTTAAAATATTTCTTAATGATTTCTGGGTTAATACTCCTTTGTACTCTACTTGAACCAATAAAATAATATGTTGTGTCTTGAGTAGGATTTGATAATACATTTATAATTTCATCAAATGACGATAGGTTATTATTAGTAGTAGAAACAGATATAATTTGCCTAATAGAAATTGTTGTTATAAGTAGTATTAAGCCAAAAATACTGAGTTTTATTATAGATTTTCTACTCTTCATGGTTTTATTCATCAAAATAAAATATAATAATTATCAACCGCCGGATTTAACCCAAATAATAGAATTAGTAGTGTAAGTTTACAATAAATAAACCATCTTTGGAGTACAGGTTTTTCCTGTAGGTATTCATCAAATCTTTTATTTTTTGATTTAAAATAATGATAATCCATTATTATGAATGCACATAGTATAATGGTAATGCTTAGAGATAGTCTTTTTAAAACATTTAATGGAATATATGAATCCTCAATGAAGACTTTTTCGATAAGTAATAATGGGTCCGTAGAGATAAAAATTAATGCGAGAAAACATGAGACTGTAAGATGGTATACAATACCCATTTTTTTTCGAATACTAGGAAAAGGTAGCTTTTGAATATTAGCCTTTTTTTCTAAAATGATCCATAGCCCGTTTAGAGTACCCCAAATTAATAGGGTATAACTTATGTCATGCCATAAGGCTATCAAAATAAAGGTAATAAATAAAATAAAGTTTAGGTATCTTCTTTTCTTATCTTTTTTGGCCAAAACGAAAAAAAAATAATCTCTAAACCATTCATTTAATGTAATATGCCATCCTTTCCAGAATTCTTGTCTAGAGGATGATAAATATATACGATTATTAAAATTGTTTTTCATTTTAATACCGAAAATTTCAGAAACTCCTTGGAAAATATCAATGAATGAGCTAAAATTGGTATATAGATATAGAAAGAAAAGTAATCCAGGTATTAAATAATAGATACCGCTTATTTCTGAGCCAAGCAAGTGGGTCATTAAAGAATAGATTCTTTGTGCGATTATCATATTTTTGAATAACCCCCAAAGTATTAAACGCATACCTTTTGAAATGGTACTGTCATTAATTGCAATATTTTTGAATTGACCTATAAGATATTTTGCTCGATGTAATGGACCTGAAAAAACAGCGGGAAAATAAATTAAATACAAAAGTAAAAGAAAAAAATTACTTTCTGGTTCTATATACTTTCTCTTAATATCAACTAGATAGCTTATTCCGTTAAACGTAAAATAGGAAATACCTATTATCTGTAGTAGATGAGTCCAATTAAAAGAACTTTGAGATTGAATACCAGTGGAATAATATTCTTCGAAATGAAAATTTTTATCAGTTAATTTTGAAATTAGGAGAGGTATTAAGACTAAAAAAACGGCAATTTTAAGCCATGATTTGTTAAGTTGTATTTTGAACCCTAGTTTATAAATAATAAGGGCAATAAATACCAAAAAAAATATTTTGTATCCCACTAGGATGTAATAAAAAACTAAACTGGTTAACAAAAGAGCTTTCCATTTATTTTCAGCGGAAAATAAATAAACTAAAGTAACCGAAGATAATACATAAATAAATATTAAAAGTAAATTGAACTCTACCATTAATCAAAGGTATATAGATAATTATTTTAATCCGCTTTAATAGGCATGGATTGAGCCGTTCTCATAAAAATTTGCTTAGCCCATTTTATTTGTTCTCCCTCTTTGATAGAGAATTTTTGTAAAAATGTGACCATTGGTTTTAGGCAATATCTCATTTCTTGCCTAGATATTTGTGCGCCAAGACAAAAGTGATTCCCACCACCGAATGCTAAATGTTCATTGGGGTTTCTATCTGGAATTATTTCGTTCGGTTTTTCAAAGGCTTGAGGGTCACGATTAGCACTAGCTAAACATAGATAAAGCTTGGATTGAGCTGGGATTAGTATATCATTATATTCCAAAGGCGCTTTGTTAACCCGAACTGTATATTGCAGTGGAGAAGAAAACCTAAATAGTTCTTCAATAAGTAAGTTTAGTTCTTTGGCATTACAATTTAGAACGTAGTCTGTAAGTTTCTTATTTTTAATAATTTCGAATAGTGCCATGGTCAAATTGTCTTTAGAAGTCTCAAATGACGCCATTACAGATATTGACATGATCGAATAAATGTCTTCATCTGTATACTGTAAACCTAATTGTTCTGCAAAAAATCGAATATTTTCTTTATATTTTGAATCTTGGAAGATATTTTTCCCCCATAAAAACCAAGAGTTTATTTCTTGATATATTTGTTTAGGTACAAAAATATCCTGACTTCTAGCCAGCATATTTGAGTATTTTTTGATATGTTGAAAACTCTCAAAATCCTTAATGCCAAACAATCTTTCTGTTACTAAAAAAATAAAGTATGCACAATAATTAACTAAATCAATTTCTGTTTGATTTTTATATTTTTCGTTCAGTATTATAATAGATTCTTCAATAATAGTGGATAGATCAAATTCTTTAAAGGATTTTCCCATAATAGCTCTCATACTTTTATGAGCTTCATTATTAAGGTACATAGTCCATTTTTGAGTTCCCTTAGATAGGTAGGGACATGTATTAGTGTTTTTAAAAATATAAGGTTCTTTTTTTTTAAGGTATTCACTAAGCTCACTAACTACAAAGTCATTGGAGCGCAGTAATTTACTAACATCTTTGTATTCAAAAAAAACAAGTTCATTGTGTATGCCTTTATGGATAGGTCTTTTCTCTCTGCATTCCTCTAAATGATGGTACGGATTCTCAAAGTAACCTTTGGAGAATGGATTCCAGATTATTTGGGGTTTTCTATCCATGATACAAGTTTTTTGATAGTGTTATATTCTGAAAACACCGTAGGATCAATTTCTTTTACATTAAGTTTGGATTCCAGATCGAAGGCAAGTGTTAGTATCGATAGAGAATCTAAATTAAAGGTGGTAAATTCTTGGTCAGATGAAATTTCGTCAATTGGTAAGTCAGTTTCTTCAGCAATTCTCTCTTTTAACCATTGTTCGGTACTCATACGTATTAGTTTATTAGTTTTGGGTAAATATAGTATTTAGAATTTGATATTAAAAAAGACTAGAAAACGTATCATGGGGTTAAAGAGAATGGAGTTGTATATAGTTAGCAAATCGATGTACTGTGAGAGTTTTCAGAGAGCATTAAAAATCTTTTGATTTTCTAGATAAGTCAATGCATTTGTACCTTCATTAAATAATAGATCGAGAATAGATATGTTTGGTAGAAAGCCATATTTATCTTCAAAAACTTGAATGTAAGGTTCTAAGTCATGTTCTATCTCTTTTTTGGCATCTACTAATGATCTTAAATCAGTCATGTTTTCAGGAGTCCTGATATATTCGTTTGTCTTATTAACCGTCATGTCGATTTGCATACAGTCATGTAATATTTGCATACATTCGTAATTAAAGTCAAGAAGAAATGTTCTTTTTTTTCTGAATAAATGAACGAATTCATCCTCATAATATTCAAAAAAAGGAGAGGTGCGATAGGCCGTTTGTAATGATTTCCAATGTAATTGCTGCCAAGGGAATTCATTTTCTATCTGTACATCACGGTAGAGTTGCTTTATTCCTTTTTTACTATGTTTTATGGGTATACTTAACAATAGTTTACCATTAGCTCCATATATATAGGTGCGATTGCGATAGGTTTGTTTTTGGTAATTGTCTTCATTTTCAAAAATTACCGAATCTGATTGTGCTATTGCAACGTATTGCGCAATAGATCCAAAATACATAGGATGGAGTAATGTTGTTTTCAAGCTCGCAAAAATATTTGAATAATACCAAACGCATAGAAAAGGATTGTCTCTCTTTGCTTTTCTATGCGTTAGATTAAAGAGCGGTGTTAAGCCGCTTTCTTTCTTTTTCTGTATTGATTAAAAATTATCCAACCTACTAATAGAATAAGGAAATATCTAAAATAAGATGTAGGCTCTCCATTTCCGCCCACAGTAGTAAACATTCGTTCCCATCTTATTTTATTAAAAAGACCTTTTGCATTGGTATCAAAACTAAACCATACAAAAACGGGTTTTCCTACAATGTGATTTGCAGGAACATATCCCCATGCTCGGCTGTCTTCACTGTTATGTCGATTATCTCCCATCATCCAATAATAATCTTGCTTAAAAGTATAGCTATCAATAGGAGATCCATTTAACAATACTTGGGTTCCATTTACAGTCAGTTTATTATCAATACCCATTTCTGATCCCTCATACACCTCAATGATTCTACGATACAATGAAAAACTTTTGAGATCCATTTTTACAGTTTTGCCAGCTTCTGGAATATAAATAGCGCCAAAATTGTCATTATTCCAAGGTAGTTTGTTGTTGTTAGGGAAGATATTTGGATCTTTTACTCCTTTGGGAGTAATATTTCTAGTAATACTAGCTACGTTTGGATGATTTTTGAATTGAGAGGCAGCCTCACTGGTCATTCCCGCAGAGCTAAATTGAGTGTTGTTATAACCAAACTCATTTGGTTTAATGTGGTAACGTTTGTATAGATTTTGTAAATTAAAATTACTTCCTTTTGTGGTACCTATATATGAAAATTGTATTTGTGCTCGATCTGGTAGTTCTGTTTGTTTACCATCAATATACACATAACCATCTACTACCGAAAGAGAATCTCCGGGAACTCCTACACAACGCTTTACATAATTTGATTTTTTATCAATAGGTTTATAATGGTATTTTCCGTCTCCCCACTGTTGAAAAGCATTTACGGTATCAACAGGCCAACTAAATACGACAATATCATTGCGCTTTATTTTTTGAAACCCAGGAATTCTGAAATAAGGATATTGTGGTTTTTCTAAGTACGATTTTACTCCTAATTTAGGAATAGTATCGTGTACCATTGGAAATGATACAGCAGTCATGGGAGTTCTCGCACCATAATGAAACTTACTTACAAATAAGAAGTCCCCCACAAGAAGTGTTCTTTCTAAGGATCCTGTTGGGATGGTGTAAGGTTGCATGAAATAGGTGTGTACTATAGTGGCTGCAACGACAGCAAATAAAATAGAACTGGTCCATTCTCCGGCAGACGTTCTAGGTTTTAGGCTTCGGTCTTCTATATATGTTACATCTAACATATAATTGATGTAATAGATATATAAACCAAGAGTTACGAGCACAAGTATAGTATCTGTAGTTGTGTTTTTTCCGAAACTTCTTATGGTTTCAACCCATATTACCGGAATCATAATTACATTAATAACCGGAACAAATAAAAGAATTACCCACCACCATGGTCTATTAATGATTTTCATTAAAATTACAGCATTATATACAGGAATAATAGCTTCCCATGCTTTTCTACCTGCTTTTATATATAATTTCCAAGTACCTAAGAAGTGAATCACTTGTAGTATCAGGAAAAAAATAAACCATTGTGTAAGTGTCATTTTGTATTTTTTTAATATTAGTAAGGGATATTGATAAAATGTTACACTTTATTATAAACCTAAAACATCTTTCATGCTAAAAATCCCAGTTTTTCCATTAATCCATTCTGCAGCGACTACAGCTCCTAAAGCAAAACCGTTTCGATTATGGGCGGTATGTTTAATTTCGATGCTATCAACTTCTGACGCATAAGTTACGGTATGTGTTCCTGGAACTTTTTCGATGCGTTTTGCAGTGATTGGGATTGTATTTTGAGCAACTATATTCGTATCTAGTACCCATGCCTCATTTTTTGTGTTTTCAATAACGCCTTCAGCAAGGGTTATTGCTGTACCACTAGGAGCGTCTAGTTTCTCAGTATGATGAATTTCTTCCATAGTGATATCATATCCCTCTAATGGATTCATCATTTTGGCTAATTTTCTATTGAGTTCAAAGAAAAGATTAACACCAAGACTGTAATTAGATGCATAAATAAATCCTCCTTTTTTTTCTTTGCATAATGTAATTATGTGATCATAACTGTCTAACCATCCTGTGGTGCCCGACACAATGGGTGTGCCTGCATTGAAGCAATTTGTTATATTGTTTACGGCAGCAGATGGAATACTAAAATCAATAGCCACATCGGCTACTGAGACATCATATGTAGTATCGTTTTTATCAACTTTTAGTACGATAGTATGGCCTCTTTCGGTTGCAATTTTTTCTATGGTTTTTCCCATTTTTCCATATCCTAGTAGTGCAATTTTCATAATTTGGTGGTTGTGTGTGGTTATTTCGTTTTTAGAAAGGTGCGAATTCTTTTTAAAAACCATAATTGAGCGATAGACCATAATTTGGTCGAGCATCAAACTCATTAAAATTTATTTTGGGTCTAAATGAAAGTTCATCTGATACATTAAATTGTTTTAGATGCGCTGTAACATTTGCATCTACAATATTTAGTAGATACAACCCTACTGTTAATAATAGAGATAATTCTTTATCACGTCTAAAAGAATCTTGTAGTGATATCAATTGATCATCTGTGACATTAGGAAACTCATCATCAGTATATCCTGCCAGACGACGTTTATAAATATCTCTAAACCTATTATAATTATTGTTATAGTAGATATATGTATAGACACCTGTACCTATTGCAGCATATACAATTGGTATTTTCCAGTATTTTTTTGTGTATGCCTGCCCTAGACCCGGTAGAACAGCTGAGTAAAAAGCTGCTTTTGCAGGAGCCAATGGTTCATAAGGCTCTACAGCTTTTTCTTTTTTTTCTTTTCTCTCCCTTTTCTTTTTCTTTTTTACAGGAACCTCCTCTGTGGTAATTTTTAATTCTTCATTTTCCTGTGAAAGAATATTTTGAATAGAAAAAACTATAAAAAAAACAATATAAAAAAAATTAATCTTCACTATTAATAAGTTTCTTTAAACGTTTGAAATCTTCTTCAGAAGAAAAGGGTATGATTAACTTGCCGCTTCCTTTACTTGAAACTTTTACATCGATCTTGGCGCCAAAATATTCTGAAAAATCTTTAATTCCTTTAGATATATGACGCGGTAATTGATTGGTTGTTGCAACTGTATCACTTACGCTTTCGTTTGGATTGTTGATAGCTTTTACCAATTTCTCGGTTTCTCTTACTGATAATGATTTGCCAATAACCATTTCATAGGTGTCCAGTTGTTGTTGCGAGTCCTCTATATTAATTAGGGCTCTACCGTGTCCCATTGATATAAACCCGTCTCGCATACCAGTTTGAACAATAGGATCTAATTTTAATAACCTAAGGTAATTTGCAATTGTTGATCTTTTTTTTCCTACTCGGTCACTAAGTTGTTCTTGAGTCAGACTTATTTCGTCAATAAGACGTTGATATGATAGGGCTATTTCTATTGGGTCTAAATCTTGTCTTTGAATATTTTCTACCAAAGCCATTGTCAATGACTCTTGGTCATTAGCAATTCTGATATAGGCAGGTATAGATTTTAATCCAGCTAATTTTGACGCTCTAAAACGGCGCTCTCCACTAACAAGTTGATAATTGTTGAAATCTAATTTACGAACTGTAATTGGTTGTATAACCCCTACCTCTTTAATAGAAGTAGCTAATTCTCTTAATGTTTCATCATTAAAACTTGTACGCGGTTGAAAAGGGTTAACATCGATGCTCTCTAATTCTAGCTCAATGATATTACCTACTACTTTATCTGCATTCTTATCTTCAACTGATTTTATGTCATTATCAGGGTCCTTAAGAAGTGCTGATAATCCTCTTCCTAGTGCTTGTTTCTTTGTTGCCTTCGCCATGAGTCCTTAGCTATTTTTCTTTATAATTTCTTGTGCCAAACTTAAGTAATTACTGGCACCTTTACTAGAAGCATCATAGTTAATTATACTTTGCCCATAACTAGGAGCTTCACTTAAACGTATGTTTCTTTGGATAATAGTTTTGAAGACCATTTCATTAAAATGTTTTTGAACTTCTTCTACCACTTGATTTGATAACCTTAACCTTGAGTCATACATTGTCAATAATAATCCTTCTATATCCAATTGCTTATTGTGTATTTTCTGAACACTCTTAATGGTATTCAAAAGCTTACCAAGTCCTTCTAATGCAAAATATTCACACTGTATGGGTATTACGACAGAGTCAGATGCCGTTAGTGCATTAAGGGTAAGTAGACCAAGAGATGGCGCACAGTCAATGAGAATGTAATCATATTCTGATTTTAGTTCTTCTATTGCACTTTTCATCATATACTCTCGTTGATCTTTGTCTACCAGTTCAATTTCTATGGCAACCAGATCAATATGCGCAGGGATAATATGTACATTGGGAGAACTGGTCTCTAAAATAACATCTTTTGGTTGTGCAGTATGTTCTAGAATCTGATACGTTCCTTTTTCTATGGTGTCCACATCTAGCCCTAGACCTGATGTCGCATTGGCTTGAGGATCAGCATCGATAAGTAACACTTTTTTTTCTAGAACACCCAATGATGCTGCTAGGTTTACAGAGGTAGTGGTTTTGCCAACACCTCCTTTTTGATTGGCAATTGCTATAATTTTACCCATATGTGGGGATTTGGATTTGAAAGGTAAAAATACAATTTATTATATATTATAAAAATGAAAATATCAACAGTATTGATAAAAAAAACTATCCCCTGAATAAAGATGGTGAGTGATGCTTTTTTTGATGTTAATAAAAAAGATATTTATTTCCTTCGCTTTGCATGACTATGTGTTAGAGATCAAAATTATAACCAAATTTTAATGCAATCGAATCACTTGGATAAGAAGCTCCCGAATAATTTAGAAAATCCCCAATACGCTCATAACCGATTTTGACAGTAAGTTCATTTTTTTCATTAAGCACGAGATTAGCCCCGATTTCTATCGCAAATCCAGAAGTGATTTTTTGGGTTTCGACGACAAAGTCTTCGTACAAAAAGCTTTCATTTCCAGTAGTATCAATTCTTATATATGAATCTATCGGGTCAGAATTTAACAATAGACTGTTTATGTAATAGATTCCCAGATATGGGTTTATTTTTTTTCTGGATTCATTGAATCCATATATGCCACCTAATTTAAAATTTATTGTTTTAAGAGTGATCTTCGAAGTTTCGAAATCTCCTATCAAGACAGGTACATTTCTATAATATGCGGTTTCAGTATTTATTTGATTGTATGATACTCCTGCGACAAGGGATATTCTTGAAGATATAGATGTAGGAGTAAAGAGGTAATTCAAACCGATTGACGGGGTAATTGAGCTTTCGAAATCTTTTCCTCTAATAGAGGTTCCTCTTGATTTTACTTTAGTATAATATGCACCGGCTTCAAGACCTAATTGATGAATGTTTTTTCTTTGCTTTCTTTCAGAGACAAAAGTGGTTTTTGCTACGCAATTATTGTATTCTATAAATATTGTAGATAAATCAGAGGATATAAGTTTTATGTTATCTAGTTTATTCTTTATTTTTTCGCAATCATTAAATTCAAGGTTTAATATCCCGATGTACCTTTTTAATTTAAATTGTTTATTCTGTGCTTCATTTTTTCTTAATATGATATCTAATTCTTTTAATCCTGTTTTTTTAGACTTCAAAAAATAACGTCTTTTAGTACCGTTATTTTTAAGGAAAAGTAGATTAGCAGTACCTTCGACCAATACTTCTAAGAAATAAAAATCCGTATCAATTTTTTCTGAAACGAATTTTTTATCGAAGTTTTCGAAAATGTATGACTTAATTTGATTAGATGATAGTGTATGTGTCTCATCTGTTTCACTTTTTTTGAATAACAAACGGTTACTTTCTTTAGGGAAAAATTGAATATAACCTTTCTCTACAGTACCATTTTGGTAGTATACTGTACCAGGCTCAAACTGATTTTGTGATACAGCAATATAATTTATTAGTAAAAAAAAGAGAATGGTAATTCTAAGGTTCATTTTTTGTGCACTTTTATGTAAAGAAATAGACCACCTTCGAATGAGGATGGTCTACCTGTTCTTTGTAGTTTGTATATAAAAAGTTATTTATTTTTTTTGGCTCTTATCATTGCTTCTAGTTGGTCCCACATTTCTTCAGGTATTTGCTCTAGTAGGTTAAATTGACCGGCACCTTTTAACCATTCTCCTCCATCTAAAGTAACGACTTCTCCATTTACATATGCTGAAAAATCAGACACAAGATATGCGGCTAAGTTCGCAAGTTCTTGATGGTCTCCTACACGAGCCAACGGTACTTGCTTTGCCATATCGATTTTATCTTTTAGTTCTCCGGGTAATAAGCGATCCCATGCTCCTTTTGTTGGGAATGGCCCTGGTGCAATGGCATTAAAACGCATTCCGTATTTTGCCCATTCTACTCCCAGAGATCTTGTCATTGCTAAGACACCAGCTTTTGCAGTGGCACTAGGAACAACATATGCTGATCCTGTCCAAGCATAGGTAGTAACAATATTTAGGACAACTGTATTCGTGTATTTTGTATTGATCCAGTGTTTGCCAAATGCTAAGGTGCAGTTCTTTGTACCTTTAAGTACAATGTCTATAATAATATCAAAAGCACGATGCGATAAACGTTCGGTGGGTGAAATAAAATTTCCGGCAGCATTATTAAGTAAAACATCTACAGAACCAAAAGCTTCTAGCACTTGATCCCTCATACTTTCTACCTGATCGTATTCTCTAACGTCGCATTGCACAGGAAGACAGGTGCCTCCTGTTTCTGCTTCGAGTTCTTTTGCTGTGCCTTTGAGCTTTTCAATATTACGAGAAGTAATGGCAACCTTTGCACCAAGTTCTAAAAAGTACCTGGACATTGATTTTCCTAATCCACTTCCGCCACCTGTGACAACAATATTTTTTCCTTTTAGTGCTCCGTCTCGGAGCATTTTATCTTTATAGTTCATATGCTTTTGTGTGTTAGCTAAGATACTATCTTATTTTTAAATGGTATTCATGCATACTATTTCATTTTACTCAAATGTAGAAATCAAAATTTCTAATATTGTGATTGCGGCATCACTAATTTTTGTTCCAGGTCCGAAAATTGCTACAGCTCCTGCATTGTACAAATATTCATAATCATCAGGAGGAATTACACCCCCAACAATAATCATAATATCTTCTCTTTGATATTTCTTGAGTGTAGCAACAATTTGTGGTACTAAGGTTTTATGACCGCCGGCAAGTGATGATATTCCTACGATATGTACATCGTTTTCTACTGCTTGTTTGGCAGCTTCTTCTGGAGTTTGAAATAGAGGACCAATATCTACATCAAAACCAATGTCTGCATAACTTGTTGCAACTACTTTTGCCCCACGATCATGACCGTCTTGTCCCATTTTGGCAATCATAATCCGAGGTCTTCTACCTTCTAATTCGGCAAATTGATTCGCTAATTCTCGGGCCTTATTAAAAGCTTCATCGTTTTTTATTTCTTTGGCATACACTCCTGTAAATGATTTTATGTCTGCTTTATATCTTCCAAAGACTTTTTCTAGGGCATCACTAATTTCTCCTAATGTTGCTCGTTGTCTTGCAGCTTCTATTGCTAAAGCTAGTAAATTTTGATCTTCATTTGTGGCTGCATTTGTTAAATTGTTTAATGCTTTTTGTACCACTTCGTTATTTCGCTGTGCTTTTACTTTTTTTAGTCCTTCTATTTGCTGTGATCTAACAGCATTATTATCTACTTTTAATGTACTTATTGCTTCTTCCTTTTCTAACTTGAATTTATTTACTCCTACAATCACATCTTGTTTACTATCAATTCGTGCTTGTTTGCGTGCAGCGGCTTCTTCAATTCTCATTTTAGGAATTCCTGCTTCGATTGCTTTGGTCATACCACCGAGATCTGCAACTTCTTCAATAAGTTTCCACGCCTTTTCTGCAATTTCATTTGTTAAGGACTCAATATAATAACTTCCGGCCCAAGGGTCTACTGTGCGATTAATCTCTGTTTCTTCTTGTAAATAGATTTGCGTATTTCTAGCAATTCTTGCCGAAAAATCTGTGGGTAATGCAATTGCTTCATCAAGAGCATTGGTGTGCAGGCTTTGTGTGCCTCCGAATGCGGCAGCACTTGCTTCTATACAAGTACGAGCTACATTATTAAAAGGATCCTGTGCTGTAAGACTCCATCCACTGGTTTGACAGTGAGTTCTCAGCATAAGAGATTTAGGGTTTTTAGGGTTGAATTGTTTAATTAGTTTGGCCCATAACATTCTTGCTGCTCGCATTTTGGCGATTTCCATAAAATGATTCATTCCGATGGCCCAAAAGAAAGAAAGACGTGGCGCAAAGTCATCTATATCCATGCCAGTTTCAATTCCTTTTTTTACATATTCTATGCCATCTGCAAGTGTATATGCTAGTTCTATATCACATGTAGCGCCAGCTTCTTGCATATGGTATCCAGATATACTGATAGGATTAAATTTAGGCATTTCCTTTGAACAATATTTAAAAATATCTCCTATTATTCGCATCGAAGGTGTAGGAGGGTAGATATAGGTATTACGTACCATAAACTCTTTTAGAATATCATTCTGGATAGTTCCTGAAAGCATACGTTTATCTACACCTTGCTCTTCTGCAGCCACAATATAGAATGCCATGATGGGTAAAACAGCACCGTTCATAGTCATAGACACTGACATTTTATCAAGAGGGATTTGATCAAATAGCACTTTCATATCCTCAACCGTATCTATAGCAACACCGGCCATGCCTACATCTCCAAAAACACGTTCATGATCACTATCATATCCGCGATGCGTTGCCAAATCAAATGCTACGGATAACCCTTTTTGACCAGCAGCAAGATTTCTGCGATAAAAAGCATTGCTTTCTTCTGCTGTAGAAAATCCTGCATATTGCCGTATAGTCCATGGTCTACGAACATACATCGTCGAATAGGGACCACGTAAATATGGAGGGATACCTGCAGAAAAATTTAAATGTTCTAGAGTATTTATATCATCTAAATTGTACCAGGATTTAAGATCAATTCCTTCTGAAGTAGTATGTATTGATTCAGTATCAATAGAACTATTATCTATTTCATTAGGTAATTGTATATGTTGTATGTTTTTTCTGTTCATTACTTAAAAACGTATTTTTTAAGTTTGAAATATGTGCTTGTTTTTTTATAGTACAATTTGCTATCTAAAAGTATGAATTTACAAATAGTACATACAAAAACGCAGAGGCATCGTATTTTGAAGTTTATAAAACTAGTTAGTAATAATAACTCAAAATTACGGTTTTATTAATGAATTGTATTAGAATTTTAGCGTCTAAATATTCTTTTTTTTAGGAATATCGTAAGATAAGTTATTTGAACGCTTTTTCGATTACCATAAGTATAGAGTAGTAAATATCGAATGCAATGAAATTTTTAACTTGAAAAGTTTTAAAATCCTTATCTAATAGGTAGTAAATTTTTTGTGATACTAATGAAGTGCTAATATTTCCGTCTTCTTCTAGAGAAGCAATTATTTCTGAAAAATCACTACTATCACTAGAGTTTTTTAAGCATTGTATAAAACCACCTCTGTAGTTGAAGATAAGAATTTCTTCTTCGTTTTTTTTACTAGTTGTTGTGGCTGATTTTTGTGCGGTCTCAGGTTTTTCGTATTCACTTAGTTTGATCCATAGCGATTGCTTACTGCTAGCAATCTTTTTAAACTCTCTTGCCAGTTGTATTGAGCCATCTGATGGCAGTTTTCTGAGGTCTAATGATAAACTAGCCACTTCTGCCAAAAATGTTCGGTATGTCTTTATAGAATCGTTACCAAAATTATAATAGGTAAAAAGATCTTTCTCGAAGGAATTAAAAGCCTTTTGAATAATGCCTGATTCATCAACAGAAAGACAGGGATTGTCTGACTGATTGTATGAACTCATCGTAACTAGCAGCATTAACAATGATATGATTCTAGATCTAATCTTAAGGGGCATTGATTTAGATATTAGTAATGTTAGTATATAGGCTTTTGATTTTTTTTATTTATAGCAAAATTAGCAATAAGTCGGACAATTCAAGCACTTTATCGTATTTTTTTCTCGATTTTTTCACTTAACCTCCGTTTTATAAGGGGTTCTAGAAGTGTTTTTCTTACTTTTTTTTCAGGGAAAACCACCTTTTCAAAGGAGGGAATCACTTCGTTTGTTGTTTTATACTTGTTAGATCCTGTAAGAATGATCTCTTGATTGTCAAATAGTTCTTGTTCTTTTAAAGCACTTTCTTTAATTTTCTTTTGAATTTTTCCGGCTTTTAATTGGTTGAGAAACCCACCGTTTTTTTCAATGTCTTTAAATAAAGATAATGCCTTTTCTGCCAATTGTTCGGTAATACTTTCTATGTAGTACGAGCCAGATGCTGGATTACTCACAATATCAAAATAGCTTTCGTTTTTAAGTATTAGGAGTTGATTGATAGATATTCTTGTTCCAAATTCATTCTCTTGATTATAAATGTCATCATAAGGCAGGTTATATACCGTATTTGCTCCTCCAAGTATAGCGCTCATACATTCTGTTGTGGTTCGTAACATGTTTACGTTATAATCTAAAATGGTTTTGTTTCTATGAGATGGGTGAGCAATTATATGACATTCAGGGCTTACATTATATTCTGTCGCTAATGTACTCCATAAAGTTCTTAGCGCTCTTATTTTAGCAATTTCGAAAAAATAATTACCTCCTATGGATACTTTGAATAATATAGGATTCCTTTTCAGAGGGTGATTGGTTGTTCCATCAAAATAATTAAGGTACTCATTGGCATGAGCTATCCCATAAGCCAGTTGTTGTATGATGTTGGCTCCAGAATTTTGATAATCACCAAGATTAACTGTTATTGTACTTTTACTGTTTGATAGATGAGAGATTTTTTTTAATTCGTTAAAATCATCTTGAAGTGAAGTAAACCAATTTCCGGTAATGGCCAGATTACCAATAATGTCAGTTGCAATATATATGTTAAGTTTGGTGCTTTGGCCAGTATCAAGAAGCGTTTTTATGTACGAAAAGGATATGAACGTTGTTTCTATAAAAATAGTAAACCCTTCTGGGATATTTTGAAAAAGGGTAGAAGGTGCTACTTCTTTGTTACGTATTAGAAGATACAGGCTTTCTGCTCCTTTTTTAATAGCTTCTACTATTTTTTTATTCCCTAGTGCTCCATCATTGATTTCAATTTTTAATGAATTTTTCCAAGATGTGTGTTTTGGAACGGTAATGTTTACCTTTTTCAGGTCTTCCTGATGATAAAAGGGTTTTATATCGATTCCTTCTAATGACTTAAAAATTAGAGTTTCATTATAATCCTCACCTTTGAGGTCGAATTGGATTTTTTGTTTCCATTGTTTAGCAGAAACTTCCTCAAAACTATCAAATAAGGATTTAGTCATCTTGTTTGTTTTTTGGGATACTATCTTCGTACTCTATAATATATATTTCTTCATCATCTCTTTTCATAAAATACTCTTCTCTAGCAAATTTCTCTAATTCACTACTGTCTTTTAACACTTTAATGTCTTTTTGATCTTTTATGATTTCCTTTATATAGTATTTTTTATTGTCTTTAAGTTCTTTTATTTCTTGGTCTAATTCTCTATGTATAAACCAGGAGTTCGTGTCTAGGAATAGCATCCATATGACAAAAAGAAGAACGATTAGCACATATTTGTTAAGTAATATGGCGAATATCGGTATCAATGCCGGTTTATTTTTAAGTTTCTGAAAGTAACTTTTAAGCTTCAATATTATTGATAGTTATAGGTTATAAAGGTACAAAAGTTAATTCAAGCGTTCCTTAATAATTGTTCGTACAATATCAACGGCTACATTATTATAGTTGTTATTGGGGATAATTAAATCAGCAAACTCTTTGGTAGGGTCTATAAATTGCTGATGCATAGGTTTTAAAGTGTTTTGGTATCTATCGAGTACTTCGTCTATATCTCTACCGCGTTCTGCAATATCTCTTTTTAATCTTCTTATGAGTCGTTCATCACTGTCTGCATGTACATAAATTTTGATATCGAACATTTCTCGAATCTGAGGATTAGTCAGAATTAATATACCTTCTACAATCATTACCTTGCAAGGCGATGTTTGAATTGTCTCCTTTGTTCGATTATGTTCTACAAAAGAGTATACAGGCTGCGCTATAATTTCACCTTTACGTAAAGTTTCTAGGTGATTGGCTAATAATTCAAAATCTATAGATTGAGGGTGGTCAAAGTTTATTTTTGTTCTTTCTTCATAGCTTAAGTGACTAGTGTCTTTGTAGTAAGAATCTTGAGAAATTACACATACTTCATTTTCTGGAAGCTCATTTATAATGTGATTTACAACTGTTGTTTTTCCACAACCTGTTCCGCCGGCGATACCAATAATTAGCATTGATTGTTTTTTGCGCAAATTTAAAGATAGTTTTTGGTTTTTGTCTTAAAGTGCGCTAATAAACCTATAACTATACATTTGTCCCATTTGACCCACTTTATACAGTAGAAAATCTATTCCAACCCAAAACTACTGCAAGCACTGGCGCTTTACTTACGTTTTATCTAGTCACCATAGCGGTCCTATGCAGAAAACAAGAAAATGCCAGTGCTTATTGTAGTTTTGAGTCTCATTACGAAGTTCTATTGCATAAAGCGGGTTTTACGCTTTATAGGTAATCAAAGTTTATTGTTTGTCTGTCTTTGGTTATATCAAAAGAAAAATGAATTCATGTGGTTATTTCAGTTTTTTGACGAAAAAATCTAATGTACGTTGCCAAGCCAGATCAGCCGCATCTTTGTCATATCGCGGAGTAGAATTGTTATGAAATCCATGATTTACTTCTTTATAAAAGTATGCTTTATATTCTTTGTTGTTTTCTTTTAGCGCAGCCTCATAAGCAGGCCATCCCTTATTAACTCTGGTGTCTAATTCTGCAAATTGAAGTAGTAGAGAGGCTTTAATCTTTGCAGTTTCTTCTTTTGAGGGCTGACCTCCGTAAAAAGGAACTGCTGCATTTAGTGAAGGAATTCGTACCGCCATCATATTAGATATCCATCCTCCGAAACAGAATCCAACGACTCCTACCTTGCCATTACATTTTTTGTGAGACTTAAGATATTCGTAAGCTGCTATAAAGTCTTCAAGCATTTTGTTACGATCTCTTTGCTTTTGTAGAGCTCTTCCTTCATCATCAGAACCTGGATATCCACCCAAGGGTGTTAGTGCGTCTGGTGCCAGCGTAATAAAACCTTCTATGGCTGCTATACGAGCTGTATCCTCGATATAGGGATTCAGCCCTCGATTTTCGTGCACAACTATAATACCTGGTAACTTGTCCTTGGTTTCGACAGGATGCGATAAGAGCCCGCGAATAGAGCCGCCTCCTTTTGACGAATTATAAGTGATATATTCTGATACTAACCTCGGATCCTCAGGATTAATCAACATAGTATCTTTGTAATTAGGCATCATAAACCCTAATAATGACGGAAGAGTAATACCACCTACAGCATAAAGGGATAGTTTTTCCATAAATTGCCGTCTTTCTATGTTGTTATGTGCGTATTGATCGTATAGGTCAAAAACTTCTTGATTGATGTCTTCTTTTTTTAAGATTTTCATAGACTTAAATTTGTTGAGTTGTCCCACAATTTAGTTGAAAATAAAAGATTTATTTTTAAAATTTTGATAAAAAAAGAAGGAGGATAGCTTTTTTAATTAACCACATATTTGTTTTTTTAGCTCGTTTTGTAAACTAGAAAAGTGTTATAGGATACTTAGATAATGAAAATCATTATTCTTGGTTATTAATAGGTGTACTAAAAGGTTTTACAAAAAAGAAAAGCAGGTCATACCAATGACAACTGCTTTCTTTTATTCTGAATCACAGACTAAAATGATACTTTATTACGGCATAAGGTATTGTGTAGTCCATAATACGAACTATGAATCAGGTAAGAATTTTAGAACCTCTAAAATCAGGTAGTAACCAAAGGTGATGGTTCTAAAAGCTGCACGTTATCCTGAATTCGTTCTTTTACAATATTCATCATGCGTTTGTTTAGTGCTGATGAATTATAGGTGTATAGGTCATATTCATCTACCGTAAATTGACCTATAATCATACCTTTAAGACTATTTCGAAGTTTCATATCTTTTTGAATCGCATTTTCAATAAAGCTTAACCGTTTTTCTAGCGATAGTTCATAAAACGTATTTTTCCTTTTTCTAATGTAATTTTTAAAAACAGCAATGAGTAAGTCTCCTTGAAGTTTTATAATAGGACGAATAGTTTTGTTTTGAAACTGTTCGTCATTAGACATGTTTTCCGAAACTCTTGCATTAAGTAATTGAGGACGTATTGCAAGTAAATTTGATTCCCTGTTTTCCATAATAATGAAGGTTTACTAAAAATAATCAATTACTAGTTTCGAAATAAGTTGTAGGATTATAGTTGTGAACTAGTTATAAACAAATTATTTTTTTCTTTTTTTACTGCATAAAAATCCTCTCTATTGAGTTTCAGAAACTCAATAGAGAGGATTTTTAGTATTACTTATTGATAAATGCTTCTTTACTCAGAACTTCTATAGGGTTGATTTCTTTTTTCTCAAGATAGCTAGTCAATTTTGCAATTTGTTTTTTTTGTATGACCCCAAAAGCTTCTTTAGCTTTGTTTAGTCTGGTCTCTAAAACTTCTTTGTTCTCTAGTTGAGAGGACGAGGGTTTTTCAAATTGATTAGTTAGTTCGGCATATAGATCAGAAAGCTTTTCACGTAATTGAGGTTCTGCTTCATTAACGTAATTATCGCCTGTGGTTACCACCAGCGTTTCTTTTAATGTCGTTAATTCATTTATTACCGATGTGCATATTTTTTGAGCGTCAGGGTTCTTTTTGGTTACCTCCTTTGCTTTGGTAATATATTGATCTATTTTGAATACCAAATATGCGAGCTCTTCTGTATCATCAAATAATTCTTTTGCTGTATTTATTTGTGCTATTCTATCTTCATTAGACAGTACAGATTTTGGGTCATTTTTTACGGTAATTGTACTCTCGTAAGTATTCTTTCCTTTAGTTAATACAATTTTGTATGTTCCTTCAGAAACTCTAGGTGCTGTAAACCCTCCTCGAGTAAAGGTTTTTCCGGCGGCAATTTTTGGACCTTTTTTCTTTAAGTTCCAATCCACAATGTTGATTCCCTTTGATTTTCCTGGTGTTAATTCTGTAATGAGAGTACCTTTTTCATCCTGAATAGAGAGAGTCATTTTACCAAATGTATGTCTCTTTTTTAGGTAGTATATTATTTTTGCATTAGCACTTGGGTTATCTCCAACAAACTGTAGTTCTGTACTGCCACCGCCGAATCCGCTTTCTTCTTTGATAATTGCAGGTTTCGTGGTAAAAAAATGAACATCTTTTTGTAAAACTTCTTGATTGATTTGTCGCAATGGAGAAATATCATCAATAATGATAATACCTCGACCATGAGTTCCTAGAACAAGATCATTTGTTTTTTTCTGAAGATCTATAAAATGTACTGCAGCGGCTGGCATGTTATTGGTAAAGCGAGCCCAATTCTTACCTCCGTTTACAGTAATGAATAATCCAAATTCAGTACCGAGGTACAGAATGTCTTTATTCTCATAGTCTTCTTGAACATTTCGAGCAAACCCTTTAATGTCGTCAGTAGCCAAGGATATCCAGGTTTTACCAAAATCTGAAGTTTTATAGATATATGGGGTCATGTCCCCTGATGCATGCCCATCGAATACGGCATATGCGGTCCCTTTATTATGAGAGCTGGCCTCAATATGATACACCCATGTGTTTTTCGGAAGCCCTTGAATATTGTTGATGGTATTGGTCCAAGTAGCACCTCCATCTTGGGTGATTTGTACATTTCCGTCGTCAGTTCCTACCCAAATTACGTTCTCGTCTAATGGAGATTCTGCAATAGTGAATATAGTTGTATGTGTTTCTGCTCCAGATTTGTCTGTAGAAATACCCCCGGACTCTTTATCTTGTTTTGTAGGGTCATTGGTTGTTAGGTCTGGAGAGATTTTTTTCCAATTGGTACCCATGTCTTCGCTTACATGTAAAAATTGGCTACCCATATAGAATCTATCTGGTTGATGATTACTTACTGCCATAGGAGCATTCCAATTAAATCTCAAATCAGCTTCTCCTTTTATAGGAAGTGGTTCTATATTTTTAGTGTAATTTTTATCAACATCATATCTCCATACATTTTGTGCGCCCTGCATTTCTGAATAAATAATATTTTTTGTAGGGTGTTTTAGTACTCTAAATCCATCACCATACCCAACTCGTTTCCAGTCACGTGCTTCGATACCACCGGTTGATGAAGATGGTCCCCACCAAGATCCATTATCTTGTAATCCTCCATAAATGTTATAAGGTTCTTGGTTGTCGACACTAATATGATAGAATTGCGATATGGGTAGATTGTCAACCATATCCATCGTAGATCCACCATCCCAACTTCTGTATATTCCGCCATCAGTACCTACATACATTCTGTCTGAGTCGTTAATGTCAAATGTAATATCATGAATGTCTCCATGCATATTACCAAGGTTTTTAAAAGTTTTTCCACCATCTCTTGAGATAGATCCAAACAATCCTGCTTTGACAATAATATCTGGGTTTTTAGGATCAACCACTATTCTCGAGAAGTAGAAAGGACGAACAACGAGTCCGAAATCATCGTTTAATAAAGTCCAATTAGCTCCTGCATCATCTGATCTGTATAGTCCTTTGTTTTCTTTGCTTTCTATTATGGCATAGAGGATTTTAGGATTTGATGGAGCAATGGCAATTCCGAATCTTCCTAAGTCACCTTTTGGGAAACCATTATGGATTTTATTCCATGTTTTGCCAGAATCTGTCGATTTATATAATGCACTTTCTGCTCCGCCTGAATTAAATCCCCAAGCAGTTCTTCTAAACTCCCACATCCCAGCATATAATATAGTAGGGTTTTGTGGATCCATAATGATATCACTGACTCCCGTTTTTTCGTTAATATATAGGATTTTCTCCCAAGTAGTACCTCCGTCAGTTGTTTTGTATACTCCTCTTTCGGTACTGTCACTCCATAATGCACCCAATACGCCAACATACATTTCGTTTGAGTTTTTTGGGTTGATAACAATACTACTTATTCGCTCAGATTTTTCAAACCCCATTTTTTTCCAATTGGCGCCTCCATCAGTAGATTTGTATAAACCATCACCAACAGAAACACTATTCCTGGTCCATATCTCACCAGTTCCTACCCAAACTGTATTATCAGGGTCATTAGGGTCTATTTTTACCACACCGATAGACTGAGCATGATCATCAAAAACTGAGTTAAAACTAGCTCCTCCGTTAGTTGATTTCCATACACCGCCACCAGCTGTACCGGTATACATAATTCTATTATTGGTTGGGTGATTTTCTAGATCAATAATTCGTCCACTCATTAATGCTGGACCAATTTGTCTTGCTTTAAGGTTACCGAATAATTCTTTTCCTTTTAGGACTACTTCTTGTGCATGTATATTTGCAGTTAAGAAAACAAATAAGCATGCAATTATAAATCTTGAATTCATAATTACTTGTGATTAAAAAAATGATTGACTATTATAAAATTTAGGATCATTTTATAGAATCAATAAAGGGGATAGTTGATAACAAAAACAAATAGTGTTGATCTCATCTAATGGTATTTTTTGTTTTTTTTAGAAGAGTTAGTTGTAGTTGCGATTCTTACTTTATTTTTCTAAAATGAACCTGAAAAACAAATATTTAAATCTATGCGATAGATTTTATTTGTAAAAAAGCCTATTTAAAGCTGTTTTTTTTCAATATTAAAAAACTTAAATAGGCTTTGTTGCCTGATACTTAATTTAAATCTGCTGTATGCAGAAGAAAAACTATTACAATCCAAAACTACCGAAAACATTGACGCTTCGCTACATTTTTTATAGTCACCCTAGTGATGCTATGCAGAAAACAAGAAAATGTTAGTGTGTATTTAAGTTTTGAGTCTCATTATGAAGTTCTTCTGTATAAAGTGTGTTAAACTTACTTCGTAGCTGGTAAATCAAATATTGTTTTCTCTACTTCTGGATTTAGAATAAATTCTTTGAAATCCATACTTTGAAACTCGCTACTTTGAGCAAAAGGAAAGTATAGACCTCCTACTTCTTGATAATCACTAATAGACATTTTGAAAGTCTTTCCTTTCATCGGTCCATTTTTTATCTCTTCTTCTATTATAATAGGAACAAAATTCTCTGTATCGAAGTAGTAGTGTGATATATTAGGCTCTGATTGTCCATTCACTACTATAGGATCTTTAGTAACTTTTATTTTGAAAGTTTCAGTACCGTCTATTGTTTCTTTTCCTATTAGTTCTACAGCATATCCTTTTTCTTTATAATTAAGAAATGGAGAAGGCCAATCTTTGATTTGCTTCTTCATGTTTTCTGTAGTTTCACTATCACTTTTTTCGGCTTCCATGGTCATTTGATTTCTAGACCAAGAAATTTCACCATCATATGCGGCCCAGATCATTTTACTACCTTGAAGCTCTATGGTCGTAGATTGACGGCCGTCTTTCATCATGGTTTGCTCAAAAGGAATTTCCATCCCTTGCATTTTCATGATTCCTTTCATTGTTACACCTCCTAGTTTTTCCCAATTTTCTTTTCCTCCTGTATTCTCGAAGTAATTGGTAATGATTTCATCCGCAGTTTGTGCTTGGAAAGAGGTTGAGATAGCCAATACAATTGCGATTACTAGTGATTTTAAAGTATTCATTTTCTTTTTTTTTAAGATGTTGTTGTAAAGTTAGTCAATCGAATCTTATTTTTGTTACAGTTTTTATTCAACATTATTCTTTTAACTATGCAATTCGGTAAAGTAGAACATCCTGATGAAGTAAATTTTTACCTACCAAAGGATCACGATGGTACTACTGAGATTTTAAAAAAGACCTATTCTGATAAGGTATCCATATATGTTGGCTGCGCTAAATGGAATAAACAAGATCTCAAAGGTTTTTATCCGAAAGGAACAAAAGATGAACTTGCGTATTATTCAAAACAATTTAATTGTATTGAGCTTAATGCTACATTTTATAGAATATTTCCTGCTGAGCAATTTGAGAAATGGTATAATAAAACCCCAGAAGGATTTAAGTTTTTTCCTAAGTTAGTGCAAAATATATCTCACCTAAAAAGGTTGAATGATGATGTGCAGCCTTATGTAGATCAATATGTGTCTAATGTGTTGCATCTAAGAGAAAAATTAGGAACCATATTTTTACAGATGCACGGTAATTTTGGTCCGAAAAACTTTGATAGAGTCATTAAGTTTATTGAGAAATGGCCCAAAGAATTACGTTTGGCAATCGAGTTTAGACATACGGATTGGTTTAATGATGCTAACGTGTCTAAGGATTTGTATACTCTTTTAGAGGAGAATAACATAGCAAATATAATAACCGATACCGCCGGCAGAAGGGATTTGTTACATATGCGATTGACCAATAATGAAGCATTTATAAGGTATGTAGGTGCCAATCATGAAACGGATTACACAAGACTTGATGATTGGGTAGAAAGACTTGTACTTTGGACGCATCAAGGGATTCGTCATATTAACTTTTTTGTACATCAAAATATAGAGGTAGAGTCTCCACTACTATCTAAGTATTTTATTGATAAGCTGAATACTGAGCTGGGGGCTCAATTAAAAGTTCCTTCACATATAACAGATAGTCCAACGCTGTTTTAAATCCTATTTGGATATAGTTATTTATAGAAGCTGAATTAGGATGCCGCAAGTAGTCCTCTTTTTTAGAGTCATATGTAGTGAGTTTATTTAGAAACTGATGTGTAACAAATTGATTTTGGTCTGGTATTATGATTATAACGATAGGTTCTTTTCTTTTTTTGTTATAAATATTCTTAAATGATACTATTCTTACTTTGGCTTATAGTAATAATAGTAGTTTATTCTTTTTGATAGTTATATTTTTGTAGGTTATTACTTACTTTATTTTTTTAATATCGGATTAAGTGAGTTTTTTTATGTTAAAATTTGTTTTTTTTATTCTTTTTGTCGATTAAATGTGTATTTTGACGATGAATTTGAAAGTTAGGTTGTTTTAGGAAAGTTTGAGACCTAAAATGTGCCTTATTTGGATTAAAAAAGATAAATACTAATAATTTTTTAAAAAAAAATACATGCAAAAGTTCCCTAAATCCTTTGTTTTAATAGTGTTTTTATTAATTTTTAATTTTGTAAATTCTCAAAGTACTAGTTTTGATAGTGTAAACAATCTCGCACTTTATACTACCGCTTCTGAAGATATCGAAACATTCGAATTGTTTGTGAAGGAGGGCTTTTCTTACGATAACGACGAAATACATTTAAATGAGGATTATGTGCATCATAGTGATGCTGCTGCCCATAATCATGACCATAACCACGATGTTGTAATGTTAGATATCATTTCTTCTGACGAAGGAGCTGATTTTAATTGCTCAGGAGGGTTTTGTATGAACAAGTCTCATTATCATAAAAAAGGGCTGACATTAAAAAAGCAGTTCTTTGTTTATTTTATTAGAATCTCTTGCTAAATAACCAACCAAATAATTCTATTAACTCCTTTATTAACTAAAAATCTATGTAATTTTTGGATTAAGTTGAATGATAAAGTAGATATTCAGTTACTTTTGCAATTCAAATCCATAATGTATGACATTTTTAGAATTAGGAGTATCTAAGGATCTAAATAAAGGACTTTTAGAGATAGGGATTAAGAATCCGACAAAGATTCAAGAACAATCAATACCTATTCTTATGAGTCACGGTACTGATTTTATCGGTAAAGCTCAGACAGGAACCGGAAAAACAGCTGCTTTTGGTGTTCCAATACTATCCCAAATTGATGTATCAAAAAATCAAATACAAGCATTAATTCTTGCCCCAACTAGGGAATTGTGTCAACAAATAGCGAAACAACTTTTTAAATATACCAAGTATACTGAAAAAATATTCGTCGAATCAGTTTACGGGGGAGAGAAAATAGATATACAGATTGGTAGACTAAAAAGACCAACTCATATTGTTGTTGCAACTCCCGGAAGATTAATTGATCTAATTAATCGTGAGTCCGTAGATATTTCTAAAATAAATACCTTGGTCATGGATGAAGCTGATGAAATGCTAAGTATGGGGTTTAAGAAAGATCTTACTACCATTTTAGGAAAAACAAAAGGTCGTAGAAATATTTGGCTTTTTTCTGCTACGATTCCTTCAACTCTAAATGATATTATAAATTCATATTTAAGTAAAAACGCCGTTAAAGTAAGTGTTGATAAAAGGGATGCTGTGAATACTGGGATTGATCATCAATTTGTAGTAGGAGAAGAAATCTATAAATTAGACACGTTGACGTATTTTTTGAAAACTCAAAAAAAAGCAAGGGGAATTATATTTACTAGGACTAAGGTAGCAGCTCGAACGCTAAGTAAACAGCTTATTGCAAAGAACTATCAGGTTGGTTTATTAGAGGGAGAAATGACCCAAAAGGATAGGGATAAAGTAATGAGAGCTTTTAGAAAAGATACGTTACAGCTTTTGGTATCTACTGATGTTGCTGCTCGCGGAATTGATGTGGCTAATTTGGCTTTTGTGGTACATTATCAATTACCCGATCAAGTCGAATATTATACGCATAGAAGTGGGCGAACGGCCAGAGCTGGTAATACAGGTTTGTCACTTGCACTTATAACAAGATCAGAAGTTCAAGTTTTAAAAGCTATAGAGAAACAGTTAGGAATAAATTTCAAACAAATTAGATAATTTGTAGGATATTATTAGGATATCATATTGTTTGTTCTCTCTTTCCTAAAGAAGATTTGATATTGGCGATTACTGATAGAAGTTTGTCAAAGTTGACGGGTTTAGAAAAATAATTATCAAAACCAATATTGATAAAACGTTGTTTGTCCCCGGGCATAGCGTATGCCGTTACTGCAAATACGGGCAGCCCTTTTATGATATCTAATTGTTTAAACCTTTGTAATAATTCGCAACCGTCCATTTGGTTTAAACCAAGGTTTATATCTACAAGGATTAGATCGAGGCTATTATTTTTTACTAATTTGAGGGCTTTTAAGCCATTTTCTGCAATAATAACATTCGCATTGTTTTTGGATAACATTTTTTCCATCACCATTGCGTTAATTTTATTATCTTCTACGTAAAGAATATTCATAGGCATTTAGGTAAAATTATACTAAACACCGTACCTTTTCCGACTTCACTTTTTACTGTTATTGTACCACCCAATATTTCAATATATCTATTAGATAAGCTTAGTCCGATACCGGTGCCTTCATATTTCCGATTTAAACCAATACTTTCCTGCATAAATGGATCAAAAATTTTCTTTAAATTTTCACTATCTATACCAATTCCTGTATCAATAATTGAAATATAAGCATTATTTTCTAAATTTTCTGAATTTATCGTAATATTTATACTTCCTTGTTCTGTGTATTTGATAGCATTCTGAATGATATTGTTTATGGCGGTTCTAAAAAGATTTTGGTCTAAAGTTACCTTAGGACAAGTTTCATCGAGCTCTATGTTATACTTTAATTTCTTAGAATCAGCAAGATGCTTGTATTCTCTATAAGAGGATTCGACAGTATAATTGAGATCCAAATCTTGTAGGTGTAAATTGTTTTTTATAGCCTCAATCTCACTGTAATTTGATAAGCTATCAATAGTGTATAATAATCTGTCTTTACTTTCTTCGAGGTATTGTACTAGCTTATCTATTTCTTGAGGTCTTTTTTCATCTAATAATAGTTTGCTGACGGTCATAATTCCATTAAGCGGTGTTCTTATTTCGTGGCTAAAATTTGAAAGAATATTTGATTTTAGGACGTTAAGTTCTTGTTCTTTGATATATGCATCTTTAATAACCATTTCTGCAAGTTTTTGCTCTGTAATATCATGAAAACTTACTAGAACAGAATTGACTTTATTGTGCTTGTCAATAATAGGAGTATATTTTGATTCATACCATTGCGGTTTATTATCATACCCAATGCGCTCAATGTCTTTTTTAATTATATTTCCTTTGAGAGCCTCATTAAATTGATAAGCAAATGTGTTTTTGAAATTTAGCGGCATCACATCAATAAAGCGAGATGTTTTTTCTAAAGGGTCAACATTAAAGTCTCTTTTAATTACTTTTAAAGACCTGTCATCTGCCATTAGGATTTCTCCCTCGGGATTTAGTAAAATGATATAGTCAAACCCATTATTAACCATGGCTTGTAGCTTTGTTTTATTTATAGCTATTGTTCGTTCATTGATTTTTCTTTGATGAACATCGATCAGGTTTCCTATCATTCGTATGGTTTCTCCGGTTTTATTTTTTTTTCTAAAACCAAAAACCTCGTAATGACGGTATTCTCCTTTTAGGTGTTTCAATCGATAATGGTTATGATAGTAATTGCCCTCTTCAATTAAATTTTGATAATGCCTTTCTAGCGCCTTTTCTAGATCATCGGGATGTATCATTTTTCTAAATTCATCTTCGTGAACAAAATCCGTTTTCAAAGATAATCCCAGCATTTTCTTGAAATCTACACTATAGAAAACTTCTTTTTTCTGAATATTATAGTCAAATAAACCTGATTGAATTCCTTTTAAAGCGAGGTGCTTCGTCTCTTCACTATGTTTTAACCTTTCTATATAATTGTGTCTATCAGTAACATCTGCACAGGTACCATTTATGTATATGACCTCATCTTTGTAGATAACGGGCTCTCCCATTACTTTTACCCATTTCTTATTACCCTTATTAGTAGTTACTCTTCCTTTATATTCAAAAGAGGTTTTATCATTAATCAGTTTCTCAATTTTTTCTAAGGCTTCTTTACCTAAATCACTATCATAAAAGCTAGCCGCTTTTTCTAGGGTTAGGGGAGTGTTATAAGGTACTTCTTTGATGTCGTAGGTTCCCTTTGAGAAATACATATTATCATTTCGAGGGTTGTAATACCACCCTCCTGTTTTAGTTAATCGAGAAATGGTTGACAGAGCTCGGTGCTCTTTGTATTCTTCTGTTGCATCTAAGCCAGCGGCATATATTAAATCATTATGCAAGGTGAATTCAAATTTTAACGATAGTAAATCATCTTCCTCCCACGAAAAACGCACTGTATTGCTTACTACAGTATTTTTTTTTGACAGTTTTGATACAGATAAATTAAATATTGCGATGTCCTCGTCAATCATGACATCAGTTAAATATCTTTGGTCAATGTCTTTATTGTTTTTAGAAAATAAAAGTCTTCCTCTTTCATTGCATGATATTATTTTACCATCTATGTTAAGTATATAGAGATAGAGTAGAGTTTTTTCAGAAAAGATTTGAAATTGTTCTAAGGTAAAAGGCATCGTTACTAGTGAGTTAAATAAAGTTACTAATTAGTTATAATGTTTAAGAATGATATAGATGGTGTACAAAAAAATCACTCAGATATTCAAGTAATATATATAAAACTTGTTCTTATATAAAAACAGCATCAAGTAATAACATGCTAGAAAGATAGTAAATACGTAGTTCTTGTAAGGAAAAAGGGGCGTGAATTTGACTCTCATTAACTTAATTTATGATTTTTTTGATCCTTTGATTTTTTATAAGGAGTATGAGTTGAAGTTATTTCTATAGTAACGAAAAAGGGTTTTTGTTTTTATTAGAGTTTAATAATATGGATTAATATAAAAGGTTGATTACGTAATAATTATAATATGGGTGTACTAGATAGAGGGTTTTTAATTTATATTTAGTCTTAATAAATTTGTTTTTAGGAGATGTAAAAAATATATTTGCAGCTTATTTAAAAAAAGTCTAAATAAGGATAAGATGAAAAACACACTAACAAAATATTATTTACTCGGTGCTTTGGTTCTAGGGATTATTGCCTGTTCTGATGATGATTCTGATGATAATGGAGGTTTTACTGTCATTGAAAAATCAGCGGTAATTGAAACATATGCTGACTTAGTATTAACAAACTATCAGGATTCATATGATGCCGCAGATGCTATGAAAGAAGCCATTGATGCTTTTGTTGCTGAGCCTACTTCAGAGAATTTTGAAGCAGCAAAAACAGCTTGGAAAACAGCTCGTGAACCATACGGACAAACAGAAGCTTTTAGATTTGCAAGTGGTCCGATTGATGATGAGGATGGTCCAGAAGGTTTACTAAATGCGTGGCCACTAGATGAAAACTATGTCGATTATGTAGTAGATGCTGATGGTGTTACAGTTTTAGAAACAGGTATTATAAACAATCCAGAAGATTTCCCTACAATTACTAAGGAGGTATTAGAAGGGCTTAACGAGGTTGGGAGTGAATCTAATATTAGTGTAGGATATCATGCAATAGAGTTTTTGTTGTGGGGTCAGGATACGACAGACGAAGAAGATAAATTACCGGGGCAAAGACCTTATACGGATTTTGTTGATGGAGATGAAGGTACCGCAACTAATCAAGATAGAAGAAGAGATTATTTGGCGGCTTGTGCTGATTTGTTATTAGATCATTTGCAGTTAATGTTAGATGAGTGGAGTGCCAATGGTACATATAGACCTATTTTTTTGGGATTGGATGAAGATGTTGCACTCGCAAATATGTTAACTGGTATTTCTACACTTTCAAAATCAGAATTAGCAGGAGAACGTGTTTTTGTAGCGTATGATAATCAAGATCAGGAGGATGAGCATTCTTGTTTTAGTGATAATACTCATAGAGATTTAAGATTAAACCTAGCGGGTATTGCTAATGTGTATAGAGGAAGTTACAGTACTGTTAGTGGTAGTTCATTAGAAGATCTAATTGTTCAGGAAAACCCAACATTAGGAGCAGAGATTACTGCAAAATTAGTGGCAGCAGAAGCAGCAGTAGAGGCAACAGCTACACCTTTTGATTTTGCTATTTCTGACGAAACAGAAAGGCCATTGGTTTTTGCAGCCATTACTGCTTTACAAACGTTTGGTGATGCTCTTGTAGAAGGAGCAGACGAGCTGGGACTTGAAATATCAGCCGAATTACCAGAATAAGTTTTTTCTGGGCATAAAAAATATATTTTCTAAAATCAGAACCTTTTTTTAAGGTTCTGATTTTATTATTTAATAAAAATGAAGCTAGATACCTTGTTAATTAAATATATGGTGGTCGCGGTTATGGGTGTATTCATAGTCAGCTGTGAGAGTGATGATACAGAATATACTCTTTTGACTCCCGAAGATGGAGAAGCATTCTCGGGAGGCGAAACGACAGTTTTTGATATTTCGCAAAATGCATTTGGTTTTCAGGCGCCTAATCTGGATACTGAAAATGGTTTGTTTTTTTTTACCGGAAACTCCCTTTTTAACCAAAATTGGGTGACAGCCCCTGCATCTACAACTGCTAGAGATGGATTAGGTCCTTTGTTTAATGCACGTTCCTGTTCTGGTTGTCATTTTAAAGACGGTAGAGGTAGGGCACCAATTACAGATGGAGAATTATCATCGGGCCTACTCTTTAGATTAAGTATTCCTGGTACTGATGAGTTTGGGGCTAATCTTCCAGATCCTAACTATGGAGGGCAACTACAAGATGATTCTATTTTAGGGTTAGATACAGAAGGACATGTGACTATTGACTATGAACAGGTTGTCGTTACGTACCCCGATGGAAATAGTGTTACTTTACAAAAACCACTATATACTTTTGAAAATCTAAGCTATGGTTCGCTTGCTGCTTCAATACAGATTTCACCAAGAGTTGCTAATCAGATGATTGGCCTAGGATTGTTAGATGCAATACCCGAAGCTACGTTGTTAGGCTTTGCTGATATATCAGACAGTAATGGCGACGGTATCTCAGGAAAACCTAATTATGTATACGATGTCGAAACTCAATCTTTAAAACTAGGTCGCTTCGGTTGGAAAAGTAATCAACCTACTCTAAAGCAACAGGTGGCAGGAGCTTTTTTGGGAGATATGGGAATTACAAGTTCTTTATTTCTTGAAGAGAACTGTCCCCCAACAATTGATTGCAATACAATTAGCAATGGTGGTTCTCCTGAGATCTCTGACGAAAATCTAGATAAAGTAGCCTTATATAGCGCCACTTTGGGGGTTCCGGGAAGAAGGAATCATGAAGATCAAAGTATTTTACAGGGTAAAGAATTATTCGAACAAGTTAATTGTATCGCATGTCATATCCCCAAAATGGAAACAGGTTCTTATCATATAGAGGCTTTAGAAAACCAAACTATTCGTCCATATACGGATTTATTGCTTCACGATATGGGTGAGGGGTTGGCTGATAATACCCCTGATTTTGAAGCTACGGGCAAAGAATGGCGTACGGCACCACTTTGGGGAATTGGACTTATTGAAACCGTAAATGGCCATACCAATTTATTACATGATGGTAGGGCCCGTAATATAGAAGAGGCAATTCTTTGGCATGATGGAGAAGCGGCAAGCTCTAAAACAGCTTTTATGAATCTTATTGTCGAAGACAGAACCAAATTAATTGATTTTATTAAATCCTTATAGATGAATGCAACGTTTAAAATACTATTTGTAAGCTTTTTTGTTTTTGTATGTCACATTGGGTGTAAAGAAGATGATTCGGATACAGCTCCTCAGATAGAAAGCACAAAAGAATTACAACTGATTAATATGTATGATAATGAGATTAGTGTGCTCGTTGATGATTTTGTAAAGCAGACTGAAGCGTTACAGATGTCAATACTCACTTTTCAGAGTAGTACGACCACAACAAATTTGGAATCGGCAAAAACACAATGGAAAAACATGCAATCAGTCTGGAAACAACTAGAACTTTATGATTTGGGGACTGTCGCCGCAAGCTTTATTTCTTTCGAGATTAATCGCTGGCCTACCGATCCAACAAGAATTGAAGAAGAGATATTGGGAAGTGATACTATAAATGAGGCTTATGTAGCATCTTTGGGGTCATCTTCTAAGGGAATTGCAGGTATCGAATACCTTCTTTTTTCTGAACAACAAGATATTGCTAGTACACTCGAATTATTTACAACAGAAACGAATGCTCAAAGAAGAGTAGAATACCTAGTTTCCGTAAGCAAAAATCTTACAACAAAATCTTATGAACTCGACACACTTTGGAGTGAGAATAGAGAAGAGTTTATAGTGGCTCTTGAGAATGGAATTAGCGGAAGTCAAAATCAAGTGATTAATGCTATGATTGCACTTACCGAGGAAATTATAATTTCTAAGTTAGGTGACCCTTTAGGAGATTCGAACGATGGAATTCTAGATGCCTCAAAATTTGAAGGGTTTTCTAGTGAGTTTTCAAAAGAAATAATACAACAACACTTGATATCATTGAGGAGATGTTTTACAGGAGAATTTACCGACGCATCTAATCAAATTGGATTTGATGATTTTCTTCTTCTTTTTAATAGTAGTGAATTAGTTGATAAAATAAGTATGCAGTTTTCTATATGTCAGGATCAACTTGATAATATTCAGGGGTCTTTAGAAGATACTCTTATTTCTAATCCAGATAATGTGATTTTACTCAAAGATTCATTTAGAGATTTATTAGTGCTACTTAAAGTAGATATGGCCAATATACTTGGTGCGATAATTACATTTAATGATAATGATGGTGATTAATAAGATTCAATAGAATAGGTAATTATAAGTCCTATTTTCTTGAAATGTGTTAGTCAAATAAGCTCAATTTCAACATAAAGAATACTGGGGTAGTAGCTCTTGTCTTTTTTTGTAGGAAAAAACATGTTTTTTTGAATATTTGTGATTTAAACCTTGCTTTTTTTATGAAAAACGTAATGATTTAAGTGATTGAATTAAAGTGTTTTATGTGTTTTTTTGAGGAAAAACCATAATGATTAAATGGCATTAAAGTTGTTAACTGTTAAAATTTGCTTTTAAACCAATTTTAATGCATTTCGTCGTGTTTTTTGTTTTTTTATTTCTTACGTTTGCCGAAATAATAGTGTTCATCATTTACTAGTAACTTGATAAGTTCTAGAATTTGTTACCCCTAAGAAAAAATTAAAAATTATTATGAAAACGTACACAAAATTAAAGTCATCTATCTTAATTATTCTCTTCATTAGTATTGCTGTTCCTTCTATAAAAGCACAGCCTGGTAAGAAGTATGGGATTTTAAGTTATAATACGGCAATAAATGTATCAGGAAAGCAACGGATGCTAACCCAAAAAATGACAAAAGCATATTTATATTTGATTAATAATCCTACAGATATGCAAGCAAAAAAAGACTTACTTACTAGTAAGATTATGTTTGAGAAAAAAAATTCTATTCTTTTGGATAATACCAAAAACAAAAACACAAAAGCGAGTATTGAAAAGGTACATAAATTGTGGGGTGATTTTAAAAAAATAATTGAAGAAACTCCTAGTTTTGATGGGGCTACCAAAATAATGGAAACCAATACTGATTTATTAAAGGCTGCCAATTCGGTTGTTCTAGCTATTATAGCAGAGTCGAAAGATGCAATTATGAACAATGCCGAAGGAGATGAGGATTTTGATGAAGAATTAGCGAATTCTAGATTAGAGCTAAAGAAGATAATAAATATATCAGGAAGACAGCGCATGCTTTCTCAGAGATTGGCGGGATATTATTATGCCAACCAAAGTGCTTTAAAGGATAAAAATTTAAAAGCCGTTCTTAATCAAGTGTTCAATGAACTTGACGGAGCAATTAATTTATTTGTGGTGTCTGATTTTAATACTACTGAAATCGATGAGAAATTAGGCTCAGCAGTAGTACAATGGGAGTATTTTAAAGCGAATTCTAAAAAGCTTTTTGGTCAAGGTTTTGATGATACAGATATCTACAAAAGGTCTAACAAATTGACCAAGATCTTTGATGATATTACAGGGCTCTATGAAAAAGTCGATCTTTAATTTTTTAGCTTAAATAATTCGAACGACATTTTTTTGAATAAGAAGGGGGACTATATAGGTCCCTTTTTTATTGATAAATAATCATTAATCTTTGAGTAGAATTTTATGTATCAGACTCTCTTCTTTAGGTTAGAGGTATCGTAATTGGTCTTATAAACATGATAACATGTAATAAATACATCAAACTAGAAAATTCTTTTTTAGTGTATAATATGATTATGCTATAAATTAGGATCAAGTTATGTAAGGTGATGCAGCAAAATTAAGCTGCGTTATCTTTAGCTTTTGATAGACTTTTTGCCCAAGAAATTGCATCAGCTAAATTATCAAAGCCTTTTACTTTATTTCGCATAAAGATTTTTTCTAAAATTATATTGAGAAACCCTCTTTTTGTGTAACTCACAATTGCATATCCTTTTAGACTGTATTGATATTTATAAAAATTAATCCAGTCACTAGGTATCACAGAATAATTATGAACTCGATTTGTAATGTAAACGATATCATTTCCATTTTGATCATAGAGGTTACTAAATTCTTTTGAAAGTATTTTGCCATGATTCTCCCATGTAAAAATAACATCTTCATTAACTTCACCTATAATAAAACTATCAAACAAGTAGTAATTACCAAAATCAAAATTCATTTCTTGTATGGCTTCTTTATAGAATGGGGAATTCTTTACAAACTGCATGGTCAATTTAAGTATATATTCAAAAGATAAATATACTTTATTTTTGATAAAAAAACAGATTAAATGTTATTAAAACACGATTAAAGGGTGGTTTGTTTTTTATTTTGCTGAAATTTTATCAAATTTTAACTTTTATTTGTTTCTATTAAAAATGCATTTTTAATAGAGTTTTTTGGCATTGCATATTTATGTTTGGTAACCGAAAATCGTTCTATTAATTTCAATATTCTTCTTATAATTTATTGAATAGATAGATATATTGGTTGTAAAGTTTTGAAGGTTTGAGGTATAAAGAATTGTCTGTAACTCTACAGCATGCTTAATTAACGTACTTCTGTTCTTAGTAATAGTAAGAGGTTCTTACTTAAATAATAAGAATTTAATTGTTTTTTATGTTTTTTAATACCGCTGTAAACCAATTAGAATAGTAACTTTGTCATTCTTTTAGAAAATGAGGTTGTGATTGACGATATAATTATTGCTATTTTATGGAGCATTTCTCCTTTTGGAGAAGCCAAGGTGGGCATTCCTTATGGTATGCTTAAGGGAGTAAATGTTTATTTGGTATTTGTAGTCTGCTTTTTGGCTAATGTGCTTGTTTTTCCTTTGATGATGTTTTTTCTCGTCAAAATAAATGGTTATTTATTAAAATGGCACCTTTATAAAAAAGCGGCAATATACGTTGCCCGAAAGGCAAAAATAGGATCCGGAGATAAAATAGAGAAGTACGGTTTTTGGGGACTTCTTCTTTTTGTAATGATCCCATTACCCGGCACAGGTGTATATGCCGGTAGTATTGCTACATATCTTTTTAAAATCAAAAAGAGAAAAGGTTTTTTAGCTAATACTATAGGAATATTCTTGTCTTCTCTGATAGTATGGATAACTACCTTGCTTACTATGAAAGGCATAAACTAATATGTTGTTTACCTTTTTGGTAAAACAGGCATTTGGATATAACTATTTTAGTTTTTAGTATTAAAAAAAAGTTCTTAAAAAAATCTGAACATTAATACTCTTTTTTGTCTTCTTTTTCAGACCATTTTTTAAAAGGAATTAAGGCAATTTTATGCCCCAATTGTTCAAACGGAATACTACGTTTATCATAAGGTAAGGGGATTTCTTTATAGATGAATTCATCATCAAAACCAATATTTGCAGCATCTTGTTGAGTACTCCCGTAATATACTTTGTCAGGACGAGACCAGTAGATAGCACCTAAGCACATTGGGCATGGTTCACAAGACGTATAGATTTCACATCCGTCTAATTGAAAAGAGTTTAAGTTTTTGCAAGCATCTCTAATAGCAGTTACCTCTGCATGAGCAGTGGGGTCATTCGAGGAGGTAACTTTATTATTACCACGACCAATTATTTTTCCGTCTTTTACAATTACACAACCAAAAGGCCCTCCTTCATTACTGTTCATTCCTTTTAAAGCTTGGTTTATGGCTTCCTGCATGAATTTCTCTTTTTCCATATATTTTGAGTTTATTTTATTTCT
This sequence comes from Aquimarina pacifica, assembly GCF_000520955.1. GTDB lineage: Bacteria > Bacteroidota > Bacteroidia > Flavobacteriales > Flavobacteriaceae > Aquimarina > Aquimarina pacifica. The sequence continues at coordinate 66,501 of NZ_JACC01000010.1, read as the reverse complement.
GATTCTAATCGTTTAATGCTTCACATCAAAAGGATGTAGTAATTTTAAAAGCCTAGCAATATAAGTTTTTTATTCATAAAGTATAAGAAAGATGACAAGTCTGTAAAAACTATTGAATGCTGTACCTCAAATAGTAGATATCCCCCATATATGCAGTAACATGTTTATTAGGTGTTTACTATTCATTTTACTTTTACGATGACGTATTTATTATATTTTTTATCTTCACAAATCAAAGTTTTGATTAATAACTAAATAATGAAGTTTATAAAGTAAATGGAGATCAGTAGAGAGTTGTTGTTTTTTATAAGCGCCATAGGGGCTTTTAATGGACTTGTTATTGGTTTGTATTTTGTTTTTTTTGGTAAGCCCAAACATCGTTCTCATGCTTTTTTAGGGGGGCTTCTTCTTGCATTAAGCGTGCGAATTGGTAAATCAGTTTTTTATTATTTTAATGCTGATTTGGCCAGTTTTTATATTCAATTTGGACTTTTTGCATGCTGGTTTATAGGCCCTTTTCTTTTTTTTTACATTAAATATGCTACTACTGATAAAGAGGTAAAAAGAAAAGAATGGATACTACATCTAATAATCGTGATGGCCTTGGGGTGTACTTTGTTTCTAATGTTTCCAAGAGAAAAATATATAGATTTATGGTTTAATGTATTTATTTATATTATTTATTATCAATGGTTAATCTATTTATTTGCAGCCGGAATATTATTGTTCAAGGCGTTTAAGATTTTTAAAAAAGAAGGAAGAAAAAAAAGAAATTTCGAACTTTGGATTTTAAGTATCTATGTTGGTAATGTTATCATTTGGATCGTATTTAATACAGCAAGTTATACTTCATATATTTTGGGAGCTATTTCTTTTTCATTTATATTTTACCTCCTTATTTTGTTACTACTTTTTTCAAAAGAACGTAGTAAATTATTATTAAAAGATCCTCCCAAATATGGGGGTAAAAAAATCCCTCAAAGCGAAGCTAATAGGTTAATTGCACTACTTGAATCATTAATGTTTAAGGAAAAATTATATCGAGATTCTAATATAACACTGTCCGAAGTTGCTAAAAAACTTAATATATTACCCAACAAATTATCACAGTTGCTAAATGAAAAATTAGGAAAAAGCTTTCCGAGTTTTTTAAATTATTACCGTATCGAAGAAGCCAAAGAATTAATAAAGTCTAATAAAGTGTTCTCTTTAGAGTCTATAGGGTATGATTGTGGATTTAGTTCTAAGTCTGCTTTTTATAGCGCTTTTAGAAAGCAAACAGGTACGACTCCTTCTAAATACAAAGAAAAATCATAGCCATTTTTAGTATTGATATATAAATCGGTACTCCTAAATTATTTTTTACGAATGTTTTTCTGATCTGTCGAGCTATCCTTGCTAGACGTGGATACGAGGAGAGGGCTTTTTGAGCAAAAAAAACCTTCTCACGTTCAGGAAAAATACATAGAATTCCTTTTTCTTTTTTTAGTTCTGTAGGTCCTCTGTTTGCTACAAGTGGATTACAATAAAATAGAAGAATGAGTAATAAAAAATAGTCATCAATATCAATCAAGTTTAGGATAATTAAAAACGAACCCTTATGAGAAATTTTTATATTCAATATATAGTACTTGTCTGTCTATTTGTAGGTATGTCTATTAATCTAAATGCTCAGAAAAGTGATTTTTCGAAGCTTTCTGACATACAAGAAAAGGAAATATATAGCATCTTTTCGATTCTTGATAGTGTGCACAAACCTGGGGCTGCGGTTGCAATCATTAGCAAAGGCGAACTAGTTTATAAAAAGGGATTCGGAATGGCAAATTTAGAGTACCAAATACCCATTACTCCTCAGACTAAGTTTCAAATAGCAGCAATGTCAAGACATTTTACGGCTTTCGCAATTTTGATGCTAGAAGAAGAAGGTGTAATAAATTTAACTGATGACATCAAAAAATTTATTCCAGAACTAATTGAATACGATAAGAAAATAACAATAGAGCATCTTTTATCTCAATCCGATGGCCTTTGCGGGTACATACCGCTAAAGGAGTTAGGAGGCTGGGATACTACCGTTTTTAATCAAAAGCACGCAATTCAACTTTTATCTAAGCAAAAAAAACTTGGTTTTGACCCAGGAAGTGATTTTGCATATACGGATACTAGTATGTTACTTCTGGCTGAGGTGATTGCCAGAGCATCAGATATGTCTTTTGCTAAATTCATGAAAGAACGTCTTTTTGAACCCCTTAAGATGAATAATACCTTGATACGAGAGGATTTTGGACAAATAATTTCTGATGCGGCTATTTCTTACGAAGTAAATGAAAATGGTGGTTACAAAAAATCAACTATGTTCCTTAGTACTATAGGAGCAACAAATATGTTTTCGACCGTAGAAGACCTTGTGAAATGGGAGTTACATTTAAAAAAACCAGTTCTAGTATCCCAAAAAGTAATTACTAGGTTGCACTCTTTTATTAAGTTAAAAAATGGAAAGGAGTATAATGTACCTTGGGGTAAACTAACATATGGCCAACAGTATGTTCATAAGGAAAGAGGCATTAACACGGCATATCTTGGTGGTTCTATGGCTGGACATGCGAGCTCTATTTTTAAGTTCGATGAGCAAGACTTTATAGTAATTGTACTTAGCAATACAGGAGAGACTTATACGGGATATTATGGTATGCAATCTGCATATTCTTTTCTTAAAGATAAATTTACCGAACCTATCACGGTTGATTTCACAAAAATCCCGACAAAAAAGCTTACAGTCAAAGAATTAAATCGATATACTGGTTCTTACTGGGATGAAAAATATGGTCTCTCTAGAAAAATAGAAGTGAAAAACGATACCTTACGGTATATACGAACCAATGGATATGAGTCTTCATTAATTCCTTTAGGAAACGATAATTTTCAGATGAAGGTAACTGGTGATGATAAGATCTATGTGTCTTTTGAAGTAAAGAACACTACAGATAAGAAAATGACCTTTACCATCGGTGAAGCAGATCCTTTTTTGATGGAGTATTATGTGCCGTCAAAATATACAGATAAAGAATATAATCAATTTGTTGGGGCGTATTATTGCGAAATGCTAGATGTTGTATACCATGTTGATATTGAAGATAATAAATTGGTTTTTGATAATGTAAGATCCGGAAAAACAATTTTTAGTCATATTAAAGAAAATACATTTTCAGGCAATCACGAGTTTTTGAGTAATATCCAAATCATTAAAGATACTAGCGGTAGAATAACTGGTTTTTTTGTGAAATATGAGACATTACATGATTTATGGTTTAAAAAAATTGTCGAATAATTGGTCTACAATTTCCCTGATAATCGATAGCTGTTCCCATTTGTCTTACCCAATTGTGTGTTTGATTATACACACCTGTGGAAGATTTCTACACTTTTTGATTCATGATAAAAATGTAAAACACTGTTAATCAGTGTTTTTTTTAATGGTATCAATCTTGTTTTGTTTTAAAGAAAAAATTAAGGGACATCTATGAATCAATTAACATCTTTCGAATCTTCAGAAACACCAAAATCAAGAAGCAACTCTCTTGATCAGATACAACAGTTTTTTTCTAGTTCATCATCTTTGATCTTGATAGCAACATTTTTGTTGATGTTTGGTGGTGGCTCGTTGTTTTATTTTCTTCAATCTTATTTTGAACAAATTTACCTAGAGAGAATGAATACGCCTTGGGGAATTGCTCTTATGGTTATAGGCATGTCTTTGTTGGCAATAAAAGTTAGTTTTTTGGTATTTATATTATTTCTGTATTTGAAATATAAAGTTGTTGATACAGTATCAGATGATCAATTACCATTGTGTACAGTTATTGTACCCGCTTATAACGAAGGAGAATTGGTTTATAAGACCTTGATCAGCCTTGTTGCAAGTGATTATCCGAAAGAAAAATTACAAATTATTTCTATAGATGATGGTAGTCAAGATGATACTTGGCAATGGATGTTGAAGGCTAAAGAAGAGTTAGGTAACCGTGTTTCTATCTATCAACAACCGAAGAATAAAGGTAAAAGACATGCATTATATCGTGGATTTAATATGGCGATGGGAGAAGTGTTGATTACGGTCGATAGTGATTCTGTTGTTAAAAAAGATACATTACGCTTAATGGCTAGCCCTTTTGTAGTCAATGAAGACTGTGGTGCTGTGGCAGGAAATGTACGTGTGTTAAACGCAGACAAGGCCCTGATTCCTCGCATGTTAAATGTAAGTTTTGCCTTTAGTTTTGAGTTTATACGGTCTGCACAAAGTAGATTAGGATCCGTATTATGTACTCCTGGGGCTTTATCTGCATATAGAAGAACAGCAGTTTTTAATTGTCTTGAAGATTGGATTAGTCAAACATTTATGGGTGAAGTGTCGAAAATTGGTGAAGATAGAGCAATGACTAATATGATCTTAAAGCAAGGGTTTAAAGTATTGTTTCAACGAAATGCGTACGTTTTTACAAATATCCCAGAACGTTATAAAAATTTATACAAGATGTTTATTCGTTGGGAAAGGAGTAATGTAAGAGAGAATATTGCGATGAGTAGGTTTGCGTTTAGAGACTTTAGAAAGGGAGCCAAAAGTGGAACAAGAATATTACTTCTTAATCAATGGCTTAAAATGACAATGGCATATCCCGGAGTACTTTTAATGTTGTTTTTTGTTTTTACATATCCCATATTATTTTTTAGTTCTACGCTTGTAAGCATTCTCGTTTTTTCGAGTATACAGGCATTGTTTTATGCAAAAAAACATAGTGTTTCAGAGGCTTTTTGGGCGTATCCATATAGTATATTTTATGCGTTTACCCTGTTTTGGATTACTCCATATGCTATTGCCACAGCTAGTAGAAGTAGTTGGTTAACTCGTGATTTATCTCAGAAAGAGGTAAAAGAAGAGTTAAAGGAAGATCAACAACAAGTTGCTGTGGTCTCATAGGCTGTAGCGAGGATGTATGCATAAGTATTATTGGTAATTAATATAGATCATGTTCTTTATTAATTTAATAATGAAGCTGATTCGTATATAAACATTGACAGTTGTTGCTTTTTAATACAATATGTTAGCGTCCTATAATTAATAAAGTGAAGGGGAGGGTAAGAGATTTACTAAAAGTTGGATATTTTGGGGTTAAATATTCGATTAACAAAATGATATTGGGTATTTCTTTTATCCCCTTTTTGCAAAAGCATACGATCTACAACAGTCAATTAGTAGTTTTTTGTTAGGTTGTTTGTTGCTTAATAAATGTCTTTAAAACTTTTTAAACACTCTTTTTCTGTTTCAAAAAAACTTGTAATCTGTTTACCAATACCAATATCTTCAAAATAAATTATCTACTAGAGAAGTAGAGTTCGAGTTGTAAAAATAAAGTGTTTTTGTCTTCCTTTATTTAACCTGAAGATTCTAGTTCAAAGAATTTCTAAATAAAATATTTAGGCTAAAAGTTTACATATTACTATTTTACTTATGCGAAGGATGAATTATAGAAACCATTAGAAAAGGCATCTATTTTGGCGTTTCTAATGTCATTTGTTTAGCTCTAATGACTGCCTATTTGAGGAAGTTATTTATCTGTAATTGTATTATAACTTTGCTTAAGAATTAGTCATGATTCTTTAAATTTGTTAATGAGGAGCATTTCAATATAACATTCAATGTAAAGCCTGATAAATGAAAGACGAAAATCCTGAGGCAAAATCACTCTATGAACTATACATTCATTTGGGATTACCTGTGGATTTAATTCAGCCTTCAGAAGGATTCGCTATTCTTAATTTGAAGGATATCAATTTCACACTTCCATATCAATCACCCTTATTTCGCCCCGACTATTTTTCATTTCTTTTCGTGAAAAATGGCAAAGGAAATTACACTATAGATCACCACTCATTCGCAGTACAACCACATTCTATATACTTTACCAATCCGAGTAACTATCGAACATTTAGTTGGGAAAAAATCGAAGAAATTTATCTGATAACTTTTGATGAAGCATTTCTAAAACAATATATCAACAAAGATATCTTCTCAATATTTCCATTTTTATTGACCGAAACAATCAGTCCAAAAGTTGTAAGCCATGAATTTTATGAGACCATAGAACAGGTTTACCTAAATATTCATAACGAATATATCAGCCAATACGATGATAAATATAGAGTTATAGGGCATTTTTTGGCAGTGATGCTTTATAAAATAAGATCCTATTTTTGGCAGGATTATAATCCTATTTACGAAGGAAACAGAAGTTCACAAATTGTAAAATCATTTAAGCGATTACTAGAAAAACACTATCGTGATTTAATTACAGGAAGAACGGAAACTGCATTCAGAGTTCAGGACTATGCAGATGCACAAAATCTTCATCCTAACTATTTAGGCAACATTATAAAAACCAAAACAGGAAAATCTGTTACTACGTGGATTGCAGATAAATCTATTTCTGAAGCCAAATCATTATTACAAAACTCATCAATGCCCATCAAAGAAATAACCTATAGACTGGGATTCTCAGAAACTGCTCATTTTAGCAACTTTTTTAAAAAGCATACCAAAATATCCCCTGTTCAGTATCGAAAAGAGCATACTAGTTAATCAGCTAGTTCCGTATTTTTCTTTTTCTGTTTAAATTTTGCAACTTGTCCTGTATTCTGCGCAACAAACAAAGAGGTGTTCCTAAATACATTTGTTCTATCATATTTTAAAAGATAGACAAATGAAAAATTTAAGAAACAAAGTGGCACTTATAACGGGTGCATCTAGAGGTATTGGGGCAGAGGTAGCAGTACATTTGGCCAATGCCGGAGCAAAGGTTATTATTAATTATTCAGGCAGTTACGAAGCCGCAGGGGAGGTCGTACAACACATCAAAGCAAATGGCGGAGATGCTATTACTATGCAAGCGGATGTAGGTAGTTCGAAAGATGTAAAAAAACTTTTTGAGGATGCTATTTCCTATTATGGAAAAATTGATGTATTAATTAATAATGCAGGTGTTATGATCAATACTTTGATAAAAGATACCACCGACGAGGATTTTACAAAACAAATGGATGTAAATGTAAAAGGAGTATTTAATACACTGCGTGAAGCCGCCACAAAATTATCAGAAAATGGAAGCATTATTAATTTTTCAACTTCTGTAAACAGAATCATGTTACCCACATATGGACCATATGTAGCTTCCAAAGCGGCAGTCGAACAATTGACCCGTGTATTTGCAAAAGAAGTAGGAAGCCGAGGTATTAATGTAAATTCAATTTCTCCCGGACCTACAAATACTGAGTTGTTCACAAAAGGAAAGCCAGAAGCAGTAATTAATAGATTAGCCTCTTTATCAGCTTTTAACCGTATTGGAGAACCAGAGGATATTGCAAGAATTGTAGTGTTCTTGGCTAGTGACGAAGCCAAGTGGATTTCTGCTCAAAACATAGGCGTAAACGGGGCAATGGCTTAATAGCTTTAATCTTTGTACTATTCTAATATCAAAAATTTAAGTTTATGAAATTTAAATTGGTGTTCGATACTATCATAAGTTTACTTCCCAATACAGAAATTAGCAAAAATATTACCCAATAGGTCATCACTAGTAATTTCGCCAGTGATTTCACCAAAATGATATAGTGCCTGTCGAATATCTATGGCCATTAAATCACCAGATATTCCATTATCGATACCATATTGCACTTTTTGAATTTCTTCTAACGCCTTTAAAAGGGCATCATAATGTCTTGAGTTTGTAACAATAGTTTCATTATTTCTTAAAGCGCCCGTGTTTACAAATTCAAGGAGCTTATTTTGTAATTCGATTACTCCTAGGTTCTGTTTGGCAGAGAGTAAGTGAACATGCTCTATTTTTGATTTTAGGGTTTCAATTTCATTTTTATCAAGTGTGTCTACCTTGTTAGCAACTATAATCAATGGTTTCTGAGGGTATTTATTCTTTATTTTTCCGATTTCTACTAATACTTCTTTTAGTTCTGTAGTGTTAATAGATAGCTTTTCAGAATTAACCAAATAAATAACAACTTGGGCTTGTTCTATTTTTTCGAATGTTTTTTGAATCCCTAATCCTTCAATTATATCTTCTGTATTTCTGATTCCAGCAGTATCGATAAATCTAAAACCAATTCCACCAATATTGATTTCATCTTCAATCGTGTCACGAGTAGTTCCTGCAATATCTGAGACAATTGCTCTTTCTTCATTAAGGAGTGCATTAAGCAGGGTAGATTTTCCAACATTCGGTTCACCGACTATGGCTACCGGAATTCCATTTTTAATAACATTTCCGACAGCAAAAGAATCGATAAGTCGTTTTAGTACATTCGTTATTCTTGAAATTAACTCCTGAAACTGTTTACGATCTGCAAATTCTACATCTTCTTCGGCAAAATCAAGTTCTAACTCTATAAGGGAGGCAAAATTTAGTAATTCATCTCGTAATTTTTGAATTTCATTACTAAAACCACCTCGCATTTGTTGCATAGCTATCTGATGTGATGCTTCTGAATCCGAAGCAATTAAATCAGCAACAGCTTCTGCTTGGGATAAATCTAATTTTCCGTTTACAAAAGCGCGAAGTGTAAATTCACCAGCATTAGCCATTCGACAGCCATTTCGTAATAATAACTGGATGATTTCTTGCTGAATGTAGCTAGATCCATGGCAAGATATTTCTATAGTAGGTTCACCAGTATAAGAATTTGTTCCTTTAAAAATAGAAACTAATACTTCGTCCAATATTTTGTTATTATCAACGATATGTCCTAGATGTATCGTGTGACTTTTTTGAGTATTCAAATCTTTCCCGCTTACAGAACGAAAAAGAGAAGAAGAAATACGTATTGCATCTTTTCCAGAAACTCGTATCACAGCTATAGCTCCTGCTCCAGAGGGAGTAGCTAAAGCAACAATGGTGTCTTGTAGTATCATACTTTTAGTAAAAGAAACACAAAAGTAGACATTATATATGTCTTACTTTTTAATTTAGACTCCAAACTTTTTGTAGAAGAAGTTTTCTTTCTTACATTTAATATTGGGTTTAAAAAAAACAGATATAATTTTTTATCAAGTAAAGTTCAAAAAAATAAAAGGGAAATAGAGTAAAAAAAGGAGTTCGATGATATATCGAATTTACTTTTTATGGGATTTATGTTTTGATCATTTGTGATCTTGACAGTGGATTTAGTAACTAAATTTAATTTCTATATACTAAACTTTTATTTTTATGTATTATCACAACACAAACTCAATTCATAGTAGGGCGCTACTCTTGAAACGCAAAATTATTATCTTAAGCTGTGCCATGTGTATGGCGTTTCCTTTTATTAATTATTCTCAGACTAATGATTTGGCAAGGCATGAAATTTCTTATGACCTACAATTGACATCTTCTGGTATTACTACTAAAAGTGGAACTGAAACGATTACTAAGGAGATTTCTGAAAAAGGAGCTACTTGGTTACGTTTGTTTTTTAAAGATGTTAATTTAGGAAACAATAGTACAATTACGATCACCTCTCAATTAGATGGCGCTACTCAAACTCTAAATGCCAAAACCATTTCTGAGTGGAATAATTCATCGGCGTACTTTAACGGAGATGCAGTAACTGTAACTCTAAATGTAGCTTCTAATGACAAATCAATAGGAGTGCATATTTCAGAATTAAGTATAGGGGATATAGACCCGTTGATTAAGTCTCAATGTGGTTCTAATGATGATAGAGTCGACTCAAGTGATGCAGCAATAGGAAGAATGGTGCCTGTAGGGTGTACCGGTTGGATTATTACTAATGGAAAATTGGTTACTGCTGGGCATTGTGTAGTTAGTAGTGCTGAGTTAATCGAATTCAATGTGCCTAAATCGAATTCTAATGGAAGTATTGTGCATCCAGGACCAGAAGATCAGTATCCAATTGGTAATTTTGTATCTCCTTATCCAAATAGTCCTAGTCAGGCGAATGACTGGGCGGTTTTTGAGGCAAGCGCTAATTCACAAACTGGTCAAACGCCAATTCAGGCGCAAGGTAAATCGTTTAACGTGGTTCAGAGTGTTCCGGGAAGTAATATAACTATTACAGGCTTTGGTACAGATACTGGTATAGATAATCAAACACAACAAATTCATACAGGACCCCTTAGTTCTGTGACCAATACATTTGTTAGGTACAGAGCAGATACAACACCAGGAAACTCGGGTAGTCCAATTATTGATTCAGCTACAGGAAATGCTGTCGGAGTTCATGCCTATGGCGGTTGTAGTACAAGTGGAGGATCTAATTCTGGAGAAAGAGCAACGATTACTGCATTTTGGGATGCTATGGGATTAGGGGCTACACCACCACCAACAGATGAGTGTTTAGGAGATATCAATTCTTTTCCTTACGAAGAAAGTTTTGAAGGATCTATAGGAGCATGGAGTCAGTCAACGGGTGATGATCTTAATTGGACGGTTGATTCTAACGGAACACCGTCTACAGGAACAGGTCCTAGCAGTGCAATTGATGGTTCTTCTTATATATATGTTGAAGCGTCGGTTGATGGTGTAGGATTTCCTACTAAACAGGCAATCCTTAATTCGCCTTGTTTAGATTTTAGTACAGTGCAATCTCCCAGTCTTAGTTTTCAATATCATATGACGGGTAATGCTGTTGGTACATTAAGTGTAGAAGCCCGAACTAATAATTCTGGCAATTGGGTAAGTATCTTTAATCGATCAGGTGATCAAGGAACAGATTGGAACTTGGCAAGTATTGATCTTTCTTCATATGCTTCAAATGGAAGCGTACAATTAAGACTAAATGTTGTTACAGGTAGCAGTTGGCAAGGAGATATCGTTATTGATGACTTAAATATTACAAATGGTTCGACACCTCCACCGCCACCAACTTGTGAGGCACTTAACTTTAATGACTTTGTAATTAGCCCTTTTTCTAATCAGGATTCCAATACAAGCGGAAACTTTGTGATCGGAAACGGAGGAGCATCAATATCTTTAACAAATAATGCATGGAAATTTATTTCACTTGATTATTCTGTAACGTCTAGTACAGTTGTAGAGTTTGATTTTAGCAGTACTTCTCAAGGAGAAATTCACGGAATTGGTTTTGAAGATGATAATACATTAACCTCTTCTAGGTATTTCAAAGTTCATGGTACTCAAGATTATGGAGTGACCAATTATGATAATTATTCTAATGGAACAACTACATATGTAATTCCTGTAGGTAATTTCTATACAGGAGATATGGACAGATTAGTATTTATTAATGATAATGATAGTGGTTCTGGTAATACTACGGTTATCTCTAATGTAAAGATTTATGAAGGTTCTTGTGATGAATCGGTAGCTACAGAGAGTTTAATGGCTAGTTTAGAATCTGTTGAGCCAAAATTAGGGAAAGAACCTGAAGGTATCTTGGCAGATCTAAAAATTGCACCGAATCCAACAAGTGGTTCTTTTACTATATCACTTAATGCTAATGTGAAAAGAGCCAATGCGGCTATATTTTCTATACTAGGTCAAAAGCAAGCTCAAGTTGAATTACAACCGGGTGTCAATAGTATTTCTACAAAAAAATTATTGCTTGCCAAAGGGATCTATTTGATCAACATAGAAAGTGATGGAGAAACCACCACCAAAAAATTAATAATCAAATAATAACAACTATTTATAGATATTAAATTTAGTAACATAAGAAAGCATCTCAGAAAATCTGAGATGCTTTTTTTAGTAGTAATACCTACTAATTTATTGATTTGGTTCGAGGCTATGTACTCTTTTCTATTTCATCATAAAAAATCACGGGTGTTATTTTGTGGTAAATACAAAGTTTAATAGGTATAAGTAGGTAAGGTTTAGTAAAAGATGTAACAAAAATTAGATGTTTGCGTCATATTAAGTATATAATGCTAATTTTATTAGCAATCATTCATCATCAATCAAAATCAAAAATAAAATGAAAGACAACAGACAACTTTTAGTAATGACTCATTTATCTCAATTATTAGACTTAATTATGGGATTCGGTGGTTTTATTGTTCCCTTAGTAATGTGGTTAAGTCAAAGAGAGAAAATTTATGAGATGGATTCGCATGGTAAGGCTATTATGAATTTTCAAATAAGTATGTTCATATACGCTGCTATCTGCATCCCGTTAACACTTATCTTCGGTTTGGGGTTACTTGGTTTGGCGGTGATAGGAGTGTTATGTGTAGTGTTTCCTATTATTAACGCAGTAAAGGTGAATAAAGGAGAAGAACCCTCTTATCCTTTGGCAATAGAAATTATCAAATAAAAAAAAGCGGGTGATTTAATTAATCACCCGCTTTTCAAAATTTTATATAAAAGAATTTATAAAAATTCTATACTTATATTTTAGTGCTGATTAGTTCTAAAATCAGGGTATGCATCCATACCATGCTCATGACCATCTAATCCATCTATTTCTTCTTTTTCAGAAACTCTTAGTCCTATTGTTTTCTTAAGAGCAAATAAGATGATAAATGAGCTTACCAAACAGAAAACTCCGATAGAACCAACACCGATCAATTGAGAAACAAATTGATCCATTCCTGCTAATTCTCCAAAGATTCCAACAGCTAATGTTCCCCAGATACCACAAATTAAGTGTACTGCGATAGCTCCTACCGGATCATCAAGTTTTAATTTGTCTATCAAAGCAACACCAAATACAATAATGATACCTGCTATAAGTCCTATTAATACAGAATCTGTAGGGCTCATTTGATCTGCTCCTGCAGTAATTCCTACTAATCCACCAAGAATACCGTTTAAGAACATAGTAAGGTCATAGTTTTTGTACATGATTGTAGATACTATAAATGCAGATACACCACCAGCGGCTGCTGCAAGACAAGTAGTAACAAGTGTCAAAGATGTTAAACCTGCATCAGCAGAAAGAACAGAACCACCGTTAAAACCAAACCATCCTAACCAAAGAATAAGTACCCCTGCAGCTGCAAGAGGAATATTATGTCCTGGGATTGCTTGTGCTTTTCCTTCGCTATTAAATTTACCGATTCTAGATCCTAATAAGAATACAGCTACTAATGCTGCCCATCCTCCTACAGAGTGTACAAGAGTTGATCCAGCAAAATCATAGAATCCTAATTTATCTAACCATCCGGCTCCCCATTTCCAAGAACCTACGATAGGATATACAACACCTACATAAATAACGGTAAATATCATGAAGCTACCAAGCTTGATACGCTCAGCAACTGCTCCAGAAACGATGGTTGCAGCAGTAGCGGCAAACATTCCCTGAAACAAGAAATCTGTCCAGTAAGTATACCCTTCGCTATATGCAAGATCAAGAATTTGTTTTCCTGTCTCTGGATCAGTAACTAAGGGAGAGGTTAATCCAAAACCTGCAAAACCAAAGAAACCTGCAGAACCTTCTGCAAATCCTGGGTACATTAAATTAAATCCTACAAGGCAATAAAGTAGCAAGCCTACGCAGATTATAAATACATTTTTAAAAAGTATGTTAATTGTGTTTTTTTGACGCGTTAATCCTATTTCTAAAAAAGAGAAACCTAAGTGCATGAAAAATACAAGTGCTGTACACACCATCATCCATACATTGTTTATAGTTAACATTTCCATTGTGAATTGACTATTAAATTATTTTTTCTAGTTATTAGTGTTTGTGAGGTATATCAATTAATTGTTATGATAATGTTGCCCCACCTTTTTCTGCTGTTCTGATACGATATGCTTCTTTGACATCAGAAACAAATATTTTACCATCTCCAACTTCACCAGTTTTTCCTGCTTCTAATATTGCAGAAATAGCTGCTTCTTCGAATTCGTCGTTAACAACAATAGATAAATAACGTCTCTGGATATCAGTTGTGCTATAGGAAACGCCACGATATACACTTCCTTTTTTTTCATTTCCTACCCCGGTTACATCCCAGTACGAGAAAAATGTAATGCCCTGCTCATGTAAAGCTTCCTTTACCACACGGTATTTTGATCTCCTGATGATTGCTTCTATTTTCTTCATAAAGATTAAAAGTTAAAATTAATGTTAATTGTAGTTCAAAAGTATGTTAATTTGTTTTTTGCATCCAAATTTTCTAGGGTAATTCGGAAATTTTTATGATTTTATAATATTTACCCCCTAAAAAATCAGGGGTATGTATTTTTTTTAAAAAAAACTAATAATTCAATACTGCGGAGTTGCAAAAAATGAATTCTTGCATTTTTTTTAAAAACTGCTTGATAATGAGGGTGATGTAGGTTTCTGCATCCCCTTGTTTTATTAGGTTTTTTAATAAAAAAGCGTATTATCAAATTCGTAATGATTAGAACATTTTTTGTGATTATTACATCCAATTTAAACTTTTTTTACAAAGCCAAGAAAAGTTACACGGAAAGATTCTATTTTCTTCTTCATTCCTTAATCATTTGTTAATTTTACTAACTCGAAACACTTAGATAGGATAAAAGTATGAAGAAACAAGGAATGTATCTACCAGAATTTGAGCATGACGCATGTGGTGCTGGATTTATATGTAGTTTGGAAGGAAAAAAATCTAACGATATTATTCATAAAGCTCTTGAGATTCTCGAAAAATTAGAGCATCGTGGAGCAGTAAGTGCAGATGGTAAAACAGGAGATGGAGCAGGGATTCTTATTGATATTCCTCACGATTTTTTTGTTGAAAAATGTAGTTTTGATTTACCAGCCGCAGGAGAATATGCCGTGAGTAACGTTTTTCTTCCTAAAAAAGATAATCAAAGACAGTTCTGTATAGATACTTTTGAGAAAAATATTACAGACCAAGGTCTTGTTGTATTAGGATGGAGAGATGTTCCTGTTGATCATATACATTTGGGAGAAATTGCAGCTACTACAGAGCCTTTTATCAAACAAATATTTATTGGTAAAGAAACCAAAGATCAAGATTACTTCAACTTTAATCTAAGATTGTTTACTGCAAGAAAAATTACCGAACATACTATATATAGTTCTAAGCTTTCTGAGAGTAAATTCTTTTACTTACCAAGTTTGTCTACCAAGACCCTTATTTTTAAAGGACTTTTGATGCCAGAGGATATTAAGTTATACTATACAGATCTTATGGATCCAAAAGTGGTAACAAGATTAGCATTGGTACATCAGAGGTTTTCTACCAATACATTTCCTACTTGGGACCTTGCCCAACCTTTTAGATATATGTGTCACAATGGTGAGATTAATACCTTAAGAGGTAATGTATCAAGAATGCGATCAAGAGAAGAGTTGTTAGAAAGTGATTGGTTTGGTGAGGATATCAAAAAAATACTTCCTGTAGTTCTTAAAGGAAAATCGGATTCTGCATCTATGGATATGGTAGTAGAATTACTATTAATGACAGGAAGATCATTACCAGAGGTAATGATGATGATGGTACCAGAGGCGTGGGAAAAGAATACGCAAATGTCTGAAGTTAAGAAAGCGTTCTATGAGTACAATTCTTGTGCAATAGAACCTTGGGACGGTCCGGCTTCTATTCCTTTTACAGATGGAAACTATATCGGTGCAGTATTAGATAGAAATGGTTTAAGACCATCGCGATATACCGTTACAAAAGATGGATATGTGATTATGTCTTCTGAAACCGGTGTGGTCGATATAGAACCAAGTAATATCGAATATCATGGTAGATTAGAGCCAGGTAAGATGTTTCTTGTAAACATGGATGCCGGGAGAATAATTAATGATGAAGAAATTAAGGAAGAAATTGCGGCAAAATATCCGTATAAAGAATGGTTAGATACTAATTTAGTTCACCTAAAAGATATTCCTTATAACGATTGTCCATTATTCTTAGGCGAAGAAACCATCGCAAAGCGTAAATCTGTTTTTGGGTATACGCAAGAAGATATCGATACGATTATTGCACCTATGGGGCAATTGGCAAAAGAACCAATTGGTTCGATGGGATCTGATACTCCTATTGCTGTGCTTTCTGAAAGACCACAACTTCTTTATAATTACTTCAAGCAATTATTTGCACAAGTAACAAACCCACCATTAGATGGGATTCGTGAAGAGTTGATTACAGATATTAGCTTAACATTAGGATCAGATCATAATATATTTGATATCAATGAAAAGCATTGTAATAAATTAAAAATACAAAACCCAGTAATATCAAAAGAGGATCTCGATAAAATCAAAACCTATAGTGACAAAGGCTTCAAAGTAACTTCGGTTTCGATGTTGTACAATGTTAATAGAGGTCTTAACGGTTTAGAAGATGCATTAGAATCATTACTTACTAGTGTGTCAGAAACCATCGATGATGGTACTAATGTTATAATTCTTTCTGATAGAAATATTAGCAAACATAAAGCACCGATTCCTGCAATTTTGGCCTGTTCTTATGTTAATAGTGGATTGCAAAGATTAGGTAAGCGTTCAAAAGTGAGTATTATTATCGAGTCTGCAGAGCCAAGAGAAGTACATCATTTTGCATTATTATTTGGTTATGGAGCAAGTGCTATTAACCCATATATGGTTAATGAAATCATTCGAGAGGAAATCGAAGATGATAATATTACAGGACTTACAAGTGAAGAGGCTGTTTCTAACTATAATAAGGCAGTTGGTAAAGGCGTACTAAAAGTGATGAATAAAATTGGAATTTCTACGTTGAATTCCTACAGAAGTTCTCAGTTATTCGAATGTATTGGTATTAACACGAAAGTAGTTGATCAATATTTCCCAAATACTGCGACTCGTATAGAAGGTATCGGATTATACGAAATAGAAAAAGAAATCTCTAAAAGACATAAGAAAGCGTACGTAGGGCAAGAAGTAGCTGCTAATTTAGACCTCGAAACAGGAGGGCAGTACAGATGGAGACGTAATGGAGAGAAACACCAGTTTAATCCATTGTCAGTTGCCAAACTGCAAAAATCAGTTAGGGATAATGATCCTACTACCTATAAAGAATATGCAGAATTGATCAATGAACAATCAAAAAGTTTGATGACAATTCGAGGATTATTAGAATTCTCTAATTATGATCCCATTCCGATAGATGATGTAGAACCTTGGACAGAAATTGTAAAGCGTTTTAAAACAGGAGCAATGTCTTATGGTTCTATTAGTAAGGAAGCACACGAAAACCTTGCAATAGCAATGAATCGTATCGGTGGTAAAAGTAATTCTGGAGAAGGAGGAGAAAATCCATTGCGTTTTTATAAAGATGTAAACGGTGACTGGAAAAATAGTGCGATAAAGCAAGTAGCTTCTGGTAGATTTGGGGTTTCTTCAAATTATCTAACAAGTGCTGCAGAGATTCAGATTAAAATGGCTCAAGGAGCTAAGCCCGGAGAAGGAGGGCAGTTACCAGGACCCAAAGTAAATCCTGAAATTGCAAAAACACGTAACTCTACACCTTATGTAGGGCTGATTTCTCCGCCACCACATCACGATATTTACTCAATAGAAGATTTGTCTCAGTTGATTTATGATCTTAAGTCAGCGAATCGAGATGCAAGAATTAATGTTAAGTTAGTGTCAGAAGTAGGTGTAGGTACTGTTGCTGCTGGGGTTGCCAAGGCAAAAGCTGATGTTGTTTTAGTTTCAGGTTTCGACGGAGGAACAGGAGCATCTCCATTAACATCATTAAAGCATGCTGGTTTACCATGGGAGCTAGGTATAGCAGAGGCGCAACAGACATTAGTAGGTAATAATCTTCGTAGTCGTATCGTGTTAGAATGTGATGGACAATTAAAAACAGGAAGAGATGTAGCAATAGCATGTCTGTTAGGAGCCGAAGAATTTGGTTTTGCAACAGCGCCGCTTGTAGCATCAGGATGTATTATGATGCGTGTTTGTCACCTTAATACATGTCCGGTGGGTATCGCAACTCAGAACCCAGAATTACGTAAAAAATTCAAAGGGAAACCTGAGCATGTAGTAAATTACATGTATTTTATAGCACAGGAACTACGTGAGATAATGGCGCAACTTGGTTTTAGAACTATCGATGAAATGGTAGGGCAAGTAGGTAAACTGAATCATAAAAAAGCTATTGATCATTATAAAGCGGCAGGAATTGATCTTACACCAATTCTTCACCAGGTTGAAGTACCTGAGGGAGTTGCGTTATGTAATACAGAGAGTCAAGATCATGGTTTAGGTAAGTCAATAGATTTTGAAATCATAGAACAAGCACACCCTGCATTGTTCCGTAAAGAAAAAACCACACTTAATTTTGATATTTGTAATACAGATCGAGCAGTTGGTGCAATCCTTAGTAATGAAATTTCTAAAATTTATGGTGCACAAGGATTGCCAGAAAACACTTTGAAACTTAATTTTTCGGGATCTGCAGGACAAAGTTTTGGAGCATTTGCTACCAAAGGATTGACCATGGTAGTTAACGGAAATACCAATGATTACCTAGGTAAAGGTCTTTCTGGAGCTAAACTGGTGATAAAAGTTCCTTATGAAGCCACAATAGTACCCGAGGATAATGTAATTACAGGTAATGTTACTTTATATGGTGCTACCGCCGGAGAAGTATTTATTAACGGAAAAGCAGGTGAACGATTTTGTGTTCGTAACTCAGGAGCTAAAGCTGTAGTAGAAGGAATTGGTGATCATGGATGTGAGTATATGACCGGAGGTGTTGCTGTTATTCTGGGAGAAGTAGGAAGAAACTTTGGGGCAGGAATGTCAGGAGGTATTGCTTATATATACGATGCGAATAATACATTCGAAGCTAATTGTAATAAAGAAGCTTTGAATTTGGACCCACTTGTAGAACAAGAAGATATACAAGAGTTAAAAACTTTAATAGAGAAGCATTATAATGCTACTTTGAGTCCTTTGGCTCAACGAATACTTGAAAACTGGGAAAAAGAATTGCCAAAATTTATTAAAATATTCCCAGAAGAGTATAAGCAAGCATTAAAACGATTAGAAGAAGAAAAATTAGCACAAGCATAAATTACAATTTCAATTAATACTTCTGTTATACCTTTTGTAGGTACATCGGGATATTAAAATTGTAATAAAAAAATAGGTAAATATAATGGGAAAGATAACTGGATTTTTAGAATTTGAAAGAGAGATTGAAAACTACCAACCTGTTGAAGATCGTGTAAAAGGATATAAAGAGTTTACGGTAGCAATGCCAGAAGAAAAACTCAAAAATCAAGGAGCACGTTGTATGGATTGTGGTATTCCATTTTGTCACAGTGGATGTCCATTAGGAAATCTAATTCCAGATTTCAATGATGCAGTATACAGAGGTAAATGGGAGAAAGCAGCTCATATTCTGCATTCTACAAATAATTTCCCTGAGTTTACAGGAAGATTATGTCCTGCTCCTTGTGAAGAAGCTTGTGTTTTGGGGATCAATGAAGACCCAGTAACCATAGAAAATATTGAAAAAAATATTGTAGAAGAAGCTTTTAAGAATGGTTGGGTTAAAGCAACCCCTCCTTCTGACCGAACAGGAAAAACCGTTGCGGTTATTGGTTCTGGTCCTGCAGGGTTAGCAACAGCACAACAATTAAATCGTGCTGGACACCTAGTGACAGTTTTTGAGCGTGACGAAAAAGTAGGAGGTTTACTTCGATATGGTATTCCTGATTTTAAGATGGAAAAACATGTCATTGATCGTCGTGCAGAGGTTCTTGAAGAAGAAGGGATTATTTTTAAAACTAGTACACATATAGGAAAAGATATTACAGCGAATCAGTTAAAAGAAGAGTTTGATGCTGTTGTATTATGTACTGGAGCCACTGTAAGACGTAACTTACCTGTAAAAGGGTCGGACCTAAAAGGTGTGGTGCAAGCAATGGACTTTTTGCCACAAAACAATAGAAGAGTAGATGGTATTAAGGATTTAGGAGAAGAGATATTGGCGACCGATAAAGATGTCATTGTTATAGGTGGAGGAGATACAGGGTCTGATTGTATCGGGACTTCTGTTCGTCATGGGGCTACATCTGTAACTAATTTTGAGATTATGGGCAAAGGAACAACAGAGCGCCCGCAAAATCAACCATGGCCATTCTGGCCTATGCGTTTACGTACAAGTTCTTCTCATGAAGAAGGCGTAGAGCGTAATTGGAGCATTTCTACAAAAGAGTTTATAGGAGATAAAGACGGAAACCTAACGGGATTAATTACTTCTCAAGTAGAATGGGTAAAGGAGAATGGTCGTTTTACTCTAAAAGAAGTTCCTAATACAGAGAAAAAGTGGAAATGTGACCTTGCTTTGCTAGCACTTGGTTTCACGGGTTCTGAGCCAACAATTGCAGAACAATTAGGAATTACTATGGATGCGCGAACAAATATTGAAGCAACCGAAGATAATTACAAAACCAATGTTGCAGGAGTTTTTGCTGCAGGAGATACACGTAGAGGACAATCTTTAATTGTTTGGGCTATTGCCGAAGGTAGACAAGCTGCTTATCATGTTGATACATATTTAATGGGATCATCTAATCTTCCGTTAAAAGGAGATGGTGATTTGCCAAGAGTATAAAAAGAACCTATTGTAATTTCTTCTAATTATTTAGAGAAGTTATAGTATTATTTACAAGTGTTAAGAAAAAAAGAGCTGCTAATATGGGAATTAGCAGCTTTTTTTGATTGGTGACATTAAATACGTTTAATAAAGCTATTATTTATTCGCCATATATTTTTTCTTTTCTCGTTTAGAAAACTCAGAAAACAAGATTTCTTCTGTAAAATCCGAAGTATATTCTTTTTTAGGCTCAAGCTCTAGGATACCCTCTGTTGTTAAAAATTTCGGCGTTATATATGTGTAATGTGCAACTTTGTCCTTCAATTTTGTTGGAGTCTTACGAAACTCTGAACTAGAAAGGTAGGAGATCGTTAACTTTAGCATATTTTTATCCGTCTTTTTTGGGTCTGGCATTATTCCTATTGGTGTATTAGGCAATACCTTATCTCCTGGTTGAACAAGAACGCCATTTTTAATAAAACCACTATATCTCGCAATTGTTCCGTCCTTATGCTCAATATATACTTTATTAGATTCAGAAGTATATGAACTTATTGAATCTAATTCATGATGATGATCTTCTTTTATGCGAACTACCGTTCCTTTTCTGATCGATACTACAGTATCTGTATCTTTTGCTTTAAACCCATATGCTTTCCAATTGGTTGGGAGCTTACTACCAAAGTATTTTTTTGATACGTTACTCAGGTTATAGGATTTAACTGTTTTTCCTTTTTTGAAAGGAAGATTGTATATATAGTCTTTATTAACTTTAGGTTTAAGTCTTCCGCGTATATATACAGTTCTATACGAATCATAGGTAATACTTTTTTCGGGGTCTTTAGCTCTTAGTTTTAGAAGTAATCCTCTTTGACCCTTAATCTTACAGATATGTCTAGCTTGTCTATCTGATACATTTTCTAAACCTGTAAATTCAACAATTGCTGTATAGTTGCCCTCAACAGATTTCTCATATATAATATCTAAGCTTTTATCGCTATTCTTTTTAGTTTTAAATATGACTGCCTTTGTTTGGCAATAAAGATTCAT
This sequence comes from Aquimarina pacifica, assembly GCF_000520955.1. Classification (GTDB taxonomy): domain Bacteria; phylum Bacteroidota; class Bacteroidia; order Flavobacteriales; family Flavobacteriaceae; genus Aquimarina; species Aquimarina pacifica. The sequence continues at coordinate 44,897 of NZ_JACC01000010.1, read as the reverse complement.
ACAAGAGACGATACAGAGTAGTAGCGTAATTTTTTTCATATATAATAGTTTTCTTTTTTTGTTAAAAATAGTTAATTTTTTTAACATAGTTTTTTTTAGTCTAAAAAGAATGAAGATGCATTTTGTTTTTAATGAATCCTATGTCTTAAAAAAGTTTTTGTTTTTTTAATAAGGTATTGGGTGTTTTTTTAATATGTTGTTTCTTAGTGTTTTGAAGTAAAAAGAGCTGTTTTGTTTGTTGCACAAAACAGCTCTTTTATTTTTTTTCGTCAAAAAGTCAGTTAAATAATTTTTACACTATCCAGACTTAATTTACACACTCACCATTATCAGTGATGGTCCAATTATTTTGATTAATTAGCTTTAATCTTGCTGCTATTGCCTCTGTCGAACAATATGTAGAAAGTCCTGCATTAAAACTTATGCCAGATTGTTTTTCCTGTGCCGAAAAATTAATTAATACGTCATCATAATCTACGATTGCGAATGTGGCATCTTGAAACATACCATTCATTTTTTCAACGTTTGTAATTTTCCAGTCTTTGATTTGTGGTTGCGCCATGGCCGCATTTAGAAACATATATGACATATCCTGAACTTTACCTGTATCCCAATTACTAGTATCTGGATTGGCAACGGTAGTATTCTCAAACATATTTCTCATTAGTAAAACATTACTAGTATCCCAATCACTAGTATCTGGATTTGCAACAGGAGCGTTAGCAAACATAAATTCCATAGTTCGAACCATTAAAGTGTTCCAACCACTGGTATCAGGATTCGCGCTTTGTGCATTAGAAAACATGCCATTCATATAAATTACTTGAGATGTGTTCCAATCGGTAGTATTTGGATTTGCCATCTCAGTATCAGCAAACATACTTCTCATCTCTGTTACATTGCCAACATTCCAATTACTAGTATCTGGGTCTGCGATTAGAGCATTAGAGAACATAAAACTCATATTTTCTACTCGAGATGTATCCCAATTGCTCGTATTTGGATTTGCAGCATCAGCAAAAGCAAACATGTTTTCCATCGTTGTTACGTTTGATGTATTCCAGTTTGTTGTATTAGGATTTGCCATAGCAGCATATAAAAACATATCAGATAGATCACTTACTTTAGATAGATTAGGAGCATCTTCTGCAGGTACTTCAAGTTTTGTACATCCAGAAAAAGCTGCTTTCATGGTACTCCACACAATATTTCCCCACTGATTAATAGCGATAATTTTTTCGCGTTCTGTAGTTTCTTCAAAACTAATAGAGGAAAGATCACCTGTAATACGGATGGTATATGTGTCATCGCTTCCAAAATCATGGCTTACAGGTCCTTCTATTCCTGTTTGGTCAATAAACCCATCATTATCCCAATCAACCTTATAGCCATTAGCTCCAGCTGTTGCAGGAATAGTGATTTCTGATCCAGACCATGTGGTTATAAATTCGGTTCCTGCGACTATTTCTTCCTTGTACCCAACAGATATCGTATAGGTATTTGTGTCACCATTTTCTGCAGTTACAATATAGGTTACTGGGTTGGTAAAGTTTTGAGCAGTATTCTCAGAAGGAGAAATACGCTCTCCGTTATGGTTAATAACAGGTGTAAGGGCTGTTAGGTTTGTACCAGGAAACAGTAATATCTGTATGTTATTATCCGTAATATTACCTTCAATTCCATCTATTGTAAATGATATGATTTCGGCGGTAGAATCTTTGAAACCATCTGAGCTATTAGTATCATCATCTTTGCTACACGATACTAACACAATAGTTAGGAAGCCCAATAAGGTATTTGTAATTTTTAAATTTTTCACTTTGACTAATTTTGCTGGCAAAAATAGTAAAAAAAATACTTTTCGTTCTGTTCACTTTTCTATTCTCATACAACACTATTCGTTTGATTATAAATTGGTAATACTAATTTAATTTTAAACGGTTGTATCGAAGTTGTTGTTATTTTTTTTCTCTAAAAATACTGTGATTTGATGGCTGTAGGTAATATGAATAAAAAAAATCGAGGTAAAAAAAGAAGTATCTCTTATGTAATATTTTAGAGTTAATTTAAATAAAACAAGGTATCATCTGTAAAAATTTACTAGCTAGAGAGTATGAGATCAAAAGATTTTAGAAAGGCAGTTTTTCTAAATCTACATTACCACCAGAGAGAATTATGCCTATTTTTTTATTCCTGAAACGTTCTTTTTCTCTTAATAGTGCTGCAAACGGAACTGCGCACGATGGTTCTATGATAATTTTCATTCGTTCCCATATGAGTTTCATGGCTACAATAATTTCACTTTCTTCAACCCGAATAATTTCTGATACATGTTTTTGTATGATAGGAAAATTAACATCACCTAATGGCATTTTGAGACCATCTGCAATGGTATTGGTAGTTTTATTAGTTTCTAGACGACCGCTTAGTAATGAACGGTAAGCATCATCAACTTCAAAAGGTTCTCCTCCTATCACATTACATTCATTTCCGAAATAGTGAGTGTAAATTCCTGTTCCAGCGATCAATCCGCCACCACCCACAGGACAAAAAATATGGTCTAAATCAGGATGGTCTTCTAATAATTCTAAAGCCGCTGTTCCTTGCCCTAATATTACATTAATGTCATTATAAGGGTGTAAGAAGGTGGCTCCTTTCTCTAATTCGATTCGTTTAGCAGTTTCTTCTCGGTCTTTATGTGTCGGGTCACATTCAATAATATGTCCGCCATATCCTTTTACGGCATCTTTTTTTACCTGAGGGGCATTAGAAGGCATCACGATATAAGAGGTTATACCTAGGCTTTGAGAAGCAAGTGCAACTGCTTGTGCAAAATTACCTGATGAGTGTGTAACAACCCCTTTATTGCGTTGTTCGATCGATAATTGAAGAATTGCATTGGTTGCTCCTCGCATTTTGAAAGCCCCCATTTTCTGGAAATTTTCGCACTTAAAAAAAAGGGTGGTACCAGATATTTGGTTAAGCTGACTAGAAGTGAATATTGGAGTTTTGTGTATATATGGTTGAATTCTTTGACTACAGTTTTTTAACTCCGAGATATTCATAATTTTGATAGTTTTTATTGATCTAAATATAAGTCTAATTTTGACTACTTTGGATATTCAAAATTAGAGCTTTCTTCCTACCAAAATTGTATTCGCACCTTCTACTTTTTGATATTCTGTAAATCCTATCTTTGTTTCGAAAGCCAATATTAGATGTTTTATTTTGTTTTGATCGGTTAGGTTTATGCCTGCGTTAAATAGTATGTAGCCTGATGGCGAAAGACGTTTCATTAATTGATTCCAGAATTGTAACGAATAAAATTGTTCTGGGACCTGAGTATCAATAAATATATCAACAATGATAATCTCGAATTGACCTTTACTTTGATGAATATAAGCAAAAGCATCTTCACATATGATTTCTAGAGTGTTTGAATTTGTGATGTTAAATTCAGTTTTGGCAAGTTTTATGATAAGTTCATCAATTTCAACAGCAGTAATCTTTCCATTAAAAATAAACTTTTCTCTAAGTGATCTTATAATACTTCCTCCACCAAGACCTAACAATAGAATTTGATCGTTATTATGAATTTCGATTTTTGAGAGTCCAAAACACAAGAGTTTTTGCAAGGAACCATATGAATAGTTGGCATTCTGGCTATCTAGTACTTTTTTTCCATTGATCCATGTAAGTTCTAAAGTGCCATTGACTTGTGATTTAACCTCTTTGGTAAAAGGCCATAAATAACTAAGCAATTTTTTCATAAAGGCATATTTGACTAATCTAGGGTTTACTAATTCTTTGCAAGGTTTTAATATTATAAATCACAATTAGTAATTCAGTTCCATGTTAATTGTTTTCTTTCATTCCAATACACTTTGGGTTCTGTTTTGTATAAAGATAATAGATGTATTTCTTCTGGATTTAGGTTAAACTCTAGTGCTTTGAGGTTATCCTTAATGTGATTTTCGTTAGAAGCTCCGCTAAGTACTTTGTATGGTTTTAGGCTGTCAATACAAAATCGAATGGCGACTGCATCAATACCTACATTATATTTATCGGCTATTGTTTGTAATAATTTATAAAGCGGAGCATATTTTTTGTATCTCGGATTGGGTAATAGGCGACCATTTGCTAGTGCTTCTTTTACTATAACTTTTTTATTATGCGTATTAAGTATATTGGCTATTTGTAAAATACTATTGTCTAAAATGTTATAAGTAACCTGAAAAGTATCAAATAATGGATCTCCTGATACGGTAATTTGCAATGCTTTCTGTAGTATATCGACTTGGTTGTAACCACTTGTGGTGATACCAATGTCTATATTATATTTTGATTTTAGTTCAGCAAGTCGTTCTAGGACTTCAATATTAGTAAGGATGTTTGACTCAAAAGTAGCAGAATGAACTTGATATATTTTTAGGTTGGATAAAAACTTTTTTGATTGTTGCCATTGCTCATTTAGTTTAGAAAGGCTATGTTCTTTTACTTCATGAATGGTAGCATTTGGGTCAAAATTAGCGGTATAGGTATATCCCCATTTTGTCCCTATTTCTATTGTTGGATCTTGTTTAGATTTTGCCCAATCTATTAGTAGTTCTTCTGCTAGTCCATATCCGGGAGCTGTATCAAAATATCGAATCCCTTTTTTGTAAGCATATTCTATAGTACTCAGACTTCTTTTTCGAAAATCAGCAACAGGCTCAAGTATCTTTTTTTCTTTACGAATATTAATATATTCAGGGCGTCCTAATGCCGCAGTCCCAAGACCTATAGAAGATAGTACCATTAGTTATTTTTTATAAAATCAAAAAAGTCTAAATCCGATCAGAAAAAAATCCAGCTATAAAGATTTGTAGCTGGATTTTATTAATATGCTTTATGTTACCTTTTTTAGCTGTTAAGCATTACAGGCATAACTAACATTGTAACGTGTTCTCCTTCGTCTAATCCATCAATAGGAGTAAGGATTCCTGCTCGATTAGGAAGTGACATTTCTAGTTGTACTTCATCTGCATTCAGATTATTTAACATCTCACTTAAGAAACGAGAATTAAAACCTATTTGCATGTCATCACCTTGATAATCACAAGTTAGTCGTTCTTCTGCTTTGTTAGAATAATCTATATCTTCTGCAGATATATTCAATTCTGCACCTGCTATTTTTAAGCGAATTTGGTGTGTGGTCTTATTTGAGAAAATCGATACTCTTCGCGCAGAGTTTAAAAATTGTGTTCTTGCTATAGTAAGTTTATTTGGATTTTCTTTAGGGATTACCGCTTCATAATTAGGGTATTTACCATCAATTAATCTACAGATCAATTGAGTTTGATCAAAAGAAAATTTTGCATTTGATTCGTTGTATTCTATGAGTACTTCTGTATCACTTCCTGCCAAAATTCCTTTTAATAAGTTCAAAGGTTTTTTAGGCATAATAAATTCTGCCGATTGCGATGCCTGTATATCTTCTCTTGTATATTTGACAAGTTTATGAGCATCAGTGGCTACAAATGTAAGTCCTTCTGTAGAGAGTTGAAAAAACACACCACTCATTACAGGTCTTAGATCATCATTACCAGTGGCAAAAATTGTTTTACTCACGGCAGTAGCCAAAATATCTCCTAAAATATTTGTGGCACTTGGGTCTTCTAATTCTACTGCTTTGGGAAACTCCTCTCCATCTGCATATGCCAAAGCGTACTTACCATGGTTAGAACTAATCTCTACGGTGTTGTTGTCTGAGGCAACAAAAGTTAGTGGCTGCTCAGGAAATGTTTTCAACGTTTCTAGTAAGAGCTTAGCAGGTACGGCCATAATTCCCTGATCACCTGATTCTACTTCCAGTTTTGCAGACATAGTTGTCTCAAGATCAGAGGCAGAAACTGTAAGTGAATTGTTATCTAATTCGAACAGAAAGTTGTCTAAAATCGGTAGGGTATTACTATTACTAATTACCCCGCCTAATACCTGTAATTGCTTAAGTAAGTATGAACTGGATACTATAAATTTCATCTATTTTTTATTTTCTGGTTTTCAGACTGAATTAGCTATCGTTTGTTATTAAGTGCATTTTTATGCATTATTAATGCTTGATTTATGCACTTATATAGCTAATTACTGTACTAGTTTCACGCAAATATAATTGTAATATACTAGGATTTTGGTATGCCCAAAACCATAGTTATTAACAAACAACTAGGAGTTATTGACTATTTTATTAATTCTTAATTTTAGGGTTGATTTCCTTTAATCTGTTTGTCTGTATAATGTGCTTTGTGCTTTGGTTTGGCAAAACTTTCTTGATTATATTCAGAAGATTTTCCTTTTGGGATTGATAAACTTTGCCATTTAGAGGAAGCCATCATTTTGCCTAAATATACAATTTGCCCGATGTGATATGCATAATGCGCCAATTGTCGATTGACTGCTTCTGTAATGCTGTGCTCGATATTTCTGATATATACAGGTTGATCAAAATTAGTTTCATCAATACTCTCTAATGCTTTAAAAAGGCAAGTCCATCCTTCATTCCACTCAGTTAGGATTTCGTCTTTGGTGGTTAGTGTGTTTTCAAATTCAGCATCGCGCTGTCTCCATTCTTTTTCACCATCACTCGTTAGAAAGTCGGTCCATCGAGATAGCATGTTTCCCCATAAATGATGCACGATAATAGCGATACTATTACTCTGGTCATTAAATTGCCAGAAAAGTTTTTCTTCTGGGACTTGAGCAATTGTTTTTTCTCCTAAGACTTGATAATATAAAAACTGTTTTTTAATTCCTTCAATATATGCTATAGACTCCATGATTTTATCTTATTTATATGGTATCAGTATTAAAGACAAACTAGACGTAGCGTTGCAAGCTATACAGTGTTCTTTAGTTCACTTTAAGAATAAATATAAGAAATTTTGGGGGTAGTAACATTTTTATCTAAAGCACTTCTAAAACAGCATTTTTCTTTTTCTAACTAATAACCAGATTACTACAGGAGCACCGATTAGAGAAGTAATTGCATTAATAGGTAGTGTATATTCGCTAGAGGGTAATTGTGAGATACAATCACATATAAGCATGATAACACTTCCTAATAGCATTACTGCCGGAATCAGTGTTTTATGATCAGAAGTGTGAAATAACTGTCTTGTTAGATGAGGAGTTGCCAAGCCAATGAAGGCTATAGGTCCTGCAAAGGCTGTGATACTACCTGCCAATAATCCTGTAGCCGAAATAATTAGGAAACGACTTAATTTGATATTGAGTCCCAGACTCCGGGCATAATTCTCTCCTAACAGTAATGTATTTAGTGGTTTTATGGCAATAATAGATAAAAGGATTCCTAAAAAGAATATTGCAAAAAGTACGGCTACTTCTAACCATGATAGATTTCCTAGGCTACCAAATCCCCAAAAAACATATTGCTGTAACTGATCCGCTGGAGCAAAATAGGAGAGTACACTTACAATGGCTGAGGTAATACTGCCAAACATAAGTCCTATGATCAAAATAGCCATAGTGTCTTTCACTTTTACAGAAACTACCATTGCGGCAAACAATATTAACATGCTTCCTAAACTGGCGGCAATTACAAGCCCCCATTTCGAAATTAAAAATGTAGCGGCGGCGGCTCCCATAAATGTACTTCCTAAAATGAGTAACGCCACTCCCAGAGTAGCTCCAGACGTAATCCCTAAAACAAAAGGCCCAGCTAGTGGGTTCCTGAATAAAGTTTGCATCAGAAGTCCAGAAACTCCCAATCCGCTACCTACGATTATAGCTGTGAGCGCCTTGGGTAATCTATAATCTAGAATAATATGTCTCCATGATTCTTTTTCGACCGAACCTCCTACTAGACTTGCTAAAGTATCTAACCAAGGGATTACAACTGAACCCAAGCTTATATTAGTGATGAAGCAGAGTACTAGAAGTATAGTAATACCAATAAAAACTCGTTTGTATGATTTTGTTGGGGTCAATTAGTTAAGTTTTTCAAAAAAATATGGTTCATATGCTGTTAACAGTTCTGGGTGTGCTATCCGAATAATATCTTTCAGAATCAAATCCGGACGCATTGGACCCAATTCATAATATAGCAATCCACCTGTTGGTCCTGTTTTTAATGCAGAAGAATATACGCTTTTATTTTTAAATGCGTCGAATAAACTATATCGATTGTTTTTTTCTTGTAACTCAGACAATGAAGAGGCTACACCAGATCCAATCCATAATTCTGCCTGTTGTGCCTTTTCAAAAACACTCTCAAAACTCAGTGCTATACTTCCTGTTTTTTTTGTGTCTTCCCATATATAAGTGGTATTAGCATCTTTAAAAAACTTAGCAATATAGCTATCGCCTCCCGGTACATGCCATATATCCTTGAACATATTACCTGATAATACTGTAGGAGAGATAGTTGTTTTTTGAGCAAGGGATTGTGCTTGGGTATAGTCTTTTTTTATGTTCTCAAAAATATTCGAAGCTTCAACTTCTTTACCTACAAAAGCAGCAATAAATTTGATCCACTCAGCCCTACCAAGAGGATGTTGTTCCATCCAAGAACCATTCATAACGACGGGAATTCCTGTCCTCTCTAGCAAATCGTATGTTTTTGTATCCCCGGTGGCAGAATATCCAATAATTAATTCAGGTGCTATTTCTAATGTACGTTCAGTATTGAGATGACCATTGTTGCCTAACTCCTTGATTTTTCCTGAATCAATGAGTGCGCGTGTACGTTTAGAAGAAATGTAGTCCGTATGGGGGAATCCCACCAACATATTTTCGATATCCAAATATTCTAATATCGGGATATCTGTTGTCGAACTTACAACTAAGTTATCTACAGGTACGGCTATAAATTTTGCATCTGGAGTACTAGAAGGTCTTGGTGTTCCTTTTGAATATAAAATATACGTAAACGTATTTTTTGCATCAGGCCAAGGAGATATGATTTGTATTTTTTTATAGGTTTCATGATTTTCTATAGAAAACCCCGAGGCATATTCTATTTTCTGCGAAATTATTGGCGAAGTTTCGGTACTACCAGTTTGTGTTTTTTTTTCGTATTTGCATGAAAAAAACGAAATAAACAATAACAGTATTAGTAGATGATTTTTCATTCTAAAAGTATAGGATACATCAAACTTCGATATTTTTTTTAAAACAATGAACTAATTTGAGTTTTTTGTTTTCTACATAAGTAAGATGCTAATTGTTTTTTTGAATGGTATAACCGATAGCTTTTAGAGGATGTTTTTATTTTTTTTAATAAATATCGGTTTATGGTGTATTGCTTCTCAATTAAAATACCCCTCTTGCATCAAAGATCAAAGAGGGGTATTGCATCAGTCTAGTTACTTCTATAGTAAGAAGTGTTTTTCGGTATTAATTAATTACAAAATGTATAAACTCGTTTGCTCCATTACTGTTTTTCATTTTTAAAACATAAGCTCCTGGTTTGTATTTGCTGGTATCTACAGAAATATCCTCTTTTGATAAAATACGTTGTATGTGCAGTGTTTTTCCCATAAAGTCATTAATTTCTAATGTGTCGTAATTTTCTGAATGTGGGATCGATATAGTAAGTTTTTCTTTTGCAGGAACCGGAAATACTTTCATTTTTGAAATAGGTTTATTGAATGGTTTAGTATTTCTGATAGATGACGATGAATCTACAATCATAAACTGTTCAGATTCTCCGGCGTATAGAGTAGTTGAAGTTTTTACTTTTTTGGCTTCATCGATTTGTAACCTGTTGAGTGAATTTTCAAAAGCAGTTACTAGATAGGTTCCATTCCCTGTAGGAGTCAAATTCCATTGAGCAGATGGTTCGGTAAATAAATTACTTTCCATATCAGCATAAGGAGTATTGTCGCTTCTTAATCTAGGTTTTCTTCTACCACCAACACAATCCAAATAATAATATTCTTCATTATCTGATGGGGTAATTTTCCATTTTACAGCTGCTACGTTTCTAAGGATGGAAGACGCAAATGGCGCTTCACCACCATATGATCCCAAATAAACATCATAATGTGGGTTGGTAATATAATAGGTTTTATTAGCCTCAGGAACAAAAGATTCTGTTTCTATTTCTATTACAATATCTTTGGTTGTTCCTGCTTCATCTATTGCAATGGTTTGTGTGGTGACTTTGCCGTTATATTCGATCTCAACTTCGTATGTTCCCAGAAATCCATTGATTTCTTTTGTGCCTGTATCAGAACTGTAAATAGTTTCGGGAGTCCACCATTTTTCGAAAACCAAAGAGCGATATGCTTCATAATTTGGTCTTGCATTCCATTCTAGATCAAACATTGCGGCATCGGGTTGCCAATGTCTTCCGGTCCAAAATCCCCACATTAAAAAGGAAGAAACGCTAGGATGGCTAAAGACCATTGTCATAAAATCACGGGTGTAGTCTGCCTGAACATCTCTTTGATTAATAGCAATGTCAAATTCAGTAATTTTTATTTCTTTATTCAATTCACTATAGCGTTCAAGTATACTATATAGTCGCACAGGAGCTGTTAATAGGGCTCCAAAGTGGCTTTGCATACCAATACCGTCAATCTGTGCTCCATCTGCCTCTATTCTTTGTATCGTTTCATAATAATGATCTTGGTGTCTTGTATTAATACCACCACTACCTAAAATACCAAAATCATTCATGTACATTTTGGCAATGGTGTCATTTTCTCTTGCCAAATGAAACCACTTGGCCATTTCATCATATCCGAGAATATCCATAAACTCGGTATTGTTAAAAGTTTCATTGATAACATCCCAGTCTAATAATTTGCCCTCATACGTACTTGCTATATCGGTGACGTGTGTATTGATTAACGTTCTTAATCCCTCAGGGTCATTCGCATAGTCTTCTACAAAACTTGGGTTGTATCTAAATGAAGGCCAAACAAGCACATGTCCTCTTACAGGAATACCAAGATCATTAAACGCTTGTATTGTTTGATTAGTAATATCTTTCTGAGTATCATCGGCCCATAATTCCCATTTTAAATTATTTTCTAAAACGACGGTATTAAAAAGAGAACTTATGCTATCTCGATATCTACTATTACTCAAATAGGTTGCCCCATCTACAGCGGTACCAAAACCAAAGTGATGTGATTTCATGGTCACTTTTACATTAGCACCCGACAAAGGAATTTGGTGTTGATTAACAATTGAGATTGCCATATTTCCTTTTCTATATTGTTCGATTCTTTGATCTGCTTCTGCACGCCATGCTGCATCATCTTCTCTACCAACATAGGTTACTTCGGTTAAAGGAAGTTCCTCTACCTCAATGGTATCTTTATAATTTGTTAGACGTACTTGTGCTACTTCTAGCACTTGTTCTGGATATCCTATTTGTAGCCCTATATTTATTTGCGAAGCCTCTAAAGTTTGATTTGCAACAAAAGGAAGGTTGTATAGTTTCCATTCATCGCTGATACTATAATCGCGGCCGAGAGAACTCGTATATATAGTATTTTCCTCAACAATTGCTCTTAGAAACCCTTCTCCACTTTCTAGAGAAGACCGTGTCGTTCTTGCATAAAAAGACATAAGCATTACATCTCCCGTCTTAAATCCTTCCTGCGCAGGGAATGTCAATGCAATACCCCAAGGGCTATCAGGTTGCGAAGTAACGGTAAGTTCTACACCTTCTGTAAAAGGTTGCCCTTCGATTTCAATATTTGTTCTATATCCATAGTCATCTCCATAAAAGCCATAATCTGTAATTTCAGATGAAATTAGCTCTCCATCTTCTTCGTCTATAGCTTCAGAATCTGGTAAATCCTCAAGAGCTAACGAATCTTTATAATTAATTAGACGCACTTCAGAAATTTCTACTATTTGGGCAAGGTGTCCAAGTTGCAATGATATATTAATTTGAGAGGCTTCTAGGGTTTGACTAGCTTCAAAAGGTAGGTAGAAAGCTTTCCAATCAGTTTCAATGTCCAAATTTTTAGAAAGGTCACTAGTGTATACTGTATTTTCCTGAATTACTGCTGTAACTAACCCTTTTCCTGAATCATCAGAAGAGGCTGTCGCTTTAGCATAAAATGTCATTAGCATTACATCGCCGGCTGTATATCCTTCTTCGGCATTAAATGTTACTGCAATTTCCCAAGGGTTAGTAGGTTGTTCAGTAACGGTAATCTCTGCAGCCTCAGTAAAAGGAGGATTGGTTATAGTGACATTATTTACATATCCATATACCTCTCCATAAAAACCATAATCATTTATAGAAGAAGAAATGAGATCGGTACCTCCCTCAGGGATTTGATTATTGGTGTCTAGAAGATCGTCAATAGTCAATGTGTTTTCATAATTAATAAGACGAACTTGTGCAATTTCTACAACCTGTTCTGGAAACCCTGACTGTAGTGCCATATTAATTTGTGATGCCGATAATGTTTGACCAGAAACAAATGGCAAATAGTACAATTGCCAATCTGAACCAATGGTTACATTCTGACCAAGATCGCTTGTGTAAACCGTGTTTTCTTCGACGACCGCTCTTAGTTCGCCTGTACCGGTTCCTAGAGAGGATTCTGTGGTTCTTGCATAAAAAGCCATAAGAAGGACATCTCCTGTGTCGTAGCCGCTCTGTGGACTAAATGTTACTGCAATTTCCCAGGGATTCGTAGGTGCCGTGGTGACTGTGATTTCTGCTGCTTCATCAAAAGGAAGAGGTGTTGCACTAATGTCTGTTTTGTACCCAAAGTCTGATCCATAAAAGCCATAATCAGCGACTGAAGAAATAATTAATTCACTGCCACCAGTTGGAATTTGGGCAGTTACGTTGGTTAATACGAAAAGAAAAAAAAGAAATTTTAAAGTTTTCATGTGTGATTGATATATGAGTTTAATTGTGTATTCCAAATTAATAATTTATCATTAAAAGTTGTGTTTATTTTAAAGGTATTTACTTTATTAAGAAAAAATATTTTTTTTTGATAAAAAATGACACTGTTAGGTTTTAAAAAGCCTGTTGTTAATTTGTTTTATTTTTCGTTGAAAAAAATAAAACAGAGTTTTACCCAGAATTCAGAAATTATAATTTAGAGACGATGTCCCAAATGCAATAAAAAGGACTGTTTTAATTGATTTTATACTGTTGTTGCTATGGTGATATTGTTAGAAACAACATAAATCGGAAGCTTTTATAGTAGTTTTAAGGTGTCATAAATAGGGATCACATCGCCATATGTGATATGGATACTAAAAGAATCTTTGAGGTCAATTTTTCGAATGTAAGAAAGCAATGCTCGCATTGGGCCAGCATGGGTTACAATAACAATTTTTTCTTTTGAAGAGTGCTCCAATTCATTAAAAAATGCTAATATTCTATTTTGGAGTATTATATAGGATTCGCCATTCGTGGTTGGTGTGTGTACAAAATCATTCATCCATGGGTTGATTTCTGAAGGATTGATATCATCCCATGCCATTAACTCCCAATCACCAAAGTTGAGTTCTTTTAGTCGATCGTCGAAAAAGGTAGTGTGATTAAATGTTTTGGCTAATAGTTTACAACGTTGCAACGGGCTACTGTATACTTTAGAAATATCATGTATTGGGATTTGAGAATGAATTTTTTCTACTTCTTTCTCAAAAGTCTCAGTAACTCCTATATCACTTTGTCCGTAACAAATTCCTTTTTCGATATTAGGAGTAGTATGCCTTACCAAATATATTTCCATAACGCCAATAGACTAAGATAAAAGATTACTTCGCTTAGCTGTTGCACAGCACCTGCACAATCCCCTGTTTGCCCACCAATCCATTTTTTGAATTTTGCTGCCAAAAAAAGTTTTGATACATACATCGGGAGTAAGGTAAGATATACTAATGGATTTTTAAAAAGTAATAAAGGAGCAAGTCCTATTAACCCACTTATTAATAACATAGATATGCTCATACTTTTTGCCGCCGGTTTTGCTTTACTATCATCAGTATCTCGCACATATGGATGTGTAAAAATAAGGGTAGTTGCAATAAATCGACTGCTACTATGACCGGCAATGATAATCAAAGGCATATATAAAATCTCAAATTCTCGCAAAGAGGTAAACTTCATAGCAAGGAGAAGAAGGAGGCCTATGGTGCCATACGTTCCTAACCTTGAGTCTTTCATGATGAGTAAGATCTTGTCTTTGGTCCAGCCACCCCCAAAACCATCGCAAACATCAGCAAATCCATCCTCATGAAAAGCACCCGTAACATAGACTGTTGATACCATCGATATTAAAAGGGCAATTTCTAGAGAGAAAAGAAAATGAGTTGCATAAAAAAATAGCGCGCCAATGCTTCCAACGATAATCCCCACTAGTGAAAAATATTTAGAACTTTTCTGTAGATAAATAGGATCATGATCTACCCATTTTGGGCACGGAATACGGGTAAAAAACATTAAAGCTGTAAAGAATATATGAACCTCTTTTTTCATAAGCTTTTTTAAGTAGTTATTGGTTTTAGATGAGGTAAAATTCTTTCGCTGTTTTTGATGGCCTCGATATGTGATGAATCAATCTCATACCTATATTTCCATAAAGGAATAAAAGCCAAGATAATCAATAGTAAAGAAATGAATATTGCAGCCTTACCCATTTTACTTTTTTTTAGATATGCAATCACTCCGAGATAGAGTGCTAGTAAACCTATACAAAGCGTTCCTATTCTATATGTTTTGCCAAAAGCCATAATATCTATAGAAGTATTTACATACGATTGATTTTGTATGTCTTGAATGGGTAATGATTCGATAGCTAATTGATATAAAAAAAGATTCCCTCTGTAGACCAGAAATATCCCAGCCAAAGATATAAGTAATGATAACACTGCCTTGTTCATAATACTTTAGTGGTCATTTTTAGAAATTTCTGCCTCCTCAAAACTAGCCATAGTATTCAGGAAAGCGACAGAGGATTGTAGGATAGGATATACAATTGCCGCACCTGTACCTTCGCCTAATCGCATGTCCAGGTCAACTATTGGCTTTTGACCTAAGAAATCTAACATCTTTTGATGTCCTTGTTCACCAGACGTATGAGCAAAAATACAATAATCCAGTACGTTTTTATTGATTTTATGGGCTATTAATAGCGCGGCAGTAACAATAAAGCCATCAATGAGAATTGTCATTTTATTTTCTGCAGCTTTTAGAATCCCACCAGTGATCATGGCAATCTCAAATCCTCCAAAAATAGCAAGTGCTTCTATTGTTGAGGTCGGATGGTATTTTTTAAAGACGGTTTCTAGAATCTCTCTTTTTCGTAAAATGTCTTTATCAGGTAATCCTGTTCCTGCTCCAACGCAATCAGCAATGTCTAATTTTGTTGTGTATGCCATTAGTAGTGAAGCTGCAGAGGTATTACCAATGCCCATTTCGCCAAAACCAATACAATTACACTCATTAGCTTGAGTATTAGAAACAATTTCTGCGCCTTTGTTAATAGCATCAATACACTGCTCAATAGACATTGCAGGTTCATATTGATAGTTTTTGGTACCCATGTCAATTTTTGCATTGATAAGCCCAGAAACCCCACCAAAAATATGATGTACTCCCGCGTCTATTACTTTGAGTTCAATGTCATTTTGTTTACAAAACACATTAATAGCAGCACCTTCATTCAAAAAGTTGTACACCATTTGTGCGGTTACTTCTTGGGGATATGGGTTAACGACTCCTTCTTTTGAAATGCCATGATCTCCGGCAAAAACAAGAATCGTAGGATTTGATAAGTATGGTTGGTGTGTGCCCTGAATCATTCCTATCTGTAATGCTAGTTTTTCAAGAATACCCAATGCTCCCAAGGGCTTTGTTTTGTTATCTATTTTAGATTGTATTTTTTGTTCTAAAGAGATGTCTAAAATAGATTGTATATCAAAGTGTATCTGGCTCATTTTTTATTTTTTATTTCTACGGGGATTCCCGAAATCATGAGGGTCGCTTTATCAGCGTGTTTGGCTATATATTGATTCATCCAACCTTGTAATTCTGTGAATTTTCTTCCTACTTCTGTAGTTGCATGTACTCCCATACCTATTTCGTTAGATATAATAATAATAGTCGCTTTTATTTTTAGTAGTTTATCAAATTCTTCTTTAGCTTGTTTTAAGGATAATGTTACATCATTTTTTGTGTCGACGAAAAAATTAGTCAACCATAGGGTTACACAATCAATAACGACTATGTCTGATGGTTTAATAACTGTTGAAAGCTCTTTTTCCTCCTCAATAGAGGTCCAGCGTTGATCACGATCATCAATATGCCTATTAATACGTTCTCTATGGTCCTGATCCCAGACTCGGGATGTAGCAAGATAAATTGGGCTGTCGGTAAGTTGTAGTGCAAGGTTTTGGGCAAAACTACTTTTGCCTGATCGTTCGCCCCCAGTAATGTAATATATCATTCGAAATGATTTTTTGATACTTTCTTTGTTGTATGAACCTAAAAAGCTCATGGCACATAGGTTAAAAAAAGCAAAGTTAGGAGTATAAATTATTTATTCGTTAAAGTAATCTCAAATTCGGTAAAATATAATACATTCGCGCAGAATTTTGGTTTTGAAATGCTGTTCTCAGCATTGATAATTAAAAGGGAATCAGGTAAATTAGTTAAGAATCCTCAATTCTGAATTGATAAATCCTGAGCTGTTCCCGCAACTGTATGCTTTGCCAAATCAATGTTAGTGTGTAATTACACATAATTGTAGGAGGTGATTGTTGTTAATTCTTTTAAACCACTGCTTGTGTAGAATTTTATAGAGATTCAATACAAGTGGGAAGGTAAACAACAGTACGCAAGCCAGGAGACCTGCCTTAATTCATGATAGTAAACTTTCGGGATAGAAGTTTAGGTATGGGTAAACTACATACTTTTTTCCGGTAATTGTAAAATTATAAGTCATTTAGGAAATGAACAAAAAAATGTTTTTTGGAGCTGCATTCGCAATGTTTGCAACTCAAATTATTTCGGCGCAGGAAGTAACGTCGGATGAAAAGGTTAATGAATTAGAAGAAGTTGTCCTTTCGGATTCTAAGTTCAAGTTAAAAAGAGAACAAAGTGGTAAGGTAATTACCAAAATTAGTAAAGAAGAGTTAGAGCGTAGCCAGGGACAGTCTGTAGCAACAGTTTTAAATCGTGTCGCGGGAGTATCTATTAATAATAGTACCAGTGCTGCAGGAGAACCACTTGGGGTATATGTTCGAGGGGGGCGTAATCGTCAGGTAGTTATTCGTATTGATGGGATTACGGTAAGTGACCCTTCTTCATCAGCAGGAGATTTTGATCTTAGATTATTAGCGGTTAATCAGATCGAATCTATAGAGGTATTAAAAGGAGCTTCGAGTACGTTATATGGTTCTGGTGCAGCGGCAGCAGTTATTAATATAACTACAACGTCAGAAAGCAAAAAAGAAATAGCAGCACAATTCTCTACCAGTTTAGGGACCAATCAATCTCAAGAAGATCAAGGATATGATATTAATGAGTTTGTTAATTTGGCTTCGGTAAATGGTACAGTGAATAAAGTGAGCTATATGGTAAGTCTAGGAAATCAATTCACTGATGGATTATCTGCTGCAGAGGCAGAAGGAGCAGAAAGTGATTCCTATTCTAAGTACAACGTATATGCCAAAGTAGGGTATAAAGTGAATAAGAATTTTAAATTTCATTTCTTCGGAAATTTGGACACATATAAGTCTGATTTTGATGGTGGTGCAGCCTTTGATGCCGATAATCAATTCGAAAGCACTCAAGAACGAATAGGGAATTTTTTAGAGTTTAACTATAATGAAAACAAGGGGAGTTTTACAGCTGTTACCAGTTTTGCAAACCTAGAAAGAGAATTCATTTCTGGATTTCCATCACAATATGAAGGCAAGATTTTCGCTTTTGACGTATACCATAAATATAAGTTAGAGAATGGGTTGTATACACTAGTTGGGGTGAATGGTTCTAATAGTGATTTTAACCTATTTAGTATTCCGTTTGGAGCCTCTGATTTTGAGCAGACAATCAATGATAATGAAGCAGATTTTGATATCGTTGATCCGTATGTTAATCTCGTATATACTTCAGATTTTGGATTGAATATAAATGCAGGAGCACGATTGAATATGCATAGTGCCTACGGCAACCACTTTGTCTACAGTGTAAACCCATCTTATACCTATACTTTTGGGGGTAATTATATCAAGGGACTAGCTAGTTATAGTACAGCCTACATTACTCCTTCATTGTTTCAATTATACGATACTGCTTTTTTTAGTGGTAACCCAGATCTACAACCAGAAGAGAGTAGAACTATAGAGGTAGGTGCAGAACTTTCTCATGAAAAGAGAGCAATGCTTAGTGTAGTTTACTTTAATAGGAAATCAGAAAATTTCATCACATTCGATCCTGTAACTTTTGTAAACTCAAATTCTTCAGAGGATATTGATGTAGACGGTATAGAAGCAATGGTAGAAACAAAATTTCTAGACGATAAGTTGATTATAACCGGTAATTATACATATACCAATATAGATAAACTCGAGGATAATATTAGAATACCAGAGCATGTAATACAAGCAAGTTTGGGATATCAAGTATGTGATAAAACATACACATCGTTAAGTTATCAATATAGTGGAGAGCGCACGGATTCTAACTTTGACCCTATTACTTTTGCTCCGGTAGCCGTTCCCTTAGATAGTTACGGAATTTTAGATTTTTATGTGAATTATCAGCTCCTTAAAAATCTTACTTTGTTTGGTGCTGTCAATAATATTGCAAACGAAGATTACCAAGAAGTATTCGGATATAATACGAGGGGTAGAAATGCTCGTGTAGGTCTTAATCTTACTTTTTAAGCGAGTATGCCGTCAATATGAATTTGTGAGAATTAGATATAAAAAAGCCCCAAAACTGCTAGGTTTTGGGGCTTTTCTTATAATTTTTTATAGAAAGATAAAACTATGATTTCTATTTCTTAGCGTTTTCAAGATCCAAATACATTCTCTGAAAAATAGGGCTGTTCATTTTACTTTCTCCAAACAGCTTTAATGCTGAGGTTTTAGATTTGTTAAATGACCTTGCAGCTCCCTGAATATCATCTAGAGCGGCTTTTAGTAATGTTTCTTCTGGATCTCCCAGAATTCCTAAATTTGAACGATCTTCAAACACCTCTATATCTGGGGCAAAGCCAGCGTAATAATCTGTAACTCCCAAAGAATTAGAAGATTTAAGAACCAGAGGTTGCATGGCATAGGTATGTCCTGTATTTAGGTTATCACCGCTTCTAAAGAAATTATCCGAATCATATAGTGTGATAGATGCCTGAAATTTTCCTCTAGTCGCTGTACCCACTGTAACCACATCTATATATGGGTCAAGACCATTAATCACTAATTCACTAGCAGAAGCAGAGCTATTAGTAGTTAATACATACAGTCGATCCAGGTTAACACTATTAATAGCATCATTATCTCTTGTGGTAGTAACAAAAGAGTTAATTAAATCTTCATCATTAAACAGTGGGTTTATATCACTATTCCATTCTTCTACAGAAAAAACGTTGTCTGTAGATTGTGCTGAGATCATACTTGCCAGAGCAACAGCAGAGGTTACAGATCCACCACCATTATAGCGTAGATCCAAAACTAACTCTGTAATACCCGCTGCTTTTAACTCACCAAAAGCATTATTAAGTTCTGTATCAAAATCTGCCGTAAAAGAATTATACATAAGATATCCTACTGTATCATCCCCAATATCTAGTGTTTTTGTAATAAAAACTGGGTTTTCAGTATATTCTACCTGTGTTAATTCTATTGATTGTCCTGTAGATGTTACATTTTCACCATCATAATTAGCCAAACCTATCGAATAGGTTGTTGATGCTCCAAAAAGTAAGTCTCTGTAATTATCAACGGTAAGTTGATTACCATTGACACTATTAAACGCATCTCCTCGTTGTATTCCTTTATCTTTTGCATCCGTATTAGGAAGCACATAGCGAACAACGCCAAAAATAGCTGTTTCTGTCTCATCAGCAAAGAACAGGGAGAACTCCATACCGTTGCTAAGAGAAAGGCCATCAAAACTTTCTTCTAATGCAACGTAATCATCTACAAGAAAACTAAAGTCATCAACATTGTAGGTGTCACCATTGACAAACGTGGTTTGTGTAGTTAATAAACCTTCAAAAATAGCTTCGGGTGTAGTAAAAGTGTTTAAAAAATCTGCATACCCTTCATTAGAAGAAAAACGATCATCTGCCAGATCAGGGACTTGGGATTTATATAAGTAAAAACCATTCAGCCCTTTCCAGATAAAATCATTAATTTCAGAGGCGGTTGCTGGTTCAAGAACATCGTCATTGTCTTCTGCACAACTTGTCATAATACTTGCCGAAAAAAGTAAAAGGACAAAATAGAATAAATATTTCATATCAATTTTTGTTTATATAACCCTAAAAATAGGAACTTTATTATAAAATAAAAGAATTGTGTAACAAATTATATAGATAGTCGTCTCCCTTATATAAAGCTAACAGATTAGTTTTATAACGAGCCAAACCAATACTATGAAAGAAAGAGCATTTATAACGCTTACCAATACGTTCAAGGATAAACTATTTAGGTTGTCTAAACGTTTGCTTGTTAGTAGTGAAGAAGCAGAAGATGCAACGCAAGAAGTATTGTTAAAACTCTGGAAAAATAAAAGCAAAATAGGAACGTATAAAAATGTAGAAGCATTTGCGATGACTATGACCAAGAATTATTGCTATGATAAATTAAAGTCAAAGCAGACAGGAAACCTTAAGATTGTACATAACAATTATGAAGACGGACAGGCATCGTTGCAGCGACAGGTAGAAGCAAAAGATAGTCTTGATTGGGTAGGTAAAATTATGGAGAGCCTACCAGAACAACAACGAATGATTATACAATTAAGAGATATAGAACAGTATAATAATGCAGAGATTGCAGAAATGTTAGAAATGAATGAGACGGCGGTAAGAGTAGCGTTGTCACGCGGAAGAAAAGTTATAAGAGAAGAATTATTAAAAAAACACAATTATGGAGTTGTCTAATATAGAAAAGTTACTAGAGAAGTATTTCGAAGGCGAAACGACCATTTCAGAAGAGAAAGAATTAAAGGTATATTTTACCAGCGAAACTGTGCCGTCACACCTTCAGAAGTACCAATATCTTTTTAAGTATTTTTCTGAAGAAAGCACCGTGAGTGCCCGTAGGGATCTAAAGTTAACTGCACATAATAAAAAGAGTTATGCCTGGGTAGGTATGGCAGCTTCTATTGCTTTGATTGTAGGATTGTTCATGGCCAGAACAGGACCATCAGAGCCGGTAGATACTTTTGAAGATCCCGAAATTGCGTTACAAGAAACCAAAAAAATTCTGAATATGGTTTCTCAATACATGAATGAGGGCAAAGAGGGTTTAGTGTACCTCAAAGAATTTGAAAACACTAAAAACAAATTTTTAAAATAAAAAATAATAATACCTCTATATTTTATATGAGGAAAAATAAAAGAATATAAATTATGAAAAAGTTAGCAATTGTTTTAGCACTAATTGTTGCGCCATATATGTCAAATGCTCAAAGTTATTTTGATAAATATGAAGATATGAATGATGTCACTTCTATGGTGATTACGAATAAAATGTTTAAACTTCTTAGCAAAATAGATTTCGAAAGCTCAGACAAAGAAACGCAAGAGTACCTTAATTTGGTAGAGAATATTAATAATATCAAGGTGTTTATTACCGAAAATGAAGGAGTAGGGCAGAAGATGAAAAGTGATGTAGGAAGTTATCTCAAAAAAGCCTCTTTAGATGAATTAATGAGAGTAAAAAGTGATGAAGGTGATAACATAAAGTTCTACTATAAGCCAGGAGCCAGCGATGACTATGTAAAAGAGTTGTTTATGTATCTAGAAGGAAATGATGAGGGTGATGGAGCAAAATCAATTATACTGACAATAACAGGAAAAATTGATTTACGCCAAGTCTCAAAACTTGCAGACGACCTTAATATTCCTGGAGGGAAAGAGTTGAAGAAAGTTAAAAAGAGTAATTAAGAAGCAATAAGTAAGAATAACACGATAACAAATAATATAATGTAACCTGAGTCCGAAAAAATATAAGATTCCTGTTCGTAGTAGCAATGTCATTCTCGTCTTAATCTAGAATACAATAATCTTATTTTTAACGTTACAATCGGCTCGGGTTATATCAATATTGAATAAAGTATTCAATTATAGGAATAGCATTAAAAAAATAGTCAAATAGCTCCTTTTTTCGTGTTATACCATTTTAAGTTAGAAATGGTATTATATAAAATCAATCAATAATCAATCAAAACGAATAGATAATGAGAAGTGTAGTTAAATTAATAGCTTTAGTCGCTATTGCGGTATTAATGAGTTGTAATAGTGAACCATCACTACAACAGTATTTTGTTGATCATCAGGGAGATGCTGATTTTATAGCAGTCGATATACCTTCTAGCCTTTTAGATAAGGAAGGGATTAGCCTTACCACAGAAGAGAAAGAGGCTATCGAGAGTATTAAAAAAGTAAATTTTCTTGGATTACCGCTCAATAAGAGTAATCAACCGAGATTCGAAGAAGAACGTTTGGTCATTAAAAAAATATTAAATGATGATACCTATCAGACTTTAATGAGTTTTGGGTCTAACGGTACCAAAGCGGTATTAAAATATCAGGGAGAAGATGATGATATTGATGAGGTTATAGTATTTGCAACAGATTCAGAAAAAGGGTTGGCTTTGATACGTGTCTTAGGAGACAATATGAGGCCTGAGAAAATGGCAAAATTGGCAAGCTCTTTCGAAAAAGGTAAGCTTAATCTTGATGCGTTTAAGAGTATCGCAAAGACTTTTGAGTAAGAAACACCTCACCTGCTTAGGGTAAGATGTATAAAACAAAAATGCTATGAATCTATAAGGTTCATAGCATTTTTGTTTTGTATAATGTATTTAGATTATATCCCAGTATAATTTGACGGAGTAATTTGTTTCAATTCAGCTTTAATAGTATCAGAAACTTCTAATGTTTCTATAAAATCAGCAATAGATTTTTGATTAATAGCCTCATTGGTACGTGTAAGTCCTTTTAGTGCTTCATATGGGTTTGGGTATGCTTCCCTTCTCAAGATGGTTTGTATCGCTTCGGCAACAACAGCCCAATTGTTTTCTAGGTCTTCAGCGAATTTTGTTTCATTAAGAAGAAGTTTGTTTAACCCTTTTAGGGTTGCCTGAAAAGCAATAATAGTATGCCCAAAGGGCACGCCTACATTTCTCAATACAGTACTATCCGTAAGATCACGCTGTAGTCTACTTACAGGGAGTTTAGCAGACAGATGCTCAAACAATGCATTAGCAATACCGATGTTTCCTTCACTGTTTTCAAAATCAATCGGGTTTACTTTGTGTGGCATTGCCGAAGAACCGACTTCTCCTTTTTTGATTTTTTGTTTAAAGTAATCCATAGATACATACGTCCAGATATCTCTATCAAGATCAAGTATGATTGTATTAATACGCTTCAGTCCATCAAATAAGGCAGCCATATGGTCATAATGCTCTATTTGCGTCGTAGGAAAAGAATGGTGTAATCCTAGTTTTTCTTGAACAAACTGAGTTCCAAAAGCTTTCCAGTCAATAGTTGGGTATGCTACTTTGTGTGCATTATAATTTCCTGTTGCACCGCCAAATTTTGCAGCACTGGGGATATCGTTCAATAAATCAAATTGAGCATCGAGTCGCGTTACATAGACCTGCAGTTCTTTTCCTAATCGTGTAGGAGAGGCAGGTTGCCCGTGTGTACGCGCTAGCATAGAGATGTCTGACCAATCTGATACCAATGAACTTAATTTTTCTTTTAATTCTAGATAGTTAGGGATATAAACATCACCAATAGCTTCTTTGATACTAAGAGGTATTGCAGTATTATTGATATCCTGAGAGGTAAGCCCAAAATGTATAAATTCTTTATATTCTTGCAAACCGAGTAAGTCGAATTTTTCTTTGATAAAATATTCAACCGCTTTTACATCGTGATTAGTTACTTTTTCTATGTCTTTTATTGCTTGCGCATCTTCGGTAGAAAACGAAGTAAAGATGTCACGTAATTGCGAAAAAATAGTAGTATCAATACTTTTTAATTGCGGTAGCGGAATCTCGCACAATGCAATAAAGTACTCAATTTCTACTAATACTCTGTATTTGATTAGTGCCTCTTCACTAAAAAAAGCACTTAACGATTTAGTTTTTGAAGCATACCGTCCATCAATAGGTGAGATTGCTTGCAAAGGAAATGAAGACATAATTTTCTTTTTTGGAAGCTGCAAAGATAAAGAAGTGGTTTAAACTTTTTTCAATTCGCTACTTGTAATTACAGATTCCCGTAAAAAATATTCAAAATAGCACTTTAAATGTATAGCGAAAGAATAATCAAGCCTTAATACTTATAAGCTCTTATGAAAGCAAAATTATATTTATTTGATCGAGAATTCAACATTTCATTTTTTTAATATAAACAATCATAGTTACATTTTTGTTATTGATACGATGGTAGTACAAATATTTCTATTACCAGAGCTACAGAGAGACCAATAGCAGAAGTTTACCAAGGATTCACCTTGACTTTTTGTTTTTAACCGTTTTTTAAGAGCTAGAAAAAGTTAAGATGAGTTCTAATCGAAAAAAGGAGCTTAGACCTAATCTTGGGACAGCTTTTTTTGAAAAATAAGAGGTCGGCTTTATATCGTCTTTATATCATCGAATCCTGCGATATCTGAAAAAGATCCTGATACCTCAAGTTGATTTCATCTTTAACTAAGCATAGCCGTCGCATGTTTTCAGCTTCTTTTTTTTCTAATCCTTTTTCGCTAAAGAAATTACCAAGTGCAATAAGATCATTTTGTACTGCTATGAGACTAGCTTCGGTAAGTTTAGAGAGTGGATTTTTTTCAATTTTTTCAAAGATAATGGGATATTGACTCAAGTTGAAATACTTCAATTTGTTATGTATCCGTATCGCAAATTGTTTTGTGTTCACTTTTTCCACGGCATATTCCTCATTAATTTTGATGTGTTTTGCTTTGGGTAATATGTTGATTACTTTAACAATGTCACCAGGTTCTAAAAATAATTTTGACATAATCAATGATTTGGTATTAAACTCAGTATAAAAATAAGATGGGATTTTTAATAATATTTACAGTTTTCCGTAATCTGGGTGTTTTTTTTAAAGAAAAATAAAAAACTTTGGTATTCATTACTTTAGGTGCCGAGTTGCACATGCTAAGATCGAAGTGCGAAATCATACGAAAGATGTCTATGTTTGTGTGTAGAGGTGTTGAAATACAGTAATTTAAGTCTATGAATCTATGCTAGAGTAGATCAAAATGTCAGAAATTGGGTTGCTTTTAATTTGAGCTGTACATAGATCTGAAATCTAATTTTGAACAAAAATTATAACCATTAAAGTCTTTTCAGGACCATTCTACAGCGTGCTTGGTATGCAGCACTACCATTACTATACGTGTTTTCGAGTATGTTTTTAAGTTCAGGGTGTACCCAATCGAATTCTGTACCTAATAAATATAAAGAAGTCATCGAATATGCTTTTGCGGCTACTTTTTGATCTGTAATTAGCCAGTCAAAGCAAATTTCTATCATTTTTTCTCGATGCAGTCGACTAAGAGCCTGTTGTATTTGGGGATCTTTTTTTTTGTAGTAGCCAAGCGATAGATATTCGAATATTTTAGCCATTGGTCGCACAGCCTGGTGCTGATATACTTTAGGAGTAATAATAAAGAGACGATCGAGATGGGTAAGCAAAGGTGTTATAGAATCCTTACATAAAAATTCTAATCCCCAAGCAGCCCTAAACGAGATTTCGTCATCGACTTGTTCACAAATAGAGAGCAGTTCGGGCAACAATGTTGGTTGTTGCAGTATCATATGTGCAAAAGAACTTCTTTTTTCTCGCGAATGATTAATGGTAGATAAAATCTCTTTTAGCATGCTCATTTGTACAAAGGTTTCCTTATTTAGAGTAAGACGTTTATGGTATAGATAACTGTAATTAGTCTTAAGCTTGGTCAAGTAAAGTGTTCACTATTTTGGGGATCCCTGTAGTAGCTTTTTCTTTGAGAATCGTAAGATGGGGTTTGGGAGCGATAGCAGGGTTTGGATCAACAAAATATATGGGCGTCTGATTAGGTGCATATTGCAACAAACTAGCCGCAGGATATACCTGCATAGAAGTACCAATTATTAGTAGAATGTCTGCTTTTTCTGTTATTGTAATCGCAGTATTAAGTAGAGGTACTTCTTCGCCAAACCATACGATATGTGGTCGCAATTGCGAGTCGTTTGGGCATAAATCTCCTAAGTTCAGATCTTTTTTCCAGTCAAGAACTAGGTCTTGTGTATGCTGACTACGTACCTTCAGAAGTTCACCATGCAGATGTAAAATAGAAGAACTACCAGCCCGCTCATGCAGATCATCTACATTTTGAGTAATGATAGTAACATTGTATTTTTTTTCTAGAGCAACGAGGCTTAGATGTCCTTGATTTGGTGATACAGTAAGTAATTGGCTTCTTCGTTTGTTATAAAAATCGAGGACCAATGCGGGATTTGCTTCCCATCCGATAGGCGAGGCAACCTCCATAATATCATGACCCTCCCAGAGGCCATTTGCATCCCTAAAGGTGTTAATACCACTTTCTGCACTAATTCCTGCACCAGTCAGGACGACAATGTTCTTCATAGCTGTTCTATATTTTTTTGGGGTGAACTCGTGTCAATTATCAGAGTATTACTTCTTTTATCGATGTTTAGATACGTTTAACGAATGCTTCCCCGTTTTTTTTGGAGTAATTTCCAAAAACCATTGGATCCTTAAAACTACACAAATGGGATGACGAAAAATATAAAAAAACACAATTTTTTACACTTTTTGTTATAAAAAAATGAGGCAAATTAGTAAGGGTTTTAAGATTTATTTAAGGTTTTTCCATATTATTTAGGCTTTTTTACCCTCAAAAAAGAGCGTGTTTGATGGCGGTTTTTTAGTTTTTGGTGTTTTTTTAGATAAAACAACCATAAAACACGATGAGTAACCCCGCATTATTACTAGTAAATAAAGTATTAACGTATTAATGGTACGGTTTTACCGCATCCGACTAAGGTCCTAAATGCCGTACCTTGTAAACGGAATAACATATCGCAAGTAAGCCGAAAATAACTTTTTAATATATACCCTATGAAATATCCATATGTTGTCATTGACAATGATGAGAAAATAGCAGATACTATACAAATTTCTCTAGAAGAAAATTCAGATTATATCTGTACAGGAATTGCTAAGGATGAGCAAGATGCATTGGATTTAATTCTAGAAAGAAGACCACGTATTGTTTTTTTAGAGCCAGAAGTACCGGGTGCCCATGGTGACAAAACGAAGTACTCATTAATCACAGAATTATCGAGATATATGTCTCGCTTACCAGAGTTTGTTGTGATAACCAAAACATCAGATTATGCCATCGAAGGAATCCGTAATCGTATCATGGATTATATCTTGAAACCCTTTGGTAAAAGTCAGGTTAACAGAACGTTGATGCGTTTTGAGAAGGATTTTGGGCAGATAGAAGATAACACCTTATGTTTTAAATCTTATGGCGATTATAAGTTTGTTGATGTAGATGAGATTTTGTATCTCAAAGCAGATAATAATACCACGGATTTTATCATGAATAATGGCGACAAGGTAGAAGCCTTTAAAACCTTAAAACATTTTCAGAATTTATTACCCGATCATTTTGTAAGAATTCATAATAGCTACATTATCAATACGCACTATGTTTCGAGGATTCATTTTGGCAAAGCCAAATGTGCAATTAAGAACACCGATGACATGATCCCGTTTTCTAAATCCTATAAGAATAATGTCGAGGAAATAAGGGATGCTTTGGCCAAGAAAAGCTTAATTTATATATAGCCAATCTAGAATATACACACCTTCAAAAAGACCGTTAGTATCACATTACTTTCGGTCTTTTTTTGTGCTAATTTTTATTTTTTTTATCATATCATTAGTAATTTCTTTCCTACAAAAAACATCATTTATTTAAATTCGACCAATGACCCGTATCTTACGTTCATTTACTTCTAATTGACGTTCAGTTACTAAACACTCTTTAATATATTAGGCGCGAAGACAGAATCGAACTACATTTGTAATGTACAAAACGAACAACAAATGCTTCTCTAGCAAAAATAAAATTGAAGAAGTGTAGTTTTAAGAAATAGAAATCGTGAGCGCGACGATGCACAAACATAACAAACAAACGTAAATAGAGTAACTAAACCCCCCGAAGATCAGTAAGATCTTTTAGAAACTGAAAAGTATAACAACTAAAAAAATTAAGAAGATGAAAATGTTAAAAAATATATTCGCTGTATTAGTACTAAGTTCTTTAATCATTGCCTGTGAGGCCGATAATATTAATGATGAGGTAGGAATTGAAGGAATTGATAAATTGAGTGATGAGGATGATACTGCTGAAACGGAACCTCAGGACAAGTCTATGATTGAAGATGATGAAGCTACAACACAACCAACGGAATCTATGGAAGAGGATGATATTGTGGATACGGACCCCACTACTACTAATAATACCATGATTGAAGATGATAGTGCACAAACGAAACCTATCAAAAAGTTTATGAGTGAAGATGATCAAGTTGAAACTTCACCAATACCGGGAAGATTGATGTTGGAAGATGATATTATCGAAATCAAACCTAAAAAATAAAATTCTAAAACGTTAAAAGTTTTCAAAACAATTTTAAAAAGTTCTAATTATGGTTAGGACTTTTTTGTTTTGTTTAAATTGATTATTTTGGAAATAAAATTTTTATGAGGCTTAATTTATGTTTTTTTCTGTTTATTTTGATCTTTTTTGGATGTGTTGATTCTAATGAAGTTATAGAAAGTCAAGAGTTGAAGTCAAATTTGATACAGACATATATTGATAATTCCGAATTGGAAAAAGCAAATGAGGAAGAAATAAGGAATAATCTGGAGAAAGCTTACGGAATAGCCTCCACACTGGAGAATAATTTATTAAAAATTGAAAAAATTCATGAAATAGGGATTGCTTATTATTCATTGAAAGATTTTGAAAATTATAAGAAAATGAATGAAAAGGCATTGGAAATTTCAAAATTGGTTAATGACTCTTTGAGTATCGCTAAATCCTATTTTCATTTAGGAATTCATTATCGGAAATCAGAAATTGAGATGGCCTATAGCAATTTTTATGAAGCAGAAAAGATTTATACAACTATAAGTACCAAAGGTAGGAATGTTAAGAAAATAGCATTCGATCGCGGAACTGTATTAATAGATTTGGCCCAGATCTTACGAAAAGCTAAAGATTATGGGCAAAGTGAATCCCTTACAATTAGGGCAATTGAAAGTTTTGAAGAATCTGAAAACAAAGTTTACTTACCAATTTGTTATACGAATTTAGGAATTCTAGCAAAATTTTCAGAGCGGTACGAAGAGGCAATTGAATATCACAAAAAGGCAATTGAGTTCTCAAAGGGAACTGAAATGGAGGTTTTGCAGACATTAGTTTCTCTTAATAATATAGGAACGGCGTATAAGTCTCAAAAAAGATATATAGATGCTAAGAATTCTTACAACAAAGCTTTGGCATACAAAGATTTTCTGTCTGAAAACCTTAGAAGACATGCTTTATTATTGGATAATTTAGCCTATGTGAATTTTTTGTCTAAAGATCTGGATAGTATTCCCGATCTTTTTTTTCGTTCCCTAGGTATTAGGGAAAAGATTAATGATCAATCAGGAATAGCTACGAATACATTACATTTGGCAGAGTACTACCAATCAATTAACGAAGATAGTATTGCTAGGGCTTATGCAGAGAGATCTAGAGATATATCGATGAATTTACAAAATAATGAGGAGTTATTAAAGGCATATCAGATTTTATCGGAAGTTTCGGATAGCTATACAGGGTTAGGGTATTCAAAAAAATATATTGCGTTAAATGATAGTTTGGTCAAAGAAGAGCGTTTATTTAGAGATAAATTTGCCCGTATTCGTTTCGAAACCGAGGAGATCGTCGAAGAAAATATCCAGATGAGTAAAGAAAATCAGATCCTGATTATTGCGATTTTGGGACTTACTGCCTTATTTCTTTTAGGATACATCATCTTTAGGCAACAACAAAGCAATAAAGAGCTTCTGTTTGCTAAGAGCCAACAAGAATCCAACGAGGAGACCTATCGACTCATGCTTAGCCAACAAATCAAACTCGAAGAAGGTCGCCAACTCGAGCAAAAAAGAATGTCAGAAGAACTACATGATGGGGTATTAGGCCGTTTGTTTGGGGTACGGCTCAGTCTCGATGGGATCAACCAACGGGTAACCGATGAGTTTAATGATGCCCGTAGCAAGTATATCGATGAGCTCAAATCGATAGAAAAAGAAATCCGATTGATCTCGCATGACCTGGGTACAGAGGCGATCCCGACGGATGTAGCCTATACCGATGCCGTAGAAAGCCTGATCAGTGACCTATGCGATGCGCATAAGATTAATTTTGAGTTTAGCAATGATGAGAACATCGATTGGGAAGAAGTAGATCATCAGAAAAAAGTAAACTTTTTTAGAATAATACAGGAGTCGATGCAGAATATTTTTAAGCATGCAAAGGCAGAATCTATAAAAATTAGTTTCGATTATGTCGAAGATAGCATAAAACTTACTATTTTAGATGATGGAATAGGATTTAAGGCCAATAAAGTCAAAAAAGGAATTGGTCTTAAGAATATTGCATCCAGAGTAAAACAAATGAGTGGGGCAGTAGAGTTCTTAAGTGATGATAGCTCGGGCACCACCGTTTCGGTTGTTGTACCACTCAATACAGCTACTGTTAGTGTCTAATTAATAATAGAGAGGCAAACTATCGTTTCTATGTGTATAGTTGATATGGCGGTTTGTTATTTTTTTAAAACCTAAAAAACGCAAAATTTTTAAGATGAAGAAAAAGCTAAAAGTTCTTATGATCGATGATCACCCAATGATTATAGAAGGATATAAGAATACATTACTGGGAGAAAATCAAAAAGAATATCAGATTAAGATAGATATTGCATCAAATTGCGATGATGCCTATGCCAATATCGTAAAATCTTCAGAGACTACCCCGTATGATATGCTTTTTATAGATATAAAATTACCACCATCTACCGATGGTACGATCACATCTGGTGAGGATTTGGCAAAACATGCAAAACAATTACTACCAAAGGCCCGTGTGATTATACTTACCATGCATAGAGAGGATCATAGAATACATAATATCCTTAAGAATATCAATCCAGCAGGGTTTTTGATCAAAAGTGATTTGACTTCTAGTGAGTTGCTGTTAGCCTTTAATAATATTGTAGAAGGAAAAGCATATTACAGTGCAACAGTGAACGATCATTTTAGAAAAATGATGACCAATAAATTCTCTCTAGATGAGAAAAACCTTAAGATTTTATACCATTTATCTCGTGGTGTAAAAACAAAGAACTTACCTAATTATGTGAGTTTGTCATTAAGTGCAATTGAGAAAAGAAAGAATCAGATCAAAGAGATGTTTTCTATTGCCAAAGCCGATGATCAAAAATTATTAGAAGAAGCTCGTAAAAGAGGATTTATATAGACCGTATAGTATCTCATCATTGATTTGTTATAAAGAATCAATGAGACAGCACAAATGCATAAGCAAAAAGGAGTTACCCACACTGGTTAACTCCTTTTTTACTTATGAAAAGTGGTTTAACTTTTTTGATTCTGGCGAAAAATGAAGATTTTTTGATCAATGGAGGTGTTTTTTGAGCTTTATAGCAGCACTACGGAGCAAGAAAAACTTCTATGTTAAAATCCTAAACCATCTCTTAATACATTCGAAATACCCGAATCTCAAAAAAGGTAATTGTAGGTGATATACCGTGATGTATGTTGAGGGGATTTTTTGTTCTAATATTTTTGACTTAGTAGGGGTATTATGAGTAAAGAAGTGAGGAAAAAACAAAAATTAGAGCTAATTTGAGAATTACTTTACAGTATTCTTGTCAATTTTATAAAAATCATCTTTATTTTCTTCTATAATAGACAAAAACTTAATTTTTTGTTAAAAGTAAGGTTTCTCAGTAGTTTTATTGTGTTTTTAAATCATTGTTTTTCAGTATTTTATATTTAATTTAACTTCGTGGAAATATGTGAATTTATCTTCTTTCGATTCACATTCTAATTACCCCATTTCTATGCTTATTTAATTTTTAACCTTATTAGTTTAAAGAAAAATGACTATGGATGTAATTATTGAACACTCTCAAACAAAAATGTACATTAGAACATACCTGATTGTTTTGATTCATAATCGATCAAAGCATAACTAAACGTAGGTTTTCAGTTTGTTTACGGGGGTTGGTATTGCCTCCTTCATGGCAGCTTCTTTGTGGCCTTACCCCGAATAATATCAGTAATATAAATTAAGTACTGCACCGATTACTTTTGTCAAAGGTTCACAGAATATGGCCCTTTACAGAGGTTTGGTGTTGATATACCAATTGTAAATTCTAAACTTTTATTTTATGAAAAAAAGTACCAGATTAGTAATGACACTTTTTATGATTTGTTTTGTAAAAAGTATATCATACGCACAAACACCCTCGCCCAATGTGGTAATTATTATTGCAGATGATATGGGGTGGTCACAGACAAGTTCTGTAGATACAAGCATGAATAATCCGAGTGATTTTTATGAAACACCGAACATTGATTTGCTTGCCAATGAAGGGATTGCTTTTCCGAATTCGTATGTAAACGGCGCAAATTGCGCCCCAACAAGAGCAGCCATTCTTAGTGGTCAGTGGGCATCAAGGCCGACCAATAATGTATTTGCGGTAAATGGTCTTAATAGGGGAGACGCCAATTCCTTATTAGTTGGGCCTAGTCAGGGATTGTCTAACGGAGAAGATGAAATACCTGCAAGTGCTATTACGATTGCAGAAACCGTAAAAACCTCTCCAGAGGGATATACCACCGCACATTTTGGTAAGTATCACTCAGGAGGTAGTTTAAGTAATGGTCCTACAGATCAAGGATTTGATTTTAATTATGGTGGAGATTCTGATGGGGCACCTGGGTCTTATTTTGCTGCCCTTAATGGCACCGACTGGGAGTTTCATGCGCGAATTGGTCCAGAATTAGATGTATATGCAGATCCATATACCGCCCAAGAATCACTTGATTTGGCAGGAGATAATTCTATCGAAGGAACCAATAAGCATGTTACAGATGCTTTAGGAGATGCTGCATTAGATTTTATGGAAACAAATAAGAGCACACCATTCTTTATGCATTTTAGTAATTATGCAATTCATGGTCCTTGGGGACAAGCCAATGCACGACCAGATCTTTATTCAAAATATGTAGCCAAAAACTCGACAAATCCAAGTCAAATAGGACATGATAATGTTGCTCAAGCAGCAATCTTAGAAGGGATGGATCAAAATATTGGTAGAATTATTGATTACCTTAAGACCACCGCCGATCCGCGTAATCCTGGTAATATGTTATCTGCAAATACCTTGGTGTACTTCATCTCAGATAATGGGGGAGCCAATGGCCCAGAAGATAATGTACCGCTCAAAGGAATGAAAGGAGAATATACAGAAGGAGGAATTCGATCCGTTACTTTTGCCTGGTCAGAAGGCTTACTTGCCAATATGGGAACTATTAATAATACACCAATACAAGCGTTTGACTTGTATCCTACATTGGCAGAAATCACAGGAGCTTCGTTACCATCAGGGTATGATATCGACGGAGTGAGTCAGTGGTCAATGCTCACCGGAGTTAATCCAGATCTTGGTCGAGATGCATTGTACTGGCATTTTCCTGGGTATATTGCCAATAGCCAAAGAGATCAAAGACCTGTTTCTATCATAAGAAAAGGTGATTATAAATTAATTCATTACTATGAAACGGCCTCATACGAGTTATATAATTTAGATACAGATATTGGTGAGGCAACAGATTTACTGGCAGGAAGTCCTGATACTGCAACCTTAACTATTGCCAATGATATGAGTACAGATCTTCTGGCATATTTGATCAATGTATCAGCGCCTTTACCCACCTATAGAAGTACAGGAGCTACAGTACCATTGCCAGAGGTAATAGAGATTACAACACCACCAGTAGACGGGTCTTGCGTTGCGCCAGAAACATACCAGGCACTTTGGAGTTTTGATACTACTTCAGGAACAGATGATGTGTCCTCAAATGGAAATGATGCAATTGCTGTAATTGGTACAATAACATACGATGCTGTAGATTTTAAAGAAGGAGATCAAGCTGCTGTATTTGATGGAGCCACAAAAATACAATACAGTCAAAATCCAGGTCCTTTTATGATTACAGCTACATCGGCGAGAACCATTACTATGTGGGTAAAACCATCTTCTTTCTCAGGAATTCAAGATTTGTTTGAAGAGGGAGGAGGATCAAGAGGTTTTGTGATTCGTCTTAACGGAACCAATGTAGAGACTATAGTGCGAAGTAGTAATTCGGCTTCAGATTCATTGAGCGCAGCATTTCCTAATGACGGAGATTGGCATCATATTGCATTAGTATATAATGGTTCACTTAGTAGTCATCAATTATATATTGATGGAGTGTTAACAAGTTCTAGTGGTGCAGCCGCAGCCTCGATTGCCAATCATACCGGTGCTGGTGGATTAGGAGGTGTACAAACAAGGGATAGTTTTGGGGTAACCGCAGATAGTTTTTATACAGGAAAAATGGATGCTGTTGCCGTATATAATGCTGCATTGTCAGGATCACAGGTATTATCAGCAGCCTGTTTAGAAGATAATACAACGCCGTGTACTTATACAGTGATTAATACAGAAGGATTTGAGACCGATTGGGGAATCTGGAATGATGGCGGTGTAGATGCTGATAGAAATATAGCAGATGCCGCTTATGCTAATACGGGTAGCTATTGTATCGAATTACAAGACAATACAGATGAATCTGTAATGACTACAAATACACTAGACTTATCTCCTTACGAAGAGTTAACGGTTGATTTTTCATATATCTGTGTAAGTATGGATAATGTAAATGAAGATTTCTGGGTACAGATATCGACAGATGCAGGAGCTTCTTTTGTAACTGTTGCAGAATGGAACCTTAATGATGAGTTTGTAAATAATCAGCGTAATCCTGGTCAGGCACTTATTGCGGGACCATTTACAACAACTACTCAACTGCGATTTAGAGCAGATGCATCAGGAAATCAGGATTGGGTCTATATAGATGATGTTGTAATTAGTGGTTGTCAAAGTGCAGCTGCACGAATAGCTTCGGGTGTAGAAGAAAATCAAGTAATTTCAGAAAACATAGCGATAACTGAAGAAGGTACTGTACAAAGTAAATTTTCTGCATCAGTATATCCGAGTATGTTTACCGAGGAAATCTTTATTTCGTTAAAAGGTATAAATGCCAAACAAATAGAAGTTCAGATGTTTAACAGTATCGGGCAGAGAGTATACATTAAATCTTTTAATGCAGAAGAAAAAATCAGAATTGCATCTCCATCAATTCCTGCAGGGCAATATTTTATGCAGATACATTCAGGAAATGACGTAGTAATAAAGCAGCTTATTAAAATGTAAGATTGGGTTTATATTAATAAGTGTATTGTGCCAAATGAGTTTGAAAAATATTTCTTACTCATTTGGTTTTTTATATCTTTTCAGTGAAAATCAAAACAGTTCACGCATTACACTGAATTTGTCTATGTGCATAACGAAACAAGGTTTTTGATTACTATAGGCCAATACCAGAAAGTCTAGTCATATGGATGTTTTCTGATTGTTCTCTAAACCCACTTTATGCAGCAGAACTTTGTTGTAAAGCGTTCAAGTGCAATAAAGAAGGGCATTTCTCACTTTCTGCCTAGCACCGCGACAGAAAGTATAAAATGATGCTAAACGTTTGTTTTTGAAGCTATTGAAGGTCGCTGTAGATTTTTTAATGCATACGCTGGGTTTAAGTAATAAAATTGAATCAATTTAATAACAAAGTCGAAATATGAAATATTCACTTGAAAAAAAGTGTTCAGAAATACAACATCAAACCCGTTCCTTCTGTATGTTCGTTTTATTTATAATAGGTAGTATGGTGTGTGCCTGTAAAAATGATAAATCTGAAACTTCTGTAACTAAGGAAAAGGAAAATACAATACGTATAAAAAGTAAAGATAGCATCCCTTCTGGGATGGTTTGGATTCCTGAAGGGACATTTTTTCAGGGAGCGAAGAAATCTGATACATTAGCTATGGCACACGAAATGCCTAGACACTCTGTTCATATAGATAGTTTTTTAATAGATATACATGAAGTAACGAATGCGCAGTTCGATAAATTTGTACAAGAAACAAAGTATATAACATTAGCAGAAAGGCCTGTAGATTGGGAGGAGTTGCGCAAGCAATTACCCCCGGGAACCCCAAAGCCAGCAGATTCAATCCTACAACCGGGATCATTGATTTTTAAGGACCGACCTGATGGAGTAGCTAATTTATATAATTTTTCGCAGTGGTGGGAATGGAAAAACGGAGCAAACTGGAAGCACCCACAAGGACCAGAAAGTGATATCCTCGGAAAAGAAAACTATCCAGTAGTTCATGTAGCATACGAAGATGCTTTGGCATATTGTAAATGGGCAGGTAGAGAATTGCCAACTGAAGCCCAGTGGGAGTACGCCGCAACGGGAGGTGAAAAAAACAAAGTATTTTTTTGGGGAAATCAATTAGAAGCTGTCGCTGCTATGGCCAACACCTACACCGGAGATTTTCCTAAAAATGATGATAAAAGTGATGGGTATAGTAACACTGCACCTGTAAAAACATACCCTGCGAATAACTTTGGGTTATATGACACAGCAGGAAATGTGTGGGAATGGACATCAGATTGGTATGATCCGAACTATTACTCACAAATACACGAACAGGTTTTAAGTAATCCTTCTGGACCCAATCAGCCAATCAATGGTAGACCAGAAAAAGTAATAAAAGGAGGTTCCTTTTTGTGCAATGACACTTATTGCGCAAGTTTCAGAATTTCTGCCAGAATGGGAAATAGCCTAGATTCGTCTTCAGAGCATAAGGGCTTTAGAACGATCATTAATAAATAGTAAGCAAAAAAGGAAAATGTTAATTTGTTAAGGTTTTTAGATAGAAAAACCGTAATAAAAGCAATTTTTTTTGTTTAAAATGTAATTTTATTGTGTTTTTTTAGAGGTATTATGTGTTTTTGTGATAGATATGTCATAAAAACGATTTTTTTCGCAATTTTAATGAGTTTAACAGTGGATATTTTAGTATTACTGTTTTAACGTATAAATTTTGAGTTTGTATGGTATTTATTATCAAAGTTTTATACATAACTTTAACATAATGTTCAGAGATAATGATTGATTTTAGAATTTAGTAAGTAGTTTTTTAATAGTATAAAAGAATCTGTTTGTTTCTAATCTTGCTTTTTTAGCATATTAATTTTAGAAATAAAAGATGAAATACATAAATATACCTTAGTTAAGGAATTTTGGCGAGCCAATTAACTAAGGGAAATGAATAACGATAAATTTTAATAACATCAACTATGATAAAGTTGCTTTCGCATACTTCAAAGGTACTGTTACAACCTATTCTTTCTTTTTGTTTTCTTAGAGTCTTCAAGAATAATTTAGTTTTACCCAATATTAGTCCTATAGATATACGTTTTTTTATATCCGTAAATAGGTGCTTTTTTTCTTTTCTAAAGAAAACTTCCGAAATACATATTAATAGCATAAGAAATATTCAAAATATTTCTAATTCACAAAGAGAAGTATCTGCCTTCTATCCTTGCATATCTTTTTAAACGATTTACCAAATAATCATATTACGTGCTTATGAAAGTTTTTACACGATTATTACTCAATAAACAGTCACATACAAGAAATATCTTTTTTAATATTTTTAGAGATCATAAATGTATTGTAAGTAAGAGTTTTTCTAATAGTCTTAAATCATTACTGTTTCTATGCCTATTAAGTATAGGTAGCACCAGTTACGGACAAGCAACCGTTCCTTTTAATTGTCCTAGTACCTTGTTTCAGGCAATTAACGGAGAATTAAGACCCTATAATCCATCCGATGGTTCTTATGGGACACCGCTTAGTACACTCCAAATATATAACGCAGGGGGGTACAATACTGTCGATGATTACTTATATGCTGTTGTAGAGCTTACAGATACCGGAGGATCTCCGCAAAGTTTAGCAAATCATTTAATTCGTATTGATAGTAATGGTGATTTTGATGATCTGGGAGAATTAGATACCACACCTGCTTCAAGTTACATTGCAGGAGATGTAGCAAATGATAGGTTATATATGAGAGATGGACGAAACCTTCGTTATATAGACAATGTATCAACCTTGACTTCGAATCCTTTAGGAACAGTAACCACGGTATTGTTAAATAATGCTTTTTGGAATAACAATCCAGGAGCAATGGCAGCACTTGATCTTGTATATATCAGTAGTGAAAATTCATTTTATGGAGTCGATGGAGTAGAATTATATATTTGGGACCTGGATATCCCTGACCGAAGTATTGTTCCTATCACAGGAGATCTTCCTACTACAGGTGTTACCAATTATGGTGCTGTGTTTACAGATAATCAGAGTCGTTTATATATCGCTAATAATGGAGGAGGATTATTTCTTGTAGACGGATATGCTACAGGAACTCCTACAGCCGCACTTATTGGTCCTTCTGATAATACACAAAGAAATGATGGTTTTTCTTGTTCAACGACCATTTCGGCAGTAGATCTTGATGAAGATAATATTGTTGATAATACAGATTTAGATGCAGATGGAGATGGTATTCCTAATTTAGATGAATCTCCTTCAGATCCTTATGGCGATGCTGATATGGATAACGTGTTTACATATTTAGATGATGATGATAGTACTGGAGGTATAGGTAATATTGATGGTTTGGTAGAAGTAAGTTTCGATACAGACGGTGATGGTATTCCTGATTTTTTTGATTTAGATAGTGATAATGATGGTATTTATGATGTTGTAGAAGCTGGGCATGGTTTGCCACATACCGATGGAAGAATAACAAATCAAGATACGGGATCAGGAGGTAATGGATTGTTTGATGGTTTAGAGACCCCAGCCGATTCAGGGACAATTAATTATACAATCGCAGATACAGATATTGCAGGAGATCCAGATTTTCAGTCCACCGATGCAGACGGAGACTCATGTCCCGATGCCATAGAAGGTGATGGTACATTTGTAGCAGGTGATCTAGATGGGGATAATAGTTTAGGAGATACAGTTGATGATAATGGCGTACCCACAAATGCAGGCAGTCCGCAGGATACAACTACGGCCGTAACAGATCCATTAGATGCCACTGCATGTCCGTCTAGTTCATTGACACCATTTGATTGCCCAAGTGCGTTTTATCAGATAATATCGGGAGAGTTAAAAACATATGACCCTATTTCGGGAGAATATTCGGATCCAATTGCCACAACAGAAGTATACAATGCCACAGGGTATAATATTGCAGATGATTATG
This sequence comes from Aquimarina pacifica, assembly GCF_000520955.1. Taxonomy (GTDB): domain Bacteria; phylum Bacteroidota; class Bacteroidia; order Flavobacteriales; family Flavobacteriaceae; genus Aquimarina; species Aquimarina pacifica. The sequence continues at coordinate 5,078 of NZ_JACC01000010.1, read as the reverse complement.
TATATGCAATAGGAAAAGGTGGGGCGAGTAGTCCCATACAGAACCATTTAATTAGGGTAGGAATAGATGGAGCTATTGAGGACCTTGGAGCCATTTCTGGATGGAGTAGTGGCGGAATCTCAGGAGATGTAGATGACGCTGATAATTTATGGATTAATGTGGGTCAAGAATATCATAAAATCGAGAATTTGTCAACACTTCCGGTAGGAGGAACACCACCTTTAGTAAGTGTTACATTTACGGGTATTGGTGGGGGTGCAATTCCTTCAACAACAGTAAATGATGTCGTTTTTATTAACGGAAATCTATACGGTGTAAACGATAATCAAGAATTAGTAGTGTGGGATCTCACATTAGAAGAAAAATATACAGTTCCGGGATTAACAACGCCCACGGCAACTAATTTTGGGGCTGCCTTTACGGATTCAGAAGACAGATTGTACGTTTCTTATAACGATGGTGGATTATATTTGATTAATGATTATACCACGGGAACCCCTTTTGAGTCCTTGCTAAATAATACAATAGTTACTACTAGTAATGACGGGTTTGCATGTCCTCTCGGTGATTCGGCAATTGACGATGATGATGATTTTACCTTAGATCCATTAGATTTAGATGTCGATGGTGATGGGATTACAAATATTGATGAGTCTCCCTCTGATCCATATGCCGATTTAGATGCAGATGGTAATTTTGCATATTTAGATGATGATGATACTATAGGCGGTATAGGTAACGATGATGGTTTGATACAGCCTGAGTTTGATACCGATGGTGATGGCGTGCCTGATTTCTTTGATCTGGATAGTGATAACGATGGGATATATGATGTAGTTGAAGCGGGTCACGGTTTACCTCATACTGATGGTGTCATTACGGGACAAGATACAGGGTCAGGAAGCAATGGTCTTTTTGATGGAGTAGAAACTATGGCTGATTCAGGAACAATTAGTTATACAATAGCGGATACTGATGTAGCAGGAAATCCGAATTTTCAGTCTACAGATTCAGACGGAGATGGCTGCCCAGATGCATTAGAGGGAGCAGGTTTTTTCGAGACTGCTGATCTTGATGTAGATGATAGTTTGGGTGATACAGTAGATGAAAATGGTTTGCCAACAGTGGCAGGTAGTCCTCAGGGTACAACTACTTCAGTTACCGATAGTGGTGATGATAGTATTTGTACCAGCGCCGATGATGGTGATGGCGTAGATCAGGCGGTAGAAGATGCAGGACCTAATGGAGGAGATGCAAACGATGATGGCATATTAGATTCTCAGCAATCTAATGTTGCATCAAGACCGGATGGATCTGGGATGGGAACTTATGTGTCTTTAGAAGTTTCTCAAACAACCCCAGTAAATGGAGACTGTACTTCTATTATTCGAATGGAAATTGAAGAGGAAGAAGATCAGGTCTCTTTAGATCCAACCTATGAATACCCTTTGGGGCTTCTTGATTTTACACTAGAATGTGCAGGAGTAGGAGAAGGTGCGTTTGTAAAATATTATTGGTACGGAATTTCAGGCCTGGCATTACGAGATGTATATCGCAAGTTTGGCCCACCTACTCCTGATGGAGTAAGCACTTATGAAAATTATACGGTCACAGAAGCCATAGAAAGAATTGGTGCAGCAGATGTCTATACTGTTACTTATACATTAACAGATAATGCTCCTGGAGATGAAACTTCTCTAGATGCTATTATTATTGACCCTACAGGTCCCGCCGTATCACCTTCTGATTATGATGGTGATTTAGTGGGGAATCTAGAAGATTTAGATGATGATAACGATGGGATTATAGATACAGATGAATGTGCAGTTCCAGCAGTTGATACAGATTTTAATAATTGGGATAGAACAGGGACTAGTTGGACGATTACAGCTATGGGTGCCAATGCTCAAAATCAATCAAATAGTGCCACAAATGAAGATATATGTTATTCTGTAACTGATGTTTCTTCTATTACTAATGCTACTGAGGTGACCTTAGAGTTGTCGGTGCGTACCAACGGTTCTAGTAATGTAATTTTAAACAACCTCTTTGCAGATCTAGTACTTAATGTAAATGGTACAGACTATGCTACATTCACAAATCCTGATGATAACGTTAGTACTAATACAACAGTTTCTACAAGCAATGGTGCAACAGCTTCGTTAGCATCCTTTCCTATTTCAACAACATCAGGAGCCTTTACGTCTATTTCGGTGACTATTCCTTGGTCAGGAGCAGCAATAATGGATATTTGTTATGTTTTTACTGCAAATGGTGACGATTGGGATGTCTCTACATCTCTTGTTGGAGCAGCAGATGATTATGCTTGTGATACTGATGGGGACACATTGCCGGATCATAGGGATTTTGATAGTGATGCAGATGATTGTGTAGATGCCGATGAGGCATATGGTGCCTCGGGTACAGATAGTAATGCTGATGGAACCTATGGCGGGGTAATTTCGGGAGCAGAGGTAAACGTTAATGGATTGGTTACAGCCGCTGGTATTAATGGTACAGACGATGGATACACAACTACCCCTGCAACCTTAACCACTCCAGTTGGAAATAGTTTTCAAATAGCAACAGAAGTAGATGTAAATGCGATAGCGCTTACAGATCAATTGATATTAGAGGGGGCGGGAACTAGTTTTACAATTACTAGTGCAGGTGCTACAAGCACCACAACCTATACAGTGCCGGGTACTCCAGATTACACAGCAAGTCCAACAGATGTTTCTACAAGTTTGGTATATCAATGGCAGCGTAATGGTGTTGATATTGATGGCACGACAGATGGAGGAGTATATTCAGGGTTCTCAGGAACAGGAGTGGCACCACTGCCAGAATTAACAATATCCGATGTAACAGGATTAGAAGGGAATGTGTATAATTTGGTGATTACTCATCCTGATAATCCATGTATTTTAATAGAACATAGTGCTATACTAGGGGTAGATATCGATACTGATAATGATGATGTAGGAAATTATACAGATTTAGATGATGATAATGATGGTATATTGGATTCAGAAGAGTGCGGTGTATCAACTACTTTGGGATTAGCAGTTTCAGGAAGCGACCCCAATTTTGTATTAACCGATTCGGATGGTGTGGTCTATAATGATGTTGTAAGTACGGGAGGAACTGCGACTCCAACAATTTCAGAAATAGGGGGAAGTAGTATACGAGCTCTTTGGGATATAAGTTCTGGGACAAATGGGGATACCATTTTTGTAACCCATACATTTGATGAAGGGGTTTCTGGAGCAAAAGTTGAAGTGCCTTCTACGACTTTTAGAAATTCAGATGTAATTATCTGGACAATTACTTGGACAGGTGGATTTGCAGGAGCTACAGGAACAGCAATAGATAATAACGCACAAAATGCTACATCAGAGAATATTTATGATCCTTCATCAACCGGATCTTCTCCTATATTCGCTAACACTGTAGTTAGTAATGGATATCAATTTGTTTTAGACAATGATGGGGATCTGTATGAAGCAGTAACCCCTAATGGGGAAGGAACTACCCTAACGAGTAATTATGATTTTGATATTGTTTTACCGAATGGTATTACAGAGGTCACAATAACCGGAACTGTTAGAAACAGTGGAACCTTTGATTATGCTGATGAATTTATGGAGTTGGATTTTTCTGAAGCGGTATTTACTACAGATTGTAGTTTAGATACTGATGGCGATGGTGATCCAGATCGTTTAGATACTGACAGTGATGATGACGGCTGTACTGATGCTGATGAGGCGTATGGAGATCAGGATACTGATTTTGATAACAATGGTACGTTTGGTACAGGGGTGCTGACTAATACAGATGTCGATGGCGATGGTTTGGTAACGGCTGCCGGTGTAACTGCTAGTGCCTATGATACAACACCAGCAACCACTGCTGGGGGGCAAAATACTTTTCAAGAGGCTATAACCACCCAAGTGACTACAGATCCAGTAGATGCCTCAGTTTTTGATGGCGAAACAGCAGATTTTACTGCCATAGTAATTGCATTTGCTGCACCTACTACAGATCCTGCTACGACAGCCAGTACTGATTTAATCTATCAATGGCAAGTAAGTACGGATGATGGAAATACTTTTACTGATGTTGTTGGCGGTAGTGGTGGTTCAGGAACTACTGTATCAGGGGCGCTATTAACCTATACAACTCCTGCATTGACTACAACAGATTCTGGTAATCAATATCAAGTTGTTATTACTAATGAAGCTAATATTTGTGAACAAGTAAGCGGAGCAGCTACACTTTTTGTAGATTCTGATAGCGATAATGATGGTGTAGGGAATAGTGCCGATTTAGATGATGATAATGATGGGATTTTGGATAGTGTAGAATGTCCAACTTTTACAGTTGTAGATAAGCAAATAATTAATTTCCCCGATTTAGCTAGTTCGCAACCAAGTAATGTTGGTGTACTGACAAGTAATGGTGAAACTATTAACGTAAATGCTTTGACTTCTAATAATTTTAGGAATGGCGCAGGCGCGGGTAATTTACGATTATTTGAGAGAAATACTCAAACAATAACGATTACACCTGATGTACCTTTAACAGATATTGAAATTTATATTGGCGATCTATTCTATGAAACATCAGCTTCAGCTAGTAATTTAATAGGTGATTTCACTTTTACCTTTCTTGATGGTTCGATATTATCAAATGCTACATTTGTTATTAACAGTGTTCCAGGAGATTTCCCCACACCTCCAGCTATTTCTGATTTATTAGTTCAAACGAATATAGCAGGTATTGATTACGTAGCTGCTCCCACACCTTCAGGAGGAACTCCCCAAGGATTCGGATACTTAACTTTTAATTCATTATTAAGAAATACGATAGTTTCTAAAGGAGGCGTTACCCAAATTACAATTTCATTAATTGGTAATTCTTCTACTAATGTTACTGCTGAACTAGGTTTAAAAGCTAATATTCTGGCTTCAGAATTTTGTGATTCAGATAACGATGGGCTGCCAAATAATTTAGATACAGATACTGACAACGATGGTTGTAGTGATTCAGATGAGGCGTATGGAGCATCTGGTACG
>NZ_JACC01000009.1 GCF_000520955.1 Aquimarina pacifica | reverse complement strand
TGTATTTATTAATTCTTGTAACGATTATTTAGGACGTCACAAAAGATTGAATATTTTATTTGTAATACTTGATATAATTACTTAAAATTATCTATCGCGGCACCAGTTCTGGTTGTATAATTAATTTTCAGCGCTTGAATATCTCTTAATTCTTTTTTGATATCTCCTACAAGTCCCATATTTGTTTCACCATCAACTTTCAGAGCTGTAGTCAAAGCAGGAATTTCTTCCTCTCTTTTTGTTGCTCTTTCAGCTAAAATAAATGCCTTAATATCGCTTACATCAGCAAACTTGTCATTAAGTTGCACTCTTGCCTGGCTTCCGGCACTTGCACTATATCTTGAACTAGGTTTTCCTGCATAGATATACATTACCAAATTTTTCTTATCAAGTTTTTCTATTTGATCAGCCATTGGTAGCTTATTCTCAATCATCAATGTATTTTGACGCATTACTGTTGCTACCATGAAGAAAAACAATAACATAAATACGATATCTGGTAACGAAGCTGTAGAAATTGCAGGTAATTCTCCGCCTTTTTTCTTTTTAAACTTAGACATAAGATTTGTTTTTTATGTTATTCTTACTTTTTAGGTTCTGCTTCTGACAACTTCTCAGGAAACAAAAATTGTATCTTTTTGATATCTTCTTTCAACCTAATCTTGTTTCCAGAATAATTAACATCTTTAAGATCTTTTTTCATTTGAACGAATGACTTTCCAAAAAGACGTTGTGCCTCTCGATTACGCAAAGTTGTATATGCAGCTACCAATTCATTTTGAACAGCTATATATGTAGCATAATTAGTCTCACGGTTATTACGTAGAGAAATCACTGCTTTTGTTGGATTATCTGATGAAGATGGATCTCTTGCTCCTGCACAGTAATCACAAGCTTCATCTCCTCTACCACCGCCATTATCCAAAAACTTCATAGCGGCTTCCCTTAGGTCTTTTAACTCCATAGGTACTTCCTCTACTAATAAGTCGTTATTCTTATTTAATTCTACGACAAAGATATTTTTTTGCTTTAGAATTGGAGGTTCAACATTCTCCTCTTGCGGAGGAGGAAGTTTCCGGCTAATACCGCTATCCGTTTCTATAGTTGTAGTAACCAAAAAGAATATAAGAAGTAAGAATGCAATATCTGCCATAGACCCTGCATTTACCTCTGGTGCTGCTCTTCTTGCCATAATTATTTACCTATTAATTTTTTGATACCTGAAAAGAACATTAACCCTACCGCTATTGCGGCCAAAAAGTAAAATGTATACAATCCAGCTCCTACCCATTTTGAACCACTTGCAGAAAGCATATCTCCGTCTTTTAATGGAGTTTCAACCCCATCAGAAAGAACAAAACCAAGAGCTGCTATTACCACAAAAACAACAACACCGATCCCGGTATTCTTGAGATTTCCTGGGCTTTTTGCCATACTAGAAAATACAGCGATAAGCGTAACTATAATTGTAACTACAAAAATAATTAATGTAAGGCTATATAATGGAGTTACCGAAGGCTCTGCTACTTCTAGCGCAAGTTCTCTAGCTTCCGAAACACCATTTTCGCTCATTAAGCTAGTTATTGAACTATTCATAAGCCACCAAAGTAGTATTCCTAAGACTCCTACTCCTAGTACAACATATGATATTATTTTAGAAATTTTCATGTGTCTGTTTTTTTAAATTTGAAACACTCTAAACGTATTTCGACTAAATAAATAAGATCTAATTGAATTACCTGAATATACAATCAACTAATACAATAAGTTTCACAAAGGCACATATAGTCCCTTAAGAAAATTCTTATTTTTTGTTCTTATAAGCTACAAGCATATCGATTAAAGTAATCGAAGCATCTTCCATATCATTTACAATTCTATCGATTTTTGCAACGATATAGTTATAAAAAATTTGAAGAATAATAGCTACTATAAGACCGAATACTGTAGTAAGTAGGGCTACCTTAATACCTCCTGCTACAAGAGATGGCTGCATATCACCAGCTGCTTCAATTTTATCAAATGCCTGAATCATACCTATTACAGTTCCCATGAAACCAAGCATCGGTGCAAGAGCAATAAATAAAGATACCCAAGACACATTTTTCTCAAGCTGTCCCATCTGAACACCTCCGTAAGCTACGACTGCCTTTTCTGCAGCGTCAATACTTTCATCAGCTCTATCAAGACCTTGATAATAAATAGATGCTACAGGACCTTTTGTGTTTCTGCACACTTCTTTTGCAGCTTCAACACCACCACTATTAAGTGCATCTTCTACATTTTGTTGTAACTTCTTCGTGTTTGTTGTAGAAAGACTTAAAAAGATAATTCTTTCAATTGCTATCGCAAGACCTAAAATTAAACACAATAGTACGATTCCCATAAATCCTGGGCCTCCTTCTATAAAACGTTTTTTAAGGTTTTGATGAAATGACAAACTTGAAGCTTCTTCTACCGCTTCTTCTTGAATGGTTGTTGTCGTGTTTATGGGAGCAATTAATAATTGCACATTCGCCGTTAATAACTGGGCAGGTACAGTAGACGCTTGCAGATTTCCAAAAGTCATAACTGCTGCGATTGCCAGAATAGAAAATAATCTTTTCATTGCGCTGATTCTTAATTTTAATTAGTTAAAGGGTTAAAGATATAAAAATAATATAAAATCTATCAATAAATTAAATATATTGCAGAGAGGAAGGGATTCGAACCCTCGATACGCTTTTGACGTATACACACTTTCCAGGCGTGCGCCTTCGACCACTCGGCCACCTCTCTTCATTAATTTTCTTAAAAAATTTTAAGGATGAGCAAATAACAAAAAAAATGTAAGGTGATAAAATTTTGAGGTGTTAATTTTCGGACATCTCGCCTCGAAGGGAGGTTTCATATATGGTTTTGAGTACATTAAGAGGTAATTTTTCTCCTAACAAATACATCAATTTTGCCAAAGCAGCTTCTGTAGTGCAGTCTTTACCCGAAATAACACCCACTTTTTTTAATGCCACACTTGTATCATACTTACCCATTTCTACACTTCCTCCTGTACATTGAGTAACATTTACTACCGGAATTCCTTTTTTTATAAGACCAGAAACAATAGCTATAAACCATTTTTTCGTAGTCGTATTACCAGCTCCGTAGGTTTCTAAAATGACTCCTTTAATTGATTCTAAAGAAAAAATACCTGTCAAAATTCTTTCATTAATACCCGGAAACATTTTTATTACAATGACATCTGTATCAAAATGAGTATGATATACCATTTTCTTACGTCGATTAACTGATCTTAAAAAAGAAGTATTAACCTTGAGATGCACCCCAGATTCTATTAACGCAGGGTAATTAGCCGACTGAAATGCTTCAAAATGCTCTGCATTGACTTTAGTAGTTCTATTAGCTCTTAATAACTTATATTCAAAATAAAGACCAACTTCTGTAATTACTGGCCTCCCTCTCTTTTGTAATGCTGCAATTTGCACTGCGGTTATAAGATTTTCTTTGGCATCGGTTCTCAAATCACCGATTGGCAATTGAGAACCTGTAAAAATTATCGGTTTTGATAGGTTTTCGAACATAAAACTAATAGCAGAAGCTGTATATGACATTGTATCACTTCCATGAAGAATAACAAAACCATTGTAGTCCTCATAATTAGTATTAATAATATCCCCCAAAATCACCCACTGTTCTACATTCATATCCGAGGAATCAATAGGAGTATCGAAGCTAAGGGTAGCAATTTTACAATCTAATTGTTTTAGCTCTGGGATATTTGACAATAATTGATCAAAATCAAAAGCTTTTAATGCCCCTGTTTCGAAATCCTTCATCATCCCAATAGTCCCACCAGTATAAATAAGTAAAATATTAGCAGAAGAGCTCATACAAACAAAATTAAAATTATTTCTAAATTATTTACACCCCAAAAACATCCTTTGAATTATTCGTCGTTATTTGCGCTATTTCCTCTTCTGGCTTCTGATATATCTCTGACAATCTTTCTAAGACACGAACCAAATAGGAGCTTTCATTTCGCTTACCTCGATATGGTGTCGGAGCCAAATAAGGAGCATCAGTTTCTAAAACAATATGTTCTAGGGGAATTTGATCCAAAAACGTATCTATTTTCCCATTTTTAAAAGTTACCACGCCACCAATACCTAACTTCATATTATACCCGATTGCTCTTTTTGCATCGTCTATTGTCCCTGTAAAACAATGAAAAATCCCGAATAGATCATCACCTTTTTCAGATTCAAGAACTTCAAAGACCTCTTCAAAAGCTTCACGGCAATGAATCACAATAGGCAATTTGTATTTTTTTGCTAATTGGATTTGGTATCGAAATGCCTCTTGCTGTGCAACCAAAAAAGTAGTATCCCAATAAAGATCAATACCTATTTCTCCTATTGCATAAAATTTTTTACCCTCCCTCCGCGAAAAACGCTTATTAAGCTCCTGTTCTACCTGCAAAAGTTCCTTTTTGTAATTCTCTTTTACATGAGTAGGATGTAAGCCCATCATCAAAAAAACATGTTCAGGATATTTTTCTTCTATCTCATACATAGACTTTGTGTATGTTGAATCAATTGCTGGAACGAAAAAACGAGTAACCCCATTTTCTATAGCCCGCTCCATCATTTTTTCCTGATCCTCATCAAAAGCTTCACTATAAATATGAGTATGTGTATCGGTTAGTATCATTTCGCAAAAATATCAATTTCAGCTAGAATAACACATATAACTGATTCCTCTTTTAGTCCATATCCAAAATCACTTCAGCGCAAACAATTTATAATGCATCTATCGCCCACAATACTTTCGATGAAATCCTCATAAACTTCCACTATTCATTGTTTTGTTATTAATTACTGTACTTTTACAAAAGTTTTTCAATTTAGAACATGAGTACTCTTAGAAAATTTTTGACCCAAAAAACATATCATAGAATCCCACTAGAATTAACCAAAACCAACCATTTTGAGATTAAAGCCACTCTAAATGGAATAGAAGGTAATTTTATTCTTGACACAGGCGCATCGAATTCTTGCGTAGGGTTCGAAACGGCAGCAAAATTCAATCTTTTCACACAAGATAGCGATGTTAAAGCTGCTGGTGCAGGTGCCACAGATATGTTTACACAACTCTCAAAAAAGAACACAATCAAAATCGGAAATTGGTCAAGAAAGCAAGTTTCTCTTATCTTATTTGATCTAAAACATGTCAACACCGCTATGATTGCTCATGATGCAACTCCTGTAGATGGGATAATTGGTGCAGACATTTTAAAAAGAGGAAAAGCAGTTATAGATTATGACAGAACGTGCGTATACCTGAAATAAAGTTTTACCTCAATTCAATATGTTTACGTTCTCAATATCTATTAAGATTTTTTAGGGTAATCTCTTTAATCTTCGCTGTTCAGACAACCGACTATTTTTTTACAAGAAATAATCCGCGTTGATAAAATAATTACATATAATTTGATAGTCTAATTGGTTCGTAAATTGCTACTTTTGCGTTTTACTAACTAATATTTATCATGAGTACCACAAAAACTGCAAAATCGGCGTTAATTTCTGTATTTAGTAAAGATGGATTAGCACCAATTGTCAAAAAATTAGACGAACTTAATGTCACCATATATTCTACTGGGGGCACAGAAAAATTTATCAAAGATTTAGGCATTGATGTTATTCCTGTAGAAGACGTAACCTCTTATCCTTCTATATTGGGCGGAAGAGTAAAAACGTTGCATCCAAAAGTTTTTGGAGGAATCCTTAATCGTCAGAATAACGATAGTGATGTTGCAGAACTTGAGCAATATGAAATCCCTCAGATAGATATCGTAATTGTGGACCTATACCCATTTGAAAAAACCGTAGCTTCTGGAGCTTCTGAGCAGGATATCATTGAAAAAATAGATATTGGTGGAATTTCCTTAATTAGAGCAGCTGCCAAAAATTTTGCTGATGTTACATGCGTTGCTTCTGTAGACGATTACTCAGCATTTCTAGAAGTGATTTCTGAAGGAAATGGAAGTATATCTATTGAAGACAGAAAGTTATTTGCAGCTAAAGCTTTTAATGTATCTTCTCATTATGACAGTGCTATTTTTAATTATTTCAACAGTAATCACGAGATCCCTTCTCTTAAAATAAGCGAAACTCAAGGTAAAGTACTACGTTACGGAGAAAACCCTCACCAAAAGGGGTTCTTTTTTGGTGACTTTGATGCTGTTTTTGACAAATTGCACGGCAAAGAGTTATCATACAATAATCTTTTGGATGTGGACGCCGCAGTGAATTTGATGAGTGAATTTGTAGGAGACGCACCAACATTTGCCATTCTAAAACACAACAATGCTTGTGGATTGGCGCAAAGAGAAACGGTATTACAGTCCTATGTCGATGCATTAGCAGGCGACCCTGTTTCGGCTTTTGGAGGTATATTAATTAGTAATAGTAAAATTGATAGTGCTACTGCACAAGAAATACATAAACTTTTCTGTGAGGTGGTTATTGCTCCTTCTTATGATAGTGAAGCATTAGAAATTCTAAAAGGAAAGAAAAACAGAATTCTTTTGGTTCAAAAAGACATAGCATTACCAAAAACACAGGTACGCACTTGTCTTAATGGTACTTTAGTTCAAGATAAAGACTTAAAAACAGATAGTGCTCAAGATTTGACTACCGTGACAAAGGTAGTACCGACTTCGACTCAGGTCGAAGATCTTTTATTTGCATCAAAAATCTGTAAGCATACAAAATCAAACACAATAGTTTTTACTAAAGGAAAACAATTACTAGCTAGCGGAACTGGTCAAACATCTCGAGTAGATGCCTTAAAACAGGCAATAGAAAAAGCCAATGCCTTTAACTTTGATCTAAATGACTCTGTTATGGCTAGTGACGCATTTTTTCCTTTCCCTGATTGTGTAGAATTAGCAGATAATGCAGGGATCAAAGCAGTAATCCAACCAGGGGGTTCTATAAAGGATCAATTAAGCATTGATTACTGCGATAAAAACGGAATTGCAATGGTAATGACAGGAACACGTCATTTTAAACATTAATTTTATTACATTTACTAAATTTTAACTCCTTTTTTCTGATTTTTTATGGGATTTTTTGACTTCTTTACCGAAGAGATTGCAATAGATTTAGGTACTGCCAATACCTTAGTAATTCATAATGACAAAGTAGTAGTAGACAGCCCGTCTATTGTTGCCAGAGATATTATGACCGGCAAAATTATAGCAGCAGGAAAAGAAGCCGCTATGATGCAAGGAAAAACCCACGAAAATATTAAAACTATACGACCACTTAAGGACGGTGTAATTGCAGATTTTGATGCAAGTGAAAAAATGATAAGCATGTTTATCAAAGATATTCCTGCTTTAAAAAAGAAAATTTTCACTCCCGCTCTTCGTATGGTAATTTGTATCCCTTCTGGGATTACAGAAGTAGAAATGCGAGCGGTAAAAGAAAGCGCCGAGCGTGTTAATGGTAAAGAGGTATACCTTATTCATGAACCTATGGCTGCAGCTATTGGTATCGGCATAGACATCATGCAGCCCAAAGGAAATATGATTGTAGATATAGGTGGGGGTACTACCGAAATTGCAGTTATTGCTCTAGGTGGTATTGTCTGTGATAAATCAGTAAAAATTGCTGGTGATGTATTTACTAATGATATTATTTATTATATGCGTACGCAACACAATTTATATGTTGGAGAGCGTACTGCCGAAAAAATAAAAATACAAATTGGTTCTGCTACAGAAGATCTCGAATTACCCCCAGAAGAAATGAATGTTCAGGGTCGAGATCTACTTACAGGAAAACCAAAACAGGTGCAAATATCCTTTAGGGAAATGGCAAAAGCATTAGACAAATCAATTTTACGTATCGAAGATGCGGTAATGGAAACATTATCTCAAACTCCGCCAGAACTTGCAGCAGACATATACAATACAGGTATTTATCTTGCTGGTGGAGGGTCTATGCTTCGCGGATTAGACAAAAGATTGTCACAAAAAACAGATCTACCAGTATATATCGCCGAGGATCCACTAAGAGCAGTAGTAAGAGGTACGGGGATTACTCTTAAAAACCTTAATAGATACAAAAGTGTTTTAATTAAATAGTTTTTTTAAAATAAATTACTAAAAAATATACCTAATTTTTTTGTTTTACGTTATCCTGCTTTACTCTTAGTTAAATAAAACAGAACAGCTATTTTATTAGGCATATTTCGAATATCGAAATTGTAAAAAATTGTTTAAAAAAAATGTCGGCTATAAAGTGTGTTTAACCAAATAAATCATTACTCCCTGAATCATGCAGCAGATTATTAATTTTTTAATACGAAATAAACATTTTCTGCTATTTCTTCTGTTGTTACTTATATCATTAGTGTTTACCATTCAATCGCACTCATATCATAAAAGTAAGTTTATAAGCTCTGCCAATTTCTTAAGCGGTGGTGTATATTCTTGGCAACATTCGATAACTGATTATTTCGGATTGAGACAAGAAAACATACGACTATTAGAAGAAAATGAACGACTTCACAATCAATTAAAAAGCATACAAATTGACTCTGCAACCACAAAATTTGTAGACACTACATCATTTAAGACTCCATACAAATACACAAAAGCGAGAATAATAAAGAATGATTACAGCAAAATTGACAACTACATTCTAATCAACAAAGGAGAGAAAGACAGTATTTTTCCTGACATGGGGATCATAACAGATAAAGGAATTATAGGAATTGTAGAAAATACGTCAAAAAACTACTCGCGGGTAATTTCTATTCTTAATAGTAATTCTAGAATAAGTGCTGGTCTAAAAAAATCTAATCAATTTGGTTCTCTAATGTGGAATGGGAAAGATCCTAATATCGTTCAGTTAGAAACCATCCCACGACAAGCAAATATAAAGGAGGGAGATACAATCATAACCAATGGGCGCTCTACTATTTTCCCTAGAGGCATAGGTATTGGTACAATAATTCACTACGAATTAAACCAAAACAAGAGTTATTACCAAATTGACATCAAATTATTTAATGACATGAGTAATATTGGTTTTGTATATGCCATACAGAGTAATGACGCAACAGAAATTAAAAGTTTAGAAAAATAGTGATATGAACAAGGACACTCTATCAAATATCACTAGATTCATAGCTCTTATTTTTGTTCAGGTAAGTATCTTGAATCATATTAATTTTTTAGGATTTTTAAATCCATACATCTATATCATTTTTATATTACTAGCCCCAATTAATATTAACAGGTCTCTTTTTCTTGTTTTGAGTTTTATCCTTGGGCTAACCATAGATATGTTTGGTGATTCTGGTGGCGTACATGCTGCTGCTTGCGTTATCATTGCTTTTTTTCGTCCAGTGGCTTTGGGATCTGTTTTTGGACTTAGCTATGAGTTTCAGACCGTAAAATTAAGTAATGCAGGTCTAGGAGAGCGTTTCGCATATGTTATCATCATGGTTTTAACACACCATATCGTACTTTTCTCATTAGAAATTTTTAACTTCTCACATATAATACTAATTCTTAAAAAAACGTTATTTTCTAGTATATTTTCAATTGTGATTACCATGCTGGTACTGGTACTTTTCAGAAAAAATGACTCATGAGAAAGCTACTGTTATACTTAATAATTATTACCACAGGTACTGTTTTTGTTATCAGGCTTTTTTATCTCCAGATTTACAATACTTCTTTTGCATCTTTATCCGAAGACAATGCGATAAAAGTTATTTATGATTATCCTCAAAGAGGTGCCATATATGACAGAAATGGTAGACTCCTTGTTACCAATCAGCCTTCTTACGATGTTATGGTAATACCCAGAGAATTAAAACCCTTTGACACCACCGAATTTTGTTCTATCCTCAAAATAACTAAAGACAAACTTGTAAAAAGATTAAAAAAGGCGAGAATATATTCACCTAGAGTACCTTCTATTATTATTCCCCAATTGACGAAAAACGAATACGCTTACCTTCAAGAAAAAATGAGAAAATTTGAAGGTTTCTACATACAGAAACGCTCTTTACGGGATTATCAAACTGAGTATGCATCAAATGTTTTGGGGTATATTGGCGAAGTAAATGACAGAATCATAAAAGACAAACCTTATTATATCTCTGGAGACCTCATAGGTATTGATGGTGTAGAAAAGCAATATGAAAAGGAGCTTAGAGGAATTAAAGGCGTTAAGCGTATTCAAAAAGACCGGTTCAACAGAGATATTGGTCCCTACAAAAACAAAAAGTTTGACACATTACCCGTAAATGGTAAAGACCTAACATTAACAATTGACAGCAAACTTCAAGCATATGGTCAAAAGTTAATGAAAAATAAACGCGGAGGCATTGTTGTACTAGAGCCAGATACAGGAGAGATCCTTACCCTAGTTACTGCACCCAGCTATAAACCCGAACTATTAGTGGGTAGAAAAAGATCCCCTAACTTTACAAAACTAGTCTATGACACTATTGCCATCCCCTTATTTGACAGAGGACTTAAGGCAGAGTACCCTCCGGGTTCACCATTTAAAACCATAAATGCTCTCATAGGTTTACAAGAAAATATTGTTGACACACAGGAAAGTATCTCCTGTAGAATGGGGTATTATTATGGAAAAAATGGAAGAAAGCTTGGTTGTCATTCGCACAGAAGCCCTTTGAGTATGATTCCTGGCATTGCAAATTCTTGTAACGCATATTTTGCAACTGTCTATCGCAGGATCATTGAGAAATATGAAACTCCTCAAGAAGGAATGGACAAATGGAGAAAACATGTAGAAAGTTTCGGGTTGGGAAACTATCTCGGGTATGACCTCCCTACAGGAAAAAAAGGAAAAGTACCCACATCTAGTTACTACAATAAAATATATCAATACCCCACATACAAATGGTATGCCTCTGCTACTTTATCAAATGCTATCGGACAAGGCGAAGTATTAGCAACACCAATTCAACTTGCTAATATGACCGCTGCAATTGCAAATCGTGGATACTACTACACACCGCATATTATTAAAGCAATAGATGGCAAACCTATTGAGAATGAAAATTATACTATCCCAAAAATGACTACGATAGATAAACAGCACTTCGAACCTGTAGTTGAAGGAATGCATCAGGTTTATACACAAGGTACTGCAAGTTCATTACAAGTAGAAGGAATAGCCATTTGCGGAAAAACAGGAACAGCCGAAAATTTCACCAAAATTAATGGGATTCGAACCCAACTTACGGATCATTCGGTCTTCGTAGCATTTGCACCAAAAGACAATCCCAAAATCGCCATTGCAGTGTTTGTAGAAAATGGGTATTGGGGCTCTAGATATGCAGGTAGAATTGCTTCTTTAATGATCGAAAAATATCTAAAAGGCACAATTTCTAGAACCGATCTAGAAACATGGATTCTCACCCATAGCCTCGAAGAGGAGTACGCAAAGCCCTATAGTGGTCAACCTTTTAAAATTAATCAATAATGGCAAAATCCAGTATTGCTTCGATAGATTGGATAACAGTCCTATTATTTATATTATTAGTAGGTTTTGGTTGGGGAAATATTTATTCTGCCTCTTACGAAAGTGAGACTTTCTCTCTTGCAGATTTCTCTAGAGTATATATAAAACAAGCATATTGGATTTTATTGAGTATCCTCCTAATCATTATAACACAGGCGATCGAAGTCAAATTTTATGAACGTTTTGCAGGTTTGATTTATGTCCTATCCTTGCTATCACTTTTGGGACTTTTTGTTTTCGGAAAAAATGTTAATGGCGCAACCTCATGGTATGCTATAGGCCCGGCCGGCATACAACCTTCTGAATTTGCTAAAGCTTGTACAGCACTGGCGTTAGCAAAATATCTTAGTGATATGCAGACAAATATCAAATTAATAGGTCATCAAGTACGTGCATTTTTAATTATTGCACTGCCAGCAATTATTATTGTACCCCAACCCGACCCAGGAAGTGCACTGGTTTATGCGGCTTTTTTCTTTCCGCTGTACAGAGAAGGGCTTGCAGCTATGTATCTGATTGTTGGTGCATCGGCAGCGGCTCTATTTATTCTCACACTCCTTTTTGATCCTTTATGGGTAGTTCTTACCATCTCTTTAGGAATAGTTGCACTACTAGTAAGAAATAGAAAGCGAAAACCTAAGTATTCAAGATACTTAATGACAATGATAGTAGTTACGGGCTTCTGTTTTTCTGTGAATTACATATTTAATAATGTATTTGAACAAAGGCATAGAGATCGTTTTAATATTGTCTTAGGAAAAGAAGTAGATTCAAAAGGTATTGGCTATAATACAAACCAAAGTGAAATCGCAATAGGTAGCGGTAGTTGGACAGGCAAAGGGTGGAAAGAAGGAACCCAAACCAAAGGAGGTTTTGTACCTGAGCAACATACAGATTATATTTTTAGTACCGTAGGTGAAGAATGGGGATTTCTTGGTGCTACAACGATTATCATACTATTTATTCTATTACTCATTAGACTTATCCATTTGGCAGAGAAGCAAAAAAATCAATTTAGTCGAGTATATGGGTATAGTGTAGTGGGCATATTATTTATTCATTTCACCATAAATATTGGTATGGTAACTGGACTTATACCGACCATAGGAATTCCATTACCGTTTTTTAGTTATGGAGGATCAGGATTATGGGGATTTACCATTTTACTATTTATTTTTATAAAGCTTGATGCGAATAGGGTAAATGAATGGTAACAGTATCAATTTAATTACAAAATCAATACTGAATTCAAAATAAAGTCACATCGGAAAGATTTAAAACTTCCATTTTTTAACAGAAACTGAGGCCTCTAGGCTCTCTTCAATTTTATCATCTAACTCCGGAAAAAAATCAATCCCAGTTAACTTTTCTATATGATCAGTAGGAACCACAAATTCCTTTAGCGACTCGTTAGAATCTTTATGAGGCAATAAAAAAGCAATCATTTTTGGTGTATCACTACTATTATCAAGCAAAACTTTATAAAAGTACTTAGGCACAGAAACATGTTCATATCCAATTCCTGAAAGATCATCAGATAATACTCCCCCCGTAACAACATACAACCCATCATATTTTTTTGCCCAATATCGCACCTTTTGTTCTAGACTATTCCAGATACCGCTATTAAAATCATGATTTTGAGGTGTCACATTTGATGTCAAGAAAGTTTCATCAAAAGCTTGACGTGTAAACCTTCTATCTCCCGCGGGACACAAGTGTCCCCGATCATATCCTGACTTTTTGTAATTACGCCAATCGGCAGATACAGAACCTACTTTTTTATCAATCTCAAAATAAGGACGCTCAAACTCATTTTTGGACAAATGTTGTTTTTTGAGTTCATATGCCACCCACTCTGCTTGTTCATGTTTTTCTGAATAGGATAGTGAATAATAATTATGAGTAACTACTCTCCCAGTCGTAGACGTTGGCAAATAGAAAAAGCTAGAGTTTGATTCCTCATTTCCTTCTCCTATAATGGTAGAACTGTTATCGTTTTCATAATAGGTGTCAAAATAGTAAAAGCCTATGCTTATAATTATGATTCCTATGGGATATATATATTTTCTTACGTTCATTAGCTATCATTTTGAATTGGCCTATGCATATTATAACCTTTTAGACAACAGAATTTTTACACCAAAATTCTCATTAATATTTAGGATATAACTCAAAAACCAAAGCGAAAATATTAAAATAAAACAAGCTTCAAAACTTTATACTTGGTCTTTACAATCTTGTTAAAATCATAGGTGCGTAAATTGGCTATTTACAGGGATAACTTACAAAGAAATATTAATTATTTTTCCATTTTAAATTAAGTACCTAAATTGAAATCGGGTTACCTTATAGGATAGCACCAATTAAGACATAAAGAAATAATGAATACATCCATAGAAAAAATTGTAGAAAGTGTTCTCATTCAGAATAGAGTTAATGGTTACGACAAAAAAGATCTAGAATTACAACTACAAATACATCCAAACTACCCAAGTTTTCAATCAATTACTGATACTCTTGATTATTTTAATATTGATAATATTGCTGTAGAGGTTCCTGTAGAAGCATTAGATCAATTGCCTAAAAGTTTCATTTCTTTAATTAAATCAGAAAATACAGAAGAAATTGTATCGGTCATCAAAAATGACAATACCATTGAATTGAAACATATAGAAAGGAAAAAAAAGAAGTATACATTTGAAGAGTTTACAGAAATCTGGAATCCTAAAGTTATTGCTGTAGAGTCTGGGACAAAGCAAACCCTCTCTTTTGATCAATCATGGATACAAGGAATATTAATTATAGCACTTTTGGCCGGGTTAGCTACTCTGTTCTTTACTAGAACCTGGGATCTTTATCAACTTGTATTCTTTTGTTTATCAATATTTGGTTCTGTTTTTAGCTTGATGGCACTGCGCGAAAGTCTTGGAATACAATCAAAAGTAACACATCAGTTTTGTACTACTGTCGGAAACACAAATTGTGGAGATGTAATCAATAACAATAGTGGTAAATTATTCAAGAACTTTACACTTGCCGATGCTGGAATCGTATTTTTTGGCTCTCTAGTATGTTATCAGGTGCTTTATGGGTTTACCAATATATTATGTATCCCTGTCTTTTTAGGAATCCCTGTAGTTCTCTACTCTCTATACTCACAAGCTCTAATTATAAAAAAATGGTGTGCAATATGCTTATTTATGGGGTCCGTATCGATTGGACTCGCTATCATAGCCTTTAGATTGTTCTCATTTACTATCCCGCTGATGTCTATTGCCTATTTTTTGGTATTGGGATCTATCTTTACCTTGCTTTATCTTTTTATCAAAGAAAAAATAGTAGATAACAAAAAACTAAAATCGGAAAATTTAAAGTTAAACCAGTTCAAAAGAGATGAAAATATTTTTAATCATCTGTTAAGTACATCAGAAAAAATTAAAGACACCCAACCTATTGAAAACGAAATTGTACTAGGTAATCCCAATGCTCCTATTCAAATTATAAGTCTTACCAATCCAATGTGCGGATATTGCAAAGATGCTTTTGCTGCCTATGCTCGTGTGTATAAATCTATGGGGGATCAGCTTCAAATCAGGATAAGGTTGTCAGTAAGGAGTAATGACCTTGAGAGTCAAGCTACGCAGATTGCATTAAGGCTTTTTGAAATATATGAAAATTCAGGAACAGAGACATTTGTAGATGCGTATACTAATTGGTTTGAAGACAGGACCTATAGCACATGGATTAAGAAGTATAGCCCTCCAAAAAACAACAATACACATCTCGAAATTTTAAAAAAACAAACACAGTGGTTAGAAAACAATGCCCTAACCTATACCCCTGCAACCCTTATTAATGATACATTATATCCTAAAAAATATGATTACAAAGAGTTTTTCCATTTTATAAATATCTTATTAGAAAGTAATCAGAAGTAAGATGATAGATAACTTTAGCTATGTAATCTACGTACATAATTAAACTTTTTCGTAAGCCCAAAGATCCAATAAAAACTACCCTTTTTTAAGGTTTCGATTTAGTATAGCTAAGGGCACAAAAAAGAAAATAACGGGTATCAACATAAAGATTTTAAGCAAGACAAGGTGTTTTCTATTAAAACAAAGCCGTTTCAGCACCTGTAATACGGTATTAATATATCATTTTGCATAAAATTGACAGTGTATATCCCCTACAATTCAATCACATTTTAAGCCAGAAAAATAAATACTATACTCTAGCATACATAGATTACAAACAAGACAAGAAACCAGTTTAGACTTTACAGCTTTAGGTTAGAGTTTTTTTCATTAAGAGCAAAAAAGAGCTGTTTCATTACTATTGAAAGCATGTAAACTACCAATCTACTATTTTACATTAGAGGAATTTCATAAATAACTTAAATAAGAAAGTTTCTTATGTGACACTACCCCGTAATTCAAAACTTACTTATTTAAAACCACATTCTCAAGTAGTTTTACCATAATACATTTTCAGGCCTCCCCTATTACTTGTGAGCTTTTAGGAATACTCTAAAAACAAAAGGTAAATACCACATTTTAACCTTATTCTTAGCATAATAGTATTAAACAGAAATATCCCTACTTTGTGTAACTCGACATAAAACCGGTGTTTTCTAACAAAAATTGCAAAAATCCTAAAAAATACCCTGTTAAAAAGAAGTATTCATTTTTTAAACCAACTTTTTATATCATATCCTCATTGTCATCAATTGATATTTAGTAACTTTAGTATTCACATAAAACCAAACTCAAACCAACAACATTATGTCTTACAAACACTTAAAAAATAGGCTAACAATAACTTATTATTTTATTTTTATTTCATTTTTTGTTTTATTCACTGTCCATAGTTCGGCTCAAGATAATTATACTCTCGGAGTTGGAATCTATGATATTACAGGAGAAATAGCTGAAACCAATTATTTTGGGTATGCAGATCCGTTTCATAGAAATACAGGGATAAAGGATCGTCAATATGCACGTGCTTTTATTGTTCAGGAACCTGACGAACGCCCTGTAGTATTTGTATGCATAGATAAAGGAGCAACTTTTCAATCCGTTAATTTAGCCGTCCTAGAAAAGCTTAAAAAAACATTTGGTGATCTTTATGAAGATGAAAATGTAATCATCAGTGCGACCCATACACATGTAGCTACAGGAGGGTTTTCTCATTTTACATTATATGAATTAGCCACTGGCGGATATTGGAAAACAAATTTTGATAATTTGGTTAATGGTATTTATGGGGCCATTGTTCGCGCTCACAATACAATGAAACCAGGTAGTATTTACTTTAACAAAGGTTCTCTAAATAATGCTAGTATTAATAGATCTTTGGTCGCTTATCAAAATAATATTGATGCCAATGAATTTTCGAGCATTGACGAAGAAATGACGGTTTTAAAATTTACACAAAGTGGCAAAGAAGTAGGGATGATTTCATGGTTTGCAGTACACCCAACCAGTTTATCCAACTCTTACCAACACAATAGTGCCGATAATAAAGGATACGCTGCTCTAAAATTTGAACGACTTAAAAACTCTACCTACGATGAATCTGATTCATTTGTTGCTGCTTTTGCCAATACCAATGCAGGAGATTTATCTCCCAATCTAAACCTGCCCCCTGTAAGTGACCCAAATCAAAATGCAACAGGACCGGGAGAAAACGAAGAAGAAAGTACAGAAATTATAGGAACGCGACAATATAACAAAGCTTTAGAGCTGTATATAAATGCAACTACAAAATTAACCGGTTCGGTAAAAGTAGTATCTCGTTATACTGATTTTTCCTCTATTATTATCGATCCAAAGTTTACAGACGGTAGTACACAAAACACTTGCAAAGCGGCTTTAGGAGTTTCTTTTACAGCGGGAGCAGAAGATGGACGAAGCGGTCTGGGCATAGAAGAAGGCATTACTAAAAACCCTAATTTTGGTACTAGCATAGATCTATGTCATGCAGAAAAACCTATCGCTCCTCTATTCTATTTAGGAGCTGACGATGAAGACCCGGCAACACCAAAAATAGTACCCACTACACTTATGAAAATAGGACAATTAGGGATTTTGGCTGTACCTGCAGAATTCACGGTCATGTCGGGTCGTCGAACTCGAGCAACAATTGCAGATATAGAAAATACTGGCATAACAGAAACAGTACTCGCAGGGTATTCTGATGCATATACGGGATATGTAACTACTAGAGAAGAGTATGCGCTTCAGCAATACGAAGGTGCCAGCACTCATTTTGGTCCATGGACACTGAGTGCATATCAACAAGAATTTGAACGTTTGGCACTGAAATTAGCTGACCCTACATCTAACCCTTGGCCTGATGTAGAGCCAGAAATACCATATAAAGCAGCTCCTTCTGTAGATGTAACCACTCCTATCCTATTCGATAGCAAACCTTTTTTCAAAAAATATGGAGATATCGATAAAGATGTTAATAGCTCTTACAATCCTGGTGATAAAGTCTCAGTAACTTTTTGGGGTGCACATCCCAACAATGATTTAAAAGTAAATGATACTTATTTGACTGTAGAAGTAAAAAATGGTTCGGATTGGAATGCGATATATCTCGATAGAGATCCGATCACAAAACTAACTTGGGAGCGAGAAGGTATTTCTTATTCGAAAATAAATATTTCCTGGGATATACCCGAAGATATCAATAGTGGTCAGTATCGGATTCGTCATTTTGGAAAAAGTAAACAAATCTTTTCAGGCCGACTTACTGATTATACGGGAACCAGTAGCGTATTCCAAATAAATTCTAACGCTTCAAAAACAAGTAATAATACAAATACTTTTGACCAAAGTATCGCTGTGTACCCTAACCCAAATAAAGGCAATATCTTTCTCGAAATTAAAAATGATTTTATAGGTAGCTATGAGATAATCGATGTTCTAGGAAAAACAACTGCAAAAGGGAATATTGAAAGCAAAAAACTAGTCCCACTTGAACTTGGCTCTATATCCGGTGTATATTTCCTTAACATCCGAAATGCTAAAGGCGAAAACCAAACTTATATGTTATTAAGAGAATAGAGCACACCAATTAATAATGATTTTACTTTTACTATATCGAGGGTTAATACTCTCGATATTTTTCTATTCAGACATCGCTAATGCATTGGTCACCCCTTTACATCTAATGCATCCCGCAGAGCATTTCCTATTAACATAAAAGCCATTACGAGACTCATAATTCCTAATCCAGGAATAATTGCGAGGTATGCTTTTCCTAAAATAATATAAGAGTAATGATCTTTAATCATTGCACCCCAGCTAGGCATGGGAGGTTGTGCACCTATTCCTAAAAAGCTAAGCCCACTTTCAATAAGAATTGCACCTGCAAAGTTAGCTGCAGAAATCACGATCACCGGGGCAAGACTATTTGGTAATATATGTTTAGTGATTATCCTATAATTCGTAAAGCCTAATGCCTTTGCCGCAGTTACATACTGCATTTGTTTAACACTCATTACCTGCCCCCTAACAATACGAGCTACTTCTACCCACATCGTAAGGCCCACTGCTATAAAAACTTGCCAAAATCCTTTACCCAAAGCCAACGTTATAGCAATAACTAATAACAAGGTAGGAATTGACCAAGTAACATTAATCAACCACATAATTGCTGCATCAACTTTACCGCCAAAATATCCTGAAATAGCCCCCATAAAAATCCCTAAAAACAGTGAAATAAATACAGCAACAAAACCTATAGAAAAAGAAATACGAATACCCACAAGCATTCTACTTAACAAATCTCTTCCGTATTTATCGGTACCTAAAATAAAGGTCTTCTCCTTTACATAAGTATCTATAATCTCACTCATACTTAATGCACTAGGAAAACTTGACTTTTTAATTTCTTTTGACAATTCAATCACTTCTCCTTCACTATATGGATATATTTTAACAGCATCATTTGTTAACACATATCGCTCAATAGGAAGTTCTGTATCTGTATTTTTTTCTCCGAAAAAAAAACGATCAAAAAAAGATTGATCTGTTAAAGACTGAGAAGGAATGGTTAGCATTTTTACATTAAAACCAGGAGGTTTAGAATGAATTGACAAATGCATTTGGTTTGCATTCTGAGAGTTATCGGGAGCAATAGCATAGGCAAAAATCGCTATTAACCCACAAAAAACAATAAAGTAAAAACTCAAAACGCCCCAAAAATTCTTCTTGAATTTCTGGAGCGCCAGTGTACTTAATGAGTTTGATTTTTTAGGCATTAATGCACATTAATTCTTTAGTGTAAGTGGATTTTTTGACCTTCTTATATTATTAATCTTCATATCCTCTAATACACTAATTGCTTCTTCTACATATACATCTTTACTCAGGCTTGTATGCCATCGACTTCTTTTCTCAGATAAAATTGAATCTGATTTCATCAGTGTTTTTTCATATGGTAAAGATTCAAAAGTAAGATTGGTTTTGTAATCGTCTATTGCTTCAAAACGTTCTGCTTGTTTCTCATTTTCTGCAATATTAGCCTTGTACTTATTATACTTTAAAGAATACGTGTTAATGTCTCTTTTTTGACTCACCCACTTTGCATTTTCGTCTATTAATTTTAACTGACTATTTTTAGCCATTCTTTCTTTACTATTGGTAATTGTTTGGTTAAAATCAATATACCCATCCCAAGCCGTATAATCAGCTGCGGCTATTTTATCCCATGGCAAAGGATTTTCTTGATCCTTTTCACCAATATCAATATAACTGTAACGATCCGGCACTACTACATCACTTTTGACTCCTTCTAATTGTGTTGAGCCTCCATTAACTCTATAAAATTTTTGTGTGGTCAATTTTAGCGCACCAAGATCTCCGAAATCATTACTTCTCATCCATCTGTTAAGGTCCATTACATTCTGAACTGTACCTTTACCGTATGTCTGGGTACTACCTATAATAATGGCTCTTTTGTAATCCTGCATTGCAGCGGCCAAAATTTCTGAAGCAGATGCAGATAATTCATTTACCAAAATTACCAAGGGACCATCCCAAAGTATATTTCTATCTTTATCACTCAATACTTCTGGAGATTCTCCTTTTGTTCTTACCTGAACTATTGGCCCTTTTTCTATAAATAAGCCAGCAATATCAACAACAGTTTGTAACGATCCTCCTCCATTATCGCGAAGATCAACTACCAAACCATCCATATTTTGTTCTTTAAGACGTATAATCTCTTGTTTTACATCTTTAGCAGCATTACGTTGATTGTAGTCCTGCATGTTAAAATAAAACTTAGGAAGGTTAACAATACCGAATGTCTTATCATTTTTCTTTACTATCGAAGATTTGGCATATGTCTCTTCGAGCTCAACCACATCCCTTACAATTTCGATAACATCAGTTGTACCATCAACTTTTTTAATTGTCAATGTTACTTTAGTTCCCTTAGGGCCTTTTATTAGACTAACAGCATCATCAAGTCTCATCCCTACAATACTCACAGGCTCTACTTCATCTTCTTGCTTTACCTTCATGATAAGGTCTCCTACTTCTACTCTGTTACCTCTCCAGGCAGGACCTCCCGAAATAATTTCAATAACCTTGACGTTGTCATTTTTCTTTTGCAATCGTGCCCCTATCCCTTCTAATTTTCCAGACATAGCAATATCAAATCGGTCCTTATCTTGAGGAGCAAAATAGTACGTATGTGGATCAAATTCTTCTACGATAGAATTGATATAGATAGAAAACCAATCTTTTCTTTCTAAATCATCAGCAAATTCGAAATACTCTTTTAACGAAGTTTTGGTAATTTCTCGTGCCTCACTCTCAAGCACAATAGATGTTTTGCGTTTATAATTACTGTTTTTGGTAAGAGAGTCTATCTGCGCCTCTACTTTATCATAATAACTAGATAATGCATTAAATTTTAATTGTAATCTCCAACGATCCCTCATCTGGCTCTCATTCTCTACATATGGTAATTTCTCATAATCAGTGTCAATACTTTCGTCTTTTTCAAAATCAAAAGGCACCTCGAGAATCTCTTTATGTAATCTTCGAGCTTGCATCATTCGATGCTGTAATCGCTCATATGTTAGATTAAAAAATTTAATTTCTTTATTTCGTATTTCATCATCAATCAATTCTTTGAACTCTTCAAACTCTTCAATATCGCTTTGATAAAAATATCTTTTAAGTGGATCTAATGCATCAATATAATCAACAAAAACTTCCTTCGAGAAATCGTTATTAATAGACTTGGCATCATAATGCCCTTTACCCAAGACATAACTTATTAAATCGATTAATAATTTATCCTTATCCGGGTCATTTTCTACTTTGGTAGTAAAACTGCAAGATGCTGCTGAAACAATGATTGTTAGCATCAAAACCAAAAAACTCTTTTTCATATGCTCATTTAATTTAGGGATAGTAGGCAAATTACATTAAAAATCATGCCAATAACACGTAATAATACTAAATTTTTCTTAAATGAACTAATAATATATGATACTCTTATGCACATTCGTTTTTCATTTGGGGAAGTTTTACTTTTAGCTTCACTAAAACTTCATAAACGACAGTAAGTTTTTGGTTATATTTTGGATGTTTTTTTGTTTAAACGGGTGTATTCATTAGAGCATCATGATACATACTTCAACAGCTATAAAACATAACATTTTCTACAATTTTACAAATAGTTTTGTTATGGTTGCATTCAAAAACAAAGTAAGGCATTACATATAGAAAACATAGAAAGTTTCACATAGGATTTATATTCAAAAAATGGGTGTAAATTACTATGATAAAAAAGTGTATTTTTACGATCAAAACCCATACAAATATGACTCAAAAACGGCCTTTAATTTTGGTCACTAATGATGATGGAATCACGGCTCCAGGAATACGTGCTTTAATTAGTGTAATGACTGAAATCGGAGACGTTGTTGTGGTGGCGCCTGATAGTCCACAAAGTGGTATGGGGCATGCCATTACGATTAATAGTGCACTCTATTGTGATGCTGTTGTTATTGATAAAAATGCACCTCAACAGGAATATAGTTGCTCAGGAACTCCGGTAGATTGCGTAAAAATGGCATCTAGACAATTATTAACAAGAAAACCCGATCTTTGTGTGAGCGGTATTAATCATGGGTCCAATTCTGCTATCAATGTTATTTATTCTGGTACCATGAGTGCTGCTGTCGAAGCAGGTATTGAAGGAATACCCGCAATAGGATTTTCTTTACTTGATTATGCCATGGATGCTGATTTCGAGCCTTCAAAAAAATTCGTAAAAACAATTGTTACGAATGTTCTAAAAAATGGCTTACCTAAAGGAGTTGTTCTCAATGTGAATATTCCTAAATTACCCGAAAAAGATATTAAAGGAATAAAAATATGTCGACAGGCGAATGCACATTGGATGGAAGAATTTGACAAAAGAACAAATCCAATGGGAAGAGAATATTATTGGC
This sequence comes from Aquimarina pacifica, assembly GCF_000520955.1. GTDB lineage: Bacteria > Bacteroidota > Bacteroidia > Flavobacteriales > Flavobacteriaceae > Aquimarina > Aquimarina pacifica. The sequence goes on along the minus strand of NZ_JACC01000009.1, from coordinate 153,366 downwards.
TTTCGGGCACTTTTATTAATGAAGACAAAGGAGAAGATACTGATGAATGGGCATTACACAACGGATATATATCTATTGTTCCTACTCTGTTTGATCTCACGGCACATCATTTTATACAGGAACTAAACAATTGGTCGCTTACATGATTAAAAAAAAGATTCTTACCGGTTTTTCTATTGGTTTACTATTAAATATTCTTGGATTTATAATTTGCGTATTTATATTTAGTTCATTGAGTAAACAAACCTCGTCGTTTTCTGATACTATCAAAACATCTATGATAAATGACTCATTCGAAAGCCTAATTGCTCTAGGTGCATTACCAAACTTGATCGTGTTTTTTTTATTTCTAAGAAAAAACAACATATATCATGCTCGAGGCGTTCTTCTTGCAACACTTATTGCTGCTATTTGTATCGCAATTAGTAAATTTGGATTCTAATTGTAAAATATAGTAGCAGAATTAATTAAAAACACCCCCAATCTGATAGAGTTTATAAGTTTATTGACGTTTAAAACCATACAAAAAAGTGAAATACTATATTATTGCCGGAGAAGCATCAGGAGATTTACATGGTGCTAATCTTATGAAATCAATTCTCAAAGAAGATCCCGAAGCTACTTTTAGATTTTGGGGAGGGGATCTTATGCAGGCTGTAGGAGGATCCATGGCCAAACATTACAGAGACTTAGCTTTTATGGGGTTTGTAGAGGTCCTTATGAATTTATTTACCATTCTTAAAAACCTAAAATTTTGCAAACAAGATATTACTGATTTCAACCCTGATGCTGTTATTTTTATAGACTACCCAGGGTTTAATTTGCGCATTACGGAATGGGCAAAGGAAAAAGGGTACCCAACACATTATTACATATCTCCACAAATTTGGGCGTGGAAAGAAGGTCGAATAAAAACCATCATGGAGTATGTAGATATGATGTATGTAATTCTCCCTTTCGAAAAAACTTTTTATGAAGACAAGCATGAATTCCCTGTACAATTTGTAGGACACCCCTTAATCGATGCCATTTCTGAGCATAAACAAATTATGCCAGAAACGTTCAAATCTAAGCATGATCTAGATGATCGGCCAATTATTGCTATCCTTCCCGGAAGCAGAAAACAAGAAATTCGTAAAATGCTCAAGGTTATGCTTACGGTTGTTGACGATTTTCCTGATTACCAATTTATAATTGCTGGGGCACCTAGCCAGGATCCTGAATTTTATGCCCCCTTTATTCAAAAACAAGGAGTGCACCTGATTATGAATGAAACCTACGACTTACTAAGTCTTAGTAATGCAGCCCTAGTTACATCGGGTACAGCGACGCTAGAGACGGCATTGTTCAAAGTTCCGCAGGTTGTCTGTTACAAAGGGAGTTACATCTCTTATCAAATTGCAAAACGTGTTATTAATCTTGAATATATTTCTTTGGTAAACTTGATTATGGATAAGCCAGTAGTGGCAGAGCTTATTCAGAATGAATTGAATCCTAAAAGATTAAAAGAAGAACTTTCAAAAATTATAGACGATTACAATAGAGCGGTATTATTTTTGGACTATTATGACTTAGAGAAAAAACTTGGAGGAAAAGGGGCTAATGACAAAACCGCCAAGTTAATAGTCGAATCTATACAATAAAAACACCCCAATAATGAAGAACATTTACTACTATTTACTTATTTTGTTAAGCTTCTTGTTATCCTCCTGTGGCGGAGCATCAAAGAAAACAGCTGTTATTTCTTCCAAAAAAAGTACTTATAGTGCACATAGTAGTGCTCCCAATAAAAAAATAAAAAGCATTGTTGGGCATGCAAAAGCTTTTAGTGGGACACCTTACAAATATGGAGGCACAACAAGAAAGGGTATGGATTGTTCGGGCCTTGTATACACATCCTTCAAAAAAGAAAATGTTACCCTACCAAGAACCTCAAGAAATATGGCTGCCCAAGGAACATCTGTTTCCCTCAAAAAAGTAGCAATAGGAGATTTACTTTTTTTTAAAACTATTAAAGGAAAAAATACCATCTCTCATGTTGGAATTGTAGTACAAACCAAAGGAGGTATCAAATTTATTCATTCCTCTTCTAAAAAAGGAGTCATCATTTCTAGCCTTGAGGATTCCTATTGGAACCCCAGATTTGTAAAGGCAAAAAGGATGTTATAAGCATATATAGTGTTGTGAAGCTTCTTAATATCCCGTTTATTATCATTACTATTTCGACCGTAATAGGAATTAGTATTGAGAAATTTCTTTCTATTAATATCCAAACCATTTTATTCATATTTACTGTACAGGTTGGTCTTCTAGGCCTTTCATGGTATTACGAAAAAAAGACTTCTTCTAAAGGCTCTTTTTTTACGATTGTAATGATTGCTTTTTTTATAACCTTTGGTATTACACTCGTTAAAATTCATAATCCAAAGAGCTATGATAATCACTATACTTACCTTTTAGAGAACAAAAACATTAAAAACAAAAAAGTTGGAATTCAATTTCATATCAAAGAGCGACTAAAACCCTCTATCTATTACGACAAGTACATTGCCTCAATACAACACATTTCAAATCATATTTCTAAAGGCAAATTACTAATTAGAATACCCATAGACACCCTGTCTGAGCCATTACCAATTGGGACCTCATATAGTACATTTACAAATTTATCCTCTATTTCAAAACCTAAAAATCCGAATCAGTTTGATTATGCTAAGTATTTGGAAAAACAATATATATATCACCAGATCACAGTATCAAACAATAAATTAATAAGTAATAAAAAGACATTTTGGTCTTTTTATTACTTATCGGATCAAATTAGAACCTTCGTTAATAACAAACTATCGCATTATGATTTTGACAAAAAACAATTATCTATCATTAATGCATTATTGTTAGGGCAACGTCAAGACATTGATACAGAAACATTAGATGAGTACAAAAATGCAGGAGCTATTCATATATTAGCCGTATCCGGATTACATGTTGGCATCATTCTAGCATTTCTTACTTTTATCCTAAGTCCATTAGACAGATATGGAAATCGATATAAAACCATAAAATTAATAGCAACTCTTATATTACTTTGGTGTTTTGCCATTATTGCAGGATTATCACCTTCGGTGCTTAGAGCGGTAACCATGTTTTCTTTTTTGGCGATTGGTATGCACATTAGATCAAAAACAAGCATTTATAATTCATTATTCATTTCGTTATTTATTCTTTTGTGCTTTAATCCTTTATTGCTTTTCTCTATTGGGTTTCAGCTTAGTTATCTAGCCGTTTTTGCTATTGTTTGGATTCAACCCAAATTAGCAAAGCACTACAAACCTAAATATTTCATCCCTAAAAAAATCTGGGAAACATTTACAGTAACCATTGCAGCACAACTAGGACTATTGCCACTTTCTCTATTCTATTTTAATCAATTTCCGTTACTATTTTTTATCTCAAACGTATTAATCATCCCGTTTTTAGGGAGTATTCTCGGATTAGGCGTAATAACAATTCTATTAGCATGTCTAAACATCTTACCAGAAAAAATTGCAACTTTATTCGGTTTATGTATTGACTATATGAACACTAGCGTTAGTTGGGTAGCACAGCAAGATGTATTTTTAATTGAAAATATTTTCTTTTCCTGGAAAATGCTACTAGCCCTTTACAACGTTATTATTACTTCTTTTTTAACTATTCAGGACTATAAAAAAAGAAGAATCTGGATGGTCTCATCTGTATTGATATTAATGTCTATTATTATTTTTGAGAAGACGGGTGCTCTTAATCAAGAAGAATTTATCGTATTTAATAACAACAACAATACAACGGTAGGCTTTCTTAAAAACAAAAATCTAAGTCTATATAGTCACGACACTCTTTCTGTAAAAACACGTCACTTTTTACTCAACAACTACCTAACACAAAAACAAGCAAAACTAGACACTATAGCTCCTCTAAAAAATGTGTATAGCTATAAGGATCGAACAATTTTATTAATAGACAGCACATCAATTTACAAGGTTAAAGAGATGGACCCTGATATTATTATATTATCTAATTCTCCTAAAATTAATTTAGAACGATTATTAAAGAGCTTTACTCCACGTAAAATTGTTGCGGATGCAAGTAATTATAGAAGCTATATTAAAAAGTGGAAAACAACGTGCAAAAAACATAAAATTCCTTTTCATCACACAGGTAAAAAAGGCGCTTTTATAGTAAGACAAGGCAAATAAAATCTATAGAACACTCAAAGACTCTTTTAATACTTCGTCATACGAAGAAGTATTCATTATTTCCTGAATAATTTTATGGAGATCAGGCACACAGGTTCTAGCCAACTTATTTTGACTGTTAAAGAGTACGCAGATCCCTAAATCTTCTTCAGGATATATAGCTATCTCGGTTCTATAATCGTTAACGCTACCACCATGGTGAATTATGGTTGCTGGTTTTTGCGAGCCTTCATTTACAAATGTATGTATACGCCATCCATACCCGTACGATGACGATATATAGTTAGGCCATTTTTGGTAGTACTTACTCCTTCCGCCCACTTCAATTTTTGGAGTAAACACTTCTTGCATACTGGTAGGCATTAGCACCTCTGGATTATTACCTAACAGAAACTTCATCCACTTAGACATATCAACAGCACTGGCATTTACCCCTCCTGCAGCAATGGCATTCGTATAATATTTATTATTTATAGGTATCGGCTGCCATCCATTTATATATTTTTTATGTGGTTGCGCTACATTATCAGACAACTCAAGTGCTTCATAACTTGTAGAAGCAGAAGACATTGCCAACGGATCAAAAATCTTTTTTTGCATTACTTCTCTAAGCGAGGTTCCTGTAACTTGCTCAACGATTGCTCCGCTTAAGGCAAAAATTGCATTTTGATAACTATAAATAGCACCTGGTTTTCCTATAGGATCTACCTCCTTAAAGCTACTAGCTATTTCATTAATTGATATTCCGTCTTCAACGAGATTCGTAAAACTGTGATACGGTAACCCTGTAGTATGAGACAATATATGCGATATGGTAATGTTTTCTGTCTGTTGTTTATTCGGAAGTTCAAAATCAGGCATATACGACATCACCTTATCTCCCCAATCTATGAGCCCTTCCTCTACATGAATCCCTGCCAAAACACCTGCAAATCCTTTTGAGGCCGAACCTATTCTAAAAATAGTTTCTTCATTAATCTTTTCTTTAGTAACACTACTTCTATGTCCATAACCTCCGGCATATAAAACGGAATCACATTTTACAATAGCAACAGAAGCACCTACAATATCACCATTATCAATTGCTTGATTAAAATATCGTTGTAATGCTGCCGTCAAATGTTTTTTATTTGACACAGAAAAATAAAAGTCAGGTGAAATTTCTAATGGTTCAGTAACAATAGGTGACGAAGTATGTCTCAGACTATATTGTTCTCTTGCTTCAAAAGAAAAAAGCAAAATAACAATTAACATAGTTAGGGTAGCTATGAGATATATTTTCTTCATAAATATGGCATTTTCAAAAAACAAACCAGCACAAAAAGAGATCGACTAAACAAGAAATTTGAGTTATTCTACTTGTTACATGCTTTTATTTTTTGAAAGTGATTTGGGTATTACATCGAGTTTATTAATCAGTTTAACGCAAACTTAAGCAATTAATTGTAGTAATACCATTTCTATTGTAAAATCAATAATACAAAATTGATCTACAAACATAAATTTTCTGATTTTCAAATCTATTTTTTGTATTGAAAAATCTATTTCAAATACCATACCGATTAATATAGTGGCATCTCACCTCACTTATTTATTATACGTAAGCAGCAATCCCTCTAAAAAAGGAATAAAACGCCTTTCTTCACTAAACGAGCTTCTCTATATTATGCGAATCTAAAGTCCCAAAAAAACTTTGGATTCGTTATCATAAAAAAGCATGACTAGTAGTAGTCATGCTTTTTTATGATATCCAGTATAAGACCTTATCATCAATTCGCAAATGTACTCACGAAAGATTTTTCGTATGCCTGCCAAGCATCAGTACTCGTTAAGGTTTTATAATCATTATTATGTATCATTTTCAGATATATTTCTAATTGCTTAGGAGTTTTATACCCAACTACTGGGGCAATTAGCTCTCCCTTTTCATCAAAAAACACCATACTAGGGTATCCAGATACTTTTAATGCATTTGCAAAAAAGTGTTGGCTATTGCGACCTTTTCGGGCAGGATTATAATTCGGATTTGTATATGTAAAATCTTTATAATGTACTTCCTCTGTCCCTTCTGCATTAAATTTTACAGCATAATAGTTTTTATTTACATAGGATACTACATCTGCATTATGAAACGTATTTTTATCCAAAAGTTTACAAGGCCCGCACCAATTGGTATAGACATCCATAAATATTTTTTTGGGGTTAGTTTTTTGCGCGGCTAATGCATCATTCATCGACATCCAGTTTATTTCTTGCGCCTGAACAAAAAAGCACAGTAAAAATACTGGAACATAAAGTAGGTTTTTCATTTTATAGTTGTTTATAGTTGCTAAGAACAAAAACCATTCCTCTTACAGGAAGGAATTCAATTAGAGTTGGGTAGCAACACAAATTTACACAAAAAAGTTTAGTATTCATTATCGCACTCCATGCATCAACTTCTTTAGCAATGGATTAAGCGCTATCATAAGCCCACCAGCGCCTATTGGCACAACAGTAAAAATTAAAAAGAAAGTCGTTAATGAATAATTAGCTGTAATTTGATCAATCATTCCTCCTAATTGACCTGCAGACCAATTACCTAGAAAAATAGCGAGGTACCATACACCAAACATAACCCCTATTAATTTTGCAGGAACTAGCTTACTAACGTATGATAATCCAACAGGTGATAAAAATAATTCACCTAATGTATGAAATAAATAGGCCAGAATCAACCACATCATACTTACACTTGCTGTCTCTGCTCCCTGCGGAATAGCAATCGAACCAAATGCTAATAAAGCAAAACCAAAACCCAGAAGTATTAGCCCTAAACCAAATTTTACAGCTGCTGATGGATTGTATTTACTTTCCCATAGTTTTGAAAACATAGGAGCAAAAGAAATGATAAATAAAGAATTCAAAATCCCAAACCATGAAGCCGGAACTTCTGTAGTATCTGCAGCAAACTCCCGATTTAATTTCCATAATACAATAATCCATATGATTACAAAACTACATCCCAAAATACTATTTGATAATGAAATCTTTTTGAATGTCTGAATGAACAACTTATAAAGTACCCATGTAATAATAAGCAAAGGTATTAAGGTAATGGCCGTATCTACAATCTTAAAAATTAGGGCACTATCGCCTGTCAGAATACGATTCGTATACTTATTTGCAAAAATAGTCATAGATCCTCCTGCCTGCTCAAAAGCTGCCCAAAAAAAGACGGTAAAAAATGCCAGTATCCCTACAACAATATATCGATCTTTGGTTACTTTAGAGCTCACCTTAATCTGATCAACAACTTCTTCTGCATGATCTTCTAATTCATCATCTATATCATCTAATGCTAGTTTCTCTTTAGGTACTAAGCCTACACTCTCAAAAATACTTCGCCCAAACCAAAATTGCAGCATTCCTAAGAACATAAATATTCCTGCAAGTCCAAATCCATAGCTCCAACTTACCTTTTCTCCTATGTATCCACATAACATAATTCCTAAAAAAGCACCTGCATTTACTCCCATATAGTATATGGTATACGCACCGTCTTTCTTTTCTTCATGTGCGTCATAAAGTCCGCTTACTATAGAGGTTAAGTTTGGCTTAAACAAGCCATTACCTATGATAAGACACGCAAGGCCCGCATATAAAAACACAGGAGTCTCTAGAGCCATTGCTGCATGCCCCAGTGTCATAAAAAGAGCTCCCAAGGCCACTGCTTTTCTGTAGCCCATAAATTTATCAGCAATAAACCCACCTAGAATTGGTGTGAGGTACACTAATCCAGTATACCATCCGTAAAGTTTTAAGGCATCTTCGTTACTCCATGCCCATCCGCCATTAACTATTTCGGATGTTAAAAAGAGTACAAACAGAGCTCGCATACCATAATACGAGAAACGCTCCCACATTTCGGTAAAGAAAAGTACAAATAAGGAAGGCTTATGACCTAATAAACTAAATACTTTAGAATCGTTTTGTGCAGTCATACTAAATCTTAGTTATCTGCCAATTCAAATCCCTCTGCCTCTTCTTGCGAAGTTCCTTCTTTATCCTCTACACCATGTGTAAGTATTTCTAGTTTTTTTCTAAAAACCATAACTATTAGACCAAAAACAACGCAAAAAACCGCTATTCCTGTAAATATTGTAAATTCACCAAGATTCTCTGCAGACTCTCCCAGCAACCCTGCCAATTTATTACCGAAACCAGTCATAGCAAAATAAACTCCCATCATCAATGCTCCATATTTTACTGGAGCTAATTTTGTAATAAAAGATAAAGCAACAGGAGATATACAAAGTTCTCCTATAGTATGAAAAAGATACGCCAAAACTAACCAATACATAGCAGAAGAACCATTAGCTGTAAATTCTGCAGAGGCTGCTGTCATAAAAAAGAAACCTGTTCCCATAATTATGAGCCCCACTATCATCTTAAACAAGGAACTAGATACTTTTCCTTTTAATTTTCGTTTTGCCCAGTATAAAGCAACGGTAGTTCCCAGAAAAATAATGAACATCGCATTTAGAGATTGAAACCAAGATGCAGGAACCTCAAATCCCATCAACATCCTATTTGTTTTTTCATTCGCATAGATATTCATTAATCCTCCTGCTTGCTCAAAAGCTCCCCAAAAAACGATCACCAATAGAAAAGAAATTAGTAATACTACTATTCTATCTTTTTCAATTTTAGTCAAGGGCTTTTTCATTGCTTCTTTATCTTCTACTTTTTCAGAAGTACCCAAAAAATTACCTACATGTACAAGGTATTTTTGCCCTAAAAGGTATTGTACCAGACCAAATGCCATACCAATACCTGCTAAACCAAAACCGTAATGCCATCCATGAACTTCTCCCACATATCCAACAATTAAACTAGATAAAAAAGCACCTAGGTTAATCCCAATATAAAAGATAGTAAACCCCTTATCTCTGCGAATATCTCCTTGTTTATACAAACCTCCTACCATAGTAGAAATATTTGGTTTTAGCATTCCTACACCTGCAATAATCAGTCCCAGACCTGAGTACCATGCCCACATTTCCTCAATCGCCAGAACACTGTGCCCCACAACTAAAAGAATCCCCCCTATTAAAACGGATTTCTTCTGTCCTAATAGCTTATCTGCTATCCACCCACCAGGAATTGATGCCACATACACTAACATGGTATACCATCCATAAAGTGCTAAAGCCTCTCCAGATGTCCAACCTAAACCAGGGTTTTCATCCACAGTTTTTGTGGTAAGATATAGAACAAAAAGAGCTCTCATACCATAATAGGAAAAACGCTCCCACATTTCGGTCATAAATAAGACATACAGCCCGATAGGATGCCCGAAAAGCTCTTTTTGATGAGGTTGTGAAATTGAAGACATAAAATAAAAATTAAGTTATTAAAAAAGTTGAGTTATTATTTATAAATTATTTTTGATGAAGTTCGTCATCTTATTATACAAATGAAGTCTTGTATTACCACCATATATTCCATGGTTTTTATCAGGATAGATAGCCCAATCAAAATCCTTGTTTGCCTGTACAAGCGCCTCGACCAATCGCATCGTATTTTGTACATGCACATTATCATCAGCACTACCATGTATTAGTAAATATTTTCCTTTCAACCCTTTTACAAAATTAATTGGTGAGTTATCATCATATCCTTTTGCATTCTCTTGTGGTGTCTTGAGATAACGTTCTGTATAAATAGTATCATAAAACCTCCAACTGGTAACAGGTGCTACGGCAATAGCCATTTTGAAAGTATCCGGAGCCTTAAACAAACAGTTGCTAGACATAAAACCACCATAGCTCCATCCCCAAATACCAATTCGTGAAGCATCAACAAATTCTAATGCCCCAAAATACGTTGCCGCTGCTATCTGATCCTGCACCTCTAGGTTTCCTAAATCATTTTGCGTTGCTTTTTTAAATTTTGAACCTTTAAAACCAGTTCCTTTTCCATCAACACAAGCTACTATGTATCCTTGTTGCGCTAACATCATATACCAGTAGTCATTTGAAGAATACCATGAGTTGCTTACCATCTGGGACCCTGGACCTGAATATTGATACATTAATAATGGGTACTTTTTCTTAGGATCGAAGTCTTTAGGTTTAATCATCCATGCATTAAGAGTTTCTCCGTTAATATCAATAGTAGAAAATTCTTTTGGCCTTACATTATATTTTGATAATGCATCTAATAATGTTTTATTGTCTTTAATAGCTCTTACTACTTCTCCTGTTTTGCTAGAATGAAGACTATATTCATAAGGAGTACTTGTATTAGAAAAGTAATTAATATAGAGTCCAAAATCAGCACTAAATTCAGCTTCATTTGTACCTTCTTTTGTGCTCAATTGCTTTTTTTCTTTTCCATTAAGGCCTATAGAAAAAATATCTCGGTTAATATTGGATTTCTCGACACTCTGATAAAATATTTTTTTATTCTTTTTATCATAACCATAATAATCAGTGACTTCCCAAGACCCTTGTGTAACCTGATTAATCAACTCTCCTGTTTGTTTATAATGGTAAATGTGATTAAAACCATCTTTCTCGCTTGTCCAGATAAAACTATTATCCTCTAAAAAAGTAAGGTTATCAGTAATATCAACATACGCTTCATCCTGCTCATTGAGTACTACTTTAGGTGTTTTTGTCTTGGCGTCTACAAAAATTAAATCCAAATTATTTTGATGCCTATTTAACACCTGAACACTTAACATATCAGGGTTTGCTGTCCATTTAATTCTAGGAATATAAAAATCCTTGTAATCCCCTAAACGCACCTCATCAGATGTCATTGTTGTAATATCTGCTATAAACAAAGATACTTTAGCGTTCTTTTCTCCTGCTTTAGGGTATTTGAACACTTCTTGTTGTTGATACAATTGATTTCCGTATACATCCATCGAAAACTCCGGTACTTCACGCTCATCAAAACGTAAAAATGCAACTTTATTACTATCTGCGCTCCAATCAAAAGCTCTAACAACGGCAAACTCTTCTTCATATACCCAATCCGTAATTCCGTTGATAATTTCATTTTTCTTTCCATCATCTGTTAACTGAATCTCTTGTCCTGTTACAAAATTGAGCATATATATATTGTTCTCTAAAATGTAAACGATCTTATTACCATCTGGAGACAGCATCGGTGATTGAATTTTTTTATCATGAATTTTAAAAATACCTTTTGAAGGAACATCATATAAGTAGTAAACCCCTTTGTAAGAACGACGATATATTTGTTCTAATTCACCATACAGTAATATTCTGCTTTCGTTTTCACTAAATTCATATCCCTGAAAAGAAGACAATTCATCAATCATAGAAGTACTTAGTAATGTTCTGGTTTTTTCACCTGTCTCGTAGCTGTATACCTCTATATTCGTTGCTCCAGAAATCCCATCTTGCTCCAGAACTGAATATTCTGTACCATTATTCATAGAATGCAACGATTCGAAGCCTTGGGTTAAAAAAGCTCCTCCCCAAATTTCGTCGACAGTAAACGATTTGTCTTGAGAAACAACACTAAATGCAATAAATAATACTACAGGAAAAAGAATCTTTGTAATTTTCATATCATATGGTTAAAAATCATAATCGCCAAGAATACTAAAAAATCTTCGAAAAATACAACATTTGTTGTTAAATACAATAATTTTAAGGGTGCATATACATTTCTCGTTAACATATCTTCAATAAAACCTTACATGGCAAATAGAAATTAATGTATAAACCAAGTATAATAAAACAGAATAGTATATTTGAAACCTCTAATACCAAAATAACAGAATGACACCTCTAGTTTCAGGATTTTCTAAACTCTCAAAAACAGATAAAATCAAATGGCTTGTAGAACATCATTTTAACAATGATCAAAACGCCATTAATGTATTAACTACCTACTGGAATTCTGACAAGAAACTTCAAAAGCTCCATGATGAGTTTACCGAAAATACAATCTCTAATTATTATTTGCCTTTTTCGATTGCTCCCAATTTTTTGATTAATGGTAAGCGTTATACACTACCAATGACTATTGAAGAAAGCTCTGTAGTTGCTGCTGCAAGTAAAGCTGCAAAATTTTGGCAAAATCGCGGTGGTTTTAAGGCAGAAGTCCTCTCTACTGTAAAAGTAGGACAAGTCCATTTTTCATTTACTGGGGATCAAAAAAAACTACAAGCATTTGTCGCAGCTAGTACTGCTAAACTAATCAGTTCAGCTTCTCATATTACTAATAATATGGAAAAACGTGGTGGTGGAATTGTAGCCATAGAACTCAGAAATAAAACCGATGAACTTGACAATTACTACCAACTGCATTGTACCTTTGAAACGGTAGATGCAATGGGAGCCAATTTTATAAATTCCTGTCTTGAGCAATTTGCTAAAACCCTGCTTGTAGAAGCAAGAGAATATACTGATTTTACGGATCAGGAGAAAGACATAGATATTATTATGAGTATCCTCTCAAATTATGTCCCTGATTGTTTGGTAAAAGCCTCTGTCTCATGTAACATATCTGAATTACCTAATACGCCACAACTTTCGTCTTATGAGTATGCAGAAAAGTTTGTACGTGCTATTCGCATTGCAGAAATCGAACCTTATCGCGCTGCTACTCATAACAAAGGAATTATGAACGGTATTGATGCGGTGGTGTTGGCTACAGGAAATGATTTTAGAGCTATTGAGGCCGGAGCACATGCATATGCATCAAGAAATGGAAAATACACTAGTCTGACGCATGCAGAAATTAAAAATGACATATTTACCTTTTCGATAAAAATCCCATTAGCCATGGGTACCGTAGGAGGGTTAACATCGCTACACCCCTTAGTAAAGTTAGCATTGCAAATTCTCGAAAAACCAGATGCTAAAAAATTAATGAAAATTACAGCAGTTGCAGGTCTTGCTCAAAATTTTGCTGCGATAAACTCTCTAATTACCACAGGAATTCAACAAGGACATATGAAAATGCACCTAATGAATATCCTTAATCAGTTTGATGCCACAGAAATTGAAAAAAAACACCTTGTAAATTATTTCAAAACCAATACAGTGACCCACAGCGAAGTTGTTACGCAGATTGAAAAATTAAGATCATGAAGACAAAACAATCTTTCTACAGCCACGGAAAACTTCTACTAACGGGAGAGTATCTAGTCCTTGACGGAAGTAACGCTTTGGCTATTCCTACCAGATTAGGGCAATGGTTATATGTTAATGAAATTGAAGAAGTAGATTCGAAATTACTGCACTGGAAAAGTATGGATCACTCTGGTAATTGTTGGTTCGAAACAGAAATACATTTTGAAACTCCCGAAAACGCAAATCCAGACCATAAAATACACAACACACTACTAAAAATACTAAATACAGCAAAGCAACTGAATCCCAAATTTCTTTCTGAAGAAAAAGGGTATTACATAGAAACCAAATTAGAATTTAATAGTGCATGGGGCCTCGGATCCTCTTCTACATTAATCAATAATATTGCGCAGTGGGCAAATGTAAATGCCTATGAATTATTAGAGAAAAGTTTTGGTGGCAGCGGATACGACATTGCTTGTGCAAAACATCACAAACCCATTGTCTACAAACGTAACCTAGGAAAACCTATTGTTACAGAAACGGACTTTGACCCACCATTCAAAGAAAATTTATTTTTTATCTATCTCAATCAAAAACAGGATAGTAAAGCCTCTATTAAACACTATCAGTCATTGCCTATTAAAGATTTTGATACCGCAGAAAAAAAGGTGAATGAGATTACAGAGAAAATGATCGAATGTACGGATTTAGAAACCTTTGAAATTTTAATAAATACTCATGAAGAAATCATTTCTAAAATAATTAAAACCCCTACGGTAAAATCCAGATTGTTCCCAGATTATCATAATAGTCTCAAAAGTCTCGGTGGTTGGGGTGGCGATTTTGTACTTGCAACCGGATCTCCTGAAGATATGTCTTATTTTAAAGATAAAGGTTATACTACCATTATTCCTTATAGTGAGATGGTATATCTAAATGAAAAATAAGGTTTCAAAATCTAAGTTTTATTTAGAGCTATATAGAAGTTTTATATTTGGGATAAATTAATTTCCTTTTCAAAATATTTCAAATCACGACCACAACAATATATCTTTATTGACCTTATCTCTAAAATTCGTTAATTCATGTTGACCACGATCAAAAAAAAATTTTGGTTGTTAATGAATTAAATGTTTTTGTAGTAAGCACATAAAGGCTAATTACTCTGTAAGAGATTAAACTCGTATTATATGTTAGAAAATATGTGTTAAAAACGCACCTTTTTATACTTAATAAAAAATCGAGTGTTTTTATCCCACCCAAAAGCTGTTACATTCATCACAATCATGGTTAATGAAAAAAGAGGTAACCCCATTAATAAGGCAATTCCGGCGTGAAGCAATAATATACTTGATAACCAAAATTTCCTTGTTTTTTGAGGCCAAATAAAAACCAGATAACCGCACTCTATTAACAATACAGACCATCCTATAAATTTTGGCACAAAAGGCCATACCGACAACCAGTCATAGCTAAATGTAGAAAATTGTGGTTGCATTAAGGCTCTCCAAATCGCCTCACCATCCCACCATTGCGCTCCCCGCATCTTAGCTATCGAAGTATTTAAATATATGATGCATAGGTGAAGCTGTAAAGTTCGAATAGACAATCCAGACACAAAAGAAGGCTGGGTTGTTTCCTTACCAAACAAATGAAAAATAGTCAGACTCTTACCTACCGGCATCCAAATTGCATAAAAGAAACATATTTGAAGCATGGTATCGAGACCATAGATTGACATAAAACCACTGTTAATTATGGTTAAATGACATATCCAAACCAAAAAAGCAGTTACTCTTGTTATAATCCCCAAAATAAAACCAAGTAAAGATATACCATATACCAAAAAAACAAGGTACACACATGTTTCAGGAGAAAAGCCTATAGGCTCTGTAAGTAGATACAACTTACCAATAGAAGGAAACCAAGTATATGTATTAGTTTCGAGAATAGCCCATTGTATAAAACCAAAATTACCATATAATTGAAGAAGATAT
Source organism: Aquimarina pacifica (assembly GCF_000520955.1). GTDB lineage: Bacteria > Bacteroidota > Bacteroidia > Flavobacteriales > Flavobacteriaceae > Aquimarina > Aquimarina pacifica. The sequence continues at coordinate 138,027 of NZ_JACC01000009.1, read as the reverse complement.
GGCCATAATTGTATCAATAAAAATAATGCGATTAATCCTATACCAATTCTAAAAAACCCAAGAGGAAATGGTGATATTGGAAACAAGAAAAAAGAAGTTATTTTATCAAATACAGTGTGCACTATTTTACTTAAAGAAACTTGCTTTAGATAATTCATACCTCCAAGGCTTATTTATTGATTTCCTTTTCAAAACGTCCCATATAAATCATATTCCAAGAAGGCTGCATCCCATTTCGATATTCTTGAATTGTAGGTATAATATATGCTTCTGTAAAAACAGTGATATCACAAATACTATCACTCTGACCAAATAACAATGTAGCCCATGAACGTGCAAAAAGATCACGTCCTTTTGGATTTCTCATACCAGAAGAAATCAAATTATTATAGCGTGTATTCACTAGTTTGTTTTCAGCTCTAAAGGGTAAGAAATAGACACTATCAGATGTTGTCTTGGCTATAAAACCAGCTCGTGTGTCATTAGCAATATTCGGGGCAAAATAAGTATAATCTCTAAAACACCCTGCAAAATCTCTGTATATCCTGAGATACTGATATACACCTGAAGGTTTTTTATTTTCAAAATTCGTCCAAATAAAGATGTTAACCAGCAGTAAGTGTGTGATAGCCAAAATCACATATATCAATTTTGTTTTGATCATGCTACGTTATAATCTTAAAATCAATTATTTTCGAATTTGAATAAATTTACTTTTATCAATATTCTTAAGAATTTGATCAATCCTATCATAGACAGCATTTCCGTCTGCATCAGCCTCACTATCATTTCCTCTAGCTGCAGAATCACTATTAACATGTGAGCCTGCTCCGCCTCCTTCGCAAGACTGAAAAATAGCTTGTAAATTTCCTTTTTCTACATATGAAATTCCTTTTGATATCGCAACACGGCGAACCTCTGTTATTGGTAGGTTACCATATACTTCTGAACCCACAATTTTTGAATCCTTAAAAACAGGTAAAACAATTCTATACTCATCTTCATCTAATTCATTAAGAACTTGAGTAATACGACGAACATCTTCTTGTGTAAAATCATCTCCAGCTTTTTCCTGACATGAAGAAAACAGAATAAGTAAAAGAAAGGAAAGCAATAGATAACGAAAAACGGCGGCGACTAATGAAGTTTTCATAAGTTATTTCGATATGGTTAGTGATTTAATGTACAAAAAAAACATTAGCAATCGTATTAAATTAACCTCAAATTAACACACAATCTACTGAAAACAAGATAAATACAATTCAAAAAATTTACTTTAGTTAAAGTAACATTAAATACTTTTGACTTTTTACAAAACCCAATAGATTTGTATGTATGAAAAAAATATTTCCTATTCGCTTAGCTTTTATCGTTTTTGCATCGATTTCTTTTTATAGCTGTAAGTATACAGAGAAACCGAAAAATGATCAAGAAGTAGTGAAAAATACCATCCAAAATCAAAAAAACACTGAGGTTAATACGATCAAAACTCTTGATTTTAAAGAACTAGAACCCTTGCTTCATACAAAAAGTGACACAACATATGTTGTTAATTTTTGGGCAACTTGGTGTGCACCTTGTGTAAAAGAATTACCTTTTTTTGAAACCTATAATCAAAAAAATAAAGATCAAAAAGTCAAGGTACTACTTGTTAGCCTAGATTTTGCCAAAGATATCGAAAAACGACTTCTGCCATTTATCGAAAAAAGAAACATTCAATCCGAAGTAGTTTTACTTGATGATGGTGATGCGAATAGTTGGATCGACAAAGTTGACCCCAACTGGTCTGGAGCCCTTCCTTTTACTCTAGTTTTCAATAGTGAAAAACGTAATTATTTTGAACGTTCATTCGAAAGTCTTGAAGATTTAGAAAAAGTCATTGATGAAACAATACTGTAAATTTTTAGAATAAAAAACACATATAGAAATGAAAAAACTAAGTTCAATTATTATAGTTATGGGGCTTACCATTACTATACTTACTTCTTGCAAAAACAATCAACAATCAAATACTATTGAGGGTAAAGAAGAACTTTCTAGTACTACTGAAATGTCTGATCGCAAAGGACCTCCTTCTGGTGCAGAAAAAGAAAGACCACCAAAAGGAAAAGGTCCAGTTCAAACTAAAACTCTCAATGAGATCGGAGGGTATAAAATTGGTGAAACCGCTACAGATTTTTCACTTAAAAATGTTGATGAAACTATGGTTTCTCTTGCAGATATTAAAAATGCAAAAGGATATATCATCACTTTTACATGTAATGAATGTCCTTTTTCTAAAATGTATGAAGATCGTTTGATCGAGCTACATAATAATTTAGCCCCAAAGGGATATCCTGTAGTTGCTATCAACCCTAACCATCCAGAAATAAATGGTGAGAGTTTTGAAGATATGCAAGCACGTGCTAAAGAAAAAGCTTTCCCATTTGTTTACCTTGTTGATGAAGGGCAAAAAATATATCCGCAATATGGTGCTGTAAGAACTCCACATGTATTCGTGCTAGACAAAGATCGAAAAGTACAATATATAGGAGCAATTGATGATAATGCGAGATCTTCTGAGGAAGTAAAAACTAATTATATTGAAAATGCAATTATGGCATTAGAAAAAGGAGAACAACCAGATCCTAATTACACAAAAGCTATTGGGTGTACTATAAAAGTAAAAAAGGCATAAATCAAACAAGAGAGTATTACATATAAAAAAGCCACGATGTACATCGTGGCTTTTTTATATGTAATACTTTGTATATACTATAATTCTAAAGCTCTTAATACATTATTATCCATCAATAATTCTTCAGGATTTTCAAGTGCCTCTTTTACAGCTACTAAGAACCCAACAGATTCTTTACCATCAATAATTCTATGATCATATGATAACGCCACATACATTATAGGAGCTACCACTATCTGTCCATCACGAACGATAGGACGTTCTACGATATTATGCATTCCTAAAATGGCACTTTGTGGTGGATTAATTATTGGTGTTGACAACATGCTCCCAAAAACACCTCCATTAGTAATCGTAAAAGTTCCTCCGGTCATTTCATCTACAGTAATTTGACCATCACGTGCTCTTATAGCCAATCTTTTTACTTCAGATTCTACTCCTCTAAAGCTTAAGTTTTCTGCACTACGAATTACCGGAACCATAAGTCCTTTAGGTCCTGATACCGCAATACTGATGTCTTGAAAATCAAAAGATATCATTTCCTTACCATCAATCATAGAGTTAACCGCAGGATACATCTTTAATGCTCTTACACAAGCTAGTGTAAAGAAAGACATAAAGCCTAATCCTACACCATGTTTACTTTTGAATGTCTCTTTATACTGCTTACGCAAATTAAAAATTGGTTGCATATCTACCTCATTAAAGGTAGTCAGCATTGCTGTTTCGTTTTTAACAGAAACTAATCGCTCTGCTACTTTACGACGAAGCATTGATAATTTTTTTCTCGACTCTCCTCTACTTCCTAATCCTGGAGTCCCCATTGATGGTTTAGCATCGATAGCATCGGCTTTGGTAATGCGACCATCTCTTCCAGTACCCTGAACTTGTTTTGCGTCAATTCCTTTTTCAGCTAATACTTTTTTGGCTGCTGGCGAAGCCGTTCCTGTAGCATAGCTTTCAGTTTTTGCTGGTGCTACCGGAGTAGCTACTGGTTCTGGTGCTTTTTGTTCAGCCTCTTTTGGAGCCTCTGCAGCCGGCGCATCTCCTGCTGGTTTGGCCGCATCTGTATCAATATGACATACAACCTGCCCTACTGCTACCGCATCGCCTTCTTCTGCCATAAGCGTTATGACACCACTTGCCTCTGCTGGTAATTCTAAGGTTGCTTTATCACTATCTACTTCTGCAATTGCCTGATCTTTCTCTACATAATCACCCGACTCAACAAGCCATTGTGCTATTTCTACTTCTGTAATGGACTCTCCCGGTGAAGGGACTTTCATTTCTAAAGCCATAATTCTGATTTTATACTTTGTTACGCTTTCGCGAAAATATTCTAATTTATAATCTAGTTTATCGTCTTACTTCTTTTTTCGTTTTTGATTATCTTTTGTTTTGTCAAAAACATAATCAATTACTTCCTGATGCCTTCTTTTAGACCTTGTAGAACTACCTGCTGCAGGAGCACCGTATGGTCTCCTACTTGCAAATCTAAAAGTTTTTGCTTCATCATAATGCATCAAAATATGACTTAATGCACCCATATTTCTAGGCTCTTCTTGTGCCCAAACTATATCATCAGCACCATACTTCTTGATTAAAGCATCCATTTCTGTTGCAGGAAGTGGGAATAGTTGTTCTAATCGAACTAAAGCAACATCATTTCTTGAAGATGCTTCTTTGACCTCTAAGAGATCATAGTAAAACTTACCAGTACAAAAAACCAATGTTTTTACATCCTTTGCCTTTGCAATAGGATCATCAATGATTGTCTGAAAACTTCCATCTGTAAACTCTTCTACCGAAGAAACAACTTTTGGATGGCGTAATAAACTTTTGGGAGTAAACACAATTAATGGTTTACGATATGCTGCTTTCATTTGTCTACGTAACAAGTGAAACAGGTTTGCAGGTGTAGTTACATCAGCAATAAACATATTATCCTTGGCACATAATTGTAAATAACGCTCCATTCTTGCTGAAGAATGTTCTGCACCCTGTCCTTCATACCCATGAGGTAGCAACATCACCAAACCATTCTGTAATTTCCATTTGTCTTCTGCCGAAGATATATATTGATCAATCATAATCTGGGCTCCATTACTAAAATCCCCAAATTGTGCTTCCCAAATAGCCAATGTTTTAGGACTTGCCATGGCATATCCATAATCAAAACCAACTACGCCATACTCAGATAGAAGCGAATTGTATACATAAAAATCGCCTTGTTCACCTTTAAGATTATTAAGCAATAAGATTTCTTCTTCACTATCTTCTACTTTTACCACAGCATGTCGATGAGAGAATGTTCCTCTTTCTACATCCTGGCCAGATAATCGTACGTCGTATCCTTCTTTAAGCAAAGAACCGTATGCTAACAATTCTCCCATAGCCCAATCTAATTGATCTTTTTCAAAGAACATTTTCTGTCTCTGCTCGATCAATCGTTCTATTTTACGCAAGAATTTTTTATCTTCTGGTAATTTTGTAATTACCTCAGCAATCTCTGTAAGTGCATCTTTCGAAAATGTAGTATCTACTACTTGCATCATCTCATCTTCTTGCACTCTCACAAACCCAGTCCACTCATCTTGCATAAATGGTGTAATGACGGTCTTTTCTTGTTTTCTAGAATCTTCTAATTCTTCTTCTAGAGATGCTTTATATTCTGTTTCTAATTGCTTTACATACTCCTTAGTTATAATACCTTCTGCAGTAAGTTTATCTGCATAAATATCTCTAGGATTATTATGTTTTGCAATGGCTTTATATAATTTTGGTTGTGTAAAACGAGGTTCATCACCTTCGTTATGACCATACTTACGGTATCCTAGTAAATCTATAAACACGTCTCGCCCAAAATTCATTCTAAAATCTAATGCAAAATTTGCGGCGTGCACTACAGCTTCTGCATCATCTGCATTGACATGTAGTACAGGTGATAAAGTTACTTTACCAACATCAGTACAATAGGTTGATGAACGTGCATCAAGATAATTTGTCGTAAATCCTATTTGGTTATTCACTATGATATGAATGGTTCCTCCTGTTTTATATCCATCTAATTGTGCCATTTGAACAATTTCATATACTAGACCTTGTCCGGCAACAGCAGCATCTCCATGCACAACTATTGGTAATACCTGAGAAATATCATCTTTATAATGACGATCTTGTTTTGCCCTTGTAATCCCTTCAACCACTGCACCTACAGTCTCTAAGTGAGATGGATTCGGGGCAATATTCATATTTATTGCTTTTCCTGTATCTGATTCTCGTTTAGAAGTCCATCCTAAATGATACTTTACATCTCCATCAAATACTGCCTCTTCATAATCCTTACCATCAAACTCGCTAAAGATATCTTTCGGGCTTTTGCCAAAAATATTTGTTAAGGTACTAAGACGACCACGATGCGCCATTCCCATCACAAACTCCTTAACTCCCATGTCAGAAGCCTTTTCTACTAAAGCATCAAGCGCAGGAATTAAAGATTCTCCTCCTTCTAAAGAAAAACGCTTTTGCCCAACATATTTTGTATGTAAAAAGCTTTCGAAAGAAACCGCTTGATTCAATTTTTTAAGAATATGCTTTTTCTGATCTGCAGAAAACTTAGTTCTGTTCGTATTAAAATTAATACGACTTTGAATCCATTCTCTTTCTTCAGGATTACGGATATACATATACTCAATACCAATAGCATCGCAATAAATTTGTTCGAGATGAACAATAATATTACTTAAAGTATTTGGGCCTATCGCAATAATTTCTCCTGCATTAAACACAGTGTTAAGATCTGCCTGACTTAGTCCAAAATTCTCTAATGCTAGCGTTGGGGTATATTTTCTTCTATCTCTTACCGGATTGGTCTTAGTAAAAAGATGTCCTCGGGTTCGGTATGCATCAATAAGGCGAATTACCTGAAATTCTTTTTGAACATTCTGAGGCACAGCAATTGTCTCTTCAGACGACTTCTCTACATATATAGTCTCTCCTGATCCATCGGCACTCTCTAATCCAAAATCAAAACCTTGAAAAAATGCACGCCAGCTTGGCTCTACACTATCGGGGCTCTGTAAATATTGATCATATAAATCTGCAAAAAATGCGGTATTAGCCGCATTCAAAAATGAATATTTATCCATATGTAAGTATTCAACTATCTTTTTAATGATAAAACGCAACAAAAATACAACAATTACAGTATATTAGGTGTTGAATTATTTATATTTATCTTGTAATTTTTTATGAAATTAACAATCAAAGCGACGGCAATTAAAGATATCAAAAAGTGCTTTTTGCTTCTCTTCGCTGTTTTCTTGTTGCAAAATGTACATTCTCAGGATAAAGACTTCTGGTCTAAGGTAAGATTTGGCGGTGGTATTGGTTTGGGGTTCTCTAATGATTCTTTTACTGGTTACATTGCTCCTTCTGCCATCTATGAATTTAATAATTGGTTCAATGCAGGAGTAGGATTACATTTTGGATATAGTAGTTTCTCTAATGATAATATCGGCACACAAAGTGAAAGTGAGAGTACCAATTATGGTGGAAGTTTAATTATGTTGGCAAATGCTTCTCAGGCACTTCAATTTTCTGCTGAGTTTGAAGAAATGTTTGTAAATCGTAGCGTAACAATAGAAAATCAAACAATAAAGGACACATATTGGTATCCTGCTCTTTTTCTAGGAGTGGCATATCGCGTAGGCAAAATAAGTGCGGGTGTAAAATATGACATTTTATATGATACCGACACAAGCATCTACGGCAGTGCATACATCCCCTTTGTTCGGGTTTTCTTGTAAGTTTACTACATCATATTATTTACCTATATGCTTTTTGTCGACAAAAACAGCGCAATCATCTGTTTTATAATATTTTGATTACTGATTTACTAGAAAAAAACTACGGGTTTACTATATTTATGTTCTAACAACAAAATAAGTCCCCGATGAAAAAACAACTCTACACATTAGGTATTAGCATTTTACTGGTAGGATGCTCAGGTAGCAAAGAAACAGTGCAATCTAATTATGACCCTGCTAATAATCCTTATTATGTTAAAAAAACACATCAAGCAAAAGGAACAAAAGAAATTGATACTCCCGAATTGAGTAAAAAAATTAACTCGATTATTGCCGATTATCTAGGAGTGCCCATGAATGCTATTGCTCGATCTCCTATTACTCAGACCAAAACAGGATATCAGTGGAAATTTATGAATGTTAAGACAGGAAGTAGTTTTAGCGCATCTTCTGATTTTAATTTTTCTTCGGTAAAAATCTCAAAAAATAGTGGTGTTTCGAATTTATAAGTAACACCATATTTTATGATCTGAAAGTTACTTAAAATAGATTCATACTTTATGAATGGATAACTGATATGTCTTACTACTTCTAAAACCTTTAATAAAAACGCTTTATAAAACCCTCTGCTTTTTCTTTAAAACAGGTTGTCTTATAAAGCGTGCTCAATATTCTATTAATTATTATATTAATTCAATAACTGAAAATAACTCGAATATTCTCCTACCAAGGTAGAGGTAAAATAAGACTCATCTGGGTCACTTGTTTTAATAACTGGCTTTATAAGTACTCTTATTTGCAATGACTTTGACACAGGACTATCAAAGGTGATAGAGGTACCTACAACTGACGGAGGAGTATATGTATAATACCCTGTAGTTTCTGGAGACTCGTAACCCGTAATTTCATCCGCACTGTTTGTATTAAAATTAAGAACTATTTCTGAGTCATCATAAATTGTATACCCAGCTGTACTATTTGCTCCAGTAATGTATACCTGAACCAAAAACTTATCCACTTTATTTTCGGGAGCATTCGTTACTGTAGGTATGGTCCAAGAGATTTTGGCACTGCTTTCAGTTATACTACTTACTCTTACTTCAAAATCTGAGACCTCTACTCTTTTATCGGTTCTAATTGTAAAATCTTTAATACGTAATTCAGCACCTGCCTCCTGACTTTTGGCAACTACTCGAATATCATGCTCTGTATCCACGTCTAATCCCCAAATCGAATGATATTGATAACTACTGTATGCCAAATTCTCTTCAACTTTTTCGTTATCTACAAAAAGATCATATCTATAATCTGTATAATTTGTCCAAGCACCAATATACCATCTAAATTGTATGTGATTTGATGAAATATTTCTGGTGTCAATTACAAAATCATCGTCAGAATCTTGACGTGTATATCTAAATTTCTTATCCTGTGACCATGCGCTTTCATCAAAACTGTATACCCAAGAACTTCTTAAAACATCGATATCCCATTTAGGCAATGCTATATATGCCCCGGCACTTGTAACAAACAAAAAGTTTGTATCCTCACTCCAAATCGAGAATTTTTCTGCTTCTCCGGTATCAGGATTCCCATAAACAGTATCACCTACTCTTTCAAAATAATAACCATCCTCAGCAGCCCAGGTGATTATAGTATCCGAAGCTGATTTTGACTCTATAAATTCTGAATTAGTAAATCGTTGATTTTTTAGTTCTTCAAACGAGTCTGGTGTTGGTGTGGTAGCAGACTCTGTAAAGGTTTCATTTTCAAACCCTTCTTTCTCACAAGAAGTAATAAAAAGTACTAGAGTAAGAGATAGCAATGCCATCTTTTTTAATGTGACTGTCATAATTTTAAATATATGGTTAATAACTTATTATATAACAAGCAAAAGTACCCTAAGAAGAACCATCTGATACCCCCTTTTTCAGTGAAAAGTCATACCCCGTTTTCAGGTAAGACACCTTATCCTCTATTTAAAATTATGACAATTTCAAAAAACCTCTAATGCCAGTTATAGTTTAAATTTGCTAGAAATCTTCCATGATCATATAAACGCGTGAAGTCGCTGAAGTTCCGTTTGCAAAAATCGCCTGTATGTATACTTCATAAATTAAACCGAAGTATGCACCTATGTAATTTGACATATCAATTGAAGTCACTGTACCAGGAAGTTCTGTTACAAATTCTGTATCGTTACCATCATCAATATAAACAGCGTATATAAAATCTTGTCCATCTGGTGATACAGGTTCATTCCATTGAACGAGATGTTCTCCAATAGATGCCTGACGCGCATTGAAGGTTACGCTATTATCCTCTATAGGCTGACCTGCTAATCTAAAATCATTATGCACGGCATTACGCACAGTATACGTTTCATCTATTACTATTGCTTCTACAAGCACATGAATATCTAAGGAGGTTACTTGAATATTTGTAATTTGTATCGTTGTATTCGTCGTAAAAGTTTGTTCTCCCCCAACAACGACACGATACTCTATCTCTGCCGATGAATTGGTTACTTCTGGAACCGACCATGACAAGGTAATTGCATCTGTTGCAATATCGATAATCTCAAGATCAAAATCAGAAATCTCAATGGTTTTTCTTGTTGTAAATGAAAAATAATTGATCTTTACGATAGCCCCTTCTGTTTTAGCAACAACTTTGGCTTCATAATATGTATCTTCATTAAGTGATCTAAAAAGGTAAAGTGCTCGCGAATCGGTTAGATTTTCCTTAATTTTTTCTCCATTCAAAAAAATATCATATGTATAGCCCAAGAATGCGTCTCTATCCCAATCAATAGAAACATACCTATTGGTAATATATTTAAAATTGATTAAAAAATCATCGTCAGATTCTTGTCTGGAGTATCTTACTTCTTTATTCGGCAACCAAATGCCCTCATCAAAACTATACAGGTATGAAAACCTCAAATTATTTTGATCCCATTTTGGCAGGGCATAGTACTCACCTGTTGATGTCTTTATGGCATACATAAAGTTAGTATCCTCAAGCCAAACTGTATATTGCTCAACATCATCTCCCGAATCCGGATTTTCGTATATATAATTCCCTAATTGTTCAAAGTAAAAACCATCTTCACTAGCCCAAGTAATAACGGTATCGGATATTGATTTTGCTTCTAAACTTGCCGTTCTTGATTTACCCTTTAACTCGCCAAAAGACATTGGAGTAAAATCGGTATTTGATTGATTTTCGTTGAGAGATATGCTCTCAAATTCTTCTTTCTCACAAGAAATAAAAAACATGAACATAGCAGCGAACAATAGCAACGCCATTTTGTTGATTGAAGTCATAACAAATAAAATGATTTATGGTTAATAATGAATGCAATATAGTAAGCCCAAAAGTACTTTAAGAAGAAACTATATAAACCCCCATTTTCAGTGAAATTGCGTTCATTGATTTTGACAAACCATATTCTGATGTCGGCATCAAAAAATTACTTTATAATTGTAAAATTCATATCAATAAGAATTTCGAAACCCAACTTTTTGCCATTCCCTTTTTAAAATTAAATACGTGGCATACTTTGAAATATCAAAACTATCCTCTGAGTCGAGATTTCTTATTTTAGTTTCAGAAACGTCAACTGCATATAATAAGTTTACATACTCATGAAAACCCCCTGAATCCTGTAATTTATTGGAGATCAAATTCTCTAACTCGACAAAGACTTCCCAAGGTTCTTTACTTTCTAAAACATAATCAATCCCAGCACGGTTAATATCTTTTTGTAATTGCATTAGAAATTGAGGATATAATTCTGACCCAGAAACCTCTTCTAACCACTGTTTTGTAGATAATAAATTATAATTTTTAGACACTTCGATTCATTAGTTTTTCACCAAAAAGCCGCAGTATTTCTTTCTTATCCTCTGTAATAGACATATTATCTAACAAGGAAAAAGCCTTTTGGGTGTAGTCCTCTATTTCTAATCGAGCCTTTTCTTTGGCTCCTGTTGATTCAAAAAGCGAGGTTACCATCTGTATTTTTTCTGTTGGGTCATCTGGAGTAAGAGAAAATAATCCTTGTAATTGTTTTTGCTCATTTTTAGTAGCAAACTCTAATGCTTTAAGGTATAAAATCGTTTTTTTATTTTCGATAATATCACCCCCTACTTGTTTTCCAAAAGTCGCTGGATCCCCAAAAGCATCTAGATAATCATCCTGAAGCTGAAATGCAAGCCCTAGTAATCTTCCGAAATCATAGATTGAAGAAGCGCTACTTTCTGAAGCTCCCGCAACAATGGCACCCATTTTCATAGCCGCACCCACCAAAACTGCGGTTTTATATTCAATCATTTTTATGTACTCAGGAATCGTAACATCATCTCGAGTCTCAAAGTCAATATCATATTGCTGCCCTTCACAAACCTCTATAGCCGTTTTTGTAAATAGTTTTGCCAACTCTTTAAACGTTGCACCTTCATAATTTTCAAACAACTGATATGCATTAATCAGCATTGCATCACCAGAAAGAATTCCTGTATTGATATCCCACTTTTCATGAACAGTTTCTTTACCTCTTCGTAGAGGAGCATCATCCATAATGTCGTCATGTATAAGAGAAAAATTATGAAATGTTTCTACAGCAAGTGCTGCATCCAACGCCTTTTTATAGGATACGTCAAAAATTTCGGAAGTCATCAATACCAATACAGGGCGTAATCGCTTACCTCCTAGCTTGAGAATATAAGAAATAGGTTCATATAAGTTTTTAGGCTCTTTGGTATTTGTTTTTTTGGATAAGTATTCTAAAAAATACTGTTGATACTCAGAAATTGTGTGCACGCTACTTTTTTTTGCTAAAGTAAAATAAAAATTCCTGAAACAAATATACCTTTTATTGTTACCACAAAATTAATAAAATATCAAGGGTGTTAAAAAACTGTGAAACCTAGGAAACTTTTATTGTTTTTAAAGTTTCCTTGTGTACATTTGACCCATATTTAGAACCCCTTTAATGAAAGAGAAAATAATTGAAAGAGCAAACGAATTGTTTCTAAACCTAGGGTTTAAGAGCGTAACTATGGATGATCTTGCTTCAGAAATGGGTATTTCCAAAAAAACAATCTATGCTCATTTTCAGAACAAAACCAAACTTGTAGAAGCTACAACCGATTATCTATTCTGTACGATCTGTGACGGTATAGACACTATTTTAGAAGAAAAGAAAGAACCCATAGAAGAATTATATGCAATTAAGGCTTTTCTAATAGAACATCTTAAAGACGAAAAAACATCCCCTCAATATCAACTCCAGAAATATTACCCCAAAATACATGATATACTCAAGAAAAAACAATTCGAGGTTATGCAAGAGTGTGTCATCGAAAACCTGCAAAGGGGTATTGAAAAAGGAGTTTTTAGAACAGGAATTGACGTCGAAATTACATCGAGACTTTATTTTATAGGAATGATGGGTATTAAAGATCAGGATATGTTTCCTGTACAACGCTATCCTATGTCAAAATTAATGGCTGATTACCTTGAGTATCATGTAAGAGGTATTGCCACAGAAAAAGGACTTCATATTTTAAACAAATTAATAAACCAGTAAACCATATGAAAAATTACTTTTGGTCATTGTGTTTCTACAGCGTATTTATATTGTCTGCATATGGGCAAGACACACCTGTGTCATCGCAATATTCATTCACCCTAGAAGAAGCTGTTGAATTCGCCTTAGAAAATAGTTATCAATCCATCAATGCCAGGCGTGATGTTGCCAAGGCCCTCAAAAGAAAGTGGGAAGCGACAGCAGACGGTCTACCGCAAATTAATGGATCCGTTGATTATCAAAATCAACTAAAACAACCTGTAACATTAATTCCGAGTGAGTTTTTTGGTGGGGAAGAAGGAACATTTTCTCCTGTTATTTTCGGAGTCAAACAACAACTTTCTGCAACCGCAACCTTGTCACAACTTATTTTTGATGGATCTTACCTAGTAGGTATAGAAGCTGCAAAGAGTTATTCTCAATATACTGATGATGTAGCAGAAAAGACACAATTAGAAGTTCGCAAAGGTGTAATTAATGCTTACGGAAATGTGCTAGTCGCTCAAGAAAGCGTAAAAATTCTTAAAAACAATATTGCTGCTCTTGACAAAAATTACCAAGAAACCAAGACTATTTTTGAAAACGGACTTGCAGAAGAAGAAGATGTCGAACAACTTCAGATCACCCTGTTACAGATACAGAATCAACTAAGCAATACAGAACGTCTAGAAAAAATAGCAATGCAAATGTTTAATCTTTCATTAGGTGTTGATATCAATTCTAATACCGTTCTTTCTGATACTTTAGAAAGTTTATCAATGAAAAAAATGGAGAAATCTATCGTTGACAAACCATTTGCAATCGAGAATAACATAGATTATCGATTAGCAGAATTATTTACCGAACAAACCCGATTAGAATTAAAGCTCGAGAAAAGTAGAGCTTTACCCTCTTTATCAGCTTTTGTAAATTATGGTACAACGGCCTTTGATAATGATTTTGTATTCTTAGAGAGCGAAACTCCTTGGTTTCAATCTTCAATTTTGGGTGCAAGCTTAAATATCCCAATTTTCAGTTCGTTGCGCAGAAGTGCTCGTACGCAACAAGCAAAAATTGCAGACAAGCAGGCAAAAACCGACTTTTTAAGAACACAACAGGAGATTCAACTTAGATATGATACTGCCATTAGTGATTTTAAATTTTCTATAGAAAGTTATGATACCGCTAAACAAAACCTCGGACTCGCCGAACGTATCGAAAAAAAGAATCAGATTAAATATTCAGAAGGGCTTGGTAGTAGCTTTGAACTAAGACAAGCACAATTGCAACTATATTCTTCTCAAGATGAAATGTTGAATGCAATGTTAAATATAATCAACAAAAAAGCCGAACTAGAAACGATTTTAAACACACCCAATACTAAGTAATCCTAATTATGAAAAAGATATTAGCCATAGTATCCATAGCTATACTCATTGTATCATGTGGACAAAAAGACGCAGCATCTATTGATAAGATCATAGAAGAAGGCAATCTTACAGCATTACGAACCAAAAGAACAGAAATCGTTGCACAACAACAAGCCGTTGCTGATCAATTGCAACAATTAGATGCAGCTATTGCTTCTCTTGATTCTGTGCAAAAACTTCCTTTGGTAACTACTATTACAGCAAAAGACACCCTATTTAATCATTATCTAGAATTGCAAGGAAATGTAGAAACCAAAAAAAATATTGTACTCTATCCAGAAATGAGTGGTATCCTGACTACTGTTTATGTTAAAGAAGGACAGAAAGTATCAAGGGGCCAACTACTTGCCAGAATTGATGATGGTGGACTTAGCCAACAATTATCTCAGATAGAAGTTCAGGCACAATTAGCCAAAACTACTTTTGATCGTCAGAAAAGACTTTGGGATCAAAAAATTGGTTCAGAAATTCAATTTCTCGAGGCAAAAACAAATTACGAAGCACAAAAAAATGCTGTAGACCAAATCAAACGTCAATTAGCTAAAACTACAATTAATGCTCCTTTTTCGGGAATCGTTGATGATATTATTTCTGAACAAGGAACCGTAGTGGCTCCGGGGCAAACTCCATTGATTCGAATTATCAATCTTGATAATATGTATATACAAACTGAAGTGCCAGAAAGATATCTCCCTAACATCACTACAGGTAAAGATGTAGAAGTATTCTTCCCGGTTTTAGGAAAAAGCAGCAAAGCAAAAATTAGACAAGTAGGTAATTACATTAATCCTAATAACCGTTCTTTTATAGTAGAAATTGCGGTACCATCAAATGGCGGGACTGTAAAACCAAATCTAACAGCTAAGGTGAAAATCAACGACTATACTAGTGAAAAAGCAATCCTTTTACCACAAAGTATTATTTCTGAAAATGCCGAAGGAGATCAGTATATGTATGTAACATCAAACAAAAATGCTGAAAATATAGCACAAGCCAAAAGGGTAATTATTACCACAGGAAAAACACAGGGAGATTTGATAGAGATCACCCAAGGAATCCAAAATGGAGATGCCATCATTAGTGAAGGTGCTAGAAGTGTAAAAGATGGACAAAAAGTTAAAATTTTAAAGTAATCCACTATGGAAGTTAACAAAAAAAAGGTAGAGAAAGAATTCGGTCTTTCCTCCTGGGCTATTAACAACCCAACTACCATTTATGTAATGATTGCCATATTTCTGGTTTTAGGACTCTCTGCATATTTCTCTATGCCAAGAGAAAATTTCCCTGAAATTAATGAAACTAAAATCTACATTAGTGTTCCCTATCCCGGAAACACTGCCGAAGATATTGAACGACTAATTGTTGATCCGCTTGAGGATAAATTAAAAAACCTAAGTGGTGTTGTAGAAACCTTATCGACATCACAAGAGGATTATGGGATTATAACCGTCGAATTTGATGAAGAGCTTAGCGTTGCTGCTGCAAAGCAAAAAGTAAAAGACGAAGTAGACTCTGAAAAATCAAATGAAGATTGGCCTACATTTAATGGGGCAAAGGTAGAACCTAATGTCTTTGACTTGAGTATTTCTGAGGAAACACCTATCATGAATATTAATATTGCTGGGGATTATCCTGTAGATAAATTAAAAGAATTTGCCGAATATCTCGAAGAAGAAATCGAAGATCTTAAGGAAATAAAAAAGGCAGAAATTCGAGGTGCACAAGAAAAAGAAGTAGAAGTAGCCGTAGACATCTATAAAATGATGGCTGCAAAGGTTAGTTTTGATGATGTGATTAACACCATAAGAAATGGTAACGTAACCATGTCGGCAGGAAATATGATCACCAGTGGGCAACGAAGAACTATTAGAATATTGGGAGAGATCAACCAACCTACCCAATTAGATAATTTTGTCGTAAAATCCGAAAATGGTGCCGTTTACTTAAGAGATATTGCAGAAGTAAAGTTCAAGGAAGAAGATAAAACTACCTATGCCCGAGAATTTGGCCATAATGTAGTCATGCTTGATGTGATGAAGCGTTCTGGTAAAAACATGATTGAAGCGGCAGAAAAAATAAATAGTATTATTGAAGATGCTAAAGAGAATGTATTCCCTAATGATCTAAGCGTAACAGTAGCAAATGATCAATCAGAAAAAACCAATAATCAAGTAAGTGACCTTGTTAATAATATCATTTTTGGAATTATTCTGGTTGTGGGCGTTCTTATGTTCTTTTTAGGTTTTAGAAATGCATTATTTGTTGGGTTTGCGATCCCCATGTCTATGTTTATGTCCTTCATGATCCTATCTGCTCTAGGATATACGATGAACACAATGATCCTATTTGCCCTTATCATGGGATTAGGAATGCTGGTTGATAATGGTATTGTTGTAGTAGAGAACGTCTATCGATTGATGGAGGAAGAGGGGATGTCAAGAATTGAAGCCGCTAAAAAAGGAATCGGAGAAATCGCTTTTCCTATCATAGTATCAACAGCTACAACGGTTGCAGCATTCATTCCGTTAGGAATGTGGCCAGGAGTAATGGGTCAATTTATGATCTATTTCCCCATTACATTATCAGTAGTATTGGGATCTTCATTATTTGTGGCAATTTTTATTAACTCGATGCTCGTTTCTCAATTTATGGAGGTAGGCGAAAAAATCCTTACTGTCAAACAACTAATACGATTAAGCATCATTTTAGTAGGTATCGGAATATTCATCTTAGTAGTAGGTGGAGCTGTGAGAGCACTAGGGACACTCATGATCTTTACTGCTATCATGTTTTGGGTATATAAATATGCTCTAAAAGGTGCTGCCAATGTTTTTCAGCGCAGATTTCTAGTATGGTTAGAAAATCTATACCAACGTTTTTTAAGATTTGCTTTAAAAGGATGGAGATCGTATGGCTTTGTAATAGGAACTTTTATTCTATTATTCGTAGTTTTTGCAATGTTTGGTGGATCTGTAGGGAGTCAGCGTACCAAAGTAGAATTCTTTCCTGACAATACCCCGAACCAGATTATTGTCTATATAGAATACCCTCAGGGAACTGATATCGAAAAAACCAATAAGATCACTCAAGATATTGAGAAACGTGTATATGCTGTTGTTAATGACAATGAGTATATCGAAGGCCAGGAGTACAACTTCTTAGTAGAATCTGCGGTATCTCAGGTAGGTGAAGGAGCCGGTAATCCTCAAACCGATGGAGGTAGTAGTGCCGAAATGCCACACCGCGCCAAGATTACTGCTACAATGCGAGAGTATAAATTCAGAAAAGGAAAAGATTCTGAGGTTTTACGAAGTAAAGTACAAGAAGAATTAAAAGGTATTTACCCCGGAGTTGCTATCTCGGTAGAAAAAGATGCCGTAGGACCTCCTGCGGGATATCCTATTAACATAGAAATCGAAGGGCCTAATTATGATGACTTAATAAATATCGCAGAGCAAATGCGTAATTTTATTAATGAAAAGAACATCCCTGGTATTGAAGAACTAAAAATTGATGTGAATAAAGGCAAACCCGCTATGCAGGTTGTGGTCGACCGACAAAAGGCAGGAGAGCTACAAGTGGCAGCAGGACAAGTAGGAAATCAATTAAGACGTTCTATTTTCGGAGAAAAAGCAGGTGTTTATAAAAAAGATGGTGAAGATTATGATATCTATGTTCGATTTAATGAAGAAAATCGATATAACACTAGTGCTATTTTTAATCAAAATATCACATTTAGAGACCCTTCTAATGGCCAATTAAAAGAAGTACCGGTGTCTGCAGTTGCAACACAAAAAAACACCTCTTCTTTTAGTGCTATAAAACATAAAGATACTAAGAGAGTTGTGACCGTTTATTCTGGATTACAACCTGGCTTTACCGATGCTGGTGCCATTGTATCACAAATTCAAACCGAAATGGCAAGCTTCAAAAAATTACCCAGAGGTGTCAAAATAGATTATACAGGACAAATTGAAGAACAAGGAAAACAAATGTCTTTTTTGATGGGAGCCTTTTTCTCTGGGCTGGGATTAATTATGCTAATCCTTATCTTCCAATTCAGCTCTATTTCTAAGCCTACAATCATAATGATTGCTATTTTCTTAAGTTTTATTGGGGTTTTTGGAGGAATATTAATTACCGGAGCTTCTTTCGTAATTATGATGACTATGATGGGGATTATTTCATTGGCCGGTATTGTAGTAAACAATGGGGTCGTCCTACTAGATTATACCCAACTACTTATTGACCGTAAAAAGGCATCACTCAATGTTCCTGAAAAAGATCTTTTGCCTAATGAAGAGGTTATGAATCTTATTGTTAAAGGTGGTAGAGCACGTTTAAGACCTGTTTTACTTACGGCAATAACTACAGTTTTGGGGCTTATCCCTCTAGCTATTGGATTTAATATTGATTTCTTTTCATTATTTAGTACAGGTGATCCAAAAATCTATTTGGGAGGAGACAATGTAATTTTCTGGGGGCCTTTGGCTTGGGCTGTAATTTATGGTTTAATTATCGCTACGTTCTTAACTCTAATTATCGTACCATGTTTATTTTATATAGTAAATAGAATTAAGGTGAGATTCAGCAAAAAAAGAGTGGCTGAAATAGAAGAAAAAAATGATGAAACCCTGATTACACCAGCTGCAGTCTAGTAGAAATTAAAACCTTTTATTCAATATAAACTTTTGGACCTAAAAGGGCAGCAAAATATTGTAACCAAAGCGCCACAAAATATTGTGGCGCTTTTATATATGTATATATTTCAATTCTGAAATAGCTCTGGACAAAACACCTTCTTCTAAATCATCGATCTTCTAATACATGATGTGAGTTACACTTTGAAAAAGCGACCCTCTCTGGTAAAAATCCATAGTTAATCATTAGAAACAGATGCCATCATCTGTAATATCCCAATTACTATCATCAATTAAAACGGCTCTTGCCGCTTGGGCTTCGTCAGAACAATACTTAGTAGTATTAGCAGAAAAGTCAACATCATTTTGTCGCGTCTGATTAGCAAAACTAATGAGTAACTTGTCATAGTTTTCAGTTGACAATGCAGAATCATTAAACATTGCATTGGCATTAGTAACATTAGAAATATCCCAAGTACTTATATCAGGATTCGCTAATTCGGCACCTAAGAACATAGCAGTTAGCTGAACCAATTTACCTGTATCCCAACCACTAACATCAGGATTGGCTAACTTTGCTCCTGCAAACATAAAACTCATATTGGTCACATTACTTGTATCCCAATTGCTTATATCGGGATTAACAATAAAAGCATCGGTAAACATTGAAGACAGATCAGTAACACTAGATAAATCAGGAACATCGGTTGCAAGAATTACAAGCTTTTCGCAAAACTCAAATGCATTTGCCATCGATAACCACACTCCTGTCCCCCATTGGTCTACAGAGATAATCTTATTAGCATGATCTTCGCCATTACTATCACCCCCAAATTGTATAGAAGGAAAAACACCTGTTATTCGTATGGTATGCTCCTCATTGGTATCAAAAACATGAGTAACATCTCCTTGTATTCCGGATTCATCTACAATTCCGTCGTTATCCCAATCAACATCATACATATAGGTAAACTCCTTATTTGTGGGAATCGTAATTTCGTTTGTAGACCAAGTGGTAATAAATTCTGTTCCTGATGCTGTGCCCGAAGAAATAGTTACGGTTACAATAAATTCTTGAGTATCTCCATTCTCAGCAACGACGGTATACACTACAGGTTCTGTAAAGTCTTGTTCTAAACCGTTTTCTGGGGCTATACTTACTCCTGAATGTTCAATAACTGGAGCCAAAGCCGTAATATCTGTTCCTGTATCTAATAAAAGTGTAATTTCATTATTATTTATTACACCTTGTTGTTCATTAATACTAAAAGAAGTAATATCATTAAAATTACTTGGTTCTGCCACGGTCACAGTAACAATAAACTCTTGAGTATCTCCATTTTCGGCAACGACGGTATACACTACAGGATTTGTAAAATCTTGTGCAACTTCATTAGCAGGAACTATACTTGCTCCCGTATGTTCAATAATCGGAGCCAAAGCCGAAATATCTGTTCCTATATCTAGCTCAAGGACAATTTCATTATTATTTATTAAACCCTGTTGCTCATTAATACTGAAAGAAAGAATAGTATTGAGATCACTTAATACCCTACCATCATCATCATTAGAGCACGATATAAGTAATAAGAATAAACAAAAATACAAAGACAGTGTTTTCATTTTCTGTGTTTTCGTTAATGAATTAATATCGGCAATAAACGCTGATACGATTATTAAACAAAAATTAAATATGGGAAGAGGGAAAAAAGGAGGTTGAAAAGGAAAATTATAGGTTTAAAAAAAGTAGTTCCTCAAAAAAAACTTTGATTTTCTTAAAAAAAGAAGGCTTCAAAATTTATTTACCACTCATAATCTGTAGTATTTCTGACGCCTTCAATATCCATAGCGTTGACACAATGTTATCCCTAATTACGTAATTATTACCACGAAAACACACAGAGATATAATCCCTTCATTCGTATTAATTTTGATGGTTACAATATCAAAATTAATACAAATGTTAAACCATAGTTTTTGTTAAATGACGAAATAAATTCTCTGAGATCTCAATAGCACGATTCTCAGTAATACAGGAGTTACTACTAGCAACAGTATTAATTAGCACACTAAAACCTGAGAATCGATTACCAATATGTTATCAAGTACAACTTATCAAAATAATATCTCCTCCACCAAAATTGAAAGTCACATTTTCTGGTACTGATATGGTTTGTCCTTCTAAGTCAAATAAATAATCTATAACCACGACACTATTTTATTCAATATCAATGTCTTGATATAAACAGGGTTCTGTTGCTGTAATTATTCTCTTGTTTGTGGTTGTTCCAAGAAAAAACCACAAACAAGAGAATAATTAGATATAATCAAATTACTATACTAATACTTTGAAAAAAGTCCTCAAAAACTAAACGTAAGTCCAGCCTGGATAAATGTCCCCGTAAAACCGAACTGATTTACCTCCCATGGATATCTAAATCTCCCCCCTAGGTCCGTTCCAAAATCTCCAAAAGTTTCGATTTCATCTGGATATACGTTTAACACATTATTTGCGCTCGCTTTTGCTGTCATCCACTCCGTAAATTTATAAGATACAGATATATCTGTAATTACTTTACCTGCAAAAGTCTGATCAAAATCAGGAGTTGTAGGATGTTGCCAAATTACCTCACCAAAATAAGTATTATTAAGAGCAATACTAAATTTTGAAATATCATACGTAAGCCCTAAAACCCCCTTGAGGTTTGGTCTTGCCGTTGTGATTCTTGATTGTTCTTCTCTATTAAAAATATCAGTATATCCTGCATTCAGAATTTTTTCGGGAACAGTAATTGTTCCATCAATATTAGTTTCATTCCAGTTAAAAGCTGCATTGATATCAAGACTACCATCTCCCAGCGTAAATCCTTTATAATTAGCAACCACATCTACCCCTTGTGTTTTGGTGTCTACTGCATTCACAAAAAAAGTAATGTTGCCTATAGAATTATCTAATAACACCTGCTCTACCGCATTTACTGTACTGTCATCATCATCAAATCCCAGAGGGTTTGTAAATAAGACTCTATCATCGACTTTTATGTTATAATAATCGACAGCAACAGAAAAATTAGATGTAACTCTATAAGTAAACCCAGCAGCAATATTAAATGATTCTTCTGCATCGAGTTGAGGAACTCCTAAACCTGTATCAAGATTAAGAATAATCGGGTCCACATTATTAAAAGTTCCTTGTTGTCCTATACTGCCATCAGCTAATTGTAATGTTTGTATATTGCTTAAATAGATTTGATGCAAAGATGGAGCTCTAAAAGCTGTATTTACAGATGCTCGTATAGCTCCCTTACCATCATTTAACAGGTATCTTGCTGCGATTTTCCATGAAGTATTTTCTCCGAAATCACTATAATCTTCATAGCGCCCTGCTGCACTGACCAGAAAAGATTCATTGATATCCCAATCAAGACCTGCATAAACACCTACATTTGATCTCGATTCATTTAATGCGTTTTCTGGCGTTAATCCAGGAAAAGATTGCACACCACCATCAATATACGAAGCAACATCACCCGCTTTGGTAACAAACCTTTCTTGTCTAATTTCTGAACCTAGTGCAAGGCTAACATCTCCAAAACTTTTTGAGATATCAAAATTCCATATATGATTACTAAACCTATATCCACCAGTATCAAAACTTGTTGGGCTATTTGCTCCTAACGCAGGGTTTAGTGAGTTATTTACCTCATAATCCACAGCATTTCCTCCAAAAGTGTAACTCACATCAAAATTCCACTCTGTGAACATTTTCCAGCGGTTACCCAAGGTAAAACTATTATCTCTAATATCTGTTTCAAAAGTTGGTTGAAACCCTTGATACTCCGTACCCGGTTCGTGTAGTAAATTAAAAGGATCCCCAACCCAATATGGTGTTCTATAAAGAGCAAAACTTTTTCCGACTCTTTTTTGGAAACTCCCAAAAACATAAAAATCAGCTGTTCCTTTACAATACGGTAAACTAGCATTAAGCGCCAACCCTAATCGATCATATTCGGGTTGCCCTACAATCATCCCCAAATCTGGATTTTCCTGAATCCATGAATTTGTTCCGTTTAAAAGTGTTTCATCTCCAAAAATATTCCCAAAAAGTAAATCATTCCCTGGTTCTCCTGCCCTATTTGTGTAATCTTGATGATAAAAATCTCCGGTAAGATTTATGTACCCTCCAAAATTCGGATTAATTGTTGTATTCAGGCTTCCACTATACGTAAAGCCATCTCCTTCTGTGGTAATTCCTGTTCCTAAATTAACTGTAGTTTTGTCAGGGTTTTCTTTTAAAATAATATTAATTACACCTGCAATTGCATCAGATCCATATTGAGCCGAAGCACCATCACGTAATACCTCAACCCTTTCTATAGCAGCTGCAGGAATACTTTTCATATCTACACCAACTTCTCCCCGACCGGGAGTCTCATTAACATATACTAAGGCACTCTGATTTTTTCGTTTCCCATTTACAAGCACTAATGTTCTACTTGGGCCCAAATTCCTCAACTCTGACGGG
Organism: Aquimarina pacifica; assembly: GCF_000520955.1. Lineage (GTDB taxonomy): Bacteria > Bacteroidota > Bacteroidia > Flavobacteriales > Flavobacteriaceae > Aquimarina > Aquimarina pacifica. The sequence goes on along the minus strand of NZ_JACC01000009.1, from coordinate 114,372 downwards.
TCAAAATGTGCTGTCGCATCTGATACTGTTTGTTGTGTAGAATTATAGGACGGAACTCTAAATGCAATCATTTTATCTAATTCGGGTTGCGCACTTATTGCTAATTCTTTTGAGGTTATATTATCGATAGCTACAGGTGATTCGATTACTGTCCTAGGTTTAGCTCGGTTACCAACAATTACAATTTCATCAAGAACAGCACCTTCTTCAAGATACACTGTAACCCTTTGATTAGAAGTTACAGAAAGTTCCTCGGTTTTATAACCAACAGAAGAAAATATCAATGTGACGGGTAATTCTCCTACTTCGACAGAAAAATTACCATCTATATCAGAAGTGGTTCCGTTAGCGGTTCCTTTTTCTAAAATATTGATAAACGGAATCACCTGATTAGATGACTTATCCATTACAGTACCCGTAATAGTTTCTTGAGCAAACAGTATTGTAGGCAAAAAAATAATAAATAATAGCCCCTTCATTTTGCAAATTATTGTTCGTTTTTTCATCATGATGTATTTGTATGTTTCAATAAATCTATTAAAATATTTCTATAAAAAAATGTTAAACACAGTATAGAGAAAATCCACAAATATTTGTCTAACAGATAATTATACGTATATACCGTCATTTATTTATGTCAAAAACGCAACTCTAATTATACCATAATTGGCTCACCATACTACCATTGGATTTTCGGTAAAACGTATTCCTATTCACTTTAATCTTCTTATTTTTGCTCCTCTAATAATACAACTATGTACAGAAGTCATTCGTGTGGTGAGCTACGCGCCTCAGATATAAATACCGAAGTCACCTTATCAGGATGGGTGCAAAGAATCAAAGATTTGGGTGCTATCAACTGGGTAGTAATCAGAGATCGTTATGGATTAACACAGTTAGTTTTTGATCAAGAACGAACTGAACAAAACTTACTAGAGCGTTCTCAAAAACTTGGTCGCGAATTTGTAATCCAAATTAAAGGAAAGGTAATCGAGCGTGAGTCAAAAAACCCAAACATGCCCACGGGAGATATCGAAATCTTGGTAACAGAATTAACCATACTTAATGAAGCACAGACTCCTCCTTTTACTATCGAGGATGAAACAGATGGTGGTGAGGATATTAGAATGAAATATCGTTATTTAGATATTCGTCGCGATCCTGTAAAGAATAGTTTGATGTTTCGTCATCAGGTAGCGATGCAGGTACGTAACTATCTATCTAATGCCGGATTTATTGAGGTAGAAACCCCTTACCTTATAAAATCAACACCCGAGGGAGCCCGAGATTTTGTGGTACCATCCCGAATGAATGAAGGACAATTTTATGCATTACCACAATCGCCTCAAACTTTTAAACAATTGTTGATGGTCGGCGGAATGGATAAATATTTTCAGATTGTAAAATGTTTTAGAGATGAGGACTTAAGAGCAGATCGACAGCCAGAATTCACACAAATCGACTGTGAAATGGCATTTGTAGAACAAGAAGATATTTTGGGCATTTTTGAAGGGCTTACTCGCTATTTATTGCAAGAAATTAAGGGCGTAACTATTGATGAGTTCCCAAGAATGACGTATGATGAAGCAATGAAAACGTATGGTAATGACAAACCAGATATTCGATTTGGGATGAAATTTGGTGAGTTAAATGCTGTGGCGCAACATAAAGAATTTAAAGTATTTAATGACGCTGAATTAGTTGTAGCGATTGCTGTTCCCGGAGCAGCATCTTATACCAGAAAAGAAATCGATAAACTTATCGATTGGGTAAGAAGACCACAAGTAGGAGCATTAGGAATGGTCTATGTAAAATGTAATGAAGATGGAACTTATAAATCTTCAGTAGATAAATTCTATGATCAGGATGATCTGGCAAAATGGGCTGAAACTACAGGAGCTAAAGCCGGAGATTTAATCTGTGTACTTTCTGGAGCTGCGCATAAAGTAAGAGGGCAACTTAGTGCTTTACGTATGGAAATAGCCGAGCGTTTGGGGCTGAGAAACCCCCAAGAATTTGCTCCGCTATGGGTAGTTGATTTTCCTTTATTAGAATGGGATGAAGATACCGAACGTTATCATGCAATGCATCACCCATTCACTTCTCCAAAACCAGAGGATATAGCACTACTAGATACCGAACCAGGAAAAGTACGTGCCAATGCATATGATTTAGTTCTTAACGGAAACGAAATTGGTGGTGGATCTATTCGTATACATGACAAAGAAACACAAGCACTCATGTTTGACCATCTCGGTTTTACGCCAGAAGAGGCAAAAGCCCAATTTGGGTTCTTAATGGATGCTTTTGAGTATGGTGCTCCTCCTCATGGTGGGATTGCTTTTGGGTTTGATCGTCTGGTTGCTATTTTAGGTGGACAAGAAACCATCCGAGATTTTATTGCATTCCCAAAAAATAATAGTGGTCGCGATGTAATGATTGATGCTCCCGCAGATATTGATAAGGAACAACTCAAAGAATTGAACATACAATTGGATTTATAAACCCCAATTAGTAAAAACTCCGCTTTAATAGCGGAGTTTTTTATTTTTAGGTCATATAAATGTAGAAACATTACCTAAGAAAATTAAGAATAACTCAAGGGCGATAAAGAGAGTGCTAAAACTCCTCTTTAGACCATTGTGCTTTCTTCTGTAACTCTGGATGATTACCCTCGAAATAAGAAAGTCCCTTAGAAAAAATCGTATATGAATTTCTATATTGCCCTTTGTAATAGTAGTAATTGCCCGCTTTGAGATATAATTGAGATATTAATTGCTTATTAACTTTGTTGAACACCTTTTCATGGGTATCCACAATATTTTCAAATTCCAGTAAATATTCTTTTGCTTCATTAATATCTTTATTAATAAATTTTTGAAAAGAAATACTTGCACATAACTGTGCCAAATACACATGATAACGCTCCGTTTCTTTAATAAATTCATATCTATCGGTTATTGTTTTAAAAGATTCCAAGGATTCTTCATCGAATGTTGAATACGAGAGATCCCTAAAACAAAAATATTCGATGATTTTCTTTGCAATTTTACTTTTTGGATTGATTTCTAACAGCTTACCGCTATATAACAATGCTTCCTCACTATTTTCATCGGTGGCTTGATCCCTTGCTAAATATTCATAAAAATAAGCTAGTCCCAAGTTCTTAATTTTCTCATTTTTTAATAAAGAAAACTCATCAATTACATAGGTAATAAAGTCAGTATTATTATCATCATGTGTAACAATTTTATTCATTAAATACTTTAGCTCGTTTTCACCCAAATCATCTTCAAACACCAAAACATCAAATGCTTCCTTCAATAGATGTATATCTTCTCTGGTATTTAACTCCAGAAAATCTAACTGTAGCATCATACTATTTTTCACAAATAGTTTTAGCACTGGTGAATGATAATAAATAGTCGCCTTTCTAAAATTACTTAAAGCTTCTTCATACTTCTCTTCTTTAAAAGTTACAACACCCTTATTATAATATTGCATTCCTATTAGGCTCTGTTTGGTGATATACTCTTTACCGTAAAAATATTCTTCATAAAATTTCGAATATCCCGATGACAACACCTCATCTTTTGTAACTAATTTATAACTGATCAATTCATCAATAATTTTTCTAATCTCATTATCATTAGGTACAATAAAACCATATTGACCAGGAACCGTTGTCTCTAAATAGATTTTATAGGTTTCTGGATACGCAATTAAAAAAACATGAGAAGGAGTTTCTTTTATATGGTAGGGAATATCTAATTCTTCAAAAGCATATACATAAAGGGCACTTGCGGTTACACAATTATAATTCCCATTTTGAAAAATATCATTAAAATAAGCATTTAGGTCATATTTTTTCAGAAAGTGTTGATGCAAAACGTTATAAATATCTCTTATTCTCTTTTTCTCTCTTTTTTCTTTATCCTCTTTTTCTGGAAAGGTTCTAAGCACGGTATCTACTCGATTTTGATACTTAGATACCAAATCTTTAGTCATAGAAGAATCAATAACCAAAAGGTTTTCAAAAAGATTATAGTTTATCGAATCCTTCTCATAAAGTTTTATTATTTCCTTTTCATATGTTGATGAATATTTCTGTGCCCAAAGACTATTCAAACAAAAACACACTAAAACCCAAACTAGTACTTGTAACCTCATAAATTCTTAAAAATTGTTTTCTATAAATAAGTGTCTTGAATATGTAGAATGTTACCAAGTTATTTCCTTATTTCTAAAAAATGCTTTAAAGCAGCTTCATTAGTAACCCTTATAAGATTATTGAATTAAAACATTACTGAGTAATCATACCTACATATTAACAACAACTACAAATCACTTATACAGGTATTCCCAAGGGTTATCCAAAACAAAATCCTTAATTTTATAGTGTATAAAATAAATTAAGGGATCCTTGCGTTCTGAACCCTCATTTTATATTCTATAGTAAAAGACACTATGACCGCCATAAAAAAGAAAACCTTCCTATATAAAGTACTTAAATGGCGATATCGTCATATATCAGATAAAAATTTCATTCTTATCCTAAGTATCATTGTAGGACTTACCACTGGGCTTATATCATTAATCTTAAAGAACATTACTCACCTTATTCAGGTTATTCTTGAGAGTGATATCATCTCTTGGCAAACATCTTTCTATTTTATCATTCCTATTTTGGGGCTCCTTATCATATATATAGTATCCAAATATGTAATCAAAAAAGAAGTAAAATCATCTATCCCTCTAATTTTATATTCACTTTCTAAGAAAAATGGAATAATAAAACCTATCCACGGATATCTACCGAGTATTCTCGCTCCCATTACCGTAGGCTTTGGTGGTTCTGTAGGATTACTAGGTCCTGCAGTAGGAGCTGGAGCTACTTTGAGTTCGGATATTGGCAATCTCTTTAAGATCAATGCCAAAACACGGTTTTTATTAATCGGTTGTGCTGCCGCTGGAGCCATATCTGCAGTATTCAAATCCCCATTGGCAGGCTTAGTTTTTGCCGTAGAAGTATTCAGCTTAGATTTGACATTAGCCTCTTTACTCCCACTACTATTTGCATCTGTCTCGGCAATTATAACATCGTATTTCTTTTTGGGAAACGAAGTCTTATTTAGCTTCGAAGTCACTGAAAAATTTGATATTTATGACACTCCCTTTTTTTGCATTTTAGCAATTAGTACAGCGTTTGCTTCTATTTATTTCACCAAAATGTACTTTGGTATTTCTGGTTTTTTTAATCGCTTTCCAAAAAAAATTCATCGATTACTACTTGGCGGAATTGCAATCGGTGTCATGTTATACTTCATTCCCCCCCTTTATGGAGAAGGGCTTAGTTTTATTAATGATCTACTGAGTGGGGATCATCTTCGTGCCATTGGCAAAACCCCTTTTGATACTATTACCGATAACATATGGGTCATTATTGCACTAATTGGTGGTATTACCATTTTTAAAGCTATTGCAATGACAACCACTTTTGCCGCTGGAGGTTCTGGAGGAATCATTATCCCTACAATGGTCATGGGTAGTGCCTTAGGCAATGTGGTTTCTAAAGTCATCAATAATATTGGTCTAGGTTTTCATGTTTCTGAAGCAAATTTTACATTACTAGGTATGGCGGGACTTATTGCCGGAGTACTGCATGCACCATTAACATCGATATTTCTTATTGCAGAAATCACCACTAGTTATGAATTGCTAGTACCCCTAATGATTACTACCGCAATATCCTTTAGTATTTCTAAGAATAAAATAGAACATAATATCTATACACATGAACTAGCAAAACAAGGGCATTTATTAACACATGACAAGGACCAAACTGTCATGACTCTGATGAATCTTGAAGATTGTGTAGAAACAAATTTTATAGCCGTAAAACCTGAGTATACATTAAAAAAATTATTGAGTGAAGCCGTTTCAAAATCAAATAGAAATCTTTTTCCAGTTACAGATGAATTTGATCATTTGATAGGACTTGTATCATTAAATGATATACGAGACATTATGTTCGATATTAGTCTCTATCATAAGTTAACGGTAGATACACTTATGACTCAAGCACCCACCATTATATCTTATGAAGATGATAATGTAAAAAAAGTAATGAAAAAATTTCAAGACACAGGCGCCTGGAATTTGCCCGTTATTAAAGAGGGCAAGTATTATGGATTTATTTCAAAATCAAAACTTCTTACTGCGTATCGCAGAAAGTTGATTAATTTTACAAGGTAAAATATGATACATTATTCTCTCTAAAAAAAAGCAACATGAAATATGTTATAAGAATACTTTTTGTCTCTATAATTGCATTGGTTTGTGTCGGGTACTATTTTAAAAACTCTGGAAACCATGCCAAAGGTGATATACTAGTAGGTACCGGGATCTTAATTGCCTCTTTTGTATTGATGCCCATTTTTATATATCATCGATGGAAAAATAAAAAAGTATCAGACTACATGCTCACAGAGGAAAATATTAAAAAAATGAGGGAGTATAAGACCAATAATAAGGAAGCAAAACGCTGAAATTTAAAATATTCACATTTAAATAATGATTTCTAAAAAATTTAAAGCTACCTTTAATACTCAAATTTATATTATTTTTTATTACAATGGAAGGAACAGTAAAATTTTTTAATGAATCAAAAGGTTACGGATTTATTACTAACGACGAAACAGGAAAAGACATTTTTGTGCACATCTCAGGAATTGATGGTGAAGCATTAAACGAAGGTGACAAAGTAGAGTACAATGAGACTGATGGGAAAAAAGGTCCTACGGCAGCAGATGTTCGCATCATTCATTAGCCGCAGAGCAACCTCGATCTTATGTTTCAAAGCGCTACAGCATGTAGTGCTTTTTTTATTTTAATGAAATCACTTTTCGGTACCAAAAAACAATCTCCTACCAACTATATATTCCTTTTTATACCATTTCTGATTGTAAAATGATCCAAATAAAATGCAGCATTTTAAGTTAGAAATTATATTACACCTTTACCTCATGGACTAGAATACTATTTAGTTCATCGGCTTCATCACAAAAAAGAACACTTTTACTCGTTTTTCTTTCTCGAAAAAAGCCTTTAATTTTATTAAGAATAAATCTAAATTAATTTGCGTGATTAAATTAACTTACCTAATTTTGCGCCATTATTTTTATTTATTCCAAATAAAACTTGATTAAAGTTATGAAAAAAATTATTCTAGGGATATTCACATTTTCAACCCTATTATTTACAGGATGTTCATCTGATGATGATGGAACCAACGACCAAGAAACAGAAGTAACCGCTCCTGCAACTTATGCATTTACAAGAGATGGAAACTCGACAGTTAGCTTTAGCGGACAAACCACTAGAATTGCAATGGCAGAAGAATTCATTTCTGCACTTGTAGACAGTGCAAGAGAAGAAGAAGAATTAGATGCCATGTTTGCGCATGCAGAGGGTGATTCTGATTTTACAGATGCCGACTTAAATGCTTCTGATAAAAGTATACGCAGTAAGACTGCAGCATCTGCAGATTTCTTTTCTGCAAATACTACTGATGCTACAGCTATAAAAGGACAATTTGATGATTGGATTGCATCACAAGTTGCCGATGTCTTTACAAAATGGGATGACTTAGCTTCTTCTGGAGTTGCAGGACAATTACAAGAAGCAGGAGGTGGATCTACTCGTTATATTAACGCAAAAGGATTAGAATTAAATCAAGCCATAAATAAATCTTTGATAGGAGCATTAATGGTAGATCAAATGCTTAACAATTATTTGAGTACAGCAGTGCTTGATGAAGGAGACAACAGAGATGATAATGATAATGATGTTCTTGCAGAAGGTAAAGATTATACCACTATGGAGCACAAATGGGATGAAGCCTATGGATATCTATATGGCGCAGAGGCTGATACCGAAGCTCCTGAATTAGGTGCAGATAGTTTCCTTAACAAATACCTATCAAGAGTAGAAGATGATACCGATTTTGCTGGTATTGCCGAAACTATATACAATGCTTTCAAATTAGGGAGAGCTGCAATTGAAGCAAAAGACTATACTGTAAGAGACGAGCAAGCTGAAATTATTAGAGGTGAAGTTTCTAAAATTATAGCAATCCGTGCAGTGTACTACCTACAACAAGGGAAATTGAATTTGGGAACCGATTATGCAAGTGCATTTCATGATTTATCAGAAGGGTTTGGATTTATATACAGTCTTCAATTTACAAGAATACCGGGTACAGATACCCCGTATTTCACAAAATCTGAAGTTGACGGGTTTATTGATCAGCTAATGACAGATAATGGTTTTTGGGATGTAACCGAAGAAACACTAGATCAAATTTCTGATACGATTGCTGCTGAATTTACATTTACAGTTGCACAAGCAGGAAGCTAATAAAAAAGAGATAGTTCTTTAACTATATTATAGTAGTTGTCTTACTTGAAAAAGTAGACAACTACTTTTTGCATTAAAAAAATTGAGTTATGATTAAAAGATTTTTCGCAGTTGCATTTTTGTTTGTAATTGCATTTTCATGCACAGAATCAGATGATAGTTCTGAGACTGGAGGTGACACAAATGATTTTGATAGAGGTGCATTATTGACCAATCTAGCTGACAACATAATTATACCTTCTTATGAGAATCTAAATAACGAACTAGATGCCTTAGTAATTTCTAAAAATACATTTATTGAAACTCCTAATGAGGAAAACTTATCTAATTTGCAAGATTCGTGGTTAGAGGCATATAAGGCTTGGCAATATGTTGAGGTATTTAATATAGGAAAGGCAGAAGAAATATTATATCATTTCCAGATGAATATTTACCCTACCACTGTAGCTGATATCGAAAACAATATTGCTTCAGGAAATTATGACCTTACAATACCTAATAACAATGATGCTGTTGGTTTTCCTGCTATAGATTATTTATTATACGGAATTGCAGAAACTGAAGAAGCAATTTTGGCAAAGTACAGTACTGGTTCAGAAGCAGAAAAGCATAAAACATATTTATCTGATGTTATTAATCAAATGAAATTGCTTACAGAAGAAGTACTATCTAGCTGGACAAATGGTTATAGAGACACCTTTGTATCCAGTACAGAAAATACTGCATCAAGTGCAGTAAATAAGTTCGTAAATGATTTTATTTTCTATTATGAAAAAGGATTGAGAGCTAATAAAATAGGAATTCCTGCAGGTGTATTTTCGACAACTCCTTTACCAGAAAAAGTCGAGGCTTTCTATAACAAAGAAATCTCTAAAGAATTATCTATTATTGCATTAGAAGCAGTTAAAGATATTTTTAACGGAAATCACTATAACGGTTCGGGATCAGGAGCTAGTTTTGCTTCATATTTAACGGCCTTAGACAAAGCTGATTTATCTACTATGATCAACGATCAATTCGAAGCAGCAGAAGAAAAAATAGAAGCATTAGACGAAAATTTCTTTGAACAAGTAAATACGGATAATACCAAAATGACACAGTCATATGATGCACTACAGACTGCCGTTGTTCTTCTTAAAGTAGATATGCTGCAAGTCTTTAATATCAGTGTTGATTATGTAGATGCTGATGGCGACTAAGCCAAAAAACACACCGAATATATCCAAATAAAAAACCCAAATTAAAATTGGTATAAAATTACGAAAGCTGTCTTTAAACCATAGACAGCTTTTTTCACATAATGAGAACCTTATTTAACACATACCTCAACAAACAAACAGACTCGGCTCCTTTGGCCGTGTTTAGAATCGGGTTTGGCTTTATGATGTGTTTGAGCATCATTAGGTTCTGGTATAAAGGATGGATAGAATCTGTATATATCACTCCCAAATTTCATTTTTCTTACTATGGTTTTGAATGGGTACAATCTATAGGAAACTATACCTATATCTTATTTTTTTTATGTGGACTGTCTGCATTTTTTGTCGCAATTGGATTTAAGTATCGAGTTTCGATACTTACTTTTTTTGTGAGTTTTACATACATAGAATTACTAGAAAAAACTACTTACCTCAATCACTACTATTTTATTAGTATTTTGAGTTTTCTACTTCTATTTTTACCCGCTCATCGCTATTATTCTATTGATTGTATTATTACCCAAAAATCTTATAAAAACATACCTGCATGGACCATTGATAGTATAAAACTATTGCTTGCCATTGTATATTTCTATGCAGGGCTGGCCAAGCTCAATTCTGATTGGTTACAAAAAGCGATGCCACTCAAAATATGGCTTCCCTCGAAATATGATCTGCCCATACTAGGAGAAACACTTTTGCAAGAAGATTGGTTTCATTATGCCATGAGTTGGTCAGGAATGTTATATGATTTAATGATCCCTTTTCTTTTACTATATCGAAGAACTAGATGGTTTGCATTTGTGCTCGTAGTCATTTTTCATGTATTTACAAGAGTTTTGTTTCCGATTGGGATGTTTCCGTATATTATGATTATTAGTTCTTTAATTTTCTTTGAAGCACGTTTTCATCATAAAATTATTTCGGTATTCAAAAAAGGAATCTCCTATGTATCCAAATCTGCATTTGGTAATATTTTAAGACTGGACCATTTTAGGTACCCCAAAAACTCTAAAACTCCATATATAATAACTATTTTTTTCGTCATTCAATTACTACTCCCTTTTAGATATATGCTTTATCCTGGAGAACTATTTTGGACCGAAGAAGGCTATCGATTTTCATGGCGTGTAATGCTTATAGAAAAAATGGGACACACTACATTTAAGATCGTTGACAAGAAAACAAACGCCTCCTTCTATGTTAATAACACAGACTTTTTGACTCCACTACAGGAAAAACAAATGAGTTTTCAACCTGATTTCATCTTAGAATATGCACATTATCTGGGAGATCACTTTACTGCACAAGGATATAAAGAGGTACAGGTTTTTGCAGAAAGTTATGTTGCATTAAATGGCAGATTGAGCCAACCTTTTGTAGATAAAGAAGTAGATTTGTACCGAGAAAAAGAATCATTTAAACATAAACATTGGATCTTACCTTTTAAAGATGACATTAAAGGACTATAAAGCGCTCATAATATTGAGCCTATTAAGTATTTCGATACACGCTCAATATAAAATATCAGGAGTAATAACAGCAAAAGAAACCAATCTTCCTATACCCGAAGTTGATATTTATAATAAATCTAAAGGTTTGATTACTAAAACAGATGCTAATGGGTATTATGAATTTACCACTTCCTTAAATACCATAACACTGGTTTTCTTTGGATATGATCACCAGATATCAGAAAAAACGATACAGATAAATGGTGATATGGTTGTTAACAATATCTTATCCTCTAGTGGTATTGAATTATCAGAGGTACAAATTACGACCAGAAAAGCAGAAATATTTAATTTAAAAAGACTCAATGATGTAGAAGAAACGGCTATTTATGCTGGTAAAAAAACAGAAGTTGTGCTTGTTGATCAATCTATGGCTAGTCTGGCATCTAATAATGCGCGACAAATATATAGTCAGGTAGCTGGATTAAATATTTTTCAGAATGATGATGCTGGGTTGCAGCTGAACATAGGAGGAAGAGGTCTTGACCCCAATAGAACTGCTAATTTTAATACTAGGCAGAATGGATATGATATAAGCGCAGATGTATTAGGATATCCAGAAAGTTATTATACCCCTAGTGCAGAAGCTTTGCAAGAAGTACAAATTATTCGAGGAGCTGCATCATTACAATATGGCACTCAATTTGGTGGGCTTGTAAATTTCATAATGAAATCACCTAATCCCGATAAACCTTTTGAATTTATCACCAGAAACACGGTAGGAAATAATAATTTATATACCAACTTTACAAGTGTTAGTGGGACCAAAAATAAGCTGAGTTATTATTCTTTTTTTAATTACAAAAGTGGAGATGGCTTTAGACCCAATTCACAATTCGAATCTAAAAATGCGTACGCTCATCTGGGCTATGCAATTACCGAAAAAACAAAATTGAGCGGAGAAGTGACTTACATCCGTTATCTTGCTCAACAAGCTGGTGGTCTTACAGACGCTATGTTTAATGAGGATCCTTTTCAAAGCAACCGAGCTCGAAACTGGTTTCAGGTAGATTGGCTACTTTATAACGCAAAATTATCACATCAATTTTCAGAAAAAACGAACTTTACCTTCAATGCATTTGGGCTTCAAGCCTCTAGATATGCGCTAGGTTTTAGAACAAATAGAGTTGATCAAGTAGACCCAGAAGAGGAACGAGATCTTATCAAAGGAGATTTTAATAATTTTGGATTCGAAGCACGCTTATTACATAAATATACCCTATTTGGTAAAAAAGCTACCGCACTGTTTGGGTCCAAATTTTATAAAGCCAATAACGAAACTCAACAGGGACCAGGTTCTGATGGGGCTGATGCTAATTTTGACTTTCAACTAGACTCCTACCCCAACTATTCGAATCAGAATACGTACACCTACCCTAATCTAAATGTTTCAGTTTTTGGAGAAAACATAGTATATCTTACAGACAAATTATCGATTACGCCGGGGTTTAGGTTAGAATATATCAAAACCGAAAGTGATGGTTTTTTTAAAAGAATAAATACAGATGCTGCGGGTAATGTAATTCTTAATGAAACTATCGATGAAAAGGATAGCCGAGAACGTTCTTTTATATTACTAGGGCTAGGAACCAGTTATAAACCCTCTGATGCCGTTGAAGTCTATGGAAATGTTTCTCAAAACTATAGATCCGTAACGTTTACAGATATCAGTACGGTCAACCCCGCTTTTGCGATCAATCCCGATATTGATGATGAAAAAGGACTTACCACAGATATTGGCATACGAGGAAATTTTGACAACATTATATCCTACGATGCCGGAGTTTTTAGCTTGTTCTACAATGACAGAATTGGTTTTGTACAACGCGAATTTGAGGATGGAAGTGTAAAAACCGAACGAGGGAATGTAGGTAATGCAGTAATGTACGGTATAGAATCTCTGATTGATATAAATATTAATAAACTCTTTATCAAAGACAATGAATACACTTTTAATTACTTTATAAACACGTCTTTCATAAATTCTGAATATACTAGATCGCAAGAAAACGGAGTCGCAGGTAACAATGTAGAATTTGTTCCTAACGTAAATATCAAGACGGGTATCCGATTTGGTTACAAAAACCTGTTAAGTAGCCTACAATACACCTATTTATCTTCACAATTTACAGATGCAACCAATTCTGTAGAAAGTAATTTGAGCGGAGTAATTGGCGAAATTCCTGCCTATGATGTTTTAGATCTTTCGATATCTTATTCATACAAAAGGTTTAAATTAGAAGCAGGCATAAATAACCTATTAGATAATTACTATTTTACACGAAGAGCAACCGGATATCCTGGGCCAGGAATTATACCATCTTCAGATAGAAATTTTTATGCTACATTGCAAATAAAAATTTAGAACGTTAATATCATGAAAATCGTCAAAAAAATTCTGATCTTATTACTTATCGCTTTAGTTGGGATTCAATTCTATCGTCCGGCCAAAAACAATGCTGAATATCGCGAGGTAGCTGCTTTTGAACAAGAAACCAAACCCAGCAAAGAAGTCCTAACACTACTAGAGAGTAAATGCTATGACTGCCATAGTAATAAATCAACGTATCCGTGGTATGCAGAAGTAGCCCCTATTTCTCTATGGATCGGTCACCATATCGAAGAGGGGAATGAGCATTTTAATGTTTCTAAATGGGAGACCTATTCTGATAAGAAAAAAGATCACAAACTAGAAGAACTTATTGAGGAGGTTGAAGAAGGAGAAATGCCTCTAAAATCATATACTTTGTTGCATGGAAACATAACCGATACAGAAAAGCAAGCTCTTTTAACTTGGGCGCAAGAGGCAAGAAAGACCTATAAACACTAAAGTATAGTAAGTAGATTTTTACTTCTTTTATAAAAAACTAAAAAAGCCTGATAACAATTGTTATCAGGCTTTTTTAGTTAAAAAGAGTATGCAATAAGATTTCCTTGGATTTAAACACTGAAATTGACCAGTTTGTGATACAGATTGACCAAACTATGATCTAATAAGTTTGTTTTTTTACACCTCATAATTTTAAAACAAAGAAAATGAACGTAGCTTTTAAAATAACAACTCCTCTGCTTTTTGATAAAGTACAAGTGATTCTTCAACAAAATAAATTACTGGTAGCAAATTAACAATTAATTCAATAACGTCAGAAAACAGAACTACCTTGATTAGAAGATCCCTCTAGAAGATTTTCTTTTTCAACGTGTTAATTAAAAAAACACATGCTCTAGTTCATTACCAATTAATTAAACCAGCTCGCATTTAGTATGAAAATTTTATGGCCCTTATTATTTTTTGCATTTACTTTTTCAGGCTTCTCCTATGAGAAAAATGATAAAATAAAAGACAGCCTTTTATATTCTACTTCATCAAGTACCATAAAGACAAAAAAGTTCAAAAGTCTTGACAACGTACTTAAAACCTCTTCTTATTCTCCAGAAATCAGTGAATTTAATAGCGACTACATTAAGAATAATTTTATTCTAGATGATATTACCAATGATCATATAGCAGAAGCAATAGCTGTTATCAATGATTTAGAAACTTCTCAAAATTATATTGATCTCATTTCACCCGACGATCTTGTTACTTTACCTGTTGGAGTAAAAAAAGAAATAGGCAACCTTACCTATATAATGGGTATTAGTGATGCTCGTTTTACTCCCGAGTATACCGAAGTAACAGCATTTGTTAGAATTGTTATCCCTCAACTAGATGAACAAGGAAATCAAAAACAGTTATTTTTTGGAGCGAACAATATCAAATTATCTCATCAAGGAGGAATTTATGGAGAGGCCAATCTAGTTTTACTCGGAGATGCCGCAATACCTATTAATGGCGGCAATAATCTGGTAGTTCTTAAAGGTGGTTTTGATATGCAAACAGGAAACATCGAACAAGAAACATATGCTACTATTGATTGCAGCGGATTTAAAGAGTTAGGTATTGCAGCTGATGTTATATTTTCTAGAAACATGTTAGAGCCAGTAGACACTAATTATAAGGTGATTTCTGATACCTCACAAAAAGTAAAAGGAAGCTTTAAGGCAACTGTCGAAGATTGGAATGACATATTGGTAGAAATTAACCTTCCTGCTTTTCAATTAACAAAAAATAATACTGCTGATGGTTCTGGTAAAGCAGGATTAGTTTTTGAACTAAATACGGCAGTTTTCGATTTTAGTGATGTAAACAACTCTAGTGACGTAGTATTTCCAGATGGATATGATCAATATTTGATCCCTGGTAATGAAAATGCATGGAGAGGTGTCTATGTAAACAGCCTAAAAGTCGTTCTCCCTAAACAATTTAAAAAAAGAGACGATACCGAAAGAGTGTTTTTTGAAGCCTCTAACCTATTAATTGATGGGATGGGGGTATCTGCTGATTTTACGGTAGATCATATTTTACCGCTTCATGAAGGTGAAGCCTCAAAATGGCAGTTCAGTGTCGATCATATCGAAGCAAAAATTGTGACTAATGACATTGTAAGTGCTGCATTCGATGGTAAGATTGTATTACCTGTAACCGATAAAGTAACAGAATCAGATAGTCAGGACAGTGAAACCCTCAACAAGAAAGGATTAAAATATACTGCCTTAATTGATCCCGTAAACGATGAATACCAACTTACTGTAGAAACAGAAAACGACATTTCGTTCAATGTTTTTAAAGCGCAAGCCACCTTAACAAAAAATTCCTATATCGAACTCAAAGTCGAGGATAATAAATTCAAACCCAAAGCAGTATTACACGGCAGTCTTACTATTCGAGGTAGTAATAGTACTAATCCCGACAAGGCTACTGTCGATTTTAAGGGTGTAACTTTTGAGAAGTTACAATTGCAATCCGAAGCTCCTTATTTTCAAGTAGATTACATGGGGTACTCTGGTGAAATAAAATTCGCCAATTTTCCGGTTACAATTTCTGATATAGGAGTCACGGCTAGTGATGATACAGCATCGCTACATTTTGGCATCGATGTTAATTTAATGTCTAAAGGTTTTGCTGGGGGAACTGATCTAGAAATTGTAGGGAAATTTGGCGAAAATGATGGCCTACAACATTGGAAATTTGATCGTATTAAAGTCAATAGAATATCCGTTAAAGCCGATATGGGAGCCATAAAAATAGATGGTTTTGTTGATATTAGAGAAGACGACCCAGTCTATGGTGATGGTTTTTATGGAGAAGTAAGTGCTGATTTTGTAGGAATAAAAGTAGATGTTACCGCATGCTTTGGAAAAACAGATTTTAGATATTGGTATCTAGATGCCTATGTTGATTTATCCAATGCTCCTACAAAAGTCTATATCGGACCCGTAATTGTCAATGGGTTTGGAGGTGGAGCCTATTATCATATGGGAAAAGCTCCTGGTACTTATTCTGCAGGAATTCCCTCAGGACAATCCTACGTGCCGGACAGAGACACTTATCTCGGTTTTAGAGCTTTAATAGGTTTTGCCTTAGGAAATGAAAAAGCATTAAATGGCAAAGTTGGGTTCGAATTGGCATTTAATAATAATGGCGGACTTAACAGAGTGATGTTTTTTGGAGAAGCCCATATCGTAAAAGCTTTAGACTTCGGGTTTGGAGACCAATTTAAAGACAAGATGACCGCCATGGAGGATAAAGTCAATAGTTTGGGAGCAGATAATGCGGCAATGAATAAATTGAAAGAAACAAACCTTGTCGATTACAGTAAACTCGCTTTTCCTCAAGATGGATTAACATTAGATATTGGTATCGATGCTAACTTCTCTATGGAAATGGATTTTCAGAACAAAGTATTTCATGCCGAAATGGAAGTATTTGTTAATACTCCGGGAAATATTTTTAGTGGCGTCGGAGAAAAAGGAAGAGCAGGCTGGGCCGTTTTTCATTGTGCTCCCAAAGAATGGTATCTACATATGGGAACCCCTACAGATCCCGTAGGGTTACAAATCGGATTAGGAGGTGCAAGCTTGCAAGTAACCTCATACTTAATGGTAGGAGACAAAATACCTGGCAGTCCGCCACCTCCTCAGATTGTTGCTGACATTTTGGGAGTTGATATGGATACTCTTGATTATATGAGAGACTTAAATCAACTGGGAGAAGGTAGTGGATTCGCTTTTGGGATGAGTTTAAGTGTGGATACCGGTAATATGGGCTTCTTAATGTTATATGCGCGTTTTCAGGTAGGTCTTGGTTTTGATATTATGCTCAAAGATTATGGCGAAACTGCTTGTAAAAGCAGTGGACAAATTGGTATTGATGGTTGGTATGCCAATGGTCAGGCCTATGCCTATCTACAAGGAGAATTAGGGATACGCATAAAACTATTAGGTAAAGAAAAAAAAGCGCCCATTTTAACCGCTGGCGCCGCCATTCTTTTGCAAGCCAAACTACCTAATCCTGCTTGGTTTAGGGGATATGTTGGTGGATATTACAATGTACTAGGCGGACTTGCCAAAGGAGAATTTAATTTTATGCTAGAGTTAGGACAAGAATGTGAACTAGTAAATACAGCTCCGTTAGATGGTGTAAAAATAATTTCAAATATAAAACCTAAAAATGAATCAAGCAATGTGGATGTGTTTGCTGTACCACAAGTAGCCTTCAATATGAAAATAAATGAAGCTTTTCAATTCGAAGATGATGAGGGTATCGGTACATATCGAATCCTACTGGATGAGCTATTACTTTCTAAAGAAGGAACTCCAATTGAAGGAAAATTAGAATGGAACTCTAATAATGATGTTGCTAATTTTATATCCACAGAAATTCTTCCTCCTAATTCTTCTTTGCATTTTGTAGTAAAAGTGAGTTTTCAACAAAGGCAATCTGGGACTTGGGTTACACTGAAGCAAGACGGAGAAGTTGCACAAGAAATTGAAGAAATAACCTTCCAAACAGGCGAAGCTCCTAATTACATTCCGATATCAAATATTGAATATTGCTACCCCGTTATTGATCAAGACAATTTTTATCAAAACGAAACGAGCATAGGATATATACAACTAGACAGGGGACAATCGTATCTATTTGGTCCAGAAACAGATTGGAAACAACGCATAGAATTCACAAGTGATATTGATTTCAAACAGACGGATAAGGTAGTATATAACCAAGCAGAAAAAAAGGTAACCTTCGATATTCCTGATGTAAGCAATCAAAGAGAATATCAGTTTAGAATGGTTAGTTATCCGATAAACCAAGAGGTACAAGAGTATGAAGAAGAGGAATATGTTTCGCAAGAAACAGGACAAGAAGGAAATACCGTAGAGCTCCTAAATAAGCAAGCACAGGACGTAGCCAAAGATGGAGTAGAAATAGAAATGCTTGCATATACCATAAAAACAAGTGCTTATAATACTTTTAAACAAAAAATAGATGCCAAAGTAGTTTCTCAGTACTTTTTAGTTCCTATAAATACACTTGTTCATACGCTAATAACGGATGTAGCTCCGTCAGAACGCTTTAGTATTTTAGAACTAAATGGAAGTACATATACAGAATTTCAACCTTTGGTCGCTACAGAAGCTATTTTAGATGATTCTTATTATAACAACACCGTATATCCCTTAGTATACCAAGGATATCCATTAGAACCAGAATTCACCTTAGATAGAGATACAAAAGAATTAGGAGTCCCACCAACAAAAGCTATGCATACTATAACTTGGTATAGCACTTATTTAGAGAGTCAACCCTCATATTCATTACTCGATATAAGAATTCCTTTTCGCTATAATCTACCCTATCACTATATCGAAGATTTCTATAATATTAGGTATAAGATTGCTAACAAATATTTAGGAAACACTTCAAAATATCAAAGCCAAATACAGAAGTATAACTATATCATTAACGGAGAATTTAAGGCAATAACACCCGGGTATTATAATGTAAAAATGCAATATGTATTACCAGGAGGGACCAAAGGGACCTCAAGTATAATGAAATTTAAGAACCCTAATATTTAAAACTATTGTGATATGAACATGGGTATAAACAAATTTTTCATCCAAAAGAAAGTATCTCAGTGTTTTATTAGAACTACTGATATCCTAAAAACCTCTGCCAAAAACCTGATAATAGTAGTATGCCTTGTGTCATTTCAGTATGGTAAAGCGCAACAAGCAGATATTTTAAACATTGAAGATCACAAAATTGTTGTTATGAGTCGTCCTCAGATAGAAGGAAAAATTTTATTGAGATGGGGAACGACAACAGCAATAGCATGGAAAAAATTAAATACATACGGCTATCTGTTAAAACGATATACAGTAACTAGAGATAAAAACACATTAGCACAACCTGTTGAAAAAACTATTGGCGTTTTTAAACCTAAGCCATTAGAAGAATGGGATACACTCATAGATAATAACAATAATGCGGCGGTAATGGCTCAGTCTCTTTATGGTGAAAGTTTTGATATTGAAGGAATGGACAAACTCTCTGCTATCGTAAACCTTGCAGAAGAACAGCAACAACGATATACATGGGGATTGTATGTAGCAGATCAAGATTATACCGTGGCAGAAATGGCTGGATTAGCATATGTAGATCACGATGTGCTACCAAATGAAAAGTATTTGTACAAAATCACATCCTTAGTTCCCGAGATAGAACTACCTATTAAAGAAGGAGGCGTATTTACAGGATTAGGAGATTATCAGAAACTACCTAAACCGCTAGATTTAGCAGCTATTTTTACTGAACAGAGCGTCATGCTTAACTGGAATTATGCCATCCATAATAAAACCTACAACAGTTATTTCGTAGAACGGTCTGAAGATGGAGAAACTTTCGTACAACTAAATAAAAAACCATTAACCGGTTTAAACAATAGTGACAAAACCAATGCAAAACGTATGTTTTATCTAGACTCTATCGTTACACAAAAAAAATATTATTACCGAGTATTAGGTAAAACTCCCTTCGGAGAATTAAGTCAACCATCGAATGTCGTCTCAGGAAAAAGTGAAAAGCAGTTACCTTACACTCCTAGAATTACCAATAAAAACTATTTAGATGACCATCGAATTATATTAGAATGGGAATTTCTAGAAGAAGGAAACCAATATATCAAAGGTTTTGAACTTAGGCGTAGTGATAAGGTCAACGGAAAATATACTACGGTTATGAAGGACATCCCGCCAGAAGCTCGAAAGCTAAAATATGATAGCTTATTACCCACTAATTATTTAACTATTACGGCTATTGCAAAAGAAGGATTAAGTAAAACTTCATTTCCTGCTTTGGTACAACCAGTAGATTCGTTACCCCCAGTAAAACCTATAGGTTTTCAGGGTAAAGTAGATAGTTTAGGTATCGTAACTCTGCAATGGAAACCGAATACAGAAAAAGATATTTTAGGATATCGGGTATTTAGAGGAAATAATAAAGAAGAAGAATTTTCACAAATTACAGTGTCTCCTCACCAAGGAACCACATATTATGACAGTATCTCAGTAAAAAACTTGAATACAAAAGTGTATTATCAACTCATTGCTGTTGATGAACGCTTTAACATGTCTCCTCCATCTGATGTTTTAGAACTTAGTAAACCAGATTTTATCCCACCAACACCAGCGGTTTTTAAGACCTACAATATAGAAGTAGGTAAAGTAATGCTAAGCTGGGCTAATAGTTCTAGTGCAGACGTAAATAAGCATGAACTCTATAGAAAAGATAATGACACCCTAGATTGGATGTTAATACATACAATACAATCAATAAAAAATGATGAAGAAATACTCCCCAAAAATGAATCAAACCAAGTTTCCCAAACTTCTTATGAAGATACTGCCATAGAAGCAGGAAAACTATATAGCTATACCCTAATTGCTATTGACAAAAGTGGTTTAGAATCTGATCCGGCAGTGCCCTTAACTGTAAAAATTCCCAAAACAGGATTAAAGCCTCAGATACAACGCTTATCTAGTTATAAAGACAAAGAAAATGGGTTTATAGAGTTATTCTGGAAAGCATATAAAGAACCTAATGTTGCCGAATTAATGATCTATAAAGGAGTAAAGGACCAATCTGTTTCATTATTAACAAATGTGGCCCCTACAACAAAACGCATTGTAGACAAAAAAGTACATCCCAATAATGAATACACCTATGTCATTAGAGCAGTTTTTATGGATGGTACTCTAAGTGAGACTGCTCAATTAGATATAAAATATTAGAAGATGAAGAAAATAATACTCGTGCTATTTGTAGGATTACTGTATTTTCAAACTAGTCATGCACAAGATCAATATTACTTAGAAATTGCAGGAGGATTTGTTTATACAGGGACTAGTGCTGTTGGTTATGAGCCAGGTTATGGTAGTTACCAAGCTATAGTTTATGATAAAGATGATGTACTGTTATCGAGTATAGGGTTTAGTGACAGAGGAACCGATGAATACTCGGTTGACGGAGGAATGGCTATATCTGCAGGAGTGCTTTTGTCAAAACGCCCTTATACTATCCGATATAAGTTTGACTATTGCCTTATTATAGATAATGATGATTCTACCACATGTGACGTAAGTAATACATACTCGACAGTCTTGGACGGAACAAGAGACTTATTTGATCACGTATATAGATCCTCAACAAATGGCAATTTTACACATCATGTAGAAGCTGTATTAATGCCTTATCTCAACGAGCGACTACTAAATGCCAATGATACCTCAAAAAATATATGTGTAGACGAACCTATTTTCCCCATAGACAGTAGTAATCCAACAGAAGATATACCAGGTTTGACATGGTTTTATTATGATAAGGCGGGCTATTGGGAAAATATCTATGAGTTTTCAGATAATTACCCATTAAACGCTTCGGTTTTTGAGGTTTTTGAAAGCTTTGGATTGCATTTTAATTACACATCTAGGAATATGCAACTACGAATGCAATACAAACCCCCAGGATCTAATGTACGGGCCGCTCCCCCATTATACGAAGGTGGCGTACTAGATGAAGGAGCATATGCCATTGTTGAAAGAGTCGTAGAAGAATGCTCTCCCGATTTTGTAGATATAAATGCAATTACACCAACATGCTCTAATTCGGGTGATGGAAGTTTTATATTAGAATTAAAGGGTGAAATAGATAATGATCAAAACCTATTCGTAAGTGTTTACTGGGATGAAAATAATGACGGAAATTTTGTTACTGACGAGTTTTTAGTTAATAATTATGATAGTACTAATAACTCATATCTCTATGACGATTTAGATATTGATGGAGAGGACATAACATTCAAATGGAAACCTCGAACCGGAAGCTATGAATTAGGCGATGGTAGATACGCAGTGGTATATCAATTGTATCCTGATGGAGACACCCCTGATGACCCAGCAAGTATAGAAGAATCCTATTCTTTTACGATTAATGCACCCGACCCTGTAGAATTTTCTGCCATAGGAATTCACCCCAAATGCTTTGGTGATATCCCCAGCATTAGAGTAACCCCAAAAGGAGGTTCTGGTTCATTTGAATATAAGCGCAATACTAATGATTGGGAAACCCTACCAAACAATGGTATCATTGCTAATCTATCTGCAAGTACACATAACATTAGAATTAGAGATACCGATGAATGTGTGGCAATGAATGGTGATAATCCAAAGATAGTGACGATTACTTTTGATGCAAAAGAAGAAATCACCTTTGATGGAGATATGACTCCTGCGCTTGGCTTTGGCTTAAATGGTGAAATAGAATTAAAAGATTTTGATGGAGGTAGTGGAACTTATGAAGATTATGAATGGTTTAGATTGGGCCAAACAACACCTATCAATGGAGAAAATTCATCTAATTTTATAGGTCCTGCAGGAAAATATATAGCAGTAGTAATCGATAGTGAAGGGTGTAGAGGGGAACAAGAATTTGAGATTACACAACCTCCCTTACTCGAGGTAAGCATTAGTATAACTAGACCCATTACTTGTTATGGAGATAATGATGGTGCTTTAACCGCAACAGGGGCTGGTGGACTTCTCAAGAATAGTGAAAACTATACCTACGAATGGCATAGAGAAGGTGATGCTTTTCCTCTAGGAACAGGAACAATATCAGGAACAGGAACGCAAACAATAACAACACTTCCTAATATCGGAGATGGAATCTATTATGTTATCATAACAGATAGTAACGGAATAACAGCACAGTCCGAAGATTTTGATTTTTCAGAACCAGATAAAGTAGTTTTTTCTGCCGCTCCAAAAGATGTCTCTTGCCATGGTGGCAATGATGGAACAATTACCTTAACTGTATCAGGAGGATCAGAAACCTATAATTATCAAATCGATGATGGAACATGGACTAATTTTAGTAATGGTGATGCTATTACAAACCTTCAAAAAGGCACCTATACAATACGAGTTAAAGATACTAATAACTGTACGGGGTATTCTGATAATGAAGAAGAATTAGAGGTAGTCGTTGATCAGCCAGTTACACCACTGACCATAAGTTTAGACAACATCAACTTCCCATCAGGTTTTGGATTAACGAATGGAAATATTGATATCATTGTATCTGGAGGCACACCAGGATACACCTATTCTTGGATAAACGAAATAGGGGATGAAGTCGGTATTGACAAAAACTTAATCAATATTGGAAAAGGAGCATATACTGTAACTGTAGAAGATATTAATGAATGTACAATTAGCTCAGAAACCATAGAGGTTACAGAACCGGATCCATTAGTCGTAACCCTTTCTGCTACCATGGTACAATGTTTTGAAGCTGCTGATGGCACCATTACTGCCACACCAACAGGAGGAGTGCCTAATTTAGATTCAACCTATAATTATCAATGGCAAAAGGAAATTGCAGGCTTATATACCAACATAGGACAAACATCACAGACAGCTACCAATTTAGACCCAGGAATCTATAAAGTGATTGTTACCGACTTTAAAGGTAACTCTACAGACAATCCTCCGCTGATAAATCCACCTATAGTAGTTCCTTCTGTAGTAATTACCCAACCAGAATTATTAGAAATTAGCAATTCTTTTATAAAAAATAATATCTGTTATGGTGGAGATCATGGTTCTATTGACATAGAAGTTATAGGCGGAACATTGCCCTACCATTATGCATGGTATACCAGTGATGATGATTTGATTTCAGAAGATCAAAACATCTTAGATTTACTGGCAGATACCTATACCATTACAGTAACCGATGCTAATGATTGCCAAATTACGGTCCCATATACCGTTTTAGAACCCAATCCTGTCACTATCACTTACACTGCATTTGGCACGCCATCAACAGCCGGAGCCTCTGATGGATGGGTCGAAGCCCAAATTAGTGATGGATCAGGGATGGCTAATTTAGTATATTCCTATCTATGGACCGATGCATCAGGAACATCACTCAACGCACAAACCACCACAAGCATTATTGGCTTATCCAACGATATTTTTCAGATTCGATTGGAAGGAATTTCTGCAGGAAACTATCATCTAGATATTGATGGAGTAACCAACCCAGATACTGGTCAAGAGTATAACTGTACTTTGATAGAAAGTGAGTTCGAAATGTATGATCCTATCGAAGCTACTATTGCTGTACATGTTCCTATTTCATGTAACCAAAATAATACCTTTAACAATCCATTTTCTGATGGACAATTAATTGCTACAGTTACAGGTGGCTTACCTTTTACAACAGGACAACCTTATAAATATTATTGGAAAAAGCAAGATGATTCGGGTACATATATCGATTTACCTGCCCAGACCACAGCTATAGCCGTGGACCTCTCAACAGGAAATTATGCACTTAATGTCGAAGATGCCTTGGGTAGAATTATAGGAATATATGATAGTGCAATACTCATTGAAGCTACCGATGAACTATATACATTCGAAGAGCCAGAATTATTAGAAGTAAGTATGAGCAGTACAGCAATCACCTGTGATTCGGGTAACAACGGTACAGCTTCAGTAAATATTTCTGGCGGAATCTCTCCTTATACTATTCTTTGGTCTAATGGTAGTTCTACTGCAACGATTACTGATCTTATCGCAGGTAAATATATCGCTTACATTATAGATGCCCGAGGATGTGAAGTCACAGGACAAGTTAGCGTCGATCAACCCGGTGGGCTAGAGATCAAAGTAATAGAACAGATTAATCCTACTTGTTATTTAGGAAACGATGGCAGCATTTCTGTAACTGTCGAAGGTGGTACACCGCCATACACTTATGCATGGGATACAATCAATAGCAATAGTATGCTTGCACAAGAACTCCCAGCTGGTATTCATAGATTTCAGGTCACCGATGCCTCAGGGTGTATGGGATTTAAGGATATTGAACTAATTGATCCAGAACCAACTCTAGTGAATTTAGGTAATGATAGAACCTTATGTAATGGTCAGACACATGGCTTAGATATTACTATTGATGATGATCTGGCAACTTATTCATGGACTTCGGATAATGGATTTACAAGTAACACTCCTGCAATAACAATAACAGAAGCAGGAACCTATACCGCCACCCTAACCACTAGATTAGGATGTATTGGTACAGATACAATTAGGATCACAACTTCTGCAGTCGATATTGACTCGCAATTAGTAATCACCTCGCAGGCCTATGCAGAAGAAGATGTAATTGTCGTTAATGCCAGTGATCCCCTAAGCATCAATACCGAATGGATGATTTCTGGTGGAGAAGCAGAAATTATTGACGAAAGTAACGAGGCTCTAGTGTTGCGTTTTAATACACCTGGTGCTTATGAAATTACCCTTAGATCTTATCAAGGCGATTGTTATCAAGACGACATGAAGCCTATCATCATAGATGAACCCAGAACTCTAATAGATGATATAGAAACTAATTCCCCATATATTTTAGAATTTGATACGTTTCCTAACCCTAATTCAGGAAATTTTACCATCTCTGTATCACTTGCTGAAGAAAGTTGGATTTCGCTCCGACTTTTTAATCTCGTATCTAATACCCCTTTGATAACGCAGGAAAGAAGCAATAGCAGTAATTACACTATTGATAACAGTATGAATTTACCCTCCGGAATCTATTTCTTATTACTAGAAACCGAAAAAGAAAGTCAAATACGTAAAATAGTAATTAACTAATGAAGAATTACCTTAATACAGAATATAGAATAATACCCAAAAGCCTACGTCTTCTTTTTGGGAGTATTTTTCTGTTTTTGAACTGTGCCACAGAAGAAGCTCTTCCTGTTACTGCTGATTTTAGCTTAGAAATTGTAGATGGTGATTATTCGATCCCAGTACTAGTTTCTATAAAAAATACTACAGAAGGAGGTGAAGATTTTTTATGGGATTTCGGAAATGGAAACCCAAATACTTCAACTGACAAACAACCCGGAATAATTGCATATGATGAACACGGCACATATACCATACGATTAGAAGCTAGTAATGAAGACGGAAGCTTCAATTCTAAAGAAATGACAATAACATTAGCAGATGCGATAACTATTGGTTTTGAACCGACAATCATTGAAAATAATTATGCTCCTATGAAAGTAGAAATCAATAATACTACTCTGGGGGCCACTAGTTATATCTGGACTTTCGAAGGAGGCTCTCCTTCTTCTTCAAACGAACAACATCCCTCAAATGTTATTTTTAATGAACCCGGAGAACATATTATCGGTCTCCAAGCGAGTAACGGACAAGATGTATTTCAAACACAAGAAACCGTTACTGTAGCACCCTATCTCGAAGCTTTTTTTTCTTATGAATTTCCTTTTGAAGATGATGACTTTCAGGTGCCTTTTACTCTAAATATGAATAATGAAAGTATTAGTGCCACATCATATATGTGGACTATTGAAAACGGACAGCCCCAAACAACCACAGAACAAAACCCCCAAATTGTTTTGAGTACACCCGGAACATATACAATACAATTAGAAGCTACTAACGGTAAAGAAACTAAAACTAAAACTGAAAACATAACCGTTTACGCCAATACCAATCTTAGAACCATTGAAAATATTAAATTAGGTATTAATACTGCACATAGCAATAATACTCTTGGGGCATTTTTCTCTACCACAACGCGGGAAGTATATACCAAAGATCAAGTTACTGAAACTAACGGAAGTCTAATAGACATTGTATTTTTTGGGTTAAATAGTACATTTACGTTTAACAAATTCATTACCCCCAACGAAGCAGCATCAAGCACTTTTGATGCTATACCCAACGCTACTCATACTCAATTTATCAATTTGCAAGAATCTTGTGCATGCAGCGCTTCACTTAGTTCCTCTCAATTTGATAACATGCAAGATGACTCCTTACTATCAGAGCTCGATATTGAAGAAACCGATCAAGGATTAGAAGACTTTGATGATTCTCTTCTCCCTAGAATCATTTTGTTTGAAAATCAACAAGGAATTAAAGGAGCCATTAAAATAAAAGAGTTTGTTACAGATGGACAGAACTCTTATGTATTAGTTGATATTAAAATGCAAAAAGAAGCCTATTAGATGAAACGAATATTACTCTATTTTCTACTACTATTTTCATGTGGACTAATTACTGCACAAATATATCCTGTACAAGTTACTCCGCAATTAATACCACCACATAGTCTAAAACTTAGTGATTATCAGACTACGGCAAGCGAGAAGTTATTTGTAAACCTATTATTAACAGATGTAAATGAAATAGGGAGACGGGTTCGTCTAAAAATGAAAATTCAGGGTCAGGGACTTAATATCGAAACTATAGACTTTGTTTCTGGGGCCTCTCCTATATTTCTAGATGGCGGAATCAATACTAGATTATCTAATCTGGACCTACGGCCTTATTTTGATTTGAATAACCTACAAGGAATCTCACCACAACAATATAGTGAAACCCTACCTGAAGGTTCTTACAATTTTTGTTTTGAAGTATATGATTATCTATCTGGTCAATTATTTTCTAGACAGAATAGTTGTTTCAATGTGTACTTACTCCTAAATGACCCTCCTTTTCTTAACTTACCGAATACCGGAGATTTGATCACTGCTCAAAATCCGCAAAATATTATCTTCAATTGGACACCAAGACATCTCAATGCCACCAATGTACAATATGAATTTACGCTAAAAGAATTATGGGATACAGGGATGAATCCACAGGCTGCTTTTGTAGTCTCTCCTGCGCTGTATCAAACCACAACCTTAGCAACCACTTTACTTTACGGTCCCGCAGAAACGCAATTACTAGAGGACAAAACGTATGGATGGCAAGTACGAGCTATTGTAAGTGATGGAGTTAGTGAAACTTCTGTCTTTAGAAATAACGGAAATAGTGAGATTTATTACTTCAACTATCAAGCTGATTGCAAAGCCCCCGAATTTATTATTTCGCAAGCCCAAAATTCTCAGACCGTCGCTATTACCTGGCAAACTTCAGAGCATTTGAGATATGAAACCCAATATCGAAAAAAAGGATATACTGATGACGATGATTGGTTTACAAGTTATGCCTATAACCCAGAAACTACCATCAGAAATCTAGAAGGCGGAACCACTTATGAGTTTCGCGTAGGCGGAGAATGTACCCCTAACGGCGGGTTTGCTTTTTCTCAAACCCAAGAATTTACAACACCAACAGAAGAAGAAACGGCATATTACAATTGTGGGGTACTTCCCGAAATAGAGATTACGAATCAAGATCCCTTACAAAACATAGGAGTTAATGAAATATTTACTGCTGGAGATTTTCCGGTAACGGTCAAGGAAATAAGCGGAAGTAATGGAGTGTACTCAGGATGGGGATATATAAGTGTTCCTTATTTGGCATTGGTAAAAATACGAGTCGAGTTTGATAGCATAACCATTAATTCTGATTATCAGCTAACCAATGGGATTGTCAAAACAAGCTATGATGCCAATTGGGAAGGTATTGCCAATATTGACGATGCCATTGAAGAAGTTTTCGGAGATACGGGAGACATCGATAAATTTGATGCTTCGACAATTGATATTGCCTATGTAGAAGTCGATGAAAACGGTAATGTAACACTAATCGATGAACAAGGTGTAGCACATCCTATAGAAACCGACACTCCTGTGGTAATTACAGACGCCAATGGCGATCAATGGACCGTTGATGAGGCGGGTAATGTAACTGAAGGTAAAGAAGCCGATGGGGGTACACCAACCGCAGGAAACACAAATGGGATTACCAATAGTGGAAATGTAACCCAAATATCAGCCACTGATGTGGCCGTATTTTTTAATACATCAGGTTTTTATGGGACAGATAAGTTAAGAGGTAGTATTAGTGACACTGACTTTGCCAATTCATATGAAACCATTGAACAAGCTAACGGAGGAAAATATAATGTCCTCTATAAAGTCATCTCTGATGTTGCAGAACATGAGGAAGACTTTATGACCGCTACTGCTACCTTAAGTAATGGAAAAACGACAGATGATATTATTTTTAAAACCATTGAAGGAACCTCAATCCCAGCAGAATGGAATGGTAATACCGCTACTATAGCCCTTACCAAACGTTTTGATTTTGGTAAAGAAGAAATCCTTGCCAACATAAAACCAGAAAATAGTACGGGTAAGTATGATATTGCAGGTAAAGTCAATGTGTGGCATATTACCAAACAGCTAGTGAATATTACCTTAGTACCTATAAATGGGGCAAGTATTTCATCTTCAATCGCAAATGAAATCAATGCCATCTACAATAAGACAGGAGTTGATTTTAACATAACTACAGCTCCTTCATTGACTATTAATACTGGTACTTGGGATGTCGAAACTTCTAATGGCACTTTAGATATCGGGGATAGTAGTGTTTTAGCTCATTATACCGCAGAAGAACGAACCATCTATGAATATTATAAAGAGCAAAGAGGTGTTGAGTCAGAAATGTACTATGTCTTTGTACTTGGTGATGATATCCCTACAAGCGATCCCGAAACTGAAGGGTTTATGCCGCTTAAACGCCAATATGGTTTTGTATTTAATCCTGAACATCTAACAAAAACGATTGCACATGAGTTAGGGCATGGTATTTATGGGTTAGAACATCCATTTACAGAATACGGAGTCCAACAAGAAACTACAGATCTTCTAATGGATTATGGTAGTGGCATGGAGTTTACGCACATGGATTGGCAAAAAATCCATGCACCGGGAATACAGTTGTATCTGTTTCAGAATGATGAGGATGGGGAGAGTGTTGGAATATCTCGATTATCGGATTTAGATGATTTTAAAAACGAATTAGATGGTTCCTATTCATTCTTATCCCCATCTGGAGAAATAATTACATTACCTAACACTACAAGTTCGGTTTATTTTAGTACTGGAGACACCTATGGAGACACTGATATTGTTGCTCCCTTAGGTTCTTTGATTTGTTTTGTTGATAAAGATGGCCAAATTTATACACACAAAATTGGAGAAATTAGTGAAAAAAGTAAAGGCTTTGGAAGAAAAAAAGGGAGTGGGGTTTACGAACCTTATGTAGATGAACTGACTGATAAAATAGGGAAAGAAAATATTTCTCCTATTTTAGGAAAACTGTGTTTAAATGCTACCTCTAGTGGTTTTATTTTTCAGGTAACTTCTATTACTTATTCTAGTATTGAAGAATATATTAAAGAATCCATAATGGGAGATACTATTTTAGTAGCTTCTGATGAGCATATTCAATCCATAGATTTTATTAATAATTTATTCTTAGAAAGTACTAAAATCAAATTACTAGAGACATCAAATGATGAAAGTATAGTAAAAGAAATTCAATTTAGCCTAGGTAAAACTTTTGATAACGAATTAGTACAAAAATATATCATTAGAAATAGTGAAAATGCACAATGCGATTCTCCCTACTCACCCTATATCATTGGATTATCAAAATTAATCACTAAATATCCAAACATCCATATACTCAGTAATACCACTGATGACCACATATATGAAGATGAAGAAAATAAAAGAATCATTCAAGAAAGATTTAATATTCTAAAATCTATTCAAGATGTTTACGAATCCGGTAACATAACATATGACTATCATAATATTTCTCCAAATGAAAATAATACTCCACATCTTAATATCTATGCTTCCTATTTTAAAACGTATGCTATTGCTGCTTCAGGATATTCAAAATTCTATGAATCATTACAAACGAATAACCTAGCTAAAACAAAAGAGGCTTTTACTAATTTAAAAGGATCTGAATTTACATTAAAGCAATTAACCTATGAAGAAAGGTTTCGATTATTGAATAAGATTATTGAAAACCCTGCTGAAATTGATGAGTACCAAGATCTATTAATCGCTTTGCTTTGTAATACGCCCTCTGAGCAATTACAGCAATGGTATGATGATTTATCACTAGATTCTAACACTGGTGATATTATGATTATTTATAAAACCCTTGGAGAAGAAAATAAAGAATATTTTGTTAATTTCTTGGTTCAAATGCAACAAAAAATTAATCCTGCACCTTTAATCCTCCCTTCTACTTTACCAATAAAAACTGCAGACCTAGTTCTACCTGATGGTGAAATGTACTTTTATCGAGAAAATTATTTTAACGTTCATAATACCGATGTTTTATCAGACTGTAAGGGTATTTTGACAGCAACTCCGCCATGTAAAATTTTCTTCACAGAACAAAAGGACGTTCAAGGCTTTAGCCCTTTTGAGTCAAATACGATTCGATTTGGATATTTAAATGCTATGACCCAATCTAATCAAGTAAAAGCTTCTTACACTTTTTATGATGGTAATCCATTAACGTCATTCGTAAGAATAGATTTTTTAGACGAATTTAATTATGCGGGAATAAAAGCAGGCGACTCTAAAGTAGTTCCTCTAATATGGGCTTATCATTTTGCTCATAAACATAATGAACGAATTGAAGGACTAAAAGGTAAAATAGCAATGGCCACTTTTGGTATTCTATCAGCTCCTTTCGGAGGGTCATCCGTAATTATAGCTTTAGATATAATACTAAATGTGGGGACTATTGCTATTGCCATAAATGACGACACCATACAAGCAACAAATGAAGGAAAAGAATTTATTAAACTCTGGGATAAAGCTATTGCTACCTATGGTTTAGTTATGGGAGGTAAAGCCCTATTTGACTTAAGTAAAGAAGGTACAAAACAAATATATTCTGTAATAACTAAAGATGGTCAATTCACTAAATCTTTAAAAGATCTTTCAAAAACTGACAATGGAATAACCAAATTAGATGAATTGAAAGATTCATATAATGATGCTATACAACATGCCAAATCTATTAGTAATAATCCAGAGATAATACAATTCGAAAATATTGTAGATCAATCCTTCAAGGAAGCTGAAATTATAAATTCAATCAAACAAGGGTTTGATAATACAGTTTTAGAAGTAAAAAATTATGAAGTTTTAAAAATTGGCGATCAAACAATAGCTACTTTAAAATATCAAAACAATACCAAACAAATATTAGTAGTAGATTTTGATACTGCTAGACTTGCTGATGATGCTGTAATGGATGGATATGAGAGCGTAGGAACATTGGCGGTAAATACTAAAAAAAGCGAACAAGTAATTTATGAAACTGTTGAAGTCTTTCGTAAAACAGCCACCGGAGATTATTTTGTAAAAACTGCGGTTAATAGTTTTGACTATGTAGACGCATTAATAAAAGTTAGCAGTTTTTACATCTCTTCTCCATTGTTCGAAAATCATGCCAGTGCAGTCTTAGAATCACTATTAGAAAGTGCTGGAGTCGAAGACAATAAAAATAAAGCACTAGAGCTAACAAAGCTTCTTAAAACCTCATGGGGTGTTTTTAAAACTATCCAAAAGATTAATAATGGTATTAATAGAATAGGTGAAGAAACAAGTGAAAGTATAAGAGCTGCTGCGATGGCAAGAGCTATTGACAAACAGTTTTCTGGTAAACTGAATGATATTATAGCCAATAAAACAATTATTATAGAGGGTAAAACTTATGAAGTTGATAAAATTTTAGAAGGTTTTATTGGTACAGAACTTAGAATGATTGTTGGAAATAATAAAAAATCTCTGGATGAAGCCGTAAAAAAAGCCACCGACGAAATCAATACCATAGTAAATAGTCCAAAATTATTGACATATAATATGGGACGAGAAGTTGTAAAAGATTACCCCAGTCTCTTAACAGATAAAAACTACGGTTTAATTAATGAAATAAGTAATCGATTCATTTATAAGCAAAAACTAGGGTTTGATGGACTTAACGAATTTTTCCATTTAACAAAAAGTAGTAGAATAAGAAGTCTTAGCCAACTTTTTAAAAACCTTAATCAAGCAAAAACAAAATTTGGTTCAAATACAACTGTCAAATTTGAACCCATAAAAGAAGGAGAAATCAAAATTATAGATAATAATGGAAAAGAAATAGCTCGATTTATCGACGGGATACTACATGAATAAAAAGTATATCTCTAGCCTCAAAACCTCCCTTCTTCTCAGAAAATCCTTAAATATTCAAAGAGTCTATTTTGAGAGTTTAGAGTATTATAAAAAGTTAGAGTTCGAATATTTAAGATAGTATAATTCAAAGTCAAAAAATACTGAGTCTTAAGTAATATATGATGAAGAGAAAACAAAATAGAGAGATAATTAAAAACAACTATTCGAAAAAATAATTACCATTGATTTCAATTTGGGGAATAACATATAAAAAACATCATAGCTTAGGGTGTTTAGTAGGAAGATTTTGGAATTCATCTTACCCTAAGATCATATTTTTGGTAATGTTCTTTTGGATGATATCCAATACCGCCAACGCCCAAAATGTAGATTTAGAAACCCTTACTGATGCCAAGAAGTTAAAAGTCAGTGGTGGTATTGCTACTAATGGCGTATATTATACTTCTAATAATGTACAAGGTAGAGAACCCTTTACCTATTATATCCAAGGATTTCTTAATGCCAGTTACTACCTATTTTCTATGCCTATTAGCTATAATATCTCTAACCAAGGAGAGCAACTGGATTATCAGGTACCTTATAAATTTAATCGTCTAAGCTTACACCCAAAATACAAATGGATACAAGCTCATATAGGGGATGCTAATATGACCTTTTCTCCTTATACCCTAAACTCACATCAATTTACCGGAGGAGGTATAGAACTTACTCCGCGTGGAGGTTTTTCGTTTAGTGCTATGACAGGACGTTTACTCAAAGCTACCGAAGACGACGGCAATGCTAATACTATTCCTGCTTATCAGCGAATGGGATATGGCGCAAAGCTCGAATACAAGCAGGATCAACTTGCTCTAGGTGGCATTGCTTTTTATGCCAAAGACGACCTAAGCTCTATAGCAAGTATACCCGATGAAAAAGGTGTAACTCCCAAAGAAAATCTAGTTGTAAGTATTTCAGGAGGTTATACTTTTTTTAAAGATCTACAAATAAAAGCAGAATACGCCTCTACCGCCATAACCCAAGATAGTAGAGGAACAACAATTGAAGAATCACAAGGATTAGCCGGACTATTTCTCAATACCAAAACATCAACCGAATTTTATAATGCCATGATTGGCGAAGTAAATTATAGTTTCAAAAAATCAAAAGTTGGATTGACTTATGAGCGTATTGATCCAGGATATGAAACATTAGGTGCTTATTTCTTTAACAATGATTTTGAAAACATAACGGTAAATACCAGTACCGTACTTTTTAATGACAAAATCAATCTCGCTTTTAATATCGGATACCAACGTGATGATCTCGAAAACCAAAAAGAAAGCGAAACCAGTAGAACAGTAGGGTCTGTAAATCTGTCATGGAGCGCTTCAGAACGCCTAAATCTATCAGGGTCATACTCTAACTTCACTACATTTACTAACATAAAGCCCAACCAATTTGATGACATCAACGATGATGATTTAACCGATGAAATTTCTGAAGAGTTAGACTATAGACAACTCTCCCAAAATGCCAACCTTAACATTAACTATCTTTTATCCAAAACCAAAAAACTACAACAAACTATCAACATCAATTATGCATTAGCCGATGTGGCTAATGAACAAAACGGGATTGTTCGGCTAGGAGATGCCTCTACTTTTCATAATACTATGGTTTCTTATACCCGCGGATATCCTGATTGGGGACTAACTATCAGTTCTGCAGTAAATGCAACCTATAATACTATCGGGAGAGAAGATGCACTAACATGGGGGCCAACATTGAGTATTTCTAAGAAATTACTGAACAATAAAATGAATACTTCTATAGGCTCATCTTATAATACAACCCGCGGTATAGATAATACCAGTAATGTTGCTAACCTCAGAGCAAGTGTCAATTATATTTATAAGAAAAAACATAATTTTAATCTCAATGCTATACAATTGTTTAAATCTACTGATTCAGAATCAATCGATGAGTTAACCTTAACATTTGGATATAATTATAACTTCGATCTTTCTGTAAAAAAGATTAAACTCAAGAATAGAGAAAAAATTAATAAAGAGCCTAAAAAAGATACCCTAAAGAATAAGAAGGAAAAAGAGCAAAGGCTGAAAAAAGAAAAAGGGTTTAGATTTTCTTACAAAACCCATAATTTTGAAGGAGCACATGGTAAGATATATCAGGAGATAATGGCTATTGGCGAATCGGATCGCTTTAATGACATCCGTAAAATAAAAGGTATAGACCAAAAGCTTGCAGAACTTAGAAAAGAAGCGTACAAAAATGTTAGAAAACCTCACAAAGTGTTTAAAGAAGCAAGTTTGGCTTATCTTAAGTATCTATACGATCACAAAAATTTCTTAAGCAGTTATTATAAACTAGCTTTTGGTAGTCTACAGCGATTGTATACCGATTCTGAAGAAATGAATCTAATTATAAAAGATGAATACGTAAGACAGCAAGTCAAAATTAATATGGCGAAGGAAAAAAACGAAGCGATAACAGATGAGATGAATAACGATTTAACTCTTAAGAAAAAAGGATATACCGCACACCAATGGATGCGACAACAGTTGAAGCAAATTACTTTTGAAGATTTATTATCTGATCATGGTATGCTTAAGACTTTTAAGACAAAACATATTTCCAAAATATTTGAGATGAATTTAGAAGGTAAAACCAAAGAAGACATCGAAAATTATCTAGAGGTTAGTTTTGCAGATTTTTATCATAAAAAATCATTCCAATTCATAGAATAATAGTTTCTGATACCAGCTTAAAAATAATAAAACACTTTATTTCGTCTTAGCCTTCGTCTTTAAAGCTAGAATATTTCCAACAAGAATTAGTGCCATTCCTAAATAGGCAAATAGATCTGGCCTATATTCTTCAAAAATAGCAGATATAGTCAAAGCAATAACAGGAACTATTATAATGGCATACGCTCCCGTGGCAGCTCCTACTCTTCCAATTAATGTTAGATAAGCCGTAAAGGCAATTACAGAACCAAAAATAGCCAAATATGCCAATGAAGCCATATATGAAAAAGAAAGATCAAAGTGAATGGATTTTCCGCTAGATAATGCTATGCATAACATAATTATAGCTCCATATAACATTCCATAACCATTAGTCTGCACCACCGGAAGTTTAAATGCACGTTGATTAAATGCTGAAACAATATTCCCTAATGAAGCAAGAATAATCGAACTTACGCATAAAATCAACCCCTTAATTTGATCATCAAACGCTATTCGTCTAAATTCGGATTGATAAATTAAAATAGTTCCTAAAAGACCAAAAATAGCACCGATAATAATCTGTTTTTTAATTTGATCTCCCAAAAAAATAGCACTAAAGAAAATATTCATAAAAATTAATGTAGAAAAAGCTACAGCTACTAATCCACTACTCAAATACAATTCAGCCAAATACACAAGCCAATAGTTTGCCCCGAACAACAACACCCCTTGTAAAGCAATAAAAAAATGTTGCTTTAAAGTAAAACCCAATCTAAGACTACGAATTTTAGCATACCCCAACAATAAAACCCCTGCCAAACCAAATCGATAAGAAACAGATACAATAGGATCAACACTCCCCAGTTGATACTTGATTACATACCAAGTAGATCCCCATATTAAAGCCGGAATAATAAATAACAAATAATTAAATTTAGGCATTCGATGTTTTTTTTAATGGAAGAAATTAGTTAAAACTCAATACTGGTTTTTAGGTTCAAATGTATTTATAATTTATTAGCTATATTCTACATTTAACATGCTTTAAGTTTACAATCTAACTAGTAGTTTCAAATAATGCTCTTGAGGATCATTACAGATAAAAAAACAAGAAGTATTAAAACAGATGAGATCAACCCTATTTTCAATTATCTTTGGTACTCTATCATTTCTAGCCTGCTAATGAAACTATCAAAAGCTCTACACCTATTTATAAAAAAATATCTGCTCAGAATATTCATGGGGTTTGTTATGATACTTCAATTAAGCTGTTCTATTCAAAATCACAACTCACCTACTATAGAAAACGGAATACTGGATCTTTCGGATTGGGATTTTAATCAAAACCCCGAGATAGTTCTAAAAGGAGAAAGCCTTTTTTACTGAAAACAATGGCACTTATTAACAGGAGATAAGAACAAAATATATGAGCTAGCAAGAACTTCTTTTTTCGCCGAAAAACGATTAGGATTAGAGAAGGAAGTTGATGAATTTTTGCATACCGAAAATGGTGTTCTGGTCGATAAAATCGGACGACTAAGAGGTGTCTATAATGCAACGCTGCCCACAGAAATAAATAGAATGATCGAAGACCTAAAGATACTTACTCGCGAAAAGCAATAAGATTTAGGGAACAACTTCCTTGCAATGTATAATTGCTCCGAACATTACCTCAGCTACACCGGTTATTACTTTGGGCTATAAAAATCCTTAAAGTACAGATACATTCGTATTGTATAATTTTAAAAAACAATACTTATGAGTTACGGAGAAAATTTGTACCGCGCAGAGAATATCATTGGATATACAGGAGACCCTCAAAATAATCCAACGGTCTATTTTGAGATAAAAAACAGAAAAGGAGTATCAACCTGGGGACGTATTACTCAGGATCATACCTTAGAATCAAATATAGGAAGAGATAAGGTCCGTACATCATCAAAATATGTGATCGGAAATCAAAAAATTAATGGAGTATGGCATGGGGTAGAATATAAAGGGTCCGAATTTCTTCATCAATCACGGGGGCAATTCATACGATTAAACGATCAAAATGAAAATTTAAGAGATACACTTGCCAATGCAATAGATCTATTTCCTAAAATCAAAACAGATTATCTTGATATATTTATAAGAAACGGGGTTGCAGAAATGAACGAGAATACACAAAATCTCGAACAAAAAGCAAACTACTTATCTGACTTAGATGAGGGGATAAATACCGTAAAAAGAGACGTTATTAATATCGAGGGAAAGATTAATGAAGCTGAAACAGAAGTTGCACGACTAAAAAAAGATGTAAATCTTATGAATACCGCTCTAAAAGCTAAACCTCGCCCAAGTAAACTCGAAAGAAAACAAATTAACGGAAACATTGTTCAGATAAAAGCTGACATCCGCTTTTATCAAAAAGAAATAAAAACTGCCAAAGCAATGGTGAGAGAAAATAACACTAAAATAAAGAAAGCAGAATCAAAATTAAAAACACAGAGAACAAAACTAGAAAAAGCATTTAAAAAACAGTCTGCCCAAAAAGCGAAAGCAGCAAAACCAAAAATAGGTTCAAACGTCTTTGCAAAAATGTCTAGGGCAAAACCGACACCTCGTCAAGGAGTTCTACCAACAAATAGAGTAAATCGACAAACTTCTGCCAAAACAAAAAGAGTAAACATTTAGTGTTA
This sequence comes from Aquimarina pacifica, assembly GCF_000520955.1. Taxonomy (GTDB): domain Bacteria; phylum Bacteroidota; class Bacteroidia; order Flavobacteriales; family Flavobacteriaceae; genus Aquimarina; species Aquimarina pacifica. The sequence goes on along the minus strand of NZ_JACC01000009.1, from coordinate 75,380 downwards.
CAAGACGAAGTAATCACATAATTTTAATTATCAAAAAATGTCTTTAAAAAAACAAACCCTTTGCAAACTTTTAATTTACAAAGGGTTATTTGTTTAAGTACTCAAAGTAAAAATCTATAATATCAACTCCATGATAGGCTTTACCTGTTACAGTCATAAAAGCTATTTTTTCATAGGAGATTCTTTTTCTCGTCCCAGTTATTCTTTTATCTTTCGTTGACTTATCTCCTTTACCATCAATAAGACATTATTAGGTAGTTTCGATCTCACCAAATTTTGATAGTTCTAAGAAAGGAACTCGTTTTTTGGTACCATCTTCTTGTTTGATTTCGACATCGATATTATATGTGGTACCTGATCTCCTTAGGATGATTTTAATTTGTTGTGCCATGAGATTGAGGTAATAAGATTGGGAATTCCTAACACCAAACTCTATTGAATGATTCATTTGATGAGAGCCTTAGATGCGCCATTGATCTATAATATGTCAATCAAGAGTTTTGGGTTTCAGGTTAGAGTGCACACAAATCGTATGCCTTAAGAGGTTAAATCAGTAATGAGAAGAGACATATGCTACGTTTTGTGAATTAGAGCATCCAACCTTCGTTTCTCAATTTCTAAAAAGAATAAAAATCTTCGAGTTCTAAAAAATGAAACAAGTACGCTGTAATATTGCATTTTACTAGGAAAGTAATGGTCAAAAAAAAGAAGGAAAAATATCATTATCAGTAAAAAAGCAAAAAAAGTACTGTATAGTTTGTAACATTTCTCTGGGTAGAGACATAAACCTATATAAAGTTCAGACATATGAGATGCTATACAGGGAAAAAAATAAATTATTAATACACTGATGTTTATGAAGTATTTTGAATCCAGATAATGCAGAAATTTTTTCAGTGCAGATTTTGAGCGATTTATACAAGTAAAAAACTCGCTGCGTCATAGTATGTCGCTAGTTCGAGTTTGTAAATATGACCTATATACCAAGTAAGCAATACTAAATAAAACAAAATCACAATAACCATTATAAATCCCCATACTGGGCACTACTAGTATGGGATTAAAACAACAATCAAAAAATATGAAAACTATACTAAAAGGAGTTTTGTTCCTAGTACATACGATTGTCATTACCGTATCGTGTACCAGTGATGATGATAAATATTATCCTAATACGGTTACCGTAGATGGTGATCGTATCGAACTCAAAGGTGCATATACAAGAGACTATAAAGAGCGTCAGGAAGATTACACCTTTAAGTATTGGCATTACTTGGAGCTATTTGGAGGTAATATTGAGTATGTCAATCTAGAAGAAATGTACAATGGTACTGGTTTTTTGTTTGCAGCAGTTCTCAATACGAACTCAGAGAAGCTAGAAGGAGGTACATATACCTTTAGTGCCAAAGACAGTCCTTTTACTTTTTCTAATGCGGTGTACTGGACTGCTTTTAATCCAGATAGAGAAAACCCTGATCCTGCGTTTATCACATCAGGAACTATAAAAATCGTACGTAGCAGTGAGGATGCCATTCATATCGATGTAACAGATACCAGAGGAAATCGTATTACAGGAGAGTATAACCTATTTATTCGTGGGTTGTATTAGACAATATACTAGATAAAAATCATCGATGAGATTTCAAAAAAACAATAATTTTTTACGTCGAAGATTCATTTTTCTCATTTTTTGCATTTCTCTTTTATGCTTTGTGGGAAGTAGAATTTTAAAAACAGCTTATACTATTCAGTTATCTCTGTGGGAACTGAACTTGAGTATACTATTTTTTAGCATGGTGCTTATTTATTTTCCTATCCATTCAATTGAATTACACAACAGAGTATTGATATGCAAGAATATTTTCGGGCTTAAAATTAAAGAATTTAATCTACGAACTAAATACACCAGAAAAGTAGACCAAAGCCCTAAAGTCAATCAAAGTGAATTAGCAATGATTCTTTTAGGCAAAAAATATACATCTACTATCGATATCAAATTTAAGTCTCACAAAACAACCCTTCGTTTTGATGGAAATATTTTATCTCAAAAAGGATTAAAGAGCTTTTTTATTAAAACGAAAAAATGAACATAAGAAATTATAAAAATATCCCCATAGTTCAATTATTGAGTGTTTTTTTAAAAAGGCCTCCTTAAAAAAGATACTACATTAAAATAAAAATACTTTAGCAACAAAAGATGAAATCAATACTATATACACTTTTTAGAACAAGAAAAGGCTTAGAACTTCTCGATGATGAATTCGAAGATGATCTAAGAAGAAAAAGCGCTTTAATTTTTGCGTTCTATGGAATGGTACAGTTTCTTTTTTATTTTGATAAAAGTCAAGAAGCGAATACATTTATAATAAACCTACTACAATTATGTATCTGTATGTTGTTTTGTGTCTTATTAGGTTTGACGTATGCTTTTATACTATTCAAAATCGCACAATGGATCGACGGAAAGGCCAACTATATAGAGATTTTCTCTTTGTTAGCATATGCCTTTACACCTCTTATCATTGGGCATATACTGGTTGCTTTCTTACAGCATCCCAATTTGTCTATGTATGAATTTAATACCCAAATAGCAATCATATACTTGAGCAGGTTTGTTGCTCTGAAAATTCTTATTCAGGGACTAATGAAATTTAATCAATATGGATTTAAGAAAGTATTGATTAACATATCTCCATTACTCATGTTTTTGATAGGAAGTTTAGCTATCAAGGTTTTACAATAGTTTATGAAACCCTAGTAAACTTAGGCTATACCAACTGAGAATCCAAAAATTTAATCGTTCTGTAATAGGTTACTTTAGAGATTCCAAATTCGGCACAGGTCCTTTCTCGATTCACATTTGGATTTTTTTCGATATATTTTCGAACAAGCATAGTTTTCTGGATAGATTCCATTTTTGGTATTGCACGCCTTCCTTTTGGAGCTTTCTTCTTAGCTTTTTCTTTTTTTAGTTTATCAAAGTCAAAAATGGCATCATAGTTTTCTAACAAGCGCATCTCATAAGGAGTCTTTAATACACGAAACGTCATGGATAGAATAGAATTGTTTTCATGCATTTTGATATGATTATACACATATATAGCCACCTTCGGTTTTTTGAAATCCTGAACCAAAACAGACCCTCGTAACAATCGGAGTACTATATTTTTTTCTTTGCTCAGAAAACCTACCACTTCTTCAATCTCTTTTTGAGTGGCCATACGTTGCACAAAGTCGAATTTATTTTTCAGACTTTCTTGTTCTTTTTGTTTTCTCATAAACTTACCTAATAATGCTGCTTTTACTTGATCAATACTTCTAAACTGCTTCTACTATATTGATGGCAAAAACAAATATAATAACAATGTCCTCTCTATAAAATTTCTATACTATTACATCAAAGCAAGAATAGTTAACGCAATAGTTTTGGTTGAACTAGATATTTGTCAACTCCAAAATTCAATTTACAAATTTATACTTGCAATATTACCCTTGCTTTAGGTGCTATTTTTCTTTGTTCTCCTAGAGATAAAGAAATAGTACCTGCAAATTTGCCTTTTAATCAAGAATTCTTACGCTACATTACTCCGTCGATTTAATAAAAAATCACGTACTAAAACCAGATTATCTGTTTGAAATTGTATTGCACCACCTGTTCTAAAAAGATACGTATGCTTACACATTCTAATGATCCACCTTCTTTACTCATAAAGATTTTTTAAGAAAAATCTACTCATTTTTTCATTTACACTTCCTTCAGAAAATTGATGATGCACTTCTGTAGTTTGAAGAAAAATATGAATAATATTTCTATTATTGACTTTTTGAAATACTTACTATTAATACCATTTAAAGGGAAAATTTTTCGTAGACAACGGTATTTGTGCACCGATAATACACTTAAAAACTATTATGCGATTATTTCTAAAAATCAATATGGGTAATGGGGATTAAGTTTAGTATTTTTAACAAGCAAATTATTAGTGTTATATAGATAATCTATAAAAAATGATTGCTGAGGAAAACCGTAACCGTAGTAATAATAAATTATTGATATTGCAGCCCTAGAAATTTTAAGAAACTAATAAAAATGAAGTTAAAATAACCTATGAAGATTGATGATGATTTTATTAAACAAAGCCTTAAAGAAGCTTTAATTAAAGGTTTTCTTTTCATTAGGGATCATCGTAATAATAAAATTAGTGTTTGCGATGGTATTTTTACCTTTAACGACTGCCAACAACCAAAAACAATTAAGACCATAGAAGGTATTTTCTTAGAAGCTTTAAAATTGACAAGATATGTTCAGTTCAATGATGATAAATATTATAGAACTGGGTCAAAATGGGCTAAGAAACCAAACACTAAATAAACCATGAGTGCTTTTGATCCAACGTTGTTATAGTGTTGATTAGAGTCGAAAAATATGTTTAAAACAACTATGTGATTATTTCTAATAGATATGGGGCAGTGAATGTTCTATATAAAACTGTTAGTCAAAACTTAAGAAGATTCATTCCTTAACCAAAATCGTGGTTCATTAATTTTGATTTTTAAGACAGAAAATACTGTATTAGATTTGAGAAACTAAATTGAACTCATAAAAAAAGTGTCGACTAATAATACAAAAATGAAATTTTCTATCTAAAAGAAACATGAAAATTAGAATTGTGGAAAGAAATAGGGATGGAAGAATAAAGACTACGACAAACACTGCCTCTTAAACAAATATCACTATACGCATCAGTAATCACCACCACTTATAGAAAACCGTTATATACTTAGTAATAGCAAATTGTTTAAGCTATATGTAACTCAAGAAAGTATCGTGCATACTTAATTTCGGCATTACCCAAAAGAAAACCCTTTGTAAGTTTCTAATTTACAAAAGGTTACTAAATCTGTACTCAAGGTGGGAATCGAACCCACACGACCGAAGTCACTGGATTTTGAATCCAGCGCGTCTACCAATTCCGCCACTTGAGCATATTCAATTCTGAATTGGATGGCAAAATTAAAAAAATATTCCTTTTCCACCATCAAAATAACTAATAAAATAAAGCCTAGAGTGAAAATAAATTTTTAAATTTGCAACTTGTTTTAAAAAAAAGGTTTAATCTATTATTATTCAACAATTTACCCCCTATGCCAACCGGAATAACAGAAGCAAAATTCTTTGCGTGTAGTCAAAGTACTGAACTTGCAGAAAAAATAGTATCTGCATACGGTTCGAGTCTTGGTAAAATTATTACCTCAACTTATAGCGATGGTGAATTTCAGCCTTCTTTTGAAGAATCCGTAAGAGGTTCCAGAATTTTTATTATCGGATCTACACATCCTAGTTCTGACCACTTGATGGAAATGCTCTTAATGCTTGACGCAGCAAAAAGAGCTTCGGCAAGACATATTACAGCTGTATTACCCTATTATGGATGGGCCAGACAAGATAGAAAAGATAAACCTAGAGTTCCTATAGCAGCAAAATTAATTGCCAAAATGCTAGAAACAGCAGGAGCAACTAGAATCATTACCATGGATCTGCATGCAGATCAAATACAAGGATTCTTTGAGAAACCTGTAGATCATCTTTTTGCATCAACTATTTTCTTACCATATCTACAATCACTAAACTTAAGTGACCTTACGATAGCTTCGCCTGATATGGGTGGATCAAAAAGAGCATATGCATACTCTAAAGCCTTATCAAGTGATGTGGTTATTTGTTATAAACAAAGAGCCAAAGCAAATGTTATTTCTCATATGGAACTAATAGGCGATGTTACTGGCAAAAATGTTGTTTTGGTTGATGACATGGTAGATACTGCAGGAACCTTAACAAAAGCCGCCGATCTAATGATAGAAAGAGGTGCCAAAAGCGTAAGAGCTATTTGTACACACCCGATCCTATCAGGAAACGCATATGAACGATTAGAAAAATCTAAGTTAGAAGAATTAATTGTCACAGATTCTATTCCTCTAAAACAAGAAAGTAATAAAATTAGAGTAGTAAGCTGTGCAGATTTATTTGCCGATGTTATGAACAAAGTTCATAAGAATGAGTCTATTAGCTCTAATTTTGTAATGTAATTAATAATTAATAAATTTTTAAAATGAAATCATTAACAATCAATGCATCTCAAAGAGAAAGCGTAGGCAAGAAAGCAACAAAAGCCTTACGTAATGCTGGACAGGTACCTTGTGTAATTTACGGTGGAGACACTATTGTACACTTTGCAGCACCAGAAATTGCTTTCAAAAAATTAGTGTATACTCCAGACGTACATACCGTGGTAATTGCGTTGGATAATGGCACAACTGTAAATGCAATCCTACAGGATATTCAATTTCACCCTGTAACAGATAGAATTTTGCATATAGATTTTATCGAAATTTTTGACGATAAACCGATAACCATGGAGATTCCTTTCAAAACAACAGGAACCTCTAGAGGTGTTCGTGCCGGTGGTGTATTACGTTTTAATTTACGTCGTATTAAAGTAAAAGGACTTTCTTCTAAATTACCTGACGTAATCGAAGGAGATATCTCAGAACTTAAAATAGGTAACAAATTGTATGTTACAGATTTATCTAGTGACGACTATACAATACTTCACCCTGATAACACAGTAGTTTGTCAAGTTAAAACATCTCGTGTTGCCGTTGTTGAAGAAGATGAAGAAGAAGAAACTGAAGGAGCAGCTGCAGAAGCACCAGCAGAAGCATAATTTTGCTACAGCTCAGTATATTAAAGCATTCTGGTTTATAATCAGAATGCTTTTTTTATTTTTACGTAGATTTAAAGTACATCGCTATAAAAACAGCATACCAATTACTATATATAAGCGAGGTAAAACAATAAAAGAATATGCTTTCTGTTGTCAGAAGATTATTTTTAAAAGAAAAAGAGACTCAAGAAGATCTTATGAAAAAATTTCTTGTTGTTGGGCTAGGTAATATAGGTCCAAAATACCATAACACCCGTCATAATATAGGATTTAAAGTCTTAGACGCCTTGGCTAAAGAAGAACAACTTATTTTTGAAACCAAAAAGTTAGGAGACCTGACAACCTATAAGCACAAAGGAAGAACAATACTACTTCTTAAGCCCAATACCTATATGAATCTGAGTGGTAAGGCTATTCGATATTGGTTAGAAAAAGAAAAAATTCCTTTAGAAAATCTTTTGGTTATTACAGATGACCTTAACTTACCCTTTGGCACTATTCGACTCAAGTCAAAAGGTAGTGCAGGAGGACATAACGGACTTAAAGATACCGAAGCACAGTTAAACACCTCAAAATATTGCAGATTTAGATTTGGTGTCGGTGACGCGTTTAATAAAGGACGGCAAGTAGACTATGTTTTAGGAGAATGGAACGATGATGAACAAAAAGCCATGCCAGAAAGATTAGAAAAAGCAATAGCACTTATAAAATCTTTTGTAGCCGCAGGAACTAATAACACCATGAATAGCTTTAACGGAAAATAAAGAAATGTATCAGAACTATTTTTTATTTTTACAAATACAAAAAAAGTGTCATTTCGGGCCAATAACAATGCTAACACTGTAATTAATGCCAATCATAATGTCTAATAATGTAGAATTTTTCAACATGCTGAAAATACAGGTGACAAAACACCAATTTATAAGTAACATATGAAACGCTATACAGACGCCAAAACATACGATAACCAGATACCTTCTGTTGTAACTATAGGCACTTTTGATGGTGTACATATAGGGCATAAAAAAATCATTGAACGTCTTATCGAATGTGCAGAAAGAAATGATCTTGAATCTGTGATTCTCACATTTTTTCCGCATCCAAGAATGGTATTGCAGCAAGACTCAGATATAAAATTGATTAATACCATTGAAGAACGCATTCAAATTCTTGAAAAAACCGGACTTTCTAATCTGGTTATCCATCCTTTTACCAAAGAGTTTTCTAGACTTACTGCGGGTGAGTATGTACAAGATATGCTAATAGAATGTCTTAATATAAGGCACGTTATCATAGGGTATGATCATCGATTTGGACGTAACCGAAACTCTAATATTACCGATCTAGCCTCATTTGGCATGCAGAATGACTTTACTGTAGAAGAAATTTCTAAACAAGACATTGATGATGTAGCTGTAAGCTCTACTAAAATCCGACAAGCATTGGCAGAAGGCAATATTACCCGAGCGAATTCATTTTTGGGGTATGAGTTTATGTTAACAGGAACAGTAGTTAAAGGAAAAGAATTAGGAAGAAAATTAAACTATCCTACAGCTAATTTATTTATAGAAGAGCAATACAAACTTATCCCAAAAAACGGAGTATATATTGTAAAATCATGTATAGATAATAGAATATACTTTGGGATGATGAATATAGGAACCAATCCCACCGTGAATGGAACCCAACAGACCATAGAAACCCACTTTTTTGATGCATCTTTTAATCTCTACGAAAAAAAAATACAGATACAGTTACTTAAACGGATAAGAGATGAGAAAAAGTTTGATTCAGTAGCACATTTACAAGAAGCTATGCACCAGGACGAAGATTTCGCCAGAGACTTTATAAATTCTTTATTATGATTAATCGTTGGTTATTTACCAAGATAGATAATAGTGCTCTTATCATTTTTAGAGTATTTTTTGGATTTCTAATTGCTGCAGAAGCCATAGGAGCTATTTGTACCGGCTGGGTACGAAAAGCATTTGTTGATCCCGAATTTACGTTTCCCTTTATTCAATTTGATTTCCTACAACCATTGCCAGGTAATGGTATGTACTTTTATTTTGCCATTATGGGAATCTTTGGTATTCTTGTCATGGTTGGATACAAGTACCGCTGGAGTATGATTGGTTATACTATTATGTGGGCAGGAGTTTATTTTATGCAAAAATCATCGTATAACAACCATTATTACCTCTTACTCCTACTCTGTATGATGATGAGTGTTTTGCCAGCAGGAAATTACTTCTCATTAGATGTAAAATTAAATCCTGCACTAAAGAAAATTTCTATGCCTCGTTGGTGCGTATTAACAATCATTGCACAACTATGGATTGTATATACATATGCCTCAATTGCGAAATTATACCCTGATTGGCTTAGTTATAGGGTTGCAAAAAACTTAATGGCTGGTAGAGCGCATTATCATTTTGTAGGAGATATTCTTCAGGAGCACTGGGCACATGTAAGCATTACCTATTTTGGTATTTTGTTTGACCTCTTAATAATCCCTCTTTTACTATGGAAAAGAACACGATTGATCGCCTTTATTGTAAGTATCTTTTTTCATTTATTTAACTCAATAGTATTCCAAATCGGAATATTTCCTTATATGTCGCTTGCTTTTACAGTATTTTTCTTTTCGAAAGAAACAATACATCGAATTTTTATGAAAAAGAAAGAATTCTACACCGCAAACGAAATGGTTGTGCCGTCTTATAAAAAATTATTAGTTCCCGTACTAATTGTTTGGTTTGTGATACAAATCTCACTGCCATTGCGTCATTGGTTTATCCCTGGTGATGTATTATGGACAGAAGAGGGTCATAGAATGAGTTGGCGCATGATGTTACGAGGAAGATCAGGGATCACAAGTTTTTACATTTTGGATAAAAATGACCCCGAAGGCAAAAGAAAGCGCATTACCAAAACAAAGTATCTTTCAAAGAAACAAATGCGTCTTGTAAATTCAAAGCCCGATGCAATGTGGCAATTTGCCCAATATCTCAAGAAAAAACATAAGGAAGAAGGAAAAGATATTGCAGTATATGTCAAAAGCAGTGTTTCTGTAAATGGTAAAAAGAGAAGAAAGTATATTGACCCTGAGGTAGATCTAGCCGCAGTTCCCTGGAACCATTTAACAACAAATCCATGGATTATTAAGTATTCAGAAAACGAACAAGAATAGTCACTTCCTTAACCTCTACCAATTTACCTATCCCTTATATATTTTAAAAGGTTTTAGTAGAGATAACAGCTCCGCTACTATCAAAATACTCCCAAACACCGATTTGTTTGTCTAACTGATATTTCCCCTTTTCCATAATCACACCATTAGAATGATATTTTATATAATCCCCATGCCATAATCCGGTCTGACAACGGTATATCTCCTTGATTTTACCAGCATTATCATACTCTTTCCATTCACCGTCTATTTTACCATCACTATAGTATCCCGTGACAGCAATATTTCCATCAGGATAAAATTCCTTATGTTCTCCATGATGCTGGCCATTCTCGATATATGTTATTATTTTTTTTGTGCCATTAGGGTAGTAATAGACAACGGTATCTACAAGATTTCCGTTCTCATATATTTTCTTGCAATGTATATTTCCCCCATCATGATATGACGTCCAGAGACCTTGTTTATTATTATTTTGATACATCCCCTTTTCCTTAAGTTGACCCGTTTCTAAAACATACACCTTAGCCTCTCCCTCTTTCAAGCCATTTACAAAAGGAATTGAATCAACGACAATAGCATATTCATCAAAATACGCCCATACACCTATCTTTACATTTCCCTTAACCTGTCCTATACTTTTTACAGCACCAGTATCATAATATTCTACTTTTTGCTTACCCTTTGAATCGAAACAACTCATTGACAAAAGCGAAATAAATAGCGTTAGGACTTTCATATATGTACTCATAGATCATAAATAAATTAGTGATGTTTTAACTCTCGAAAATAATACCCCAAAAAAGTCATATTAATGCTTGTGATTTTAGATAGAGTGCCAACAAATTAAGCTAATAATAACAATAACCAAAATAAGAAGCTTATAAGATTCATGTTTTCATAAACGGTAGACTTAATTTAATAGACTTCTTAAAAATGCCTCTAGTAGAATATTTATAAAGCACAATACATTTAGTATGAATTTTAACAAGAACACCTCTTACAATTTTGAATAAAACAACTTGTATTTATCTACAAAAAACACTTTTTTATCGATGAACAAACGTTAAAGTTACATTTTGAGTATATTTTTTCGCTATATTTAACACATATTATGAACCCCTAACACCCCCCTTATGGTAAAAAACTACACTTTCCCTACATGTAAAAGTACACAAACGTACTACTCTCATTATTCTATTCATTTGATCTTATAGAGATTTATTTAATAACAGAATAATTATGTCAATTTTTGATCAAATTGACAAGGTCAACCTATCTATTTAATTTGTAAACATTTCGATACTTGCTATTGAGTTGTGACTTATGTCCGAATCTTTCGGAAGCTACCCCTATTGCCACAATTTATTGGTAAGGCCAAGATATAATAATATTAAAATGAGTTCTATATCCCCCCGTCTCTATAAGAACATGAGTAGAAAAATACTCAGATATGTTCTGTTCATGCTAGCACTATTTAATTCGTATAATTTTAATGCTCAGACAATAGACAACTGTACTACGGTCTCCAGTACTGGTGCGGCTGATTATGATACAGACAGGATGTGTGATTTATATGATCTTGATGATGACAACGATGGTATCTTGGATAATATAGAATGCGGATATCCCGAAGTATTAGTCAACGGAAGTTTCGAATTCAATAAACTCGTTGGACCAAATAAATGGGGCCTGTTTCATGAATCGAAGGTTCAGGGATGGTATAGTTCATTGGGCCATAAAAAAATAGAGCTTTGGGGGAAAAACTTTTTAGGAACCGTAGCGCCCGAGGGCGATATTGTTGCTGAGCTCATGTCTACAGCCCCGAGTACTCTTTATCAATTTATAACGGTAAGTCCGGGAGATCAAATACTTTGGTCACTAAGCCATAAGGGGAGATCAAAAACAGAAAAAGCTTCTATTAAAATTGGCGAAGATCTCGCAACGGCCACGGTACAAACAATTATGGAAACCGACAAAACGGCTTGGAAACGCTACGTTGGATTATATACAGTACCCCTCGGTCAAACAACCACCGTGTTTGCCATACAATCCGTATTCCCAGCTGCAGGATCCGTAGGAAACCTAATTGATGATGTAAGAATATTTAATTTGACAGAAATCAATAACTGTCCCGATTTTGATAATGATGGCAAACCAAATTATCTGGATTTAGATAGTGACAATGATGGTATCTATGATGTTGTTGAAGCTGGTGGTATAGATAACAATGACGATGGTAGAGCCGATGACGATGATAACAATGCTAGTAATGAATACCACGGAATTCCTTCTTCTGCTGGCACAGGAATTGATCCTATCGATACGTTAAGTAACGGTAGTTTTGATTTTCTTAACCTTGATAGTGATGAAGATGGATGTAGTGATGCAGATGAAGCATATAATGACCCAGACGCAGATGGTAATGACACAGGAGTTTATGGAGTAGATCCGGCAACAGTTGATGGTTTTGGCCTAGTAGACGGGGCTCCCTATACAGACCCTATTGAATTGACAGACCCCAGACTTACCGTAATCAAAAAGGTTTTAGATAAAAATGGAGTAGATATTACAGGAGGATCTGTACTTCCTGGAGACGAAATTTATTATGAATTAATAATAGAAAATCAAGGGATCGAAGACATTACTAATGCCACAATAACCGATATTCTATCTAGCAATATAGAATTTACTGCCGGTGCAACTATTCCCGACCCTGGACTAAACCTTACTTACAATGGCACTAATGAAGTTACCATTACAATAGAAGATGAATATGTAGAGCGATTTGACAGTGCTTTATCCATACGTTTCAAAGTCACTGTAGAAGCCAGTTGTATAGATTTACGTGACGCTTGTGCCGACCAAATAATAAATACTGCCACCACAACATATACAGGTGTAAGCTCATCAATTACCATAACAAATGAGGATAGTATACTAGGACAAGATGCTTGTCTCTTTGATGATCCAGGTGCAGCAACCGTTCTTATTGATGTATCGGGTTGTGATAATAAATATGACGCGATTTTATGTACAGGTACTTTAGATTTAGTAGCTGGATCAGGATTTCCTACGTATAGGTGGACAAATCTAAGTTCGGGTAACGTTGTGGGTACTTCACAGACCTTAAATGTAAGTACGGGAGGAGAATATCGAGTAGATAAAACAGGTGATCCAAATTGTTCAGATGCTTTTGAGATATGGACCGTAAAAGCTTTTAACACCGTCGTGAATCCAATTATTGATATTGTAAATAATACCTCGGTAAATGGCAATATTCGTACTTGCCCTATTACGGCAGAGGCTTTACCAGAGATATTTTTATGTGGTATTGATGCCGAAGAATATCTAGATTCAGGTTTTGCAGATGCTACAAATATCATTTGGGAACGTTTAGATCCTTCATCTTGTCCAACAGTAATCAGAAATGAATCTTGTCCAACTTTGGATAGTGGTTGTTCTTCTGATTGGGTTCAGGTAGCAAATACCCGAGAATACACTGTTTCTCAACCTGGTGAGTATAGAATCAGAGCAGAATTTGATGTTAATTGTAGTATTGATTTTTATTTTAATGTTTTTAAAAACAATTTTGCACCAAGCCTAAAAATTGTTCAGGATATTGTTTGTACAACACCAGGAACATTACGGGTACAAAACTCCTCTAACCAATATGAATACCAACTAATTACACCAGTAACAAATACTGTCGTTGGGTATCAGATATCTCCAGAGTTTGCTGGATTAACAGAAGAAGGTACCTATACAATTAACGTACGTCAAAATAATGGTTTATCGACTGCCTGTGTATTTCAGGCAACTCAATTTATGGAAATTTCAGAATCTATTGTATCCATAACAACAACAGATCCAGGGTGCCCAAATGATAAGGGTGAAGTTGTAATAAATGTTACTGATTCAGGACCTAACTATTCATATACCATTGCTAGTACAACAAATACATTTAGCAATGCTGTAGGTCCAACAACAACTACAAACCATATTTTTTCGGGACTTAATCCAGACACTTATACAGTAGAAGTTGTCTCTTTTGATGGTTCATGTATTGATAGCAAAACAATTACTATCGATTCTTCTATAGATTTTTCTGCAGTTACTACGTTAAGAAAAGACCTTAGCTGCAATACTTTTTATCAACCAGATTCTGGATTACCAGATTACGACCCAGATCAATTTACGGCGATTGCAGATATTAATATTACTGGAGGAACCGGACCTTTTGAGTATAGCACCAATATTACTATGACTCCTTTATTGACCGTTCCGTCTGGATCTACAAACGAAATTAGATTTACAACAGATGGTGTCTACCCAATTTTTGTTAGAGACACAAGTACAGGATGTGTGATCTCAGCAGGATCAGTAACCGTTAGTGAATATTCTGAGGTAGTAGCAACAGCAACAGCTATTGACCCAATATGTACTACTGAGAAAGGATCAATATTTGTTGAAATCACAGATGGAGAAGGGCCTTTTACATATGTCTTAAACAGTTCTACATTTGTAGGACCTATAAATACACCTAACCATACTTTTGTAAATCTAAGCAGTGGAAACCACTCTATCATTATATTTGATCGTTTTAACTGTATAACATCTCTCAATGCAACGATAACAGATGCAATCGAAATTACTGCGGATATTGCAATCACCCAAAACTATCAATGTGATGCATTAGGAACAAGCGTACAAACAGCCACCATAAGCGTAACAAATCCACAAAATGGAAATAGCAGCTATGAATATAGTATTGATGGTATTGATTATACCAATACAACAGGAATATTTACCGGGTTAACTGCAGGAACATATACTGTATTTATAAGAGATACTGACACCAATTTTTGCCCAGTTGAATTAGGTTCATTAACTGTAGATCCATTAAAAGAAATAATTGATTTAGATTTTAATGCATCACAGCCACAATGTCCGGCATTAACGGCAGATGTTGAACTTATTCCAACAACGACCAACACTCCAGCAACCATAGAATATAGGATTACGTCACCAACAGTTACAGCTTGGCAAAATTCATCTGAATTTGCAGGACTTTCTCCTGGCACTACCTATACTTTTGAGGCAAGAACTACAGAAGATGGATGTATATATAGCGAGACATATACCATAGAACAAGTTGATGCAATCATTATAAACACAACATTGCTTGCTGAACCCCAATGTCATGGAGATGAAAATGCAGCCTTTTCGTTTGAGGTATCTGGAATAGATCTTACTAGTACTTCATATAGTTACACAGTAACAGGAGGTTCGTTGGGATCTCCAAATATTGGAGGATCAAATACAACACCTATTACTATATCGGGTCTCGGTTCAGGAGTATATACCATTTTGGTTACAGATACTACTACAAATTGTAATGAAAGTGCAATGGTTACTATAAATCAACCAAATGCAATAGCAATAGACGCTATAGATAGTACACCTCTTACATGTATACAAGATGCTGTAATAAGTGTAACTTCTTCGGGAGGTAGCGGCGGCATCCAATATGAGTTACTAAATAGTAGTGCATCATCAGTTGCCGGGCCCCAAACAAGTCCTACGTTTACAGTAGGGACAGCCGATACATATACTATTGTTGTATCTGATCGTCTAAATTGTACCACTACGGATACCGTTATTATCACGGATCCACCTGCTATTTCTGCATCATTTGACAGCGGATCTGACCTATGTTATACCCCTGCTAATCCTGCTCAATTAGATGTTACTATCACAGGAGGAACAGCACCTTTTACATATACTATTAATTCAGGAGCAAGTACAAATGTAACAGGGAACACCTTTTCTGTTACTTCGCTCACACCAAACACATATACCGTTACTATTCTAGATACTTATGGTTGTAAAGCTAAAATAACACAAACAATTGCACCACAATTAACAGCAAGTGCCAGTTTAACAAAAGATATTGATTGCTCTGCAAGTACAGCAGCCGAAATATCCATCACCACAAACGGAGGAACAGCACCCATACGTTTTGAAACTAGTCTAAACGGAGGAACATATACTTCAATTTCTGGATCTTCATACACCACAGGGACATCGGGAACATACGCTTTTAAGGCAATAGACGCTAATAATTGTGAAGTAATCACAAATGAGATAATCGTATCACCGGCTGCTAATCCCGAAGCAACTGCAGTAGCAACTTCACCAACATGCCCATTAGCATCTGATGGTGGTGCAACAATTACTGTAAATAATTCTATAGGAGTACCTCCTTATGAAATCGATTTTAACGGTAACGGATATACAAACCAAACGGTATATGGCGGGTTAACCGCAGGAACATATTCATATACCATTCGTGATGCAAACCAGTGTGAAAGTGCCATTTTGACCATTGATGTAAATGACCCAGCCCCTATTTCAGTAACAACATTTAACCAAAATAATATTACTTGTGATGCGGTACTAGGCACCACAAATGGTTCTATTGAAGCGGTTGGTGTTTTAGGAGGTACAGGAACTTATACATATACTCTAAGAAAACCAGACAATTCCTTAGCTACGGTAGCCGGAGGAATAAACCCTATTACAGCTACCACTTCAGACACAGCATTGTTCGAGGACTTAGAATTTGGTAATTACACCTTAGAAATTACCGATTCAAATAGTTGCGCATTTACATATGATTTTAGAATTATCACAAAACCTTTGTTTACAATTACCGAATCAGCACCTGTCGCAACCTGTTTAGGCGGAGTTACAGTAGATATTAGTGTATTTGATGGTGTTGGTCCTTTTCAGATAAGAGAATACCCAAGTGGCACATTCGCAAATCTTAATGGCGATCCGACCTCCTCGGGAACAACTTTCGAACGCAACCATCAGTTTACTAACCTGGCCTTTGATACACCATTTACTTATGAAATTATCGATATAGATTCTAACTGTACAGATATCAGAACTATTACACCACAACCTAGTCCATCTTCTATCACCATAACGAAAACAGAAAATAATACCACTTGCAATACAGTTATCGATGGAAGCCTTGATTATATAATAGATGGCTATAACGGTAATGAACTAACGTATCAATTATACAGTCTTATTGATGTTAACACTGATATTTCTGCTTCGTATACGTTTAGTAATGGTGTTAATCAAACTGGATTATCAGGGAGTTCGGCCACAGGAACAATTAGTCTACTTCCTCCCGGCAAATATTTGCTCAGGGTAAATGAAACAGACTCTGGTTTAGCAGCACCATGTAATGCTGCTATAGAGTTTGAAATTACAGAACCCGAACTATTAGAGCTAAGACTAGACAGTCAGAAAGATGGCTTTTGTACAAAAAGACCTGAAGTAGTTATGATTGCAACAGGTGGTACTGGTCCATACACCTATATTGCGAATGATGGTACTACTGATGTTGCCTCTAATGCCAACGGTATTTTTAACACCCTCACTGGTACATCCTACACCATAAGAGTTGAAGATGATAATGGTTGTAGCAGCCTTGGCATCCCTGTAACACTAAATACTATTGCATCTCCTTCATTGACAGCTATACCTGCCTATGACCAATGTACATTTGGATCTGCATATACATTTACTGTCAATGCAACAGGAACAGGTCAATTATCATATAGCATAGATGGTGTTAGTTTTATTGATGATGGTGCCAATCATGACTTTACAATAACATCTACGGGTAGTTATACAGTAACTGTTCGTGACACAAGAGGATGTACAGATACACAAACAATTGATATTTTTGAAGATTTACAAATTACAGCTGATTTTAACACCGAACCCACATGTAGTTCTGGAGAAGATATTATTGTTACTGTAAACGGGGGTTCTGACTTTTTAATTAACCCTAGTAATTTTGATTTTACTTTATCAGGAACAGATATTAACACTAATCCCGTATTAGTCACACAGACAGGAAATAATACATTTACTGGTATTCTTGCTGGTCAATATAACATACAAGTAACAGATAATGGCGCTACAGCCACAGCATGTTCTGCAAATACAAATGTCAACCGAGTGTATACACAACCTATAGTAACCCTAAAGGATAGTGGAAATGTTACTTGTAACCTCGGTAATGATGGCTTCATCTTGGTAGAATTATCTACAGGTACAAACATCGACAATCCATTTACATATCAATTATTTGATTTTTCTGGAGGCACACAAGGTCTTCAAGTAGGAACAGATCAAATAGATAATCCTCTTTTTGAAAATATCTCTGAAGGAGAATACAGAGTCATTGTAACCTCTACATTTGGATGCCAAAACATGTTAGACCCTATTAGCATTAGTGAACCAGGAATTCTTAGCGCAACGGCAACACCAACTAATTATTCTTGTAATGCAAGCAATGACAAAATATTCCCATCGATAGAAGTAACTATTTCGGGAGGAACATCACCATACAAAATTACCTATACAGGACCTCTCTCTGGAACCGATATTGCAGTAACAGGAAGCAGTTTTACTATTGATAGTTATATGTCGGGGGGCTATAATATCTCTATAACTGATTTCAACAACTGTAGCTTTAGTCTAACCTCACCGGTAAATATCCAAATACCAGAGATGAGTGCCCCTGTGGTAGCTCAGAACTCAACAATTAGCTGTGTAACTCCACAAGAGGATGTTACCGTAACAATAACAGGAGGAACAGGACCTTTTGACTTTTCAGAAATCAATGCTGCCGTAGCAACGAAAACCATAGCCAGTGGTGGCGCTACAACAAGTGCATCATTTTCTCTACTAGCTCCAGGCAATTATATATTCGAAATTTATGATCAAGGAACCGGATGTTCTATTAGAACTGATAGTTATTCGGTAGCTACCTATGACACCATTGGCAGTTCTATAGACTCAGGAACGAACATAAGCTGTTTTAACACTTCTCCTCAAGACGGAACAGTTGAATTAACAGTAACTGGTCATAATGGAACATATAACTATAGTGCAGAAAACCTCAATACCACTACCATTGTAACTGGATCTGGTAATACAACTACTATGAATCCAATTACCATAACTGATTTAGAACCAGGCACTATCGAAGTAACCGTTACAGATCCTGTAACAGGCTGTACGGCTATTTCTAATACCTACACAATAATTTCACCCCCTGTATTAGAGTTAACCGTAAATACCATAATTTCTGGATACTGCGACTCAAATGATAATGCAGTTATAGAAGCTAGTGGTCGCGGAGGAACAGGAACCCTAACCTACCGATTAGAAAATGCAACAGGTACCCCTTTACCTCCTTATGATACTTTTGGCACTACTACACTTTTTGAAAACCTAAGCCATTCTATATCCGGAACAACCTATCAGATAAGGGTACAGGATAGTGAAGGTTGCGAAGAGGTAGAGTCACTAACTCTCACTTCTCCAGACCCTATTACAATAGCTTCTGCTCCAGGAAGCACGCTAGATTGTATCGACAGTCAAGATGGTGTCATTACAGTAACTGCTACCGGAGGTCAAGGAATAGGAAGTTATTTATTTGTACTTACATATCCTGATGGGTCTCAAGGGTCAGAGGTTAGTAGCGCCACAGATGCCTATTCATTTACCAATCTACCAGCAGGAAATTATAGCGTTACTGTTTTTGACAACCTCAATTGCTCAGCTTCTCAAAATGTGATTATTGATACACTCCCAGAAACAACAATTACTATAAATACAACTCGAACTCCTACATGCGCAAACCCTACGGCGGATGTTATGGTCACAGGATCAGGAGGAACTGCTCCTTATGAATATAGTAACGATGGAGTCACCTATGTCTCTGGAGCAAACCCTTACACATTTAATAACCTTACTCCGGGAGATTATACATTCTTTGTAAAAGATGCTGCAGGTTGCGAATCTATAGGTTCAAATACAGTAACCATAAGTACTATAGAAAACGTAAACATTACTTTGGATACAGATAACACTTCTATTGTTTGTTTTGATGAAAATACAGCATCCATTGATGGTGTAGTAACAGGTGGTCTTGGTAATTATATGTATTCATTAACAGGAACTACAGAACAAGGAAACCCGGTAAGTATTCCTGCACAGAGCTCTAGTTTCTTCGGAGACTTATATGCAGGTAGCTACACTTATAGTGTAACTAGTGAAGATTGTGGACCAGAAACCCGTACTTTTACTATTACCCAACCTGATGCTGCACTTACAGCAACAGAAATACATACAGATATTAGTTGCAATGGTAATATTGACGGAACCATAACCATCACATTATCAGGAGGAACACCAGACTACAACTATACCTTATATGATAATACAGGAGCTATTCTTTTTAGATTTATTGAGGATGATAGTGATGGTATTCTAGGAGAACATACTTTTGATGAACTTTTTGCCGGGATATACTCAGTAGAAATCTCTGATACCAAAGGATGTGTAATCAGAATCGAGGATATCACAATTAATGAACCTGTTGCCATAACTGCAAACATTATCTCTATTACTCCAGAGTCGTGTGCTGGATATTCTAATGGTGAAGCAGTCGTCTCTATATCAGGAGGAACAATAGGACCAGATCCTCTAAATCCAGTATATTACTGGAGTCTCACAGGAGTAGATTCTAGTTTTCAATTGGTTTCTGACCCTACAAACTTAGTACTTCAGGATTTACCTGGCGGAATCACAACGTTATTTATAAGAGATTATAGTAATAACGAAGATTGTACATTACCTATCAATCTCGATGTTGACCCAGGAGTTATATTAGATGCTACGCTTGAAGAAACTGCAGATTGTGCTATTATTGACTTTGAGACAGGCGAAATACTTAAGGAAGCGATACAATACATCAACTTTGTCCCCACGACGAATTCGGCAACCACCGATATTATATATACAATTACGGGAGTTAATGGTACTCCTGATCCGAGTAACAATTTTAATATGGATGGTACATTCGTAGTAACCCCTGGAGAATATATGGGAACCATGACCTCTAGTAATGGGTGCGAAGTAAATATTGGTACTATACTTATCGAAGAATATACTAATATTCTATCTCCTTCAGTACAACTTACAGGAAGTACTGCTGATGTAAATGAGTATGAAATCATACTTGACGGAGCTGCTACAAATCCTGTTGCAGGATACACCTACTTCCTAACTTTTATTGATGAAAGCGATGTGGAGATACAACTAGAGTCTAATCGTTTCGTAATTCGCAAAACGGGCGATTATATGATAAGAGTTATCAACGAAACTGGTTGTGAAGCACAATTGACCAAAAAACTTACCTACATCAATCTTATTATTCCTAATTACTATGATGCTACTGATCCAAATGGATGGTATCCGGATCAAGTCTCTGAAAATGAAGATGACCCATTTTACTTTAGCTCTTTGGAAGTAAAAATATTTGATCGATATGGTAGGCTATTATCAGAACTTCAGGGAGATCAAAGAAATAACGGTTGGCAAGGTATACTTAAAGGAAAAGATCTTCCGTCGGGTGATTACTGGTACTTGATACTGCTTAATGATGCAGAAAACACAGAATTTGTTGGTCACTTTACATTACATAGATAGATGATAGCACTACTAAAATACTTCGGAAAACGTATCATAATAATGTTTATAGTATGTATTGTGATACCTCATAAGAACTACAGTCAAGAGTTTCTTGCTCCTATACAAAATCAGTATATCGCCGATAACCCTTACCTCATATCCAGTGCTTATTCGGGTATAGGGGATTGTTGGCAAATTCGTGCATCAGGATTCGAGCAATGGGTCAACATTCCTGATGCTCCTTCTACTCAGTCCCTATCGATAGACGGTAGAATTTCTGATCGTTCGGGAGTTGGTGCAATATTGTTCAATGACAAAAACGGATTTACCTCGCAAAAAGGATTACAAGTATCATTTGCGCATCACCTTACATTGAGTGGTGAAGAACATTATCTATCTTTTGGCTTAAGCTATAGATTTACTCAATTCTTCATCAATTCCTCTGGATTTTCTAACGGAAATCCAGACAATCCCATCAATCCAAGCTTAGAAAGTATTGAAGTAAACAATTCTAATTTTGATATAGGTATGCTTTATAGATTAGGCAGATTCTTTCTAAGTGCAAATGCAGTCAATCTTATTCAAAAAGAGATCGATGAGTTTAGCGCTGCCGAACCTTCTAAACTACAAAATTATCAGGTGTATGCAGGATATACATTTGATAATCGACAATATGACCTAGAAATAGAACCTTCTGTCTTGTATCAAGGTTTTGCTGGTGACGGAAGAAGTACAGCGGATTTTAACCTAAAAGTTAGAAAAATGAATCGAGGAGACTATTACTGGATCGGGGCAAGTATGCGATCACTTATAGATCAGGATATGAAACCTCTGTCTGTATCACCCATGATCGGTATTAAAAAATCTAATTTCTATGTTGCCTATGGATACCTGGTTAATCTTAATGAGTCTTTTGAAGCTAGCAGCGCATTGGGATCTCACTTAATTACTCTAGGAATTGATTTCGGATGTAGAAGAAGTAAATGCGGATGTACCTATTAATTTTCTTAAGGTCACGTTTCCTAAAACCCATCTTTTCTTTACATTTGTTTCCTCATTGCGATAGGGATAGTAGTGGCATCCTTCGAACTTGTTTCGAAGATACAACGGATAGCCCGGGAATCGCCCAAAAAAGATACCATGTTATTAGTAACAAACATCATAGCAAACAAAGAGGAATATATTAAATCTCTTGCAAAACGTAATTTTGACGGAGCACCTATTTTAGAAAAAGTGATCGCATTAGATGAAGATCGCCGTGCGACACAAGCAAAACTCGACCATACGTTAGCCGATTCGAATACTTTTTCTAAGCAAATCGGTATGCTTTTTAAAAACGGAGAACAACAAAAGGCAAACTTGCTCAAGGAAAAAACAGCACAGTTAAAAGAAAATTCTAAAGAGCTTGGTACAAAACTCACCCAAATTCAGGAAGAACTAACCCAATTACTCTATACAATTCCTAATATCCCGCACACCTCAGTTGCTAATGGTCAGAGTGAAGAAGATAATGAAGAAGTATACAAAGAAGGGGATATCCCAACGCTCGAAGAGGGTGCGTTACCACATTGGGAGCTTGCAAAAAAATACGATATTATTGATTTTGAGTTAGGTGTAAAAATAACAGGGGCAGGTTTTCCTGTATATAAAGGAAAAGGAGCACGGTTGCAACGTGCTTTAATTAATTATTTTTTAGACAAAAACACCGAAGCTGGATACAAAGAATTTCAGGTTCCGCATCTTGTAAATGAAACCTCTGGATATGGTACAGGACAACTACCCGATAAAGAAGGACAAATGTATCACGTAACCGGCGATGATTTATACCTCATCCCTACTGCAGAAGTTCCTGTAACAAATCTTTTTAGAGATGAATTAGTTACCGAAAAAGAACTTCCTATTTGTTGCACAGGATATACACCCTGTTTTAGAAGAGAAGCAGGTTCATACGGGGCACATGTTCGTGGTTTAAACCGATTACATCAATTTGACAAAGTAGAAATTGTGCGTGTAGAAAAACCCGAGAACTCCTATCAAGCACTAGATGGGATGGTAGCGCACGTTAAAGACATTCTTAGAGAACTAGAATTACCTTATAGAATACTACGTCTTTGTGGAGGAGATATTGGTTTTACAGCTGCTTTGACTTATGATTTTGAGGTGTTTTCTACGGCTCAGGATCGTTGGTTAGAAATAAGCTCGGTATCTAATTTTGAATCTTATCAAGCAAATCGTCTCAAATTACGTTTCAAGGACTCTAATGGTAAAAATCAATTAGCACATACACTCAACGGAAGTTCATTAGCATTGCCAAGAGTACTAGCGGGTATTTTAGAAAATTATCAGACCCCAAAAGGCATAAAAATCCCAAAGGTACTCGTACCATACTGCGGATTCGAATATATTGATTAAAACATCCTTCTTTTACTCCCTTAGACATATGAGGGAGTAAAAGAAAATACCATAAACTTTGCTTCTCAATACTCGAATATATAAGTAATCATTAGTCTCTTTTCGAGATCATACTTTTCTATAGAATTACACTGACTCTCTAATGCGACCACCCAAAATGTAATTCTGCGTTTCATTCATAAGATACAATGCTTAATTTGCAATAAATCAATGTACCTGTACTATTGATAGCAATATGATCTTGCTACTTTGTTAGTTAACCGCTATATTTACAAAAAACATCTGTAATGCGCCCTATCTTTTTATATATCACTTTATTGCTTTCTTTTTTGACCTATTCTCAATCAGAACAGTTGGCAAAAAATTATATAAGACAGGGACAATATGAAAAGGCTCTTTCTGTTTTTAAGAAATTATATGCAAAAAACCCTAGTCGTACCACATATATTCTAGGATTAGTCGAATCGCACCAACAACTCGAGCAATTTGCCGAGGCAGAAACTATTCTTACAAAAAGAATCAAAGAAAATCCTGATAATGCGCAAATGCTAGTAGAACTTGGTCACCACTTTGATGTACAAGGTAAACATGATCAAGCCACTTCTTATTATGACAAAGCTATTGCCGCTTATGGAAAAAACAGTAAAAATCACGCCTATTCTTTGGCACAAACTTTTGAAAAATACAGTTTATTAGATCAAGCGGCTATCATTTACGAAAAAGGAATGAAAGATAACCCTAGAACAAATTACAGTGTTCAGTTAGCCAAAATTTATGGGGAACAAGGAAAGCTTGAAAAAATGTTTAATAGCTATTTAACACTTGTACAATCGCAACCTAATTACCTAAGTGTAGTGCAACGTAATTTTTCAGAATACATTACAGAAGACCCTATTAACGAGGCCAATGTTATTTTTAGAAAATTACTAATTAAAAAACTACAACAACAGCCTAACATTGTCTACAATGAGATGTTGAGTTGGTTATTTGTTCAACAAAAAGAATTTAAAAAGGCATTTACACAAGAAAAGGCAATTTATAAACGTAAAGCAGAAGGGCCCGATGGCATCATTGATCTTGCCAGAATTGCTATTGCAGAAAAAGATATTAAGTCTGCTTCAGAGATTCTCAATTATGTTCTCGAGACTCCTGTTTCTAAGGACATGAAACTTACTGCTCATAAAATCATTCTTAAAGCAAAGGTCGATAATGCTACCGAAAAAGAATACCCGACCATTGCAACGCAATATGAAAATGTATTCGATGAATACGGAAAATCTCACGAAACAATAGGGTTACAAGTAGATTATGCGCACTTTCTAGCGTTCAGTCTAGATAAAAAACAAGAGGGACTGGATTTTCTAAAAAAAATAATTACGCGAGAACATTTGTCCAGATTTCAATCTTCTAGAATAAAAATGGAAATTGCTGATATTCTGGTTTTAGATCAAAAATTTAACCAAGCCTTAATTTACTATACTCAAGTACAAAACGCTCTAAAAAATAACTTCCTTGCTCAGGATGCACGTTTCAAAGTAGCTAAAACAAGTTATTACAAAGGTGATTTTGCTTGGGCCCAGACTCAACTAGATGTTTTAAAATCCTCTACCTCTCAATTAATCGCAAATGATGCCATGGAGCTCAGTCTTATAATTAATGATAACTCTCATGAGGACTCTACGCAAACAGCTCTTAAGATTTTTGCTAAAGCAGATTTACTGGCTTTCCAGAATAAAAATGATGAAGCCATAATAATGTATGAAAAAATTCTAACGCAACACAAAGGAGAAAAAATAGAAGATGAAGCTTTTTTACGACAGGCAAAATTGTATGAAAAAGAAAAACAGTTTGAAAAAGCAAAAGTTAATTATCTAAAAATTATAGAGTTTTATAATGATGACATTCTAGCTGACGATGCTTATTATTGGTTAGCTGAACTCTATAGTAATCAATTAGGTGAACCAGAAAAAGCAAAGGAGCTTTATGAAAAGATTATCTTTAATCATGCCGACAGTATTTACTTCGTAGACGCACGAAAAAAATACAGAACCCTAAGAGGAGACGCCATTAATTAAATCCATCAAAGAGAGTTTAATTTATTATTAAGTCTAATTATGAAACAGCTATTAGACCATTAGAACCATTTTTTTAAATAAATATTTGTTCCTCGCTCTAATACGAATTGTATTCAATTTTAAGTACGTAACTTTGCTTCCTTTAGTAAATATAGCTTTCCATAAAAATAAAAGATACTCATGTACATATATAATGTCACTATCAATGTAGAGGAAACTATCCATGAGAAATGGTTAGTTTGGATGAAAGAAGAACACATCCCTGATATGCTAGCTACCGGAAAATTCAGCAATGCACTTATGACCAAAGTACTTGTAGAAGAAGAAATGGGTGGTGTTACATATTCTGTACAATATACAACCGATAGCAAAGAAACCTTACAGCAATATTATACTCAGGATGCAGAGCAGCTTCGTGCCAAATCCAATATTTTTGCAGGTAAATTTGTGGCTTTTAGAACCGAGTTAGAAATCATTAGCCAACAATAATATTCATAAACTTGCAGTACCATGCAATGAACATTCTAAAATGAGTAAAAAAAAGAAAAAATACGAGAAGTCTTTTCCTCAAGCAAAGAAATTGTTCGAAGCCGGAGCTGTAAAAGCCAAAAAACATCTTGGTCAACATTTTCTGAAAGATGAAAAGATTGCTCAAAAAATTGCAGACACTCTGACTCTCAATGGATATAAAAACACTATTGAAATTGGACCTGGAATGGGTGTTTTAACAAAATACATTCTACAAAAAAACATTGCTCTTATTGCAATGGATTTAGACAACGAATCTATTGATTATTTGAATACAAATTTTAGACTAGAACACACTAATATACTTTCAGGAAATAAATCCTTTCAGGTTTTAGAAGGTGATTTCCTGAAATATAACCTAGACACCCTATTTAATAAAGAGCAATTTGCAATTACGGGCAATTTCCCCTATAATATCTCAACACAAATAGTATTTAAAACTTTAGAAAATAAAGAACGAATTCCTGAATTTACAGGGATGTTTCAAAAAGAGGTTGCTCAACGTATTTGCGAATCATCGGGCAGTAAAACATATGGTATTTTATCTGTACTTACTCAGGCATTTTATGATGCTGAATATTTATTTACTGTTCCTCCAGATGTTTTTGACCCTCCGCCCAAAGTAGAAAGTGGTGTCTTACGATTGATCAGAAAAAATGATTATTCCTTACCCTGTGATGAAAAATTGTTCTTTAGAGTTGTAAAAACTTCTTTTGGTCAACGCCGAAAAACCTTGAGAAATAGCTTAAAAACCTTTCAACTTCCTGAAACTATAAAAGATCTCGAAATTTTATCTAAACGACCTGAGCAATTAAATGTAAAACAGTTTATAGAACTAACCCAGGTAATCGAAAAATCAATTGATTAAGTGATTTAATACAACCATAAAGCTCAATTAAATTCTTTGGTTATCTTTGTGGGCGTTTGTATAATAATAAATAATCATTTTATAGATCGTAATAAACAAACGTTGGCATAAAAGATCACCTAAATACGCACTTTATATATGCAATTTCATGCTTCTGATGAACTTATCAAACAAGTAAAACACCTTATAGAAGTAGAAGGTGATACTAACTTGCGTAAGATGCTCAGCGAGATCCATTTTGCTGATGTTGCAGAAATTATTAGTGCTCTCTCTTTATCACAGGCCACATACATTATCAAACTATTAGATAGCGAAAAAACTTCGGAGGCTCTTACAGAACTTGAAGATGATTTTCGTGAACGTATTCTTGAAAAACTTTCTGCAAAAGAAATTGCAGAAGAATTAGAAGAAATGGATAGTGATGATGCTGCAGATATTATTGCAGAACTCCCAGAAGGTCGTGCAGAAAAGGTAATCGCTCAAATAGAAGATGAGAAACGTGCAGAGGATATAAAAGAACTTCTCTCCTATGATGAAGATACTGCAGGTGGTTTAATGGCAAAAGAATTGGTTAAAGTAAAGGAGACCTGGACCGTTGCCGGTTGTGTTCGAGAAATGAGACGACAGGCTGAGAAGGTGACACGTGTACATTCAATTTATGTGGTAGATAAGGAAGAAAAGTTAAAAGGCAGATTATCTCTTAAAGATTTATTAACCGCATCTACAAAAACACATATTAGCGATATATATATCCCAAAAGTTGATTCTGTAGATGTTGATACTGATGGCGAAGAAGTCTCTCGGATTATGCAAAAGTATGATCTCGAAGCTATTCCTGTTGTAGACCATAACGGAGTATTAGTTGGTCGTGTAACCATAGATGATATGGTCGATTTTATAGTAGACGAGGCAGAAAAAGATTACCAACTAGCGGCAGGTATTTCTCAAGATGTAGAAGCAGATGATAATGTCTGGGAGCTTACTAGAGCGCGATTACCGTGGCTAGTTTTGGGACTTTTTGGGGGATTAGGAAGTGTTTCTATAATGGGTGGTTTTCATGAAGCACTAGAAAAATATCCCGATCTGTTCTTCTTCACTCCTTTAATTGCAGCAATGGCAGGAAATGTAGGTGTACAATCCTCTGCAATCATTGTTCAAGGGTTGGCCAATGATAATGTAAAAGGCAGTCTTGTAAATCGATTACTTAAAGAAATCGGACTTAGCTTAATAAATGGAGTAGCATTAGCAGTGTTACTCATTCTCTACGGAATGATTCGTCAATATGATTTACTATTTAATATTACCGTAGCAGCTGCTCTTATTCTGGTTATTATTGTTGCTGCTCTTGTAGGAACTTTTGTACCCATTATATTAGACAAAAGAGGAATTGATCCAGCCATTGCGACGGGGCCTTTTATAACAACAAGTAATGATATTTTTGGTATCTACCTTTTCTTTTATATTGCAAAACTTGTTTTGGGGTTCTAATTTACATTTCAAATTCTAAATTTTAAATATAATCTACCCTTTTATGGAATCTCGAATATTCTTACAACAGTTTACAGTACCTGAAACTGCAATAGATGAGATGGGACATGTAAACAATGTTGTTTACTTGCAGTGGATACAAGATATTGCAAAAAAACATTGGGAATCCAAAACAAATGAGGCTACTCGAAGCTCATTTGTTTGGGTGGTACTGAACCATAATATTGATTATCATCATCCTGCGTATAAAAATGACCCTATCACAATAAAAACTTGGATACATCATTCTCGTGGGGCAAAAAGTGAGCGTAGAACTCAAATTATCAATACAACAACTGAAAAAACATTGGTTTCTGCAAAAACTACCTGGTGTTTTCTACGCAAGGAAACACTAAAACCCGCCAGAATTACAAAAGAAATAAGTAACCTATTCATCTAACACCATCTTTGATCCGGTTGAATGGGAAAATTAATGAGTTAACCCACAAGCTTTAACAAAGTGACAACATAATGATATTGTATTAAAACGTACCTTATAAGAGTTTCATTAATCTCTTTTTAAGATGTTAGACAGAAGGAAATTTATCCGTAATACGAGTATTGTAGTAGCTGGTAGTCTCCTACCTCTTTCGACCTTATATACAAACTCCAATCAAAAAAAAATAGGTGTTTGTCTCGTTGGTTTAGGAAATTATAGCACGGCTGTATTGGCACCTGCTCTTAAACTAACAAAACACTGCAAACTAACAGGTATTGTAACTGGTAGCCCATGGAAAATTCCTATTTGGCAAGAACGGTATCAAATTCCAGATAAAAATGTATACAATTATCAAACAATGAATCGTATCGCAAATAACCCAGATATAGATGTTGTATATATTGTAGTACCTACAGGATTACATGCAAAATACGCTATCGAAGCAGCAAACACTGGCAAACATGTATGGTGCGAAAAACCAATGGCAAAAACAGTAGCAGAATGCCAATCCATAATAACTGCATGTAAAAAGAATAAGGTACAACTTACCATTGGGTATCGTATGCAACACGAACCTAATACCCGAACCGTGATAGCTTGGGGTACATCAAAACCCTTCGGAAAAATTAAAACCGTTAAAGCTGAAATCGGATACAATGTATCTAACCCTGAACGCAGCTGGAGATTAAATTCTGAATTAGGTGGGGGCACTATGTATGATCTCGGAGTATATGCCCTTAATGCAGCTCGTTATACCACTGCAGAAGAACCTATATCTGTATCAGCACAACAAATGACTACTAGACCTGAAATTTTTAGTGAAACCGACGAAACTACTCATTTTACCTTAGAATTTCCCTCTGGCGCTATGGCTTATGGTAAAACAAGTGTTGGAAAATCTATGCATAGACTCTATGCCGACTGCGAAAAAGGATGGTATACATTACAACCTTTTTCTATGTATTCTGGTGTACAAGGAAAAACAAGCGATGGAAAATTATTAAATCAATATATAGAAAACCAACAAGCCAAGCAGATGGATGATGATGCCCTTTCTATATTAAATAATACTCCTATTATTGTTCCCGGCGAAGAAGGCATGAAGGATATTAGAATTGTAGAGGCCATTTACAAATCGGCAAAAACTGATGGTAGTCTTATCAAGTTATAATAAAGAGGGTGCATATTTTAAGTTACGCACTTAATGAAACAGTATTGACAAAAGGATCATTGAAGTCCTTCAAAGTAATTGCATCATAGTTTAAGACCATTGCAAGTTGACTCAAAGTGATCCTGAGATCCTTCGAAGTGATCTTGAGGTGGTTCGAACCACCATCTTTAGGGTCATGACCCCAAAACGAATCGGTTTGTTGGGTCTTTGTATCGGATCTAAGCGATATCATATCAATTATTAGGTTCCTATAATCACATTGAAGTGATCCAAGATCATATCGATGCGATATATAATCAACCCGAAACACCTCTGCATGGCATAGACCCCTCATCCGTAAGGGGGTACTCCCTTTACTGATAAGGGGTACTCCCTGCATACCACCCCAACTATGAACTTTTCGTTTCAGTACTATTTATCTCTATAATAATATGTTTGATCCTTGCTTCTAAAAGTTTTTAAATCATCGCACATATATCATTTCGAAACTACTGTCTAATCCATACCCCCAATGATACATTTTTAAGAAATAATACCCCACAGAATAGTTCGCCACAGAAATTGCCTCTCCTGCAGTCACAGAATTTTGTATTCTCACTCTCCTACCATTTATATCATATATTTCATACAATAGTTCCCCATCAAAACCAGTAATATAAAATTCATTCCTTGTAGCACTTTGATACACCTGTATATTAAATTCTGGCGCTTCCTTTGCTGCAACCAGTACTTCTCGTATTACTTCTATCGCTTGATTTCCTGAAGCATCGGTAGCATTATAGCGAACTATATAATCTCCCGTACCTTCTACATACTCTAAATCACCAATCACTAATTCTGCTGGTTCATTGGTTATTGCTCCTGATTCCTGATAACTATCTCCGTAACTAATTATTTGAGGATCGTCTCCCAATAAAGTAATAATCGGTGGCGTTACATCTTCTACAGTTACAATGGCAGTACATTGCACTCTATTTCCTTGAGGGTCTGTTGCCGTGAGTACTACATCATTTGTACCTACGTCTGTAAGTGTAAAGTCCGTAGTATCCAAACTAAGTATCACTCCACAGGCATCGCTTGATCCATTATCAATATCTGATGCAGTAATACTTATATTACCGGTATCATCTAATTGTACTGTGATATCCTGGCAAACAACTGTTGGCAATACAGAATCTTCTACAGTAATAGTTGCCATACATGTATTGCTATTTCCGTTAATATCGGTTACGGTAAGCTCTACTGTATTAGCTCCTACCATCGTACAATCAAATGCAGTTATATCTAGCACCATAGTATCAATACCACAGGCATCACTTGATCCATTATCAATATCTGATGCCACTATACTCGCATTACCCGAAGCATCTAATTGAACCGTGATATCCTGACAAACAACCGTTGGAACAATATTATCTTCGACAGTTACCGTAGCATTACAACTATCACTATTACCATTGACATCAGTAACAGTAAGCTCAACTGTATTAGCTCCTACCATCGTACAATCAAATGCAGTTATATCTAGCACCATAGTATCAATACCACAGGCATCACTTGATCCATTATCAATATCTGATGCCAATATACTTGCATTACCCGAAGCATCTAATTGAACCGTGATATCCTGACAAACAACCGTTGGAACAATATTATCTTCGACAGTTACCGTAGCATTACAACTATCACTATTACCATAGATATCAGTAACAGTAAGCTCAACTGTATTAGCTCCTACCATCGTACAATCAAATGCAGTTATATCTAGCACCATCGTATCAATACCACAGGCATCACTTGATCCATTATCAATATCTGATGCCAATATACTTGCATTACCCGAAGCATCTAACTGAACCGTGATATCCTGACAAACAACCGTTGGAACAATATTATCTTCAACGGTTACGATAGCTATACAACTATCACTATTACCATTGACATCAGTAACAGTAAGCTCAACTGTATTAGCTCCTACCATCGTACAATCAAATGCAGTTATATCTAGCACCATCGTATCAATACCACAGGCATCACTTGATCCATTATCAATATCTGATGCCACTATACTTGCATTACCCGAAGCATCTAACTGAACCGTGATATCCTGACAAACAACCGTTGGAACAATATTATCTTCGACAGTTACCGTAGCATTACAACTATCACTATTACCATTGACATCAGTAACAATAAGCTCAACTTTATTAGCTCCTACCATCGTACAATCAAATGCGGTTACATCTAGCACCATCGTATCAATACCACAGACATCACTCGAACCATTATTAATATCTGATGCCACAATACTTGCATTACCCGAAGCATCTAACTGAACCGTGATATCCTGACAAACAACCGTTGGAACAATATTATCTTCAACGGTTACGATAGCTATACAACTATCACTATTACCATTGACATCAGTAACAGTAAGCTCAACTGTATTAGCTCCTACCATCGTACAATCAAATGCAGTTACATCTAGCACCATAGTATCAATACCACAGGCATCACTTGATCCATTATCAATATCTGATGCCACTATACTCGCATTACCCGAAGCATCTAATTGTATCGTGATATTCTGACAAATTACATCAGGTAGTACAGAATCTTCTACAGTTACCGTAGCATTACAAGTATCCGTGTTTCCTGATAAATCCGTTACCAATAGTGGTATAGTATTATCACCAGTCTCGGCACAGCTAAAATCCATGGCTTCATCAAACTCTAACTCAAAGGCCAAATCGCCCCAAGTACAACATCCCGAAGCTGTATCATATCGCCATATAAAGGATCCTCCGGTATATGCGTTACTCCATGCATAATAAATATCTGTATTTCCATGAATTACAAAAGCATAGGTATTTCCTGCAACTACTGAAAAAGGTTCTGTTAATACAATTTCTGACCATACCTGTCCTCCATTACTATTTACCAAAGGAACACTTGGTTCTGTATAATCGGGTGTACCAATGCCATTAGAAACTCCACTACCAGCGCCATTGTAAAAATAAATATTCCTACCGCTATAATCTCTATCTAACATAACACGAACCTTGGTGAGTACTCCCGTAACTGTAGCCGTAAAAGATTGCCCGTGTCCACGGCTATTATTGGCATTATTAAATGATGTTTGAGAAATAAAAGGGGTCCCAGTAAAAGAAACAAGTACTTCACAATTATCAGAACTTCCTCCGTCAATATCAGATGCATATATAGTAGCATCACCAACATCATCTAATTGTACCGTAATATCCTGACAAACTGCAGTAGGGTCTACAGTATCCTGGACAGTCACTGTCGCTGTACAGGTATTACTATTACCATTCATATCAGTAACGGTAAGCTCAACCGTATGATTACCCACCATTGTACAATCGAAATCAGTGATATCTAAGACCATCGTATCAATACCACAGGCATCACTTGATCCATTATCGATATCTGTTGCTGCAATGGTTACATTCCCAGTAGTATCTAATTGAACCGTAATATCCTGGCAAACCATTGTAGGGTTTACATCATCAGTAACCGATGCAGAAACCGCGTAGGTCAATGACCCTATTGCGCAATCATTTGTATCGACCTGTACTGATCCATTATAATCGGTATCTGTGCATGAATTAGACAAGAAAGAAACATCAAAATCCTGAGTCATTCCTGCAGACAGTGTAATTGGAAATGTAAGGGATCCTCCTAACGAGAATGATGTTCCCGAAACTGAAATTCCATCAATTTCTAAATCTCCACCTCCATCATTGGTAATTGTAAAAGTTTGCGTTGCGGTAGCTTGTGTAGAGATGGTGCCAAATGCAGTGCCATCGGTAGAATCTGGTGTTGTATCACCATCACTAATTACCGTTGCATTACCTGATACACTAATTTTTGGAGCTACTTCTATACATGCTGTCGTACTGATACCACTTCCTGGTGCTATCCAATTTGATGAATTGGCATCTAGTGCAAAATTGCTCAAAGTAGCATCATAATTATTAGCAGTTTGATCCAATAAAACAGTTTCTGACGGATTATATCCCCCGGCAACGCCCTGATTAAAGTCATAGTATGCTACCAATCCTGTTTCGGTACCAGAAAGTTCGCAATCTTTGGTATTTTTAATTTCATAACAAGAACGACTATGATCCCAAATACGAACCTCATCGATTTCTCCTCTAAAATGTTCTCCTAGGGTTCCATCGTTAAATTGTATATTTCCGATTCTGAAATCAGTAAGTCCGGTATATGCAGAATTATTAGAAGCTAAGGTTAATGTACCTTCTGCCACACCATCAATATACAATGTCCATTCAGACCCTATTTTTACTGCAGCTACGTGATGCCATTGATCATCTTTTACATTGGTTGTACTATATACTTGTTGCCACCTATTCACAGTATAATCATATTGCCCCAAACGAATTACTCCTGTACCTCGTACTTCTATAGATGTTTCTTTATTAGGCCCTGTTGTTTGCCATACCATAATAGCACGATATCCATTAGCTCCACTATCGGCCTTGAACCAAGCTTCTAGGGTAAAATCATCGGTACTCGAATTAATGTTTGTAAACGCATAATCGTCAATACCATCTAAATTTAGGGTCTCTCCTCTATCTCCTAAATATCCTGTAATGTCAAATGTATAGGTAGCTTCATCACAATCATTATTAAGAATGGTAACGGTAGCTGTATGATCTCCTGCAGAGGCCGGGGTAAATGTGATATCAAAAGTAGTACTTGCTCCTGCGGCTACAGTCGTCGGCGTAGCCCCCAAAGCAAATGATCCCGCCTGTGCTCCGCTTAGCACAACATTGGTAATATCTAGTGCTACGGTACCTGTAGAATTGTCTATAGTAAATGTATTGGTAGTGCTTCCTCCAGAAAGAACAGAGGCAAATTTTGTATCATCAATAGTATCAGGAGTTGCATCTCCATTAGCAATAGAAATTCCGTTACCTTGTATATCAATTTCTATTGGACTTTCTATGGTAACCGTTGCCATACATGTATTGGTATTTCCATTGACATCAGTAACCGTAAGTTCTACGGTATTGTCTCCGATATCTGTACAATCAAAATCAGTGATATCCAATACCATGGTATTAATACCACAGGCATCACTAGAACCATTATCGATATCCGTTGCTGCAATCGTTACATTTCCTGTAGCATCTAATTGAACCGTAACATCCTGACAAACGACTATAGGTGCAATATTATCTTCTACTGTGACTGTGGCTGTACAATTATCACTATTACCATTTACATCAGTGACTGTAAGCTCAACAGTATTAGTTCCTATATTAGTACAATCAAATGTATTAATATCCAATACCATAGTATCAAGACCACAAGCATCTGCAGATCCATTATCGATTTGTGCATCAGTAATTGTAACATTCCCTGAGGCATCTAATTGAACTGTAATATCTTGACATACTGGTGTAGGTGAAGTCATGTCATTAACTGTAATATCAAAAGAACATATAGAAGTATTACCAGCAGCATCAGTTGCTGTAAACTCTACTGTAGATGTTCCTACAGGAAATAGAGATCCACTGGTCAACCCAGCAGTTTGTGTTATTGTTGTTCCATTACAGTTATCTAATCGGTCATCAATGACAATTTGATAAGACACCCAAGAATCGGCAGAAGAATCTTCTCGCAAAAACACATATCCATTAGCATAAGTAAAACCGTAATTATTTGGTGTGGGAGCTCCCGCAGGCATATCTAAGAAGTCACCATTATATGTAGCTGTTGCTTTATCAATAAAATAGACCCTTGCATTTAGTTCACTATAAATTACAATTTCTGCACCCGGAACTCCGGTATATCCGATAGAACGTGTGGTGATATCCCCATTAGAAACCTCCGGAAAATTAACAATAGTAGTGCTTCCCAATTGATTTCCTTCCATATCATATCTATATAATACCTCTGAATGATAAAAAATAATTTCATTAGCATGATAATCATACGTTCCGTTAGACTGATTGTTAGGCTGATTCAGTCCCGTTACAAAAGTATTGCCACCATTGGTCGCATATCCACTCCCATCCAATGCGATGGTTCTATATCCACTAGTTCCTGCACCGTTGCCCTGCAATTCATTGGTATTGGGGTTCCACCAGAGTCCTCTAAAATCCAACCCTGTTGTATTAGTTACCAAAGTATTACCCTGATCATCATAAGTTCTAAATGGCATACCTGTATTTCCTGCTCTTAAAGAATAGTACAAATTTAGATTGGGATTAAATGCCACGCTGGTCCAGTTGGTAGTTCCTCCACTTGTTGTTAGTGTTGGACCTGCCGTAAGTGTTCCCGTATTAATTCGCAAACTTCCATCTACTGGAGTCGTAAAAGTTACTGCAGCCCCACATATACCTGTATCTTGATTCACGGTAATATTATCCGGGCAAACTATTACTGGAGCAACAGTATCAATAACGGTGACTGTTGCGACACAAGAATTTGTATTCCCACTGCCATCTGTAGCGGTAAGTGTTACTGTTACTGCTCCCAAATCATCACAGGTAAACCCTGTTTTATCAGCAGTTAAAGTGACCCCTCCACAATTATCACTACTACCCCCATCAAGATCTGATGGAGATATACTAGCCGTACCAGAATCCCCTAAGCTTACTGTAATATCTTTACAAATCGCCGTAGGTATTGTTGTCTCTTGTACCGTAACCGTAGCGGTGCAAGTGGCACTATTATTACTTGTATCTGTAACTGTAAGTGTTACGGTATTATCTCCAATATGCGAACAATCAAAAGTGTCAAGATCTATTGATAACGTAAAACTACTCTCTGTATCGAAAGAACCATTATCAATATCAGAAGCGATAATGGTTGCACTATTAGCGGCGTCTAATTGAATCGTAATATCTTGGCAGATCGCTGTTGGATTTGTAGTATCAAATAGTACAGATGTTACTGGCACAATTGCATCTCCATCATCAAAAGAAGATTCCCTTTCTAGATAAGCATCCTTAGTTAAGCTTGTTTTATTTTCTGCAATACTCGATTGAGAAATGAAAAAAATTAAACAATAATATAGTATACTATATGTCTTGGGTCGAACGTAGTTTTTTAACATACTTGATCCTTTTGGAGTTTAATATTTTTTATATTCAAAATTTATCTTATTACAATTTTAAAAGCATGATCATACCATCATCATTCTTTAATGACAATGATTTAATTGTATAAGTGTGTATGAAGTGTGTGAAGTTTTTTAATAAATCTGTTTGTAAAAACTATAGCTTATAAAACTTTCAAAATATCGTTCTTATCCTAAGATTATATTGCAAATTTATTTCTTTTTAAGCCCTTGCAATATTTCATCTTATATCGAACTTATAGTATAGTTTAAAAAATTTCGTTTATTCTTCTTTTCTAAATGTAAATACTTGCCCTGTAGCAACTCGCCTGATTATCATCCTTGGCTATAACACGCCAATAGCACACTGTATCTATTGCCAGAATACCAAAACGAACCACAGTCGCTTGAGGATCTAGCTGCAAAGGTGTCCAACCCTTATAATCACTGTTGTCAAAATCACCGTTTATAAAATTTTGGGCACTAGAAATAAAGAAAGTTGTTGACAACATCAAATAGAAGCAAAGTAGTTTTTTTCTCATATATTGGGATTTATGAATGTGCCAGCAAATTTATTCTAAATAATTGATTTTAACATATAATTAACGGTGTCAAAAGGGTGTCAAATCCATTTTTGACGACAAAATACGTAAGGCTACGTAGAGATATCGAGAACAGGTAAATAGTGTAAAACCTTAAAAACATATTGCACCAAACCTCTTTAAAAACAAGATGATGGATACTTAAGAGGAAAAAATCAAGCTTCAAATTATATCAAAAATTGGATATAGTACTCGGGTTTTACGTTTTGCGGGACACTCATTTTTTCACGAATACGACGGCGTATTAATTTCACAACCTTACTATGAAACTCCTCTGCTTTATTATATTCCTTTGTATTGAGATAAAGCGTTCTGCATCGACTCAACGTTTATATTCTTTCTGTAGTGTTATTCTATTTTTTACTCAGTAGATAGGCCTAATCCAGATTGACCATGGTTTTTTCGGATTCTAATTGATACATTTCGAATAAATTTATCAAACTATTTAGACTAATCCTGTTTTTTTTGTTATGTTTTCTACATCTTACAGCATATTGGTAAAACATAAAACTAGAAGATTTTGAATTCGCAATCATGAATATGCATACAATTTATGGAGGAGCTTTTACGGAGCAAAATACCGATGATGCAGCAAAAGGTGATGACTATGAATATTAAAGAAGAAAACGGGCTCTTATCTTTTTAAACATTCTCAGTAAAAAGACAAAAGTCTTTGTAAATCCAAACACCACATCTAATCAGGTTGTAGTTTTTTATATGTAATTAAAAAATCTTCCGTTTTCAACCCTGTTTTGGGTTAAAAAAAAACCCAATTAACAGTGTTCTTTTCACCATAAGAATAGTAGAATTTTACATCAAAATTTATACAAAAATTATCAACTTAAAGTATTTGAAATTATGATGTCAAAAATCTCTTATTTATCAATGCTCTTGAGCATTCTAATGTTCTCATCTTGCTCTAAAGATGAGTTCTCTGAACCAGAACAAAATAGTCAACTATCAAAAGATGTAATAAATAATGAAGAAGATTTCTCATCGACAGTTGACTATGAACCTTACCCATTACAGAAACTAGATTTTGATACTTCTTCAAAAGAAAAAATAGTAAATGTAAATGGAGAAAATTTTTCGGTTATTGATTATGGTACCGGACCAGTGGTCTTACTAATACATGGTTTTCCTGATTCTAAGGAAGTTTGGCGCTATCAAGTTCCTGCGTTGGTCAATGCAGGATATCGCGTAATTGCACCAGACATGCGAGGATATGGAGGTTCTCCCAGATCGTTAGAAAAAGAGCGATATGCACTGGGAGCACTAATAGGAGATGTTTTAGGCATATTAGCCGCACTTGAGATATCAGAACCTGTAGACTTAGTAGGACATGATTGGGGAGCCGCATTGGCATGGTCATTGGCACGATTTGTTCCTGGCCGTTTTAAATCATTAACCGTATTATCAAATGGAGCACCAGGAAATCCTGGATATGACACCATACGTCAGCGGCAAAAATCATGGTACTTCTACCTCGCTCTTCAAGAAGAACTAGCTGAAAAAACATTTACAGACAATGATTGGGCATTTTTTAGAGATTTTGCAAAAAGTCATCCTGATCTCGAAAACACTATTAACCAACTATCAGAAGCAACGGCGCTTACTACAGCATTTAACTGGTACCGAGGAAATCTTCAATACCTTCTTACTCCATGCGATGGACCACTAATAGATGAGCCAGGGCCTTCTCCAAACGTAAACATTCCTGTATTAGGGATATGGGGACAGCAAGACGCATTTTTACGAAAAGCACAAATGGTTCAATCAAGAGACGTTGTCGACAATACGTTTACTTTCGAAAAAATACAAAATGCTGGACATTGGTTGATGTTAGAAAAACCACATCTTATTAATAATATGATAATCGAATTTATACAATGTAATCAAAACGAGGATTGCAAATAATCTAATAGAATTAGTACATGTTCATAATAACCACAACTATAATAGTTGTGGTTATTTCATTTATACAATACATTTTAGGGTGGTAAAAATAGTATGACTACGTTAATTAAAAATAAAACAGAAAAAGCAAACCATTTTTAATTCCTATTTTTGGTAGTCAACTAATATTTAACATGAAAATTCTTCACCTAGACACCAACCACCCCATACTAATTGAACAACTCAAGCAACTAGGCTTTACTAATCATGAAGACTATACCTCAACAAAAACAGAAATTGAAGCCAAAATCGAAACATATGATGGTATTGTTATTAGAAGTCGTTTTAAAATAGATAATACCTTCTTAGAAAAAGCGAAAAACCTAAAATTCATCGGTCGAGTTGGAGCCGGATTAGAAAATATCGACATCGAATATGCAGCCTCATTAGGAATCAAACTTTTTAATGCTCCAGAAGGAAACTGCAATGCCGTAGGAGAACATGCTCTTGGGATGCTCCTTTCTCTGTTTAATAAACTAAATATGGGTAATCAGAGCATTCGAAACGGAAAGTGGCTACGCGAAGAGCACAGAGGTATCGAACTCGATGGTAAAACTGTAGGTATTATAGGATATGGTAACATGGGACGTGCCTTTGCCAAAAAACTGCGAGGGTTTGCAGTAGAAGTAATTTGTTACGACATCAAAGAGGACGTCGAAAATAGTGATGCAACTCAGGTAGAACTTAGCGAATTTTTTGAAAAAACAGATATCCTAAGCCTACATACTCCAGAAACCCCATTAACGATAGGAATGATCAATTCTGAATTTATACAAAAGTTCAAAAAACCTTTTTGGCTCATTAACACTGCTCGTGGTAAAAGTGTTGTAACTGCAGATTTGGTTTACAACCTCAAAAAAGGCAAAATACTCGGAGCGGGACTTGACGTTTTAGAATACGAAAAATCATCCTTCGAAAATTTGTTTACCAATACAAAAGAAATGCCCGATGCATTACAAACTCTTCTTACCTTAGATAATGTAATTCTAAGTCCACATGTAGCAGGTTGGACAATAGAGTCCAAAGAAAAGTTAGCACAAACCATAGTAGATAAAATTAAAGCCGAATTTTGTTAAAAAACATAGGCATATCGTTACTAGCTGGATATACGCAGGATTTAGAATACACAGCATCCTTGTGGAAGGATATTGCTCGGCAACATAGTAAAAAGAAAAGATTTTATCATACCCTTGCTCATCTAGAACATCTTTATAAGAACCTAAGCAAAGTACAAAATAAAATTATTGATTGGGACATGGTACTATTTGCTTTATTCTATCATGATTATATTTATAATGCGCTAAAACAAGACAATGAAGAACAAAGTGCAAAAAAAGCTGTAAAAGTATTGTATTCTCTACAGGTGACAGACAGAAGAATTATGCATTGCAAAGACCTCATATTGGCAACAAAAGGTCATCAAATTTCTGAAAATAACGATATAAATTACTTTACAGATGCAGACTTGTCTATTCTTGGTAGCGATTGGCTAACCTATAAAACATACTTTACTAATGTGCGTAAAGAATATAAATACTATCCAGATTTCATGTATAATAAAGGTAGAATTAAAGTACTAAACCATTTTATTGCGATGCCCAAAATCTTTAAAACTTCTTTTTTTTATGAGCACTATGAAAACAATGCAAAAAACAACCTAAGGCAAGAAATAAAGATACTATCTGCTTAGTTTTTATACATTTATAAGGTGAAGAAAACAATTCTAATTTTTTCGATTCTTAGTATTTCGTTGCTTGTTCTTTTTAAACTTAGCAAATATCAACTTATTAAAGGAGATTTGGCAATAGAAATAATACTTGCATGTATAGCGGTTCTATTTTTTGGTATTGGTGTTATACTTAACAAAAAAGTATCAAATAGAAACTCAGAAAAAGCCCTCTTAAAAATAGATCATCAAAAAATTAAAGAACTGGGTATAAGTAAGCGAGAATATGAAGTTTTGCAAGCTATTGAATCAGGTTTATCCAACAAAGAAATCGCTGACACCTTATTTGTCTCAGAAAGCACTATAAAGAGTCATGTTTCTAGTTTGCTAATAAAGTTAGATGCAAAAAGAAGAACCCAAGCGATCCAAATTGCTAAAAAGCTATGCATCTTATAGCCCTAAATATTACTGAAAAATAAAATTTAGTACTTTAGTATGAGTGTTTTTTTGAGGTTCTCATCGACTTTTGAATTAAATCTTTATTCGATATGAAAAATACAATACTACGTTACGGAATTAAAAGTGCCATTACCATATGCATACTAGCACTCATTGGTTGGATCTTTGGTAAAAATCTTGACTACTCTATTCAGGAAATTATAGGATATGCTGGCATGATCGTATCCTTAGCTTTTGTGTTTTTTGGAATTAAATATTATAGAGACCAAGAAAATAGCGGTAAAGTTTCCTTTGGTAAAGCACTTTGGATTGGTACACTTATCTCTTTTATGGCAGCACTAGCATTTGGCATACTAGACTCTATCTACGTTACCTACATTAACCCAGATTTTATGAACGATTATTACACATATTATGTAGAGCAATTACGTAGTTCACTAACTGATGAAGAATTTCAGATTAAGTTAAAAGAGCTAAACGCTCAAAAAGAATTGTTCTCAAATGTATTTATGAGCTTCTTTATCATGTTTGCGACGGTCATGAGCATTGGATTGATAATTTCCTTACTTTCAGCATTAGCACTTCAGCGTAAATAAGGCAATAAAGAAAAGACGAATTAAAAAAAATCACAATATGCAATACGAAGTCAAAACGACAGATGAATATATTGAGGCAATTCCTGAAGAACGAAGAGAAGTAATGCAACAATTGAGACACGTAATAAAGGATAATCTTCCCAAAGGTTTTTCTGAGGAAATTAACTATAAGATGATAGGATATGTAGTTCCTCATACGCTCTACCCCAGCGGATACCATTGTGACCCAAAATTACCTTTACCTTTTATGAATATTGCTTCACAAAAAAACTTTATAGCCGTATATCATAACGGAATATATGCTCAAAAAGAATTAATGAATTGGTTTGTTGGTGAGTATCCTAAACATACACAAACAAAACTTGATATGGGCAAAAGTTGTATTCGATTTAAGAAAATAGACCAAATTCCCCTTCGACTTATAGGAGAATTAGCCAGCAAAATGACACCTCAACAATGGATTGATATATATGAGTCTGTTACAAAAAATAAATAAACATGAAAAAACGAGTTACAGGATTAGGTGGTATATTTTTTAAGACAAAAGATCCTAAAGGCACTAAAGAATGG
The DNA here is from genome assembly GCF_000520955.1 of Aquimarina pacifica. GTDB lineage: Bacteria > Bacteroidota > Bacteroidia > Flavobacteriales > Flavobacteriaceae > Aquimarina > Aquimarina pacifica. Next base: position 31,908 of record NZ_JACC01000009.1, on the reverse strand, counting down.
TATGGCAAACACCTAGGGTTACCGGTAGATGAATATGGGTGCACCTTCTGGTGGAAAGATACTGACGGAAATGATTGCTCTACCCAATGGAGCCCTTTTAAGGAGGATACTACATATTTTACTCCCAGCACAAAAGAGTTTATGATGAATTTTAGAGTAGAAAATCTCGTAGAATTGTTAGAAACTCTAAAAAACGAAGGCGTAACTGTTATTGACAAAATAGAAGAATACGAGTATGGTAAATTTGGATGGATTATTGACCCTGAAGGCAACAAAATTGAGCTTTGGGAACCAATTGACTCGGCTTTTTTATAACTGAGCTTATTTAGATCCATTTTTTTTTGTACTTTTCTACAAACTAATAAATTATCCATACAATATGAGTGAAGAAAACAACAACCTGGGAGACGACATTAAAAAAGGTGCAGAAGAAGCTGCAGAAACCGTAAAAGATGCAGCAAACGATTTTGCAGATGGTGCAAAAGAAGTCCTAAACGATGTTTCTGGAGAAAACAAAAAAATGTTAGCCGGAATTCTAGGTATACTACTTGGAAGTTTTGGAATCCATAAATTTATTTTAGGATATACCAAAGAAGGGATTATACAGATTGTAATTACATTTGTTACATGTGGTGCTGCAGGTATTGTAGGACTTATAGAAGGAATCATCTACCTAACAAAATCTGATGAAGAATTCTACCAAACTTATCAGGTAGGCAAAAAACCTTGGTTCTAAAATTCAGATCCATAATATTAAAAAAAGGGTGTAGACTGCAAAGTCAAGCACCCTTTCTTTTTTGCAGTAAATCTATTGTAAAACAACTCAAAACAAGTTTTTGTTTAAAACAATCATATTTTTTAAAAAGCTCTTATGTGATCTCATCACTCTTTTAATACCTCAATACTAATACAGCTTTTACTTTTGATATTAAAGAAGTTAGTGCAGCCAATTATGATATTGCATATACTTTCGGGACTTCAGATAATACCGATCATTAGAAAGATCAGTAATAAAGCTATAAGATCAAAATTAAGTATCAAGTAATAGAAAAGCTATTCCTATAAAAAGTCAGAAATTTTGTTTTTGGCTTTTTTATTCTATTTTAATATCGTAATATTGCGATATTAAAATATTATTCATGGGTGTAACCAAAACACAGATATTCGATCAACCACAAAATGAATTGGCACAGTTTTTTAAAATTCTAGGGCATCCGGCGCGCATTGCTATTCTGCAATATATCAGCAAACAGAATGCATGTATTTGCAATGACCTCGTAGAAGAAATAGGATTGGCCCAAGCAACCATATCCCAACATCTTAAAGAACTAAAAAGTATAGGACTGTTAAAAGGTGAGATAGAAGGCAAAAGCATGTGCTATTGCATTAATCTCGATCGATGGAATGAACTGCAACAATTACTAAACTCATTTTTTGATACCACAAAATATAACTGTTGCTAGCCAATGGCTGGTAACCCAAACTATATACAAATGAAAACATCAGATTTTATAACATTATTGGCAGAACACCAAGATAAATCACTTTTGTTCGAATACGCTCCTGGCATGTTGGTGGGAACAAATTATCATATCACAGAGGTTAAGCATATCAACATTGATTCTGTTGATTGTGGTTCTGGTATGGATTCTTGGAAAGAGACAATCATACAACTTTGGGAAAGCCCAAGTGAATTAGGGAAATTAGATTATTTAAGCACTTATAAGGCGTTAGGAATTCTAAAAAAAGTCGGAATTATGAGACCTTATGAAATGGATTCGATGATAAAAATTGAATATGGAAACAACATGTTTCATACAGCACAATTGCATATTACAGATTTCGAAATTAAAGAAAATCAATTGCTCATAAAACTTGCTGTATCTCCTACAGACTGCAAAGCCAAAGAAACTTGCGGAGTTCCTCAAGAAACCGAAGCAGCTAGTGCTTCTTGCGCTCCGGGTAGCGGTTGCTGTTAATAAAAACAAATAGCAGTAACTCTATAAAAAATACAAATACTCGTATGACTCAAACTTTAGACATAGCGACTTTTTCTGAGCAAGATTGGCCTGTAATTTCTGCTATCTATAAAGAAGGTATTACTACGGGGCAAGCCACTTTTGAGACAAAGGTACCTACTTGGAAACTATGGAACACAACCCATCTTACATCATGCAGACTCAAAGCTACGCTCAATAATAATACAGTAGGCTGGGCCGCTTTATCACCCGTATCAAAGCGAGAAGTGTATCATGGCGTGGCCGAAGTTAGCATTTACATAACATCAAAACTTAGGGGGTTTGGTATTGGTAAACTACTTTTGAGCACATTAATAAAAAAAAGTGAACAAGAAGGTTTCTGGAGCTTGCAGGCAAGTATTTTTAGCCAAAATAAAGTGAGTATTGCGCTACATAAATCTTTAGGATTTAGAGAAATTGGATACAAAGAAAAGATAGCAAAACTCAATAACACATGGTATGACAACACCATTTTAGAAAGAAGAAGTAAATTAATAGTATAACCACAACACCACAATCCCTTTTATGGGATCTCAAAAACTTAAAAAACAAATGAATATTTTAGTATTATGCACCGGTAACTCATGTAGAAGTCAAATGGCAGAAGGGTACTTAAAACTTTTTGCAGAAGGAAAAGCAACTATTTATAGTGCAGGCGTAGAAACTCATGGCCTTAATCCTGGAGCCATTGCAATAATGAAAGAAGATGGTATTGACATCACAAACCATACCTCTAATAATCTTGATGAATATATAGACATTGCCTTCGATTATATCATCACTGTATGTGACAATGCAAAAGAAAGATGTCCTTTTTTCCCAGGAAAAGCAGAGCGATTGCATTACAACTTCTTTGATCCGTCAAAAGTAAAAGGTACCGATGAAGAAATTCATGCTGCTTTTACCAAGACAAGAAATCAAATCAAAGAATATTGTAAAAACTTTGTTGAAAAGAACATAGCAGCCGCAGTATAATACTAAAATGCTGTACGATCAAAAACTCTATGGTATAGGTAAATTTTCTAAAAACACCTTACGATACTATAGAGTTTTTGATTATATATTAAATCTTCAGAAAGTGGTGAGCTAACATCTAACTATTATTTATCACCGTTTTTATATTTCTGTTCTAATTCTGCCTGAAATTCTTCCATAACTGGTTTTACAGTACTATCAGGCAAATCAGCAATACGAATGTACATCAAACCATCTACTGCATTATTAAACAGTGGATCTACATTAAAAGCAACTACTCTAGCATTCTGCTTTATATATTTTTTGATAAGAACAGGAATTCTAAGGCTCCCCGGCTCTACTTCATCAATAATTTTATCAAATTTATTTAAGTCACTCTTACTTTCGTCAAAAACAAAATCTTTATCTGCATCCTTTAATTTGACCTTAAATTCTTTTTTGGGTCTAACATATTGAGCTACATAAGGATCATAATAATGAGATTTCATGAATTCGATCATCAATGACTTTGTAAAATTGCTAAACTTATTACTTATACTCACCCCACCGATCAGATACTTATGCTCAGAAAATCGCAATGTACAATGTACAATTCCTTTCCAGAGCAAGAATAATGGCATCGGTCGTTGTTGATATTCTTTTATAATAAATGCTCTACCCATCTCAATAGATTCACTCATCATTTTATGCAATTCAGGTTCAAATCTAAACAAGTCCTGAAGATAAAATCCATCGATTCCTTTATCAGTATAAATCTCTGATCCCATACCCATACGATAAGCTCCAACCATTTTTTGCGCACGATTATCCCATAGAAACATATGGTGATAATATTCATCAAAAGGGTCCAGATCTAATGAATTATTAGTCCCCTCACCAATAGCTCTAAAAGTAATCTCTCGCAATCTTCCTATTTCATGAACTACGTTCGGAATATGCTCCTTTTTTGCAAGAAAAACTTCGTAATTTTTACTCATCAGCAGTCGCATATCATGATCTCTACAATATTGCAATTCTGATTCTATGGCATTAATATTTCCACCCAAAGCAATTTGCTTAGGAGATTTAGGAATTTTTAAATTTTGAGGTATTGATTCTCTTAAAGTTTTTTTCTCATAAGGATTTGCCAACATATATGTCTTCTTACGCAAGAAATTGGTAAAATCTTCGAGATTAGTATGCTCTTGTTGATCTTTTACAGAAACTGGATTACCAATCCTTACTTTGATCACTCTATTTTCTTGAGAGAAGAGTTCGCTAGGTAATTTTGCGGTCCGTAGTAAACTACTTATAGATGATAATTTATAAAACAAGCTACTATTACGGGCATGAAAATATATAGGGATTACAGGCACCTTAGCTTTCTGCACCAATCGCATTGCACTAGGCTCCCAAGATTTATCAACATATTTCTTACCTTCTTTAATGGTAGATACTTCTCCCGCAGGAAAAATACCCAAAGGCTTACCGTCACGCAAATGTAAAATAGCATCTTTTATACCCTTATGACTTGACTTGACTTCTTTCCTGTCCTCAAAAGGGTTTACCGGCATTAGATAGGGTTGTAATGGCACAAAATTGTGGAGTAAAAAATTGGCAATCACCTTAAAATCTGGACGGCGCTCAAGCATTAACTTAAGTAACAACCCTCCATCTAGCCCACCTAGTGGATGGTTAGACAAGGTAATAAATGCTCCATCTTTTGGTAATCTTCGAAAATCCTCTTCAGGAATTTCAAAAGTAACACCATACATATCAAGAGTCTTATTAAGATACTCTACACCTTTTAAATGACTAAGTGTATCGTATTGACGATTAATTTTAGATAATCGGGTGATCTTAAGAATTATCCAACCAAAAAAGGTACCTATAAAACCAAGTTTATCCAATTTTAGCCCTGAGGCTACTGTTCTAGCTGTTACTACAGGCATTCAATACAATTTACGCTAACGACAAATATAACCAAATTACACGAATCTTTATTACTAATCCTTACTAACGATCTGATAGGTCTCTCTGGTTGTTTGCTTTACCAAAATAGTCTTATCCTTCTCAAGTTGCTTAATCGCTTGACTTGTAAAATGTCTGATTGTAAACAAAGAGACATTTGTATTATAGACGACCCTATATCTTTTGCTTAGAATATTTAACAACTGTTCAAAATGACTAAATGGGTCATCAAGACATACAGAAAAACTAATTGCAGAATTTTGGATTAATGTTACTTTTATATGATATTCATGAAAAAGGCTGAAAATTTGGCTGATATTTTCTTCAACGATAAACGAAAAATCTAACGAAGAAAGAGACAGCAATATTTGGTTCTTTTTCACAATATAGCAAGGGAGATGTGGGTCCAAAGGCTGCCCTTTTTTTACAGAAGTTCCGGATTCATTAGGATTAAGAAATGATTTAACATACAATGGTATTTCTTTTCTCTGTAATGGCTGAATTGTCTTAGGATGAATTATTGATGCTCCGTAAAATGCAAGCTCTATAGCTTCGCTATAAGAAATATGAGAGAGTAATTGTGTGTTTTTAAAAGTCCGTGGATCTGCATTAAGAATCCCAGGAACATCTTTCCAAATACTTACACTAGTAGCATCTAGACAATACCCCAAAATACCTGCAGTATAATCACTTCCTTCTCTACCCAAGGTTGTAGTACTATCCCCATAACCACCTATAAAACCCTGAGTAACACTAAGTCCATTTTTGTTGATTTTTGAATTAATATGATCCTGCGTCTCCTTCCATAAAATCTCTGCATCTCTATATCCGATATCCGTTTTGATTATGTGACGTGCATCTACCCATTCATTTTTGTATCCTTTGTAATTAAGGTATGTACTAACTATGGTCGTCGAGATAAGTTCGCCATATGGTACAATCTGATCATAAACATATTCGTATTGTTTCGATTCATTTTTACTAAAAAAAGTTTCCAGATCAAAAAACCAATCATTTATATGTTCAAAAATCGGATGTTGTGGACTTCTGAAAAGCTGCGTTATAATAGATATATGATAGGTTTTTAAATCCTGTACTTGTTGTGAACATATTGGATCATTATTAAGATATGACGTCACAATCTTTTCTAGTGCATTGGTTGTTTTACCCATCGCAGAAACCACAATAACAAGTTTATCAAAACCGGTTTGATGCAAGACCTTTATTACATTTTTTACACCATCGGCATCTTTTACTGATGCCCCACCGAATTTAAAAACCCTCATTTATATGCATTTAATCATTAATCTTAACAAAATTATCATACCCAGTCAAAAGGCTACAACTTAGAAACAAATGCCTGAATTCCTTCCTGATCCATTTGTACGAGATACCAGTCTTTGAGTAATCGGGCTCCACTTTTTTCATAGAAATCTATGGCATTTTTATTCCAGTCCAACACTACCCATTCTACTCTTCGCACTCCCTTTGACTTGGCATATTTAAGGACTTCGCTATATAATGCATTACCTATTCCTGTTCCTCTCATTGATTCATTTACAATAAGATCTTCTAGATGAATAGACCTGCCTTTCCAGGTAGAAAAACGATAATATACCAAAGCGATTCCTACAATTTTGTTACTAACTTCTGCAACAAAACAATGAAAAAGAGGATGGCTACCAAAACCTTCTCGGCACAACTCTTCTACATTTATCTCAACAGCTTCTGGCTCTTTCTCAAAAGTTGCTAATTCTTGAATTAATGCTAAAACCTGAGGCATATCTTTCTCGGTTGCATCTCTAATTATATAGTCCATAAAAGAAAAGTTTATCAAAACTATAAAAATGAGTCGCAAAAAAGAGAATTTTCTCAATCAATATTTCCTAAAATTATTTTTTTATAGTAAATTATAAAAAGTCAAGATGAGTTCACTTATAGTTTATTTAAAAACAATACTTTTGCAACAAAACAAAACGCATCATACATGTCAAGAGAAAATCAAACCTTAGGAGAGTTTATTATTGAGAACCAAAAAGATTTTCCGTTTGCAAGCGGAGAGCTTTCTCGTTTGATTAATTCAATCAGACTAGCTGCAAAAATGGTGAATCACGAAGTAAACAAAGCTGGTCTTGTAGACATTACTGGTGCAGTTGGGCAAACAAACATACAAGGAGAAGACCAACAAAAGCTTGATGTACTTGCCAATGAAACCTTTATCAATACGCTAACAAACAGAGAAATTGTATGTGGTATTGCCTCAGAAGAAAATGATGAGTTTATCACAATCAAAGGGCAAAATAATGATCATCGCAATAATTATGTTGTATTAATGGATCCTTTGGACGGAAGTTCTAATATTGATGTAAATGTATCTGTTGGTACTATATTCTCGGTCTATCGAAGAATTACACCACCAGGAACACCTGTAACAATAGATGATTTTTTACAACCGGGTAACTTACAAGTTGCCGCTGGATATATTATCTATGGAACATCTACAATGCTTGTATACACTACAGGACACGGTGTTAATGGTTTCACATTAAACCCTGCATTAGGAACCTATTATTTATCACACCCAAACATGCGTTTTCCAGAAGATGGGCATATCTATTCTGTAAATGAAGGAAATTATGTTCATTTTCCTCAGGGAATAAAAAACTACATAAAATATTGTCAAAAAGAAGAAGATGATCGCCCTTACACTTCTAGGTATATTGGTTCGTTAGTAAGTGATATTCATCGTAACATGATCAAAGGTGGTATTTATATGTACCCTAGCACCTCTACCTCTCCTAATGGAAAACTTCGTTTATTATACGAATGTAACCCTATGGCATTTATTGCTGAACAAGCAGGAGGCAAAGCCAGTGATGGACACCGACGTATTATGGACCTAAAACCAACTGAGTTACATGAGCGAACTCCTTTTATCTGTGGTAGTAAAAACATGGTCGACAAGGCAGAATCGTTTATGAAATAACCTGTTAGAAAAGGAAAATAACGCAATTTTTTACACATTAAAATAAATTAGGATTACTTTTTAGAAACACCTTTGCAGATTTATTTGTGCTTCTGTGAATTTGATAACAGTAACTTTACATCAAAATCATTAAAAAAAGAATAAGAACTTACTTTGTTTTTATACTCGATTTAGAATTTTCAGCAGCAAAGCAAGCTATAATGGCATACATTTTGCCTCTATACTTATAAAAGCGATGAATATTTTCATAAAAACTGATACTTTACTATCATTACGCATAACATTATTGATGAATATCAGTATGTTTTAGCGTTTTTATGTTAATTTTACGTAATACCAAAATAACAACTTAATACTCAAACCAAAAATGGCTAAAGAAACTCAAGCTGTTGAAGAAAATAAATCTATTGATCCTTCTTCAAAAATAGAGGCAATCAAAAACTTAATTTTTGGGGACAATATTGCTGCTTATAATTCAGAATTTGAAAAAGTAAAAAAAGATATTGATTCTAAGAAGAAAGAACTAGAAGATTTTATAGAGGATTCACGCAAAGAATTAAATCTTGCAATTGATAATCTAAGTACAGACATCAACATTAGAATTACCGAATTAGAAGATCAGCTTACCGAAAAAGCAGAACAATTAGATGCTAATAAAGTTGACAAAAAAACATTGGGAAATCTTCTTATTTCTCTAGGTGAAAAAATAAGTCAAAAGTAATCCAAATCTTCAAAAATTATGGAAGAGCAGGATAAACTTAAAATTCTTAAAGAACTTCTTCTTACCGAAGAAAAAGAATTTACTGATTCTCTTGCCGAAAAAGTTGAAGAGTTAACCAAAATTGTTCATCAGAAAAAGGAACTTTCTTATAAAGTAGATCCTATTATTGATGACAAATTAGATGACTTTGTTCGTGAAATCCCAAAAACACTAGGCCCAACTATTACAGAGGCATTAAAAGAAGAAATAAAGAACTCTCAGGACGCCGTAGTAGAAGCATTATTTCCTATTATCGGAAAGATGATCAAAAAGTATATTGCTCAGGAAATGAGACTTCTTAGTGAAAACATCAGTAGAAATACTCGAAAAGCTTTTTCATTCAAGAACTGGTTTAGAAGAACTGCTGCTAAGGCGCAAGGGATTACTGAAGGAGATCTGGCCATTAGTGATTATAATAAACCCCGATTGGTTCAAATGTTTGTCATAGAAAAAAATTCTGGTATATTAATCGCAGATTACAGCCCTCTATCAGACAATACAATTGACAAAGAAATGGTTGCAGGTATGCTTACGGCTATTAAGAGTTTTGTAGAAGACGCTTTTGAAGGAGGAGATCAAAATTTAGAGTTAATCGAATACGAATTATTTACCATACATATCCAAAACTTTTACTCATACTATGTAGCTGCGGTAATATCCGGAGCATATACTATGATGTTTAAAGAAGTACTAGAAGATCAAATCATCGATTTTGCAACACATAATATCTCTAGCAAAGATTTAGAAAACAGTACCCTTTTTACACAAAAATTAAAAAAACATTTTGCAGATGAAATTGTCTAAGAAAGTAGTACTCCTGGGGCACTTCGGTGTCGGAAAAACTTCGCTCTTTAAGCGTTTTATTGATAACGAATTTTCTGAGGAGTATAAAGTTACTCTAGGAGTCCAGATAAAAAAGAAAGTAGTAATATTACCCGATGGCCGAGAATTATCTATGATCATTTGGGATGCAGAGGGACATTCTAATAGCGTTGAAGATACCCGAAAATCATACCTTTTGGGATCACACGCCTTTATTTATGTTTTTGATTTAACTAGAGAAGACACGTATATACATCTAAATAAAGATCTTACCTACTTAAAAGAAAACTACAAGGTTCCTACAAAAGTATTAGGTAATAAATTGGATTTGGTAAATGAGAAGGAGATGATTGCTGCCTTAAAATCCAAAGACATTCCTTTTGATTGTTTAACTAGTGCAAAAACGAACAAAAATGTTCAGCAATTCTTTTCTGACTTATCCATAGAAATAACTACTTAATCGAATGACTATCCAGCAAATTGACCATTTACATTTTAACCCACAATTGCAGACGCTAGAAATTTCTTATGACTATGAGATTATAGAAACTACGCAAACTCTTTTTAATTGGACTAAAGGCACTTCGATTTTTGATGCTCACCCATTTTTTCAGGTACTACAAGGATTCGAGAAGAATGACCCAACAATACAAGATGGTCTTAATTTTCCGTGTATTCATCTAACTGACTTAGTAACTGATAGAATATGTGATATTTCCATTACATTCAACCCATCAGAAATAAAAATTATACTGTTTGATTACACCTTAAAATACAAGGAATTAAATCAAATTGCACAACAAAAAAATGAATCTATTCTTATCGCTCGCGAATTAGAACTGAAAAACAAATATCTCCTTGAGAAAGAAGAATTCAAGAATAGTTTTATAGCGAATATTAATCATGAAATTCGAACACCGCTTACCGCTATCATGGGGTTTGTAGAAATTTTAGAGAAAACACATCTAACTTTCGAACAAGAAGAACTCGCTAGGATAATAAAAAGAGAAAGTCGTCACCTTAATGCGTTAATAGATGATATGATAGATATATCTAAAATAGAATCTGGCACCTTAAGGGTAGTAGAAGAGCGATTCGCCTTTCTCAACCTAGTTGATGGTTTTGATGAATCGTATTCTAAAATTGCAGAAGAAAAAGGATTGATATTTGAGACAAATATTGAACCAGGAATTCAGGAATATTTGATCGGGGATCGCACACGTACCTATCAGATAATTAATAATATTTTAAACAATGCCTTCAAATTTACAGAAGAGGGAAAAATTACGCTTTCGGTAACAAAAAACTATCAGCGAACTAATAAACTGAGCCTTAATTTTAAGATTGAAGATACAGGTCTAGGAATACTAGAGGAGGATATTCCTCATCTTTTTGATAGGTTTACACGTTTTAATCTTGATAAACGAATTACGGGAACTGGATTAGGGTTAGCAATTGTAAAAAATCTTGTCGACCTATTAAATGGAGAAATAAAAGTGGAAAGTAAACCTGATAAAGGCACCACTTTTAATATCAAGCTCCCTTTCAAATTTGAAATCACAAAAACTACCCCCAAAAGAAAAAAGAAAAACTATTCACTTCCTGAAAGCTCTAATAAGTATAGAATATTGGTTGTAGAAGACGAGGAAATTACTCAGTTTTTAATTATGAAAATATTAATTGCTACCGGGAATTTCTTTATAGATATTGCGATCAACGGACAGGATGCTATCACCTACATCGAACGTCGTAAATATGATCTAATATTGATGGACCTTAACATCTCTCAACTCGACGGCTATCAAGTTACTAAAATGATAAGAAACAATTACGGAGATAAATTTATTTCTGGACTACCCATTATAGGATTCTCTGGAAAATCAGATGATGCCACAAAAGATAAATGTCTAAAGTCTGGTATGGATGATTTTATCGCAAAACCATTTGAGCAGGAAGAATTATTGTATAAAATAATAAAACAAATAGCAAAAAAAGCTGCCGAATAGGCAGCTTTTTATAAACTTTTTCCAAAACTTTAATTCTACTGAAAAAGCGTAATGGATTACTATGTAACAGATAATTATATTTTATCTGTTCATGTTTTTAATTTCTTCTGCAAACTCTTCACTATCTACACCTTGATCCACTAGACTTAGTGCTTTATCAACGATGTACTTTGCATTTTCTGTACTAAACCCTAAACCAATACTAAGCTTTTGTAATAAAACTACTTGTTCATCTCCTTTAATATTATCTGCATATACCATTCTAGACAAATCAAATAATCTCTCTAAGCGCTTCTCATAGCTACTAGGAGGGTTAATAGGATGAGAATTATAATCTTTTAAAATCTCTTTATAATCATTCTCAGAAATATCTAGCCTTCTGGCTAATCTATCTAAAAAAGCTTTTTCTTCTTCTGTGATAATTCCGTCACTCATAGCAACTTTTACAATTGCAGCAAAATGGTCCTGATTTCTCTTCTGAAATCCACTATCAAATAAATCAGATATTGATATCATGTTCTTTTGTTTAATTTGCCGCAAATATAACTAATCCCGAATAAACTATTCTCCTTTTAAAATTTATTAGGCATCATTTTTTTATCACAATTCAAGTCCAAAAATCACCCCATCACACTAGATAACCTAAACATAGGTAAATACATGGCAATCAAAATAACACCAACAATAATCCCAACGAATATAGTTAGTAAAGGATTGAGCACATTAGATATAACTTGAGATTGATACTTTACCTGTTGATTATATTGCTCACTTAATTTCTGAAAAATAAATTCTGTCTGATTAGTCTCTTCTGCCACACGCATCATGGCAATCATTTTTTTATCAAAAATTGGGCTTTGAGAAAATGATTTACTCAAGGAGTCTCCGGCTAACACCATTTTTTTTGCTGTACGTAACCCCTCTTGCAACGGATAGAAATCTATCATATTTTTAACCAAATCCATACTTTCTACCATAGGAACCTTTGCAGAAGTTAATAAGGCTATTGCTTGTGTAAATTGTGCCATATAGATCCTATTAAAGTAATTACCCAAAATAGGTAGCTTTAGCTGAACGTTCCCTAATATTTTACGAAACCAGACTTTTTTTGAAACAAAAAACACCCCTCCTATCATGATAAGACCTAATAGAAGTAACAACAAACCATTATCACCCATAAAATTAGAAAAATTAATAATCCCTTTGGTAATTTTGGGTAGTTCTACTTGATTTTGCTTAAAAATATCTACAAACATAGGAACCACATATCTAAGCATAAAAATAATAACAATCATTGCCGTACATAGCACAATAATAGGATAAGTAAGTGCCGAAACAATTTCTCTTCGCAACTCATTCTTTCGCTTATAAAATTCACTAAGTTCTACAGCAATCTTTGCTAGCTCTCCTGTCTGTTCTCCTATTTTTATTGCATAATATTCGTAGTCGGTAAAATTCTTATCCGATTTTATTATCTCTGAGAAAGAACTTCCTGCGATTAACTTATCCACCATAGACGCCATAAGCTTTTGATCTTTTTCCTTTTTCTGGGTTTCTGATAACAGACTCAACCCACTTCTAAGATCTATCCCTGATTTTAATAGCACACTCAATTCAGCATACCATTGTTCTTTCTTTTTACTATTAAATGCACTGCCAAAAAGTGTAATCTCTTTAGTTAATATTGCAGAGAGGTCAAAAGAATGTTCTTCTTTTTCTCTTTTTTTTGCTTTTTCTATTTTAATTCCCATAGTCTAGAAATGTATCGTCGGGTCATTATGTTTAGACACAAATACACGATGTGCCTCTCTGGTATTATCAAATATTAGTTTAACAGCATCAATATCACCCGAGTTTACTGATTTGCCTTCAAAATAAAACACCTTTTCTTTGATCCGCACATCGAATGTATTAATCTCAGTTGATATACTATCATTTGTAAACAAATATACACGCTGATTTATAGGTGATGACATTATCAATTGATTCTCAACGGGGTTCCATTTTACAGAAGTAAAATCATTAAAATCAATGGTTAAAGCTACCTCTAATCCTTGTATTTGCTCCTGGTATTCATAATTTGCCCCAATCGTTTGCATATTTCTTTGCACGATATTGAGTACTGAAAAAGCCAATCCTGCAACAATTGCAGAAATCACAATAACGACACTGATCTCTGTTAATGTAAATGCCTTTATTTTGACCCCACTTTTCATTCTTGTACCAGCTCTTTTTTCTCTATTTCTACCTCTTCTTTACTATATGAAAACACAGCATAAGCTCCTTGAATCGTAACAATAATCTCCCAGCCATCAAAATCTTCGGCATACGGCAATTTTAGAACCTCATGCCTGTATAGGTATTGTAATTCTTTTATTCTATTCTCTATTGCACTTTGGCCTCTCTGTATTTGATTTCCGAATACATTATTAAAACTCAAACTAGCAATCATAAAAACAATAATTATCAGTACAGAAGCCGTAAGAACTTCTACCAACGTAGCCCCTCTTATTTTCTTTAGTACAACCATTTTGCTATCGCGTTTTTAGAATCTTTAAATGGTAACCCCGCAAAATTGGTTACGGGATTTATTAACACCTTACCATTATACATGTGATTAAGATATACAGAACCTTTTTGACGTGCAATAAACTGATGTGTATAAAGGGATCCTCTAACTACTCCCTGAAAATCCAGATTGCCCTGGCAATAAAGTTCACCAATTACCTCAACATCGGGAGCAATTGCTAATTGAGTTTTGGTGCGATGAACTTTCGATTTCTCTTCTTTGAGATACACAACAGTACCTTCAACAATTACACCTGTTTCTATGATAAAGTTAACTTCCGTTTTAAAACTATTTCCTTTAGCAGCTTGATCTATATTTTTATCCAAAAGAATCACCGATGAAGGGTATTGTAAATGCGCATTTTTACCCAACTTAATTTTTTTTGTTGCAATAGCTTGAAAACTGCCTCTTACCTGACCTTCGACACTAATTTCTGGAGCGATCAAAATAACATCTGTCAACTGTGCTTGATTACCTACCACTATTTTGGATCTAGATTGAAGTATGATATTACCACTAATCTTTTGATCTTCTAGATAAATGGCCGCGTCATTATATATGATTTTCGGTGGATTATAAAATGAGTTTTTTAGTTCTTTTTCTAAAGGAATTGACCCTGTAGCTTCAAGTAAGCCTCCATTACAAATATTTTCTATATACCTAACCCATTCTGGCTCTAGATCTGGCAATGATGATTTGCTTTCTAAAACATTACCATAATAAAGTGCGCTACCTTGATAATACGTTCCTGAAATATTGCCTGCCTTGAGCCCTTGTTTCGGAAGATAACTATTCCCTTCTAAACGGGTATTACCAACAACTACCAAAGGTGAATTTGTATTCTCTAAATACAGATTAGGAGTTTTTAAAGAGCGCTTAGAACCTGTATAAGCTGTTCTGGTTACTTTTCGGTTATGTACATCAACTTGCACATACCTCTTAAACCATGCTCCATGATAATCTGCAGTTTCTTTTATTATTTTATCAGTACCTAATAATGTTTCAATAGTATCAATTGATTTTGTGTTTTGATCCATAGACTCGAATATTTTAGTATTCGAATCTTCAATTGCCAGTACTAATTCTTTGGTTTTAATTTTGAAAAAAGAATGAACATGTGTAAGAAGTAAAAAAGCGCCTAGGACCAATGCAACTAATACCGAAATCAGTATAGCAAATTGCATAGCCTGCGCCTTTATTTTGTAAAATAGTTTCAATTAACAATTTTAAAATCTTTTGTTTTTCCCTTATACTGTAATCGTACCGAATTCGAAAACCCTTTTACCAACCTTACATCTGATAATGTCTGCTTTACTCTCATAAGCTCATCATTACCATTAATTTCTATTAGATAAATTGCTTGGCCGGTATTTTGTCCCGACACCACTCCTTTATAGGTTATTGAAGGCCAAACCAATGCAGGTTTTTTTACTTTAGGTTTAGATATTGCGGCAACAATCTTCTTTTTTGGTTGATATAGAGTTCCTAAAAAAGGATCCCGTTCTATCACGCTTAGCGTAAATGTATCTCGCTCTTTGGTTTTTATAGGCACGACAGTCATATCAATATTACTGTCTACAAGTACAGGATCCTGATCAGAAAAAGCTCCTACAACTTGCATAATAATTGCCCCCCACACGAGGGCAACAATTGGCAATAAAATATATAGTCCTTTTTTTCCCTTTAACATCCTCTCTTAGTTTATAGTAAAGCTTAGTGTATCACTTAACTCACTTTCATTTCCTGCCCGATCAAATGATTGTAAATACCAATAATACGTAGCACTAGCAGTAAGTTCAATATCCGTTGGGGAGGTTATCTCATCCTTAGACACTAATTGTGTTAATGCTTGATCACTGTATATATATATGCTATCAAATTCCTCGGTGCCATCTAACGCTTCTCTGGTCCAGCTAAAAGTAACGGTAGTTCCTGTTTGGGTAGCCCCGTCTATCGGAGCAATACTTTCAGGTGTATTTGGCACTTCTGTATCTAATGTCACTGTTCTTGTTGTATAGAGGGTACTCTGCGTATCGCGTTCGGCACGTACCTGCCATTGCGTAACTCCTTCAGAGAAAGTAGCTGATATCTCTGTGCTAGTTGTTGTTTCTTCGGTAATCACCGCCTCATCCTCGTCTAACAATTGCACTCGATATAGCAAAGCATCAGCAACAGATTGCCATTCTAATGTTTGCTCGCTTGTACTAGTAATCAAGTCGTCCTCTGGAGTTGTTAGTATAACTTCTCTGGCAGAAAAATCTTCTATTTCAATAACACTAAAGTTAGCCAAAGCATATGGTGTAGCCGAACTCCCATTTTGAGCACGAATCCTCCATTGATATGTATTTTTTAAAAGCTCCATAGAAAAATTACTAACCGCCATTGTTGTATCTACCAAAATCTGAGATGCATTTTCGAAATTTGGTTGTGCAAGCTGAAGTCTATACTCAGTGGCTTGATCTACTTCCTCCCAACTAAAGGTTGTTGATGTATTCTCTACTGCTGCTCCTTCTGTAGGCGCTAATATTACAATTTCTTTTTCTGAAAGATCTTCTTCTATAAAAACTTCTTCACATCCAACTAAAAGTGCAAGCAAAAGCAATGCACCAATCAAAAATCTACTCATCATTTATAGTTTAAAATAGTTTATTTTCTTTTTCACTTTTACTGCATCTCGTGATGTTTTTCCTGAACACGAGTATTTATTATCTATAATATCTTTTAACTCTAGCTGCTTTTTGTCATTTTCTCCCCAACAGAAAAATGAGAGGTCATATGCAAAAATCACAGCTTCTCCGAAATCAACAGTTTTATATTTCTGTCCATCTTTTATCAATGATAATTGATATTGTTTATACATACCACTGCTTAAGAAAATAGCTTCTGCTTTCTCTATTTCTTGCAAAAGGGGTTCTGACACTGCCATTGAAACCGAAGTAACCATCGCTGCTTTTTTTTGATTTTCGATATAACTTAATGTCTCTTTATTATGTTCATTTTTTAAATCTTCAATCAAAGCAACTCTATCTAACACTTCTAAAGTAACAAACTGTGGTTTTTTCTTTACTGAATCTATATATTTTATTTGATAAGTATTCTCCTGAGAGACTTTTAGATACGTCTTAAATGTTGTTTGGTTAAAATCTGTAACCATACCCTTTACACGTATACGTTCCTTATATTCTGGTATAGCCGCTCCGTTAAATGATGCGCTAGTAATATGTTCTTTCTGTATCCCGACAACACCTAATGCCACAGGGTTTTTGGCAGCGGTTTGCATTGTACTTTTGTCAATCTTTATACTGTGGCAACCCACAAATAAAAATGCCATGACAAGTACCAAACTAACTATTTTATTATGTATCATATTATTTGTTATCTCCCTTTATTTTGTCTTGTTATTTTTTCTAATTATTAAGCCGTTGCAACAGCACACCACATTGCAAATAAGTTGCTCTTGTTCTATAATTTTTCTTTTTCTCAAAATGTACACGCGCAAGATTCCCAAAACTGTATTGTTGTTCTAACGCATATAATACTCCTATCAAGGATTTATAATCTCCTTGTAATACAAAATCATAGGTGGTAGTAACTTCTTTTGTTATCTCATCAGTATAGACGTGAGGTTCTTCGAATGCAATAACCTTGATTTTTGAAGTACTTGATAGTTCGTTTAATGTCTTAAGAAGGTTACGTTGCAACGAATTTCCCTCTACATTATTCTTTGCCAATATTTCGTCTAGTTGTAATTCTTTTTTTGTTAGTGCAGCCAATTGCACTGGCGCTGCCAAATACTTCTCTTTTTCATATTCGAGCTTAGACACTTGTTTACTTATAGCAAAAGTCTTAGCAAAACTATATTGATAAGCTATAAACAATATACAGAGCAGTCCCACAACTAATAGTATATTTTTAGTCCGTTGTTCCATCTGTCTTGATTATAAGTGTTAATTCAAAATCTGAGGTTTGTTTTTTATGCAATCCATATTGCACTATAGTCACAGACTCAACAAAAGAAAGCGCCTCTATTGCTCTCAACCAATTTGTAAAATCTACTTTATCAGTAGACTGACCTGCAATTGAGATAATATCCTTCTGTAAGTCAACTAGCTTATCTTTTCGGATTGGTTTTTTTAAAGGCTGGTAGGTAAATACATTTAATAGAACCGTTTTTGGTTGTATTTGTGTAATTTGGTTAATATAATTTGAACTTTTTGAAAACCCAGTAGTTTGTATACTTTTGACCAAAGCTTCTTTTGAGCCCACTTCTTTTACTTTCTTATCAATTAATTGTTTTTGACTAGTATATACCTGAAGCTCTTCCTGTAAGCTTTGCCACTTTTTGTACTTCCCATTAAAAATAAAAAAATTAACCAATAAAGCAATCAATAGAAAACCAAGCCCTAGCTGTAAACCACTCTTAAAAAACCGTACTTCTGAATACCTTTTTTTTAAAATACTGTTCTCATCATCTATATTACCAGAAATAAGATCATTTTGTAATACTGATGTTAACCCCAAAGAAATAGGTAATGTATATCTTGAAGAAAAAATAAGACCTTCAATATCATATTCTTCTTCAGGTTCATTCTCATTTTTGGATAGTATGGATACTATTTCATCAGTATAGAAAGTAACTTTACTGGTATTACTATACACATCTACATCACCAACGTACCCTGACAATGCTACCATTTTCAGAGCACCAAGCGAAATTTCAGTAATCAACACCCCATCATTCTTAAATTTTTGTACCTGCTTGTCAACATATTCTTTTCTACATACAGCTATAAAAGATGTTTCTGCTGATCTTAGGATTTGATAGTAGAACTCATTTCCATTAAAATTCGGAAAAGCCTCTGCAATAATTTCTGCATCACTGCCCGTGTGAGAAACCTTTTTAGACAATACCTGATCACTAGTAATCACCAAGCGTATACTTTTACCTTTTAGAAACTGTGATAGTTCACCAATTTCTTCAGCAGTTTGCATCTCTTTGATATTGAGTTCTCCGCTTTTCTGTTCTAACTCAACACCAATAAGAACCGGTTTCCCTGATTGCTGAGAGTATTCGAGCATTGTCAGGGTTTTACCCAAAGGTTTATATGATAATAATTTCTCTAACATTAATAAAACACAGTGGGTTTTATAATTACATTTAGTTTTTTTCTTGAGTCTTCTCTTACTCTTTGACTAAATAGCCATTTGATAATCGGGATACGCGACAATAGAGGAACACCGGAACCCGAGTCGTTCTTTACTTTTTGTTCGATACCTCCTAAAATAGCAACATCATTCGCCCTCATACGCATGATTGAAGAAAACTTACGACTACTAATGTCTGGTGGTGCATCTTCGGCAATACGCTCTCCGCTAAAACTTGATTGCACTACTTGAATATCGAGTGTTATTTGTCCGTCCCCAGAAACAAATGGTTTAAACTCTAAGGCCAGTTCTGCATCGATAGGTTGATAATTAACTACTTCTGATGTCTGCGGAATTTGCGAACCAAAAAAGCTTTGATTTGTAACGGCATAATACGTCGTTTGCCCACTAGAAAGGTAAGCCTTATGGCCATTTAGGGTACTTAGTTTTGGTGTCGATAGGATTTTTACATTCCCATTAGTTTCCATGGCCTTGATATCCATATAAAAATTCGGCACTACATTTCCTAAGTTTAAAGATCCAAAACCATCAAAACCGCCTATTACTCTGTTAATAGTCTCTGCACCCAATGTCATACTACCGCTAGGAAATGCTACTCCTTCTGTGGTTGTAGGTTCAGAACCGAGTCCAAGCTCGACTCCTGTTTCTACCGTTGCCGAACGATTTACTTCTAATATCATCACTTCTATTAATATAAGCGGTATCGGTTTATCTATAAATTTGATAAAATCCTTAAATTTTTCTACTCGTGTACCTGATCCACTTACTACAAAACTATTAAGTTCGGCATCTACTTTTACGTCTAATCCATCTAATACAGTTGCAGGAAAAACATCTAAAATTGATCCTACTTTTGATGAGCTACCAGATGAGGAATTTGACGAAGTATTACGAGAAAATGAGTTGCCTTGCTGGTTTCTATTATTAATCCCAGTTTGATTTATTGCCGTAGAGTTTCCCCCACCAAAAAAACTAGTTCCGCCAGTTACAAAATTAGAATTACTACCAAATCCTCCGACAGAATTATTTGCATCTCCTAATGTTACTATAGATCGATGCATCATTTGTACTAATTCAATTTTCTTTACAGATAATTGATTCTCTGTACCAAAATAGTATACATTTCCTTCTTTTTTGAATGTAAAGACACTCGAGGAAGACGTACTTTGTGGTGTATTTTGTTGTCTTTGGGCTGCCTCTCCTCTATTATTATTCTGGTTACCTCTACCCGAACTTATTGCAGAGTTTTGGGAGCCCGAAGCACTTCTGCTTTCAAACATTTTGGATAGCAACGCATCAAAATGAATAGATTCTGTATGAACTGTTACTTTGCCTGCATTTTCTAAAGGAGAAGCAGTAAAAATTTCTAAATTCAGATCCTCAGAGAACGTATTAATTACTTCGGCAATAGGAGTATCCTTGACATCAATAGCTACAATTTTATTGAGTGTATCAATGACTTTATAATTAAAATCGGGTCGACGACGCGATCGACGGCGTGTACCTTTGCTAGAATCTCCAGATTGAGGAAAACCTTCAAACTCATAAAACCCATCTTTTGTTTTGGTAAGTTCCATATCATTTGCAGCAGCAAGCTTTTCCATCGCAATATCAAATGACACATTACTAAGATATAAATTCAGGTTTTTAGTATTCAAGTCTGGTGTAAATAGTAAATTCTTACCAGAAACCTCGGTAATCTTTCTAAACACCTTTGGCAATGGATCATTACTAACATCAGTTGAGAGTGTTTTTGCCAGAGCATCATAAGATACTATAATCTCTTTCTCGACAGGAGCAATTACAGGTGCTACATATTGCTTAACGGATAAAATATTTCCAGTAAAAACAATATCTAGATTATATTCTTTTACTAAAAACACCAATAAATCTTCTACTGTAACATCATTAAAACCATTTACTATTTTAATGCTATTAAGTTCTTCTGCAAGATTGATATTAATTTTATGAACCTGAGAGACAGCTCTCAAAAAATTTAGTAAAGAGGTATTAGAAATATTGACATTCACTTTTTCTGTTAATCCTGGAATATCTACATTAAGTAATTCTAATTTATTTTCTATACTAGAGACTCGCGTATTATCCTGCCCCTGCCTCTGGAAATCTTCCTGCCCAAAAACCTGTATCCCTAGGGCCAGAACAAATCCAAGTATATATATTTTTTGTTTCATCTATCTATTTTGCTTTTCCTAATTCCTGATCTCACATCAAACAAACTAAGATCTGATTATTTTTTTATATTAATTATCAGCCAATAACGCATACACTTCTTCAACAGAGGTATCCCCGTCTATTACCATTCTTGTTGCATTATGCTGTAATGTTTTTATATTATTTTGTTCGATATACATGTCTATCTCTAATTCATTATGCCGAATTGCTTTTTCTAACTCTTTTGTTACCGGTAATATTTCATAAATTGCTTTACGCCCCATATAGCCTGTATGATAACATTGATTACAGCCTACTGCCATATAATGCTTTGTTAATTCTTCCGGAATTTCAAAACTTTGAGGAAAATCCTTACTATCTACTGTTGTTGGCTGTTTACAGTGTGGACATAATTTCCTGACCAAACGTTGTGCTATGCTCATGGTAATTGTACTTGCCAACAAGAATGATGGTACATTCATATCAATCAACCTAGAAATTGTTGCCCAAGCAGAATTAGTATGTATTGTTGATAGTACTAGGTGTCCAGTTAATGCAGCTTTTATAGTCATTCCGGCCGTTCGATCATCTCGAATCTCTCCTACCATAATAATATCTGGATCCTGACGTAAAAAGGCACGTAATGCGGCTGGAAAATCAAACTCTATATCTTCTCTTAATTGTACTTGATTAATCCCCTCTAGGGTATATTCAATAGGATCTTCTATTGTTAAAATGTTGGTTGTTTCTTTGTTGAGTTCTTTTAATGTTGCATACAAAGTAGTTGTTTTTCCTGATCCTGTTGGTCCAGAAATCAACACTATACCTTGTGGGTTTTTGACTGCCTCTCTGTAGTTTTTTAATTCTTCTTCTGTAAACCCTAAATCTTCTAATGAAACATCCTGCGTATTACGATTTAACAACCTCAATACTATTTTCTCACCGTATAAAGTTGGCATTGTAGATACACGAATATCAAACTCATCAGCTCCTTCTTTGAACGTAATTCTACCATCCTGAGCTAGTCGTTTTTGAGAAATATCAAGACCCGATTGAATTTTGATCTGATTAATCAATTGAGGATATTCTGTATTAGAAATGGTATATTGTTCTTTTAATTTTCCGTCTAAACGGAAACGTACTCGACATTGTTTCTCATAGGGTTCCATATGAATATCACTACTCCCGAAATCCTTGGCTGTGGCAATTAGCTTTTGTAAAAACTGGTCCTCATATTGTAACTTTTCATTCGAGGAATTGGTAGTTTTTCTATAATTAAATGTCAAGTATGACTGTATATTTTCGGCAATTTCAGAAATTGCTAGCACCTCGTACCCCAAAATAATTGAAAGTTCTTTCTGAAGACCTTGAGGATCTGGGCTATCTGTTTTTAAGTGTATAACACCTTCTTCTTTGGCTATAGGAATGACCCTGTAATGGAATGCCTGATTCGAAGTAATCAGCTGCTTCAAATGTATTGGGATTTCAAAAGTTTTTACTTCGCTCATATCAGGTATAATGTTAGATCATTCGTTATACAACTTACTATAAACACTACGCCTATAAATACCGACATATATCCCGCTAAAGGCACTGTATTGTATTTTGAGTTATTTTTGAGCACCCCCCAAATAAGTAGGGAAAAAAGTAATGAAAACACCAATAGTATTGTAAAAGTAATTGTCGGGAACCCAATAGCCAATGCTAGGAAAAAAAGCAAATCTCCCAGTCCAAACACTTGACTAAAAAAAGGTTTTTTTATTCTGAAAATGGTATAAATATAAGCACCTAATAGTACCAAAAAGATGACCCCAAAGTTAATCGCTACTGCATAAAAAAAGTGAATATCCATAACGCTTTTATAATGAAGCACTCCCAAAAGCCCTATTAGTATTAAAAATACAAAACCATATACTTCTCGATCTTTAAGATCTTGATAGGTAATGATCCCTAAGATAAGAACTAGGGCTGTTTTCATAAGAAACATTAGTCTTTTATGATTTGCTTTGGGCTTCCGTTCTCATCGATTTCCCAAACATTAAAAACTCCGTCTCCATCAAAATCAACAACTGCTGTTGCTCTGGCTTTAAAATTAGATTCTGTTGCTTGCAAAATCTCATATGCATAATTCGCTGTACCGTCACTTTTAACAGTTCTTGGCGCTTCATAATTAAGTTCATTAAAATCCAGAGAATATTTGGAGTTGAGATATCTATATTGCGTCTGCATATTACTAATAGTTTTTAACTGTATTTTAGCTTCCTGAGCCTTTGTTTGCGCAATCAAAGGCAAAAAATTGGGCAAGGCAATTAATAACAATATTCCAATAATTGCCAAAACAAGAAGCATCTCTTGTAAGTTAAAAGCCTTTACTTTTTTACGAATTATCCTTTTCATTTACTTTATACTCATGTTTTCTTGTTATACACTAAAAATTTACATTTCTTATTTATTATCGGCAAACGCTTTTTATGTAACAAAAACATATGGCGCGTATTACATTTACTTCTCTAAAATCTCCTTTAGGACATCCTTAAAGACCTTAAAAATAAGCCTGCAAATATAATCGAAATCAGTCAATTATCACATTAACCCATTGATTATTATTGATATTAGGACTCTTACATGTTAATGTCATCAACATCAAAAATGTTACGCACCAAACTCATTTTTTTTTCAACATTTTATCCATTCTATAACTTTATGATTCAGTTTCATCAAATTATAACAGCAATTTTTGGTTTTATTTTTTCGAATGTAAAAAAAATCATCCTTATCATATCACCTTGTTTTCAGGGGATAGCTTATTTACCCCTTACATTATTTTACAATAAAGCTTCTATCAGGCACATAGTATCATAACAAACAACAAAAACTCTTCATATATCAGCCCCAATTATGCTTACCACCTACTTGTTATTTGCAATAATAAAGCATCCTAGTTTCGTTTTTCGTAACTGTCCTTCTTTTTTCTTAATCAAACACCGATTAAAACGTATCGAAATACAATCAAAAAATACTAATCAAGTTCTTGACTTACAAAAAAACCGAAAAACCAATCTCTCGAACACCTTGCTATCAAAGCGTTAACAAAGCTTTTTGATTTTTTGGCACGAGAATTGTTTACACTATATACAAATACCTAATATTAATTTTTAAAACTAATAAACATGAAAACATTGTATTCAATATTCGGATTAAACTTTACACCATTTATGAAATTTATCAAGCAACTTCCTTCTGCATGTAGTTATGCAATTCACAGGTAGATCATGATACAGATTCATATTAATTTATCCCAAAGTGGATACAGGTGTAGAACATAAACAAGCGAGGTAATTTTATCTCGCTTTTACTTTTTTTATAGGGTTCATATTCGAGATATAAACTCCAAGGATAATAATACAAGAAGCTGCTAATTGATAAAATGTAAAGCGCTCATTATCCATCAATCCCCATAATAGAGCTACTATAGGAATTGTATATGTTACCGAAGTTGCAAAGACTGCAGTACTGATTTGAACTAATTTATTAAATAATACCTTGGCAATTCCTGTTCCCACAACCGCAAGGACAGAGATATAGAGCAGACTTACATGTACTTTTGAATCAACTAACACTTCTTCCTTAAAAAAATCAGAAGACCAAAGAACAAACAATGCAGGAATTACCAAAACGATAAAATTTCCGTTAGCAATTGCCATTGGCGAGATATTTTGCATATATCGCTTAATTATGTTTACATTAATTGCATAGCATATTGATGCTAGAATCACAAGAAAAGCATACCAATAATTCTGATCAGGATTAACCGTTGCTCCTTCGATGATTAATGCGATACAACCGATCAATCCTATAAGCACTCCTATAAACTGATTTTTATTAAACTGTATAGAAAAGACTAAAACTCCTAGGATTAAGGTAATCAAAGGTGTTGTAGAATTGAGCACAGACGCAACACCACTATCAATTTCGGTTTCGGCAAATGCAAATAGAAAAGCTGGGATAAATGTTCCTAAAAACCCTGAAATTATCACCCATTTCCAATCTGATTTTTTAATTGTTTTAATGCTTTTATAACCAATCAAAAATAAAAATATGGCCGCAAATAATGTCCTTAATGCACCTAACTGCAATGGGGTAAGTCCTACTAGAGATTTTTTAATCAGAATAAATGAACTTCCCCAAACCAGAGACAATACCGCAAGGTATACCCATTTTAAACTTGTTTTCTGCATTGCTTTAAACTAAGCTGCAAAAGTGATAAAATTATAAAGAGACCTCCTATATTTTGTAAAAAATTAACAAGTGTTAGTTTACCAGCATTTATTTTTTCCACCGAATAGTTTCCATCAAGTGCTTCATATCGTTTCGCAAATAATTTGCTGCCGGTAGTATTGAGTCATAGTTAGGCTTTACTTTAAAATAAATAGAACCTACTATAAAATGATGGATGCTGTCTGTAACATAAAATTGCGACTGAGAGGCAGCGTCGCCAGACACCTCATAAAACATTCCATATACCTGATTTTCTTGATCAGCATATGGTTCCTGCAAAATACCATCAGCTTTAACCACATGTTCTTGAGTTAGGTTTTGAGCATCCCTCAACAATGAGTCTAAATTATTATTAATCTCAAAATAAGAAATATACATAGTTGCCTTTTGCTTTCTATACTCCAAATTAAACCAACAATTTTTGTTTTGCCTTGCCTCCTTAAAATCAGAAGACTCATTTTTCTCAAAAGTATATGGACAAGGCAACGATAATTCTTTATACTCTGGATCAGGATAACTTAATCGCAACATAGCTTTAGGCTTCGGCAACACTTCTCCCTTACACGAAAGAAATAATGAGGCCACAAATACTAAAAAAAATCTAACTACTCCTTTTTTCATTAATCGTTAATTTGACTTGTTTGATTCGCTTATTATCTAATGATTCTACAGTAAAAGAAAAGTTGTCAAAACTAATCACTTCTCCTCGTTTCGGAAAACTTCCTGACACCTCAAGCAATAGACCAGCCAGAGTTTCTGCATCCCCTTTCTTTTCTTCGAAAACAATAGTGTCTTCAAGTTTAAGAACTCTATAAAAGTCTTTTAATGCTGTTCTTCCCTCAAAAACGTAATTCTGATCATCTAATTTAGAAAACACCAAGTCTTCATCATCAAACTCATCACTTATATCACCCACTATCTCTTCAATGATATCTTCTAACGAAATTAAACCACTGGTACCTCCATACTCATCTACAACAATAGCTAAATGATTTTTTTTATTCTTAAAATCATTTAGTAAATCATCTAGTTTCTTATTTTCTGGCACAAAAAACGGTTCTCTTAGTAAAGTTACCCATTGAAGATCTGACTTATTTATATAAGGCAGGAGATCTTTTACATAAAGAATACCAATCACTTTGTCAATGCTATCCTCATAAACAGGAATCCGCGAAAATCCTTTTTCTATTAATTCTGGTAGAATTTCTTTGAACGAAGCTGCATTGCTTAATGCAAAAACATCCATTCTAGGACGCATCACCTGTTTTGTATCTGTATTACCAAAAGACACAATACCTTCTAATATTTTCTTTTCTTCGTCAGTTGTATCTGTATCAGAGGTAAGTTCTAATGCCTGTGACAATTGATTTACACTCAAATTAGATTTTTGTTTCCCTAATCGATTATGAATCCATACAGTCACACTACGCATAGGTATACTTACCGGGGTAATTATCAAATCTAAAAATTGAAGAGGTCGTGCCATCAACTTAGCAAATTTAACTTTATTTCTACTGGCATATATTTTAGGTAAAATTTCGCCAAACAATAAAATTAAAAAGGTTACTACTCCTACTTCAACAACAAATCGCACATTGATCCGCATCCATACATAGTCTAAATTACTTAAATAAACCTCTCCCAATGCATCAAAAAGTAGTACAATAGCAATATTGATAAAATTATTTGCAACCAATATAGTTGCCAATAGTTTCTTGGGACTATCTAGCAACTTTGATATGATGGTAAGATTTTTTGACACAGGCTTATCTTCTTCTTTGAGATCTGCTGGCGTCAGCGAAAATAAAGCCACTTCACTTCCTGATATAAGTGCCGAAAAAATCAATAGCACAATAAGGAAAACCATATTTATGGTTGGCATTAGGTCAAAAGCAAATAATAAAGTGAATAGTAATTCGGGATCAGGGTCCAAATTTAGTGGTCTTTAGTTAAACATAATTAGAACGGTAAATCGTCTTCTTCGCTAGCATTTATTTCTGATGAAATGGCCGATGAGCTATTTGCAGCAGAATTAGGCGTCATTTGAGTTGCATTTGCAGGCTTTGGCTCAGATGGCTGGCTCTCATTTTTAGGCGTTAGAAAGGTAAAATCCGTACATTGAATTTCTGTACTATACCTATCTTTTCCTTGTTCATCTTGCCATTTTCTAGTTTTAAGACGGCCCTCTATGTATACCTTATCTCCTTTGGCAAGGTACTTTTCACATATTTCGGCAGCCTTATTTCGAACCACTACATTATGCCATTCGGTAGTATTAACACGCTCTCCTGTACTTTTATTAACATAAGAGTCATTAGTAGCCAAAGGAAACCTACCTATACAGCTGCCTCCTTCAAAATAATGCATCTTTACCGCATCTCCTGTATGCCCTATAAGCATTACTTTATTAAGTGTTCCTGACATTCAAAAGTTTAATTTATGGTTTGGTTTTATAGCTACAAAGAAATGATAAACCTTTCTAAATAACGCTACCGCAATTGGTCTTATTTTCTAGCACACAACCAAACACCTATGATTTATAGTAAATGTAATAAAAAATTGACAAACTAATAACCTCTATATGAGCTATTAATCGCTTTTAGTATTTTAGGTTTTTCATAAATAATTTGTCCATTTTAATTCTTAAACAACCGTATACCACTTGCAATTATCACTTAATTTCTCAATAATTAACTAATAATGATCTAAATATATTCTATTTTGATTCTACATGCTCACCACAAAAACAAATAGTATACGGTTATTTACCAATCAAAATACATAGATATCCGAGACACTCTATGTTCTTTTTGAAACCAATTTCTTATCAAAAAAAGAATCTATAAAATTCCCTAAAAGAATAGGCACAGGGTACTTTTTTATATTTTTATCTGAAATCAGTTTTTGCGTCTCCTTAATATATGGTAGTACCTTAGCTGTAATGATATAAAATTTGGTATATAGATGTTGATGGGATAATTTATGAACGATAGGCTCTTCTTGATACAGTGTAATATCAAAATGATCATCTTCCTCATTTATAAGCTCCTTAAGAATTGCATGAGATCTTATATCATCTACTTTTATTTTTTCACTTTCGATTAATGGGAATTCGTATAATCCTTGCCAAATACCACTATGCACTCTTTGTTGTATAACCGTATATTCTCCTTTGACATAAAAAACCAAATAGTTAAAATACCTCTTTTTTATTTTTTGCTTCTTTAATTTTACCGGTAGTCTATTGATACTACTATTTTTCAAAGCTTGGCAACTGTCCTGTAAAGGACATACAATACAATATGGATTCTGTGGTTTGCATTGTAGGGCGCCAAATTCCATAATTGCCTGATTATATTCTGCAGGTTGATCATGGTCCATTAAGGTAATAGCAAGTTCTTTGAATTCACGTATCCCTTTGGTACTATTAATAGGAGTATCAACACCAAAATATCTTGACAGTACCCGATACACGTTTCCATCTACTACGGGAGTTGGTTCATTATAGCATATTGATGCAATTGCACTTGCCGTATAATCCCCTACTCCTTTTAATTTTATAAGCTCTTTATATGTATCAGGAAAAACCCCTTCTAGATCATTTACTATATATTTTGCTGAGAAATGTAAGTTTCTTGCTCTAGAATAATATCCTAATCCTTGCCATAATTTAAGCACTTCTTCTTCACTGGCATTTGCCAAATCAGATACTTCAGGAAATGCTTCTATAAAAGCATTATAATAGGGTAATCCTTGTGCTACTCTGGTTTGTTGAAGAATAATTTCGCTCAACCAAATATGGTACGGATTTGTTGTTTGTCTCCATGGCATGTCTCTTTTATTATGTAAGTACCACGTAATGAGTTTTTTAGAAAAAATCATAAAGAAATTATAAGTTTTACAAAATTAAACGTTTAAAGATGAAAATATCATCTTAAGTATTGATTTTTTGGATTTTAAATTCATATATTTGCCCCCTTGAAAATTTAAAAACCCCCTAAATAGGTATTATAATGACTAAAGCAGATATTGTAGCAAAAATTTCAGAAAAGCTTGGAATAGAAAAAGGTGATGTTCAAGCAACCGTTGAGACATTTATGGAAGAAGTAAAAAGTTCTTTAGAAAGTGGTGACAACGTATACCTTAGAGGATTTGGTAGTTTTATTATCAAAACCAGAGCCGAAAAAACGGGTCGTAACATTTCTAAAAACACAACGATTAAAATTCCAGCGCACAATATACCAGCGTTTAAACCTGCAAAGATATTTGTAGAAGGTGTAAAAACAAACGTAGAAGTAAAATAGATCAATAACAAATAAAAATTACACTATGCCAAGTGGTAAAAAACGAAAAAGACACAAGGTAGCTACGCACAAGCGTAAAAAAAGAAGAAGAGCCAACCGCCACAAGAAAAAGTAGTTTCTAACTACTTTTTCTATTTAAAAACTATGTTCTTTGAAATCGAAGTAAAACACTATCTACTACCGATACGTATGTTTTATTTCAACGGAATTTAAAAATTCCTGTGAAAAAATTGTTTAATCCATTCCGATTGTGATCGGGATAAAAATCTAATTTAGAGTGAACAACGTGAATAATGAATTGATCATTAGATCAGGTTCCTCTACAGATTTTGCCTTATTAAAGGGTGGAAAACTAATTGAATTACATAAAGAAGAAGACGACAGTGACTTTTCTGTGGGCGATATTTTTATTGCCAAAATCAGAAAATCTGTCCCAGGTCTAAACGCTGCATTTGTTAATGTAGGGTACGAAAAAGATGCATTTTTGCATTATCATGATCTTGGTCCTCAAGTAGCTTCTTTATTAAAATTCATAAAACGTGTAAGCACAGGTAAATTAAAGAATTATTCTCTTAAGGATTTTCCTTTAGAGAACGATATTGATAAACACGGTACTATTACCAATGTGTTAAAATCAAATCAATCGCTATTAGTACAAATAGTTAAGGAACCTATATCAACCAAAGGCCCTAGAATTAGCTCAGAGCTTTCGATTGCCGGTAGATATATTGTATTAGTTCCTTTTTCTAATAGAATTTCTATTTCTCAAAAAATAGAATCTAATGAAGAGAAAGAACGACTCAAAAGGCTTGTAAAAAGTATAAAGCCCAAAGGTTTTGGAATTATTGTTCGTACAGTAGCAGAAGGCAAAAAAGTAGCAGAACTAGACAAAGATTTACAAAATCTTATCGAACGATGGCAAGGTATGTGCAAAAAAATGTACAAAGCTCACCATCCATCAAAAGTACTGGGTGAAATGAATAGAGCATCCTCTATATTACGAGATGTTTTTAATGACACCTTTACTTCTATTATTGCAGACGATGAAGAGCTCTGCACAAGAATAAAAGAATATCTGCAAGAAATTGCGCCAAAAAAAGAATCAATCGTAAAACTTCATAATCCTAAAATACCAATCTTTGAAAAGCATGGTATTGAACGGCAAATCAAAACGAGTTTTGGCAAGACGGTTTCTATGAGTAAAGGAGCCTATTTGGTTATCGAACATACAGAAGCAATGCATGTTATCGATGTCAATAGTGGCAACCGATCTAATAAAGCCAAAAACCAAGAAGATACTGCACTCGAAGTCAACTTAATCAGTGCAGCTGAAGTAGCCCGCCAACTACGTCTAAGAGATATGGGAGGCATTATTGTAGTCGATTTTATCGATATGAATAATGCGGATAACCGTAGAACACTCTTTAACCATTTAAGAGAAGAGATGAAAGACGACAGGGCGAAGCATAAGATTTTACCGCCAAGTAAATTTGGCTTGATTCAGATCACACGCCAACGTGTGCGACCAGAAATGAATATCAAAACCCGTGAGGACAATCCGAACGGAAATAGTGGTGAAGTTGAGGCACCAATTGTTTTGTTAGAAAAAATACAGGTTGAATTAGAAAAATTAATTAAAAAAGATCATAAGAAGATTACGCTTAGTGCGCATCCTTTTATTGCAGCTTTTTTAACAAAAGGATTTCCATCCACCCGATCAAAATGGTTTTTAAACCATAAACGATGGGTTAAGATTGTACCTAGAGACGCTTACACGTATTTAGAATATCATTTTCACGACAAAAATGGTGACTTGATAAAATAAAAATAAAACCCGACTTTATAAATAAAGTCGGGTTTTTTTGTTTATTGCTATGTCTTGTCCTGAAATAGCGTTACAAT
>NZ_JACC01000008.1 GCF_000520955.1 Aquimarina pacifica | reverse complement strand
CTAGTGCTTTTCATAGGATACATTGTTGTGCTTTTGTATTTCATATTTACAACAAGAATGTGGTATAGTTAGCATTTACCTGTGTCTACGTCTATCATGTTTGTAAAATATAATATATAGGTCAGGGTATAAAGCGTTAATCTCATCCTGTTTATCATAATCCTCATATCCTACAATATTGTTATCATAAATGAATAGTTTTAAATTTTTTAAGTTTTTTACAGAAGAGGATGGAATAGAATTTAGATTATTACTACATAAATCAATAACTCTAAGGTTACTTAAGGATGATAAATCTGGCAGGGTTTCAATTTTATTTTTTGTCAAAAACAATTTTACTAAACTTTTCATATCTAATACCCAATTAGGGAGCTCTGTTAAACCAGATTCAGATAAATTAATTTCGTTTAGATTTAATCTTCTAATTTCCTCAGAATTCTCTAGAATTACTTGTGGCTTAACACCAATATTTCTCAATTTTTTTAAATTTCTAAATGTTTTTGGTAGTTTTATTTTTCCAGAAAAACTTATGTATTCTAAGTTAATTAATAAACCTATAGAATTAGGTATCTCTTCTATTTGATTCTCATGCAAATTTAACCTTTCGAGGCTCTTCAATTTGCCAATAGACTCATGTAAAAAATTTAATTGGTTATTAGAAAAATATAAATAACGTAGCTTTTTAAGCTTGTATATTGATTCGGGTATTTTTTTTATTTTATTGTTAGTGAAATCAAGTGTTTCTAAGTTTGGTAATTCTCCAATCCATTCTGGAATATCTAGAAGTTGATTATTTGAAAGATCTAATTCGATTAAGTTTTTATATGATTTAATCTCTAAAGGAACTTCTACGAGGTCTTTATTATTTAGATTTAATATTTTAATATCCAAAGGGTTTGAATTATTATCGATTCCTTTTATCTCTTTTACTTTTTCAGGTAATTTTGATAAAGGCAGGTCGGCAAGAGAAACGAGGATGCTTTTTATTTTGGTTCCTTCAATGTCTAATTTTTCTAGCTTTTTAAGTTTTTTTAATGATTCTGGTAAACTAGCAATATTTGTATGAGATATATTTAATATGCGTAAATCATTTAAGTTGCCTATATTTTCTGGTAACTTATTAATCCCGCTATCAGCGATATTCAATATTTTTAAACTCTTAATTTCGCCTAAAAAGTCAGGTGATTGATCTATTGTGTTTTCAGCTATGCTTAGTACTTCTAGTTTTTTTAGTTCACTAATATTTATGGGTATTTTTGAAAAGCTATTATTATCTAGGTATAAGCGTCTTAAATTTTTAAGTTGAGTAATAAAGTCTGGAATCTTTACTAATCCACCCCTAATTACAAGTTCCTCTAAGTTTTTTAGTTCTGTAATGGATTTAGGAATTCCCTTAGAGACTCTCTTTGGATTTAAATAAAGTCTTATTACACTTTCTTTGTTGGCTAAAGCCTCTTCCATTGAAGTATATTGTTTTATTTTTGAGTATGGAGGATTATGTTCTCCAGACATAGGTTTTATGTTTCCTATTTTTAAACTATTAAGTTTGATTAATTTATTTTCTGAAGATACTTGACCTGAACATTGAAAAAGAAAGCCAATAATAGTAATTATAGATATATATATATTCATGTATAGTTTATATTTATTTAATAGCTAATTTTAAGGCATATAAACCACCGCTTTTATATGAAGCATAACGTTTAATATATATGTCATAGCTGTGCCAAATGTTACTCAACTTTTGACATATCCGCGCATTGGTTGCTAACTTTTTCATTCTGCAAGCATTGCGCCATCATAAATATACAACAACCAATCGATTGATCACTTAGCAGCTATGATCATATATATGTTGTTAGCAAATGTTACTTTTATTTAATTCCATTTTTTTATTTCGTTTAAATTCCGTGTTTAAAAGTTCAAGTTCTTGTTGCCAATAGCTTTCATTTTGTTTTTTTGTGAATTTCACTGGATAATTTAACCTCCGAGTGGGTCCACAAGTATCATAGTTCAGAATTTTTTCATCGTATCCGTAAAACACCCAAAAACTATCTCTTTTTGTATGAGGACGTTCAGAACAAGAAGTAGGGTAGTAACCTTCTATAATATCTCCGTTTTTAATAATTCCATTGAAAACTTTAGATACTTTGAATTGATAACATTCTTCAGTAGAGAATATTAATTCTCCAATAAAAATTACCTCAGAAGATTGGATAACTTTTTTAATATCATCCCTATTCCATTCAGCCTAAAAGATTTTATAACAATCACATGCCATGGATTCTAATCCAAAAATAAATAGGAGTGATATGATAAAAAGCTTTTTTATCATATTTGCTAACGTTCTGGGTATGGACAGTAGGGCAGATTCGAAGCACTTGACTTTCGGTTTACTACTAAGCCAAAACAAATGTTTTTGCTTTTAATTTTCTTTTTGTCAAACGTCAAAACTTTGTTTTGGCGTTGCCTGCTAAAAGAACAGGACTTTCAATTTATCTCTAAACGCCCTATTAGCTATACACCTTGTAGGCAACTGCCTTTTTATTCACTTTTATCGATTAATAGTTTAATAGGAATACTTTTTTCGCCAAAAATCTGCATATGGTTTTGAATATCTCCAAATATTTCTTCGAATCTGTTGAATGTTGATTCATATCCATAACTTCCATCTTTCTTGTAAGACTCTTTAAATTTCACAATACCAACTTTTTCAAACTTTTCTTTGAAACCATAGAAGTCTTTGTGAGTAACCAAATGGTATGATAATCCAAGGGTTTTATTTAAACTGTTAGGTATTTTGTTCCAGAGTTTGTCGATTTCTGGCTGTATTTCTAACAATTGTTTTGTGTTAAAACCAGAAGGTATCCATCTACCTGCAACTGCAAATTGATTTATAAGCTGAGTATTTGGTTTTGTTCTACCCATGAATGTAGTTCCAACTAAATCATATGTGCATTGACCTCTTTGCTGGGTAATCTTTGTACAAATTACGGCTCGATAAAGTCCATCATTTAATTTAAAAGTCAATAAGTCATTTGGCTGAAAATGGAAGTTGGTAACTTTACGATACTTCTTCGGTTTCCGAATCTTTTCGTTTTTAGTGCTTATCTTTTTAATCAACCTATTTAGTGCTTGTTGACGCTGTTTTCCAGTTTTTTCATCACATTCTTCTGTCCAAACTTTTACACCAACTCCTTTAGCAATCGTATCATTTACCCTTTTTAATAAAATATCATTCATTAATCCAATTTCCCAGAAAGCTAATGCTAAAGAAGTCAGATATATCTCATAGTCGAAGTCATCGTAGTCAATGTCATAAGGAAATTCCTGTTTGATTTTATCTTCGCTAATTTCATTGTCATACAAGTCCATTATCCCCCAATAGGTATCATGAGCCGTATCTCCATCTATGATTTTTGGTCCATCAGTTGCCATTATGTACTTCGTTTCTTGAGGTTGTTGCCAACATCTCTTGTATGGTCTGTTTGCTTCGCAAATGGAGCAAATAGATTATACAAATTGTTATATGCAGTTTTACTTTTTATTCTTTTTTTTAATTTCCTCAACACAAATTATACAGTGTTGATTTCTGTCTGGAATTAAGTCATATTTTTTTCCAATTATAGCTTCAATTTTATCTATTTGATTCTGAGGAAGGTTTAGTACGTCTTTCAAATTCATTGATTCCAATTTATCTAATTCTAAAATCTTATAACAATAATTACAAATCTTTGTCCCTAAAAAATGGAATGAATTCATCTTTGGATAAATTCATTCCATTTTTTAAATCCTTATCAATATGACTACAGACGTCAATGAAACCTGTTATTCCATGTTTTTTACAGTCAAAAACTCCCATAACTCTCTATTTTACAAACCATTTTAATTAGTTCCTTTCATAAATCCAGCCATACTAAGCTTATATCCATTCAATAATTTAGATAATTCTTTTCCAGTCATAAACATATTGAAAGCATAATCTACTTTCTCACGAATAGGAATCTCAGTGGTTTCAGATAATCGAATGTACATTAAAAAACTATCTTCAGTTTCTATTTTATCATTATTAAAATCAATACACTCTTTTGAAAAATGAACAAAACCACTAATTTTATTATATAACATTTTAAAACCTGGATATAGAGCGTCTAATTTTTTTGACAGATAAGAATCGTTCATTTTTTTCCCTTCTGCATCCTCAATATTTCTAATATGTTCTCCTTTTAATATTCTTTGATAAAAATCTAATCTATCTTTAACTAGGCTTAGAGCAAAAAGCCTCATACAATTATCTTGCTGTAATCGTATTAAGTTAATTGCCGCTAACCAGTTATTTGCTTTTGCTAATGTTTTAAGCCCCTATTTAATTCAATTGCACGATGAACGATTGAATAAGTAAAATGACTCGGTTTAGATAGTACCTTTTTATCCGTTTCAGTTTTATCTCTCATAGCTGTTCTATTAATTAGCCGATTGCTAGTGTTTTTTTGTGCGATTAAGAAGTAATTTAAAAAATGAGAAACAAGGGTTGATGAAAATTTTTAGATCCATATATTCTAATAAATGACGAAAAATATGAATAGCAATAATGTATTACAGCTTGTTTTTGTGTAGTACGAAGATGATTTTATTAGCGTTTTTTGCTTTTTTTTACCTTTTTAGTCATCTAAAGCGCGTTTTGAATGTCTTTTTTTGAATGCCTGAGATTTATTTTTAAATATTTTATTATCAAGTATTTGTGTTTTTATTGTAAGAAAGAAGCGCACAAATAAATGTTAAAAAAATTTGAAAACATCGATGAACACACAAAGTTTACGGTTTTACCGTAACCTAATATGTTAAAAGTATTATATCTTAGCTATATGAAATGAAGGAGGAATTTTCCTCCCAAAAACATAACCCCCAAATAAACCAACATGAAGAATAAAAATTCTCTATTTACGATGTGCATCGTAATTTTATTTTCGTTCACAACATTTGCCCAAGATTTTAGTCAAAACCAAAACAAATGGACTGTAGGTTGGACAAATTTTGCTCCTAACAAAATTGACTATCCAGAACCCGAAGAAAAAATATCCAATATCATAATGGATCATGTTTACTTAACCAATGACAGAACATATTTTATGTCGGGTGATGTGTATGTGACCAAAGGAGCGTCTTTAAATATTCAAGAAGGAACAATAATTCGTTGTGATTACAAGAACCCGGCAAATTTGATAATTGCAAAAGGAGGAAAGTTATTGGCCGTAGGGTCTTCTAACAATCCAATTGTTTTTACGTCAAGCAAAGCTTCCAAATCTAGAAATAGTGGTGATTGGGGAGGTATTATCGTTGCAGGATCAGGAAAAGTAAATTCTGTGTCTGGTAGTGGTGTTATTAAAGGAAATTTTAATCCTCAATATGCAGTATTTGGTGGTAACGATGTTGATGAGGAAACCACGATTATGCGTTATGTAAGAATCGAATTCTCAGGAAGTACAGCAAAAAATCCAGAAGGTTCTAATGGATTATCGTTATATGGCCTAGGGACTTCTTCGATTGTCGAAGATATTATGGTGAGCTATTCGGGTCAAGATTCATACAATATTAGTGGAGGTAAAAATAACCTGAGAAATTTAATTTCTTTTAAAGCAAATGATGATGATTATGAGGTCTCTCAAGGATTCAAAGGGACTATGACAAATATAATCGCGGTAAGACATCCATATATTAATAGTCCAAAAGGATCATTTGCAATAGAAGTAGATGGGTATAACAGAGATTTAGGATATACAAGTGCAAAGGACATAACAGATGTTACTATTACTAATGCTACCCTTATTAATTTGTCAGATAATTCTAATTATCAACATACATCAGCAGCGATTTCTTCGTCTAATCTGGCTATAACCTATATAAATAATTCTAAAATATCTGGTTTTTCCGATGTAGTTAGTTTTGATGATTCATATAAGTCGATGAATATGATACAACAAGCATTTATGATGGATAATAGTTTCTTTAATATCCATGATAAAGGAATTACTACAAATTCTAAAATGTTAGACGAGAAGTTAGATGTTTTAAAATATAACAGATTTACAAAAGAATTTGTTTCAGTAAACGATTTGTTTAAAGATGCAACCAGTACTATTACCCCTAATTTTCAATTAAAGAAATCGTTAAACACTTATATGGTTATGCAATAGGATTAAATTTTTGTATTATTGTATAGCTCAAAAATCTAGTAAACATAATTTTCACAAAGAAACAATGTCAAAAACAGTAGCCTTTTTTATTTTCATTCTGATTGGTAACCTAGTTTTTTCGCAAAAAAATGAGGAAGCAGTATTTTTTACACAAAAAGCCCAAATTGGTAAATTTTACTCAATTAATGATCTTGAAGCTATGAAAAAAGGTGAACTTATAAAATTATATCAGGATAGAGTAGCAGAAATTTTAGCTGTACTTCCTTTTTTATCATTAACTAATGAAGCTGGAGTTCAATTGGCTGATATTGGTATAAAAGAGGATTCGAGACATCTAAAAGTCCTGAAAAGTAGCAAAGAAGCTGCACAAGAAAGTTTAGAAGCGCACAAAGTTGCAATCGAAGAATTGGTTGCTTATGCAGATACAGAAAAGATTATTCGCACGATTTTATACTATGAAGAATTTATTAAAAAGATGAGGATAGGGGTGAATGGAAATTTTTAGTGTGAAATAGATAGATACGTTATATATCAATTTATTTATATAGGATTAGAAGCGACTGTTAGTCGCTTCTATTTTTTTGTGCTTTTCTGAAATAGCTAGAAATTCTAATAGAAAATATATACAGCTAACGTATCTTATTTGTTAGGGAGTATTGGTAGTACTGTTAAATGAGTACGTTTCTACTTATTACTAATACTTAGCTTTACAACATACCCTTCATTGTTTCGTATATTAAATACAGTATTATCTTCAAAAATAAGATATTGGCCCTTAACACCTTTTAGGATACCAGAATATTCAGGAGTTTTGTCAAGATTTAGACTTTTTAATTTGGTAGGGTATTGCAATACAGGAAATACAAGTTCTGTTTCTTTATTGTTGTCGATAAAATAACTCTGTACTTCACTGGGAATAAAATCTTTGAGCTTGTTCTTAAATTCGATTAAATCTTCATCTGTGATCTCATTTTTGAGCATTGTTCTCCAGTTTGTTTTATCAGAAACATGTTCTTTTAGAGCTACTTCTGTAATCCCAGCTAGGTATCTATTCGGTACTTCTACGATTTCTATGGCTTCATGAGCTCCTTGGTCAATCCATCGAGTAGGTACTTGCGATCTTCTTGTTACTCCAACTTTTATGGTTCCAGAATTAGCAAGGTATACAATATGGGGTTGTAATTGGGCCTTTTTTTCGAATTCCAGATCTCGGTCTTCAACATCTAGATGTGCAGTACTCAGTTCGGGACGCATTACCCAATCTCCTACCTGAGGTTGATTGTAGAAATCATCATAGCAATATCCTTGTCTAAAAATCTTCTTATTTTTACCACAAGCAAGACATTGGTAACCATCAAATTCTATCTGAATTCTTTTGTCTAATAATTGATTAATATGAATAAAATCAGATTCAAAAATCAAATAATATTGAATAGGATCTCCAATTTCTGATTGCATTTTGGTAAGAACTCCTTGGTATTGCATAAAATAGTGTTATATAAAAAGGGGTGAGAAGAATGTAATTATTTTTATTACTTTAGTTGACAACAATCCAAAAATAAAAGTAACTTTTATTTTGCTTTAAATATACATTAAAAAATGCCAATTCCGTTAGTCAATTCTATTGCAAGCTGGTTCTTAAAAAAACGGTTTCATCAGATGGAACTTTTTCTTAAGTACCCAAATGAGGTGCAATTCGAATTATTACAAGTTCTGCTGCATACTGCTAAACATACAGAAGTGGGTAAACAGTATGATTTTGGTTCTATAACAAACTACAGAACTTTTGCCGAACGGGTACCTATTAAGTCTTATGAAGATTACGAATCGATGATACAACGAAGTCGTATGGGGGAGAATAATATTTTTTGGCCTACACCCATTAAGTGGTTTGCAAAATCAAGTGGTACTACCGGAGCAAAAAGTAAGTTTATTCCTGTTAGTGACGAATCCCTAGAAGATTGTCATTACGCGGCGGGGAAAGATTTACTTTGTATGTATCTAAATAATAATGAGAATTCTAAGCTTTTTACAGGAAAAAGCTTGCGTTTGGGAGGTAGTAAAGAACTTTATAAAAACAAAGGAACATATTACGGAGACTTATCTGCAATAATTATTGATAATATGCCTTTTTGGGCAGAGTTTAGTTCAACCCCTAGTAGTGAGGTTTCTCTTATGAGTAACTGGGAGTTTAAGATGCAGGCAATTGTAAATGAAACTATTCAGGAAAATGTAACCAGTCTCGCAGGAGTGCCATCTTGGATGCTTGTTTTACTTAATCAAGTATTAGAAACTACAGGTCATAAGAGTGTTTTTGAAGTTTGGGAAAACCTAGAAGTATATTTTCATGGAGGTGTAAGTTTTGAACCCTATGTAGATCAGTATAATAAGATATTACCAGGCAACTCTTTTAAGTACTACGAAATTTACAACGCATCAGAAGGTTTTTTTGCCATACAGGATCATAATGATTCTTCAGAACTTTTGTTGATGCTGGATTATGGTATTTTTTATGAGTTTATTCCTATGGAAACCTATGGCTCAAGTGCCGAAAAAGTAATTCCCCTCAGTGAAGTCGAAGTAGGGAAAAATTATGCAGTTATTATAACTACCAATGCTGGATTATGGCGATATAAAATTGGAGATACCGTTCGATTTACTTCTATCCATCCGTATAGGATAAAAGTATCGGGCCGTACAAAACATCATATTAATGTTTTTGGTGAAGAGCTTATTATTGAAAACACAGAGGAGGCACTAAGAAAAACTGCAAAAATAACAGGAAGCGAAATTGTCGACTATACTGTGGCTCCAATTTTTATGAGAGAAAAAGAAAAAGGGGCGCATGAATGGATTATAGAATTCAAGAAATCACCAGAAGATTTGGCTCATTTTGCACATATTTTGGATCAAAAATTACAAGAAGTAAATAGTGACTATGAGGCCAAAAGATATAATGATATAACCCTTACGATGCTCCGAATTCGTGAAGCACGACCAAATTTATTTTATGATTGGTTAAAAAAGAATGATAAGCTTGGGGGGCAGCATAAGATACCGAGATTGTCTAATAAAAGAATCTATCTCGAAGAATTAATAGAGCTTAATAAAGTAGGTTCATATAGTAGTTAAAAAATACTTGTGAAGATTTGCTAAGCACCTTTTGTAATGCATAAGTGCCGTGTGTAAAGTAATGTTCTATGTGTTTTGTTAGTTTAAAGTGATACACCGACCAAAACACCAACACCAACACCACCTATGGCGATTAGCGCTTTTTCGAAAATACTTTTTCTGCGTTGCCTTTTTACATTTTTCTCTACAAGATCCAGGCTATTTGTTGCTTTTTCTAAGCTATTGATAGTGTAGTCTAACGCCCTTTGCGTATTGATTAGAGTTGCTTGTGTTCTTTCATATATTTTTTGATCCAAACTGTCGTTTTTTGCAAAGTTTATTTTCAATTTATTCTCTAATTCAATATTGCGTTTGAGGGTATTTGTATAGTTGTCTACCAAAGTCTTGGTCATATCATTTTGGTTAGAAAATTCTTCATATATTTTTTTCATTGCCGAAAGAGACATTTTATTGACCAAAAAAATGTCGCCTGTTCTAAATATGTATAAGCTATCTTTTCTAACCATTTCGGGGGTGCCGATTCTATCAGCATAAGAAGCAGGGATTTCAATAATTTTTGATGAATTCAACTCTTGCCCAAAAGAGAAAGAAACAAGAAATATGGTGATAAGAGAAAATAATGCTGTTTTCATGGTTTTAAAATTACAAGTGTTTTTTTATGTAAGCCTTCTAGATATTATCGAGTATCAGGATTTATGAGAGTTCATTTTTTAATATTAAAAAGACTGTCTAGCAATACTCTTTCTGCAATTAATTTTTCTTGATTTTCTTTGATGCTATCTTTTATAGCAACAAGTGCATCCCAGTCAGCTGCAGTTTCCTTTTTAAAATCTAAAATGATAGAGTCGCGTTCTCTTTTGAAAATATCTTTCTGAAGATTCATCTTTTCGATTTCTTCTAGAGAGCTTTTTAGTCGAGTTTGCGTTATTTTTAACGTGTCTCGAGAAGTTTTTAGTTCATTACGAACGTTATCCAAATCCTTTTGAATACTCTCCCATTTGGATCCAGAGCTAAAAGTCATGTAACCAATTATGATCAAAAACACCAGCCCCACAATTTGTAAGATGGTATTTATATTTGTGGATTTCATAAGTAGAATTTTTATGGTAGTCGTTGTTGAGTTAGATTATACTGAACAACTTAGTAAATGTAAGTATTTTATTTTTTCTGAGCATAAGGAAAATACCCCTAAAAATTGTAAGTAAAATACCTACCAATTATGCGTATTTCTTAGTTTCTATATTTAATTGTACATTAGTCCAATACCGTAACAAGGAAAAGTATGTCAGAATTTTGGCTTTATTTACAACTCGGCTTTAAACATGTCCTTGATTGGCAGGCCTATGATCATGTTTTATTTTTAATCGTCCTTACTGTAGGTTATACTTTGGATCATTGGAAACGTATCTTGGTACTCGTTACATTGTTTACTCTTGGGCACACACTGTCATTGTTTTTGGCAGCATATAAGGTGCTTTCTGTAAATTCAGCGATCATAGAATTTTTGATTCCGTTAACGATATTGTTAACAGCCGTATT
Organism: Aquimarina pacifica; assembly: GCF_000520955.1. GTDB lineage: Bacteria > Bacteroidota > Bacteroidia > Flavobacteriales > Flavobacteriaceae > Aquimarina > Aquimarina pacifica. Next base: position 170,997 of record NZ_JACC01000008.1, on the reverse strand, counting down.
TTCTATACTTACAGCAAAGAATTCGGTTAATAAAGGGAAAGTTGGTTTTTTGTATGGAGTAACTATTTTTTTCGGCTGTATCCATGGTTTAGGGTTCTTTAGTTATTTTAGACTTATTCATGGTAATGCGGGCTCAAAGGTTTTGCCTTTATTAGAATTTGCTCTGGGGATAGAGTTTGCTCAAATTGTTGTTGTAGGATTGGTTCTTTTAATAAGTTCTTTGGTCCAGTTATTTTTTAGATTTCCGAAAAGGGATTGGATACTTGTTATTTCTTCTATTATTATCGGAATGGTCATTCCTATGCTAATTACTAATAAAATTTGGTGAATAAGTGGTGCTTAAGGTTGTATTTGCCACATCGTAATAATATCTTCGTACTTAGATCGTCAATTAATTGCAGTTATTTAATAATATGCCCAAAAAGAAGCAACGTAAATATGATAAAGCGTATCTTAGGATAGCAAAAGAGTGGGGCAAATTGTCTCATTGTGACCGAAAAAAAGTTGGAGCGGTTATTGTTAAAGATAGGATGATTATATCTGATGGATTTAATGGTACACCCACAGGTTTTGAAAACCCTTGTGAGGATGAAGAAGGGTATACAAAATGGTATGTTTTACATGCAGAAGCGAATGCAATTTCCAAAGTAGCATCTTCTACACAGTCTTGTAAAGGAGCCACCTTGTATATAACACTGTCTCCTTGTAAAGAGTGTAGTAAATTAATTCATCAGGCAGGAATCAAAAGAATTGTATATCAATTCGAATATAAAGACAATTCAGGATTAGAGTTTCTAAGAAAAGCAGGAGTAGAAATAGAAAGGATTACGGATTTAGAAGAATGAAAGGATATTCAAAAAAATATTTGCCTTTGTTTTTAGGCTTAGCGGTTGGACTAGGTGTGTTTTTGGGTAGTAAACTAGATTTTAGTAACCCCTCGGCAAAATTATTCTCATATAATGCAAAAAAAGAAAAGCTAAATAGACTTATTGATTATATAGATTATGAGTACGTTGATGAAATTAATACCGATAGTATTGTAGAGGTTACCGTTAACCGAATATTAGAAAACCTAGATCCACATTCTGTGTATATCCCTCAAGAAGAGTTAGAAGGGATTACCGAAAGTATGCAGGGAGATTTTATAGGTATTGGGGTAAGTTATTATCCGTATAGAGATACAATATCTGTGATTAATACAATCAAAGGAGGACCTAGTGAAGAGTCAGGAATCAAAGCTGGAGATAGAATATTAATGGCTGATAATGATACCTTGTTTGGGGAGCGATTGATACCAGAAGGTTTGGCAAATAAGCTTAAAGGAGAATTAAATAGTAAAGTGCTTCTAAAGGTCTATAGAAAAGGAAAAGGTGTATTCGATGTGTTTGTAAAAAGAGGACGAGTTCCTTTACAGAGTGTAGATGCAGCGTATATGCTTGATGAGGAGCTAGGTTATGTTAAGGTCAATCGTTTTGCCGAGACTACTTATAAAGAGTTTGAAAATGCATTAGATCTGTTAATAGACAAAGGAGCAAAGAACATGGTAATAGATCTTAGGGATAACGGAGGTGGATTTATTGCTCCTGCACTCAAAATGGCGGATGAGTTTTTAAAAGATGATATCTTAATCATGTTTACTAAGAATAAAAAAGGAGCGATAGAGAATAATTATGCAAGTAACCGAGGAAGTTTTGAGCAAGGAGATGTATATGTTTTGATTAATGAGAACTCTGCTTCTGCCAGCGAAATTTTTGCAGGAGCAATTCAGGACAATGATCGTGGCACTATTATTGGGAGACGTTCATATGGTAAAGGTTTGGTGCAGAGGGAGATGGCTTTGGGTGACGGAAGTGCTATACGATTAACTATCTCTAGGTATTATACGCCAACAGGGCGTTCAATACAAAAACCTTACGAAAATGGAAATAAAGCATATTTTAATGAATATCTAGAACGTTACAAGAATGGAGAATTGCAAAATGCAGATAGTATTCAGGTGGCAGATTCTTTAAAATTTAAAACACCCAAAGGAAAAATAGTGTATGGCGGCGGCGGTATAATTCCGGATATATTTGTGAGTAAGGATACAACGCGAGTGGGTGAGACCTTAGATTATATGTTGAGGTCTGGACGTATGGGAGCATATGTATTTGAAGAATTAGATAAAAATAGATCTTATTATAATGAGCTGTCAGAAGATAGTTTTGAAGAAGAAGTAAATATAGATGATGCCTTTGCAGAAAATTTTATGGAGTATGCTATGAGTAGAGGAGTAGAGATCAAATTAGATAACTATAAAGAACAGTTAAAAAAATATTTAAAAGCCACTATGGCGCAGCAATTATTTGGTGTTAGCACTTTTGAAAAAATAATCAATAGAGATGATGTAATGATTAAGAAAGTAATAGCGCTATCAAAAGAAGAGTAATTTTATGCCTTTGTAATGTCAGAAATTCAAGAATACTTAGTAGCAATAGCTATTTGCTCACCGCTTTTTTTCTTTATTATTGCAGTTGCTTTTAGGCTGTTAGATAATAGTGCGTCTATTTTTTTAGATCATGACATACTTGTAGATACATCATATGTTTCGGGAGATGTAATTAGAGAACACATAAATGACTCAGAAGATATAGAGCTCAAAAAGTCTTTAAGGCGAGCACTTTTGTTTAGGAAATTACATAATTTTTTTATGATATTAATGGTGATATCTATACCACCAGTAGTCATTGCTTGTTTTTTTATCTTCAATTGGGATTTTTCTTTCTGAAAAAAAATGATACAAAAGGATGTTTTATGGCGAATTTTAAAAACGTGCCTAAACCACTTTCATATAATTAATAGGAGAACTTCCTTTATTTTTTTCTCTTTTTCTGGATGCTTTGAGAAATTAGTAATATAAGCATGAGGATGATAGTACATGCAGACGAAAAAACTGTGATAAGTGCGGTCTTGCTAGTGTCAGTTTTTAGGTTATCGAATTCTATATGTGTGAGGTTGTAGATTAGTAAAGCTGATGCAATTGCAATGATCGTAAATATGAAGTATTTCATTATGGTGTGGTGTTATTTTTTTTAAAAAAGTCCTTTTATATTGGTGGCAAATAATTTGACAGCAATAGCTAGTAATATGACACCGAAAATTTTTCTGACAACATTAATTCCTTGTTTTCCTAAGACCTTTTCTATTTTTCCAGAAGACTTAAGGACAACGTATACAAATATAATATTGATAATGATAGCAATAATAATGTTGATAGTGTGATATTCTGATCTCAAAGAAAGAATAGAGGTCATTGTACCTGCTCCTGCAATTAGAGGGAATGCTAATGGGACCACCGCAGCGGTTTCTGGTGCATCATCCTTATATAATTGAATGCCTAGAATCATTTCTAAAGCAATAAAAAATAAAATAAAAGATCCAGCTACAGCAAAAGAATTAACGTCGATGCCAATAAGGTTTAATATTTCTTTCCCGATAAATAGAAACACGATCATTAGTAGCCCAGCTACTATAGACGCTTTTTCGCTCTGAATGTGTCCTACTTTTTTTCGTAGATCGATAATTATAGGAATACTTCCTATAATGTCAATCACAGCAAATAAAATCATACTTGCTGTTAGTATTTCTTTTATATCAAAGTTCATGCATCGATGGTTTCAAAAATTTATGCAAATTTAAATATACTTTATGTAATAAAAGTATGAACTAATTTTAACTTTTATTTGTAAGCTCAATTTTTAGGTAGAGTCTCCCTTTTTTTGTGTAAAAAATGAGACCCTTCTAGTTGTGAGAATACTTTTTAGAATTTCATAATTATGTTGTTGAACCAAAAATGGTAAAGTGCTATAATAAGCTATGATTCGATAAAGGATCATAAAAGTCAATTAGAGGTATAAACTAAGCTAAATAATTGATTAATGTGGTACTGTAAAAAGCTGTGTAAATTGTAAAAAAATTATAGTATAACAAGTATATTTGTCACATGTTTCAGTTAGGAAAGACCATAGTTTCAGAAGATATTATAGAGAAAGATTTTTTATGTAATCTTTCTGCTTGTAAAGGAGCGTGTTGTATCGACGGTGAGGCCGGAGCGCCTTTAGAAGAATCCGAAAGCCATATTCTTAAAGAGATATATCCGATTGTTAAATCATATTTACGAAAAGAAGGAATTGATGCAATCGAGAACCAGGGTGTATTTGTTAAGACCTCTGACGGAGAGCTAGAGACACCACTTATTAATGGAGCAGATTGCGCATATGTGATTTTTGATGATAAAAACACGGCCATGTGCGCTATTGAAGAAGCATATAATCAAGGGGAGATAGATTGGAAAAAACCAGTTTCGTGCCACTTGTATCCTGTTCGTGTGCAAGAATACACAGAGTTTGCTGCGGTTAACTATCATCAATGGGAAATTTGTGATGATGCCTGTGCATTAGGCAAAGAATTGCAAGTGCCAGTTTACAAATTCGTCAAAGAAGCACTTGTTAGAAAATTTGGCGAGGATTGGTATTCAGAATTAGAGAAGATTGCTCAAAAAATCAAAAAATAATCTTCATTTTTGATCTTCTTAGGATATTTTTTTAATTTTTTACTTGTGGAAAAGTTGTTTTTTTGATTACGGTTTTGCCGTAAAATGAACTGTTTCTGGTTTTTCGTTTTTTTGATGATAAAAAGCGGTTAACAAGTGGAAATAAGCACCTTTAGAAATTATGGCTTCCCGTATTTGTGTTTTTTGGAAAAAGAGTTAATTATTTGATTATTAGTTTTTTAACTTAGTTTTTTGTTAAGGTGTTTTTTGATGTAAAATTCCTTTGTGTTGAAAACTTTGTTGAAAACGTTTGTTAACTTTTGGTAGAACTTTTGACGTATTTGGTGATCTTTGTATGACCCTTTTGGAAATATAAATTTCTCAGACAACAGCTAAAAAAAAAATAATGAGCGCGGTAGAACCTATTTTGCAAGAAAATAAAGATCGATTTGTGATTTTTCCTATTCAACACCATGATATTTGGGAATGGTATAAGAAATCAGAAGCGAGTTTTTGGACTGCCGAAGAAATTGATTTACATCAAGATATTACAGATTGGTCTACCAAGCTGACCAATGATGAAAAATATTTTATCAAACATATATTAGCATTTTTTGCTGCTTCTGACGGGATTGTTAATGAAAATCTTGCCGAAAACTTCGTAAATGAAGTACAATATAGTGAGGCAAAGTTTTTCTATGGTTTCCAGATTATGATGGAAAATATACATTCAGAAACCTATTCTTTACTTATAGATACGTATGTAAAAGATGACAAAGAAAAAGATATTCTATTTAATGCAATCGAAAACTTTCCTGCAATCAAGAAAAAAGCAGATTGGGCATTACAATGGATTGAGTCAGATTCATTTGCAGAGCGATTGATAGCTTTTGCTGCTGTAGAAGGAATCTTTTTTTCTGGTGCTTTTTGTTCTATATTTTGGTTAAAGAAAAGAGGGCTAATGCCGGGACTTACGTTTTCTAATGAGTTGATATCTAGAGATGAAGGTGTGCATTGCGATTTTGCAGTTCACCTGCACAACAAGCACTTAATAAATAAAGTTCCTAAAGAAAGAATACGTAGTATTATTGTGGATGCACTAAATATCGAAAGAGAATTTATTACCGAATCTCTTCCTGTAAGCTTGATAGGGATGAACTCGAATTTAATGACACAATATCTCGAGTTTGTTACAGATAGATTGTTGTTAGAGTTAGAATGCGAAAAAGAATACGGAACCGCAAATCCATTTGATTTTATGGATATGATCTCATTGCAAGGAAAAACAAACTTCTTTGAGAAACGCGTTTCAGAATATCAAAAAGCAGGGGTTCTTAACAAGGATACCGATGATAATAAGATAAGTTTTGATGCAGATTTTTAGATAAGAGTGCATCAAACATGTATCACAAAATTCGAAATAGTTATTTAGAAAACTTAGAATAATAACGTTTTTTAAGATATCGATATATTCATTCTGAGCTGATCAAAAACATTTCTTCTGTTTAGTAAGATTAGCTCAGTTTGATACAACTTTTGTAAGTTGTATAGACAAAAAAGGGATATAGTAGTATAATATAAATTTTATAAGTACGCTGGCGTATTAGATTAGAGGTTGTTTTATAGCCTCTGGTTTATCATGACCTGACAGGGCATTATCCTGTTAGTGTATAGATTGGAATAGCACAAATTAACATCACTTTCTTCGATAGAAGAAAAATTAAAAACAAAAAAATCATATGTATGTAGTAAAAAGAGATGGGCGTAAAGAACCAATAATGTTTGATAAAATTACCGCAAGGGTAAGAAAATTGTGCTATAGTCTTAATACACTTGTTGATCCTGTTAAGGTTGCTATGAGAGTCATAGAAGGATTATATGATGGGGTAACGACAAGTGAGTTAGATAATCTAGCAGCAGAAATAGCTGCGACTATGACAATTACACATCCTGATTATGCAAAACTTGCGGCCCGTATCTCTGTGTCTAATTTACATAAAAACACAAAAAAAACCTTCTCTGAAGTAATTACAGACCTGTATGAGTATGTAAACCCTAGAACAGGTAAAAAAGCGCCTTTAATTTCTGATGAGGTATACAGTGTCATTGAGAGTAATAAGGAAAAATTAGATTCTACCATTATATATAATAGGGATTTTGGGTATGATTATTTTGGTTTTAAGACATTAGAACGTTCGTATTTGCTTAAGATTAATGGTAAAATAGCAGAACGTCCGCAACATATGTTGATGAGAGTTTCTATAGGGATTCATCCTAATGATCTTGATGCAGCCATAGAGACATATGAACTTATGTCAAAAAAATACTTTACGCACGCAACACCTACATTATTTAATTCAGGAACACCAAAACCACAAATGTCATCATGTTTCTTATTAGCAACAAAAGATGATAGTATTGATGGGATATATGATACGCTTAAACAAACAGCCAAAATCTCGCAATCTGCAGGAGGTATAGGATTGTCTATTCATAATGTTAGAGCTACAGGATCTTATATTGCAGGAACCAATGGTACTTCTAACGGGATTGTCCCGATGCTTAAAGTATTTAATGATACAGCGCGCTATGTAGATCAAGGAGGAGGAAAACGTAAAGGGTCCTTTGCAATTTATGTAGAGCCATGGCATGCCGATATTTTTGATTTCTTAGATCTTAAGAAAAATCATGGTAAAGAAGAAATGCGTGCACGTGATTTGTTCTATGCGATGTGGATTCCTGATTTATTTATGGAGCGAGTGCAAAATGATGCAGAATGGACATTAATGTGTCCTAATGAATGCCCGGGATTATTTGATATACATAGCGATGAGTTCGAAGAAGCATATCTACGTTTCGAAGCAGAAGGAAAAGGACGCAGAACTATTCGAGCAAGAGAGCTTTGGGAAAAAATATTAGAATCCCAAATCGAAACAGGTACGCCATATATGTTGTATAAAGATGCTGCAAATCGCAAATCAAATCAACAGAATTTAGGAACGATACGCTCATCAAACTTATGTACAGAGATTCTTGAGTATACAAGCCCAGATGAGGTAGCTGTTTGTAATTTAGCTTCTATCGCATTACCAATGTTTGTAAAAAACGGAGCATTTGATCATAAAGAACTTTTTAGAATCACAAAACGTGTAACTAAAAATCTTAATAGAGTAATCGATCGTAATTATTATCCGGTAAAAGAAGCAGAAAATTCGAATATGCGTCATCGTCCGGTAGGATTAGGAGTGCAAGGGCTTGCTGATACATTTATTCAGTTGCGTATGCCATTTACCAGTGATGAAGCAAAAAAATTGAATCAAGAGATTTTTGAAACACTTTATTTTGCAGCGGTAACCGCATCAATGGAAGAGGCAAAAGCCGATGGCCCTTACCAAACATATGAAGGGTCTCCGATATCAAAAGGAGAGTTTCAATACAATTTATGGGGTATAAAAGACGAAGAATTAAGTGGCCGATGGGATTGGGCAAAACTACGTAAGCAAGTGCTTAAAAACGGAGTGCGTAACTCTTTACTAGTAGCGCCAATGCCAACCGCATCTACCTCACAGATTTTAGGAAACAACGAAGCATTTGAGCCATATACAAGTAATATCTATACCAGACGTGTATTGTCAGGAGAATTTATAGTTGTTAATAAGCATCTATTAGAAGATTTGGTGAAATTAGGATTGTGGAATGATGATCTTAAGGATGCTATTATGAGAGCAAATGGATCAATACAGAATATTGATATCATCCCACAGGACTTAAAAGAATTGTATAGAACTGTTTGGGAAATGAGTATGAAAGATATAATTGATATGTCTCGTCATAGAGGATATTTTATAGATCAGTCTCAGTCTCTAAACTTATTTATGGAAGGAGCTACAATGGCAAAGCTAACTTCAATGCACTTCTACGCATGGAAAAGCGGATTAAAAACAGGAATGTATTACCTGAGAACAAAATCTGCAATCGATGCTATTAAGTTTACACTTAAAAGTGAAAAGAAAGAAGAAGTAAAACCAGAAAAGGTAGCAGTTGCAGCCGCTCAAGTAATGGAAGCGCAAGCAGCAACAAAATCAGAATCAAAAGAAGTGCCAGTCGCTGCAGCCACAGAAGGAACAGCACTTTCTCCAGAAGAACTACGTGCAATTATTGCACAATCAAAAGAAGCCGAAGGAGACGATTGTTTAATGTGTGGGTCATAGACCTGTATGTATATTGGGTAAAAGGGAAGTTTTCTGTATAGATACTTCCCTTTTTTGTTATTTTTGGGCGAATCCTCGTATCGAGGTCGGGCTATTCACTGTATCTTATTATTGGTTTTTGTAAAAACCAATAATAAGGATGCCGTTACTATCCCTTTCGCAAATGCAATAAAATTATGATGAATTGGGAACAACTTCTGTCTCTAAAAAGACAAGGGGATACAAATAAAAGATTACGCAAACACCAAGACGAAACTCGATTGGGTTTCGAGGTCGATTATGATCGTATTATTTTCTCATCGGCCTTTAGGAGTCTACAGGATAAAACACAGGTAATACCTTTGTCTAAAACCAGTTTTGTGCATACCAGGCTTACGCACAGTCTAGAAGTCTCTGTAGTAGGGCGTTCTTTAGGAAGAGTTGTAGGGAAACAAATTTTAGAAAAACATCCTCATCTTACTACAGAGCACGGGTATCAATTTAATGATTTTGGTGCCATTGTAGCAGCAGCAGCATTAGCTCATGATATAGGGAATCCTCCTTTCGGGCATTCAGGCGAAAAAGCTATAGGTGAATACTTCAAAACAGGAAGTGGTAAGCGATATAAAGAGGTATTAACCGCAAAACAGTATCAGGATCTTATCGATTTTGAGGGCAATGCAAACGGGTTCAAAATTCTTACAGAGTCTCGCGAAGGGATACAAGGAGGATTGAGACTATCCTATGCAACACTTGGTGCTTTTATGAAATACCCTAAAGAATCTTTACCAAAAAAACCAACACCTCATATTGCACATAAGAAGTTTGGATATTTTCAGAATGATAAACCATTTTTTGATGAAGTTGCAGAAGAAGTAGGTTTACTAAGTCATGCAGTAGAGGGAGGGGTTACTTATAGTCGGCACCCCTTAACCTTTTTGGTAGAAGCGGCAGATGATATCTGCTATACAATTATAGATTTTGAAGATGGGATTAATCTAGGCCTTATTGATGAAGAATATGCGCTCGAGTACCTGATCAAATTGGTAAAAGACACTATTAATACAGCAAAGTATAATCAATTAGTGACCACAGCCGATCGGTTAAGCTATCTTAGGGCATTAGCAATAAATACATTAATTGGTGAGGCAGCTACTGTTTTTATCAATAATGAAGAAGCAATTTTGGCTGGGGCGTTTGATGTAGCTTTGATTGATAAAAGTAAATACGAAGCTCAAATTGATGATATTATTAAGATAAGTATTGATAAAATTTATCACAGCCAGGAGGTGACCGAAAAAGAAATAGCGGGCTATGAGATTTTGGCCACGTTATTAGATCGATACTGTGTGGCTACAGATAATTTTAATAGAAGCAAAAGTTCTAATTATGATAAATTAATTCTTAGAGCAGAAGGAGAGCATTTTGATTATAAAAATGAAGACCTATACACACGACTTATTAGCATTAGTAATTATGTAGCAAGTCTTACCGACGGTAATGCGCTGTTGAAGTTTCAGAAAATACGTGGATTGCAGTTATAAAGGGAAATAAAAAATGGGATAAAATATTTTATCCCATTTTTTACTACGTTATGTTACTATCTATGCTTTTGTATAGGTATCAATATATGAGTATTCTATGGTTTCTCCATCTTCTTCATATGAACCTGAATATTCAAGTATAAGTGTAGTTTCGTTTAAGTCTAAAATCGTTGGGATATATGTTTCTTCATCTTCTAAATACGTTACAGAAAGCGTATCACCAGATAGAGACCATTCGAAAGCCCCTGAAAAGTCTACTTCACAAGTATCCCCATTAGAATAATAATAGGTTTCTGAGCCTGTTTTGTCAGAAGAAAAAATAATGGTATCCATCATATCGCATTCATCTAATTCATATTGTTCCCCATCTTCTTCACTAGCGGTCCATGTCCATGTTCCAATAAGGTTTGCTTCAGAAAAACTCGTAGCATCATCATCTTTAGAACAAGATGCAAAAATAGTTGTTACCAGTAGGATAAGTAGATTTAGTTTTTTCATTGTAATTTAAGTTTTAATTATTAATACTATTTGCGAGGTGCAAGTTATTTGTTTTCTTTTATTAGTGCAAGAAGTATGAATAATGTTACCCTTGGGATGTATTAAATTTTAAAATATATTTTGTTTCTTTTGTTTTTAATAAAAAAAACAATGTTATATATTTGGTAATGAGTTTGTTGATTTTTTCGATGATAGGGTGAAAAATGAATTAAATTCTAGAGTTTGTGATTCTGTAAAAGGCAAAAGTCACTCATATTTTTTCGTTAATTACTCTGCTGATTTCTTCTGCAGAAATTCCGCAGATATCATGTAGCTCATCTACTGTACCATGATGAATAAATTCATCCTGAATGCCTAAATTGGTAATCTTGTTTTTGTAGTTGTGATGATTGGCAAACGAAAGAATAGACTGGCCAAATCCACCTTTTATAACTCCGTCTTCTATCGTAATGATGTTTTGATATTTTTTGAGGATGTTATGTAATAATGTTTGGTCTAATGGTTTTATAAAACCAAAGTGATAGTGACTAATATTTTTATTACATGCGTCTATGGCTAATGCACTTACGTGGGCGATAGTTCCTGTCGAAATAATAGCAAGGTTTTCTCCTGTACGTAGCTTTTGCCCTTTTCCTATTTCGATTTTTTGAAACGGCTTTTTCCAATCAATGATATGTCCTCGCCCTCGGGGATATCGTATAGTGATAGGATGACTTACTCCTAATGAAGCGGTGTATAGTAAATTTCTTAATTCAATAGCATCTTTGGGAGCAGATATAATCATATTAGGGATGCAAGAAAGATAGGCAATGTCAAAAACCCCGTGGTGTGTAGCTCCATCTGCACCAACAATACCTGCACGATCAATGCAAAAGATTACAGGTAGATTTTGTAATGCAACATCATGTATAATTTGATCGTATGCACGTTGCAAAAAGGTAGAATAAATGGTGCAAAAAGGAATCAGTCCTTGTGTTGCCATTCCTGCAGCCAGTGTAACTGCATGTTGTTCTGCGATACCCACATCAAAAGCACGATCGGGCATTTCATTCATCATGTACTTTAAAGAACTTCCTGTAGGCATTGCCGGGGTAATCCCTACAATTTTATCATTTCCTCTGGCTAGTTCAAGAATGGTATGTCCAAATACATCTTGATATTTGGCTGGCAAATGGGTGAGGTCTTTAGAGATTAAATCTCCGGTAGCTGCATTAAATTTGCCGGGGGCATGATATTTTATTTGGTTTTCTTCTGCTTGCTTTAACCCTTTACCTTTGGTAGATATAATGTGTAATAGCTTAGGGCCTTCGGTATTCTTTAGTTTTTCTAGAGTGGCAAGTAATGTTGGTAAGTCATGACCATCAATAGGACCAAAATAATCAAAATTAAGTGCTTCTATAATATTATTGGTTCTCGGTTTAACTCCAATTTTGGCTTTGGTAAGATATTCCTTTAATGCACCCACACTAGGATCAATCCCAATAGCATTGTCATTTAGAATCACCAGCATATTGGTGTTTGTGACCCCGGCGTGATTAAGTCCTTCAAAAGCCATTCCGCTAGCGATCGATGCATCACCAATAACAGCTATATGTTGTTTTTTGAAATCCTTTTGCAGTCGCGATGCAATTGCCATACCTAATATGGCAGAAATAGAAGTCGAAGAATGACCTACCCCAAAGGTGTCATATTCACTTTCACTTCGTTTAGGAAAACCACTAATTCCTCCTAATTGCCTATTGGTATGAAAAATATCTTTTCGACCTGTAAGTATCTTATGAGGATAGGCTTGGTGACCAACATCCCAAACCAATAGATCATTGGGTGTGTCAAAAATATAGTGCAAGGCAATTGTTAATTCTATGACACCCAAACTCGCCCCGAGATGTCCCTCTTTTGTAGCCACAATAGTAATGATAAACTCACGTAATTCTTTTGCTAATTGCGGGAGCTGATTAGCCGCAAGTTTGCGTATATCCGATGGATAGTGTATGTTCGAAAGTAATGTATCTGGCATTCAAAATATATTGAAATGCAAAATTACGACTTTAAAAGATTATTCTTCGATTTTAAATACGATTGGGAGTTGGTAAAGACTGGATACGGGATTACCTTGATAGATTGCTGGTTCTAATTTGGGTGTTTTTTTTAGCACTCTCTCGGTTTCTTTTTCTAGCTTTGGATGCGTGGCTCTGATTTTAATGTTTTCGATTGTTCCGTTTTTATTGATTTCATATTGTACGTATATTCTTTGTATTCCAATTAGTCCTAAATCATTTCCTAGTGTTTTATTGAAATTCGTATTCACGATTTGGGACATTAGTTTTTGAAAATTTTCAGAAGTTCTTTTTTCTTTTACTGTACCTGTCAATGCAGGAAATATATCAAGTAGGTGAGCTGGTATAGGTTGATTAGAGTCAATACTTTCTGGGATAAGATATCCCATTATGACAACCTCTCCCTCTAATTCTTGATTTGCTTCAATCACTGGTTCATCGGGAATGGAATCTACAGGAGTAGAGGTTACAAACCCCAAATGGTCGAAAAAATCGTTATTGGTTGTATTGCTTTTCGTGATTCTAGAAGTCCTATTACTACATTTTTTGCTTTTATTTTGATCTATAATATCGTCTTTTGATTGTGTTGTTTTAATAATTTTTATAGCTTCAATTTTTTGTTGTTTTCCTTCATGATTTGTGCAATTTACAAGTGTAGTTCCCATGATAATTAGTAATGCTAATAGAAATGATTTTCTATAGGAATGTTGATGTTCAATTATTGTAAAGGGAATAGATAGGTGTATTGTGTCTAATTGTGCTTTTTTGAAATGACCGCATATCTTTTTTTCTTGATTTTCTTTAATGAAATGTTGAATTTGTGGTGGTGACATTGTAGTGAAATCTATTACTGTTTTTGTACAAGAATTACAAAATTTTCCTTTTTCTGAAGCCACCATTGTATTCCAATCCTCATGGCAGGGTTTTGGGATTGCTATTTTGTAGAATTTTTCCATAAATCAAAAGTTAGTTTTATTGGTAATCAAGTTTCCTGCCAATTTTCTTAAGTTTGCGTATAATCTAATTTGTAGAATATGTTGGATCCTTATGATGATGCTCATTTTATGAGAAAAGCTTTGCAAGAAGCAGAAATGGCGTATGAAAAAAATGAAGTTCCGATAGGAGCCGTTATTGTAGTCGCCGATAGGGTCATCGCTAGAGCACATAATCTTACCGAATTACTGAATGATGTAACTGCACATGCCGAGATGCAAGCGATTACGGCAGCATCCAATTTTTTGGGAGGTAAATATCTTAACGAATGTACCTTGTATGTTACGCTTGAACCCTGCCAGATGTGTGCCGGAGCACTTTATTGGAGTCAGATCAAAAAAATAGTATATGGCGCAGTAGACCCAAAAAGGGGCTGTGGTATTATGGGAACAAAGTTACACCCCAAAACAGAGATTGTAGGTGGGGTGTTAGATGAGGAATGCGGTGAGATATTGAAACGTTTTTTTATAGAAAAACGTAATTTGAATTAGAAGGTGGGTGTATGTATGTGCCTTGCCTCTTACTTGTTTTTGATAGTTACTCCCCTAAGCGTGATTCTTTTTTATCCATTTGTGCTTGCCAATTTGTAGGAAAACGAGCATGTCCATTCTGTTCCATCAATCTCATTTTTTCTTTAACTGCATTTTGCATTTCTATGGATCGGGTATAAAAGGTTTTTTTTATTTTGGTATAGCGACCATCATTTAACTCACTGTTATGATGTCTTATCGATGTTTTTTTTCCTGCATTAAATATGACAATCTTTATTTTACCATCGGTAAACATATCTGGACCTGTAGTACCATACACCAATATGATGTCGGTTTTACCATCATGATCAATATCAGCAATTTCTGAGTACTTTGTCCAAAACCAGATAGAGGTTTCCCATTCTTTATCAATTTCATCTTCGACAGTAAATCTCTTTTTGAATTGCTGATCTTCATATCTCAGATCAAATGCTTTTATAAAATTATAGACGGTGTCATTTTCTTCTTTAAAATTAAACCGATCTTCGGTTAGTACAAGATATTGGTCATTAGTACTAGAAGAATCTTTGTATTTATAAGCACTATGTATAGCGCATCTCATATCCAACTGTTTTTTTACTCCTCGAGTAAAGATTGCATTTACCTCTTGCTCAGTAAGTAAACCAGAAATATGATCAGAGCTTCTTGTCGATGCACGATCCGCTGTCGGGGAATTAGCTATTGATGTGGTTTGATCAACTTTTGATTTTTGTTGTTTTTGACAAGAAAATAGTACTAAAAGTACAATGAGGTAAAGTAATTTATTCATAGGGATAATTATATTGGTTTAGAAAAATAGCCCCATATCTTCTAAAGTGTTTTATTACTATATAAGACATGAAAATAGTAAATATTATCGGAATAACATCAATTATGAATTAAAACAAGCTAAAAATGACAAAGTAACTTTGTTTTTGTAAGACACCACGATTCTTTTTCATTGCGGCATTACGAAAAATAGGAATAAGAAAGTAGACACAGAAATGAACAAGTCTTTTACTTCATATTCATTAATAATTAGGCGCTCTAAAATAAAAAAGTAGATCAAAAATTGTTATGTTTTTTTATTTGTGCATCATATATATGAAGGTTTGTAAATAAATTGGTGTATTTGTTGATGTAAGATAATGAATAAGGGTGTTTAAGGAATACAATAGGGCACTCTTTGTACATTAATTGCTAAGTTGATTTGTGAGAATCCTCAATTTGGTAAGGGAAAAAGTTGCGGTAGTAGTGCCGCGACTTTTCTAGTTTTTGTCAAAAAAAATCTAATAGAAAAGGAGGGAATGCTATTAAAATTAATTACTATTCTAGGGCAATTGTACTTCTTATAGGTATCGTATTAAACTATAATTTGTACTTTTATGATCGATGACAGTACAAGATTTTATAACATGGTTTGGGAGTAACTCAAACATAGTATTGAGTTATTACGTAGTAATTATCCTCATTTCATTAATAGGGATGCTTTTTGTTAAGCCACCTAATTTTCGGCCACCAATTACTTACTTGTATAGTATGATTGTATATGCGGTCACAATTCCTGGGTTATTTGCATTGATTTTACTTTTATATAGTTTCTTTTTTTTGAGAACGAACTTGCTTCAGGTAGATCTTATCACATATTTTGTGCCGATATTGGCAATGATTATCACGTTGGTAATCGTCAATAAAACGGTAGAAATGTCTAAAATCCCTGGTTTTGGTAAACTTTCGGGCCTTTTTGTATTAATAATAGTCACTTTTGTAATTACCTATGTTTTACAACGTATGTTTTTTGGAGTATTCTTTGTAGGAAGAATTCAGCACTTAGTAGTGTTCTTTTTAGTATTGCTGTTTGTGCTAAAAATTGCTTGGAATAGAATAGTAAAATAAGTTTCATTATTGAGACAGTATAGGTATAGAGTTTGTAACATTTTTAGAATAAATGATACCTATATATAGATAAGAATAAAATGAGAGTCAAGTAATTTTATTGCCAAAACAGTGTTGCAACACTTATTTTTTTAAATTTGTTTAAATTCACTAACCATGTTAAAAAATCTAAAGTCTTTATTTATAGTAGACGATACAGAAGAAGAAACTCAAAAAACGTCGGAACCTAAAAAAAATGCAGAAACAAAAAGTGCAGATGATAATCCGGCTTCAACAATTCCTCCTCCAGTTCCCAAAAGCGTACCTTCTTCAAGCTCCTCTATCGGTGCAATAGATACTAAAATCGTAGAGAAATTATTACAGGCTATTGAAAAAAATAACCTAGAAGGTTTCGATTATCTAGAATATAAAAAATCATTGAAGGCGTTAGAAAAAATGCCGATGGATGAAGCAACGAAATATAGATCGGCCTTTGCAACTGCATCTACTATGGGGGTGACGCTTGATAAATTGTTACAAACTGTTGATTTTTATGTGGGAGTTTTAGACAAAGAAAATGAACAATTTTTGGGTGCTTTTAAAAGTCAGTTTGATGATAAAGTCTCAGGTAGAGAGCGAGAAATTGCACAGTTTGAGTCTATAATCAAAGAAAAATCAGAACAGATAAAAAAGTTGACAGAAGAGATAAGCAAACATCAACAACAAATTACTGAGCTCAAAGCCAAAGTAGAAGAGAGTAATAGTAAGATAAATAAGACACAAAACGATTTCAAAATGTCGTATGATCACCTGAAATCTCAGTTCGAAGAAGATATTATAAAAATGAAGCAATATTTAAAGTAATATGGAGAATTCTATGCAACCAAAATCATTTTGGAAAAGACCTGAAGGTAAAACAGGGATGTTATTTATGGGACTTTTGGGAGCAGGAGGACTATATGGATTATATAAAGTACTCCCGTTTCTAATTACAATCGTAGAAAACACACTCTATTTAGGAGTTTTATTAGCTGTCTTAGGAGCATTGATTTATATCGTGTTGGATCCAAAAATGAGAAACCTGATCTTCTATATGTATAAATCTTTTATGCGATGGTTAACAGGTATTTTTATTCAGATTGATCCCATAGGTATTCTAAAAAGTTATATAGACGATCTTAAGGACAACCTGAAAAAAATGAATAAGCAAATTGCCTCTCTCAAGGGGCAAATGAAACGCTTACAACAAATCATCTATGATAACAAAAAGAGTATTAATAGTAATCTTAAACTAGCAAGTGCGGCCAAAGAAAGGGACAAAAAAGGAATTATGATTCTTAAGTCCCGAAAAGCAGGAAGATTGCAAGAGTCGAATCTGAAATTAGATGGATTGTATAAAAAAATGGAAATCCTGTACAGAGTTTTAGTTAAGATGTATGAAAACTCTGAGATTCTTCTTGAGGATATCGAGGATCAGGTAATGGTCAAAGAACAAGAGAGAAAAGCAGTTAGGGCAGGGCATTCTGCTATGAAGTCAGCAATGAATATTATAGCAGGTAATAACGATAAAAAAGAAATGTTTGATCGTGCGCTAGAAGCAATTGCTGATGATGTGAGTATGAAAATTGGCGAGATGGAACGTTTTATGGAAATGTCTAATAACTTTATGGATTCTATTGATTTACAAAATGGTATTTTTGAAGAAGAAGGATTAGAACTTCTCGAGAAATGGGAGAAAGAAGGCGTTTCTCTGATATTAGGAAATCAAAAAGATCTGTTAGTTCACGATCAGCATAGTGTTGATCTAGATGCGCCAATTATAAAAAATAAAACACAAAATAATCAATACTCAGATTTATTCAATTTTGAGGACTAAAAAATAAAACCAATCAAATTAATTATGGCTAAAGGAAGATTAACACCGTTTTCAAAAATTTTAATAGTGCTACTTTTGGTAGGTGGAGCTTATTATTTGTTAACCCAACTTAGAAACCCGGCAGTAAAAGATAAATTAGAAAAGGTAACTTCTTCAGATAGTGACGAAGGAGAAACCAAAGAAGGCTACAAAGATGTAATTAATGTAGGTGTAGTGACCTGGGGAGGATATGCCGGAGGTCAATATTTTAACGAAGGATTTGAGGCGAATACAGCTTCTAGATTTTATAAAGATTATGGGTTCAAAGTAAATTTTGAAGTAATTGATGATTTTGATGCATCTCGAGATGCCTTTAAAAATGGATCTATAGATTTGATGTGGGCAACTATTGATGCTTTTCCAACAGAAGTAGAAGGGTTATCGCAATATCAGCCTCAAGTCGTTTTTCAGGCAGATTGGAGTAGAGGTGGTGATGCTATCGTAGCACGAAGAGGAATCAGTAAGATAAGTGATTTGCGAGGCAAGAAAGTTGCTGTCGCTCCCATGACGCCATCGCATTCTTTCTTGATTTGGTTACTCGAAGCAAGTGATATGACACCAAAAGATGTTCAGATTGTTGAAGTGCCAAGTGCTATTGATGCGGCAGATGCATTTAAAAGTAATACAGTAGATGCAGCAGTAGTTTGGAGTCCGGATGATGCTGATTGTGTGAGTAAAGTGGCTGGCGCGCGAGTACTAGAAAGTACAAAAAATGCAACTCATATTATTGCAGACGTTTTCGTCGCCAAAAAAGAATTTATCGAAACACATAAAGAACAATTGAGTGATTTATATGAAGGATGGATGATTGGTGCATCAGAATTGAATGGTAATAACACCAATAAGAAAAAGGCAGCCAAAATATTAGCAAAAGGATTATCACAACCAGAAGACTTTTGCTACGATGCGATTAATAATGTGCGACTAGCAACACACGGAGATAATAAAGATTTCTTCGGATTAAACCCAAGTTATACAGGAGTAACAGGAGAAGACTTGTATAATAAAATGAAAGTGAAGTACAACGCATTAGGGTATAGTACTGCAGGAGCAAAAAGTTGGAGGTTGTTATCTACAAAAGATTTAGTGTCAAGAACAAATCTGTCGGGTAATAGTCATAATTCAGAGCAACAAAAACAATTTACAAAGGTTGACGAAAGTCTTGCTAAGAAAGAATCGCTGTCGTCAAAAAAAGTAAGTATTAGTTTTAGAACAGGAGAATATCAATTAGATGAGAACTCAAAGCAATTAATTGACCTTCAATTTACACCAATTGCAAAGGCATTTGCTAATGCACGAATTAGAATCGAAGGAAATACAGATAACGTAGGAGGAAGAAACTCTAATATTTCCTTGTCAAAAAAACGAGCACAATCTGTTGCAGATTATCTAATAAAACAACACAGTATGCCTACCAACAGGTTTATAATTTTGGGTAACGGTCCAGATAAACCTGTGCCTGGCTGTGAACGAAATCAAAATGCAGATTGTAAATCCAAAAATAGAAGAACAGATTTTGAACTCGTTGTAGACTAACTCGGCATAATGGATATCAAAAAACTATTTGAGCTCAGAGGAACCCTTGATCGCAAGGATAAAGTAATACTGACCATAATAGGAGCTCTGATCCTTATTGGATTATGGTTCCTATTTGCAGAATTTTTATCTAAATCAGTAATTACCCAAGACGAATCTATTGATATTAGTACATTTTCTGAAAAAGAAAAAATGTATTACGAAAGTGATTCTCTTCTGGTTGCAAATTACGATACGTTAGAAAAGTTAAGCGTTGCAGAGTTACAATCGTATGGACTCAAGAAAAACAAAGTATATCCATTGTTACCCTCACCAATTAAGGTGATAAAAGCATTTCCAGAACTTAATCGTAATGATGATGTAATTGGGAATACTTTTTATTCTATAAAGCTTAATTTTCTAGGATACCTATTGGCTATTTTGGTGTCAATTCCCATTGGATTTTTATTGGGATTGGTACCTTTATTTAGAGGGCTTTTTAGTCAGATTATTAATTCATACAGATTTATTCCCCTTACTGCCGTAACAGGTATATTTATTATGTGGTTAGGGTTAGGAAGTCAGATGAAAGTTTCTTTTTTGGCATTTGGTATTATAGTGTATTTGATTCCGGTAGTGGTGCACCGTATTGATGAGGTGCAAAATGTATATCTCAACACAGTGTTTACATTAGGAGCCTCTTCTTGGCAAACTATAAGAACAGTATATATGCCATATGTGTTTTCAAAGATTATTGACGATATAAGAGTATTGACGGCTATTTCTTGGACGTATATCACTATTGTAGAGATGCTTAATAAAGGAGGAGGTATAGGAGAACTTATTTGGACAGCCAAAAGGCAAAGTAGAATAGACAAGGCCTTTGCTATATTAATTATTATCGTGGTTATTGGGATTTTACAAGATAGATTATTTGTAATGATTGATAGAATGTTATTCCCACATAAACATGTTCAAAAAGGTAAAAAACACTAAGGATGGCATTACAATTTACAGATAATCCAGCGGTAGCTAATATCATAGAATTACGAGGTATTTCTCAATCGTATGATGCCGGAAAGACTAATATTATAGAGAATCTAGATCTTCTCGTTGAAGATAAACCAATGCAGGGACAGTTTACAGTAATTTTGGGAATGTCTGGGTGTGGTAAATCTACATTATTACGATATATCGCAGGTTTGCAAGAACCTACTTTAGGCACTGTATTGGTAAAAGGAAAAGAGGTGAGTAAGCAGAATAGGGTAAGCATGGTGTTTCAGCAATATTCATCATTACCCTGGATGACTGTATTGGATAATGTAGGACTGGGATTGCGTTTCAAAGGAGTTTCTAAAAAAGAAAGAGATGAAAAAGCCATGGAAATGATCCAACTGGTAGGATTAGATGGTCATCAAAAAAAATACGCACAATACCCAACATTATCAGGGGGACAATTACAGCGTGTTGCTATAGCACGTAGTCTAATGTCAAATCCAGAAATATTATTAATGGATGAGCCTTTTGGAGCGTTAGACGTTAAGACACGATTGCAAATGCAAGATCTATTAATAGGTATTTGGGAAAAATTTAGTCCTACGATATTATTTGTTACTCATGACATTCAGGAAGCGGTATATCTAGGTGATGATATTTATATTATGAAGCATGCACCTTCTCGATTTGTAAAACATATTGATGTTGATCTCCCTTTTCAGAGAAATAGAGAAATCAAACGCCTTCCGCATTTCGATGAGTTAGTGCATGAAGTAGAAGATGCGATGATGCAAATTGACTCAGAGAGCTAAAAGAGACTCAAGTCCTCTAGGAAAATGCAAACTTCATAAGTCTTTAAGACCTGTTCGCCGCATACTATATTCTTAAGGCTTTTAAAATAAACAAATATCAAGTTCTCTATAGATATGAACAATAGAAAATACACGAAAATTAGTGCGCTTTTTTTTTCAAAGTTATCCACAGAAAATAGACCTTTCTTCTTCAAAGGAAAATCAATCAATCCATTAAAAATACTTAGTATTTCAGATGCTTTTCCTACACTAACAATCAAAGATGAAGACCTCTTAGTTTTGTACTCTTTATCAGAATCTATAGATGCATTAGATTTTATTATTACCAATAAAAATATTCATATCGCAGGTGCTACTATTGCTTTGGCAAAAGGTGTTTTTTCTGATGTCAAGTTTAGTGCGTATCCTAAGGGACATATTACTATCCTGAATGATTTTGTTGATGAGCTGCTATTGATCAAAAGAGATGAAAAAAAGAGTTTAAGTGATTTTACGAATAAATTCAAGGATTTTGTCAATCAAAAAGAAGATGCCACTAAGAAGTTTGATATTGATTATGCTTATTTACAGATCTTAAAAAATGAGGGTGAAAAGATTCAAAATTTGGCAGAAGACCTTAATGCAAATAAGAGATTTTCGAATACTATAAACGGGATTGTACATAAGACAGATGATGCGATAGAGTTCAAAGCAGAGCATATTATTCTACAAGATATTATAAAGGTATTTAACATGGTTTATCCATTAAGTGATAAAAATAATACCGTAGCCGATATGAAAATAAAGTTTCTATTGGCTTTCTTATTCGAAAAATTGCAAGGAAATGATATTATTACCTCACTATCTATAGAGCGCATCAATTCTTTTGTGCAATCAGAGAAATTTGATAAAAATATTGAAGTGATTAAGACGGCAAGTCTTTTTGATATGGGGGCAGATTATAAAAATGAATTTCTATTACCTTCTTTACTAAAAAGATTAGATAGCCAACATTTTTCTAACTCTGGATCATTTTTATATCGTATTGCCTCATTATTAGCAAAGGCAGACGGAATAATTTCTGATGAGGAAACTGCTTTATTAAAAAAGGTTAACGATAAAGTATCTCACCCTAAAGAAAAGCTCGAAGGTGTAAAACAAACCGAAATAGATGAGAATGAAACCTTAGATGAAGTATTAGAGGAATTAAATGAGCTTATTGGCTTAGATACAATCAAGACTTCTGTTCAGGAACTATCTAATTTCTTAAAAGTCCAGAAAATACGAGAGGAAAAGGGGTTGAAAAACGTAAACAATTCCTTGCATTCTGTGTTTATGGGACCTCCCGGAACAGGAAAAACCACGGTAGCAAGATTGGTATCAAAAATATATAGA
The DNA here is from genome assembly GCF_000520955.1 of Aquimarina pacifica. Taxonomy (GTDB): domain Bacteria; phylum Bacteroidota; class Bacteroidia; order Flavobacteriales; family Flavobacteriaceae; genus Aquimarina; species Aquimarina pacifica. The sequence goes on along the minus strand of NZ_JACC01000008.1, from coordinate 148,188 downwards.
CATTTAGGATATCTAGAAAAAGGACATTTGGTAGAAACGGATCGAACAGGAATGGTTGCCGGGTACGTTGGGCAAACAGCACTCAAAGTCGAAGAAGTGATCAAAACTTCAATAGATGGTGTCTTATTTATTGATGAAGCCTACTCTCTTGCCAATGGCAATAAAAAGGATTTTGGGAATGAAGCTATCGAAGTACTTCTTAAAAAAATGGAGGATCATCGAGATCAACTGGTAGTAATTGTGGCAGGATATCCTGATGAGATGCAAGAATTTATAGGTTCTAACCCTGGATTACAATCCCGGTTTAATAGATACTTCACTTTTGACCATTATAAACCCAAAGAATTGATAGGTATTTTTGAGTTATTTTGCCTTAAAAACGATTTTGTATTGGCTGAAGAAGGCAAAGAAAAACTGCAATTTATCTTTGATAAACTATATGAAAAGAGACATAAGAGTTTTGGAAATGCAAGAGTAGCTCGAAATTTGTTTGAGAAAATTATTGAGTATCAAGCTAACCGAATTGTATCGATTACACCACTTACCGAAGAATTATTAAAAACCATTACCGAAGAAGATATCCCGCCAATCAATCAAACTGTTGATGAGTATTTGCGATTTCAGCAAGACGAAGAAGAAGCTTAAATAATAAGATTAAATTAGGAGTAATAATCTATGTATATAGAAAAAGTAGTATCGTATTATCAGGATTGTTATAAACAAGAATTTAGAGATAACGACGTACTCAATTTTTTGGGAACCAAAGTAGACAAGCGTTTTTTTCTTTCGCAGACAAATTCTTTATATCGCGAAGAAGATACTACGTTTATGAAGATCGATTTTGGGGAGGAGCTATATAAATACCTAGAAATCAATCGAAAAGAAAAAACATTTATTTCCTGTAGTTTCTTTATTACAGGAAAACTTACTTTTCTTGGCAAACGAAGAACTATTTGTGCTCCTTTGATTGTTACACCCGTATCTCTAGAGATTAATAATGACGGATTATATCATATTGACTATAATTTTTCAGAAAATAGGACGAATGATGCATTATTAAATCTTTTAAAAGGAAATTTTGATCTTGACGATTCTTTTTTATTAGAAATAAAATCTTTGGTCAATGAACAATCTCCCGAAAAGCAAAACATAGAAAAGATTGCCAAAAAGCTTAAGGAATACCTAGATGTCGATACTAAAGCCTTAGAAGAATTACCTAAATTACTAAATGGAGATAAACTAAAGAGTCACGTAAAATCATCATCTCTAAAACTACTACCTGTTGTTGCAATAGGTGTTGTCGAGAAATCTAAGTCGAATCGAAATGTGTTACATGAAATAGAAGAAATAAAAGATGGACATTTATTTAATGAAACGTTACATTCTTTGTTTTCTCGAAATAAAAATATTCATGGGAATTCTTCTGATCAAAAAGCATCTATTTATGTGCCCTCTAATCTTAGTGAGCCACAGTTAGATATTATTCGTGGCGTAAAGAATAATGATGTTACTGTTGTGGTTGGACCACCAGGAACAGGAAAATCATATACAATTGCTTCACTTGCAATTGATTTAGTATACCATCAACAAAGTGTTCTCATATGTTCTAAATCTGATCAGGCGGTTGATGTATTACAAAATAAAATAATACATGATCTTGGGATAAAAGGCTTGTCTATACGGGCAGGTTCAGGAAGAGGATATAAAGCAAAATTAAAGAAGAAAATAGAATCTATTTTAAGATTCAGAAAGTCCAAAGGAGGAGATTTTTATATTCCTAAAAAAAAGAAAGAAATAGAGTATGCAGAAAGAAAGATACAAGAAATATCAGATGAAATTTTAGAAAGAGAATCTCAGGAAATTAAGAATGCAAAACTGTTTTTAGAACATAGACCATCTTTTTTTAAAAGAATTAAAAGAAATTATGTGTCCAAACAAGTATTAAAAAGCATACCGTTTTGGCAATTAATTGATTTATTGCATCATTATATACATCAAAAAAATAAATTGATCAAGGAGATCATATCATTGCAATATGCGGATCGTGTTACTTCTTTACTAAAGGATCATCGAAGTACTTTTCAGGATTTATTGCGTTTGGCAAAATCTCCTGATCCCGAAGTGAGAGATCAGTTGTTCGAAGCTATTAATTTTGATGCTGTGCTATCTTGTTTGCCCATTTGGATTACCAAATCTACTGATGTAAGTGAAGTATTGCCTTTAAAAAATGATGTGTTTGATGTGGTAATTATTGATGAAGCATCCCAATGTGATATTGCTACCATGATTCCTATTTTAGCAAGAGCAAAAAAGATAGTTATTGTAGGAGACCCCAAACAATTAAGACATGTTTCCTTTTTATCTAAAGCAGTCATGGAAAAAACAGCTAGTACATATGGGTTAGAGCATGAAATGGATGTGTCTAATTATAGAGAGACTAGTTTTTTGGATTACGTACTTGAGCGTATTAAATCACAGGAGAGTATTCATTTTCTAGATGAACATTATAGAAGTTTGCCCGATATTATACGATATAGTAATCATAAGTTCTATGAGAATCAATTGAAAGTAATGTCTGGGTTATATATCCACAAGAAACAATCCTCTCTAGAATGGATTCAATGTAGTGGTAGTAAAAAGAAAGATGGGGTAAACCTAGAAGAAGCGCATAAAGTTTTGGAAGAAATAGAACGTTTGGTCGAAGAAGAAAAAGAGATCGCGTCTAATGTTTGTACCACTATAGGAGTTTTATCTCCTTTTAGAGATCAGGTTAATTATCTAAAGAAAAAAATGGAGGAAATAGACCTGACTGCTATTAGAAAACATAAGATTGCGGTTGGAACCCCATTCGAGTTTCAAGGAGAAGAACGAGACCTTATGTTGATTACATTTACTATTGATAATGATACTAGTGCTTCAGTTTTTCAATATTTGGATAGAGAAGATGTGTTTAACGTAAGTATAACAAGAGCAAAGCAAAAACAACTTTTGTATTACTCTTTTGATGCCAAAAATTTTAAAAACAGGCATTTATTAATAGAATATTTATCAGAAACCCGAATACGTGATAAACATGTTAATGATACTGATTTTATTGATAATTTTGCGACAGAGGTGTTTGAGGAACTTATTCAATTAGGGATTAAAGAACAAGATATTCTGATTAATTATCCACTTGCAGGGTATGTAATGGATATACTTTTGACCTATAATAACCGAACAGTATGTATAGACTTGGTAGGGTATCCAGGATCATTAGAAAAGACATTTTCTATAGAACAATACAAAACATTGTTTAGAATCAGAGTTCCTATTATTACAATACCTTATGCGTATTGGTTGTATAATAAAAAAGACTGTTTAGCATATATTTCTAAAAAAGTAAGGATTACCAAATGATCACAGAAAAAGACATTTCAAAAACTGTAGGTAGGACTATAAAATCTCCCATTAGAGTAGGCGGACTCAGAGATTTTAAAATTAATCAAGTGTCATTTCTGGATTTTTTTAAACCTTTTTTTGAAAGCTTAGAAGATGATCACTATTTGGTAAGAGGAAAACAAATTGTTTTTCTGAAAACTATTTTCTCAGAAGATGCTGAGAGTATCGAAAAGTTTCATAAATCCTATTTTGAGGGCACTGTTTCTACAGATGTTCTAACCCGATGGATTGAACGTTTGAATTCGGATCAGAAACAAAAATTTGATCAATTGTCGATGATAACAAGACAGCGAAGTATAGCATCGTTTGAAGTTGAAATATGGGATGATACTTTTTTTGTAGAACGTATATTGCATAAGGGATTTGAGCAAGATGTAGATGATTTTAGAGTATGGAAACGTGTATTTACTCAAGCACCATCTCAATTAGTAGAGAATGATTTATTTTTTGAATTACTAAAGAAGATGGCAGGTTTGGTCAAAGAAATCCATCCCGATATCAGAAAAATACAGATCACTAGCCATTTTATGAGAACCATTTCTAGAGAGACTATCAAGGGTGAGAATGCTCCAGAAGGAATTCATGAAGATGGGGCGCAATATATTATGTCGGCTTTGGTAATTAATAGACAAAATATAGAAGGAGCAGAAAGTCAAATTTATGAGAAGACAAACTCAGCAGATAAAGAATTGGTGTATAAAAAAATATTAGATCCAGGAGAATTTATATTTCAGGCAGATACCGGAGAGGAGTTCACCTTTGGTAATGATCTGTGGCATTATGTAACTCCCATTGCACCTATTGATGTCTTAAAACCAGGAATACGGGATATAATAGGGTTTGATATGGATATTTTAGAGTAGTGGAGTACCCGTATTTTGTTCTAAAATTGCCGACTCTTTTTCGATTTGTGTTCTTATAGATTTATAAGTTGTGAACTCATAAAGTTCATGTAAAGCGCCATGGCCTCTGTTTCCAAAATGATGTGCCAATACATGGATACAACAGTTTCCTAAAATTCTGGCTCCGGGTCCTATAACATTAGTACTTCGCTGGATATAGGAACGTTCTGCCAGTTTTTGGATAGGAGTGATAGCCGATCTGATTTTATAATGTCCTGCTAAAAGTACCAGGCCTTTTATAATCATGATGTTTTCACGTCGCATAGGTTCGTAATCGATGTAATATTGTATGCCATAAGTTCCTTGACCGATTTGAATTTCTTTAGTTCTGGGGGTAAAGCGTGATGCATTTTCTAAGATCAGTCTAATGCAACTTTTAAGAGCCTCACTCTCCATTGTATATTCGAGACTTTTTACTATTGAAATAGCTTCCTTAGCAGTTGTAATTTTGGTTTCTTTACTAAAAACCTTAGCGATCATAGAAAAAGCATCTCTCTTATCATCAGGATATTCAGTGATAGTTTGATTCACAAAATCTCCGAAAGGGTCGGGCAATAGTAAGAACAGGGGAGTACCATCTTCAAAACAAATCCCTGAATGATTGATAAGTATTCTTTCAATTATACTTATGGAGTCCGCATAAGGCGAAAAATCATTTTCCTTTAATGTTTTGCATTGTAAGAAGTCTTTTAATACCGCAATAAAACCTTCTGATATAGATTGAGTTTCCACAAATCGTTTTAGTTGATTTGTAATCATTTTAAGAGACAAAAGGTAAGAAAAATCATGATTCCAATAGGTAATGAGAAATATCAATTCTTTTTCAGAAAAAGGTAAAATGGCTCTAATTAAGGCATTAACAATCATTAGGGTAAAAACACTTGAGATTTACTCAAGATCACTCTTCTTGTTTAATTGCTGTTGTTCAGTTCGATGTAATAGATAAAGGACAAACTCTTTTTTTTCTTTTTTGGATTGTTTAGTTAAAATATCGTAAGAACTTAAATCACTTAGGTTGATCTCATGTAAAGCTGTATGATCTATTTTCGAAATTGTCGTGGCCTCATGAAACAGAGTCACCAGAAGCTCTTCATATTCATTTATTTCCTCATTCTTTATAAGCTCATCAAGATCAATGATGGAAGTTTTAATAGGAATAGGTTTTCCTTCGGATAGGATTTTCTTTTCATCAGGAGAGAGCTCGAATTTGGAAGGTTCTATTCCAAATATTTTAAACATTAATTTTTCCAGATCCATGATTCGAACTATTTACTCCATTTTTAATTAGGATAACAGGCAGCTAATTTTATCTAAGGATGATCCATAATCAAAATTAAAATCAATATGTACTAAATCTCCGGCCTTCACCTGTTGAGTATTGGTGGTTTTTAGAACAGTAGGAGGCATAAGGCTATCGGTTCCTGTAAAATTAGAACCCTCAGTAACCTCTACATAAGACTCCAGATATAGGGCATTAACTTCGCCCGAAAATAATACCGGGACAGAAAAACTAAGGGTAACACCTTGTTTCTTTTCTTTAAGCAATTCGATCTCATTAACCAGAAATTGCTGCGTAAGAAACATGGGTTGATGCCGGGTAAAATTTACGGGATAGTGATGAATATTCGGATCAATATCAGCCGTACACAATCTGGCAAAATTTACAATACGATTTGGGAAGAGTTTACCTTCAGGTTTTAAAAATTCGCGCATGTGCTGAAAAATCTGTACCTGAAACTCATTGGCACAATAAATACTCATGAGTTCACCAATTACATAATCTACTTTTTCGGGAAGTTCTACTGTGAGTGCATCAGCATAGATCACTTCGACTTTATTTGCCCAAGGATGTTTTGCAATTTCTGCATTTATAAAAGGTATCAAATCAGGGTTGTTTTCTATTAAGTATGCTTTTTTTACATGTGGCATATATAATTTGGTGAGCGGGAGTGTTCCTACTCCAATTTCACAAACTGTAGCTCCCTGTAAATTATTGTTGATTTTGAATGCATTATGAAAAGCATCAACACGTTGCTTGTCAGTCTCCATTATCTTATAGTAGATATCAGGAAAGCCAAAATGAGATTCATCAAAGGTTTGGGCTTTTAACAAGTCGTATTTTAAATCTTCGTAGTTGTCAATAATGTTCTCAAATAATTTATCTTTCATAGTAGTAGCAGTCTGATTATATAGGTAAATATATATAATTATTTTGGCCTTGTTTATACTTTTGAATTAAGTAATTATAATAACCTTCTTCTATTTTTAGAATTCTTTATCAGATTTTTTTGATCTGAAAATTGTGTCAACAGTTTTTGACATAAATCGAAATAACCTGCTTTTGATCGAAGATTAATGCTTTTATTTAACTCTTTTAGTATCATTTTAGACGATAGATTAATACTTTCATTATATATTCTTTTTTAAGTATATGACAAAAAATGTATTAAGATGGAAAGTGATTTGAATATGGCAGAAGTACGACTGATTATACGAAACCTCATTACGTTTATAGTAATAGAAGGAAAGGAATATGTAAATGACGATAAGAAAAAAGCATATGTGGCCGGATATGTGAATCTTCTAGTCAAAACTATTCATCTCATAGACGAAGAAGAAAAAAAATCGATAATACAAGACATTTCTAATGATATAACTACCTATTTGGGGTAATAATTTTGAGATGTTTTTTTACAGAGCAGTGCTTTCTTAAAAAATTTAAGAAGGCTTTCTTTTTATGTCTCAATAACTTTTATATCTTAACTATCGTAATAAGATTTTTATACTTTCAACAATAAAAAGAAAAATATTTTCTGAAGGTATAGTTATTCAAAATTAGAAAATAGTGAGTGAGCAGGATTATATCGAACGGTTAAAGACAGAAAATAAACTTCTTCAGGACAAGCTTGATAAAATAAATAAAGTATCACAAAAGAAAAAGAAATTTAGGTGGTGGCTTCTTAAAAAAACAGGTACTCCTATTCTTGGTAACAAGCTCAAGAGAAGCATTAATACTGCAATTAATGAGTATAAAGAGTATAGAACAGTTTCTACAGATACAGTTTCAGACGTTTCTTCGAGTATTATATGGCGGATTACTAGAGTAGGGTTGTTTGCATTTTTATTTGCGGTGGTACCTTCTCTAGTTTTATTGTTTCAGACCAAGCTCATTATGAATCAAAATGACCTGATTACGAGTCAAAATAATTTGGTAGAGGCAGATCGTAGATCTTCATTAGTTTTTGTGATGGGAGATGTGCTCGCAGATCTCAATGAAGAGTTAAAATATAAAGGCTCTAGCACACGTAATATAAGTAATACTCTAGAGGCTAGGATAATAGGTCTGTGTATGGCAATGAAGCCTTATAAGTACATGGAAAATGGAAAATTAATCGAGAAGCCCATTAGCTCAGAACGAGGGCAATTACTATTTACACTATTAAAAAGTGATTTGGCATCAGAATCTTCACAGGATATCCTTAATTTATCCGATTTTAGTTATACGAATTTCTATAAAGTTAATTTAGGAAGAGGGGTTAACCTCAAATATGCTCGTTTAAATCACTCTAATTTAATTGAAGCAGAAATGCCCGCTGCCAATTTACAGAGCAGTGAACTTAGGGAATCAGAAATGAGTGGGATAAATTTATCTGATGCAAACCTTAAAAGAGCACAGGTTCAAAGAGCTAATCTTAGAAAAGCAGAGTTGTTAAGTGTAGACCTTACCAATGCTAATTTATCTGGAGCAGATCTCACAGGAGCAGATCTTACCGAGGCAGTTCTTTGGGGAACAAAGCTTAAAGATGCAAACCTAACAGATGTTACTCTTGATAATGTCATTGTTGATCGGCAAGATTGGATTTCCTATATCGAGGATTCCCTAGATGTAGAAGGAGCAGACGAAATAAAGGATAAATATAGAATTAAAAAACAAGGGAAAAAGCAGTTTGTTCTTTTGCCCAAAAAGTAATTAATTACAATTTTTGGTTTACTTGGTAAACTACACAAGCTATTTTTTTGAAAAAATAAGTTGATGGGTTTTATCCACTAGCCAGTTACCTGCAGGAAAATAAAGAGCAAAAAACAGTGCCATACCAAGACTAAAATTTTGTGGACTAAATAATGTATCAAGAATATTGTTAGGGTACACATAAGAAGTACGTAACCAATACCCTAAAAATTCAAGAATTCCCATTGCGACAAGGCCATAAGCATATTGATCAAAAAAAGAATACCCTCTAAGCATGATAGAAATAGGGACCATATATAAAATATAGCAGGTGATTACCTGCCACCAATAAGTGAACTTTGCAATTTCCATTTCAATGCCAAAACGATTCATTCCTAGTCCCCAGACAAAATAAATGATCACATAAGTAATTATTAATGTTTTAGGAACGCTTCTTAGTTTTTCTAAGTTTTTAGCTGCTATTTCTTTCATTACATATATAGATTTGGGCAATCATACGAAAAAAAGGCTTTTTGATCACCGTATACTTTTCTATTTCACTGCCCTTTATAATTGTTAATAACTCTTTACGAGTAAAAGCTCTTCGTATTGCAATCAACCCATCTTTTTTTGCCATTTCAGAAATAGGAAGTACTGTACTGACAAGTTTAAAAATATAATAGGCAATTGCACTCCTGTAAAGTTCGCTAAAAATAATATGTTTTACAGTTTTGGTTTGTAATTTTTTAAGAAAATCACATAATTGTTGATCGTTAAAATGATAAATAAAATGACTGCTAATCACTACATCACAAATAGGTAAATTAAAATCTGAGGCTAAAATATCTGCTGTCCTAAAAGCTATATTCGAAGGGTCAGGATTGTTTTGTTGAGCGTATGCAATACTTTGTGGATTTCCATCAATTCCCATTAGAGAGGCATTAATATTTCTTGCCTTTAACTTTTTCGAAATATAAAATAGGCTATCACCACCACCACAACCAATATCTATTATAGAAATTTTTTTTTGAGGAAACCTGGTAAGGCAAAACTTTATGACGGCACTACTTAATTGTCTATGATTACCTAAAAATAAATTGATATGTCGAAGACTGAGTAAAGTTTGCTGCAATACTTTCCCGGATAAGGAAAGATTGTCTAATTGTTCAGCTTGATGTGATCGTTTTTCGAAATTCAAGATAATTTGTAAAGATGAGTTCTAGAATAATAATAACTTTACAAAAAAAAGAAATAATATGTTAGAAGAAGATATTAATACCATAATTCGAGAAAGACGTTCTATTTTTCCTGTTGAGTATAATGGTAAAGAGGTTTCGAAGGCATTTATTAAAATGATGTTAGAAAATGCAAACTATGCTCCAACACATAAACTTACGCAGCCATGGCGTTTTAAGGTGCTACAAGGAAGTGCTAAAGAGCGATTGGCGATTTTTTTGTCAGATACCTATACAGATATCACGAGCGAAACGGATTTTTCTCCTTTTAAGCATAAAAAAATAATTAGAAACTGTAACGCTGCAAGTGCTATAGTAGCTATATGTCTGCAAAGAGATAAGAAGGAACGTGTTCCTGAGTGGGAAGAGGTTGCCTCTATGGCAATGGCTGTTCAGAATATGTGGTTAACATGTACTGCAAATAAAATAGGATGTTATTGGAGCAGCCCTAAGTTAATAGACTATTTGGGCGATTTTTTTGATTTTGAAGATGGAGAACGTTGTTATGGTTTCTTTTATCTAGGACATTATGATAAAGAACAGAAAGATGCCTCTAAGCGTGATCCTATAGAAGTAAAAGTACAATGGTTAGAATAAAAAAGACCATCCATAAAATGGATGGTCTTTTGTTTTGGTCAAGTTTAGCTGACCAGAGATATCTTAAAGATAACTATTGTTGCATCATTTTTGTTGAAAGCTCTTGAAGTTTCTTAGATCTTTCAGTCATATAATCAGATAATTTTTTTGCATCTTCACCAGAAAGCTTACCTGAGATTTCTTGAGCCATTGTCCCAAGTTCTTGTCCTTTTTCTGCAAGCCCTGCAAAAGCTCCCATATCCTTAGCTGCAACAACTTTTTCGTATTCATCTAAGTACTTTTCGTAAGAATCAACATATTGTTGTACTGCAGGATCGCTAAAGCTAGGAACAGCATCAGCTACACTTTCTACTTTTTCTGCAACTTCTTGAACAGCTTCTGTTACTGCTTCTTCAGTAGTCTCTGCAGCGTCTTGTACAGCATCTGCTGCTTTGTCTGTAGTGTTCTTACAAGATATAACAGATACACACACTAAAATTGCTAAAAATAAATTTTTCATAATATTTGATTTAGTTAATTTAGGTTATTTAACGACTAATTTAGGGCTTTATTTCATGTATTGCGCTATTTCAAGTGGGTAAAAATTCCACACCAAGTGTGATGTTTTTTTAGAAAATGTCAAAAAAATAGGTTAAAAAAATAGAGTTATGTCAATAAATATAATGCATAGCAGGTTTTGTATATTAGTTTTTTTCGATGAGATATTTCCAATATCGTTTTGGCAAATGACGTAAATGAAGCTTATTGTTTTTGCGCGATATGATGTTAACATTAGAGAAATAGGTTCTCCAGAGAGCTTCAAATTCTTTTTCATTACTAGAAAGTGATTTGATATCTATGTTTGATTTTACAGTCCCCTCTATAGTAATGATTTCTATTTTTTTTAGATCATAATAAATCCCATAGCTCCTTTTTAGATCGTATATCATCCACTTTTGATCTGCATACCTATCCTTAAAATGAGAAGTAATAAGGGGTAGTACGTTAAAATCAGGTTCAATAATAGAAGTGTAAATGTTGTCAGTGGTTAATCGAAATCTAACAAAGGCCTCAATCCTGTGCTTTTCTCTTTGAACCATTTTGGCAACCTGACTAATTTTAAGAATGTCTTTATTACTATAATCAATCGAGGTATCGGTTTTCTCTTTCATAAAGACAATTCTTAAATAGTTGAACAAGGTGTTTTCAACACCTTTAATTTCACTTAAGAATGCTTTAAAAAACATGCGCTGTTGTGTCTTAGTTGTTTTTAATTTAAATCCATCCCAAACTCGCTTGGCTTTTTGCTTTTCGGTATGTATTTCTTCTGTAGTGGCGAATAATTGTGTTGGGGTACTTTTGTTTTTTTTATTTATAATAGGATGTGTCACCTTTTGTTCATAGATCAAAAACACTGCACATAAAAAACCATCAAAACTACCATCGTATAGAATTATCGTTTGTGAGTGCATAGTTATTGTTAAAAAAGACGTAATTGATGGTTAAAATACTTTTTATACTTGCTATTAGAGTTTTTGAGAATTCTAGCTTTTATCTCATCTGGGGCAAGTTCCTGAGAATAAAAATCTTTAGAATCGCAAGTAATAAAATAATGAGCTCTATTATTGGCTATTCCGATTGCTTTAAGATGTGTCCAATTAAGTTTTCTGAATTTTCGAGCTTCGAGTATTTTGTATACTGATTGCATACCAATACCTGGTACTCTTGCAAGCATTCTTTTATCTGCTCTATTAATGTCGATAGGAAAAAAGTGTAGATTTCGCAGTGCCCAACTGAGTTTTGGGTCGATATCTAAGTCTAAATGCGTATGCGAATCGTTGAGAATCTCTTCTACAGAGAATCCATAAAATCGAAGTAACCAATCTGTTTGGTACAGTCTATTTTCTCTTAAAATAGGTACTTCGGTGTCTATCGCAGGTAATCGACTATCCTCGAGTACGGGAATATAGCCCGAATAATAGACCCTGCGCATATTGAATTTTTTGTAATAAAAAGTGGCAGAATACATGATGTCACGATCACTTTCTCCTGTAGCTCCAATAATCATTTGAGTACTTTGTCCGGCAGGAGCATATCTTGGCGTACTTTTTATAATTTTTTGTTCTGCACGGTGTTGAATAATTTCTTCCTTGACTTTTTGCATCGGTTTGATAAAATCCTCATGTTTCTTATCTGGCGCAAGCAGTTTTAATCCCGATTTAGTTGGGATTTCTATATTCACACTGAGACGATCTGCATACAAGCCTGCTTCACGCATTAATTCATCACTAGCACCCGGAATAGATTTGAGATGAATATACCCATTAAAGTTCTCCTCTAATCTTAATTTTTTGGCTACCTCGACCAAGCGTTCCATGGTAAAATCTGCATTTTTAAATATTCCAGAACTCAAAAAAAGACCTTCGATATAATTTCTTCGATAAAAATTAATAGTGAGATCAACAACTTCCTGAATTTTAAAAGCAGCTCTTTGTATATCATTGCTTTTTCTCGTTATACAATACGCACAATCATAGATGCAATGGTTGGTAAGTAGTATTTTTAGTAAAGAAACGCAACGCCCATCCTCGGTATAACTGTGGCATATACCCATACCAGTATTATTTCCAAGTCCTTTTTTCGGATTATTTCTTTTACCTCCGCTACTTGCACAAGAAACATCGTACTTAGCCGCATCAGCAAGAATGGAGAGTTTTTCTCTAATTCTTTCAAACGACATACACTTTGTCTGAAGAGGTTTTTATTTGATTTTTTATTGTGCGTATGATTTCTTCTATGTCTGTAAGAATTTGATAATCAGTAAATTTTAAAACGGTAATTCCTAAAGAAGAAATAATAAGTTTTTTGGGAGCATCGAGATTATAGACATCAGAAAACTCATGCGCATATCCATCAATGTCTATGGCTATTTTTAGACCTGAACAATAAAAATCAAAGGTATAGTTTCCGATTGTTTGATTTCGCGAAAAATGAAATCCTTTCTCCGTAAGTTTTTGATACAGATAATCTATTGTGGCAATAGAATTATCAAGAGAATGTCTAATAATAGTCTCTGATACTTTTTGATAATGTGGGATCATTTGTGTTGGCATAATTAGATTTGTTAATAGTAATTTTTCCAAATTTATGGAAAAATTCCATAATGATGGAATTTTGACTATGTTAAAATTGGAAATATTCCAAAATATTTTATCTTTGTTACTGATTATCCCTGCTCCTAAATTATTTTTGTAGGATAGATAGTACTGTTAATTTTTATTTTATGGATAATTCAACTAGCCAAACGATTAAGCGTTTTAAAGAAATTCGTGAGGAAAATCATTTTACCCAATCTGATTTTGCTAAGATTTTACAGATCAAAAATTCTACTGCAGATATAGAAAGGGGTAAAACCAAAATTTCTGGAAAAGTCGTTGCTCGATTACTTCAGGAATTCAGTATCAATCCTCTTTGGCTTTTTGGAGAAAGCAATCAAAAGAAAATTAGATTGTATCAAAATGATGTTTCTCCTAAAGTAGTCACTATTAATTCAGAAAGCAATGAGAATATTGTTTTAGTTAATGTAAAAGCTGCGGCAGGGTATCCTAATCATGTTCAGGATTTGGATTGGTATCAGCAATTACCAGCATTTGACATCCCGCTACCCGAATATAGAAACGCAACGTATCGTGGTTTTCAGGTTGAAGGTGATAGTATGCTACCTTTGTTAGAACCCAAAGAATGGGTTATAGGTAAGGCTGTGAACAATCTTAATGAGGTAAGTAATAATACAGTTTGCGTAGTAGTATTAGAAGATAGTGTAGTTGTGAAGAAAATCAGAAAAAGTGAAGATAATGCCGAAATGACATTAATATCGATTAATACAGAGTATGCTCCTTATACAATTATGACGCATCAAATTGTTGAGCTTTGGGAAATAAATAGTAAGCTGAGTTTTAACATTGATGCAAATTCTGATACTACAAGTCTTAAACAAATACAAGAAGCTATGATAGAGTTAACTTCTGAAGTAAGAGGACTAAAAGCTAATTAATAAACCCCATTTTTTTTGCGTGTAATACAGCCTCTTCTGAAGTTGTGAAAAGTAGAATAGGACAAGCATTAAAAGAAGTTATGATCTTTTGTATGCGCTTTTCTTTTTTGAGATGACGCACATTTCTTAAATATATTGCCAAAATGCGGTTAGGATATTCTTCTGCAATAGTAGTATAAATATCAGCATCTTTTTCTCCACTATCCCCAATAAGAATGTAATTAAGATTTGGATACATTTCTAAAAGGTTAATGATTTCTGATTGTTTATGTGGCATCTTGGGTTTGGGAGTTTTGTCAAAAGGGGTCCTAAAATCTCTTAGTAAAATGGGACCTGGAGGGAAATGATTTTTTTCGAAAAAGGCACTAAGATAATCATAGAGATTCCAAGGACTATTGCTGACATAGAAAAACGGATTAGAAGGTACGCCTATTTCAGTATTGTTGAGTTTTTTATAGAAAAATACAGTTCCCTCGGTAGCTATTCTTTTATCAAAGTTTTTAAAAATTGTATTCGCTATTACCTTCCATTTAAAGAAAGAAGCAACACCAGTATGAAGAATAGTATCATCTATATCACTAATAATACCAAAACTGGCTTTGGAAGAAGGGATGAGCATCTTACTCTGAAAGACATTTTTATGGCTAATTCTTTTTTTGATAGCTTCTTTTTGATAAGATACAATATAGGGTATCCAGCCTTCTTTGTCTGTATAATCAGAAAGTACAGTTTCTGATAATTCGACTTGATAATAACCTTCTTGATCAGTTGTTGTCTCTATTATTTCTCCATTGGGTAATGTTACTTTTATGGGGATATTTCTTACTTCATCACTTTCGAACTGGCGATAAATATTACGTAAAGTTTTAAAAATATTTTGATTGATTCCAAAGTCTATGTTTTCATCTTCTAGAGCGCGGCCAGTAGCTCTAAACAGAGTATCTGTCCCATATCCCAGGTATGTATTGATGCGTAACGCTTTTTTTCTGAAAATTGATATCATTTATACTTTGAGTTTATCTTAATAAAACACTCTTTTTCTACTTCTTTTTCAGAAAAAAATTAATTCTAGTTATGGCAATTATAACAATGCTAATTTTTTTCCTTCACATAGACTAAAAACAGCTCATTTTCTTTTCTGGTACATTCAGAATGTAACTGAGATTAGGAAGTGTGCTTTGTAAAAGTATAAAAATAAACAACCTCACTCAAAAAGCGAGGTTGTACAAGGTAGTTATTTAATATTTTAATTTATGAAAGTCTTTTGTTGGCTTTAATACCTTTTGTTTTTTTGATGTCTATTAGCTTCTGTAGATTTAATAGTTTCATGGTTAGTTGCCTTACGGTTATTTTCTGTGATTTTAGGAATATCCGTTTTTCGAGCTAATTCAGTAGGTTTGATAGATGTAGTTATTTCTATAGGCTTGTTTGCAACTGCTGTCTCTGCAGAGTGATTCCCCAGAAGGGGAGCGATCACTAGACCAACTAAACATGTTAATTTGATTAAAATATTCATCGATGGGCCAGAAGTATCTTTAAAAGGATCTCCAACGGTATCACCTGTCACTGCAGCCTTGTGAGAATCAGAACCTTTATATGTCATTTCGCCATTAATTTCTACACCAGCTTCGAATGATTTTTTTGCATTGTCCCAGGCACCACCTGCATTATTTTGAAAAATTGCCCACATTACTCCTGATACGCAAACACCAGCCATATATCCTCCTAGGGGTTCTGCTCCAAAAAATAGTCCAATAAGGATAGGGGTAATGATGGTAATAAGCCCAGGTAGAATCATTTCTTTTAATGCAGCTTTTGTTGATATGTCTACACATTTTGCATACTCGGGAGTGCCAGTCCCTTCCATAATTCCAGGAATTTCTTTAAACTGTCGACGCACCTCATGCACCATTTCCATAGCAGCTTTACCTACAGATTGCATTGCTAAGGCAGAAAATACAACAGGGATCATTCCTCCTATAAATAACATGGCAAGTACATCTGCTTTGAAAATGTTAATTCCATCTATTCCTGTAAAGGTTACATATGCTGCAAATAGTGCTAAAGCTGTCAAAGCAGCAGATGCGATTGCAAACCCTTTACCAACTGCAGCTGTTGTGTTTCCTACAGAGTCGAGAATATCGGTTCGTTCTCTTACTTCTGGATCTAATTCACTCATTTCTGCTACACCTCCTGCATTATCGGCAATGGGACCAAAAGCATCAATCGCTAATTGC
The DNA here is from genome assembly GCF_000520955.1 of Aquimarina pacifica. GTDB lineage: Bacteria > Bacteroidota > Bacteroidia > Flavobacteriales > Flavobacteriaceae > Aquimarina > Aquimarina pacifica. Next base: position 131,794 of record NZ_JACC01000008.1, on the reverse strand, counting down.
ATGGCGGTGGTCGCCATCATAGCAGAAGCTGCGAGTGCAACTCCATAGAACCCTGCGAGAGCATACGATCCATAAATGGCAGCAGCAAATAAGAATACAGATAAAAATGTAGATTTCATACCAACAGCAAGTCCCGCAATAATATTGGTAGCGGCTCCTGTTGCACTATTTTGTACGATATTAAGCACTGGCTTTTTGCCAAGACTAGTATAATGAGCAGTTACCATAGATATAAGTGCCCCAACGGCCAATCCAATAATTGTAGCATAGAATACATTAATTGAAGCAATTTCTTTAATGCCTTCACCAAAAAAGCTCATGCGCATTGTTTTTGGTAGCATCCAGTCAATCAAAAAATAGCTAGCTATAAGGGTTAAGAGAATAGCAGCCCAGTTTCCGATATCTAGTGCTTTTTGTATTTGTGCCTCTTTTGCATCATTACTTTTGATACCAACTAAAAATGTTCCGATAATTGATGCCAAAATACCTACACCTGCGATAACAATTGGCAATAGTATGGGACCCATGTTACCAAAGTCATCTGTAAATATGGTTGTGCTAGACATATCTCTGATCACGTAATTTCCTAATACCATTGCTGCGAGTACTGTAGCCACATAGGAGCCAAATAAATCTGCTCCCATACCAGCAACATCTCCTACATTATCTCCTACATTATCAGCAATAGTAGCGGGATTTCGAGGATCGTCTTCGGGTATTCCTGCTTCTACTTTACCTACTAGATCAGCTCCTACATCTGCAGCTTTTGTATAAATACCTCCTCCTACACGTGCGAATAAGGCAATAGATTCTGCACCCAAAGAAAATCCAGCAAGAGCTTCTAGTACGATTGTCATATTATCATAAAAAGATCCTGGATTACCCATAAATTGATGTGTAAAGAACATAAAGAATAAACTCAGCCCGAGAACAGCAAGCCCTGCAACTCCTAATCCCATTACAGTACCACCACCAAAGGATACCTTAAGTGCTTGTGGCAAACTTGTTTTTGCAGCTTCGGCTGTTCGAGCATTTGCATCTGTAGCAATGCGCATACCTATATTTCCTGCTAATGCAGAAAAAATAGCACCCATAATAAAAGCCGGAACAATCATCCAGCTCGTAGTAGCAACGTATAATGATATGCCGAATAATGCGGCAGACGCTATAACAACAAAAATTACTAATAATCTATATTCTGCGGCAAGAAATGCCAATGCGCCTTCTTTAATGCTTTTTGATATTTCTTGCATTTTGCTGCTTCCTGGGTCTTGCTTTTTTACCCAAACCATTTTAATAAACATAAAGAGTAAGCCCAAAATTGCCAATGCGATTGGCGCAAAGATTATGTGTGATTTCATTAAGTGTATTTTTATTTGTGAGTTAGTGAATTGTTAAATGTAGTGAATTCAAATAAATATAAAAAGCGCAATAAACTTTGAAAATATTACGATTTTTGTATTTTAAGACAATAAAATTCTTATAAATGCAAAATGATTGGTCTTTTTGACCATCTTATATCTAAAGATTTGTTGTCATTTGTGTCATGCTCCTGATTTTATTTCAGTTTTTTTCTTGAAACAAAATCTTTTTCACCCATTATATATCAGGTATTTTACCTTTGCGTGAAAATGTTTGCTTGGCAATACGTTTCCTGGATAGAAACGTATTTTATATTTTTTTTTCGATATCAGAATCATCTTGATATTTGACATCTTTTAACAATTCTTGAGCTTCCTGAATTAATTGATCTAACTGTTTCGTTGATTGGTCAAGTAATGCTAAGCACTGGTTTTTATCTTCTTCGCTAACTCCTGATTTGATAAGATCCAAAAGCCCTAAAATAGAAGATACAGGACCACGTAATTGATGCGAATTAAAATGTGCATATTTGATTAATTGTTTGTTTTGTTCCTGTAATTTAAGTGTTCTTTTTTTTACTTTTTCGTCTAATGATTTATTGAGTGTCGAAATTTGATCATTCAGCTTTGATAGGTTAAGAGACTTAATTGCGAGTTCATCTTTCTGTTTATTAAGTAAATTGTTTTTGGTGACAATTTCTTGGCGTCCTTTTTTAAGTTTACTTATCGTATCATTAAAAGTTTCTGCCAAAACACCTAATTCGTCTTTATTAGAAACCTTAACCTCGGCATCAAAATTACCCTTACCTAACTCTGTGGCAAATTTTGCTAAAGAACGAATGGGTTTATAAATAGTTCTTGCCAATATAACCGAGGCTATGAATGCGATAAAAACAAGAATTGATAACATTAGAATTGATTTACGAGCTCCTTGTTTTACAGAACCAAATACTTCTGCCGCATCAATTTCGGCAAGAAAAGCCCATGACATCCCGTTAATTTTTAAGGAGGTATATGAACTCAATACTTCAATTTTTCTGTAGTCAGGAGTAATCATAGTGCCAGAGATGCCTGCTAATGCCTTTGTTACTGGTTCGGTATCTACTTTTTGAAATAATACGCTAGTTTTATAATAGTCCATTAGAGCAATCTCTTCTTGCGTGGCGGTTTTTGCTTTCTTAATAGATTCAAAGTATGTTTTTGGGGATTCTATGATGAACCTAGAATCTGTTCTCATTTTGTAATCACTCCCTACTATATAGGTTTCTCCTGATTGACCAAGACCTTCTTCTTCCCATGCTTTGGTACCTGTGGCAATTTCATTAATTTTATGCAAAGGCACTTGCAATATGAGAGTGCCTATTTTTAATTCTCCATCAAAAACTGGAGCAGCTATAAATGCTGCAGGGGCAAAATTAGAAGGTAAATAGCGTTCAAAATCGCACATCATTGTCCCATTCTTTAATCCGGTATACCTTATTTTTCGATATAGTTTTCCGATGTTAGAATCGGCAAAAGGGCCAGATAAAAGACTTGTTGCGTAGTCAATTTCTTTGGCTACACTATAGACAATATAACCTGTTTTGTCTTCTATTAGGAAAAGGTCATAGATGTCGTATCTTTTTATAAAGGAAGATAATGATTTGTGATATTTATTATGGATATCAAAGTAATGCAAATGTTCAAAATTTGCTTTAGTATTCATTAAGTATTGATGCTGTAAAAGTATGCTTACAGTATTGTCAGGAATCAAGTTTTTAATTTCTGTTTCTTTTCCTTTTTTGGGAGTAGGGATATGTATTTGTTGGTCTTCATAATATTCTTGCAGGTCTTTCTTATAATTGGGAGATAGGGATAGGTCTTTCATTTCTGCGAATGCCTCCTTAAATTCTTTCATAGCATTCACGGCAAAATTGCTTTGAGCAAATAAGCCAGTTTCGGTATTTATCTTAGAAAAATACCATTCTAGCTCTCTTTTTTTTATTTGACGAACAGTTTTTAGTTGTTCAAAACTCCGTTGACTTAATCTTTCTATAGACTGGTTATATTCCCATACTACAAACCCTCCTAATGGTAGAACACTAATCAAAATAAAAATCAGTTGAACTCTAAATTTTATACTTCGCAACATGAGTGATTATATTAAGTAAAATTTATCTGAAACAATATGATGAAAAATTAGGGTAGTTTTTTTACTTCAGTAACTAATTAGAAGTATCAACCTATTAACCATCTGGGGTAGAATATTGAATATATTTTTATCAAATACAGTAACTAAAATAGGTATTTTTACTAAAAAAAAATGGGTTGTAGTAAAGTTTTTTACCTTAATTCAGTTTAGGTATTGTGGTATGTAATGCTAAAAATTAGGTGATTATTAAGTTTACTATTCACATTTAGGTTGCGCTAAATAGTACCAGCTAAACTTGGATTATGTATTGGAAGTAGAGATTATTTTGCGGCTCTATATAACTATATTAAATGGCAAGGGATTGGATTGTTTTCTGAGGTATCAATCCGATATTTATTATATAATGGAGTAAAATAAAAAGCCCTACCATAGTGTATTACATTATAGTAGGGGCATAAATAAATTTACATAGGATATAACATCCTATTTATCTTTAATTCTAAAAAAAAGGGGTTAGTAAATACTAAATAATCCCTCGGGTCTGTCTTTTATATCTTCAAAACGCTTTATGCTGGTTTGAATAATTTCTTTAGCTTCTGCAAGATCACCCCATCCGCCAACATCGACTTTCTTTTTTTCTAAATCTTTGTATACTCTAAAAAAATGTTCAATTTCTTTAATTAGGTGAGGGTTTAACTCATTGATATCCTTAATTTGGCTAGCTATAGGGTCAGAAACAGGTACGCAAATGATTTTTTCATCAGGTCCTTTCTCATCTGTCATATGAAAAATACCAATAGGCTTTACCTCCATTACACAACCAGGAAATGTAGGTTCAGTAACTAATACTAAAACATCAAGAGGATCTCCGTCTAATGCCAAAGTTTCTGGAATAAATCCATAATCCGCAGGATACATCATTGATGAGAATATCATACGGTCGTAGCGTACTTTCTTTATTTCAAAATCATATTCATATTTATTGCGACTTCCTTTAGGAATTTCAATCAATACATCAAAACTTTCGTGGGTTGTTGAGCTCATAGTTTTCATCTACTTTTAATAGTCGCCAAATATAGGAATTACAACAGGTTGATTACAATTAAAATCTGAAATTTATATTTTTTTTGGCAAAAAATTATTATTAACGTAAAATACAACGTTTTCGCTTTAGTGGTTTTGATATAATCTTAATTCATAAATGATTTGTGCAACTATTAGTTGCTGCTTTTAGTTTTCTGTAAAGCGAGAAAATAACTTATGTAAGAAGGTGCGTAGATTAATTAAAAATAGAAACCAAAAGATCCAGTAACTCCAAATTTTCGAGCATCTGGGTTGTCAAAATAATTACCTCTAAAATGAAAATCGATTCTAAAGATTTTGAATATATTGCCAACACCAAGACTATATTCCCAATATGCTTCGTCATCTGGCGCAATAAGGATTTCATTTGAAGGAGCGCTTAGTGCAATGTTTTCGTCTGATAATTCACCCCATACTGCTCGAATACCAACTAACTCTCTTAAATTTAATTTGCGCAATAATGGTATTCTTGAGAATATTCGACCATTAAAATTGTGTTCAAGTTGTAAAGATGCATAAGTATCTGTTACAAATTCATAGAAATTAAGTAATGGAAATGTATTGGATATGGATAGATATGTTTGATTTCCTGGTATTACACTTAATAATCCTAAAGGTACATCTCCAAAGGTTTTGCCAAGCTCTAGAGAGCTGTTAAGTTTTCCAAAACCACCTATTGTCCATGGTTTTTGGTAGAAAAATTGAATTTTTTGATAATCAAAATCACTTTCAACAAACCCTTTGACCCCAAGACTATAATTCAGAAATAATGTAGAGAAGTCACCATCATTAACGACTGTTCTATCAACTCCATAACTTGTTGTTTTTTTACCGGGTGTATATGTAAGTTGGGTAGCAATTTCTGTTTGTTTGATTTTTGATCTTTGTTCTCCAGTCTCCATGTCTATAAAATCTAAACTAAATAAAGACCTGTCGGCAGGTTCTAAAGTACGGTGCGATCCCGTAATCCCTAAAGTAAAATTCTTTTTGGGTTCTATTTGCATAGAGAACGCAGTTAGATTAAGTGATGTCAACCTATTATTATCGCCAGTACTAACAATTGAAGATGAGGCCAAACTTCGTCCTTCTACATCGTTAGTATTTGTTAAGCTGGCACCTAATTGTTCTACATCATTTCTATGGCCTGCCGCCACAATAAGCCTAGATTTTCTATCTACAAGGTATTTTCCTGAGACTCCGTACTTAAATTTCTGGTCTCTAAAACCATACGCTCCATATCCTTCTATACGCCATCTGTCATTTGTGGTAAAATAAGTACGTCCTCCTGCTCTAATTCTCCATCCTTCGATAGAATTAAACCCAACTGTAGAGAATAGTGGCCCAAAATCAAATCCATTAAATTCTATATAGCCTGAAGCGAGTATGGTTCCTATACTATACAAACGCTTGAATGCTTTAACGGTTCTAAGCGTATCTAGGAGTTTGTATACTTTTTGTTCATCTTTATTAAGTTCTTCCATCCGAGCATTTGACCAAAAAGAATCTTCTCGGTTAAAAATGTCTTGATCATAAGGATCTACTTGATTTTGATAGAATTTTTTGTCCTTTTTTATGTCGAACTTATAATTATCATATAGCGTAGTTCTCTTGCCATATACACCTCTGGATTTTTCCTTTTTGCTAAAGGCAAAGTCAGATTGAAAGTAATCTTTGGTTATAAGAAAAATAGAGTCATTAAGAACATCAAACTCTTGTTCTATATAAAGGTCTTTAACCCAATTGATATTTGCGCTTTTGGTTACCTCAAGATTAATCTCTTTGAGAGCCCATGTTGTGTCATTTACCCAAAAATCTCCTTTAAACGTAAGCTCATTTTTTCTTCTGGGATAGTATATGATATTATAGCACCATTTATTATCAACATATGCACTATCTGAGAGTACATAATTGTATACACTTACTCCAGTTCTTGATAAAGGACTAGTAAAGCTCTTGTCGAAGAATTTAAGATAGTTTTCATAAACATCATAATCAGAATATAAGTCTTTAACAAAGGCAATCAATGTTTGGTTGTCACTAAAACCTGCGTTTTTGTTACCCGTTAAAACTTCTTTATGTTCGGCAAGAATATTGTCTCCATATACCTTAGAAAGTGCTTCATTAAGAAAAATGGGTAAATACGTTTTTCCGGTAATTCTTGAGGTATCTACATCATCAAAAATAAACTCCATACCATTAAAAATACGACTATTTATAAGAGTGCTGTCGATTGTGTTAAGGTCAAACTCTAATTTTTCGTATTTATCATAGGTGTATTGCTTAAATTTTTTCACCCCATTTTCACGGCGATTCTTCCAGATTTTTTTTAGGATTTCTACAGCGGGGTTGTTTTTTTTAGCGGTTTTTCCTTTAAAAATTACAACTTCATCAAGGGCAGCAGCTTCTTCTTCAAGTATGATTTCCATTTTATAGTTAACACTTTTTTGAAGTGTTATTGTTTTTGTCTCAAAACCTACAAAGGAAATTTTAATTTCAGAGTGGTTGTCATCAGACTCCATATAGAATCTACCATCCTCATCCGTAATTGTTCCTACCGTAGAATTAACAAATACAATATTAGCAAATGGAATAGGCTGTTTGTAGTTATCAAAAACCTGACCTCCAACTTTAGTTTGTGCATGAACACATGAAAAAGAAACTACAGTAAAAAGGAATCCTAAAATCAAACGTTTCATCTAAAGCTATTAACATTAATACTTGTGAAAAATTTATTATCCACATCAAATTTCAGGCCATTTTTATGGTTTGATGTGACTTCTAAAGAATGATGAAACGCAAAAATATAGGCTTCATTTTATTTATACATAACTTTTTTTACCGCATGTACAACATCATTACTATTTGGTAACCATTGTTCTAATAAAACAGGAGAATATGGTGTTGGTGTGTCAGCTGTATTGATTTTTAAGATCGGTGCATCCAAATAATCAAATATGTTTGATTGCACTTGATATGTGATTTCTGAAGCAATATTGGCAAGTGGCCAAGCTTCTTCCAGAATTACTAATCGATTTGTTTTTTTAACAGAAGTAAAAATAGCATCAAGATCTAATGGTCTAACAGTTCTCAAATCAATTATTTCGCATGAAATATTATCTTTGGCCAACTCATCGGCTGCTTTGTATGCTTCTTTGATGATTTTACCAAAAGAAACTATAGTTACGTCTGTACCTTCTCTTTTTGTTTCAGCAACGCCTAATGGTATTGTGTATTCTCCTTCAGGTACTTCTCCTTTATCACCATACATTTGTTCACTCTCCATGAAGATTACAGGATCATTGTCACGGATAGCAGATTTTAATAGCCCTTTTGCATCTTTAGGATTAGAAGGGATAACAACTTTAAGTCCCGGAGTATTGGCAAACCAGTTTTCAAAAGCTTGAGAATGCGTTGCTCCTAATTGACCTGCAGAAGCAGTAGGACCTCTAAATACAATAGGTATGTTAAATTGTCCACCACTCATTTGGCGCATTTTTGCGGCATTATTGATAATTTGATCAATACCTACTAAAGAGAAGTTAAACGTCATATACTCAACAATAGGACGATTACCAAGCATAGCACTTCCTATAGCAATACCAGAAAAACCTAATTCAGAAATCGGCGTGTCAATGACTCTGTCAGGGCCAAACTCATCTAACATACCTTTACTCGCTTTGTATGCCCCATTATATTCTGCTACCTCTTCACCCATTAAGTATATGGATTCATCTTGGCGCATCTCTTCACTCATTGCTTCGCAAATTGCTTCTCTAAACTGTATCGTTTTCATCTGTAAAAAATTATTTTTGCTATAAGAATGCCAAAAGTAATAATTAATACCTTTTGTAGGTGATCGAATATCGAAAAATTTATTATGCATGCATAGTAAATTCGAGTTTTTATTTGTACCTTCGCTATTATTGTTAAATTCTCAAAAAACACCTATATAAAATGAAGATATTAGTTTGTATTAGCCATGTACCGGACACAACTTCCAAAATTAATTTTACGGATGGTGATACTAAGTTCGATACAAATGGGGTACAGTTTGTAATTAACCCTAATGATGAGTTTGGATTAACCAGAGCTATGTGGTTTAAAGAAAAACAAGGTGCGTCAGTTGATGTTGTTAATGTTGGCGGGCCAGAAACTGAACCTACTTTACGAAAAGCTTTGGCAATTGGTGCAGATAGTGCAATTCGAGTAAATACAGAGGCCACAGATGGTTTTTATGTAGCAAAACAATTGGCACATGTTATTCAGGATGGGGGATATGATCTAGTTATAGCCGGGAGAGAATCCATTGATTATAATGGTGGTATGGTCCCTGGTATGATTGCTGGACTTACAGGTGCTAATTTTGTTAATACCTGTATCGGTCTTGAGGTAGACGGAGATTTGGCTACTGCAGTTCGTGAAATAGATGGAGGAAAAGAAACATCAACCGCTAAATTACCCTTGATTGTAGGAGGTCAAAAAGGATTGGTAGAAGAGAGTGATTTGCGCATACCTAATATGAGAGGTATTATGATGGCTCGTAAAAAGCCACTTACCGTTGTAGAACCTATTGATGCAGGACAAGAAACGAAGTCTGTTAAGTTTCAAAAACCGGAGCCAAAAGGAGCTGTTACCCTTGTAGATGCAGAAAATGTTGATCAATTAGTTTCATTATTGCATAATGAGGCAAAGGTGATTTAGATATTTTGTTTGAGCCAAAGAGTATTGGTTTCAAAACCTTTTAAAAACATTTCAAAATAATCAAATATGTTCCTGAACTATAATCAGGACTAAATTTTAAAATATAATATATTATGTCAGTATTAGTATATACGGAGAGCGATAGCGGAAAATTTAAAAAATCGGCTTTTGAAGCGGCATCTTATGCAAAAGAAGTGGCTGCTATGTTAGGTGTTGCAGTAACTGCAGTAAGTATTAATGGGGGTGATAGTAGCGAGTTAGGGACTTATGGAGTAGATAAAGTGCTTGAAGTTAAGAATGATGATTTAACCAATTTTAATGCCAAGGCATATGCTGATATACTCAAACAAGCTGCACAAAAGGAAGGTGCCAAAGTTGTTGTTGTGAGCTCAACGGCAGATAGTAAATTTTTAGCACCTTTATTGGCAGTTCACCTTGATGCGGGTTACGCCTCAAATGTAGTTGCTCTTCCTGAGAGTGCTTCTCCTTTTGTTGTAAAACGTACAGCTTTTACCAATAAGGCATTTAGTATGACAGAAATGTCTACAGATGTCAAAGTAATTGGGTTGTCTAATAATGCTTTTGGACTTAAAGAAAATTCTGGAGATGCAGCTGCAGAGGTATTCGAGCCAGTATTATCTCAAGATGATTTTTCTACCCAGATAACTGCCGTAGATAGAGCTTCTGATAAGGTGTCTATTGCAGATGCCGAAATTGTTGTTTCAGGAGGTCGTGGTCTTAAAGGACCTGAGCATTGGGGTATGATAGAAGAACTTGCCGATGTTCTTGGTGCTGCTACTGCCTGTTCTAAGCCTGTAAGTGATATGGGATGGAGACCTCATGGAGAACATGTAGGGCAAACAGGAAAGCCTGTTGCTTCTAATTTGTATATTGCAATTGGCGTTTCAGGTGCGATTCAGCATTTGGCTGGGATTAATGCAAGTAAAGTAAAAGTAGTTATTAATAATGATCCAGAAGCCCCATTCTTCAAGGCTGCAGATTATGGCATCGTAGGTGATGCTTTTGATGTAGTGCCAAAACTTATTGAAAAATTAAAAGAATTTAAGTCGAATAACGCATAATTTTTATAAATTGTACCCAATTAAGGGCTGTTTGAACTTCGGAAAAAGTCCACTTGTTCAAACAGGCCTTTTTTTTATTGAGAGAAATATGAGTTTAGTTCGCCTTAACATAAAAGGTATATCATACAGTCAAACCCAAAATGGTGCATATGCATTGATTTTGAGTGAGGTAGATGGAGAAAGAAAACTGCCAATTGTTATAGGGGCTTTTGAAGCCCAATCTATAGCTATTGCTCTAGAAAAGGAGATTAAACCTCCTAGACCTCTTACTCATGATCTGTTTAAAAATTTTGCAGATCGGTTTGATATAATAGTAAAGCAGGTTATTATTCATAAACTGGTGGATGGAGTGTTTTACTCTAGCGTTATCTGTGAACGTGATAAAATAGAAGAAATAATAGATGCACGAACAAGTGATGCTATAGCTTTGGCATTGCGTTTTCAGGCACCTATTTTTACATATAAGAATATTTTAGATCAGGCAGGAATATACTTAAAAGTTAATCCTAAAAAAGAAGATGAAAATGCTTCAGATGATCCATTAGTTGATGAGTTGCTTGTGTCTGACGAGCTTCAAGGTACCACAAAAGAAACGAGTTATAAAGATCTTTCATTAGATGAGCTTAACACAATGCTGGGGCAGGCTGTGTCTAGTGAAGATTATGAATTAGCTGCAAGAATAAGAGATGAAATTTCTAAAAGAGGCTAATACGATTCGCTTCAAGTGTCTGAAAAGGCAGTATAAATGATTTGATTTTTATGAGTAAAAAAATTCTTACCTCTATATTTTTATTCTTTGTTTTTGTAGCGGTATCCTCACAGTCGATAGAAAATAAATGGATTTTAGAAAAAATTAATGATGCTTCTAAAGTATCTTCTTCCGAAGTAAAAAAACAAGATTACTTTGTATTTGACAAAGGCGAATTTTCTTATATTTCTAAAGGTATAGAAACATTAAAAGGTGACTATATTCAGCAAAACAACCTTGTTTTGGTATTTCCTGAAGCAACAGAAGATTCTATTATAAAATATAAGGTGCGTTCTATAACGGACTCCACATTAGTTTTATCTAAAATAGGAGTTACATATACATTTATTTCAGAAAAAAAATTACCCGTTCAAGTCACAGAAATTAGCGAATCTACCTTAGTTCCTAATCAAGGGTTTTCATTTAATAGTTTGTGGAGAGGAGTTCTAGGGATGTTTGTGCTCCTTATTATAGCGTTTTTATGCAGTAGTAATAGAAAAGCGATTAACTGGAAAACAGTCGGAATTGGCCTTCTTGGTCAATTACTATTGGCTTTTGGTGTTTTGAAAGTGAAATTTATACAGGCGGTTTTTAATTTTATAGGAAAAATATTTAATGAAATATTATTGTATACTCAAGCTGGTAGTGAATTTCTTTTGGGTGGTATGATGGATGTCGATAGCTATGGTTTTATATTTTTGTTTCAGGTGTTACCTACAATTATTTTCTTTTCGGCACTGACGTCTATTCTATTTTACTTTGGAATTATACAAGTGATAGTAAAAGGGATGGCTTGGATTCTTACCAAGTTAATGGGTATTTCTGGGGCAGAAAGTTTAAGTGTTGCAGGTAATATTTTTCTAGGGCAAACAGAAGCACCATTAATGATCAAGGCATACCTAGAGCGTATGACACGTTCTGAAATGTTATTAGTTATGGTAGGAGGAATGGCGACCGTAGCAGGTGGTGTTCTAGCAGCATATATTGGTTTTTTAGGTGGTAATGACGAACAGTTGCGTTTAGAGTTTGCAAGGCATCTTTTAGCAGCATCTGTAATGGCAGCTCCGGGTGCAATTGTAGTTTCTAAAATATTGTTTCCACAGACTGAAAAAATAGATAGTACAATTGAAGTTACGCAGGATAAGATAGGTTCTAATGTTTTAGATGCCATTTCTAACGGTACAACAGAAGGACTGAAATTGGCTGCTAATGTCGGAGCTATGTTATTAGTATTTGTAGCTTTGATAGCAATGCTTAATGGTATTTTGGGGTGGTTAGGCGATGTCACTACTTTTAATTCTTTTATAGCGAATTACACACCGTATAACAAGTTCTCATTAGAGTCTATTTTAGGGACAATCTTTGCTCCTCTAATGTGGTTGATAGGGGTTGCAAAAGAAGATATGATGTTAATGGGGCAACTGCTAGGTATTAAGTTGGCAGCAAGTGAATTTGTAGGGTATATACAATTGGCAGATTTAAAAAACACAGCGAATACAATGCATTTTACATATAACAAATCAGTTATTATGGCTACCTATATGCTATGTGGGTTTGCTAATTTTGCTTCTATAGGGATACAGATTGGAGGGATTGGTTCCTTGGCACCTGGCCAGAGAAGAGTATTGTCAGAATTCGGAATGAGAGCACTTCTGGGAGGGACCATAGCTTCATTACTTTCTGCAACAATCGCTGGTATGATTATTGGATAATTTTTGGACTCTTTTGTTGTCGAAAACGTATTTTTGCATTACGGTTTATAAGTATTTAATAATCTAATAGTTGAATCATATCTTGAACCCTATTTTTTGTATATTTGAGGTGAAATTGATACAATGTTAACAAACTCAAAGTAATAGCAGTCAGGGAATATGAAACAATATCTTGATCTTGTGCGCCACGTATTAGAAACGGGGAACGCAAAAGAAGATCGAACCGGTACGGGAACAAAAAGTGTTTTTGGATATCAAATGAGGTTTGATCTTAGCGAAGGTTTTCCGATGGTTACAACCAAAAAGTTACACCTTAAATCTATCATTTACGAACTCTTGTGGTTTCTTAAAGGTGATACTAATATAGAGTACCTCAAACAAAACGGAGTACGTATATGGAATGAATGGGCAGATGAAAATGGTGATCTAGGACCTGTTTATGGCCATCAATGGCGTAACTGGAATAGTGATGAAATTGATCAAATTAAAGAAGTAATAGATACACTTAAAAACAACCCTGATAGTCGACGTATGATCGTCTCTGCATGGAACCCAAGTGTACTACCAGATACATCAAGGTCTTTTTCTGAAAATGTAGCAAATGGCAAAGCGGCATTACCTCCTTGTCACGCATTTTTTCAATTTTATGTAGCTAATGGTAAGTTATCCTGTCAGTTATATCAGCGAAGTGCAGATATTTTTCTTGGAGTACCTTTTAATATAGCTTCGTATGCGTTGTTTACTATGATGATTGCACAGGTTTGTGGATATGAAGCTGGAGAATTTATTCATACATTTGGAGATGCACATATCTACAATAATCATTTAGAACAATTAGAATTACAATTGTCAAGAACACCTCGAAAATTACCCAAAATGATCATTAATCCAGAAGTAAAAGATATACTGGAATTTACTTTTGACGATTTTACTCTGCAGGATTATGATCCGCACCCCCATATTAAAGGTGCCGTGGCAATTTAATAAACCCCTCAAATTTTACACAAACTTACACGTAACACAACCTATGAAAAAATTATTACTTTTCACTATGCTGTCATTTTCGTCAGTTTTATTCTCTCAAGAATCTATAGTTTTATCTTCAGAAAGTGCAACTGAAAAAGGAATTAGCCCGATTTGGCCTAAGTGCGATCGATCCAGGCAAACACCAATTGATTGCTTTAATCAAAAATTGATGACGCACATTATTCAAAATTTCCAGTATCCAGAAATAGCTCTAAGTGAATCCTTAAGTGGCACGGTAACCGTAGAGTTTATAATTAATAAAAAGGGTAAAGTAGAAGTTATAGACGTCAAAGGAGGACATAGATATTTGCAAAGAGAAGCAATTAGAATTATCAGAGCTATCCCTAGAATGAAACCTGCATTGTGGGGTACCAAGCCTATAGCTATTGCATATGCAGCTCCCATAACATTTATAAAACCAAAATAAGTGTAATCAATAAATTTAACATTGGATTAATTCTATTGTTAGGATTAAGAAAAATAAAAATGCCTAAATTTGAGTGTATTCGTAAAACGAATACACTTTTTTTATGATCACTACAAATACCTTATTGGCATCCTTCTTACGTACTAGGTCTGATACTGAAGAAATATGTGCCCCATTGCAAATAGAAGACTATGTAATACAGCCAATAGTCTATGTATCTCCACCCAAGTGGCATATGGGACATACTACCTGGTTTTTCGAAGAGTTTATTTTGTCCAAATATGTTAAAGGATATAAACGTTTTCACCCAGAGTATGCATTCGTTTTTAACAGCTACTATGAAAGCATAGGGAAAAGAGTGATGCGAACAAATCGCGGGAACCTATCTAGACCTACTGTTCAAGAAGTTTATGAATACAGAGATCATATTACTTCATGTATGAAAACGTTTCTCGAAGAGGATTTGGATACGGATATTATAAAACTAGTTCTTATAGGGATTCATCACGAAAAACAACATCAGGAATTATTACTTACGGATATTAAATTTATTCTTGGAACAAATCCTTTATTTCCCAAATATAATGACACCTTTACTGAGAATTTTGTACAAAGCAAGATTTCTGGATATACTAAAATAAAAAAAGGACTATATAGCGTAGGCTATATCGGTAATCAGTTTTGTTATGATAACGAATTGGGGGCTCACGATGTGTTTCTTCAGGAATACTCAATTAGTAACAAGCTAGTAACAAATAAAGAATATCTTGAGTTTATTGAAGATGGAGGTTACAAAAATAGTATGTTTTGGCATGCCGAAGCATGGGATTGGATACTTAATAACGGTGTAGAGGCCCCATTGTATTGGCATAAAGTAGATGAACAATTTTGGCAATACACATTTCAAGGTTTGAAACCTCTTGATACTAGTGCTCAGGTAAACCATATTTCTTATTACGAAGCATTTGCTTTTGCACAATGGAAAGGAGAGCGTTTACCAACAGAATTTGAATGGGAGGTAGCGCAATCATTTTTTGATTGGGGAACACGATGGGAATGGACAGAAAGTGCATATGCACCATATCCTAATTATAAGAAAGCTATTGGAGCTTTAGGAGAATACAACGGCAAGTTTATGGTCAATCAAAAAGTATTGAGAGGTGGGTCTGTTGCCACAGCTGCAAACCATACCAGACCTACCTATCGTAATTTTTTTCATCCTGAGTTGAGGTGGCAATTTACAGGAATACGATTGGTAAAAGAAAATTAATTTAATACGTAAGATGAATTCTAAAAATCAAAAAGTTGGTATTTCTAATTTTGAAAAAGAAGTATGCGAGGGATTAACAGCTTTTCCTAAATATATATCTTCAAAGTTTTTTTATGATAAGACAGGTGATGCTCTTTTTCAAAAGATTATGGCATTACCAGAGTATTATCTAACCAATGCCGAATTTGAAATTTTTACAAAACACGCATCTGGTATTATAAGTAGTTTTGGTTCTTCTGAAGAAGGGTTTGATCTTATTGAATTGGGAGCCGGAGATGGAAAAAAAACAAAAGTGCTATTGCAAGAGTTAGAAAATAGGAATTATGATTTTAGCTATATGCCGATTGATATTAGTAAAAATGCAATTAATAATTTGGTAGAGAACTTAAGTGTCGAAATGCCCACTGTTCATGTAGAAGGACATATAGGTGAGTATTTCGAAATTTTGGATCGACTAAAACATATTAGTGAACGCAAAAAAGTTGTTATGGTATTAGGGTCTAATATTGGAAACTTATTGCACCCTAAGGCTATTCAATTTTTGAAAGAATTGAATAATATAATGAATGCAGATGATCTCGTTTTTATAGGTTTTGATCAAAAAAAAGATCCTCAGAAAATTTTAGATGCATATAATGACAAATCAGGTATAACTGCTGCTTTCAATAAAAATGTTCTGACCCGAATTAACAGAGAACTTAGTGCCAACTTTAATCTTGATAAATTTATACATTGGGAGGCCTATGATCCCGAAAATGGAACCGCAAAGAGTTATTTGGTGAGTACAGAAAAACAAATAGTAGATATTGATTTGTTATCCCTAGAGGTGCATTTTGAGGCTTGGGAAAGTATACATACTGAGATATCACAGAAATATGATGATGATATTGTAACTTGGTTGACAAAAGAATCAGGATTAGAAGTTATTTGTTCTTTTGCTGATGAAAATAAGGAGTATAAAAATTATGTAATACAGAAAACTAATTAAAAAATAGTACTATAATTATAGGTTTGATTGTAAATTGTTACGAGTATAGCTGTTTTAATTTTTGGGGAAGATGCTGTTTTCGTATGGTTTTAACTAGACATGTTGATCAATTAGAATAGCATTTCCGTCGGGATCCATTACTACCAAACTCGCTGGTCCTGTTGTGTTCTCATCAGCTTCGTTTTCTATACTTATATTGTTCTTTTTTAGGTGCTTTTGGATTTCTCTTATATCATCAAAATGAGTAATATTATTAGCATTTTGGTCCCATCCAGGATTAAAGGTTAAGAGGTTGTTTTCAAACATTCCTTCGAATAGACCTATTAAAGTATTTTCATTTTTCATGATCAGGTATTTTTTTTCAAGATCACCTGCAAAAACTGCAAAACCTAGTTTTTCATAAAATTGTTTGGATGCCTTAATGTCTTTGACACTGAGACTAACTGAAAACGCACCTAATTTCATATGTTCTTTTTTTTTTGTTAAAAATTAGTCATGTATTCAAATTTCGTATTTTATCTTGATATAGCAGACGAAATTATAAGAGATTTTCTACGATCAGCATTTTCTAATACATATCGCATGCGGGTAACTTGATCATTGGTAAACATATTCATGCAGGAATCCGCAGTATAGTCCATATAATTATTAATTAGCGCTATTTCTTCATTGCAGGCGAATATGTTTTCTACACAATCTTTTGAACGTTTCGTTACAGGAGGAGTGTCATCACAATAATCATCATATTCACCACATGTAGTATTTTCTCTTTTGCCCCATAAGTGTTCTAATCCGAAAAAATGACCCATTTCATGAGTCAATGTTCTGCCTAGATTTGCATTTCCAGAGATATTTGATTCACCAAAATGTGGGGTGTTAATGAGAATACCATCCCCTTTTGTTTGTAGTTCATTTTCGAGTCCTGGTAAATCCGTAGTAGGGAAAGTTGAACTGCCTAGAAAAAGATTTTGGGGAGCTACGGGCAGCACCCAAATATTGATGTAGTTGTCAGGGTTCCAGTAACTATATTGGGTAAGCCAGTCGAAAGGTAACTCTGCATTGTCTGAATCAATCTCGATATCAGATGCATTAATTCTATGTATGCCATTTGTAGGGTTTCCTTCAGGTGTGATTTCTGCAAGAATAAATTCTATTTTTGTGTCTGCCCCTAATATGTGTGTATTATAACCAGAGGTTCCTTCTTTTTTTCTGAAATCATTATTTAGAATTTGCACCTGAGACATGATTCTATTTTGAGCTAAATTGTTTCCTTCACCAATGGGTTCTCCTAAATGAATAATATGAATAACTATGGGTAATTTGTATATGTCAGATGCTATTTGAAGGTCTTCTTTTGCATCATCAGAAGTACAAGAAAAAAGTACAGTGATTAAAAGAATAAGGATAACAGTTATTCTGTAGGGTATAAGAAAATTCATTTTCGGGATTAATACTATGGGATGTTTGCAGGCATAATTTATAAAATTCTAAATATAATTTATAAAATGACAGGTAATTTAACTTTAATCTTTTTTTAACCAGACAGTATCGTCTTCTTTGCGAATTAGTGTTGAATTATCTTGTATTGTAAATGAAATATCAAAGTTTAACCCATCCTCTTTACTTAGTTCAATACTATTTTTATTTATAGTATATGTTGTTACATAAATAATGTCACTACCACCTATTAAGGCATTGACTTCGGAGGAGTTTACAAACTCAACAAATTCGCTACAGTTTATTTCGAAGTTTGAGCTGTTATCACAATCAGGAATTTGATGTACGAAGGTCCCGGTAACTGAATACTCAGAATCTTGATCATCATTATTTGAGCAAGAGGCAATGATAAAAAAGGAAGGTATTATTAGTAAGATTGAATATATTTTTGGCATCACGATTTGTTTTAAGCATTTTTATATTGATGTGTCTATCACTAAATGGTTGCTCATACATGGATTGTTTCTATAGAATAACAAGAAATGATTACCTATATTATTTGTTTTGAATAAATAATCAACTATTATTTTGAAGCAATGTTCTTTTCTTTTTTTGTAAATACTCTTTTTCAAGGACATTGTTTACATGATCAATGGCATCATTAAGATATGCTATTGCTTTGTTGAAGTTTTTGATGGCACTATAGTAATCAGAAAGTGCTCCGTAATAAAGATAAACGCGTTGTCCAAAGTCTTTGGGCATGAGTTGATCAAAATAGCCCTTGGCTTTTGAAAGTTCTTTATTTTGAATACATATAACTGCCATTGTTAATATATGAGTTGGCATTGGTTGAAGCTTATTAAGACATTGATACCAATGTAATAGTGCATTCCAATTTGTGTCATCAAAATGTTTAGCTTTTAGATGTTCGAAGGCTATCGCTGCTTCATAATGGTAGCATGAAAACTCGGCGTTATCTACTGCTTTACTCATAATAGAATTTCCTAGTTCAATTAACGGAAAATGCCATTGACTTCTATCTTGATGCTTAAGATCCAGAATTTTATTTTCTGTACTAGTTTTAGCATTTAGTCGAGCGGCATGAAAACACATTAGTGCAAACAAAGCATAACTTGTTGAGGTGCGTGTTAGTTTATTTTTGAGCAGCATTTTACATAGGCGCATGGCCTCACCACACAATTCTTTTCGTATTAATTTTTCTTTTTGATTAGAATGGAATCCTTCATTAAAAATTAGATACAAGACCTCCATAACACTTTCTAATCGTTGAGGCAGCTCTTTGCCTTGGGGAATAGTAAACTTAAGCTGGCATTGCTGAATACTTTTACGGGCACGGGAGAGACGTTTTTTTATCGTTTCTTCTTTGGTTAACAATGCAGATGCTATTTCTTTGATACTAAATCCAGACACCGTTTTTAGGGCAAATGAAATGCGGTCTCTAGGATCTAGATTCGGGTGACAAGCAGTAAAAATCATCCTTAGTTGAGAATCCTCGATTTCGGTATCGAGAAAAAGTTCATTAATTGCAATAAAATCTGTTCCTGATTGTATATTAGGAAGATAATTTTTCTCTGTTTTTAACTTCCTAAAAATATCAAGCATTCTATTTTTAGCCGCTTGGATTAACCATGCCTCTGGATGTTGAGGTCGTTCATGCCTCCAGGATACACTAGCTTTGACAAAGGTGTCTTGTACTGCATCTTCAATAGTTTCTAGATGTTCTAGACCAAAAATACGGGTTAAAATAGAGACCATCTTTCCGCTATGATGTCTAAAAAGATGGTCAATATATTTGGACTCCATTATTGGTCAAAAACCATTATTTCACGAATTTCTACCGTTCCTCCAAGATCATAGTCAGGAAAATCTTGTGCAATTTCTTGTACCTCATCAAAATCTTTGGCTTTTACTAAATAATAACCTCCTATCAGTTCTTTGACTTCTGCTGAGGTAATGTCTGTAACGGTTCGATTTTTTCCCACAATTCGACGGATGTTTGGTGTAAGTGCATTTCCTCCACGATGAATTCCTTCTTTTTGCATTTTATCATTCCATGCAAACCATTTTCCCATTCGATTTTGAAGTTCTTCAGGAGAAAGTCCTATATCGGTGTAATCTGCACCGACAAAAAGCATCATAAATTCTTTCATAATAATTAAGTTTTAAATTGTTTATACTACTAAGACGTTTATCAAATCAGAAAGGGGGACATTTTTTTGTTTTTTTTACTAAAAAAGCAAACCACTTAAAATTAGATAGGTAGTATGCAGTTAGAAATGTAGTAGATATGAATGATTTTTCAAAACTTCGTAATATTTTTTGACATAAATATTATGTAATGTGTACAATTAGAAAACCAGAGTAATTGAGTTAATAAGTATTGTTTTATGATATGTTTGGTCTAATTAATTATTGTGGGGATATGGTAGTTTCTGACTGTATTTATTTTTCTAACCATAAGGTGAGTATGGTACTTATAAATGATGGTTGCGTAGCTTTTATTGGCCTAATCAGATAACTATAAAAAGGTTGGCATCCCTTTTCCTTGGGGGAGGCGACAGGATGCTAACTTTACCTAATTATTATTTATAAAACAATATATGAATACGAATGACTATGGATCAATTTTTTGATGCCTTATCATTTTTGTACGAATTGATATAATGATTTAAGAAAATAGTTTTGTAGAAATATAAAAGGATTTTAAGAATAGTATTTAGAAAAAACAGCACACAAAAGAATATGATGTACTAATTGATACTGATTAGTACACAGCTATAATAAAGTTCTAAACACTATTGTTATAAAAGTATTAAAAAACCTAAATTATTCTATTACAATACTAACAAGCTATTGTCGGTAGAAGCAAAATCGCTCCACTGATATCCATCAGCTTCGGCTTCGTTAGTCCATTGACCATCTACGACATATTTAAACTCAAAATTGTTGTCTTTGGGAAGATTTATGGTTCCCTTGAAATTGCCGTTTTTTAATTTTTTAAGTACAGTAGCTTCAGTATTCCACTCATTAAATTCTCCTGCTACACTTACAGTGTTGGCTTCTTTTGCAGGAACTATGAAGGTAACTTTACAAATGGGTTTAGATTTTAAATATTGTTTGGTAATCGCCATAATTTTTTATTTTTTATTTAAGCATTGGTTAAAAAACTTGTAACTAAGTTACTATAAAAGGCTAGAAATAAAAAATGGAGGAGTCACATTTTTAGCTATTTAATGACAATTATTTCAAAAAAACTATCTATAACGTTATAGGTTATCAATTAATTTGTCAATATCTTCTTTTGTGTTGTAAAAATGTAAGCTAATTCGAATACCCGAACCTCTTAAAGAGGTAATAATATGTGCTTTTTTTAATGTATTAAATAGTTTTTCATCACCTCGGATATTATAAATAGAACTATGTACAGGTCTTTTCATTACCTCTTTGTCAAGTAACTCTAATTTGCTTAATTCTACTCTTGCGTAATCAGATACTTCTTTGATACTGTTTTCTATATTCAAAATTCCTATTTGGGTTAAAAATTTCAAAGAGTGTTGTAAACTTCCGAAGTTAAAATTATCTAAATGGCCACATTGAAATCGAGCTTGTAAATTAGTATATGAATCATCATAATCCATCTCTAATGCTGATTTTTTGTACGAATTTGGGGTAATTCTCTCAAGTATTTCGTTTTTGAATAGGAAAAACCCGTTGCCATATCCACCAAGAAGCCATTTATAGCCACTACATCCAAGAATATCGATACCAGAACTGTCAAAATCAAAATCTTTGGTACCACAAAATTGAGTGCCATCTGCAATAATGAGTAGCTTCGGATATGTAGCTTTTAATGTTTGTAGAAAGTTAAGATCGATCATAATGCCACTTATGTATTGTATAATACTTATCGCCAGAATATCAGGTGCGTGTTTTTCTATGGCTTCAACAATATTTTGTTCTAAACTAGCATTTACCTGAGCATAACAGACTTCGAACCCCTTGTTTGTAACTGCAAAATTTAGGGAAGGGTAATCAGTATCTAGGAGTAGTATTTTTCTTTTTTTCTCTAAACCATTTAGTATTGTATTGATGCCCAATGAGAAATTTGGAGTTAATATTATATTCTCTTCAGAAGCGCCTAAGAAAGACCCAATTGTTTGTCGTACATTTTTAAGAAACATCTGTTGATGGTCTCTAATTTTACTTCCGTGTAGAATAAATTCTAAATCACATTCTTGTCTAAAATCTAAAAGTGAATCATATAATATACCTGAAGCAGCAGTGTTGAGATAGGTGTTATGGGATAAAATAGGAAATACGTTTCTTAAATTCTTCATAAGTTACTTCGGCGATTTTTGGTAAAAACTATATCTTTACTTCTAGATACTAAGGTAACATTAATATGTTTTCAAAAAAGAAAGAAAAAGTACAAGTTGATCCACAGCAAAGAGAACTCTATGAGCATGCTCGTAAGAGAGTTATTCAGAAAAAAAGATTATTTCAGCATTTCATTGTTTTCATTGTAGGCTCTTTGTTCTTTATTCTTCTTAATTTATTAGTGGGGTACAAAAAAGAAGTTACTTTCTTTGGTGCAGACTGGTATGTCATTTGTGTGATTTTTTGGGCATTTCTTTTTATGATACATTTTTGTAATGTTTGGTTGTTTAGCACATTTATGGGTAAAGAGTGGACTGACCGGCAAATGGAGCGACTTATTACGAAGCAAAAAGCCGAAATTGCTTTACTCAAAAAAGATGTTGACTTAATGTACCCGACAGATGAACTTAAAAAAAAGAAAGAAGGGTTTATTAAAGAAAAAGCATCAGAAATTGTAAATGTAATGCAAGAGTCCAATCCTCTGATCACTATGATTGCAGCTGCCGGAGAGGATAATTCATTGGGAAAGGATAATGATTTGGTTTGGCATTTACCAGATGATTTTAAGCGTTTTAAATCATTGACTACTGGTCATCATATTATTATGGGGCGAAAGACATTTGAGTCATTTCCAAAACTATTGCCTAATAGAGTACATGTAGTAGTGACCAGAAATACCTCATATCAAGCCGAAGGAGCTATTGTCGTGCATACCATAGAGGATGCAATAAAATTAGTAAAAACAGATCCTCAACCGTTTATTATCGGTGGAGGCGAAATTTATGCGCTTGCTATGGAGTATGCGAAGTGTATAGAGCTTACCAGAATACATGAATCTTTTGAGGCCGATACGTTCTTTCCTGAGATAGATATGAATATTTGGGAGTTAAAGAAAGAAGAATTTCATGACGTGGATGAAAGACATAAACATCCTTTTACATATTTAACATACTACAGAAAAAAAGAGTAATTTTTTATCTCCTAATTTCAGAAAAGAATAGGTGTATAGATAAAAGCAATTTCTTGAAAATGGAATTAACAACAGAGATTAAAAAGTATTTAGATCGAAGTGTTTTATGTTGGTTGGCAACCAGCTCACAGGACGCAATACCCAATGTATCTCCCAAAGAAATATTTACGCATTATAAAGAAGATTGTATTATCATTGCAAATATTGCATCCCCTCAAACAGTTATTAATATCAAAAATAATAATAATGTATGTGTCAGTTTTGTTGACGTTTTGGTGCAAAAAGGGTTTCAGTTAAAAGGAAAAGCAGTAATTATAAAGAAAAATGAACCCGAATTTGATGAGATTGAGCCTTTGTTATTAGAAATGACAAAAGGGGTTTTTCCATTCTCATCAGTGCTAAAAATAACTATAGACCAATCAAAAGAAATATTAGCACCGAGGTATTTGTTTTATCCCAATACTACAGAAGAAGAGCAAATAGAAAGAGCCAAAAAAGCCTATAATTTATAATTCACATATATTTTTGTTATCAGAATCAATTGTATATCACTTAGAGAAGTTTCTTTCAGAAAAAATAATATCTTCAGTGCGTATGTCAGGAGGAGATATTAATGACGTCTATATGTTATCTACTACCAAGGGTAAAGTAATAGTAAAAATAAACATAGCCTCATTATTTCCCGAGATGTTTGCTGCAGAGGCAAAAGGACTTAAGGAGTTAAAAAGCTCGAATACATTTAGAGTTCCTGAAATATTGGGATTTGATACGATTGATAACACTTCTTTTTTACTACTAGAATATATTAATACTGGACAACCATCTGGGGATTTTTGGACAGTTTTTGGAGAAAAATTGGCTTTATTGCATCAGCAAAGTTCTCCTTGTTTTGGACTGAGTATCGATAATTATATAGGAAGTTTACCCCAATTCAATGCAAGGCACCATACAGCCGAACAGTTTTACATACAGCAGCGTTTGCATCCTCAATTCGAATTAGCAGCGACGAATGGTTTTCTATTCTCTGGGTTGGATCAATTTTATAAATGTATAGAAGATGAAATCCCCAAAGAACCGGCAAGTTTGATTCATGGTGATTTATGGAGTGGTAATTTTATAGTAGGCAATGGTGGCATTCCTTGTTTAATTGATCCAGCAGTTGCATTTGCACCTAGAGAAATGGATATTAGTATGATGTTGCTTTTCGGAGGTTTTGATTCAGAATTGTTTCGAGTATATGATGAGGTTTTTCCGTTTTCGCATAATTGGAGAGAGCGATTGTCGATATGGCAGTTATATTACTTACTAGTTCATCTTAATATATTTGGGAGCTCCTATTATGATAGCGTAAAAAATGTTTTAAATAAATATTCCTAAAAGGTATAGTAAGCTCTAAAAGCATAAATTCTAGAAGTAAGTTATAATCCTTACTTTTGTCAAAATTTTAAACAAACACGATCATATGAATGCATATGTATTTCCTGGTCAAGGAGCACAGTTTTCGGGAATGGGTTTAGATCTATATGAAAACTCAGAAATAGCAAAAGAACTTTTTCATAAAGCTAATGATATATTAGGTTTTGAGATTACTAAAATTATGTTCGAAGGTACTGCTGAAGAACTAAAGCAAACCAAGGTTACACAACCGGCTATCTTTTTACATTCGGTAATCCTCAGCAAAGTGATGGGTGAAACGTTTGTGCCAGATATGGTTGCAGGTCATTCTTTGGGAGAATTCTCTGCATTGGTTGCCAATGGAGTGCTTACTTTTGAAGATGCCTTACTTTTGGTGTCAAAAAGAGCACTGGCTATGCAAAAAGCATGTGAAGCATTACCCTCTACAATGGCAGCAGTTTTGGGATTAGAAGATGAAGTAGTAGAGGAAGGATGTAATACTATAGACGGTATAGTTGTCGCGGCAAATTATAATTGCCCGGGTCAATTGGTGATTTCTGGAGAAATAGAGGCAATAGAAAAAGCGTGTGAATTGATGAAAGAGAAAGGCGCAAGAAGAGCACTGATGTTACCTGTAGGTGGTGCGTTTCATTCACCATTAATGGAGCCCGCCCGAGAAGAACTTGCAGCTGCTATCGAGGCAACAACTTTTAGTACACCAACTTGTCCAATTTATCAAAATGTAACCACAACAGCAGTTACAGATCCCGAGGAGATTAAAAAGAATTTGATTGCTCAACTTACCGCTCCTGTAAAATGGACACAAAGTGTGCAACAGATGATCAATGATGGAGCTACACTATTTACAGAAGTGGGTCCAGGAAAGGTATTGTCGGGCTTAGTAAAAAAGATTGATAGATCTTTAGAAACGGCTTTGGCATCTGTCTAACCAAAATTGAAATACTTCTTTTTTGTATATTATTAACCACCAATTAAATTAGGTGGTTATTATCTCAAAAAGATACATGGTATAAAAATAAAGCTCTCAAAAATAGGTGCGTTTTTGAGAGCTTTATTTTTTACCAATTATGAATTAGAACAAGTCTTTTGACTAATTTTAACTCATAGTTCTATTATTTAATAACAAGAAAAACACCGCCGGATATTGAGGCATTTGCATAAATAATACGTCCATCTATTGCAGAAGAATAAGCGACAGAAACACCTATTTTTTTTGTGATGTAATACGCGATTTCTCCTCCTAGATTAGTGTATTCTATATTGTTTGCAAAAATACTTCCTTGCGAATTTATGGCAGATTTATCTCCGTTTTTTAGGGATTGTACGCGATTAAGCCTTCCTAGGAGTAATACTTTTTTCTTAAATAATGAAATACCTGTTTCTGCACCTAGATGCAACTCATCAGAAAAGTCCTGAGTTCTATTATTGTAACCAATAAAAGTTTTGGCATATAAGGATGTCTTTTTTATAGAAAAAGGAACTCCAAAATTTAATTGAATAAGCTGATTAAACTCACCATCTCCTGTTTGAAAACTTCCATCAGATCCCCCAGCATCATTTCCTGTTGGGAGCCCAAGTTTTAATGTAGCAGCTATGGCTATGTTGCTTCTTTTCAGAAGACTATAGCGCACAGCGATATCTATATCACCAATACTATTAAGAGCTTCACCTTCTTGAATAACTTCCCCAGTGGTTGCAGAGATTTGATCGTTTTGGT
The DNA here is from genome assembly GCF_000520955.1 of Aquimarina pacifica. GTDB lineage: Bacteria > Bacteroidota > Bacteroidia > Flavobacteriales > Flavobacteriaceae > Aquimarina > Aquimarina pacifica. Next base: position 105,327 of record NZ_JACC01000008.1, on the reverse strand, counting down.
AGGTTCTAGAAAAAAAAGGTACATATGCAATTGCATCTAGTTTATCAGAAATTCCATATTCACCATAAAAATTCAGGTTAAAAAGCCCTCTGGTTGCATTTGGGTCTATTTTGCCCGTGTCTGTAAAATGTTGATCAGATACTAATGACCACGCAGATACTTTGTAATATCCGTTGTTTTTGCCTTTTACCCATTGTGCATTCGATATTAGAATACCACCAAGTAAAGTGCATATAAAAAGCCAATGTTTTATAGTTACCATTTTTTATATATTACCGATTATTCAGTTTATTTTTCCTTCTCCTACTTTTACAGAAAATGGTTTGCACCAATATAGTAAGTACCCGTATTGATTAATGCCAACCTCCTGATCACTTATATCATAAACATGAGCTCCGCTAAAGACCGTTACAGGTCCAACCTCAAAAGCATTTTCTATAGAATTAGGATTGTTTGTAAGGTATAAGTACAAGCCAGGTAAGGCAGTTGATGCAGAATAATTATCTGATATAGATATACGAATATTATCTTGCGTAGATTGTTCAGTTATCATAAAGTCTCCTGTTAGTTCATAACTAGAGGTTGTTTTAATAACTCCTGTCTTAATATCGTTGTCTAGAACTGTACCTGTACTGACTTGTAGTGTGTTACGAGTAATTGCGTTTTCTGTTTCATCATTTATTCGAACACTGATAATGGCTTCACCTTCTTTTAGAGCAGTGGCAAGGCCTAATTCGTTTATACTAATAATGGTATCATCAGAACTTGTCCATAAAAAAGTAACGTTTTCTTCTTGTCCTATGTTATTAAGATAGGTCGCTTCGAATTGATGAGTTTCTCCTACAGCCAATGATATTAAGGGGTTGTCAATTCTTAATATGGGGTCAATGGTATCCTCAATAATATCTTCACCGATACAGGAAACAAAGCAGGCAAAAATAAGAGTCATAAGTAAAAAACGGCTATTTGTAGCTCTCATACGTTCTGGTTTTATAAAACAATCTAATACAGAGTTATACGATCTGTTTTCAAAATACAGTACTTGGTCGCAATGAATTTTGTAAGCTTACAATTATTTGTAATTATAAAAGAACAGGCGGTGTTAACTTGGGCGTTCGGGCGGGCTATTCATTGCAATTCCTCGCATCTCCTATCGTCGAGCTGCGGGATTTTCATTGCTATCCCTAACGCTAACCTCTTTATGAAAATATAAGAACATGTACTTTTCGAAAATCTACACTGTTTGAAAAATAATAGCCAAAAACTCTTATAAATCTTTTAGAAATTGAAACGATTTTTGATAGATGCACTTAGGTGAGAATGGTATCACTTGAAGAATATATATATGAGAAATAAGTATCAAAAGTTCATGTGATTGATTATGACAATAAAATTAGTGTTTATTAGGTCAGTTGGGTATGCAAGAAGGGGCGTTTTCTGTGAATTGTATTTATTTTTTTATTGAAGATTTAAAAATAGAGATACGCTGAATTTAGTAATACGTCGACTGAAATTTTTTGTCAAATTTTTAATAATGGTGATAAATGATTTACTTTTAGTATATTAACTTATAGAACTATTTGTAGAACTTATGAGAGATTTAAATAAAGTAAAATATATAGTCTTATTGCTTTTGTCTATGATTGCGGTAGGATCCTGTAATAGTGATGATTCAGGTACAAATGAAGAAGAAGCTGTAGGAGATGAAGATGTTGACGGAGATGGAGATGGCGATGGAGAAGTTGCAGATTGTGAAACCAGAGATGATTATAATTTGGTTAATGGTCCGGGAGTTTGTAGTGTAGATTTAGATATTTCGAATCTCTTTACAATGGTTGAAGAAAATGGAAATAGGGTAATTACGGCAAATAATATCCCTGAGCATGAGGTTGGTGTTTTTAACAATGCTGATGTATCAGCTCAAGATGAGACCTATACTATTACACTTACACCAGAAGTAGCAAATGAATTGACATCTTTACAGGGAGATACCGGTCCCGAATTTAGATTTGGTGTTTTGTTAAATGGGGTAGAGTTGGATCCCATTGCAGCAGAACCCTGGCCCCATAGTGATTTAGGGATCATGGATCCAGATGTTAATTGGGATTGGAACCTGGAAGCTCTAAACATTGGGATTGGATTAGATTGTAATTATTCGCATGTACAACCAACAGGACAATATCATAGTCATGGGGCGCCCGCTTTGTATGATAAAATTGCAAATGCAACAGGTGATGAGATGGTATTGGTAGGCTATGCCGCTGATGGTTTTCCATTGTATTATAAGTATGCTTATGAAACGGCTAGTGATAATACATCTTCTATTGTAGCAATGAGTTCGAGTTACAGACAAAAGACAGGTAATAGACCAGGTGATGGAGAAACGGCTCCATGTTCTGAATATGATGGGGCGTACTCTGCCGATTATGAATATATAGAAGATCTAGGTACTTTGGATGAAGCTAACGGAAGAACGGGTGTTACACCAGAATACCCAGATGGGACGTATTATTATATACTTACTGATGGAGACGAGTTCCCAAGTATCCCAAGATATTTTAGAGGTACGCCTTCGGTAGATTTTGCTCAAGGTGGAGGGCAAGGTGGAGCTCCATAGTAAGGTACTCTTAGCGTTTTTATTGTATAATTTTGGCTATGATGTTAATAAGTAAGAATTGTCTACTAGTATTCATGAACATGTTTTTATTTTTTGCAGGACATGCTCATGATGCTGATAAAGCATATTTTAAAATTCATAAAGAAGCAGATAATGTGGTTGTTTTTGCAGAATTTCCTTGGAGTATAAGAAAGGTGTTAGATAATATTAAAACAGAAAATAGTACGGATCAGAACCTTCAAATTAGACTACTTAACTACATTAAAAAAAATATCATTTTAGAAAATAATGAAGGAGATAGATTTCCTATTGTCAATATTGAATTTTTAAAGAATAGAAATGAAGGACATCATAGTACAGTAAATTATAAAATATTTTTTAAAGGAGATCGGCTATTTAAGGTTACAAATACCATAATGTGTGATTACTTTAAAAATCAACAGAACTACCATGAACTTTCTAATGTGTCCCACCCAAAAATTACGAATGCAGAAAACACATACTTTATAATAAATCAAAACAATTCTAACATTGGATTTAAGTACTATCTATCTATAATTTTGGTGTTATTTATTATAATTTCCATTTTTCTGAGAAGAAAGCTGTTTTTTAGACAATAAGATACTCAAGCTAGCCTATTTTTGGAAGTTTTGTTTTCACTTTTTTAGCGAATACTAAATTTTGTATTTCGAGACTTTACAAATAAGCATAGGTCTTTCTATCTAGTTAAAAAAGCCATTTTCTCTCGGGATAATTCTTATTGGGTTTTCATTAATTTTGCTTGTATCTATTGATTGCTCTATAGAGATTAAAATGAGTCAAGAAACATAGTACTAAAGTAGTATCTTTGGGAAATTAATTAATGATTGGTGAAAACACTGTAAAATGTATTAGAAATGCTATCTGAGTATAATTATCAACTAGTAAGAAAAAGTATATTGTTTTTTTTATTGATAAGCTGTTTTTTCTTGCAGGCACAAATAGTTAATGTAGAAAACTTGAGACATGAGATTGATTCTACAGGTTGGTCTGGTCATGTTAGATTAGACGGGCAATTAGAAAAAAACAATACCAGTAGAATTTTAAATTTTTCTAATCAATTACGACTTCAGTATAAGCGTGAAAAGAGTGTGTGGTTTTTAATACACGACATGAGTTTTAAGGAAATAAATGCAACCGAAATTATAAACAACAGTACGCAGCATTTAAGATATAGTCATGAATTATCTTCAAGAGTTTCTTATGAGGCTTTTTTACAGTCTCAATCTGATAAAGTGTCCGAAATAAAGATAAGAGCTCTGGCAGGTACAGGGTTGCGATTTAACTTATATAACGCAAAAAAATATAAATTTTTTCTAGGAGTAACCATGATGTACGAGTATGAAAATTCTGTTGATGATATAGAAAATGTTCAAAACAACATAAGAAGTAGCAACTATGTTTCTTTTAAAATAAAACCAAATGATAACATTTCATTAGTAAGTAGTAATTATTTTCAACCACTAATAGACTATATTTCTGATTATAGAATTTTAAGCGAAACAGCAATAATGCTTAAGATTGTCAAAAATTTAAAATTTATAACAACCCTGTATTATATTTTTGATTCTTTTCCTGTTACCAATGTTGCAAAAGAACAATATAAACTAACAAGCGGATTAGTGTATTCTTTTGATTAAAATGGTACGATTTATTCCTGCAAATGTTAAGTTAAAGAGGTTCTTAATTTTAGAGGCTATTCTTTTTTAAATACTTCACCTTCTTTCATAACAAAAACAACGTCTTCCATGGTATTAATATTTTTGGTTGGGTCTTCATTGACGGCAATAATATCGGCAAGGAAACCAGTTGCAATTTGCCCCAATTGATTTTCCATGTTTAGGATTTTTGCGTTCGTTATTGTTGCACTTTGAATCGTTTCTATTGCTGGCATTCCTGCTTCGGTCATAAAACCAAATTCTTTACCATTTTGTCCGTGTGCAAATACGCCGGCATCGGTGCCAAAAGCAATACCGACTCCTCGTGCATATGCTTTTTTAAATGTGTTCTGTATTTTTGGACCTATTTCTAATGCTTTCGGAACAATAATAGAAGGATAATAGTCTTTTATTGTTGCTTTTTGAGTTACTTCTTTTCCTGCTGAGATGGTGGGGACGAGATAGGCATTGTGTTCTTTCATCATGTCCATAGTTTTTTCACTCATCAGAGTGCCATGTTCTATTGTTTTTACACCGCCCAAAATAGCACGTTGCATTCCTTCATCTCCATGAGCATGAGCCGCAACATGAAAACCATAATCTTTTGCAGTTTCACAAATGGCTTTGATTTCTTCAACGGTAAATTGGGGGTTAGAACTACTTTTAGCAACACTTAATACGCCTCCTGTAGCTGTGATTTTAATAAGGTCAGCCCCATTTTTATATCGCTGGCGTACTGCTTTTTTTGCATCCTCGACACTATTGACGACACCTTCTTTGGGACCTGGGTCACCTATTAGAGATCGTTTATTACCATTCGTAGGATCGGCATGTCCTCCTGTAGTTGCTAAGGATTTACCTGCAGTGAAAATTCTAGGGCCTATTATTTTATGACTATTGATTGCTTTTTTTAGAGAAATATTTACCCCTGTTCCTCCTAAATCTCTAACAGTAGTAAAACCGGCCATCAATGTTTTTTGTGCAAACCCTACAGAATTATAAGCTACATCTGCCTCACTAGCAGTATATTTTTGTAAATACGCATTAGGATTTGTCTCATTCTCAATATGCACATGCAGATCAATTAACCCAGGTAATACCGTTTTATCCTTAAGATCGAGAACAATATCTTTTGTGCCGCCATTGATATATCCATTTTCTACTCGTATTATTTTATTTCCAGAAACGACGATTGTTTTTTCAGTTTCAATTTTCCCTGACTTCGTGTTTACTAATTTTCCAGAGTGAATATAAATATCTTGAGAAAAGGTAATGCTCGTGATTAATATTAAGAGTAGAGTATAAGCGTATTTCATAATGCAAAGAGTGAGTTTGAGTTTACGATGGGTAATTTAAATAAAAATGAGAATACTATTTCATTGATTAAGGTTTTATTTAGAAACGTAATAAGAATTGATGTACGATTATCTTTAGCTGAGATTATTTTAAAAGACTCTCTAGATTTGTTTCTACAAAATCAGGAACAGTATTTACTTCAATAATGTCGTTAGAAAGGTTCTTTTTTTGTTCTTGTAGGCGTAATATTTTTTCTTCGATAGTATCTTTGGTTATAAATCGGGTAACGATTACATTTTGTGCTTGACCTATTCGATGTGCTCGAGCAATTGCTTGTTTTTCTATAAAGGGATTCCACCATGGATCAAGAAGTATGACATATGATGCTTGGGTAAGGTTAAGCCCTACGCCACCAGCTTTAAGCGAAATAAAAAATAGAGAGATGTTATCATTGTTCTGAAATTCATGTACCACTTTCTCCCGATCATCACTTTTGGTTTGTCCTGTCAAACACACAAACGGAATATCGTTTTGTTTTGACCAAGATTCATATATAGCTAGGTGAGAAACAAAAGAGCTGAAAATCAATACCTTCTTTTTAGACTTCACCAGTATATCCAGATAATTGGTTACATCCTTAAATTTCCCGGATTGATTTTCTGATGTATTGTTGATCAATTGAGGATGATTGGCTAATTGTCTAAGTTTTGTAAGTGTATTGATGATATTAATTTTATTTATAGAAACTGGATCGATACCAAGTAGGACATTACGTGCAATAGATTTTTCTGATTCATATTGTTTTTCTTGATCAGGTAACATTTCAGTGTAGATTACTTGTTCTGATAATGCTGGCAGGTCTTTAGCAACTTCTTCTTTTGTTCGTCTAAGAATAAACGGATCAATTAATTCTTTTAATTCCTGAATGCGTTCCTGATTTTGATGTTTTTCTATGGGAGTTTTAAAATGTTCCTTAAAAAAAGGAAAGCTTCCTAACATACCCGGGTTAATAAATTGCATCTGCGACCATAGGTCTGATAATGAATTTTCTATAGGAGTACCACTCAATGAAATTTTATTTGAGGCATGTATCTTACTTATAGCCTGAAAAACTTTTGAATTTTTATTTTTTATTTGTTGACTTTCATCCAAAATTAAGTACTTGAAATCAATTTTTTCTAGTACAGAAATGTCATTCGATGCGGTTGCATAGGTAGTTAAAACAATATCGTAGGTTTCGAGATAAGGAGCGATTTTTTTTCGATCTGACCCAAGATATTTTATGATCGTAAGATGTGGAGCAAATTTTTGAAGTTCTTGCACCCAATTAAACATCAAAGATGATGGTAAAATAATAAGAACTTTAAGAAAGGTTTTTATGGCGAGAGGTTCATCAAACAAGTCAAATTGAATTCTTTTTATCTCATCTTCATTAGGAGTAAGCTGTTCTTTAGTAAAAACAAGCATCGCAATAGTCTGTAGCGTTTTTCCTAACCCCATGTCATCGGCAAGACAGGCGCCTAAACCATGATTGTAATGTTGTACTAACCACTGTACACCTTGTTCTTGATAGGGGCGAAGTGTTGCTTTAAGTAATGAAGATGTTTGATACTTTGTTTTAGTAATCTCTTCTAATTCAATTTCTTGAGAAGGGATGATTTCTTTAAGAATAGGGTAGTTGTTTTTCTTGACTCTAACGGTATCTCCTTCTATATCACTAAAGTTTGATAGTTTTTTATAGCGACTCATCCAAGCTAAGGGGATAATAAAGATTTCAGTATCACCTATTGGGAAAAACCTGTTATTGTTTTTGATGTAAGGAATGAATTGTGAAAAAGGTATCTCTTGTTCTCCTATTCTTATAATACCTTTGATGTCAAACCAGTCTTTTTTTTTTGGTTGCTTATGGTAATATTATAAGGAGCTGTTGTACTGTTTTTACCCTCGAACAAAGGTAGTTTTATTTCAAACCCTTGATTTTCTAATTGTTTTCGGTTTTGCGAAATCCACTCTAGGATCTCATAAGGGTCGGTGGCCCCTTCAAGTTCTAACATCAAATTATTATTAACATGAAGACCTAGAGATACTAAAAAGTCAATGTGTTCTTGTTCATTTTTCGGGTTTCTTTTTGTCTGTATAACTTGTAAGTCATTACTCTGATTAAGAAGCACAGTTGAGTAAGTGCTTTTTGAACCGTTATACTCAAAGGTAACATCATGATATTCAAAAAAGACTTTGGCAACATAAATATTGCGTATAAAGTCCTGAACAACCTCTATCCTCTTGGATTTAATATCAGTGTAGGTAAGGATATCGAATCCATTCGCAATAACATCAATGTTTTTGATAACCGGAATTATAATTTTTTCGACATATGTTTTGATATGTTTTTTTGCAATAGTAATTTTTTCTTTGTTCTGAAAAGGTTTTAGTTTATTGGCATTTAGGTTTTGAATAGGATACACCTTTTTGTCAATACTGATCCATGCAGGTTCATTTAGTAAAACAACAATATTGTGTTTTTGAGGAATGAATATCTTTTCTCCATCTTTCAGAGAAAAAGCATATTCTATACCATCTTCTGTTTTGGTAAACTCTGGTATGGGGTGCAGGTGATTTGTAGCTAAGGTTAATTTATGATCTTCTACACGATCTTTTCTTTCTGCATTATAACTTATGAAATATCTGTGTGTATAAATTAGCTCAAAAAAAACAGCTAGTTTTTTATGCACATACATAAGAATGACTTCTTTTTTCTTAGGGTCTTTTAAAAGGTCTGAAAGAGTTAGTTTTTTTCTTTGAACAGTTTGAAAACGCTTTTTAAGTGTATTAGGTTTTAGTTTAGTACAGATATCTAATAGTTGCTCATGTGGTGTATCAAGATATTCTAACCCATGGCTATTCAGGGTTTCAGAGGTGGCCTGTTTTTCTATGTACTCAAGATGTCCTTCATTAGACAATGGGACGATATATGCCTCTGGCAATAGAGGGATGTCTACAATATTAGAGTCAATAAGATTGTAACAAATACAAAAAGAGTTCATTGGTTTCTTAGAAGTAGGTGTAATATCCATTTAATTATAAAAAGTCAGGTCAAATAAATAACCGACATATAATATTTACAGATATTAAAAAATTAAATAATAATTAGTCTCTCAAAAGCACAAATTTCAATCAAATGAAAGTCATGTTTCTATATAAAGGTTCTATGTGTTCGTATGCTTTATTTTGTAACAAAATCAATAATAGTTGTTGTAATAAATGCGATTTGTTCGTCATCTAATTCTGTGTGCATAGGTAGTGAAATTACCTCTTTTACTAGTTGATTTGTTACCGGAAAATCCGCCTCGTTATAGCGAGAATCCTGATATGCTTTTTGACTATGTAATGGAATTGGATAATAGATTCCACAAGGAATCCCAGTATCATTAAGGTGTTTTACCAAGGCGTCTCGATCAGTGTTTAATACACGAAGTGTGTATTGATGAAAAACGTGACAATCACAAGCATTACAACTAGTATTTATATCCTTATCACACCCTTTTCCTTTAATACTTGGGGTGATAATGTTTTTAATTCCTGCAAAAGCCTCGGTATATTTTTTTGCTGCAGTTCTTCTTGCATTATTATAATTATCAAGATTTGGTAATTTTGCTCTTAATACAGCTGCTTGTATTGAGTCCAAGCGTGAGTTTACACCAACTACATCATGATGATATCTTTTATACATTCCGTGATTAACAACCCCTCGAATTGTATGTGCTAAGTCATCATCATTTGTAAAAATAGCGCCTCCATCTCCGTAACACCCTAGGTTTTTCGAAGGAAAAAATGAAGTAGAGCCAACATGTCCTATGGCTCCTGTTTTTGCAGACGAGCCATCGGCAAAAGTATAGGTGCTACCAATTCCCTGAGCATTGTCTTCAATAATAAATAGGTTGTGTTCCTCAGCAATTTGCATAATTGCATCCATATTAGCCGGTTGACCAAATAAATGAACTGGTACGATAGCTTTTGTTTTTGAAGTAATCGCTTTTTTTATAGCAACTGGATCTATATTAAAAGTATCTGGTTCTACATCAACCAATACAGGAGTCAACTTAAGTAAAGCAATCACTTCTACCGTTGCTGCAAAAGTAAAGTCTGCAGTGATTACTTCATCTCCAGGTTGTAATCCTAAACCCATCATTGCAATCTGTAGCGCATCGGTACCATTACCACAAGGGATCACATGTTTTACAGAAAGATATGCTTCTAATTCTTCCTGAAAACTGCGAACTTCAGGTCCGTTAATAAAAGCGGTGTTTTCTATGACATCAAGTATAGAGGAGTCTACACGTTCTTTAATATGCTCGTATTGACCCTTGAGGTCAACCATTTGTATTTTCTTCATGGTCGTGTTTTATAACCCGACGAAAGTACAAAATAATGATGCTATTGTCAATGTAATTTTAGATAAAAGAAATGTATTTTAGCAATTCATTAAAATCAAGATTAGTGGGTAGTATATACAATATTTTTATAACGCTCTTCAATACAATCTTACCTTTACTAGGAGGGCTAAGCTCGAAACTGAAATTGTTTGTGAATGGAAGAAAAAAGGTTTTTACTGTATTAGAGAGAGAAATACTAGATAAGGATAGAGTTCTATGGTTTCACTGTGCATCATTAGGAGAGTACGAGCAGGGAGTACCCGTCATGGAAGTTTTAAAAAAGAAATATCCTTCTCATAAATTGTTGGTTACTTTTTTTTCCCCTTCGGGATATGAGGCAAAGAAAAATAGCACCTTAGCAGATGTTATTGTATATCTGCCAATAGATACAAGAGCGAATGTGAGACGTTTTTTAGACCTCGCACATCCAGAATTAGCGGTTTTTGTAAAGTATGAGTTTTGGCCCAATTATTTATTAGGATTACATGCACAAAACATTCCGGTCTTGTTTATATCGGCAGCTTTTAGAGAAGGTCAGGTGTTTTTTAAATGGTATGGCGGTTTTATGAAAAAAGTATTGCAAGTCGTACAACACTTCTTTGTGCAAGATGCTGTTTCTAAAAGATTACTTGAAAAACATGGTTTTACCAATGTAACTTTGAGTGGAGATACCCGTTTTGATAGAGTATCGCACCAAATAGAAATGAATAATCAGGTAGATTTTATTTCAGAATTTATTAATAACCGACTTTGTATCGTGATAGGGAGCTCATGGCCAGAGGATGAAGAGGTTTTTGTAGAATACATAAATCAATCGAAGAGTAATCTTTGTTTTATTATTGCACCACATGAGATAAAGGAAAATGCTACAACCTCATTATGTAAAAAACTAAAAAAGGAAACAGTTTTATTTTCGAATAAAGAGAATGTAGTTCTCAAAAATCAAGATGTTTTTATAATGAATACTATTGGGTATTTGTCCAGAGTATATAGTTATGCGGATATAGCATATGTTGGCGGAGCCATGGGGACAGGTGGATTGCATAATATTTTAGAGCCAGCCACTTTTGGAATTCCTATTGTTATCGGAAAGAACTACGAAAAGTTTAGAGAAGCTATTCAGCTTCAGAAGCTTGCGGGCTTATTTTCTGTGTCTAACCAAGATGAGTTTAATCGTATTATGGGTAAATTAATTGATAATGAAAAATTTAGAGAAAAAACAGGAATGATTGCGGGGCACTTTATTGATAGTAATACAGGAGCTACCAATAGGATTATAGAATACCTCGAAAATAAAATTAAAAACTAAATGATAAGTAACCTGAATTATACGGTAACGGCTTCATTAAAATATCTTCGAAACGGAAGCATTTCTTTATATACATCTATTACTCGATCCATAAAATTCTCTTCTAGAACATCATTTTTTGTCAAAGGGTGAACAACTGCAAATGTTCGATAACGCAATAGGTCTATATATCTATGATCAGATGAATATCCTTTGGGAGTAGTTTTTAGTTTGTTGGGATCTAATAATATCCCTCCAAAGGTGTCTTTAAAACTTTTTTTATCCAAGATTTTTTCAAGTTCTTCTCCATTGTAATCAATAGCTTCTCTTATACTAGTCAATATTTTATTGTCAGGTCTCCAGTATCCGCCTGCCAAGAGGCATTGAGATAGTCCAATCTCAATATAAAAATCTCCTTGTTTTGTACGTTGATCTAAACCTGCTCCAAAGTGATCTTTGTAAACGGGTTTATTTGGGTGAAAAAGTAAATTATTATTTATGCGATTAATTCCTTTTTTCCCAGGAGTTGGGTAATAGTTCACATCGATAGTCGCTAATTTTTCATCTAGGGTATCGAGCCAATTCACAAATGAGCTTCTAAGGTTTTGATAACGTTTTCTGTGGATATCCATCCACTCTTTGTGATTGTTGTTTTGTAAGTCTTCAAGAAACTCAAATAGCGCATTAAAATCCATGGCATTGGTCATTCTTAGAATAATCCGTTTAATTCTGCATCGATACGATTGATAATATTTCCTAAATCTTCAGGGTTGTCAACAAAATTAAGTTGGTCGACATCAACAATAAGTAAGTTGCCTTTGTCATAATCGTGTGCCCAAGCTTCATAACGTTCATTAAGTCTACTAAGATAATCTATGCTAATCGTATTTTCATATTCACGACCACGTTTATGAATTTGATTTACTAAGTTAGGGATGCTACTACGTAAATAAATTAATAAATCAGGACCTTCTACAACCCCTTCCATAAGATCAAAAAGGGATCTGTAATTCTCATAATCTCGGTTAGTCATGAGTCCCATTGCATGTAAGTTTGGAGCAAAAATATAAGCATCTTCATAGATTGTTCGATCCTGAATAATGTCTTTGCCGCTCTCACGAATATCCACTATTTGTCTAAAACGACTGTTTAGGAAATAAATTTGAAGGTTAAAAGACCATCGTTCCATTTTGTTATAAAAATCTTCTAAATATGGATTTTCTAAAACGTCTTCAAAATGAGGTTCCCATTTATAATGTTTAGCAAGTAATCGGGTCAATGTTGTTTTTCCTGCTCCGATATTTCCAGCTATAGCTACATGCATAATAGATCGTTTTTCTTGGGATTGTTATTTAAAAATATACCTTAGATATTGGGGTAAATATAATAGATTTTATGAGTAAGATAAAAGGGATGCCAAGGAATTTCGCTAATAATATTTTTTTTGAAATTCTATGATATCTACTCAATAAACATGTGAGGTGTGTAGGTTCATGCATATTTCTATTTTGAGCTCATTTAAATTTTTGTTTTTAAGCAAAAAATTGCGAACAAAACAAAAATCTAAATGAGTTTCTTTGTTTTGGATGTAACTAATTGTTTTATAAGTGTATGGCTTACTGATTTATTGGGGTTTACTATAAAAGTTTGAAATACAATAAAGACTAAAGTTTTTTGTAGAAAGCAGCTTTAGTTTTGGATTTTTACTTTTATTGGTCCACCGCTTGATACAGAGCTTCCTCCAATTTCATCAATATTTACAGGTAATTCATCACTTGTGCTAATCGTAGCAAGATCTATCTTGAGCTTATCATAGGTGTCTATGTTCTTTATGTTTACATTAATCTCATCAGTGTTATTGATCCTTACATTAATAGATCCGTCAGCATTAATGGGGATTATTCCATAACTTGCTTTCGAAGAATTGTTTGCATAGGTCTTAGCAATAGGATTAAAGTCTTTAATGACTTGTATTACAAGGCAAATAGCAATAATTGTTGTAATAAACTTGGTGTAATTGTCTGTTTTCATGAGATTGATTTTTTGGTTTTTATAAAGGTACTAAAAGTAGATGTTGTTATTCGAGACCTACCCTTTTTCTTCTTAGATGTTTGATACAATCAAAATGAGTAGTACTTTTTTTATAAATTTTTACTGCATGCAGCTTAACTTTTCATAAGTTTGAAGCCTGTATATCGTGTATATGAATATCAAGTAATGACATTTTGTAAATTAACTAATTTATTTTTGGCACAATACAATCCTCCAAAAACTCGTTTTTGGGAATAACTAACTAACTAAAGGCCTTACCAATGGTCAAGACAAAAAATCGTTTGCATTTTTTGGATGCGCTGCGAGCATTCGCCATTTTAATGATGTTACAAGGTCATTTTGTACATGCATTATTGGCAAAAGAATATCATGGTAGTGATCATATTATCTATACCCTTTGGGAATACTGTAGAGGAGTTACAGCTCCTGTTTTTTTTACAATAACCGGATTTATTTTTATTTTTTTATTAGTAAAACAGCAGGATGTTGGGTTTAAGAATCCAAGAGTGAGCATTGGGATAAGACGTGCCCTTAAAGTTATATTGTGGGGGTATTTATTGCGACTAAGTATGTTCTCTATTTTTAATGGAACCTTAAATCCTTCTTTTTTTTATATAGATGTACTGCAGTGTATAGGATTGTCGCTACTTTTACTTATAGGAATCTATCTCATGTATTATCGGTTAGGAGTGAATTGGTTTCAGTACACTTTGTTGGTAATAGGTATTGTGGTTTTTTTTCTCGAACCTATCTATGATAATCAACCCTTAGAATTTTTAATACAACCAATTTCAAATTATTTTACCAAAGCAAACGGATCTATATTTACAATATTTCCTTGGTTTGGATATGCTTGTTTCGGAGGGTTTTTGGCAATAGCCTTTACCAAATATGAGGCGGATAAAAGAGTCTATTCAATAGGTGTTTTACTACTTTTGGTATTTGGATTAGTGTTGATTTTTTATTCGTCCCCATTTTTTGAATTTATGCACCAAGTAACTAGATTACAGGTTTTTAGATCAGTGGGTAGTAATAATTACTTGTTTATGAGGTTGGGAGATGTATTTATTGTCTTTTCTGTTTTTATTTTGATTAGAAAATATATTGTTAACAAAACGATTTCGAAAATAGGAAGCAAAACCTTGTCCGTCTACATTATTCATTTTTTTGTGCTCTACGGTAGCTGGTTTGGATTAGGGTTGACCGCTATATTTTACCATGCTTTAACTCCAATACAATCATTTATAGGAGCATTATTATTTGTATTTGGTATATGTACGTTGGTTTTGAATTATTATAAATATGAAGAAGAATTAAAGCTTCGTTTACAGAGGTTATTCGTGTCTATAAACAAAAGAATTGATCGTATTCTACCGGATTATGTGATCTCTGCAAGAAAAACCGTGATGCGTAGATATCGTAAACTTTTATATATAAGGAAGTAGAGAAGTTATATTTTGTTGTTAATATTGAAGGGTTTCTTTTTTTATTTTTCTAAAAATCAGTATCTTATAGTGATTTAATCAATACTTTTTTATTATGCCGACAATAAAATCATTGAATAAATGGGCGAATGCGCATACGTATTACCCATTAGATTTACTGCGAGTAGCTTTGGGAGTATTTTTGTTTTTAAAAGGAATAAATTTTATTAGCAATAGTCAGATTTTGGTGGATCTAATTACTCCTGTACAGAATCTTGCCGGTTCTATGATCGTACTTCATTATGTTGCTCCTGCTCACTTGATAGGAGGTGTGTTGATAGCCTTTGGGTTGCTTACTCGATGGTCCGTGATTGCACAATTACCGTTATTAATAGGAGCTGTTCTTATTAATTTTATAGGAGAAATGAACGTTGCAAATTTGGTAATTGCAAGTGTTATCCTTGTTTTATGTATTTTTTTCCTTTTTTATGGATCAGGAAAGCATTCAGTAGATTACTATCTGAAAATGGAACAGTAGCCATTATATGCGCTCTCTTTTCTAATCTTTTTGCAATTTATATTTTAATGGTTTTAAAATATAAATTGCAAAAAGATTAATAACTATGTCTATTATTCGCTGGGGATATTAATGTAAATAGTGTCGATCACTCGAGATACAAGTACAGCGTCAGAGTCTTCAGAAAATTTCTTTTTATTTCTTAGAATTTCTTTTTTTGTTTTTTCCCACTCCTTTTCATCAAATGGAGCATTATTTTCTGTTTGAATGATTGCCGATTTCTCCTCAGAACTAGGATCAGATGCATTTGTAAATCGTTCTTGTGCAGTACATAAAAATGCAAAGCTTAATAAAGCAATAATAAGTAGATTTTTCATTTTTTTATTTTGGTCGTTAATAAATACTAAACATGACATTGTGATTGCTAGTAAAAATTCAACTTAATTTCTCAAAGAATTAAGGTTCAAAATAAATATTTATCAGTGAGGTGATACTAAAGATAGTAATATTATTGCTATTTGCCTTACGGAAAAACCACAGACTATGTAATGAGGTTTTATCCAAAAGCGTATATTATCTATATAGTAATGTGTTCTTTAGTATTGAGTGTGAAGAGTTCAATTAACTTTTTTGAATAAAGTAAAAATACAGTTTATTTTTAGAAAAATGAAAAAAGATGCTGAAAATAACAAAGAACAGATGTTGTTCTGTAGAAAAAGATTGATTTAAGTCGTATGGGGTTCTGTGAATTTATCTTAATGATCATTTACCATCCAGACAAGCTTGATTTTGTTGGGTATTGAGGAATCGTAATATAGATAGTGTCATTCTTTCCCAATGTTTTTGCTCTATTTGTGATGTGTAGCTGTTTTTTTATTTTTCTCCATTCTTTTTTGCTGTAGAAGCGTTCATCACTTTCTTTGATGGGTGACTTTACTATTAATCGATCTATAACAATAGTTTGGTCAGTATTGTATTCCTCTTCTTCAATTTGATTATCAATAGCTTTTATCGAAGCAAAATCATTTTTAAGATCCTGGCCCAATGATACATTAACTGCACACATAATAATAATACTGCTTATGATAAATTTTACTTTCATTACGCTTTTAAAATAATATCAAAGTGTTCGTAAAACACAATTAAAGAATGATTTAAAAAGTAAAAGTAGGTATAATACCTGATTTTGCGATGGGTATAAATCACATTTTTTAGAACTCTAATTCAAAAATCGATAAAAGACAATAAAACCTGATATAATCAATAGGTTTTTAGAATTAATTAAGAGGTTTTAAATGTTAAATTCGCTTTTTACCGCATCTACATAGTCTAATTTTTCCCAAGTAAAAAGCTCTACCTCTTTTTCAATTTTACCAGAATATGGACTTTCGAATATCTTTACTACTTTTTGAGGTTCTTTTCCCATATGTCCGTACGCTGCTGTTTCAAGATAAATAGGGTTACGAAGTTTAAGACGTTCTTCTATTGCTGCTGGTCGCATATCAAATATTTTTGATACCTTTTTTGCAATTTCGCCATCCGTAATTCCTAGGGTAGAGGTGCCGAAAGTGTCTACAAAAATAGAGGTAGGTTCTACGACGCCAATAGCATAAGAAACTTGTACTAATGCTTCACTTGCTACACCTGCTGCAACAAGGTTTTTGGCAATATGTCTAGAGGCATAAGCTGCAGAGCGATCTACTTTACTAGGATCTTTCCCAGAAAAAGCACCACCACCATGCGCTCCTTTACCACCATAGGTGTCTACAATTATTTTTCTTCCAGTAAGTCCGGTATCTCCGTGGGGACCACCAATCACAAATTTACCAGTAGGATTTATATGATATGTGATCTCATCATTAAACAACTCTTGTATATATGTTGGCAACTGATTAATAACTCTCGGAATTAATATGGTAATAATGTCATTCTTTATTTTAGAAAGCATTATATCGTCATTTGCATCAAAATCGTCATGTTGTGTAGATACAACGATGGCTACAATACGTTGTGGAACATTATCATCGCTATACTCAATAGTTACCTGGCTTTTAGAATCAGGACGTAAGTAAGGAATTTCTTTGCCTTCTCTTCTCAGTTTGGCTAACTCGATTAAAATTTTGTGAGAAATATCAAGAGCCAAAGGCATGTAATTAGATGTTTCTTTGGTAGCATAACCAAACATCATTCCCTGATCACCAGCTCCCTGTTCCTCTTTGGTTTCTCGATCCACTCCTTGATTAATATCTTGAGATTGCTCATGAATTAGTGAGATCACACCACAAGAATCACCACTAAATTGATAGGCTCCTTTAGTATATCCAATAGAGTTAATGACATCTCTTGCAATGTGTTGAACGTCTAGGTATGTTTTTGATTTTACCTCCCCAGCAAGAACTACTTGTCCTGTAGTTACAAGTGTTTCGCAGGCTACCTTAGATTCTTGGTCAAAAGCTAAAAAATTGTCTAATAGTGCATCACTAATCTGATCTGCTACTTTATCTGGGTGTCCTTCAGAAACACTTTCTGAGGTAAATAAATATGCCATTTTATCTTGTTTTAGTAGGGAATTTGCGCGATTCTGCCATGAAGTTTTTCACCAGAAGAATACTTCTGAGTTGAACTGCTTTAGCATTTTTATACCAAAAATTAACTTTAGGTAATTGGGGTTGCAATCAGTCAAATCTTTCCCTGAAAATATTTCGGTAAAGTTATAAAAAATGATAATACTAAAAAGCATTTAACGTATCATTAATGTAAAAGAATTTCTATAATAACTGTCAATCACTTTCTCATTGTACATCGTAGATTTGTAAAACTTTGTTTTAGAGTTATGTTAGGCTTTAAAAAACAAATTTTATTGAAAATTGTTTTAGTTTAAAAATAATTATTAGATTTGCCTCGAAGTTTCTTATACATATTTAGTAAGTTATTAAGAAAGGTGGAGGGAATAGACCCTGTGAAACCTTAGCAACCCTTTATACTTAAAGAAGGTGCTAAATTCTATCTCGATTTGTCGGGAAAAGATAACTCGATTCAATTACTTTTTGTAATTGTCGTTTCCTTTCTTATTAATTTTCTATATCCTTAACTCTTCAGTTATTGAAGCAGTTTTAAAGATGTATTTGAGTTTTATTGAATTATTAAAACATGAAAAAATAGAGAATTATGAGTACACAAAAATTTGCAACAGAAGCTTTACATGCGGGTCACGATGTTACTACTAATGGGGGGACAAGGGCGGTTCCTATTTACCAAACCACTTCGTATGTTTTTAATGATGCAGATCACGCTGCGAATTTGTTTAATTTGTCAGAGCCAGGGTATATCTACACAAGATTAAATAATCCTACAAATGATATTTTAGAACAACGCTTGGCAGCATTAGAAGGCGGTATTGCTGCAGTTGTTACTGCTTCAGGTACAGCAGCCATTAATACAGCTTTATTAACACTATTAAAATCAGGAGACCATATCGTTGCCTCTAGTAGTTTGTATGGAGGTACTTATAATTTACTAAGTGTTACTCTGCCAAGGTTTGGTATCACAACAACTTTTGTCGATTCATCTGACCCCGAGAATTATAAAAAGGCAGTGCAAGAAAATACACGTGCATTTTTTGTAGAGTCACTGGGTAACCCAAAACTAGACGTATTAGATCTAAAAGCAATTTCTACAGAAGCTAAAGCTGCTAAAGTACCTTTTATTGTAGATAATACAGTAGCGACACCAGCTTTATTAAACCCTATTGAGTATGGCGCGAACATAGTGATTCATTCACTTACAAAATATATTAGCGGTAACGGAACATCTCTAGGAGGAGCCATTATTGATGCAGGAACTTTTGATTGGTCAAGTGGTAAGTTTCCAGAATTTACAGAACCTTCTGCTGGATATCACGGATTAGTATATCACGATGCATTAGGACCAGCTGCTTTTATTGCAAAAGCAAGATTAGAGGGATTACGAGATTATGGGGCGGCATTAAGTCCATTTAACGCTTTCCAGATTATACAGGGATTAGAAACGCTGGAAATAAGAATTAAAAAACATAGCGAAAGCGCATTAGCGTTAGCGACTTGGTTAGAAAATCAAGAAGAAGTAACTTGGGTAAAATATCCTGGATTGAAAAATGATCAATACCATACATTAGCAAAAGAATATTTGCCAAAAGGTCAAAGTGGAATTATTACTTTTGGTGTAAAAGGAGGTTTTGATTCTGCTAAGACTATCGCTAATGAAACCAAAATTTTCTCTTTATTGGCAAATATAGGGGATTCTAAGTCTTTGATTATTCACCCTGCAAGTACAACACATCAGCAACTCAATCAGGAGCAGCAAGAATCAACAGGGGTTACTCAGGATTTAATTCGCTTATCAGTGGGGTTAGAAAACATAGAGGACTTGAAGACCGATTTAAAAGAAGCTTTTAGTAAAATTAAACAAACTATCAAATAAAGGATGGTTTTGTTATAATCATTCGAAAAAGAAGGTCAATAAGTAAGCACAGAAAGTATTTATTAGTTTAGTATATGCTCCAAAAAATTCAGATAACCAATTTTACAACAGTAAGAGGTACATGTTTTAGTGCCATTCCTCTTACATATCAAGTGTTTGGTAAACCTCTTGGTCAAGCGCCCATAGTGCTAGTAAATCATGCACTTACGGGTAATTCTAAAGTATGTGGAGAAGGAGGTTGGTGGAATGGATTAATAGGAAAAAATAAATGTATTGATACCAATAAGTATACAGTTTTATCATTTGATGTTCCCGGAAATGGATATGATGGGGTGTCAGAAAACCTAATAGAAAATTATAAGGTTTTTAATGCAAGGGATATTGCTGCGATTTTTGCAAAAGGATTAGAGTTACTTGAGATTAAAAAACTATATGCTGTGATAGGAGGGTCTGTCGGCGGAGGGATTGCTTGGGAACTGGCTGCATTACATCCCAAATTTATAGAACATTTAATACCTGTGGCAACAGATTGGAAATCATCAGATTGGTTGAAGGCTAATTGTTTAGTACAAGAACAAATTTTGATGAATTCAAGTAATCCTGTTCATGATGCGCGATTACATGCCATGTTGTTTTATCGATCACCAAAATCATTTAGAGATAAGTTTGATAGAAGTTATAATAATGAACAAAACATGTATAATGCAGAAAGTTGGTTGCTGCATCATGGAAATAGACTAAAGGAGCGTTTTACATTAGCTGCTTATAAAGAATTAAATTATATTCTAGCAAACATTGATATTACCGAAGAAAGAGGTAGTTTTATAGAAGTAGCAGGAGCTATACAATCAGACATACATATAATAAGTGTTAATTCTGATTTGTTTTTTACAGAAGAGGAAGATAGAATTACATATGAAACATTGCGTCCTATAAAGCAAAATGTAACACATGGTGTTATAGATTCTGCCCATGGACACGATGCGTTTTTGATAGAGTTTGAGCAATTGAGTGAATTACTAAAAGATGTTTTTAGTGTATAGAGATGCTATGTAATTGTGTAATACAATTTCTATACGATTTTGAAAATTTAATAAAGAAATGAAGGTTCTAAAATTTGGAGGAAAATCACTAGCGGATAAAGAAAGCATCCAGGCAGTGGTACAAATAATACAAGATAAGATAAAAAATGGTGAAAAAATCACCGTAGTATTGTCGGCAAGGGGAAAAACAACAGATGAACTTGAAGAAATTTTACAAAAGGCATCAAAAAATGAACCATATAAGGAGCAACTAGAGGCATTTAAGAAGTATCAAAAAGAAGGATTTTCTAATGTTAGTTTTGATGAAGAGTTTGAGGTACTGGATAAATTGTTCGAAGGTGTTTCTCTTTTGGGGGACCATAGCAAGAGGATAAAGGATCAAGTATTGTCACAAGGAGAAGTCATATCTGCAAAGCTTTTAACTCATGTGCTTAAGGAAAAAAACATCAAAGCTAATTTTACCGATAGTAGAGATCTTATAATTACTGATGCCCAATTCGGCGATGCACAACCTTTGGATAAATTATCTAAGGAAAATGTAGTTAGTCATTTTCAAGAGTATGATGCTGCTACAGTACATATAGTTACTGGCTTTATAGCATCGAATACTAAAAACGAAACGACAACTCTAGGCAGAAATGGAAGTAATTATACTGCGGCATTATTGGCAAACTATTTGGATGCAGATGAGTTGCAAAATTTTACACATGTTAATGGTATTTATACAGCCGACCCAGAGTTAGTGCCTTCAGCCAAAAAAATAGCCAAACTATCTTTTATCGAAGCCAACGAATTAGCTTATTTTGGAGCCAATGTATTACATGCCAAAACGATCATTCCTTTGATCGAAAAAAATATTCCGCTTAGAATATTAAATACTTTTGATCATGAGGGTGAAGGTACATTAATTACATCCAAAGCAAGCGAAAAAGGGATAAAGTCTCTTTCGGTATTAGAGAATGTAGCACTTATTAATCTAGAAGGAAGAGGACTTTTGGGGAAAGTAGGAGTAGATGCAAGAATTTTTAGGGTTTTGGCACATAAAAATATTAGTGTCAGTATCATTTCCCAAGGATCATCAGAACGAGGTATCGGATTTGTTGTAGAAGCCGATAGAGCAAAAGATGCAAAACAGGTTTTAGAACAAGAATTCGAATCTGATTTTTATACGCGAGATGTAAGTGGGATCACAATAGAAGAAAATGTGTCGGTTATTTCTATTATAGGTCAGGATCTAAGTACATTTCATAAGCCTTATAATGCATTAATTAAAAACCAGGTAGTCCCCCTATTATTTAATAATACAGTTACTGGTAAAAATGTTAGTTTAGTCGTTCGTAAAAATCAATTGCACAAGGCTTTAAATGTAATACATGGAGAGATTTTCGAAATTTCAAAAAAAATAAATATTGCAATATTTGGGCACGGATTAGTTGGGGGAACCTTAATTGATCAAATCCTTAAATCTGCAGAAGGAATAGAAAATCGAAAAAAGATAGAACTTAATATCTTTGCTGTTGCAAATTCTCGTAAAGTGCTGTTTGATACTAACGGAATTAATGCTAGTTGGAAATCTGATTTAGAAACATTAGGTGTTTCATATAAAATAGAAGATGTAATTCGATTTGCAGACGAACATCATTTAGAAAATTTAATAGTTGTCGATAATACTGCAAGCGAAGCTTTCACAAAAAATTATATCCAATTAGTTGAGCATGGTTTTGATTTGGTATCATCTAATAAGGTAGCAAATACATTAAGTTTTGAGTTTTATAAACAGTTAAGAGCAAAACTTCAGGAGAATCAAAAGCAGTATTTGTATGAGACAAATGTTGGGGCAGGGTTGCCGCTTATAGATACTATTAAGTTGTTACATTTGTCAGGAGAAAATATTACTAGAATAAAAGGTGTTTTTTCTGGATCATTAAGTTATTTATTTAATACATTTTCTGTTGAAGAAAGACCATTTAGCGAAGTTTTGCAAGAAGCAATAGATCAGGGGTTTACTGAGCCTGATCCGAGGGAGGATTTATGTGGAAATGATGTAGGAAGAAAATTGTTAATTCTCGCTAGAGAATTAGATTTGAGTAATGAGTTTGATGACGTAAAGATTCATAATTTAATTCCTGAAGGATTAAGGGACGGGAGTGCAAAGGAGTTTCTAGAACGTTTAGAAGAGCTTAATTCTACATATCAAAAAGCGAAAACAGAGCAAGAACCGAATCATGTGTTGAGATATATTGGTGATCTTTGGGGAGATTTATCCCAGGAGAAAGGAAGTTTAGACGTAAAGTTAGTATCTGTACCGCAAAGTAGTGCATTAGGTCAAGTAAAAGGTTCTGATTCAATATTTGAAATATATACAGAGTCGTATGGAGATCAGCCTATTGTGATTCAAGGTGCCGGTGCCGGAGCTGCAGTTACTGCAAGAGGTGTTTTTGGGGATATTTTGAGATTGACAGAAAAAGGATAGACGCGAACTTGTTTTTTGAAGTCAGTTTTTAATGCAGGGGAAGACAGGTATCCCATATTGTAAAATGAAGATAAATTAAAATATTTAATAATAACTCTCAAAATGCCCAAATGAGAGTTCTCCTTTTTTAATTGGAGTTAGTGGGTGATTATTATGAAAATAGAATTAGAGAGAATAAACGAAGACTATCATTTCGAACTCAAGAATGAAAGAGGTCATGTTACCTATATAGATAGTAAAGCTGCTGTAGGAGGACATGATCTAGCGCCAAGCCCTATGGAGTATGTATTGATGGGGGTAGCAGGCTGTAGTTCTATTGATATTATTTCTATACTCAAAAAACAGCGACAAAATATTACTTCGTATAAAGTAGAAGTAATAGGAAATCGAGAAAAAATAGAAGATGCAACTCCTTTTAAAGTAATAGAAGTAATTGTTTATTTAGAAGGAGAAATTGTTCCTGCAAAAGCGAAAAGAGCAGCGCAGTTGTCTTTTGAGAAATATTGTTCAGTATCAAAGACATTAGAACCCACAGCAGCGATAGAATATAAAGTATTGGTTAATAACGAAGAAGTATGAGCTTAGAAACTCAAAATTTTGAAACACAAGCGGTTCGAACGCAAACAGAGAAAACACAATTTCTAGAGCATTCTACACCTATGTATTTGACCTCGGGATTCGTTTTTGAAGACTCTGAGGAAATGAGAGCAGCTTTTGCTGAAGAAAAACAACGTGATTTGTATAGTAGGTATAGTAATCCGAATACAAATGAATTTGTAACCAAAATGTGTCGTCTAGAAGGAGCAGAAGATGGTTTTGCATTTGCAACAGGAATGGCTGCTGTGTATTCTACTTTTGCAGCATTACTAGATGCTGGAGACCATATTGTTTCTTGTAGATCAGTTTTTGGGGCTACACATGCATTGTTTACTAAGTATTTCCCGAAATGGAACATAGAAACGAGTTATTTTCCTGTGAATGATGTTGACTCTGTAGAGAATCTTATTCAGCCTAATACTAAAATAATATATGCAGAATCTCCGACAAATCCAGGGGTCGATGTATTAGATTTAGAGCGGTTGGGTGCTATTGCAAAAAAACATAATATTCTATTGGTAATTGATAACTGTTTTGCGACGCCTTATTTGCAAAACCCAATTAAGTTTGGGGCTGACTTGGTTATTCATTCTGCAACCAAACTAATTGATGGTCAGGGAAGAGTGTTAGGAGGTGTTACGGTAGGTCGAAAAGAATTGATTAGAGAGATTTATTTGTTTTCGAGAATTACCGGACCTGCTATGTCACCTTTTAATGCGTGGGTGTTGTCCAAAAGTTTAGAAACATTGGCAGTGCGTGCAGATCGACATTGCGAAAATGCATTAAAACTTGCAGAGTTTCTAGAATCGCACCCTAAAGTAAATTGGGTGAAATATCCATTTTTGCCATCACATCCTCAATATGAAATAGCTAAGAAACAAATGAAGTCAGGAGGAAATATTGTAGCTTTTGAAGTGAAAGGTGGTGTGCAGGGCGGAAAAACATTTTTTGATAGTATAGAGATGTGTTCTCTATCTGCAAATCTTGGAGATACCCGAACTATTGTTACACATCCTGCATCAACAACACATAGCAAGTTAGCCGATGAAGATAAGCAAGTGGTGGGTATTACCAATGGCATGGTGCGGTGCTCTGTTGGATTAGAGCATATAGACGATATTATTGAGGATATTGAACAAGCTTTATTAGAGATATAGGGATATGTTATTTTAAATATAAAAAAAATCAGGGCGCATTGCCCTGATTTTTTGTGTGTTGTTAATATTGTATAATATGTTACTTTGTAAGTGTATATACGACTGTTCCGGTAATTGTGCCAGTTAGATCAAAACCTTCAAATAAGGTTGAATCTTCAAGATTTTCATCTATTTCGATCTCAAAAATCAACGTGGTATCGGTTAATGTAGTGACTGTAGCGATACGCTCCTCTGATGTTGTAGTATTTAAAATAGTAAGTTGATCACCTTCTAGACTCCATGTTCCTACAATTGCGAACTCTTGACCCGGAACTTCTTGAGATTCTTCGATACCAAAAAAACTAAAGGTTACCTCAGTAGTAAAACTTCCACTACTTGTAACAACATTAGGAGATTCAGAAAAAGATACTTCGGTATTAAAATCTTTACCAATAGCAGTGTAGCTTAAGGATACTGCTTGCCCTTCTACTGTGGTGTTTAGTGTGCCATCAGAGGCAGTAAGTCCTGTTAGGTTCCAGTCCCCCGTTAATGTACCTGTCAATTCGCTTGAATCATCTTCCTGTTCATTAGCATTGTCATCATCGCTACAAGCTGTAAATAGAGAAAACGATAGTAGGAATAAAATAAAACTGATTCTTTTCATAATATATTTGGGTATGTTAAAATTTTGGGATAAAAATAATGCTATTTTGTTTAATGGTGGTTGTTTTTTGTGTTAAACAATTGATTATCTTTTGTCTAGTTCGATAATTTGACTTCCAGTGATTTCAAAAGTAATTCCGTCAATTTCGACGGTTTCATTCATTTCTCTACGCAAAATCATGGTCTCGGCTGTTAACCAGATTATTTCTATAATTTCTTCGGTATTAGAAGAAAAAGTAAGGATTATGTTTTCGTCAATAGTCCATTCTCTGGATCCTATAAAGTCCGGGATTACTTCTTCATGATTAAACGATTGTAAAGGAGTTTTTATTGCTGTTATTTGTGTGAAGTCTCCAGAGCTTGAAAAAGAATTAAGTAAATCAGCCGAGGCGGATTCTGTAAATGTAAGAGTTGTCGAATATTCTTTTCCTGAGATTTCATAAGTGCCGTCAACAGCCGTTCCTTCAATTATAGTTGCAATAGTACCGTTTTCCGAAGTCACCGATGTAAGTGCCCAATTACCATAGATTAATGATAGATCAATTTGGGATGAATCATCATCATCACAGGCAATAAAAAAGAAGGTGGTAATTATGAATAAAAATATTTTTTTCATGTCAAAAGAGGTCAAAACAAGAGATGTTACTTTTAGGATTAAGTATTCTATTGTGTTGTTGTTTTTGTGCCAAATGTAGTGTATTTCAGTGGTTTTTTAGGTTTTATTTATCTTTTTAGAAGAGTCCTTTTGGTGTTTTTTTTATGATATTTTAATAATCTACTAAGCTAATAGGGTGTTTGTTGATAATATGATAATTATACAAGTGTGAGTAAAGTTTTTCAAATCTTTTTGACTAATAAACAGATTTTTATATATACATTTGCTTAATAATCTACTATTCCGATAGGGTAATAGAAATTAAAAAATGATTGTAGACCAAATGATATTAGATAAAGTAACTGCACAGAAGACTACATATCAGGATGATAGAACGTCTGAAAAGCCATTGCGTAGTATCGCAAAAGCGGTGAGCTGGAGAGTAGTGGGGACATTAGATACGTTGATAGTGTCTTATTTACTTACTGGCGAAATTGCATTGGCAACTTCGATAGCATCTATTGATTTTGTAACTAAAATGATTCTTTATTTCTTTCACGAGAGAGTCTGGAATCGTATTAAGTGGGGGAGATAATATCGGTCTCATTTGCGTGAGATTAAATAAAATAAGTTTTTACTGATTGATTTGATTATGAAGTTTACGGAAAAAGAAATAGAGCGTTTAAATATTAATTTTAGAGATAAAGCCCCTTTGGAGATTATTCAATGGGCAGTATTAAATGCTGAAAGACCTATTGTAACTACAAATTTTAGACCTTATGAGGCAGCTATCCTTAATGTGTGTGCTGCTGCAATGTCTGATATTCCTGTGATATGGTGTGATTCTGGGTATAATACACCAAATACCTATAGACATGCAGAAGAAGTGATTGATTTATTAGGGTTAAATATAAAATTGTATGTTCCTAGACAAACCTCTTCTCATAGAGATGTGGTAATGGGGATACCAGATATAGAGGATCCAATGCATAAAGTGTTTACAGAGCAAGTAAAGTTAGAGCCTTTTAAAAGAGCGATGGCTGATTTTAAACCAGATGTTTGGTTTACGAACCTTCGAAAAGGGCAAACGGCATTAAGGGATTCTTTAGATATTTTAAGCCTTGGTAAAGATGGGGTGTTAAAAGTTAGTCCTTTTTATTATTACGGTGATGAACAATTGGATATTTATATGAAAGAGAATAATTTACCCAATGAGTTTAAGTATTTTGATCCGACAAAAGTTTTAGGAAATAGAGAATGTGGATTACATACAAGTTAATCAAGCTAGAAAGAAAATTAATACATGGAAGTAATTGAAAATATAAAAGAACAAGTCGAAGGAGTGAAAAGGTTAACAGTAAATCCATTAGAAAGCGAAGCGATTTATATTTTTCGCGAAGTAGTTGCACAGTTTGAAAAACCAGTATTACTTTTCTCAGGAGGAAAAGATTCTATTACATTAGTTCGACTGGCTCAAAAAGCGTTTTACCCTGGTAAAATTCCATTTCCATTATTACATATAGATACAGGTCATAATTTTCCTGAAACTATCGAGTTTAGAGATCGTTTGGCAAAAGAATTAGGAGTAGAGTTAATAGTGCGTAATGTACAAGACTCTATAAATGCAGGAAAAGCAATAGAGGAAAAGGGGAAATATGCAAGCCGTAACAGTTTGCAAACAGTTACATTATTAGATGCACTAGAAGAATTTAAATTTGATGCGGCAATTGGTGGTGCACGTCGAGATGAAGAAAAGGCAAGAGCCAAAGAGCGTATTTTTTCTGTAAGAGATGATTTTGGACAATGGGATGAGAAAAACCAGCGCCCAGAGTTATTTGATCATCTAAACGGTAAAATTGATCTGGGACAGAATGTTCGTGTGTTTCCGATTAGTAACTGGACCGAATTAGATGTTTGGAGTTATATTCAGAAGGAAAACATAGAAATTCCTTCTATTTATTTTGCACATACGCGTAAAACTTTTGTTAGAGATGGTATGATTTGGTCAGCAGAAGATGATGTAGTCTATAGAGAAGATGATGAAGTAGTAGAAGAAAGATTGGTGAGATTCCGTACTGTAGGAGATATGTCCTGCACGGCAGCAGTGCTTTCTGACGCAATTACCATTGATAAGGTAGTAGCCGAAATTAGAGAATCAACGATATCAGAAAGAGGGGCCAGAATTGATGATAAAAGATCAGAAGCAGCCATGGAAAAAAGAAAACAACAGGGATACTTCTAAGAAAAATAAGTATTCATTAGTTATGAATATTTGATGATATTCTGATGATTCAGACAATATAAATTTAAGAATAAAAAAATATGGAAGATAGTTCGCTTTAGTTTTATTAGTTACTATTAGAGAAGTGTAATTAGCGAATATCTATCGACCATCAACCAAAATAAAATGGACGTATTAAAAATAGCAACAGCAGGAAGTGTAGATGATGGTAAAAGTACCTTGATCGGTCGTATTTTATATGATACCAAATCATTAACTACTGATAAGTTAGAAGCTATCGAAACCAGAAGTAAAGCTAATGGTTTTGATTATTTAGATTTTTCACTTGCTACAGACGGATTGGTAGCAGAGAGAGAACAAGGAATAACTATAGATGTTGCTCACATATATTTTTCTACAAAAACCAAAAGCTATATCATAGCAGATACTCCTGGTCATATTGAGTATACTAGAAATATGGTTACGGGTGCCTCTACATCTCAGGCTTCGATTATATTGGTTGATGCGCGTAAAGGTGTAATTGAGCAAACATACCGCCATTTTTTCATCAATAACTTATTAAGAGTAAAAGACGTAATTGTCGCTATTAATAAGATGGATCTTGTAGATTTTTCTCAGGAGAAGTATGAGGCAATAAAGGCAGACTTTGAAGAATTAATTAAAAAAAGTGACTACAAAGAACAGAATATAACCTTTATCCCAGTAAGTGCATTGCAAGGAGACAATGTTGTTGAAGCGTCAGAGAATACACCATGGTATTCTGGGCAGACATTATTAGAACACTTAGAAGAATTAGACGCTCAAGACGTATATGAGAAAGCACAGGTGCGTTTCCCGATTCAGACCGTAATTCGACCTAAAAAAGATGAGTTTCATGATTTTAGAGGATATGCTGGTAAGTTGTATGGAGGAGATCTTTCTGTAGGAGATGAGGTGACAGTTTTGCCAACAGGAACAACATCAAAAGTAAAAGAAATTTACTTTTTTGATCAAAAGTTTGATACAGCGGGAAGAGGAAGTTCATGCACTATTACACTAGAGGATGATGTTAATGTTAGTCGTGGTGATATGATTGTAAAATCAGCAGAAAAGCCAAGAGTAGAAAAACAATTGACAGCCACCGTTTGTTGGATGGATAGTAAAGATCTTGCTGTAGGATCTAATTATTTTATACAAAGTGGTAGTAGTCGAGTGTTGGTTAAAATAAAAAATATAAATGGTACCATTGCGACAGATTTTTCTGGAGAGAATACTTCAAAAAATTCTTTAAGTCTAAATGAAATAGGAAAAGTTCAAATACAATTGAGTAAACCACTAGCGATAGATTCTTATAGTAAAAATAAAGCTTCAGGATCTTTTATATTGATAGATTCACAAACAAATAATACAGCTGGTGTAGGATTTATTGATTAAGTAAATTTCTTTAATCAAGAGAATAAAGCAAGGATTTTAGAATTCAAGGAATAAGTATACAAAAGTCATAGTTATGTCCTTTTTTAAAAAGGATAAAATATAAAAAAAAGATGCAAAGTTTTAGAACCGAAATAGAAAACCCAATAGTCCAAAATGATATTATAGAATTGGCTAATAAGATTGAGCAATTTCATAATGGAAAGATTGATGAAGAAAAATTCCGAAGCCTTAGATTAGCGCGAGGAGTTTATGGGCAACGTCAGGAAGGAGTGCAAATGATTCGTATTAAGTTACCGTATGGTAAAGTTTTGAGTAATCAATTACGAAGGATTTGTGAGGTTTCTGATGAGTACTCTCGAGGGAGGTTGCATATTACTACGCGTCAGGATATTCAGATTCACTATGTTGATTTAAACAGAACACCAGAACTGTGGGCAGAGTTAGAAAGAGATGATGTTACTCTGAGAGAGGCTTGTGGTAATACCGTGCGTAATGTAACGGCTTCTGAGACTGCCGGAATTGATGTAAAAGAACCTTTTGATGTATCTCCATATGCAGATGCATTATTTCGTTTTTTCTTGAGAAATCCGATATGTCAAGAGATGGGTAGAAAGTTTAAAGTATCTTTCTCAGGAACAGAAGAAGATACTGGGTTATCTTATATGCATGATTTAGGCTTTATCGCTAAAATTGAAAATGGAGTAAGAGGTTTTAAGGTAATGCTAGCAGGTGGACTAGGTTCACAACCAAGACTTGCTGATGAATTATATAGTTTCTTACCGACAGATAAAATTATTCCTTTGATGGAAGGTGTCTTAAGAATTTTTGATCGCCATGGTGAACGAAAAAGTAGAGCCAAAGCAAGAATGAAGTTCTTAGTAAAAGATATTGGTCTAGACGCTTTTAGAGAATTAGTAGAAGCAGAGCAGGATGCAATAGCACAAAAAACTGTTGCCATAGATGCAGAGGCATATGAGGTATCGGTTCCCGTATCTGTCAAAGCTCCACAAGTAGAAATTAAAGATCAAAAAGCCTTTGATCTTTGGCAATCTACAAATGTGATCACACAAAAGCAGCCTGGTTTTGTAGCTATCGGTATCAAAGTTTTGTTAGGAGATTTTTATACAGACAAAGCACGGTTACTTGCAGATTTAGTAGAAAAATATGCTGCGGGAGAGATTAGATTGTCTTTACGTCAGAATATATTGATTCCTTTTATAAAAGAAGATTTGGTTCCTTTTTTCTATCAGGAATTAGAAAAATTAGGATTCGTAGAAGCAGGATACAATAAAGCTGTTGATATTACCGCTTGTCCAGGTACTGATACTTGTAATCTAGGTATAGCAAGTAGTACAGGGATTGCAGAAGAATTAGAGCGTGTGATTGCTGCAGAGTACCCTCAATATCTCGAAAAAGAAGATTTAGTAATCAAAATTAGTGGCTGTATGAATGCATGTGGTCAACATAATATGGCTAATATTGGTTTTCAGGGAATGTCTGTGCGTACCAAAGATAAGCTTGTTGCTCCAGCACTTCAAGTGTTATTAGGAGGAGGGAATTTAGGAGATGGTAAAGGACGTTTTGCTGATAAAGTAGTAAAAGTGCCAAGTAGAAGAGGACCAGAGGCGTTACGAAGAATTCTAAATGATTATGAAGCGAATGCCGGCGGGAAACCTTTTGTTACATATTATGAAGAAAAAGGAGAGAAATACTTTTACGATTTTCTAACGGATTTGTCTAATGTAGACAACCTTACCCAAGAAGATTTTATCGATTGGGGTACAGAAGAAGAGTATGTGAAAGCAATTGGAGTAGGTGAATGTGCAGGAGTTGTTATTGATTTAATCGCCACTCTCTTTTTAGAAAGTGAAGAAAAGATAGAAAATGCAAAGGTTTCCTTTGAGAATGAAGTGTATTCAGATGCAATTTATCACGCATATAGTTCTATGGTAAATTCTGCAAAAGCATTATTACTGGCAGAAAACAAGAAGACAAATACACATGCAGGTATTATTGCAAGTTTTGATGATGAATTCGTTGCTACAGGAAAGATTAATGTAGGTAGTAGTTTTGCAGATCAAATATATCAGATTAATAAGAATGCACCGACAAAAGATTTTGCTGTAGCATATATTAAAAACGCAGAAGAGTTTTTAGAAAAAGGAAGAGCATTTAGAGCTACAGAAGTACAATAAGGTTTTGTGATTTAGTTGTATTTTTGTAAAGAATAAAAAAGAAGTTGAGTTTGAAGAAAAGTAGCCATAATATGAATAAAGCGATATCGGTTCAATCAAAAACTGCAAAGCTTACAGTTGTAGGAGCAGGACCTGGTGATATAGAATTGATTACGCTCAAGGCTATTAAAGCTTTAGAAAATGCAGACGTCGTTTTATATGATGCATTGGTAAATCCGGATCTTTTAGAATATGCAAAAGGAGCAGAGCTTCTTTTTGTAGGTAAACGAAAAGGATGTTATGCGTATCATCAAGATCAGATTAACGAACTTATTGTTAGTTATGCAACGCAAAAAGGGCATGTAGTTCGTCTTAAAGGCGGAGATCCTTTTATATTCGGACGTGGAACAGAAGAGATGGAGTATGCAGTAAAATATGGCCTAGAAGTAGCTATGGTGCCAGGAATATCATCATCATATGCAGTACCTGCCATGCAAAATATTCCTTTGACCAAGAGGGGAGCTTCAGAAAGTTTTTGGGTAATTACAGGTACAACAAAAAAACATGCACTATCTGAAGACGTAAAACTAGCGGCGCAATCAAATGCCACAGTAGTAATTTTGATGGGAATGAGTAAGTTGTCTCAGATAACAAAAATATTTACTGCTGCAAATAAGCCTAATACGCCTATTGCTATAATACAGAACGGAACAAGAGAAGATGAAAAAATAGGAGTGGGAACAATTAGTTCTATCGAGGCAATTGTAGAAAAACAAGGGCTGTCGAATCCTGCAATAATTGTAATAGGAGAAGTGGTAAACCATAGAACAGCATTGTTGGCATTACAAAGTGAATTAAACGAGTCATATTAAGAAGGCATATCTGGCAAAGAAGTAGAATGAGTAATCAGGAAAGAAATAATTTATACCCCGTGTTTCTTAAGGTTAAAAACCTTAATGTTTTAATAGTGGGGGGTGGAAATGTCGCAGAAGAAAAATTGAATTTCCTGACAAAATCTAGTCCAGATGCTAAAGTAACAATGGTGTCACCAATGTTTAGGGAGGCAACAGTAAAACTTGCCGAAAGATATTGTGTTACTATGGTAACAGATGTGTATGATGTAAAATACTTAGAAGGGCGACATGTAGTTATTGCAACTACCGATGTCCCTAAAGTAAATGTACAAGTCTGGAAAGACTGCAGAGCACAGGCAAAATTGGTTAATGTAGCCGATAACCCACCATATTGTGATTTTTATATGGGAGGTATAGTAACCAAAGGGAATGTGAAAGTGGCAATTTCTACCAACGGAAAGTCGCCAACCACAGCAAAACGACTACGTCAATTTTTTGAGGAAGTAATTCCTGAAAATGTCGACGATTTAGTCAAAAATTTAAATGAATATAGAAAAACAATAAAGGGTGATTTCGAAGAAAAAGTGGAAGTACTTAATGAATTTACCAAAGGATTAATAGGAAAAAAAGAAGTTGAAAAATGATTAAGACAGATATTTTAATTATTGGTGCAGGACCAACAGGATTATTTACAGTTTTTGAAGCAGGATTATTAAAGTTGAAAACACACCTCATTGATGCACTACCACAACCGGGCGGTCAATGTTCAGAGATTTATCCCAAAAAACCTATCTATGATATCCCAGGATTTCCAGAGATTCTAGCGGGTGATTTGGTAAATAATCTAATGGAGCAAATAAAACCTTTTGAGCCTGGATTTACTTTAGGAGAGAGAGCTCAGACTATAGAAAAATTAGAAGATGATACCTTTTTAGTAACTACTAATAAAGGAACACAGCATAATGCTCCTGTAGTTGCAATTGCTGGTGGATTAGGTTCTTTTGAGCCACGTAAACCACCGATTCCTAATATTACTGATTTCGAAGATAAAGGTGTCGCATATATTATTCGGGATCCCGAAGTATACAGAGACAAAAGAGTCGTTATTGCAGGAGGAGGAGATTCTGCACTAGATTGGACAATCTTTTTGGCAGAGGTAGCGAGCGAAGTAACATTGGTGCATAGAAGAAATGAGTTTAGAGGAGCTTTGGATTCTGTAGAACGTGTAGCAGAACTAACCAAACTAGGAAAAGTAAATTTGATTACCGAAGCAGAGGTAAAAGAGCTTAAAGGAGAAGATCATATCACAGGAGTAGGTATTAAGCATAAAACCAAAGGAGATATTCAGGTTGATACAGATTACTTTATACCGTTGTTTGGGTTGTCTCCAAAACTTGGACCTATTGGTGATTGGGGATTAGAAATAGAAAAGAATGCTATCAAAGTAGATAACTCTTATGACTACCAAACTAATATTCCAGGTATTTATGCAATAGGAGATGTAAATACATATAAAGGAAAGTTGAAACTTATTCTTTCAGGTTTTCATGAAGCTGCAATTATGTGTCAGAGTGCGTATCAACGAATATTTCCAGATAAGAAGTATGTGATGAAGTATACTACAGTTGGAGGAGTAGAAGGGTTTGATGGTACTAAAAAAGAAGCCAAAAAAGAAGTAGTTAAGTCTATTATATAAAAATAATTTGTTCTATTTTTAAACCTCATAGGTTTCATAAACCTGTGAGGTTTTTTACAATAAAATAGTGTGCTATTCAATTTGTTGAATAGAAAAATAAATAAAAGATGTCTGATATTACCATAAAAATAAAAGATAGAGAAGGTGTAGTTCATGATATACAAGCACCTACAGATATGGCAATGAACTTAATGGAAGTTTGCAAGGCTTATGAACTTCCGGTAGAAGGAACCTGCGGAGGGATGGCCATGTGTGCATCATGTCAGTGTTATGTGTTGTCGGATCACGAATTACCTGAGATGGGACAGGATGAAGACTTAATGTTGGCAGAAGCATTTTATGTAGAGGATAATAGTAGGTTAGGTTGCCAAATTCCTATAACACCAGAGCTTGACGGATTAGAAATAGAATTAGCACCAGAATCGTAGGTGTTACTGCCTTTTGATTAATTTTAGTAATAGCTGTATTTCTAAAAAAAAATAGACCCATGGGGTTGTTTATAGCAACCTGTTTACTCAGTTAATACAATACTAGTTTTGTAATGAGACTTAAAGCAGCTATTGGGGTTCTCTTATTTTGATACATCCAAGACTTTTCAGTGTGTAAGAATGTAGTGTAATGACGTAGTTTGGACTACTGCAAATTCTGTGGCTTCGTTGTTTTTTTTAATGTCATCTGCGGTGTATGCTAAAATCAAGAAAACACCAGTATTAATTGTATCTCAAAGCCTAATAGCGAAGTTTCAATGCAATAATGGGTTACATAAAAAAAGACTGTCTTTTCAGACAGTCTTTTTTATTTTTTTATTGAGCCATTTAGAAATAGTATTATTCTTTAGTTACTTTAGTGACCGATATAGTTTGACCTTGAGGGTTAGCTACTTGTAGTAAGTATATTCCTTTAGCTATAGCGTCACAGTTATTTAAAACACCATTGCGTCCATTAATACTTTGAGAAATAATCAGTTTCCCAAAGAGGTCAAATAATTTTACATTTCCAATAGTTTGGTCTGTTTTATTTATTTGAATTGACAGACTTTTTGTAAAAGGACTAGGGTAAGCAGTAACCTCGGAAATAGTATCAGCAAAAGTGTTTTTTGCATTGTCTCCTGCACAAATAATTTCGAAGTCCGAAATGGATATCCAAGAATCTGCATAACTATTCGCTCCGACCACAGTAAGTTTTACATATCTTACTATTTGTGTGGTAAAGGTTCTATTAATAGGTCCTGAATCTGAATTGTTACTGGCATCGACTAAAGTAGAAAGTCCTGATGTAGCAGATGTTGTAGAACCTTCTATTGTAAATTGATAATCTCTGTCATTATGGGTTACCAAATTTATTTCATTAATATTATAATGATCACCTAAATCGATTACGGCATATTGGGGATATCCCTCTGCTGACCATCTATTACCATCATTACCGTCAATGAGATTACTCACCGTATTTGTTGTGTTTTGCTCAGAGCTAAAGTCAATGATTGTACTATTTAGGGCTAGGTTTGTTCCTGAGCTGCAAGAGCTTGAAGAGCCTTCGCCTTCATAAACCTCAACTTCTGCCAAAGAAAGTGGAGTATTGATTAGATTAGTAGTTATTTTAACCGTGTTACCAAATGCTCCATTAGCATCAATAGTTATTGAAGGATTAGGGGTTTCGGTAATGGTTTGTGTGTATACTTCATTACCACTACTGTTGATTACAGTTACCGTAAAGTTAGAAAGCCTGTCCATGCAACAGTTAATTCTATTGTAAATTACTATTTCGCCAATATTAGTTTCTTGATTAAGTACTACCTGCCACCAAGATCCGGTTAAAGATAATGTGTGGGTTACTGAACCACCATTCCAATTTCCATTAGTATTACCATCAATTGCAAGATTGGCTTGTCCTAGTGTAGAGGAATAATTTGAGGATTGTGATGCAGTGCCGTCCAAGGCTAAATTATCATTGTTGGGTTCAGTGGATTCTGTAAACTCAAATGAATCAACATTTAACAAATACCCTGAACCTCCAGTAAATACTAGGTATATATCTTGAGTTCCGCTTATTTCTGAAATATCCTCAGTAAATGT
Source organism: Aquimarina pacifica (assembly GCF_000520955.1). GTDB lineage: Bacteria > Bacteroidota > Bacteroidia > Flavobacteriales > Flavobacteriaceae > Aquimarina > Aquimarina pacifica. The sequence goes on along the minus strand of NZ_JACC01000008.1, from coordinate 68,584 downwards.
TAGCCATGTGTCCCAACTGTTTGTGGATGTAACGGTTACATTTCCAATAAGTGTTCCTGTTGTGCTTCCTTGACGTATTTCTATAGTTCCTCCGGAATTTTGACTTGATGCTAAAACAGAAATCGAACTGGCTCCTGTACCAAAATCAACATCTTCATACATAATCCAATCTCCATTTTGTATCCAGCCAGCATAAGTGTTATCATTATCTATTTGTATTCCAGATTGTTCGCAGAAGTCTTCACCTTCAATAGTTGAAAAGGCATTCTGTTCTTGACATGTTGTAGTATCCTCTTCGCCTTCTTGGGATATTGTAATATTTCGACTAATACTATTTCCTGAAATAGTGATAGTAGTTGTCCGAGAAGAAGTTGTTGTGTTGGCATTTACGGTTACTGTTGTTGATCCATTATTGGACCCGCTAGTAGTATTAACTGATAGCCAAGAACTACTTTCACTTACAGTCCAGTTGATATTTGATGTTATGGTTATTGTTTGAGAACCTCCATTGGCGTCAAACTCTGATACAGAACTTACAGTTAGATAATCGGTGCTAGTTCCATCACAACCAGTAAGGCTATTACCGTTAGCATCTAGGAAGCAAGCTCCAACAGTAGAGGCTACGTCATTATCTGTAAAAGGACTACTAGATATATTGGCACCTGCACCGTTAGCACCAGATATTGTAAATATTTCACCATTACTAGTAGCTGATAAATTAGCTGATGTAAAGCCATTAACAGATTCACCTAAATCTGAACCTTCATATACATTACCAGAAAATGTAAGTGAGTTTCCGATAGTACTATAAGCACCAGATATAATGTTAGAAATATTCGAATTGTTACTTCCGAAATAAATCACATTATCAGTAACGGTACCATAAACATTATCGGCTCCATCTCTAGAGTCATTAAAATATATAGGAGATTCAGTATTAATAAATGTATTATTAGAAAAATCGATATTCTCAACATCTTGATAAGAGTTGGATACACTTGTTGATGCACAATTAGACACAGAACTTGTATTACCTCCTACGAATGTTAATCCATTATTCCAAGCTGCAAAGTCTTGGGTTGTAACACAGTTTTGAATGTAATTATTTGTTATTGTATGATCGCTATCAGTTATTCTAATTGCTCCGGTACCTTCTACGTTTTCACCCAAAAAATAATTACCGACTACTGTTGCGTTTGGACCATGACGCATTACTAATGAGCCTCTACATCTTCTAAAGGTGTTATTTAGGTAGCTATTATTGGCACTTTTATTAGTGATTATTTCATTTTCACCATCCGCTTGTACGAAATAGTTATTGCTTACAGTGGCTGCAGAATTTACATTTTGATACTCACTTGTACCTATTCTTATTGTTTCGCTATCACCTGCATTGGTCAGGTCTGGGTCAATTTTCTCATAATTAAAGAAATAATTATTACTAATAATATGTCCAACCTCATTACATCTTCCTCCCTCTGCATTGTACTCGTATTCAGCTAATATAAGAGCTCCCGAAGTGCTTTTGTTCATAAATGAACAGTTTGTTACAGTATTGTAATTTCCATACAATACGATCCATCTGTGCTTAACACTTGTTCCTGATTCGACATCATCTGGATCTACTTGTAACCCATTTATAGCACAATTTTTGATGGTGCAATGTTGAGCGTAATTTGTTCCATTTCTAAACTGAATAAAATTGCTTGCTCCATATCCACCATTCCAGTAAAAGCCATCTACTATTAGATATTCTCCGGCGATATCTATTTTAAGGCCATTATTAAATATAACACCTCCAGGGGTTTCGGACTTAAAGGTGATTGGGTTATTTGCTGTGCCAATTCCCGAAAATAAGATTCTTTCATCTGAATTGTATGTTCCATCAGCTAATATAACAACATCTCCGGCGCTTAAATTTAAGTTTTCTAAATCCTCTACAGAGCTTATGTTGTACTCTGCAGCGTTAGTTAGTAATGGGATCAATAGAAGTAGTGTTGTGTAAAAATAATTTATTGTTTTCATGGTTGTAGTGATTAAATTAATTGTGTTTTGTTTAAAAAAATTAATTTTCTTTAAAAATACTGTTAATTAATTGTAAAAAACAAATATGCCTAATCAATTGTCTTTTTGGTTAGTTTTTAATCTTCGACTTAAATTTTCTCATTCTTCCTTTTATAGAGTTCGATTATGATAAATATTTAATGTGTTTTAACCTCAATTCAAAGAGATTGTTTTGGTGTAACATAGAACTGTTAACTATATGTACAGATCTTAAAGGTTTCTAAAAAACCATAGATCTTGATATTTGGTGATTAATTTGGATGAGATTATATAATAGAATTAGCTCCCGAGTCGTAGCTCGTATTACTTTTTTGTCCAAAGAATTTTGTTGGTTTTAATTGATAATTAGTAACGTGAAAAATCATCATTAATTAGAACAAATATGGATAGCGATTTTAGGTTCTTAAAAAAAACTTAAATTAAGTTAAATAATAGTTAGGGAGGTGTTTAATAAGACACTATTACAAGTAGATTTCTGACATTTGTGTATCACAATACTTTTAAAACCAACAATAATGTCACAAATCAAGAACCTAAACCTAATTCCCTTATTAGTTCTTGCGTGTCTTTTACTCTCTTGTGAGAAACAGGCAAATACTATAGAGGAACAAAACATTGAAACAGATACAACTGTAATTAATCAAAAGAGCATTGCAGCTTTTGACGTAGTTATTAAACTTGTTGATGAGAATAGCGGGCAAGATGTTGATGCTACAACTTTATCTGGGTATGCCGCGACAAATCTAGAAACTGGAGAAGTTTCATATACGTCTAGATACGAGGTTAATCTTTTCGAAAGCCTTCCGGTAGGAACGTATCGTTTTGACGCATATGATGGATATTTTGATGGAGCCTCTTCTGTAGTTGCAGAAATTAGTTCAGAATTAGAAAACGAAGAAGGGTGGATCGAAATTACATTAAAATATTGGTCAGAATAATTTAGAATTTCTGATTTGAAATAAAAAAGGTAAATCATATCACATATGATTTACCTTTTTTTATTTTAATACTTGGTAAACATCTATTTTACACTAAGTGCTGTTTTAAAACTTAATGATCAAAATTTGGAGTAATTGAGCATTAGGAAAAAAGGGTTTTTTACCCCGATAAATCTCCACTTTGACCTGTACATAAAGGGGTTTTAGTCTCTGTTTTTTTGTTTTTGATTGGTTTATTTTTGAAAGAGGTCCTAAGTTTCTTAGTAGGGGGCCTGTTTATCAGAATAAAAAATCACATCACATGAAAACAACTGCATTTTTATTTAGGCTAACTTGCTTATTAATGGTATTTGGAACTGCAATTTTATTTACAAATTGTGAAAAAGAGCACTTATCAGAAGAAGAGTATATTTTAGAACAAGAAAGTGAAATAGTCTCAAACGAATTAACCAAAGATGAATATCTAACCAAAATTCAAAAAGATTCCCTGAGAGAAAAAGGGTTTGACTTTCCAATTGATTTTGATTGGTGTTCATACGTACCGAATTTATCTGGGTACTATTATGGTAATGATGGAGGACATTATTATTTTAGGCAAATCGGGAATCAATTATATTGGTTCGGAGAACATCCGTCAGGATTTTGGTCTAATGTTTTTAAAGGAACCATAAGCGGAAAGACAATTACAGGAACGTTTTATGACGTCCCAAAAGGAGGTATTCAGGGACAAGGGAGCTTGACGCTGTATATTGGGTGTTTTGGGCTAACAATTTCAAAAACATCAGGAAATCAATTTGGAGGATCTCTTTGGACAAAAACCAGTAAACCCGCAAATTTGCCACTACCTCGTTCTGCTGGTTTCGGCACCGTTAATGATGAAAATGATATCACAGGAAGATGGATAGGGGATGACGGTGGAGTTTACTACATCAGAGAATATGGTAATATGGTGGTTTGGTTCGGAGAACGTTTTTTTATATCGGGTCAACCATCATGGTCTAATATAGCCTGGGGAAGTCGATTTTATAGTCAATTATGGCTGGATTGGGCAGATGTTCCCAAAGGAAGTGCTAATAGCTCGGGGATTTTAAGAGGATTTGTTGAAGGTCCTGATTATATAACCTTGGGCCACAATACCGGTGGTTTTGGAGGAACAAGACTTTGGCGTTATTAAGATAAATATATAACTGTTATTAGGCAGTAAATCTCATAAAGACCATCTTTGATGGTCTTTTCTATATAAAATAGTAAAAGAAACTTGCATAACAAAAGGTTATGGTGTTTCTTTGCATCTCGTAAATAATTGAAAAATTATTTATAGTTCATAAACATACAATTGTTATCAAGAAAGGTGGAGGGAATAGACCCTATGATGCCTTAGCAACCCTTTATTCTTTAAAGAAGGTGCTACGTTCTATCCGTTAGTTATATCGGACTAGATAACGAAGACTCATAGCCAGCGCTATATTTTTCCCGTTTATTTTTCTTGATACTATATTTAGCTTAATTCTTTGATTTTGTAAGGAATTAGCAATGTTTGTTTTATTTCAGGGTATGCTGAGATTCACCTTAATTGGTTTTTAAATGAAGGATATAAAAAAAATAGTAGAAGAAAGAATTCTTATTCTTGATGGAGCGATGGGGACAATGCTTCAAAGAAATAAGTTTACAGAAGAAGATTTTAGGGGAGACCGATTCAAAGATTGGCCAGTTCCTGTACAAGGGAATAATGATTTATTGAGCATCACTCAGCCTGAGGCGATCAAAGAAGTGCATAGGCTTTATTTTGCAGCAGGGGCAGATATTGTGGAGACAAATACGTTCTCAGGTACTACTATTGCCATGGCTGATTATGAAATGGAAGAGTTAGTATATGAACTTAATTATGAATCTGCAAAGATAGCCAAAGAGGTAGCTGATGAGTTTACAAAAAAAGAGCCCCATAAACCGCGTTTTGTAGCAGGGTCAATTGGTCCTACAAACAGAACTGCAAGTATGTCTCCTGATGTAAATGATCCCGGATATCGAGCGGTTACTTTTGATGAATTAAGAATAGCATATAAGTTACAGGTAGAAGCATTATTAGATGGTGGTTCTGATATTTTGTTGGTCGAAACCATATTTGATACCCTTAATGCCAAAGCAGCATTATTTGCTATAGAAGAAGTGAAGGATGAAAGAGGTGTAGATGTTCCTATTATGATAAGTGGTACAATTACAGATGCCAGTGGGAGAACATTGTCAGGGCAAACGGCAGAAGCTTTTTTAATTTCTGTTTCTCACATTCCTATGTTGTCTATTGGATTTAATTGTGCTTTGGGAGCTAACCAATTAACTCCACACCTCGAAGTTCTTGCCCAGAAAGCAGAATTTGGTGTATCCGCGCATCCAAATGCGGGACTACCAAATGCTTTTGGTGAATATGATGAAACACCTGAAGAAATGGCAGAACAGATTAAAGAGTATATGGATAAAGGGTTGGTTAATATTATTGGAGGTTGCTGTGGGACTACACCAGAACATATATATGCTATAGCCGAATTAGCTAAAAATTACAAACCCAGAACAGTCGGAATTACTGTATAAGATATGAGTAAGAAAGAAGAGAGAAAATATCTAAAACTGTCAGGGCTTGAACCTATGATCGTTTCTGCCGAAACTAACTTTATTAATGTTGGGGAGAGAACGAATGTAGCTGGGTCTCGTAAGTTTTTGCGTCTTGTCAAAGAAGAAAAATTTGATGAAGCTTTAAGTATTGCTAGGCATCAAGTAGAAGGAGGTGCACAGGTGATAGATATCAATATGGATGATGGCCTTATTGATGGAGAAGTAGCCATGGTGCGCTTTTTGAATCTTATTATGGCAGAACCTGATATTGCAAGAGTGCCTATAATGATTGATAGCTCAAAGTGGCATATCATAGAAGCAGGATTGCAAGTAGTACAGGGAAAATGCGTGGTAAATTCTATTAGTCTCAAGGAAGGAGAAGAAGAGTTTATTGCCCATGCCAAAAAGGTAAAACGGTATGGAGCAGCTGTGATCGTAATGGCATTTGACGAAGTTGGGCAGGCAGATAATTATGATCGTAGATTGGAAATTTCTAAAAGGTCTTATGATATTTTGGTAAATAAAGTCAATTTTCCTCCAGAAGATATCATTTTTGACTTAAACATATTTCCTGTAGCAACAGGAATGGACGAACATCGAAAAAATGCCATCGATTTTATTGAGGCAACCAAATGGGTTCGTGAAAATTTACCTCATTGTAGTGTGAGTGGAGGGGTAAGTAATGTCTCTTTCTCATTTAGAGGTAATGATAGGGTAAGAGAAGCAATGCACTCTGTATTTTTATACCATGCTATCAAAGCAGGGATGAATATGGGGATTGTAAATCCAGCAATGCTAGAGATATATGACGATATACCCAAAGAGTTATTAGAACATGTAGAAGATGTTATTCTGGATCGTAGAGAGGATGCTACAGAGCGATTATTAGATTTGGCAGAGTCTGTAAAAGGAACAAGTAAAGAAAGAGTTGTTGATCTTTCGTGGCGAGAAGAGCCTTTGCAGGATAGAATCACCAGAGCTTTGGTAAAAGGTATTGACGAATATATAGTAGAAGATGTTGAAGAAGCAAGACTAAGTGTTGATAAACCAATAGAGGTTATTGAAGGACACTTAATGACAGGGATGAATGTGGTAGGAGATTTATTTGGTTCGGGAAAAATGTTTTTACCTCAAGTGGTAAAGTCTGCCCGTGTAATGAAAAGAGCTGTAGCGCATTTATTGCCATATATAGAAGAAGAAAAGAAGAAAAATCCTCAAATCTCTGGTCAAAAAGATAATGCAGGAAAAGTATTAATGGCAACTGTCAAGGGAGATGTACATGATATTGGTAAGAACATTGTTTCGGTAGTATTGGGTTGTAATAATTATGAAATTGTTGACCTTGGGGTAATGGTCCCGGCTGAGAAAATAATACAAACTGCAATTGATGAGCAAGTTGATATAATAGGATTAAGTGGTTTGATTACTCCATCATTAGATGAAATGGTACATTTAGCTAAAGAAATGGAGCGTAAGAATTTCAAAGTACCATTATTAATTGGAGGTGCGACTACTTCTAAGGCCCATACCGCTGTTAAGATTGATCCTCAGTATAAAAATGCGGTAGTACATGTAAATGATGCCTCTCGTGCAGTAACAGTTGTTGGTGATTTGTTAAATAAGCGAAGCAACCAGAAATATGTGGGTGATCTCAAAGAAGACTATGAGAAATTTAGAGAAGGGTTCTTAAAACGAACGAAGAAAAAAGAATACCTAACTATTGAGGAAGCCAGAAAGAATAAATATACCATAGATTGGCCGGTATCAGAAATTACGAAACCAAATAAACTAGGGATTCACGTTTTAGAAGACTTTGATTTGAAGAAATTGGAAGCGTTTATTGACTGGACTCCGTTTTTTAGATCTTGGGATTTACATGGCAAGTATCCGGCAATTTTGACAGATGAAGTAGTAGGAAAACAAGCTACTGATTTATTTAATGACGCTCAGGAATTATTGCAAAAAGTTCTAGACGAAAAATTGTTAGGAGCCAAAGCAGTATATGGATTGTTCGAAGCTAATACTGTTAAGGATGATGATATAGAAATTGTTTCTGAAAACGAAAGGTTTACGTTTAGAACATTGCGACAGCAATTAAAGAAGTATGCAGGTAAGCCGAATTTTGCATTATCTGATTTTATAGCTCCCAAGGAAACAGGTATACAGGATTATATGGGGTGTTTTTGCGTAACTACCGGGTTTGGGACAAAAGAACTAGCAGAGGCTTTTGAGAAAGATTTAGATGATTATAATTCAATTATGATCAAAGCATTGGCGGATCGCTTGGCTGAAGCTTTTGCTGAATATCTGCATAAAAAAATTCGAAAAGATGATTGGGGTTACGCCTCAGAAGAAGCATTGAGTAATATTGAGTTAATAAAAGAAGAATATAAAGGAATTCGACCAGCACCTGGCTATCCTGCATGTCCTGATCATCTAGAAAAACTTACTATTTGGGAAGTGCTACAGGTAAAAGAGAGAATAGGAGTAGAGCTTACGGATAGTTTGGCAATGTGGCCGGCAGCATCAGTATCAGGATATTATTTTGCAAATCCAGAAGCAAGGTATTTTGGATTGGGTAAAATAAAAAGTGATCAGGTCAAGGATTTTGCAGCTCGTAAGGCTATGAAATACGAAGAAGCAGAAAGATGGTTAAGTCCTAATTTAGAAGATTAGAATGGTTTTTAAAACCTTTCAGTTTTTATGTTTTTGGTTAAATAGTAAGGAATGGATATAGAAGATATTGTATCGCAATTTGAAGAAGTTTTTGAGGGAACACCTTGGTACGGGCTATCAATACTAAAATCAGTAGAAGCAATTCCTGTAAAATTTTGGGATCAAAGATCCAAGGGAGTGGCACATACAATTGCTGAATTGATTGTTCATGTGATTGATTGGAGAGTTTTTGTAATAGAAAAGCTAAAAGAGAATCAATCGTATAGTATTTCAATGAATTCTGAAATGGATTGGCGGAAAGATGTATCAGTGACTAATGAAGCAGAGAAGATCGAAGGTATTAAACAACTCAAGAAAACACAAGGAGAAATTATTCAATTGTTAAGTAAAAAACCAGATTCTTGGATGTCTGAGTTTGTATTGGGTAAGGATTATAAAAATGAATATATGATGCAAGGTATATTGCAACATGATATTTACCATTTAGGGCAAATAAATTTGTTGTTTGCTACTTTAAAAGATAAATAATATAAAAAGAACAAGGCATTCATGAGATTTTAGTTAAAATGAGCGTGATGGGTTGAGAGATTTGTTCGAGCTCTTTTATGATCATAACAAGCAAGTAGTGAAAACCCGACTGAAATAAGACGTAGGCATACCCAAAGTAAAATAACCAACTAAGAATTATAAATAAAATAATGAAAGTTACAGAGCATATAAAAAAAGCAAAAGAAAAAACCTTATTCTCTTTTGAATTGATACCACCACAAAAAGGAAGAAGTATTCAGGAATTATACAATAATATTGATCCCTTGATGGAGTTTAACCCTCCGTTTATAGATGTAACCACTTCTAGAGAAGAATTTATTTATATCGACAAAGAAGGGTTGTTGGATAAAAAATTAACTCGTATGCGTCCTGGTACTGTAGGTATCTGTGCGTCTATCAAACATAAATATAGTGTTGATACAATACCTCACGTACTTTGTGGAGGTTTTACAAAAGAGGAAACAGAGTATTTATTGGTAGATTGTCACTATTTGGGGATTGATAATGTAATGGCATTGCGAGGTGATGCTATGAAGGAAGAGAAATACTTTACTGCAACCAAGGGAGGGCACAGTTATGCAAATGAATTGGTTGAACAAATAACCAATATGAATAAAGGACAATTTCTTCATGAAGTGATAGAGTCCGATAATCAATCTGATTTTTGTATTGGTGTTGCAGCATATCCAGAAAAACATATGGAAGCTCCTTCTATGGATGCAGATATTAGAAGGCTTAAAGCTAAAGTAGATGCTGGAGCAGATTATGTTGTTACACAAATGTTTTTTGATAATAAAAAATATTTTTCTTTTGTTGAAGCCGCCCGAAAAGCTGGGATTACCATACCAATTATTCCGGGAATTAAGCCTGTAGCCGTAAAAAAACATTTACAATTATTACCTCAGGTGTTCAAACTAGATATGCCAGATGAATTGGTTAGAGCTGTAGAAGAATGTGCTACCAATAAACAAGTAAGAGAGGTAGGGATCGAATTTGCCATACAACAGTCTAAGGAGTTGATGCAATATGGTGTGCCAGTATTGCATTATTATTCTATGGGTAAGTCTGATAACATAAAAAAGATTGCTGAAGCCGTATTTTGATAGGTCTCTGAGAAACGAATATTGTCTTAATACTTTGTAAATGTGACCTTATATCTTATTAAGTAGGTTTGTAATAATCTTTGTGAACTTTTAAAACAGTATTGTTATTTTTGCAAGCATGATCAAAAGAATTTGCTTAGTATTCTTACTTGTTAATAGCATGCTGTTTAATGCTCAAGAAGATAAGAAACATTTTGGTATAGATGTAAATAATTTCCACGGTTCTATATTAAAACATAATCCTGATATTTCTCATTTGATTACTGGGCATCCTTCAGGAATAATTCTTTCTTTTCAGCAAAAAACGTTCGGGGATAAAGAGTGGCAGCGCTTATATAATAATCCTGATTATGGAGTTTCTTTCATATATCAAGATATGGATAATGAATATTTAGGGGAACATTTAGGGGTATTCTTACATTATAATTTTTATTTTTTTAATAGGCTGTTATTCTTGAGAATAGGACAGGGAATGTCTTATGCCACGCGTCCGTATGATGAAGATAGCAACTTTAGAAATATAGCATATGGGACGCATTTGCAAAGTGCTTCATATGCATTATTAAATTTTAAGAAAGAGAACCTTCTAGATAGGTTGGGGCTACAAGCAGGACTCGGAGTGGTGCATTATTCAAATGGAAATTCTAAAGCCCCTAATAAAAGTACAAATACGTTATTTTTGAATGCCGGAATTACCTATAGTCTAGATCACTATGAAACAGAATATCCGCCAAAAGAAAAAAAATTGGTCAAGAAAACAGAACCAGTCGGATATGGTTTTATTTTTAGAAGTGGTGTTAATGAAAGTGATGTAGTAGGATCAGGAAGATTTCCATTTTATACAGTTGGTGGTTTTATAGATAAACGATTTAATAAAAAGGGAGCCGTTCATTTAGGTGCCGAAGTCTTTTTTTCTAGAGCATTAGAACGTTACATATATTTTAGATCGGTTGGTGGATTTGATGACGGTACCACTGGGGATGAGGACGCAAAGCGAGTCGGAATGTTTTTGGGGCATGAATTACGAGTAAATAAAATTTCTGTTCTTACTCAGCTTGGTTATTATGTGTATTATCCATATGATTTTGAGGGACGAACATACCTGAGGGCAGGGTTGCAGTGCTATTTTACTAAAAATATTTTTGGTTCATTTACTGTAAGATCACATGCGGCTAAAGCCGAAGTAATGGAGTTTTCTATAGGATATCGATTTTAAAAAAACAATACGATGCACAAAGTCATTTATGTTATTCTGATACTATTCGTTTTTGGTTGTGATTCAGAAAATGCCGCGGATTGCTTTCAAAGGACAGGTAATGTCGTTCAAAAAGAAGTTGAGGTTCCCGATTTTACAAGGATATTAGTAAATTCTAATGTGGCCCTTGTTTTGAGGCAGGGAGAAACAACTTCTGTGCGTATAGAAACTGGTGATAATTTACTAAATGAGGTTACTGCAGTAGTAGAGGGTGATCAACTTGTTCTTAGTGATACAAACGATTGTACATTTTTTAGGGCGATAAATCAAACTAAAATTTTTGTAACTTCTCCTAATATAACAGAAATTAGAAGTGCTACACAATTTGATATTTCATCTGATGGCCTATTAACTTATCCATCATTACTACTGCAATCTGAAGATTTTACAGAAAGTACAGGTACCACTACAGGTACTTTTAGTTTAGAAGTTAACTGTGAAAATTTGCGAATTTCAGGAAATAATATTACTTCCTTTTTTCTTACCGGAGAAGTAAATAATCTGAACGTTGCCTTTTTTTCTGGTACGGGAAGATTTGAAGGCGATAATCTAATTGCAGAAAATGTTCAAATATACCACCGAGGTACTAATAAGATTATTGTAAACCCTCAGCTATCAATTCGAGGAGAGATACGCAGTACGGGAGATGTCATTTCGACAAACAAACCATCTGTGATAGAGGTAGAGGAATTTTTTACGGGTAGTTTACTGTTTTGGTAATACCAATTGTATTAATTACTACTTAATTTGAAATTAGTTTAAAACCCATACATTTTTTTGATAGTTATAAATTCTAAGAATGGATATGAATTTATTTTTGTAGTATTAGCAAGCTTCGAAGAAATAGAATTAAGGGGATTTTAACGTAATTTTTAGTTTTAACACCTTTGTAATCAGGGTGTTATTCCGTAATAATATTGAGGTTTTGTTCCTGTTGTATGTTGTTTAGAATTCTTAAATTGAAATGTTACTTAATCAGTGACTGACTTCCTTTTTTTTATACCCCAAAATATAGAATTATGAAAGAATATACAGGCAGTGATGTGGATTCTACTTTGGAAAATGAAGAGCATTATCTAAAAAAAGAATTGTATGCATTAATAAAAGGTGAAAGTTTAATTTTCGATTTTCTGCAGGAAGCCGCTACAGATGGGTTGTGGTTTTGGGATCTTAATGATCCTGATAATGAATGGATGAGCCCCAAATTTTGGATAACATTGGGATATGATCCAAACAAGAAGCCTCACAAAAGCTCAGCTTGGCAGGATATAATTTTTGAAGAAGATCTCAAGTTAGTATATGCAAATTTTGCCAAACATTCTAAGGATCCTTCATATCCTTATGATCAGATTGTAAGGTACAAACATAAATTAGGGCATACTGTTTGGATCAGATGTAGGGGGCTTATTATTCGAGATGAAAACAGAAAACCAACACGAATGTTAGGGACTCACTTCGACATTACAAAAATCAAAAAAACCAAAAAAAGGTTATTTAGACAAATTAACTATTTTCAGCATATTATTGACGGAACTGATTTAGGTACTTGGCAATGGAATGTGCAGACAGGCGAAATTATTTTCAATGAGCGTTGGGCAGAAATAATAGGGTATACACTTACAGAATTATATCCATTATCCATTGATACTTGGAATAAAAATACGCATCCTGAAGATTTGAAAAAGTCAAATAAACTTCTACAAGATCACTTTGATAAAGTTACTTCGGTATATGAGTGTGAAGCACGAATGAAGCATAAAAATGGGGAATACGTATGGATTTTAGATAAAGGAAAAGTGGTAAGTTGGGATAGCGAGGGGAAACCAGAATGGATGATAGGCTCACATCAGGAAATAACAAAACTAAAAAAAGCATTCGAGAAAAATCGACTTTTTATCGAGCAAGCACCAACTGCAATAGCGATGTTTGATACAAATATGTGTTATTTGGCAACCTCTCTTAAGTGGTTCGAAACTTACAATATTAAAGATAAAGATATTATAGGAAAATCACATTATGATGTTTTTCCAGAAATAAATGATAAGTGGAAAGCAGATCATCAAGAAGGGCTTAAAGGGAAGGTGTTAAAAAGTGATGAATATCGTTTTGAACGATTAGATGGATCAGTACAATGGCTTACTTGGGAGTTACGCCCCTGGTATACTGATGATGATAAAATTGGGGGAGTTATAATATATACAGCAGATATAACTCGAATTAAAGAGGTAGAAACTCGTTTACGAATGAGTGAAGAGGTTTTTAGAAGAAACTTTGAGAATGCTGCAATTGGTATGGCGATGATGGATGATAAAGGTGGGTTTACTAAAGTGAATTATCAACTTTGTAACATGTTAGGGTATACCAGTAGTGAGTTAACAAACATGTCTTTTACAGATATTATTCATTCTGATGATATAAAATTGAGTCATGACTTATACAAAATGCACTTTAAGGGAGAACGACTGTATAGTAATGCAGAAAAAAAATGTATTCATAAGAATGGAGAAATAGTTTATGTAAACTTTTCGACCTCTATTATCAAGGATGAAAATGGTGCGCCCGCATATTGTATAGCCCAAATTTTGGATATTAGTCATAAGATTGTTGCTAGGCAAAAATTAGAGGAAGCGATTACCAAATTAGAAAATATAATAGATGATATTACCAAAGTATCAATTATTGGAGCCGATAAAAGCGGTGTGATTACCACTTTTAATAGAGGGGCAGAAAATTTATTGGGGTATACCAAGGAAGAAGTGATGTTTAAGAAGCCTTTCGAGATATTGTTTAATGCAGATGAATTAAAGGAACGAGAAAAAGAACTATCAATTTTATTAAACCGTCCTGTAAAAGGTTTTGAAGTTTTTATATGCGCAAATGAAAAAGAATATGAGACTAAAGAATGGACTCATATGCGTAAGGATGGTACAGGTTTTCCTGTTCAATTAACAGTATCTACGATAAAAGAAAATGATGAAATTATTGGTTATCTAAGTGTTGCAACTGATATTAGTGAGATTAAAAAAGCAGAAAAAGAATTAAAATCATTATTAGAAGTCGCAGAAGATCAGAACAGAAGACTCAAAAATTTCGCACATATTGTATCTCACAACCTGAAGTCTCATTCTGGTAATTTTGAAATGCTATTGGATCTGTATATTCAGGAAAACCCTGAAATCGAAAATAATGAGATTATGCAGCTTTTTAGAACTGCCTCCAAAAACCTTTCTGAAACCATTTCCCATTTAAATGAGGTTGTCTCAATCAATACCTCTTTAGAACAAAATTTAGTGCCCATCCATTTAAAAAAAGCCATAGATGAAGTTGTACAGAGTATATCGGCGATTGCATTAGAGTCTAATGTGTCTATTGAAAATGAAGTGGATACGGATATCCAGGTTATGGCTATTCCTGCATATCTCGATAGTATATTGCTTAACTTTATTACTAATGGGATTAAGTATCACTCACCCAAAAGAGATAGTTACGTAAAATTAAGGGCTAGCATAAAAAGAGAAGAGGTTGAGCTAAGTATAGAGGATAATGGATTGGGTATTGATTTGAACAAACATGGAGCTAAGTTGTTTGGTATGTATAAAACGTTTCATCCGAATATAGAAAAATCAAGAGGAATAGGATTGTTTATAACCAAAAATCAAGTTGAGGCAATCGATGGTCGAATTGAAGTAGAAAGTAAAGTTGATTTTGGAACTACTTTTAAAATTTATATGCAATATGAGAAAAATTGATACCGCTTGTATCATTGATGATGATTCTATTTATGTTTTTGGTATGACCAAAATAATGGAATTAACAGGTTTTTGTAATAAAACACTTGTTTTTAGAAATGGAAGAGAAGCTTTGAATGAGTTAATAGCAATAATAGAAAATAATCAGGAATTACCAGATGTTATTCTATTAGATCTTAATATGCCAGTGTTGGATGGATGGCAATTTCTTGAAGAGTTTATGAAAGTTGTCTATCAAAAAAAGATAGTAATTTATATTGTCTCTTCGTCTGTTGATTCAGAAGATGTGCTTAGAGCTAAATCTTATGAAAATGTGAGAGACTATATTGTTAAACCAGTTACAGTAGAAAAAATCAAAGAAATTCTTTATGATTTTGAAAATGCAAGTTAACAGCCTTTATGTTGTTAATTCTCTGAATAAACTTTCTAAATTCTTATTTTTTCTTGACAGCTGTAATATCTTTAACTCATGATCATGGGCAAAATCAAATACTTTTGGGCGCATATCAATGGAAGTGCTAAAGGTAATCAGGTACGTAAAGTTATGTGTGTTTTTTACTGCTACAACATTGGGTAGTTTCATAAGAAAAGCGTCTTCAACTCGGTAATCAAATTCTACTTCAATGATTTGTTCAGTCTCTGTGTTTAAAGAAGAAAGATTCTTATCTGCAACAATAGTACCCTTATTAATGATAATTACACGATCACACATCGCTTCTACTTCTTGCAGAATATGAGTAGAAAGAAATACTGTTTTTTCTTTACCTACCGATTTGATGAGTTCTCTTATTTCTACTAATTGGTTAGGATCTAAACCTGTGGTGGGTTCATCTAAAATTAAGATCTGAGGATCATGAAGTAATGCGCAGGCCAAACCGACACGTTGTCGATATCCTTTTGATAGTTGGCTGATTTTTTTATTAGCTTCGAGGGTGAGTCCAGTTAATTCTATAACTTCTTCTATTCTCGGTGCACTAATCTTATATACTTGGGCATTGAATTTTAAATATTCACGAACATACATTTCTAGATATAAAGGATTGTGCTCAGGCAAATACCCAATACTCTTTTGTACATCAATTGGATTGGCATCAATATCAAAATTATTTACTAGGGCCGTGCCTTCTGAAGGAGCAATGTATGTTGTTAGGATTTTCATTAATGTCGACTTACCGGCACCATTTGGACCCAAAAAACCAACAATCTCTCCTTTTGTAATTTCGAATGAAATCGAAGTAAGTGCTTTTTGATCCTTATAAAGCTTAGAAATATTAGAAACTGAAATTGACATACATCATCGAGTAAAAACTATTCATTATCAAAAGTACATAATTCAAAATTTATTGTAGAGTAAAGAAATAAAAATGATTTTAGTCTAAGACGATATGGGGTTGTTTGGGGTTTTTTAATGCTGTTTTTGTTTGCGTAACTATTTGTTTTTAAGTGTTTTATTTATGCATTGAGTTTTTATAGAGGATTGATCAAATAAAAAACTCTGAAGTATGCTTAATTTCTTTAAGGACAAAAGTACTATTCAAAACACCTATATTTTCAATTTTCGAAAGTTTTGTCTTGATAAAATCATGATATTCCTCTAAGCTTTTGGTGTGAATTTTTAATATGAAATCTACTTGGCCTGCCATGTGGTAACATTCTTGTACTTCTTGTAACTTTTGAACTTGCTGCTCAAAGTCTTCGATAAATGCTTCATTGTGGTACCGCATAGAAACTTGACATATAGTGGTTATTGATCTGTCAATTAGTTTTTTGTCGAGGATGGCAACATATTTTTTGATGTACCCCTGTTTTTCTAGACGGCGGATGCGTTCATAGATGGGCGAAGATGTTAAATTGAGAATAGCTGCAATCTCCTTTGCAGTTTTTTTAGCGTCCTCCTGAAGCAATCTTAAGATTGTAATATCGATATGGTCTAATTCTTCCATAATTTAAGGCGTAAAATTTACTGTATTATTGATTTTTTTGGTTTTTAAAAAGTGAATTTAGCTTAAAATTTTATAATATAAAGTAATTATTTCTTAATTAGTCTATTTAATTGGCTTTAAAAGTGGTGTTTTGTAATTTTAGTAGTGAAAAAAGCTTTTTAGTGTTAAAATTTTAAGATGTTATGAAAAATATGGTGTTGGTAATAGGAGCAAATGGTCAATTAGGTTCTGTATTGGTAAAAGCATTAAGGCGCACATTTGGTGTCAAAAACGTGATTTCTTCAGATGTTTATTGCAAAAATAAAAGTGAAGATATTTTTGAAGTAATTGATGCAACAGATATGACAAGAATCCAAGATGTTGTAATAAAGTATAAGGTTACTCAGATTTATCATTTGGCGGCAATACTTTCTGCAAAAGGAGAAGAAAATCCATTGGCAACATGGCAAGTAAATATGAAAACACTATTTAATGTACTAGAGGTTGCGCGAAAAAATAATCTTGATAAAGTTTTTTTTCCTAGTTCTATAGCTGTTTTTGGTCAAGGAGCTCCTGCAGAAAATACGCCAAATAATGTAAGTCTTGATCCTACCACGGTATATGGGATTAGTAAAGTTGCCGGAGAAAACTGGTGCAATTATTATTTTAATAAGTATGGACTTGATGTACGATCTATTCGCTACCCAGGCATTGTGGGGTATCAATCATTACCAGGAGGAGGGACTACGGATTATGCAGTAGATATTTTTCATAAAGCTGTGCTAAACAAAAAGTTTCAATGTTTTCTAAAAAAAGACACAACGCTTCCAATGCTATTTATAGATGATGCTATACGAGCAACTTTAGAAATAATGAGTGTTCCCAAAACTGATATTTCTGTTAGAACTTCATATAATCTTTCCGGAATAAGCTTTTCGCCAGAAGAAGTAGTTCATGAAATTCGTAAATTATATCCTGATTTCGAAGTGACTTACCAACCAGATTTCCGTCAGGAAATAGCGGCAACTTGGCCAAAATCAATAGATGATGATAAGGCCAGAAAGGATTGGGGATGGAAACCTCAATATTCCTTAGAAGAAATAGCAAAAATTATGATCAAAAAATTGAGAAATTACTATCATACAGACATAAGGAGTCTGGAGTCTTTATCGGTATAAAGAATAATGCTATCTCAAAAAAAATAACAATCAAAACAAAAAAAATATGTTTTCAGCTATCAAAGAAAATATGCAAAAAGAGCTTGCAGAAATAAAACAAGCAGGATTGTATAAAACAGAGCGGGTTATTACAACACCTCAAGGAGCCAAAATTGATACTGTTGGTACTAAGGACGTTCTAAATTTTTGTGCAAATAATTATCTAGGACTTTCTACACATCCTGATATTATAGAAGCCGGTAAAAAGGCTATCGACTCTCATGGATTTGGATTGTCATCGGTACGGTTTATTTGTGGTACTCAAGATATCCATAAAGAATTAGAGCACAAGACAGCAGCCTTTTTAGGAATGGAAGATTGTATTCTCTATGCCGCTGCGTTCGACGCAAATGGAGGAGTTTTTGAGCCAATTCTTGGTGCCCAGGATGCTATTATATCTGATGCATTAAATCATGCTTCTATTATTGATGGTGTTAGGTTATGTAAAGCTAAACGGTTTAGGTATGAGCATAATAATATGGTTGACCTTAAGAAACAGTTAGAGATGGCCCAAGGAGCTAGAAGAATACTTATTGTAACTGACGGGTCCTTTTCTATGGATGGAACAATTGCGCAATTAGATAAAATATGCGATCTAGCAGATCAATTTAAAGCTATGGTGATGGTAGATGAGTGCCATTCGACAGGCTTTTTAGGAAAAACAGGGCGAGGTTCACATGAGTTTCGTAATGTAATGGGCCGAATAGATATTATTACCGGAACCTATGGTAAGGCTTTAGGTGGTGCATCAGGAGGCTTTACGGCTGCCAGAAAAGAAATTGTAGCTATGTTGAGGCAACGTTCAAGGCCATATTTGTTTTCTAATACGCTGGCACCATCTATTGTTGGTGCGTCAATTAAAGTATTAGACATGTTAGAGACTTCAACAATACTTAGAGACACTCTCGAAAAAAATACAAAGTATTTTAGGTCAAAAATGACCGAGGCAGGATTTGATATCATTAAAGGGGAGCATCCTATTGTTCCAATAATGCTTTATGATGCTAAAGTAGCGCAGGAGTTTGCGGCAAAATTACTTAAAGAAGGAATTTATGTGATTGGTTTTTTCTTTCCCGTAGTACCACAAGGAAAAGCTAGAATTAGAGTACAACTTTCTGCTGCTCATACTCAAAGTCATTTAGAAAAGGCAATTGCTGCTTTTATAAGCGTAGGTAAATCGATGGGAGTTATATCATAAAGTAATGATTAACCGAAATTAGGGAGGTATATGCTTTAATAAGAAATGTATTGATAAAATATACCCGTATTGCAGATGATTTTCACCTTAGTTTGTCTGTATAAGTGTTTGATATAGAGTTGACAAACGTTTGTTAGTGTTGTGTATTGTAGAAAATTCTTAGTGTTATATGGCTTTTGCTTAGAATATTTTAAGAATTAGACTTAAAATTTAAAAAATCCATGATAATACTTGTTTATTGATGAAAAAGAAATAAAAATTATTTAGAATAGCAATAGTTTTACCTAATTTAGCAGCGTATTAAAAATGCAACAATGATCAATTTATTTGCTTTTAACCGATTTTACTTTTTCTTCTTTTATTTTAAAAGGAAGTAAGGGATCGCTATGTAAGTAAATAAATAGAATTTATAAAATAGAATCCCGATTTAAAAGTCGGGATTTTTTTTTGCCTTTTCTCTGGCAATATTGATTCAAGAGAAAATGAAATGAAAATAGTAAAAGCTTAAATAAAAAATAAAAACAGTTGAAACAAAAAGTAGCTATACAAGGAGTAAGGGGGTCGTATCATCATGGGGTTGCTCAGGCATATTTTGGAGAAGATGTAGTAGTTGATGAGTGTATGTCGTTTTTAGAATTAGTTAATAGCTTAGAGGGGAAAAAGAGTACAGATGCAGTAATGGCGATAGAGAACTCTATTGCAGGGTCAATTATCCCTAATTATGCATACGTAGATGAGCATAACTTGACTATTAGTGGTGAGTATTTTTTGCCAATTCACCACTGTTTAATGGCATTAGCGGGGCAAAAAATTAGTGATATCAAAGAAGTGTATTCTCATCCGATGGCTTTGTTACAATGCAAGGATTTTTTTAGAAAACATCCACATATTAAGTTGGTAGAAGATGCGGATACGGCTGATGTGGCGAAGAGAATTTATGAACAAAAATTATCAGGGGTAGCAGCGGTAGCAGGTGAGACTGCAGCAAATATTTATAATTTGGATGTTTTGGAAAGAGAGATTCAAACCATTAAAACAAATAGTACTCGTTTTTTTATTTTAAATACTCGCGAAGATTCAGGAGTGCCGAAAGAAGAAATAAACAAGGCCTCATTAAAATTTATGGTAGATCATAAAAGAGGGAGTCTTGCAACGGTATTAAATGTTATGAGTGATTGTAATCTTAATTTAACCAAAATTCAATCATTGCCAGTTATTGATATGCCTTGGAAATATTCTTTCTTTGTAGATGTGACTTTTAAGGATTATTCTGAGTACGAAAAAGCCATTTCTATATTAAAAATAATGGCATTAGGATTAAAAATATTGGGTGAATATAAAAACCAAAATGGATGAACATTCAAACCGCAAAAAGACTAGAGACCGTAGAGGAATATTATTTTTCTAAAAAATTAAGAGAAGTTAGAGCACTTGTGGCTTCGGGAAAACCAGTTCTTAATATGGCTATTGGTAGTCCTGATTTAGACCCGCCAAAAGAAGTGTTACAATCTATTCGAGACGCAGTCGGTAAAGAGGGAGCTCATAAGTATCAAAGCTATCAAGGATTGCCAGAACTGAGAAGAGCAATAGCTGATTTTTATAAAGATAAATATCAGGTATCCCTAAATCCCGAAAATGAAATTTTACCATTAATGGGATCAAAAGAAGGGATTATGCATATATCATTGGCATATCTTAATGAAGGAGATGAGGTGTTAGTACCTAACCCTGGATACCCAACATATACTTCTGTTACTAACTTAGTGGGAGCAACCCCTGTTTTTTATGATTTAAAAGAGGATACGAATTGGGAACCCGATTTTCATAGTCTTTCAAAAATGAATTTGAGCAAAGTGAAAATTATGTGGGTCAATTATCCCAATATGCCAACTGGAGCATCAGGTAGTGTTGAGTTGTTTAAAAAAATGATCGATTTTGCTAAAAAACATAGCATTCTATTAGTGCATGACAATCCGTATAGTTTTGTCCTAAATGATAGCCCTTTAAGTATTTTGTCGGTAGAAGGGGCAAAAGACGTAGCCTTAGAGTTAAATTCTTTGAGCAAAACTTTTAATATGGCAGGATGGCGTGTAGGAATGGTTAATGGGAGTGCTGATAAAATAGAAGCCATTCTGAAAGTTAAAAGTAATATGGACAGTGGGATGTTTCAAGGGATTCAGCGGGGAGCGATTTCGGCATTGCATATTTCTGATGATTGGTATGATAAAATGAATGCCATTTATACAAAAAGAAGGGTGTTAATATGGGAGTTAGCTTCTTTATTGGGCTGCACCTATGATGAGAATGCAAAAGGCATGTTTGTATGGGCTAAACTTCCTCGAGGTATAGATGCTATTGAGTTCATCGATGCAATCTTATATCAGCAGGATATATTCATTACACCAGGAGATATTTTCGGAAGTAACGGCAAAGGATATATTAGATTCTCTCTTTGTGTAACAGTAGAAAATATAAATGAAGCAATAAGAAGGTTTAAGCATAAAGAATTGCAGTTTACTAGTAATACTATATCAAAATCGTAAATAAATGAATGTATTCATAACCGGAATAGGATTAATAGGAGGCTCTTTTGCAATAGATATAAAGGCAACATTTAATGAGGCTTCGATCTATGGTATAGATAAAAATGAAGATAATCTTGATGAAGCATTAGCATTAGGTCTTATTGATTATAAGTCGAGTATTGATGATATAAAAAGTGCAGATGTAGTTATTATTGCAATACCCGTAGATGCAACTGTCGAAGTTTTACCTATAATATTGGATAAAATCAATGAAGACTGTTTGGTTTTTGATGTTGGCTCAACGAAAGAAAAGTTATGTCAAACAGTTTCTGATCACGTAAAAAGAAGAAATTATCTTGCAGTACATCCTATTGCAGGTACCGAATTCTCAGGCCCTCAGGCTGCTATTGCAAATTTGTATAGAGGTAAAACTAATATTATTTGTGAAGTAGAAAAAACAGCATTTAAATTGCAAGAACGAGGAATGGAGATTTTCTCGAGATTAGGCATGCGAATTCGATATATGGATCCGGCATCGCACGATAAACATATTGCATATGTTTCTCATTTATCACACATCAGTTCTTTTATGTTAGGTAAAACCGTGATTGATAAAGAAAAAAATGAACGAGATATTTTTGATATGGCAGGTAGTGGTTTTGCATCCACCGTTCGGTTAGCAAAAAGTTCACCAGCCATGTGGGCACCAATTTTTAGGCATAATAAAGATAATGTAATCGAAACATTAGAAGAATATATCGCCAATTTAGAAAAGTTTCGAAGACTGATGAAAGAAGATGCTTTTGATCAGATTTATCAAGAAATGGAAGACACGAACCATATTAAAACTATTTTGAAAGGAATTAATTAAAAAGATATGATATGCAATAAGAAAAATCTAGTATACAATAAACCCAATATATTAACACAGATAAATAATAAAAGAATAAAATAAAAAATGGAAAATAAGAAAGAACTTAGAAATTGGCTTGATGATTATAATCTCGAACACCCATTAGTAATTGGTGGTCCTTGTAGTGCAGAAACTGAAGATCAGGTACTTAAAATAGCGCATCAATTAAAGGATTCTGATGCAACGGTATTACGTGCTGGGATTTGGAAACCAAGAACTCGACCTGGAAATTTTGAAGGTGTTGGAGCATTAGGGTTGAAATGGTTGCAAAGAGCAAAAGAAGAAACAGGGATGAAGATTGCTACAGAAGTCGCAAATCCGCATCATGTAGAATTGGCATTAGAACATGGAGTAGATGTACTTTGGATTGGTGCAAGAAGTACAGTGTCACCTTTTATTGTTCAGGATATTGCTGAAGCATGTAGAGGCATTGATAATCCAGTATTAATTAAAAATCCAATCAATCCAGATTTGTCACTTTGGTTAGGTGCGGTTGAGCGTTTTTATACATGTGATGTCAAAAACCTTGGTGTAATCCATAGAGGATTCTCTACCTATGAGAAAACAAAATATCGTAATATTCCAGAATGGCAAATACCTATCGATTTGCAAAATCGTTTTCCTGATTTACCTCTGATCCTTGATCCGTCGCATATTGCGGGAAGAAGAGATTTGATTTTTGATCTTTCTCAAACAGCATTAGACCTTAACTTTGATGGGCTTATAGTAGAGACTCATTATGATCCTGATAATGCTTGGAGTGATGCAAAACAACAAATTACTCCAGAAACTTTAGTTCAGCACATGAAAGATCTAAAAATTCGAAAGGAAGTAGGTGTTGATGAAGCGTATCAAAAGGCTCTGGGAGAGTTAAGAGCAAAAATTGATATTGCTGATAATCAATTGTTAGAGGTGTTGTCAAAAAGAATGAAAATTTCTGACGAAATAGGTAAAGTAAAAGCAAAACAAAATGTGGCTATTTTACAATCAAAAAGATGGAATGAAATTTTAGGGAAAATGATTCTCGAAGGAGAAGAAAATGGATTAAGCGAAGAGTTTATTCTTAGAATTTACAAAGCCATTCACCAAGAATCAATTAATCATCAAGAAAAAGTAGCCCGAGGATAAAACTCTGAATGTTACTTAGAAAAAAGAAATCCCCTGTTATCTGTATAACAGGGGATTTCTTTGTAATATCAAAAAAATGTTATTGTTTGTTTCTCGAAAAAGTATAACGAGTTACATAGATTCCATTTTTGTCATCTTTTCCTCCAACACTTTCTACACCAGAATTAACAAAGTCTAATGACCAACCTTCGGCTGACATGGCATTAAGCTTAGAAGTGACAATAGCGTCATTTGCTACTATGTTCTGAAAACGAATTCCTCCGATATTGTAGAAGTTTAAAAGTTTAGTTTCATCAAAACCTTTTACACGAATTTCTCCACGATCCGATTTATTTCTTTTATCATCTTCTCCCGTACGAGTAGATGTATACTCTTTGTAATCTCTAGCTTCATTAGAAGATAGCATTCTTGATCTACCTAACCCATTAGGTACAATAGATTCTATGACCGTTATTATTTTGTATTCTTTTTGTGCAAAAGAAGAATTGAAACCAAGAACGATTAGTGCAAGAAATAATAAAGTTTTTTTCATAATGTTTTAGATTTATTAGATTAATTTTTGATTATTCTACAATAGCTGTGCCAAAAAATTGTATATCAAGGTTACGTTTTTTTTAATTAGAAAAAAAATTAACCCTACAAAAATATTAATATTCGCATCTTTGTACTCATGACAGGAATTGTTTATAAATCTACAGGAAGTTGGTATACCGTTAAGAGTACCACAGGAAGAGTGTACGAATGTCGTATTAAGGGGAAATTTCGGATTAAAGGTATTAAGAGTACAAATCCGGTTGCCGTTGGTGATTTGGTGGATTTTAAGGTCGAAACGAATAATGATTCCGAAACGGGAGTGATAGAGTATATTCATGAGCGACAGAATTATATCATAAGAAAATCAGTAAACCTTTCTAAACAGACACATATTATTGCATCTAATATTGATTTAGTGTTTTTATTAGTGACTTTAAACAATCCCACAACATTTACAACATTTATAGATCGTTTTTTGGTTACTGCAGAAGCATACGGAATTAGAGCTGTGTTGCTTTTTAATAAAATCGATTCCTATACAGAAGAGGAATTGTTAGAAATCAAATATCTAGCAGCACTTTATAGAAAAGTAGGATATGAATGTATAGGTATATCGGCTAAAACAGGAAAAAATGTAGATAAAGTAAAAGAGGTAATGCAGGATAAGGTAAGTATGTTTTCTGGACATAGTGGTGTTGGTAAATCTACATTGGTAAATGCCATAGAAGATGGGATGTTTTTAAAAACAGCAGAGATTAGTGATCAACATCAACAAGGTCAGCACACAACCACTTTTGCAGAAATGTATGACCTGAGTTTTGGAGCTAAAATAATTGATACCCCAGGAATTAAGGGGTTTGGAGTGGTTGATATGGAGAAAGAAGAATTAGGAGATTATTTTCCCGAATTTTTTGAATTAAAAAGTGAGTGCAAGTTTAACAACTGTCTTCATATTAATGAACCAAAATGTGCTGTTAAACAAGCTCTGGATAATGAGGAGATAGCCTGGTCTAGATATAAGAGTTATTTGCAGATTCTTGAAGGAGAAGAAGAACACTACAGGAAAAATAATTATACCGAAGAATAATTTTTTTAAGGTTTGATGGTAACAATTTTGAAAGTACTGACACTTACTTTATAGAAACAGGATTTTAATTGTAAAAAAAATAGATGAAAGCGGTAATTCAAAGAGTGTCTGAAGCTTCTGTAACTGTTGATCATAAGGTAATCTCAAAAATAAATCAAGGATTGCTTATTCTTGTTGGTATTGTCAATGAGGATACACAAGAAGATATTGATTGGTTGTCAGGAAAGATAGCGCGTTTAAGAATATTTGGCGACGAAAGCGGTGTTATGAATAAGAATGTGAAAGAGATTAACGGAGGTGTGATTGTTGTTAGTCAATTTACATTGCATGCGAGTACTAAGAAAGGGAATAGGCCAAGTTATATCAGGGCGGCAAAGCCTGATATTGCGATACCTAGATATGAAAGTTTTATAAAACAGTTAGAAATAGATTTGGATAAAAAAGTTGGCACAGGTATCTTTGGCGCCGATATGAAAGTATCCTTGCTTAATGATGGTCCTGTTACGATAGTCATTGACACAAAAAGTAAAGAATAAAAAAGTCCTACCCCCCAAAATAAATTTATATGCAAAGAATACTACTACAAGTCCTTGTAGCTGTTAGTATATTGGTATGTGCCAATGTCTCAGCACAAGAAGAAATGAACATGAAGGTATCTTCAATAGATACTTCTCTTATCAAAAATGCCAATGCGGTTGTTCGATCAGAAAAAATAGTTATAGAAATCAATTCGGTAAGTTCTATGGTCATTAAGACCAAAAGAATTGTTACTGTGTTTAACAAATCTGGTAAAAGATATGCAGATTCGTATGAGGGATATGACCCTTCTACAAAAATACGAAAGTTAGAAGCAGTAGTTTATGATGCTTCGGGAAAAGAGATTAAAAAATATAAAAAGAAAGACTTTATTGATCAAAGTGTATACGATGGTTTTTCGTTAGCACGAGATGATAGAGTTAAGTATTTTAATTATACTCCTACAGTGTATCCATATACGTTGGTTTTTGAGAGTGAAGTAGAGAAATCTTCAACAGCATTTATAAGACCATGGGATCCTTTGATTGCATATAAGTTAGCAGTAGAAAAATCATCGTATGCTATTATTAACCCTAACGAGATTCCTTTTAGAATTAAAGAAAAAAATTTAGAAAACTATGATATAGAAAAGAAGAAAACATCCCAAGGGTTGCATTTTTCTCTTTCTGATATTCCTACAAGAGTGTCAGAAAAGTTAGGTCCATCCTATTCAGAGTTGGTTCCAAAAGTTTTTATAGCCTTAAGTGACTTTTCTTTAGAGGGTATAAGGGGGTCGATACATGATTGGGAGTCAATGGGCAAATGGCAATACTCGAATTTGATTTCGGGTAGAGATAGATTACCCGAATCTACAATTCAAAAAGTTTCTGAATTGGTTGCTGATGCCACAACAAAAAAGGAGAAAGCTAAGCGCATCTATGAATATGTACAAGGTAAGACACGCTATGTGAGTGTGCAATTAGGTATCGGTGGATGGATGCCAATGCCTGCAGCAGATGTAGACCGTTTAGGATATGGGGATTGTAAAGCGCTTACAAATTATACCAAAGCATTACTTAGTAGTCAGGATATAGAATCCTTTTACACCGTTGTATATGCGAATAAGCGAAGAGATATAGATGCGGAATTTGCTTCGATGCAAGGGGATCATGTCATCCTGAATATTCGAGATGAGGAGGAAGATATTTGGTTAGAATGCACAAGTCAAACATTGCCCTTTAATTTTATAGGTGATTTTACTGATAATAGAGATGTTTTAGTTGTAAAACCTTCTGGTGGAGAAATTAGAAGAACAAAAAAATATGAGCCTGAAGAAAATCTGTTGACTACGGAGTCAAAAATTATACTTAATGCGGATAAGTCTATGGTAGCTTATATTAAAAGGGTTTCTAAAGGATTACAATATGATTGGCATTATACAATTCAATACCAAGAACCCAAAGATCAAAAAATGTATTATAAAAAACATTGGAACTATATTAATGGGTTGGACGTAAATGGTCTAAAGTACAGTGACGACAAAGATACAGTCGCATTTACAGAAGAAATTAATGTATCCTGTAATGCTTTTACCAAAAAAGCAGGAAATAGGTTATTGCTCTATCCCAATGCATTTAATTTGGATAAAGTCGAGTTACCAAAATATGCTAGTAGAAAAAACCCATTGGTAATCGATAGAGGATATGTTCATAAAGACGAGTCTATATTAATATTGCCTGATGGATATATAATAACAACACTTCCTGAAAAAAAATCATTAGAATCAGAGTTTGGAACTTATACATATGCGCTAGAAAAAATAAATGAATCTGAACTTAAATTCACAAAGTTTTTAAAAATTTTGGATGGTGTATTTCCCAAAGAAAAATATGAAGAGTATCGCAAGTTTAGAGAAGAAATTAGAAAAATAGATCAAACGAGAATTGTATTAAAACAAGTATAAATATATATATGAAGAGTTTAAGAATAATATTTGGGACTATGATTTTAATGTCCCTGAATGCGTATTGTCAGGATTATAAATATGGTAAAGTATCAAAAGAAGAGTTGTTAGAAAGTTCATGCTCTATTGACAAAGCAGCAAATGCTGCGGTATTGTATGAAAATAAAAAAATAACCTTTGAGTATGATCAAACACTGGGTTTTCAGCTCGTAACTCAAGTGCATAAGCGTATTAAGCTTTATAATAAAAATGGGTTTGATCATGCAAGTGAAGTAGTATATCTCTACCAAAATGGAGGTAGCGAAGAAAAAATCATTGGACTTTCCGGAAAAACTTACATCCTTCAAGGAGATGAAATTGTTGAAACCAAACTCAAAAAAGAAAGTATTTTCAAAGCCGAGGATTCAAAATATTTTAACAAAGTAACTTTTACACTACCTGCTATTAAAGAAGGTGCAATAATCGAATATAAATATAGAATTATTTCTCCTTTTTATCGAAGTATAGATAACATTGCATTACAATACAGAATACCAATAAAAAAGATTGATGTTTCTTTGCAAATACCAGAATATTATCATTTTAAAAAGAGGCATATTGGTTTTTTACCTATTCATCTTAAGGAATCTAGGGGGAATGATAAAATTGTCTTTTCTGGTTCAACTAAGTTCGGGCAATACACTGTGAGACGGCAACAATATCATGAAGAATTACCTTATATTCTGAATAATTATGATATTCAAGAAACTAATGTCCCCGCATTTAAAATAGAACCTCATTCAGGGAATCCAAATAATTATATTACTGGTATTGCATTCGAATTAGAGTATACTAAATTTCCATATAGTACTATTACAAACTATGGAACTACTTGGGGAGCTATTGCTCGAGGAGCATACAAAAGCTCTAATTTTGGTGGGGAGATCGAAAAAACAAAATATTTTAAAGCGGATATAGATGAATTAATTAGAGGTGTTTCAAATCCTTTACAAAAAACAAATCTTATATATGATTATGTAAAAAATAGAATGACATGGAACAAAAGGAATTCGCTAACTCCAAGAAATGGACTTAAGAAGCCATATCAAGAAAAAGTTGGAAACTCTGGGGAAATAAATTTGATGCTTATAGGGATGTTAAAGTATGCTGGCGTAAAAGTAAATCCGGTGCTTGTAACAACTAGTGATAAGCCCTTGTCCATATTTCCGACCATACAGGGATTAGATCATGTTGTTGCTCGAGTACGTATCAATGATGATGTTTTATTTCTTGATGCTACTGATAAATATGGAAAGCCTAATGTATTGCCTAATAGGGTAATCAAGGGGATTGGAAGGTTAATAGCAGAAAAAGGAAATTCTGAAATGATTTTGTTTAGACCCAAAAAAATATCCCAACAAAAAAATATGGTGTTATGCGAAATAAATGAAGAAGGGAGGATTGCTGGAAAGCAGCGAATACAATATAGCTTTTATGAAGCTCGGGACTTTAGAGAAGAAAATGCACTAAAAGAAGAAGATGAGTATATTACCAGATTAAAAGATAAGTATGGTTTAGAAAATGTTGAAGAGTATAAAAATAATAATATTGATGATTTAGAAAAGCCTGTTCTCGAAACTTTTGCCTTTAAAACTATAAATGAAGTTGAAGTTATTGATGGTGAACTGTTTTTTTCTCCTCTTTTATTTTTGAAAAATCAAGAAAATATATTCAAATCGGATGAGCGAAAGTATCCTGTAGATTTTGGATTTGGATTTTCTAGGGATTTTTCTGTTAGTATTAAAATTCCGAAAGGATATGAAGTCGTTTCTAAACCTGAGGATATAGCCTTAGCATTACCAGAAAATATGGGTAAATTTGTATTTCGAACGACAATATCTGGTAATATGATTCAGGTTTCTGTAAATAGAACCCTAAATAGGCCTTTAATATCTTCTAATTATTATTCTGATCTCAAAGAATTCTATAATCAGATTGTAGAAAAAGAAAATGAACAAATAGTTCTCAAAAAAGTATAAAAAATGAATATCGAAAACGCACAACAAGCCGTAGACGAATGGATTAAGAATCATGGTGTTCGTTATTTTAATGAATTGACCAATATGGCTCAACTTACCGAAGAGGTAGGAGAAGTAGCAAGAATTATTGCCCGACGGTACGGAGAACAAAGCGAAAAAGAAAGTGATAAAAATAAAGACCTCGGAGAGGAATTAGCTGATGTGTTATTCGTAGTTTTGTGTCTGGCAAATCAAACAGGTATTAATCTGCAAGAAGCTTTTGATAAAAAGCTGGATATTAAAACCAAAAGGGATCATGACCGCCATCATGCGAATAAAAAATTAAAATAATGCTTAAGGTAATACTCACCTCAAAAAGATATTGGAAAACCACATTGTTTTTAGCACTTGGTTTTATGGTCGTATTTAGCCTTATCGAACATTTTATGAGTTATAGGGCATTGGCAATAGACTCTTTTCTTGAGGATAAAATAGAGGAGGGGCGCTGGATTCGATTTTTAATTTCTCGAATTGTAGGAGGTTTGATTTATGGAATGATTATGGGGTACTATTTTGAATCTAAAAAACAAAAATCAAATCAATAAGATGAATTTGAAACTCGAACAAATATCAAGGGTAGGAAATAATACATTACAGATTACAGGTTCTAAAAGCGAATCTAATAGGCTTTTAATTCTACAAGCCCTATATCCTAATATTAATATCGAAAACTTGTCAAATAGTGACGATTCAGAATTAATGCAAAAAGCTTTACAGAGTAAAGAGACTGTTGTTGATATTCATCATGCGGGGACTGCAATGCGATTTCTTACTGCGTACTTTTCTGTAAAAGAAGGTAGAGAAACCATACTTACAGGAAGCAAAAGAATGCAAGAACGACCAATTAAAATCTTGGTAGATGCATTGCGAGAATTAGGGTGCAATATAACCTATGAAAAAGAAGACGGATATCCACCAATAAAAATCCATGGGGAGCAACCCAATTCGAGTAGCGTTTCTTTAAAAGCAAATGTAAGTAGTCAGTACATTTCTGCTTTAATGTTAATAGCATCATCACTTCCTGATGGATTAGAGATTTCTCTAGAAGGTAAAGTGACTTCTGTGCCTTACATTAATATGACGGTCAGTCTTCTAAAGGATGCTGGGGTCAAAAGTTCTTTTGTGAATAATGTTATTAAGGTTGAATCAGGGGCCGAAGTTTCACCAAAAAATATAGTTGTAGAATCAGATTGGAGTTCAGTGTCCTATTTCTACAGCATAGTAGCACTTTCAGAAAATGCCACTATAACAATAGGTAGTTATAAGAAGCAGAGCTATCAAGGAGATTCTTCTCTTGCAGAAATATATAAATATTTAGGAGTCGAAACTACATTCAATGAAAATACAATAACACTGTCAAAAGTACCAAATAGTAGCAATAAACTTCCTGATGGACTGGATTTATCGAATTCTCCTGATATTGCTCAAACCATTGCTGTTACATGTTTTGGCCTTGGGGTTTCGTGTTATTTAACAGGGCTTCATACTCTAAAAATAAAGGAGACAGATAGATTAGAGGCATTAAAAACGGAAATAGAAAAATTAGGAGGGCAAGTAGACATCACCGAGGATTCCTTAAGATTAGGAGCCAATACGTTGATCAAAAAGGATGTTACGATACAAACATATAACGATCATCGCATGGCAATGGCTTTTGCACCTCTAGCATTAAGAGCTTCTTTGTGTATTGAAGATGCAGGGGTCGTTTCTAAATCATATCCTGATTTTTGGAAAGATCTAGGCATGTTAGGGTTTTCTATGATAGAGGAAGAATAGTAAAAAAATAGAAGAATAACTTTTTTCTTGTCAACTTTTTCACTTTTTCTAGGAATGTCTTTGAGGTTGAGGACTAAGCATGTATAGCTCTTAAGATTTTTAATGTAGATAGTAAACACTCAAAATATATGTTGATTTACTTGACAACCCCTATTGCAAGATCGTATATTTGCTCCTTCAAAAATAAACACCAATGAAGTTATCACATTTTCATTTTGATCTTCCAGCAGAATTGTTGGCAGAGTATCCGGCAGAAAACCGAGATGAATCAAGATTAATGGTTCTTAATAGAAAGGAACAAACCATAGAGCATAAACAGTTTAAAGATCTTATAGATTATTTTGAGCCAAACGATGTTATGGTTGTTAATAATACTAAAGTTTTTCCTGCTAGACTCTATGGAAATAAAGAAAAAACAGGAGCAAGGATAGAAGTGTTTTTACTTCGTGAATTAAATTCTGAAACACGTCTTTGGGATGTTCTTGTAGATCCTGCTAGAAAAATAAGAATAGGAAACAAACTTTATTTTGGAGATGACGAAAGTTTGGTAGCAGAAGTTATAGATAACACAACCTCAAGAGGTCGTACACTGCGTTTTTTGTATGATGGTTCATATGATGAGTTTAGACAGAAGCTTAATGATTTAGGAGAAACACCTTTGCCAAAATATATAAAGAGAGATACAGAGCCAGAAGATGAGGAAAGGTATCAGACTATATATGCTAAGAATGAAGGAGCAGTAGCCGCGCCAACGGCAGGATTACATTTTTCTAAGCATTTAATGAAGCGTTTAGAAATTAAAGGTGTTGATTTTTCGGAGATTACATTGCATGTAGGTTTAGGTACTTTTAATCCGGTAGAAGTAGAAGATCTTTCTAAACATAAAATGGATAGTGAAGAAGCCTATGTTACCGCTCATGCTGCAAATGTAATTAATAACGGAATCGCAAATAAGAGAAGAATTTGTGCTGTCGGTACGACTGTAATGAGAGCTTTAGAAAGTTCAGTGTCATCAGATAATACCTTAAACGAATTTAGAGGGTGGACAAATAAGTTTATCTTTCCTCCATATGACTTTAGTATTGCTAATTGTATGATTACTAATTTTCATACACCGAAATCAACATTGCTAATGATGGTTTCAGCATTTGCAGGACATGATTTTATAAAAGAAGCATATGAAGAAGCTGTGAAAGAAAAGTATAAATTCTATTCTTACGGTGATGCAATGTTAATCATCTAAGAATAAGTGAAATATAATTAAGATTTAGAAAACCTGCTGAGTAGAAATAACAGCAGGTTTTTTTGCTTTTAATAATTTTTTATGAGTGTGAAAATACCAATGAACTCTAAGGTTTTTTGTAAGTTTTTGGATAACTAAAACCATGATATTTTGTAAGTTTCCTATTTTTTGGTACGATTTTTTCTATATAACTGGTTGATAAACGATATTTATTGTGTTTTTATCGAAAAAAAAGTTACTTGTTCATAATAAAATTACTTTTTATAGCTTTGTATCGTTTTTTTGTATGTTACAAATTTTGAAAAATACCCAATCTAGACAATGAAGAAAATTATTTTTTACATGACAATTTTAACTGCGATTTCTTCCTTTGGTCAAACCAAAGTAGGAGATATTCAGTTTAATGATATTGATGTTTTTGGTAAGGAGGAACTAATGCTCAATGGAGCTGGTTCTAGAGATAAAATGTATGCGATGGCGCTCTATTTGGATTTTGAGGTCGACGGTGTCGAAGATGGTGTTATGGTTGCAGAAAAGGATAGGACAATGGCCGTGACCATAAAAGTTATGACGGCGGGAGCCACAAGCGATTTTAGAGAAGTTATCAGAAACGGAATAGAGAGAGCAACAGATGGTAATGCTTATTTATTAGAGGATCAGATTCGTGATTTTCTCAAAATATTGCCAGGAGAAATTAATAAGCATGATATTTTTAAAATCCTTTATGTTAAAGGAGGAGATTTACTTTTGTTTAAACGAAAAGAATTATTAGGTAAAATTAGCAACGGTCTAGAGTTTAAGAAAGCTCTATTTAAAATCTGGTTAGGAGAAAACCCTGTTAATAAAGATTTGAAAAAGGATTTGTTAGCTTCTTTTCAACCAAATCCTGTGTTAGGGAAATGGAAAACATATGATCCAGAAACCGGAATTGCAATCAGTATAGTGCAGTTATATATTATAAAAAATCAAGTGTTTGGTTCTATAGAGAGAATGTTGCGTTTGTCTGAAAGAGATGCTGTTTGTTATGAATGTGCGGGAGACGATAAGAATCAAAAAGTAGAAGGATTAGTAATAATAAAGGATATGGTGCTCAAAAAAGGAAAATATGTTGATGGCAAGTTTACCGATGTTAATAATGGTCGAGTATCTGATTGTCAGTTGTGGGTTGATGTAGAGGAGTTAGATGTACTTAATATAAAATATAAAGGAAGCGGTGGGACCAATAGATGGACCAGAGTAGAAGAATAAAAGTGTATTTGCGCTCTTAGCGTATTGCCCTAAGATATATGTAAAAAACCATGATAGATTTTTATCATGGTTTTTTTATTGGTTTTACTGTTGCATACTGAGGAGTACAGGTGTTAGTGTATAATTTACTTAGTATTGCATTAAGTGGTTTTTGGCATTTATAAAGATGGTATTTGTTCTGTTTTAAAGGATAATGAATTTTCTAATGTACAAAACATGTTAAGTACGATATTATCTTTTTACTTTTGCAGGAGTATGGATGTGAAGAAAAAAGATATACGCGCAATAACAAAAGATCAATTACGACTCTTCTTTGAAGAGAACGGTGATAAAGCGTTTAGAGGGAATCAAGTTTATGAGTGGCTTTGGAGTAAAGGAGCACATAGTTTTGATGATATGACCAATATTTCAAAAGAAACTCGAAAAATGCTAGAGCAAAATTTTGTTATTAATCACATACGTGTTGATCAAATGCAGCGCAGTAGTGATGGGACTATAAAGAATGCCGTAAAATTGCATGATGGATTAATTGTAGAATCCGTATTGATCCCTACCTCTACAAGAACTACTGCATGTGTATCATCTCAGGTTGGGTGTAGTTTAGACTGTAAATTCTGTGCAACTGCACGATTAAAAAGGATGAGGAACCTTAATCCAGATGAGATTTATGATCAGGTAATGGCCATTGATAAAGAGAGTAGACTTTATCATAATCGTCCTTTGTCTAATATTGTTTTTATGGGCATGGGAGAACCTTTAATGAATTATAATAATGTTCTAAAAGCAATTGATAAAATTACATCTTCAGAAGGATTGGGAATGTCTCCCAAACGAATAACATTATCTACTTCTGGTGTACCAAAAATGATTAAGAAAATGGCCGATGATCAAGTAAGATTTAAGTTGGCTGTTTCTCTACACTCTGCAATTGATGAAGTAAGAACAGCTATTATGCCATTTAATGCAACATTTTCATTAGCTGACCTAAAAGAAGCGCTAATATATTGGTATCAAAAAACAAGTAGTAGAATTACCTATGAATATGTAGTTTGGAAAGGGATTAACGATAGAAAAGAAGATATAGATGCACTTGTTACCTTTTGCTCTTATGTGCCATGTAAAGTAAACTTGATAGAATATAACCCTATTGATGATGGCGAGTTTCAGCAGGCATCAGACAAGGCAATTAATAATTATATTACTGCATTAGAATCTAAAGGAATTGTTGTTAATGTAAGACGAAGCAGAGGAAAGGATATTGATGCAGCATGTGGTCAATTAGCAAATAAATCATAATGTATAATCAATGGCTCGCAGAGCTTATTATATTTTATATTACTGTGTTACCCAAAAACTATTTATAGTATCTTCGTAAAAAGATAAGGACAAAGAATCAAGTACGACATATTGAAAGTTGTAGAGCAAATAAAATTACCGATTATCGATGAGATGGAACTTTTTGAACAAAAGTTTTCAGAGTCGATGTCTTCTAAGGTAGCTTTGCTCAATAGAATTACACATTATATTGTTAATAGAAAAGGGAAACAAATGAGGCCTATGTTTGTTTTTCTAGTTGCTAAAATGGTTTCTGGTGGTCAGGTAAACAATCGTACCTATAGAGGAGCTTCTGTAATAGAATTAATTCATACCGCAACTTTAGTACATGATGATGTAGTCGATGATTCAAATCAAAGACGCGGCTTCTTTTCAATAAATGCTCTTTGGAAAAATAAAATTGCGGTTTTGGTGGGAGACTATTTGTTGTCTAAAGGGCTACTTCTGTCCATAGATAATGAGGATTTTGATCTCCTTAAAATTATATCCGTTGCTGTTAGAGAAATGAGTGAAGGAGAGCTGTTACAAATCGAAAAAGCAAGAAGCCTAGATATTACTGAGGAGGTGTATTACGAGATTATTAGACAGAAAACAGCAACATTGATAGCCGCTTGTTGCAGTCTCGGAGCGTGCTCGGTGATGCCAGAAACAGAAGATGTTCTTAAGATGAGAAAGTTTGGAGAACTTATTGGGATGGCTTTTCAAATTAAGGATGATTTGTTTGATTATGGAAATCAGGCAATTGGCAAGCCTACGGGCATTGATATCAAAGAACAAAAAATGACGCTTCCATTAATTTATACCCTAAACAACTGTTCTAAGGGCAAAAAGAAATGGCTTATTAATTCTGTAAAAAATCATAACAAAGATAAAAAGAGAGTTAAGGAAGTTATCGATTTTGTAAAAGAAAGTGGTGGATTAGAATATGCTGTAACAATAATGCACAGATTTAAGGATGATGCACTATCTATTCTTTCAGAATATGCAGACTCGAATTATAAATCTTCTTTAGAGCTTATGGTGAATTATGTAATTGATCGCAAAAAATAAATACCTCTTACGTTTTATTGTGTACTGTGAATCAATGTTTTATTGATAAAACAGAAAATATCGTATTTTTTTTCGCTTTCCAGACAACCATTTAGTTTTGATACGCGTCTATGTAGATAGAGGGTCTAATTAAATTAATCGATTTTTCGAATTTTGAAAGTTATTCAGTTGTATAAAAGTGAAAATCAACTCATCAAGAAAGCTATTAAGGAGCATCGTGATGCACAGCGTCAGTTATATACACGTTATTCACCAAAAATGTTAGGTGTATGCAGAAGGTATATTAAGGATGTGCATTATGCAGAAGAAGTGATGCTTACAGGGTTTTTAAAAGTTTTTACGAATCTTTCAAAATTTAAATTCGAAGGAAGTTTTGAAGGATGGATACGTAGAATAATGATTAATGAATCTATTTCTTTTTTGAGAAAAGAAAAACAAGTCCTTTTTACCGAAGAAATAATGAATTATTCTGAAGAATCCTGGAATAATATTAATGTTGAATTAGAAGTTAACCAAATTCAAGAATTAATAGATGGATTACCTGTGGGATATAGAACAGTGTTTGTATTGTATGCTATAGAAGGGTACAAACATGGTGAGATTGCAAAAACATTAGGAATTTCAGAAAGCACATCAAAAACACAGCTTTTTAAAGCAAGAAAAATGCTTCAGCAGAAGTTGAATTTACAAAACAAAAGTAATCATGGCACCATTAAAATTTGAAGAAAGGATAAAAGAGCAGTTAGAGGAAAGAGTTATAGAGCCATCAGATAACTCTTGGGACCGATTAGAAACAGCTCTCACCAAAACTAAACATAAACAAAAGAGGTTAAAAAAAAATTGGCAATATGGTATTGCTGCAATTTTTGCAGGTCTCATAATCTTTACATCAATTAAGATAAATGAAAATTCTGTTGTAGATAAAGGAGCTCCAAAAATTGTGGATAGTAGCAGGGAGGTTATAGAGAATAAAAACGTGCCAGTTATAGAAAAATTAAGAAGCGACACACTATTAACACCTCATAGTCGCACAGAGTTAGTTGAAATAGAGAGTAAAAAATCATTGCCAAACAGTTTATCGTCTTTTTCGCAGAAAGAGAATATATCATCTATAAAAAAGAAAGGTATTACAGCGGTTATTTCAACAGAAGAGCAAAAGAAAACAGTGACTAGTAATTTTTACTCGCCATTGCCAATAAAAGGTGACTCATTAAATGCTATAGCTCATGAACTATCTGTAGTAGATTCGACATTGATAGAAAATAAATTAAAGGAAATGGCAGCCCAGATAAAAGAAATTGAAGATAAAGAAGGAGGTGTTACAGAAGAAGAAATAAGTCGATTATTATTAGAGGCACAACGAGAAATCACTACAAAGAAATTAATGAAATCTACTACAATAGATGCAACTGCTCTTCTACAAGGGGTAGAAGATGAACTCAGTGAAACTTTTAAACAAAAAGTTTTTGAAGCTCTTAAGTCTGGTTTTCAGAAAGTGAGAACTGCTGTTGTAACGAGAAATAATCAATAACATTCATCAATCAAATCAGGTTTTTAATCTTCCTCCTAGTAGAGGAGGAGGGTTATAACCGCAAAAAAATCAAAGAACATGAAGACACTAGTATGTATTGCCACAGTTGTGGCTATGTCACTCCTTACGCAAATAGTAACTGCTCAAGAAGAAGACAAAGCGAATGGTATAGAGCAATTAAACCAACAAAAAGAGCAAATTGTAGAAGCTGAAAAAAATGCACTTAAGAAAGAAGTAGAGAAGATTAATGATCGATTGATAAATGACGAAATTACTCAAGAAGAAGCACAAAGGTTAAAAGAAGAAATTGCCAAAAAACATGCGCTTAATATAGAAAATAAAATAGCAATTATTGATAATAAAATTGCTCTTGTAGAGCGCAACGGTTGGGAGAATGGTTCAACAAGAAATTCAGGAATATGGATAGGAGAAGTTGTGAAAAATGATGAAGATAAACGTGTTCAGTTTAATATAAGTTTTACCGAAACGAAAGAAAAAGAGATAAAGTATGACATACGAACTAGGTCGAATTTACTTTTTGCAGTCGGACTCAACAATGCTATTGTAGATGGGCAATCATTAGACAACTCTGATTATAAAATTGCAGGTAGTAGGTTTTTTGAACTTGGTTGGGTTTGGAAAACCAGAGTGTTTAAGAATACGAATGTACTAAGGCTTAAGTATGGTATTTCATATACTTCTAATGGACTAAAACCAACAGATAATAGATATTTTGTAGAGAATGATAATGAAACTGTTTTAGAAGATTTTGAGATAGAGTTAGAAAAGTCCAAATTTAGGATGGATAATTTGGTTGTTCCAATACATTTAGAATTAGGAGGGTCAAAATTAGAAAAAACAGAAAAAAGTATTCGTTACCATACCTCGGATCATTTTAAACTTGGTTTTGGAGGGTATCTAGGGGCAAATATTAGCACACGACAAAAACTAAAATATACAGTAGATGGAGAAAAAGTTAAAGATAAAATCAAGCGGAGCTACAATAGTAGTGATTTGATATATGGCTTAAGTGCATATATTGGTTTTGGTGATACCTCGCTTTACGCTAAATATGATATGTCTCCAATATTTAAAAATGCCGAGATAGAACAAAATAATATATCGCTAGGAGTTCGCTTTGATTTGTAATTTACAAACTAAAACGATTTTATTGTTTTCTAAGATTTTTAATTTTTTTTCAGTAAACCTTTTTAAAATGAGCTTTTTTTAGAAAGTCAAGATTTATTAGCCTAACATACTTGTATGTTGGGTTATTTTTTTTAAGAAAAGGTGTTAAGTTTTTCTAAACATGTTTTTTATAAAAACTTTAACAATTACTGGTTTTAATGCATATTCAGGACTAATTTTTTTTTAAAATTCGACAACTATTCTAAAGAGAACAGAGGTATGAAAATTAGAATCAATTACTTAGATTTTGATTTTGTCTCTTATGCAGTTTTTGTTAAATAAAAAACATGTTAAAATAAAAATGTTAAATATATAAAAATCTATACATAAACCGTTAACTAAGTACGGTTTTAACGTAAGACCTTGTTAGCTAGTGTATTATAACATTTTTTTAGTTTTGTTTATTCCTGAAATATTCTATATTTATCGCTGTCAAGTTAGAAATAATTCCTTTCAGAGATTACTATTAATCACGTACTTTTCTAGAAGAAATTCGTAGTTACTCTTCGTCATACCTCAGTGTATGCAAAACAGAACAATTAACTTAATTTCACTAATATGAAAACACAATTCATTTACTTTACATTATTTTTATTTTGCAGCTTTGGGCTAGTTGCGCAAACAGGGGGTTCTATGAAGGCCAGCTCTGTTGGGAAAGCTGCTTATAAAAGAGATATTCCTGCACTTTCTCAAATGAAAAATATTATATCTGCAAAAAGCCATGAGCATGTTGCTCCGCCAAAGCGTAGGGGTAGTAACAAAATGGTGCCAGGAAAAGGTCTTCCTGCTACAGGAGAATCAGATCCTTTGATGATACAGCAAAAGAACGCTGTAAAAATGGCAACCACTGCTCCCGTAGCCTCTTTTGGTGCGCATGCAGGTAATGTGCTTAATGATGCAACTGGGGCTATAGGACCAAACCATTATGTATACGCTTTCAACTCTGGATTTGGTATTCTTGACCGATCAGGTAATCCGCTAATATCTGAGGCTTCATTAGGGACTATATTTCCTGGTGAGACACTTGGGGATCCAATTGTTGTATATGATAATTTTGCAGACAGATTTATTATCATGGAGTTTAGTAATACGCCAAATGGATTTTTGATCGCTGTAGGACAGGGACCAGATCCTGTTAATGATGGATGGTATACATATCGTTTTAATACATCTTCATTTCCGGATTACGAAAAACTTTCAATATGGAGCGATGGGTATTATGTAACAGCTAATAAAGATCAGAATGATCCTTCTGCTAACGATGTTGTATTCGTGGTAGAAAGAGATGAGATGCTTGTAGGTAATCCAGATGCACAATTGATTGGTTTTCCACTTCCAGCTATAGAGAACAACGGATTTTATAGCCCAGGAGGGTTTAATGTTACAGGAACTACATTACCTCCGGTAGGTACGGGTTGTTCAATTGTGTATTTGCAAGATGATAGTTGGTCAGGTATTAGTCAAGATCATCTTAAGATATGGACAACAAGTGTAGACTGGACAACACCTTCTAACTCTACGATTTCTAGTCCTCAAGAATTAATAACATCTCCGTTTGATAGTGTTTTTGATGGCGGATCATTTCAAAACCTTGATGAACCAGGGTCAGGTCCGGATATCGATGCTTTACAGGCAACCATGATGTATATGACTAATTATAGACGTTTTGGAACGCATAATTCTGTAGTAATGAATTTTGTAGTGGATCTTACAGGAGCAGATAGTTTAGCTGGGATTCGTTGGTATGAATTAAGACAAACAGCAGATGGGCAACCTTGGACTGTTTATCAAGAAGGAACATATGTGCAACCAGATGGTCTTAGTGCTTTCTGCGGAAGTATTGCACAAGATGCTGCAGGAAACATAGGATTAGCCTACACCGTTGTGAGCTCAAGTGTGTATACATCTTTAAGATATACAGGAAGATTAGCTAACGACCCTTTG
Organism: Aquimarina pacifica; assembly: GCF_000520955.1. Lineage (GTDB taxonomy): Bacteria > Bacteroidota > Bacteroidia > Flavobacteriales > Flavobacteriaceae > Aquimarina > Aquimarina pacifica. The sequence goes on along the minus strand of NZ_JACC01000008.1, from coordinate 27,268 downwards.
GGAACAATGACGGCAATAGAACAAGTTTCTGCTAATGGAGATCAACAAAATACAAGAAGTGATGGGCGATATGGTGACTATGGTCAGATGACTATAGATCCATTAGATGACACAACTTTTTGGCACATCAGTGAGTATATGCAAGGGACGTCTAATACAAGAAAAAGTCATGTGGTAGCGTTTAGAATAGAACCAGATGTCATCGATGAGGAAGCTCCGACTACACCAACAGGTTTATCGGCTTCAGGAACAACTGCAAGGCAAACTACACTGTCATGGAATGCATCTGCCGATAATATAGGAGTTGTAGGTTATGATATATATCAAGATGGAGTTAACGTAGCAACTTCTACAGGTACAACTTATACTGTTAATGGATTAGCTCCTCTTACTGAATATTCTTTTTATGTAGTAGCAAAGGATGCTTCAGGAAATCTATCAGGAGCAAGTTCTTCTGTAACGATAACAACAGAAGAAAGTACAACCGGACCAGGATGTATAGGAGGAGAACTAGCTCCGTATACAGAAAGTTTTGAAAGCTCATTTGGTTTATGGACTCAGAATTCGGGAGACGATTTGGATTGGTCTAGAGATTCTAACGGAACACCATCAAATAATACAGGACCTTCTAATGCTGCTGCAGGATCCACTTATATATATGTTGAAGCATCAGGAAATGGTACAGGATATCCAAATAAACAAGCGATTCTTACTTCTCCTTGTTTGGACCTTAATGATGTAACGACTGCCTTTTTTACATTTAGCTATCACATGTATGGATCATCTAACTTTGGATCGCTAGATGTTGAAGCAAGTAATGATGAAGGAATAACATGGACAAGTATCTGGAGTTTAAGTGGTAATCAAGGAAATTCTTGGCAATTAGCTACTATTGATTTAGCAGATTATATAGGTAGTGGGCTACAATTAAGATTTAATAGAGTAACTTCAAGTACTTGGCAAGCAGATGCAGCTATTGATGATGTTGCGTTTACAACAAGTGATGGTCCTTCAGAAGATTGTGAACCTGCAGGAGATTTGACATTGAGTATTACACTAGATAACTACCCAGAAGAAACCTCTTGGACAATTACTAATGATGGAGGAACTACAGTAGCTTCTGCAAGTTACTCAAGTTCGAATCCCGATGGATCTACGGTAACAGAAACTATTAGTGGCTTGACTTCTGGTAGTTATGTATTTACACTTTTTGATTCATATGGTGATGGGATATGCTGTAGCTATGGTATTGGTTCTTATACATTATCAAGTACCGATGGCACTATAGTTACCGGAGGAGATTTTGATAGTTCTGAGGAAACCGAATTTTGTATTAATGTTACAAGTGTTCGTATAGATACCTATGAATTGACAGATTTAAATACATCAGACAAAAGATTTGTATTGTCGCCAATGCCTGTGAAAGGAGTGTTGAATATATCTGCGGGTAAAACACCAATTCAAAGTGTTGAAATTTATTCAATGTATGGGCAATTAGTGCGAACTATTCAAGGAGATGAAAATAAGCAAACAATAAATGTTAGCGAATTAGCGGTAGGAACTTATTTTACTAGAATTTCTGCAGAAGAGACTGTTGTAACAAGAAAGTTTGTTATCGAACAGTAATTAGGTGTAAACCTTAAAAAAAAATAATAATAGTATCGAGACTGTCTTTTATAAGGCAGTCTCTTTTTTTATTCAATAGTGATTATGTTGTGTCTCCTGCAATTATGCTATTTTTGTTGCTTTATAAAGTATATACAACCTCATGATTCATAAGTCAACTATAGATGCCGTATTCGAAACCGCTAGATTAGAAGAGGTTATAGGGGATTTTGTGCAGTTAAAAAAAGCAGGGAGTAATTTTAAAGGACTCAGCCCTTTTAGTGATGAGCGTACTCCTTCATTTATGGTGTCCCCTGTAAAACAAATATGGAAAGATTTTTCTAGTGGAAAAGGTGGGAATGTTGTTGCTTTTCTTATGGAGCATGAGCACTTTACATATCCTGAGGCTATAAAGTATTTAGCAAAAAAGTATAATATAGAAGTAGAAGAAACAGAACAGACTGACGAACAAAAACAGGAGGCAGATGAGCGGGAGAGTATGTATTTGGTTAGTGAGTTTGCAAATACTTTTTTTCAGAATTCTTTACATAAAACAGAGCAGGGTAAGGCGATAGGGTTGACTTATTTTAAAGAGAGAGGGTTTACCGAAGAGACGATTAAAAAATTCGGATTAGGGTATTCTCCAGATACTTGGGATGCTTTTACCTCTGAGGCAATTAGAAAAGGTTATAAGTTAGAGTACCTCAGTAAAACAGGTCTTACCATTGTAAAGGAAGAAAAACAATTTGATCGTTTTAAAGGAAGAGTTTTGTTTCCTATTCAATCTATGTCTGGCCGAGTATTGGGTTTCGGAGGACGAATTCTGACAAATGATAAGAAAGCGGCGAAATATCTAAATTCTCCAGAAAGTGATATCTATCATAAAAGTAAAGTGCTTTATGGGATTTATCATGCAAAACAGTCTATTGCCAAAGAAGATAATTGTTATTTGGTAGAAGGCTATACAGATGTTATACAGTTTAACCAAACAGGAGTGACCAATGTGGTTTCATCTTCGGGAACGGCATTAACCGCAGATCAGATAAGACTTATTAGTAGACTTACTAAGAATATTACGGTTTTGTTTGATAGTGATGCAGCAGGGATGAGGGCATCTATCCGAGGTATAGATTTGATCCTCGAACAAGGAATGAATGTTAAAGTGTGTAGCTTTCCAGAAGGAGAAGATCCGGATAGTTTTGCGAAGCAAAATACATTAGAAGAGCTAAAGGAATATTTAGAAAATAATGTTCAGGATTTTATAAGCTTTAAAGCTTCTTTGTTACAGCAACAGTCTAAGGATGATCCTATTAAGAAGGCAGAGTTGGTGCGAGATATGGTGGTGAGTATTTCTAAAATTCCTGATGTTATTAAGCGAGAAATCTATATTCAGGAGTGTTCTAGGATTATGGATATTTCTGAAGATGTTTTGTTTAATACATTAGCTCAAATACTCAATGTCGAGTTAAAAGACCAAAAAAAACAACAGAAACAGGAACAGAAATCATTAGAGGTTGTAAAAACAGAAAAAAAATCTCCAAAAGTTAATGAGCAATATGAGCTAGAACTCAAGATTATTGAAGCATTACTTCTTTACGGAAAAAGAGAAGAAGAATTTGAAGATTTAGTTTTAAAGGAGAATGAAGATGGAGAATTAGTGTTAGAGCCAGAAACACATACTTCAAAAGTATTCGAAAAAATATACCTTGATCTTCAGGATGATGAGATAGAGTTTGCAAATGATGGTTTTAAAAGTATCTATGCTATTTTGATTGAAGAATTACATCAGAACGAAGAGTTTAAGGTCGAAAACTTTATTAATAAAATACCACCTGAAATTGCCGCAGAAATAACAGCTATTTTAATGAATGATGAGCGGTATGAATTGCATAGATGGGTTGATATGGAGATTCATGTTAAGAAGAAAGAATATACAATAGCGCAATATGTAAGCGATATTATTTTGAATTTGAGACGGTTTTTAATTAAGCAGAAAGTAGAAGAGCTTTCACAAGAAATGAAAGCTCATAATACTGTCGATAATCAAGAAATCATGCAAGATATTGTTGATTATTTATCTCTGAGGAAAATACTGTCAAATAAACTAAACAGAGTCGTTTAATTTAGCTAATGTGTAACAATCTGGATTGATGAATAAGATCTGCAAGATTATCTACTTTTAGTTTTTTTAGCAATCTAGTTTTGTAGGTGCTAACTGTTTTTTCATTAATAGATAGCGTTGTAGCTATATCCTTGTTTCGTTTTCCTGAGGATAGTAAATTAAGTACTTCTATTTCTCTAGAAGAAAGTTTTTTATATTTTACAACCATGTTATTTTCATTAGCGTTTCCGCTAGCCAGTTGCTGTGTTAGATTGTCATTTAAATATATGCCTCCTCTTGCTACTCGTTCTATCGCTCTTTTTAGTGTTTTTGTTGGTACAGTTTTGGATAAGTAAGCAGAAGCTCCAGCCTTGATAGCACTCAGGGCATACATCTCCTCTGGATGAGAACTAAAGATAATTACCTTTATACCAGTAAACTCTTTTTTAATTGTTCTCAACGCCATAATTCCATTTATCTGAGGTAAGTCTAGTTCCATGATGAGTACATCAGGAGTGTTTGCTTTTAATACATCATACATTTCGTTTCCGTTACTTACTTTGCTAATAATCTCATAATCTTCTGAGTTGCGAAATAAAGAAACAATCCCCTTCCTAGTAATTGGATGATGATCAGCTATTAATACGGTTGTCATTCTTTTTTACAATTGTTAATGTTAGTTTGATTAATTTTTGGGTTTAACATTTTTTCGTTAGGCTAGGGGTAACTTTTATTTTGTAAAATTACTAAGAACTAATTCGCATGAACTTATTTTTGTTAATTTATCGACAAAATGTTTATTATATTAGATCAACGGGTATATTACAGACAGGAATTGGCATCATTTTATGTTGATTTACCGTATTTAATCGTATAAAAATTTCAAAGACCTCTCGTTTTCTTCCTTCAAAATCATCTTTATTTTTACCTTCATCTTTCATTTTCATTGCCCATTCTAGCTCATCATAACTTGCTCCGATTTGATCTTCATCGCTTCTACTGTCTCCAAATAAGCCATCTGTTGGAGCGGCAATTTGGATAGAATTTGGCACTTTAAGCTCTTTTCCTAAAGCATATACCTGGCTTTTAACTAAATCAGCTATAGGGCTTAAGTCTACCCCGCCATCACCATATTTTGTATAGAAACCAACGCCAAAATCTTCAACTTTATTTCCGGTACCTGCTACTAAGTATTTGTGTAATCCGGCAAAGTAGTATAGTGTAGACATTCTTAGTCGAGCTCTAGTGTTAGCTAGAGAAAGATCAAGTTGAGCACTTTTTTCTACTTTAGGAACAGCTGATTTTAGTTCCTCAAAAACTGGAGTAAGATCGACTCTTTCTTCAGAAACATTAGGAAATCTCTTTTTTAGTTGTGCAATATGTTCTTGTGCTCTATTTACTTGACTTTCTGCTTGGTGAATTGGCATTTCTACACAAATCGTTTTTAAACCCGTTTTTGCACACAAAGAAGAGGTGACGGCACTGTCAATGCCTCCGCTGACTCCAACAACGAATCCTTTAATGTTAGCGCTATTAGCATAATTAGTTAACCAGTTGACGATATGATCAATTACTTTTTCTGTATGCATGTGTTATGATTTAGTTTAATTTTTAGTTCTAAAAAGTGAAATTATGAAAATGTTATTTATAATAAGTTTGCTATTTCGGTTAAAAAAGCTTGTCTCTCATATATTTCTTGATTCGAACTTTGATATAGTATCTTTGCGATTATAAAATTAATAAAAAAAGATGGCGTTCTAGAATAATAGAAGTTATTTAGAGAGATATTATAATTTGATTATGAATATGAGTAAGTTTTTAAAATTTTTAGTTGTTTTTTGGATATTGTCCTCCTGCTCAAGTAAAAGTGCGATAGAAAAAGAAATTTCCCAAATCGATATAAATGTTGAGGTAGAAAGATTTGATCAATTATTCGCAGAAGTAACACCTCAAAAATTAGCAACGCTAAAAAATGATTTTCCATTTTTATTTTCAGCAAAATATCCTGATAGTATTTGGATCAAGAGATCAAGAGATACTATACAACAAGAGGTAAATAGTGAGGTTAGAAAAGTTTTTTCTGATTTCTCTAAAGAAGAAGACGAGTTACATACTCTTTTTCAGCATATCAAGTATTATTTTCCTGAGATCAAAGAGCCTAGAGTTATTACGATTACCAATGATGTAGATTATAGAAACAAAGTTGTGCTTTCTAAAGGCTTGCTTATTATAGCATTAGACACGTACTTAGGAAAGGATCATCATTTTTATGAAAGTATACAAAAATATATAAGACAGAATTTTGAGAAAGATCAAATATTACCCGATGTTGCATCAATGTATGCAAAAAATAAGGTGGGGCCTATTCGTGATAGGACATTTTTAGGAAACCTTGTGTCTTTTGGAAAAGAGTTGTATCTCAAAAATTTGTTCTTACCTACGTATAATAATGCTCAAAAAATGGGATATACCGAAGAGCAATATAATTGGCTCGAGGCTAATGAAGAAGAGATATGGAGGTTTTTTGTAGAGAAACAATTACTGTATAGTACGGATAGCGAGCTATTGTCGAGATTTTTGTATCCAGCTCCTTTTTCTAAATTTTATCTAGAGAAAATAGATCAAGAAGCACCAGATAGAGTAGGTCAGTTTATAGGCTTGCAAATTGTAACTTCGTATATGCAAAATAACGATGTATCTTTGCACCAATTACTTTTGGCAGATGCCGAAACTATTTTTAACAGATCAAAATATAAACCAAAGCGATAATATGGCAATTGAGCATAAATCAGAAATCAAAATTGATATAGAGTTAGATGAAAATCGAATTCCTGAGAAGCTAAAATGGACAGCAAAAGACGGAGGAGTAGAAAATGAAGAAACTAAAGCATTGCTTTTGTCGGTTTGGGACAGTAAAAGTAAAGAGAGTCTTCGAATTGATTTATGGACAAAGGATATGCCTGTCGATGAAATGAAAGTGTTTTTTCATCAGACATTAGTGGCTATGAGTGATACATTCTATCGTGCAACTCAGGATGATAAAATGTCGGCTACGATGAAAGATTTTTGTGATTACTTTGCAGAGAAATTAGAGCTAAAACAAAAATGATCCAATAAGTTTTTATATGTACTAGGGGTTAGTCGTCTAAACTAATGATTGTAAAATATTTTTGCATACAATGTGCAATCAAATTTTTGCAGTAAAGATTTTGATGGGATGTATTGTGTGGATAACTAATATTGATTTTATGAGCTGTAAAATCTAAGATTTTTTTAGTTGAGTATTGATGTCAGATATATAAGAGAGTACCTCTTCTTTTCCTAAACCAGAAGAAGAAGATGTGACAAAATAAGTAGGCATTTCTTCCCAGTAGTTAAGCATTTCTTTGATGTAATTCTCAATTTGAATAGGTAGTTTGGTCTTGGTAAGTTTGTCAGCTTTTGTGAAAATAATAGAAAACGGAATTTCATTTTCACCGAGCCATTGCATGAATTCAAGATCTATTTTTTGTGGTTCATGTCGGCAATCAATAAGGACGAAGGCACTTACTAGTTGAATTCTTTTTGAAAAGTATGAAGTGATAAACTTTTGAAACACTTTTTTAGAGGACTTTGATACTCTTGCATAACCATAACCAGGTAAATCCACCAAAAACCAATTTTTGTTAATAATAAAATGATTGATTAATTGTGTTTTTCCGGGTCTTCCGGATGTTTTGGCAAGACTTTTCCTATCGGTTAACATGTTGATTAAGGATGATTTACCAACATTTGACCGTCCTATAAAAGCATATTCAGGTAGTTTGTCTTTAGGGCATTTGGCAACATCGCTGTTACTCATTACAAATTCAGCGCTGCTAATCTTCATAGCATATATAATTAGAAGTTGCGTTCTTGCAACCAGTTGTGAAATAATCGATTAAACTCTACAGGGTGCTCCATCATCGCTGCATGACCACATTTGTCTATCCAGTATAGATCAGAATCAGGTAATAGTCTGTTAAAGTCATCAGCCACTTCTGGCGGAGTAACTGTATCATTCTTTCCCCAAATAATGCATGTAGGAGTTGTCATTTTTGGAAGGTCTTTTGCCATATTATGCCGAATAGCACTTTTGGCAATAGCAAGAGTTCGAATTAATTTATTTCGGTCATTAACCGTTTCATAAACTTCATCTACAATTTCTTTGGTAGCTATCTCAGGATCGTAAAATACGTTTTCAGCTTTGGCTTTTATATAGTCATAATCTCCTCGTTTTGGATAGCTTTCTCCCATGGCACTTTCATATAGTCCAGAGCTTCCTGTTATTACAAGAGCTTTTACTTTTTCAGGAAACATTTTTGTGCATAAAAGTGCAATATGACCACCGAGAGAATTGCCTAAGAGAATAACTTCTTTGTTACCATATCCCATATGGTCAATAAAGTCTTTTAGGAATCCTGCATAGGTGCTAACTTTAGTTTTTATTAAGGGTAATGTGTATACCGGAAGTTCAGGAATTAAAACTTTGTATCCATGCTTTGGAAAATAGGAGCCAACACCTTCGAAGTTACTCAAGCCCCCCATTAAGCCATGTAAAATTATAATAGGCGTGCCTTCTCCTAACTCTAGATAACTGAATTTTCCGTCTTTTTTTAATTCGTGATTCATTAATGTTTTAATACAAGAATTAAAAGCAAATATAGCATTTTCATAATTAGTTTCGAGATTTTTTATTAATACTACAGAATGATTTTTCATATTTTTTTTTGACGTCTATTAATTGTCTTATGAATCGGTAGAAGTCAAGAATTTACATGCCTTCCCGTAGAGTCTTGATATCCAAAATTTTGAATTTTTTGTAGAGACTAAGTGCTTAATATAGGAGATAACTTATTAACAATGTGGTAAATTGTGGTAAAAGGTGGAGATATTTTCAATATATTTGACTAATTAAACGTTTAAGGAAAGAAAGTGGTAAATCTGATCGGCACATACGAATGTAAGGCAGATGCAAAAGGGCGTCTTATGATGCCTGTTGCTTTTAAGAAGCAATTGTCGTCTGTATTGCAAGATGGATTTGTGTTAAAAAGATCAGTTTTTCAAACATGTCTTGAGCTGTATCCTATGGCAGAGTGGAATTTGTTAATGCAAAAATTGAATAAGCTCAATCGTTTCAAAAAGAAAAACAATGACTTTATCAGGAGGTTTACTGCAGGAGTCAAAGTTGTAGAAGTTGATTCTGCAGGTCGTCTTTTGATTGCGAAAGATCTTATTGGTTTTGCGGGAATAACTAAGGATTTGGTGCTGTCATCAGCGGTAAATATCATAGAAATTTGGGATAAGGACCAGTATGAAAAAGCAATTGATGATGTGGCTGATGATTTTGCGGATTTGGCAGAAGAGGTAATGGGTTTTGATGATGAGATGAATTCAGAAAATTGATGCAACAGAAAATCATGTTAAGTGATAAATGTTTGTAGATAGATGTCGTAGTAGTGCCGCGATTGATCGTAAAAAAGAATATAGATGGAACAGATGGAGTATCATAATCCTGTTTTGCTTAATGAAACAGTTGATGGATTAGCGATTAAAAAAAATGGGATATATGTTGATGTGACCTTTGGGGGAGGGGGACATTCTAGAGAGATATTAAAACGATTAGGGCCAGAAGGTAAATTGTTCGCCTTTGATCAGGATAAAGATGCATTGAGTAATGCTTTGGATGATTCAAGGTTTACATTGATCAATGAAAACTTTAGATTCATTAAACGGTTTCTAAGATTTTATGGAGTCAAGAAAGTTGATGGTATTCTCGGGGATTTTGGAGTTTCTTCACACCAGTTTGATGTTGCTGACAGAGGGTTTTCTACACGGTTTGAAGCAGATCTGGATATGAGGATGGATCAGAGTAAAAAAATATCAGCGTATCATGTGATTAACGAATATGATGAGTCTGATTTAAGAAAGATGTTTTTGCAGTATGGAGAGTTGCGAAATGCTCCTAAGCTGGCAAGAGCAATTGTAGGAGCAAGAAAGGATGAGCCACTTAAAACAAGTGTTGAATTAAAAGATGTGTTAAGTGCATTTTTGCCAAAACATCGAGAGCATAAAATATTAGCTCAGATTTATCAGGCAATTCGTATTGAGGTAAATCAAGAGATAGAGGTTCTTAAAGAGTTTTTGTTACAAACATCAGATTTGTTGGATGTAGGAGGGAGAATTAGTTTCATATCCTATCATTCTTTAGAAGATCGTTTGGTAAAACGATTTATACGAAGTGGGTTGTTTGAGGGGGAACCCGAAAAAGATATGTATGGTAATATATCGGTGCCATTCAAAAAAGTAAATGGTTTGATTGTTCCTGATGATGAAGAAATAAAAAGGAATAATAGGGCAAGGAGTGCAAAATTAAGAGTAGCTCAGAAACTATAATTTGATATACTAAAGATAGTAGTGTAGTGTACAATGAAACAGAGGATTTATGACATACTAAAAGGAGAGTTCCTAATTGCTGATGATGCAATGAAGAATTGGCGAATGTTGTTGTTTCTATCTTTTTTGGCAATTATTATGATTGCAAGTTCTCATAATGCAGAGAAAAAGGTGCATGATATTGCAAGATTGAATAATGAAGTAAGAGAGTTAAGAACACAATTTGTAGATGGTAAAACAGAATTAATGAGGTTAAAAATGGAATCTTCAATAATAAAAAAGATGACCCAAAAAGGGCTGAAGAGACCAGCAACACCTCCGAGAAAAATAATTGTAAAAAATTAAGCAGTTTGGCAATAAAAGAAAAAAACATATTAAACCGGTTGTACTTTATAGCAGCATGTATGTTTGTTTTTGCAGTTGTTGTATTGGTAAAACTCGTGAATATACAGTTTGTAGAGGGCGATATGTATCGGGCAAAAGCACAGGAGCGGGTTTTTAAAACTTTTGATATTCCGGCGAATAGAGGGAATTTATATGATAGTAAAGGAAATTTGTTAGCAACTTCTGTTCCTAAGTATGATATACGATTTGATGCACTTACCGTTACCGACAAAGATTTTAGAAAATACATTAAGCCTCTTTGTGAGGCATTATCCAAAGAATTCGGAAAACCGGTTTCTTATTATGATAAGATTATAAGAACTGCAAGAGCAAATAAGAATAGGTATTTATTACTTCGTAGAAATTTGGGATATTCTCAGTATATGAGGGTGAAGCAGTTTCCTTTATTTGAGTTCGGAGCAAATCGAGGAGGGCTGATTGTAGAGCAACGTACAGTAAGAGAGCATCCTATTGGTAAAATTGCAGAACGTACTGTTGGGTATGAAAGAAGAGATGATCAGGGGTATTATACTCGAGTAGGTTTAGAGGGAGCTTATGGAGCTTTTTTGAGAGGGAAAGATGGGAAGCGTAAGAAACAAAAAATTGCTAAAAATCAATGGAAACCAATAGGTGATGCCAACGAAGTAGAGCCTCAAGATGGGTATGATGTGGTTTCGACTATCGATGTGAATATTCAGGATATTACGCACCACGCCTTATTAGCTCAGTTAGAGAAATTTGAAGCAGAACATGGAACCATTGTGGTTATGGAAACGAAAACAGGAGAGATAAAAGCAATTTCTAATCTTGGACGTACAAAATCAGGCAAATACTACGAGAAGCTTAATTATGCAGTAGGCGAATCTCATGAACCGGGTTCTACGTTTAAATTGATGACAATGGTTGCAGCTTTAGAAGATAGAGCGATTGATTCAAGTTATATTGTAGATACCGAAAATGGACGTGTGAAATTTTATGATAGAATTGTAAAAGATTCCAGGTGGGGAGGATATGGTAAAATTTCTGCAGCAAAGGCTTTTGAATTATCTTCTAATACTGCTTTTGCTAAAATTATAGACGAAAAATATAAGGATCATCCTAGAAAATTCGTGGATCGACTTATTAATATGGGGTTAGGAGAGCCATTAGGTTTGGCGATTAAAGGAGAGGGAGTTCCTAAAATACCATACCCTGGAGATGATGATTGGTATGGTACTACGTTGCCATGGATGGCTCACGGATATGGAGTTTCTATTACTCCTTTGCAGACTCTTGCTTTTTATAATGCAATTGCCAATGATGGTGAAATGGTAAAACCCAGATTTATCAAAGAAGTAAAAACTTGGGATAAGACTAGAGAACGATTTGATAAAGAAATTCTAAATCCTACTATTTGCTCTAAAAACACTGCAAAAGTTGTACAAGAGATGATGAAAAATGTTGTAAAAAGAGGAACAGCAGATAATATACATACAGATAATTTCGGGATTGCTGGTAAGACAGGTACATGCTGGGGTAATTACGGAAAAGATAAGGAACGCGAGTATATATCTTCTTTTGCAGGATACTTTCCTGCAGATAAACCCATCTATTCTTGTATTGTAGTTATTCATAAGCCAAATAAGGAAAAAGGATATTATGGAAATACGGTTGCGGCACCGGTTTTCAAAACAGTTGCTACCAAAATATATAATGACATACCAGTTATAGATGAGGTTTCTTACGCTGTAAATGATAATAAGCAGGTTCTTGATAGTTATAATAAATACTATCAAAATGCTCAGAAGTATAAAACGATTATGCCCAATGTTACAGGTATGCCAGCAATGGATGTTATCTCTCTTTTAGAGAACATGGGCCTTAAGGTAGAGTTAATAGGTTCTGGTGTCGTGGCGAAACAATCTGTAGCACCAGGAACCAAAGTAAAGATAGATCAAACAATAAGATTAGAATTATCGTGAAAGAGCTAAAAGATATCTTGTATAAAGTAGCTATAGATGCAGTGGTTGGTAATACAATGATTGGGATCAATGCGATTCAATTTGATTCAAGGAAGGTTGTCTCTGATGATTTGTTTGTGGCGATAAAAGGATTGGCTTCTGACGGGCATAACTTTATATCAAAAGCTATTGATCAGGGTGCTGTCGCTATTATTTGCGAAACAATGCCAGATATAAAAGTAGAAGGAGTAACCTATGTAACTGTAGTCGATGCGCAATCAGCATTAGCGGTAATGGCATCCAATTATTATGATTCTCCCTCAGAAAATCTAAAACTTGTTGGGGTAACGGGAACGAACGGAAAAACTACGATAGCTACCTTGTTGTATCAGCTTTTTAAGAAAGCAGGGTTTAAAGTAGGTTTGTTGTCTACCGTTAAGATTTTGGTAGATGATAAAGAGTATAAAACAACACATACTACACCAGATTCATTAACTATTAATTCATATCTCAAAGAAATGAATGACAAGGGGGTAGAGTATTGTTTTATGGAGGTAAGTTCACATGGGATTCATCAAAAAAGGACCAAGGGATTGGTGTTCGAAGGAGGTATTTTTACCAATTTATCTCATGACCATCTTGATTATCATAATACATTCAAGGAGTATCGAGATGTAAAGAAGTTATTTTTTGATGAACTACCTAAAAAAGCATTCGCTTTAGTTAATAAAGATGATAAGAATGGAGTTTTCATGCTTCAGAATACAAAAGCAAAGAAATATGATTATGCGTTAAAATCTTACGCAGATTATCGTGGTCAAATTTTAGAAAGTAGTCTTGAAGGATTGTTATTAAGGATTAATGATCACGAAGTATGGGTGAAATTGATAGGGAGTTTTAATGCCTATAATTTATTAGCAATTTTTGGGACCGCAGAATTACTAGGGTTAGAGACATTAGAAACCCTTCAGTTGTTAAGTGATTTGCAGAGTGTGAGTGGCAGGTTTCAGTATCTTATTTCAGAAACAAAGATTACAGCAATAGTAGATTATGCCCATACACCAGATGCTCTTAAAAATGTCTTAGAAACTATAAACGATATTCGAACAAACAACGAAAACCTTATTACGGTTGTTGGTTGTGGTGGTGATAGGGATAAAATGAAGCGGCCTGTGATGGGTAATATTGCAGCTAAGCTAAGTAACAAAGCAATTTTTACCAGTGATAATCCCAGGACCGAGAATCCAGGACAGATTATTGAAGATATAGAAAAAGGAGTAGAGCCTTTAGATTATAAAAAAACATTATCAATTACAGATAGAAAACAAGCAATTAAAACAGCTTGTCAGTTGGCCGATAAAGATGATATTATACTTATCGCAGGAAAAGGACATGAAACGTATCAAGAAATTAATGGAGAAAGAATTGATTTTGATGATTACGAAATTGTAAAACAAGAATTGAAAAAATTAAATAAATAAAACCCTATAGTGCTTTAATACAGTGCGGTGGATAAAAAGTAACTTATGTTATACTATGTATTCGAATATTTAGAAAGCGTTTATCAGTTCCCGGGAGCAACGCTATTCCAATTTATAACATTTCGTGCTGCGTTGGCTATTATAGTTTCGTTATTGATATCCACAATCTATGGGAAACGTATCATTGATTTTCTGAGAAGAAAGCAAATGGGTGAAAGTATTCGTGATTTAGGTCTAGAAGGGCAATCTGAGAAGGCAGGTACTCCGACAATGGGTGGTGTTATTATTATTCTGTCAACTTTAATTCCAGTACTGTTATTTGCGAAGCTCGATAATATATATGTAATACTGTTGATTATTACAACTTTATGGATGGGGGTTATTGGTTTTACAGATGATTATTTGAAAATTAAGAAAAAGAATAAAGAAGGATTAGCAGGTAAGTTTAAGGTGATCGGTCAAATAGGATTAGGAGTAATTGTAGGGTGTACGATGTACTTTCATGATGATATAACTATCAAAGAAGAGAAAGTCCAATCTATGATAGAAGAAGTGGCTGCGACAGAAGATGCTTCTGACTTTAATCCCGCTATAAAATCAACAAAAACTACCATCCCATTCCTTAAAAATAATGAGTTTGATTATTCAAGTTTGATAACTTGGATTAGCCCTGAACTAGAGAAATACGCGTGGTTAATCTTTATTCCTATTGTAATTTTTATAGTTACTGCTGTATCTAACGGGGCAAATCTTACAGATGGAATTGATGGTTTAGCAGCAGGCTCATCTGCTATAATGGTATTGACTTTGGCGTTATTTGCTTGGGTGTCGGGAAATATAATTTTTTCTGATTATCTCAATGTTATGTATATCCCTAATTCGGGTGAAATAACGATTTACATTACTGCTTTTGCTGGGGCGTTAGTTGGTTTTTTATGGTATAATACATATCCGGCTCAAGTGTTTATGGGGGATACAGGTAGTTTGACTATTGGGGGTATAATAGCGGTCATAGCTATTGCAATACGAAAAGAGTTTTTGATTCCTATTGTATGCGGAATATTTTTTATTGAAACGGTTTCTGTAATGATGCAAGTAAGTTGGTTTAAATATACAAGAAAAAAATATGGAGAAGGTAGAAGGATATTTCTGATGTCTCCTTTGCATCATCATTATCAAAAGAAAGGTATACATGAGAGTAAGATCGTTGCAAGATTTTGGATTGTAGGGATATTGCTAGCCATAATTGCTGTGATTACTTTAAAAGTAAGGTGAGTTTTATTGCAAAAGGAATAGATAATGAAGGTTGATATAATAAAAGATTGTGAGTACTAAAACAAACATAAAAAGACTAGTTGTCTTAGGGGCAGGAGAAAGTGGAGTGGGGACAGCTATTTTGGCAAAAAAAGAGGGATTTAATGTATTTGTGTCTGATAAAGGTGCAATAGCAAATCAATATAAAGAAGTTCTTATAAATTCTGAAATCGAATGGGAAGAACAACAGCATACAGCATCTAAAATTATGAATGCTGATGTTGTTATGAAGAGTCCAGGTATACCAGAAACTGTGGCAATAGTAAAGGAATTGAAGCAACAAGATATTCCTGTGGTTTCTGAAATTGAATTTGCGGCTGGATATACCAATGCGCAAATTATCGGTATCACAGGTAGTAATGGAAAAACAACGACTACAATGTTAACGCATCATGTGTTGCGAGAAGGAGGGCTTGATGTAAATATGGCGGGTAATATTGGAGACAGTTTTGCATTGCAGGTCGCAGAGAAAGATGCTCCGGTATACGTACTAGAACTTAGTAGTTTTCAATTAGATGGGGTAAGGAGTTTTGCTCCCCATATAGCCGTTCTTACTAATATAACACCCGATCATTTGGATCGGTATGAG
The DNA here is from genome assembly GCF_000520955.1 of Aquimarina pacifica. Lineage (GTDB taxonomy): Bacteria > Bacteroidota > Bacteroidia > Flavobacteriales > Flavobacteriaceae > Aquimarina > Aquimarina pacifica. Next base: position 11,440 of record NZ_JACC01000008.1, on the reverse strand, counting down.
TATAAATTTGAGAAGTATATAGCATCAAAGTTTAGGATTGCGATGAATCAAACTCCTAATGATTACTTTATTTATGATGCAGATGATGCTGTCATAACAGAGTACTTAACGCAGCACCCTATTCGATCAAGATTACTACCCTTTTCGTTAAAAAAAAAGGTAGAAAACGGAGCATATTTAAAAGAAGATAATATAATAATAACCATAGATAACAACGAAATAATCATGTCTGCAGATAACTTAGCACTAAAGGGGAACCATAATGTAAAAAATGCGATGGCTGCCTCTACGGTGTCGCATTTACTGAAAATTAGAAAGGCAACTATTCGAGAAAGTTTAGAGAATTTTCACGGAGTAGAGCATAGATTAGAGAGCGTGCTGAAAATAAATAACGTGCAATATATCAATGATTCTAAAGCCACAAATGTAAATGCAACATTTTATGCTCTTGATGCTATGAAAACGGCTACGGTTTGGATTGTTGGGGGAGTAGATAAAGGGAATGATTATACCGAATTGTATCCGTTGGTAAACGAAAAAGTAAAGGCGATTATTTGCTTAGGAGTTGATAATTCGAAAATAGTGAATGCTTTTGGGAATTGTATTGATACGATTTTAGAGACACAGTCAATGAAAGAAGCTGTAGGTATGGCATATAAGATTGCAGAAAGAAATGAGAATGTATTGCTTTCTCCTGCATGTGCTAGTTTTGATTTATTTAAAAACTACGAAGAAAGAGGAAGACAGTTTAAAGAAGCGGTGAGAGAGCTGTAATTGCTACTCTCGATAAAGCAATAGATAAGATTTGTAAATGACAAAAGTTTTAGAAAATATAAAAGGAGATAAGGTGATTTGGGCTGTAGCGGCACTATTAGCTTTGTTTTCATTTTTACCTGTATATAGTGCTAGTAGTAACTTAGCGTATTTATACGGTGATGGAAATACTTTTGTCTTTTTGGTAAAGCACTTCGCACATTTAGTTTTAGGGTTTTTGATCATGTATGGTGTGCATAAAATACCATATCATTATTTTAAGGGGTTGTCTATTATTATGATTCCGGTGGTTTTAATATTGTTGTTAGTTACAATGGCTCAAAATACAACAATAGAAGGTGCAAATGCCAGTAGATGGATTCGAGTACCATTTGTGGGAGTGACATTTCAGACATCAACCTTGGCTGCTGTTGTGCTAATGGCTTATGTGGCCAGATATCTGTCAAAAATAAAAGATAAAGTAATCTCGTTCAAAGAAACCCTATTGCCTCTTTGGGCACCTGTATTTCTGATATTGATGCTCATATTACCTGCTAACTTTTCTACGGCAGCAATGATGTTTTCGATGGTTATTATGTTGGTTTTTTTAGGGGGATATCCTATGAAATACATCGCTGTGATTCTAGGATCAGGAATCTTAATTCTTACCTTTTTTATTCTGTTTGCAAAAGCTTTTCCTGGGGTGTTTCCTAATAGGGTAGATACTTGGGTAAGTAGGATAGAGAACTTTACAGATGATAAAGAAACACAAGAAGATTACCAGATCGAAAGGGCCAAAATTGCAATTGCTAGAGGAGGTATAATAGGAACGGGTCCGGGAAAAAGTGTACAGCGTAATTTTTTACCACAATCATCCTCAGATTTTATCTATGCTATTATTATTGAAGAATGGGGGTTTGTAGGAGCTGTCTTTTTAATGTTGTTGTATTTGTTGTTGCTATTTAGATTAGTGATTTCTGCCCATAAGAGTGAAGATGTTTTTGGTAAGCTTTTGGTGATTGGAGTAGGGCTTCCTATTGTATTTCAGGCATTAATTAATATGGCTGTAGCGGTAGAGTTGTTTCCGGTTACGGGACAAACATTGCCTCTTATAAGTAGTGGAGGTACGTCAATTTGGATGACCTGTTTGGCTATTGGTATTGTGTTAAGTGTGAGTAGCAAAAGACAAGCTATTATAGAAAGAAAAAGTGAGAAAGAAATAAATGAAAATGAACAAGACCCTTTAGAAGTTTTGAGCGAGGTTTTATGAGTAAAGGTATAAAAGTTATCATATCAGGAGGAGGAACAGGAGGACATATTTATCCTGCAATAGCCATTGCTAATGAGATTAGTGATAGGTATGCTAATGCTACTATTTTATTTGTAGGGGCAAAGGATCGAATGGAAATGCAAAAAGTACCCCAGGCGGGATATAAAATTGAAGGGTTATGGATTAGTGGGATTCAGCGCAAATTAACTTTGAGCAACCTTTTATTTCCTGTAAAGCTAATAAGTAGTCTTTTAAGGTCTATGAAAATTCTAAGAAGTTTTAACCCTGATATTGTTATTGGTACAGGGGGATTTGCAAGCGGTCCGTTACTAAAAGCTGCAAATATGAAAAAGATTCCTACTGTAATTCAAGAGCAAAACTCTTTTCCGGGGATCACCAATAAATGGCTGTCAAAAGGGGCTGATAAGATATGTGTAGCTTATGATGGTATGCAACGATTTTTTCCGAAAGAGAAAATTATTAAAACTGGAAATCCTATTCGTCAGGATGTTTTGAAAATTGAAGGTAAGCGTGAGCAGGCTATCACTAAATTTGGTTTGGAGGCAGATAAAAAAACGATTTTAATATTAGGAGGAAGTTTGGGGGCCAGAAGAGTGAATCAATTGATAGAAAAAGAGCTCTCTTTTTTTCAGGAAAAAGATATTCAGATTATTTGGCAATGTGGTAAGTTATACTACGATGAGTATGCAAAATATTCTAAACAGGACTATGTACAGGTGCATCAATTTTTGGATACAATGGATTTAGCTTATGCTGCTGCTGATATAATTATATCCAGGGCAGGAGCAAGTTCGGTTTCAGAATTATGTGTAATAGGGAAACCAACGATATTTATACCTTCTCCCAATGTAGCAGAAGATCACCAGACTAAAAATGCTTTGTCAATTGCAGATAAGCACGGTGCGGTCTTAATAAAAGAAAACCAGCTCGAAGAACAATTTGAGGATGTAGTTTCTAAAATAATAGTATCAGAAGAATTTAGAAACAAGTTGTCTATTGGTATAAAGGCATTGGCTTTGCCAAATGCCACTGCTGATATAGTAGATGAAATTGAAAAATTAGTAAAACATAAAATACCATTGAAGTAAGTGTGGAAATGAAAAAGCGTTTAGAGGACATACAGAATATTTATTTCGTTGGTATCGGCGGGATCGGTATGAGCGCACTTGCCAGATATTTTAAGTTTCTGGGTAAACATGTAGCAGGATATGATAAAACACCTACGCAGATAACTGCTGACTTAGAGTCATTGGGGGTTTTGATTCATTTTGAGGACAGTGTGGCTAATATACCCGAGTCATTCCTTGCTATTGAAGAAACATTAGTGATTTATACACCCGCAATCCCTGAGGATCATAAAGAACTTACATATTTGCAATCTGCAGGTTTTAATATCAAGAAGAGAGCCGAAGTTTTGGGTGTCATAACTAATAATGTGTATACACTTGCTGTAGCCGGAACACATGGTAAAACTACAACAACAGCAATTCTAGCTCATTTGCTAAAAGAAAGTGGAGCAAAAGTGACTGCTTTCTTAGGTGGGATTAGTGAAAATTATAATTCGAATCTTGTTCTAGAAGGAAATGAAGTTGTTGTAGTAGAAGCAGATGAGTTTGATCGATCCTTTTTGCAGTTGTATCCTGATATAGCAGCCGTGACTTCGATGGATGCAGATCATCTTGATATTTATGAAAAAGAAGATGCATTAGAGGCATCATTCAAAGAGTTTTCGTCAAGAGCCAAGGATCATCTTTTGGTTTGTAATGGATTGCCTCTTTCTGGCATTACATATGGTATAGAAGACGACTCAGACTATTGTGCGCAAAATATAAGAATAGAGAACGGAACCTATATTTTTGATTTAAGGACTCCAGAGAAAATTATTGCCGATTTGCATTTAAGCCTACCAGGTAAACACAACTTGTTAAATGCTATTACAGCCTTTGCTATAGCATCGCTTTACGGCTCCCCAACCGAACTTTTGGCAAAGGCTTTATTTTCTTTTAAAGGCGTTAAAAGAAGGTTTAGTTATCAGATTAAAACAGATGATTTGGTTTATGTAGACGATTATGCACATCATCCAACAGAAATTAATGCGCTTTATCAGGCAGTCAGAGAAATGCATCCTGATAAAAAGGTGTTGGCAATTTTTCAACCGCACTTATACAGTCGAACACGAGATTTTGCCGCAGATTTTGCAAAGAGCCTGAGTCAATTTGATGAATTGTTGTTGTTAGATATTTACCCTGCAAGAGAAGTCCCCATAGAAGGAGTAACATCAGATTGGTTATTAAATATGATTGATAGTACTGATAAAAAAGTAATTGAGAAGGGGGCGTTGATTAAGGCAATTAATGATAGCAATGCAGAAGTAGTTTTAACAATTGGAGCAGGAGATATAGGAGAAGAAGTGCAGCGTATAAAAGAGGCTTTAGAGATATGAAAAGGAGTTTGATAATATATATAAAATGTAGTGCTCTCTTAATTTTAATAGGGGTGCTTTTTGCATTTACAGGTAAGCGTAATGAAGAACGAAAAATAGATAAAGTACATGTAGAATTTATCAAAGAACAGAATCCATATGTAAATGAAGCCGTGGTTAATAAATTGTTAATACAAAATCAACAAAAGACGACGAGCGTGGGCAAAGAAATTTTAGTTTTGAATAAAGTAGAGAAAAAACTAGATGCACACAAAATGATTCAGCATTCTGATGTGTATTTAACTGTAAATGGAGAGCTTAGGGCAAGAATAAAACAGCGGACCCCAATTGCTAGGGTGAATGCAATGACTCCTTTTTATGTTGACATTACTGGAAAAATGATGCCTTTGTCCAAAAGTTATTCGGCACATGTGCCAATTGTGCATAATGTTTCAGAGAGAGAAGTCTTAGAAGTTTTTCCTTTGCTTAAAAAAATTCAGGAGGATGAGTTTTTAAAAAGACATGTTGTGGGAGTACATCGAGATGTCAAAGGAGTGTATAATTTAGAATTAAGGATATATACGTTTTCATTGGTTTTTGGAAAAGTAGAGAATTTAGAAAGTAAGATTAGGAATTTTAAAGCCTTTTATCAAAAAGCCATAAAAGATAAAAGTCTGAATACATATAAAAAAGTCAGTTTGCAGTATAGTAATCAAGTAGTGTGTACAAAAAAATAATACCAATATGGAACGAGAAGTAAATGAAATAGCGGTAGGATTAGATATAGGGACAACCAAAATTGTAGCCATGGTTGGAGCGTACAACGAATATGGGAAAATGAAAGTGTTGGGAGTTGGCAAGTCCAAAAGTTTGGGAGTACATCGAGGAGTAGTCAATAATATAACGCAAACAATTCAATCAATACAGCAAGCCATACAGGAGGCAGAAGGTATTGCAGGAATAAAAATTAATGATGTAACCGTTGGGATTGCTGGTCAGCATATAAGAAGTTTACAGCATAGTGATTATATCACTAGACCTAACGCTGATGCAGTTATTGACGAAGATGATATCGAGAAGTTGTGCAACCAAGTTCATAAGTTGGTGATGCTACCAGGAGAAGAAATTTTGCATGTACTGCCACAAGAATATAAAGTAGATGGTCAAGCCGAAATAAAAGAACCTGTAGGAATGTATGGGGGTAGGTTAGAAGCTAATTTTCATGTTGTAGTGGGGCAGGTAACATCTATTCGTAACATAGGACGGTGCGTAAAAAGTTCTGGTTTAGAATTGTCAGACGTAACCTTAGAACCATTAGCATCTGCAAATGCAGTGCTGAGTCAGGAAGAAAAAGAAGCAGGAGTTGCTTTAATTGATATAGGAGGAGGAACCACGGATTTAGCGATTTTTAAAGATGGTATTATTCGTCATACAGCAGTAATCCCATTTGGAGGAAATGTTATTACTGAGGATATAAAAGAAGGCTGTTCGATCATAGAAAAACAAGCAGAGCTGTTAAAAATAAAATTTGGATCTGCGTGGCCGGGAGAAAATAAGGATAACGAAATTGTTTCTATTCCTGGACTAAGAGGACGAGAGCCCAAAGAAATTACCTTAAAAAACCTTTCAAAGATTATTCATGCTAGAGTAGTAGAGATTATTGAGCAGGTTTTTTTAGAAATTAAAAACTATGGGCATGAATCTCCTAAGAAAAAATTGATCGCTGGTATTGTTTTGACAGGAGGAGGATCACAACTTAAGCACCTTAAGCAGCTTGTAGAGTATATTACCGGTATGGATACACGAATAGGATATCCTAATGAACATCTGGCAGGTAATAGTGATTCAGAAACAACGAGCCCCATGTATGCAACTGCAGTTGGATTAGTGATGGATGGACTTGTTCATATGAAAAAGCGACAGAAAGTTCAAGATATGCAGCAAGTTGCCGCAACTAGTATAGCAGAGCAAGAAGTATCAACAAGTGATGAGGCTACTGGTGTTAAAGAAGAAAATAATCAAGTAGAAGAAAGCCAGGTAAATACAAAGCCTAGAAGAAATATCCTTGAGAAATGGACCGAGAAGTTTAAAGAATTTCTCGATAATGCAGAATAGGATCGAGCGTTAAGAAATTGTCCTGTGGACAATTTTAGCGAGATGCCAGCGCTGAGGGGTTGGAATAGTTAAGAAATTGCCCAGTAAGCAATTTTAGTGAGATGATAGATTTGACCGGTAGGAAAAGTTAAGAAATGGCTTTGGGGAATAGTTAAATAGTAAGCTAATAAACCAACATAGATAAAATAAAGTTCTTTTTGAACGACACACACAATATTAAAAAATAGGAGAACCAGAAAATTAGCAATTATGAGTAATAACGAGGAGTTTGGAAATATTTCTTTTGATTTGCCCAAAAATCAATCCAATGTTATCAAGGTGATAGGAGTAGGTGGGGGTGGTAGCAATGCCATCAATCATATGTTTCAACAGGGGATAAAAGGAGTTGATTTTGTAATTTGTAATACAGATGCTCAGGCATTAGAAAACAGTTCGATTCCGAACAAAATACAATTAGGGGTATCATTAACAGAAGGGCTAGGAGCAGGAGCAAACCCAGAGGTGGGAGAGCAGTCTGCGGTAGAAAGTTATGAAGATATAAAAACCATGTTGGATACGAATACCAAAATGATTTTTATAACTGCTGGTATGGGAGGCGGAACAGGTACTGGAGCCGCTCCTATTATTGCAAAAATGGCAAAAGAGTTAGATATTCTTACGGTAGGGATAGTAACAATTCCTTTTCAGTTCGAAGGGCGTATGCGTAATGAACAAGCTCAGTTAGGAGTAGAGAGATTGCGTGCACATGTAGATTCTCTAATCGTAATTAATAATAACAAATTACGAGAGGTATATGGTAATTTAGGATTCAAAGCTGGTTTCTCCAAAGCAGACGAAGTTCTTGCCACCGCCTCTAGAGGTATTGCCGAAGTAATAACACACCATTATACACAAAATATTGATTTACGTGATGCTAAGACAGTACTTAGTAATAGTGGGACTGCGATTATGGGCTCTGCAAGTGCTTCAGGAAATAAACGTGCGCATGATGCCATTGTAAAATCATTAGATTCTCCTCTACTTAATGATAACAAGATTACAGGTGCTAAGAATGTGTTGCTACTAATTGTATCGGGTAAAGAAGAAATTACAATAGATGAGATCGGAGAGATCAATGATCACATTCAACAAGAAGCTGGTCATGGTGCTAATATAATAATGGGGGTAGGAGAAGATGAGTCTTTAGAAGATGCCATTTCTGTTACTGTTATTGCAACAGGTTTTGATGTAGAACAGCAAGATGAGATTGTAAATACAGAAACAAAAAAAATAATCCATACGCTAGAAGATGAGCAGAGATCAACAGCACAAGACTTATCACCCAAATCAACAGGTGGTGCAGGCTCATTGAAAGTACCACAGCCAAAAAAGGAAGAAGAAAAGGTAATAAGACACGAATTGGTAGAAGATGAGGAGGTAATTGAGCATGATATGCAATTAATACCAACTACAGATGTACTAAAAAATATAAATGTATCCTATGAGATTGTAGATCCATTAGCTGATGAAAATACAGAATCTTTTTCTTCGGATAATGATTTTGTGATCATTAATGCTCAGGATATTATGAAACAAATAGAGGTTAATGATGCAGAAGAATTAGAAGCACAAGAAGAAAAGCAAGATCAGTTTTCTTTGGCATTTGATTTGCCTATGGATAGCGATGAAAAAGAAGCTCCGAATGTGCAGACTCCTTCTATGGATACTATAGATAAAAAAGAAATTATAGAAGATGAGCAGCCTATAATTTTTGATTTGAGTGATGATATTCTTGATTTAGAGGTCAATGATCCTATAGAAGTGGTACCAGTCGGTGATTCTATTTCGGGAGGGGGGCGTAAGTATAGTCTCGAAGATTATATGGAAGAGGAAAAGCGATTATCAGAGGCACAGCCAACAGAGGTAATACAGGAAGAAGAAGAAGTCGTTTTTGAGAAAAAAACGATCGCTCCGGCACCAGAAACCGAGATTGCCGAAGATGTAGATCCTGTAGACCAGCCTATTTCTGAAATCTTAAAAGCTAGAGCAGCTGAGCGTCGGGCTAAGATGAAGGAGTTTAACTATAAATTCAAAAATAATGCATCTAATATTGATGATATAGAAAAAGAACCAGCATATAAAAGAGCAGGAATAGATGTAGAGGCAAAACCTGATGAGTCAAGTCTGTCGAGAACATCACTAGGTACAGATACGAATGATGACATTCAATTACGTAAGAATAATTCGTTTTTACATGATAATGTAGACTAATCAATAAATTTTGGATCATCTGATCTTTAGATGATCCAAAATAATACTTAAAATCAATTTTTGTTGCAGTTAAAAAAAGCGGTATAAACTGATAATCCACAACAAGAATATCGGTTTATTTTTTATCTTCGCAATCCAAAAGATCAAACATTTAATATCATGAGTTTAGAGCAAAAAGTAATGACCGCAATGAAAGAGGCTATGAAAGCCAAGGATACCAATGCCTTAACATCATTACGAGCTATAAAATCAGCTATTTTATTAGCCAAAACAGAGAGCGGTGTAAAAGAAGAGCTTTCTGAAGAACAAGAGCTAAAACTATTACAAAAACAAGTAAAGCAGCGCAAAGATAGTGCGGCTATATTTACAGAGCAAGGGCGTAATGATCTTGCAGAGCCTGAGTTAGCACAAGCCCAAGTAATTGAGCAGTTTTTGCCAGAGCAGTTAGGTGCAGAAGAAATCGAAAAGATAGTTGTTGATATTATATCAAAAACAGGCGCGACTGGTATGAAAGATATGGGTAAGGTAATGGGTATGGCCAATGCAGCACTAACAGGTAAAGCAGACGGAAAAACAATTTCTACCATTGTAAAGAGTAAATTGTCTTAACAATCATTAAGTTGGGTTGTAAATATTAAGTAACTATAAAAATACTAGGCCTCGTGGCGCAACTGAATAGCGCATCAGATTTCGGCTCTGAGGGTTGCAGGTTTGAATCCTGCCGGGGTCACATCAAGCAAGAAACCACGCCATTTGGCGTGGTTCTTTATTTTATGAAAAACCAAACGTAGTTTGAAGCTTTGGAGTAAAATGAAGAGCTAGAGCGATAGCTTGTGGTTTCTTATTTAGTAGTGAGTTTAATGGGATCAACGCTAGTTAATCCTGCTGGGGTCACTTTTAAGACTAATTTTACCGAAGCAAGACAATATTGTCTTGCTTTTTTGTTGGGGATTATTACATTTATACTCCAAGGATATAGTTAATAAGGTAACTATATATCCAGATATTAATGAATATAGTTATCTTGGTGTTTATATAACATTGTTAGTCGCAATTAAAACCAACAGAAATATATGATTCGAGTTTACTTAGATTGGAATGTAATAAGTAATCTTAAAAAACCTCAATTTAAGGATCTCAAAGATTTTATTTCTAAGCATAAAAAACACTTGCAATTTCCATATACACCAGCTCATTTCAACGACTTAATGAAAAGCTATAGTCCAAGTAATGAGCTTTTCAAAGAGGATTTGGAAACTTTAGAATTCCTTTCTGATAAACACTTATTGAGATGGGAAAAGGATAGAGTTAAGCCATTGTTTGGAACTCCAACTGAATATTTCGAAGGCGAAAAGGATAAAGAGGACATATCCGAACTAATGAACATCGAAAAAGTATTTCAAGACCTTGATGAATCACTCGATGAAATAGGGTTGGGAAAAATGGGTGGTTTAATGAAATCTCTTTTTCAATTGCAGCCTTCTGGGATTGACATTACAGAAGAAAACAAAGATATTTTGAAAAAGATGTTTCCAAACCTTAAACCCAACTCAACGATGTGGGATTTAATGAAAGAAGTTGGACCTTTTTCTCAAAATCTCCTGCAAGATGGTGAGTATTATAAAGATTTCAGAAAATCAATGGCTGACTATGGTTTCAAACTTGAATCTAATTCTGGTAATTGGAGTTACAATGAAGTAATTAAAAACATTGATGATTTCTTATTGAAGTTAGGAACCAAAATGACATATCTTGAATATGTAGAAACTACGTTCAAACACAAGAAAGAGCCCACAAATCAATATGAATATTATACTACAGCATATCTGATGTTAGATATGATTGGGTATAAGATGGATAAACTGCCTAAGCCAACTGACAATATGCAAAATATTCAAGCAGATGGTGAACATTCGTTTTATGGTGCGTACTGTGATTATTTCGTTGCAATGGACAAGAAACTAAGAATTAAGTCAAAAGTCCTCTACAACGAGTTTAATATTCCAACCAAAATTATTGAGCCAAAAGATTTGATCTCAGAATTAACTATAGTGCTTGATGACATCGAAAATAAGAAGAATTTTCTTGATGAAGCAATTGGTTTTTGCAATAAGGACTCATTAGTCGAATCATACCCAATAAAAGATGGAGAGACTATCAAAACATATGCGTTTAAATTGCCTAAATTTTATTTTAACTATTTCAACTACGTAATCTATACAAACTACCCTGAACAAGAAGGATTCGTTTTGACTTTCAGAAAAGTATTCAAGAATTTTTCAAGATTTATTTATTACACCGAATCTGAGAATCTTATTGATTCTATTGCGCAATACTTTGGGTACAATAATCAAGACGAATTGAAATCAAAGCAAAAGGAATTTGTTTATGGCGATAAAGAAGTATCTTTTGACTGGACATTTGAAGGCGGTTTAATTCGTTTAGAAAAAGAAGAAGATACCAAAAGACCTATTTTGAATTATATAATATCAACAAGAAAAGAAAAAAGCGACTAAAACGGTATATGAAATCATAGCCGCCTAACGGCAGGCTACGCTTCATATACTAAACGTTAGGTTTAATTAGGTACGTTAAACAAACATCCTTTA